>OZ242269.1:0-1457500 GCA_965207175.1 Nitrospirales bacterium
TGGAAGATGCCAAAACCGTTGAGGACGATCGCTACAAGTTTTCTGAATATATTTCGGATGAAGCCAGGGAGTATTTGTCGTCATTGTACGGGTACAAAGAATATCTTCCGAAACCCGCGGTGGCGGTGGAAAGCAAGTAGGGATTGTTGGGCGTGTCCGGCGAAGAAGGATTCGTGTTGTGAAGCGAGAGGAGGGCTCAAACCATGGCGGTTCGTTATAACATTCGCATGGCGGGAGTGGGAGGACAGGGTGTCGTCACGGGTTCGCATATCTTCAGTACCGGTGTGATTAATGCCGGCGGAGAAAGCACCATTGTGCCTTTCTATGGTTCCGAAAAGCGAATGGCGCCGGTGGAGAGCTACGTCAGGGTTTCCGATGAGCCAATCTATGAAATCGGCGAGATCACGTTTCCGCATATCATCATGATCTTCCATCCGCAGGTGATTACGCATGGGAAAAGCTACACCAATCCGTTTTATTTTGGATTGAAAAAAAACGGGATTGCGTTAATTAACCATAATGGTCCGATGAAACTTGAGCCCGATCAGGAGCGTGAACTTGCCGACCTGAATGCCAGGCTGTTCTATTTGCCCGCAACCAAACTGTCGCTGGACGTGGCGGGTATCGATTTGGCCACGAATATGGCGATGGTGGGGGCCATGGGATCCATTACCAGGCTTACGAACATGGAAGCGTTGTCTCAAGCCGTGAAGGATCGTTTTCTTGGCAAGGGCTTTGTGGTGTCTGGCGGCACGGCGGCGTTAGACAGTGTGGTTGAGCGAAAATTCAAGAAAAAACAGGACTTGATTGATAAGAATCTAGCTGTGGTCCAGGCTGCCTGGGACTATGCCGTGGAGCAGAGTTGGGTGCAGGAAAAACAGGAGTCCACCACGCCAGCCATGGCGTGATGCCGTAACCAACGAGAGAGGCCCGTATGTACCTAGTCGCTAACATTGATACTGAAATTTGTGCGGCCACGAGTTGCAAGCTGTGCACGCAATATTGCCCTGAGGCCAACACCATCCTGTATGATAATGAGGCTGGTCAGGATAAAGGGTTGAAATATGGCGCGGCCTATGTTGCCGTGGATCGTTGCAAGGGATGTGCCCAGTGCGTCTGGGTCTGTGACAACATGGCCAAGCACAATGCCATTAAAATGGAAATGATTGATCAAATCGGTGACACAGCCCTTACGGAAAACGTCACCTATGGTGAAAAAACGAGCCGTGCAACCTTAGCCAATCCCGTTCGAGGGTAAAAAGGCTTTTGGTGTCATGGTGCCTGGACCAACAGGCGGTCGTTGTCCGTCAACCCACAAAGTGGAGTAAATGCGCCCGTGGAATCCGCTGAATTAGAAAGAATCATTGAGCCGGGACCGGCGGGGTTTCATCCGCCGTCCGCGGCTGAGCTGGGCGTTCTGCCCCCCAAACCGGGGTACGGGCTGATGTTTGGCCATGAAGTGCAGGAAGAGAAGGCGATGGAAGAGATGGCCAGAACCATGTTCACCAGAAAGAATGCGACGATTTTTCCCGGTCCCCTGGTGTTATGGAATTGGAATGCGCATGCGGCTGACAAGGCCAGGGCCGTCCTGGAACTCGCGGCGCAGATTCCCGACATCCTTATTATCCCCATGCCGGATTATCGTCCCAAATATCCGAAAATCGAACCCGAAGAAATGATCAATCCGAATCATCCCAATCTCACGATCTGGGGGAACAAGATTGAAGTGTGTATTTTCGTCGGGGTGCATTGTCATTATGCCAATCTGACGCTCAAAATGATTCGAGCCGGGACCGATTGCTGGACCTCGGCTATTTGCGCGGAGCAGGGCCATGAAGATGCGATATTTACGGTTCGGGATTCTGACGCGGCCAAGATTCGAAAAGTCACACAGGTTTTTAAGCGTGTTCGCGAGGAAATGGGGATAAAACTGCCGGACAGTGGTGAGAATGTCCGATTTACGGGTTTGCAATCTCGCGTTCATGACGGAAAGCACCATACGAACCCGTTGGCTATTGCGTTGGGCGAAGCGGGGCCGGCGAGTGCCGCCGCATTTGGCCATAAAGCCGACGATATGCAGCGGGAAGGCTAAGGACCACATTGTACGTTGACCGGAATCCCGGAACGTTGACCGTGATTCTTGCCACACTGGAGGGGGGTATGCCATGAGTGAAGCCTTGGAAACTGAAGTCAAAACCAATCCACAAGGTGACCCAATTACCAGTGCGGCTCCGGCGCCTCCCAGCCAGGAAGTGAGGAAGGATCCTCACGCGGAAGCTAAAAACCAGAAGGTGGTCTCCCCAGAGTATATGTTTTCTGAAGCGCCGCGCGAGCGCGAATTTATTACGGGCAGTGAGGCGGCCAAAGAAGCTGTTCGCCGTTCCAATGTTGATCTTTCCATTGCCTACCCGATTACCCCCCAAAGTGAAACCATGCAGCTGATCGGGGTGTTATACGGAGAAGGGTACGTCAAAGAATATTATCGAGGAGAAGAAGAATATGGCGTGATGTCGGCCATTGCGGGTGGGTCCCGTGCTGGAGTGCGGTGTTTTACGGCCACCGCCGGCCCCGGAACTTTGAGAGGTCTGGAACCGATTGCGTCATGGCCAGGGCATCGTCTGCCTGCCGTGGCCATGTTTACCTGTCGCGTGGTCAATGCTCCGTTAGCCATTCAGCCTGACAATATTGAAATCGCCTATTTGTTAAATTGTGGGATGATCATCTTCCATGCCGAGAATCAGCAGGACCTGTTTGATTACATCATGAAAGCTTTCGTGATCAGCGAGAAGAATGACGTGACGCTTCCCGTTGGGGTTTGTTGCGACGGGTTCTTTGTGACCCATGCCCGTGGATACTGTACGATGCAGGATCGAGGCATAAAATTACCGCCACGGGAGGCATGGAGAGGCGCGGTTCCCGTTCTGGATGCTGAAAATCCTCCGGCCAGGTTGTCACGGGATGCCCCCGTGCAAAAATCAAATTTCATGGCGTACAACATCCATGCTGTGTGGCAACAGGAGGTGTGGGCTGCGGTTGAACGGTCGCGAAAATATATTGATCTCTATATGGATGGTCTCATTGAGACGCAAGACGTTGAGGGTGCCGATGTTCTGCTGATCGCGTCGGGCAGTGCCGCCGCCCAGTCACGTGAAGCCATCCGCATATGCAAAGAGAAAAACATTCATGCGGGGTTGATTAAAATCAGGTCTCTTCGGCCGTTTCCCACCAGAGAACTGCGGAAGCTGTGTAGCAAGGCCAAACTGATAGTCGTGCCTGAATTTAATTATGTCGGATGGTTGGCCAAGGACCTGGCTACCGCCATTTACGGATACTCAAACGCCAAAATCGTGGCTGGTCCTCATGTCTACGGTGGAATGTCCATGCCGGTGGAAATGATTTTCGATGAGATTGACTGTGGGCTGAATGGGAAAAAGTCAGCGACGGTTCCGTCCTCCGCTGTTATGGGAGCCGTTGATCAAGAAGCCGTTACTCACTTTATGAAAAATATTTAAACGAGTTTTGTCACACCGCCCGTTGAGATTTTTCAAAAAAGCCCGCCTCATTTTTTTGAGGTGGGCTTTTTTATTGCCCATGCGTATCGTGGCCTGAAAGCGGTGATCGCCTGGGTCTCACGATCGTTTTTTCGGACTGTTGCTATTAGCCTGTGAAGAGCCTTGCGAAGGGTGGAAAGTCAGTCCACTCTCATCGGGTTTTCGTCGCGAGTCCATTCGTCTTCCACTGCCTTGGTTCAAACGATGAACATCTTGGTCGTCAATGATGATGGCATTGAATCTCCCGGTCTCCACATCCTTGCGAAACAATTGAAGAAACTGGGTGACGTGTGGGTTGTGGCGCCTGATCGACCGCAAAACTCGATGGGGCGAGCCATTACCCTGCATAAACCTTTGCGATTGAAGCAAGTCAGCAGACACGTCTTCTCCGTGAACGGCACCCCTTCGGATTGTGTGATCCTGGGGGCGGGACGGGTGTTCAAGGACCGCTCGATAGATTTGCTGGTCTCCGGGATTAACAAAGGACTGAATCTTGGTGACGATGTGACCAATTCAGGAACAGTAGCCGCGGCTCTCGAAGGCACGATCCAGGGCATTCCTTCAATCGCCGTATCGCTGGATGGTCTGAAACGATTTCGATTTCAATCGGCCGCCTTCGTCGCGTTCGAGGTGGCCAAGCTGGTATTGAAAGATGCGTTGCCAGTCGACACCTTTCTCAATGTCAATGTGCCGGATGTGTCGCTTCAGGCCTTGAATGGGATGCAAGTCACCTCGTTAAGTCGGCGACGGTATCATAATTCCGTCATTGAAAGAACGGACCCGCACGGCGGGCAGTATTATTGGGTTGATGGGGAACAGGTGACGTGGAATCGCCGCCGCCGCTCCGATGTGGATGCCATTGCGGGCCAAAAAGTCTCTCTGACGCCGCTCCATTTCGATATGACGCAGTATCGTGCCATGACCAGATTGCAGCCATGGGAATCCGTGTTGTCACGGCGCATGAGGACGGTGAAGACTTCCTGATATGTAACAACGAGACATGATGTTCCAGACCCTCTATCAGTGGACATTGTCATGGTCTGAATCCTCCCATGCGGACATGGCTTTAGGGCTGTTGGCGTTTGCAGAGTCGTCCTTCTTCCCGCTTCCTCCTGATCTCTTGCTCATGGCGTTAACGCTTGGAAATCCGTCATGGGGCATGTATTACGCCACGATTGCCACCGTCGGGTCGGTCCTGGGCGGCATGTTTGGATATCTGATCGGGCAGGTGGGAGGCCAGCCGCTTCTGTTACGTTTGATGGGACAGGACCGCGTTGCGAAAGTCCATGACGCGTTTGAGCGATATGAGGGATGGACCATCGTGATGGCCAGCCTGACGCCGGTTCCCTATAAAGTGTTTGCAATCGGCGCTGGCGCGTTTTATGTGAATTTCAAGGTCTTCGTCGTGGCGTCTCTGATCGGCCGCAGCGCCCGGTTTTTCCTGGTGGCAGGGCTGTTGCAACTGTGGGGTCCGTGGGTTAAAGAGATGCTTGATCACTACTTCAATCTGTTCACCATCATCTTGGTGATGTTGATCGGTCTGGGATTTTGGATCGTCAGACTGTATGGAAAAAAGACCCTTCGTCATGCTGCTTCGCCTTCCTCCAACGTGAACGCTCCGTGAAAATTTTCAACACCATGACGAATCAAAAAGAACTGTTTGTTCCGCTCGTGCCTCCCAGGGTGGGGATCTATGTCTGCGGCGTGACTGTGTATGATGAATGTCATTTGGGCCATGCCCGCAGTGCGATTGTATTTGACGTGCTTCGGCGCTATCTCATGTATTGTGGCTATGACGTCACCTATGTCAAAAATTTCACTGATGTGGATGATAAAATTATTCATCGGGCGGCGAAAGAGGGCATCACCTTCGACCAGGTGGTTGGAAAATACGTGCAGGCTTATGACCGTGACATGAAGCGATTGGGCGTTGGCGTTCCCAACGTTGAACCGCGGGCCACGGAACACATGTCGGATATTATTCTGATGATCCAAACGATTCTGGAACAAGGATTCGCCTATCAGGTTGACGGCGACGTCTATTATCGGGTCTCGGCCTTCCCCGCATACGGCCGTTTAAGTAACCGTAATGTCGAAGACATGCAAGCCGTGGCAAGAGTGGAAGTGGATGTACGCAAACGCGACCCCATGGATTTTGCGTTGTGGAAGGCGGCCAAACCAGGGGAGCCGGCATGGGACAGTCCCTGGGGCCCAGGGAGGCCGGGTTGGCATATCGAGTGTTCGGCGATGTCGGTGCATCATTTGGGGGCCAGCTTCGATATTCATGGGGGCGGAAAGGATTTAATCTTTCCTCACCATGAAAATGAAATAGCACAGTCGTGTGCCGCAACCGAACAAGCGTTTGCCCGGTACTGGGTGCATAATGGATTTGTCACCATTGATGAAGAAAAAATGTCCAAGTCACTGGGAAATTTTTTTACCGTACGCGAAATTGTTGAGCAATCAAATTGCCCCGAACCCGTCACGGCCGAGGTGTTACGGTACTTTCTGCTTTCAACCCATTATCGCGGTGACGTGAATTTTTCCGATTCTGCCGTGGCCGTGGCCAAGTCCGCGCTGGACAATATCTATGACCTCTTCGTCCGTCTGGCCGAGAAATCCCAACATGGTTCTGGACCCGCGGCGTCTTTTAGGGATGGCTTGACCGCGTTTCAACAGACTTTCGAGGAAGCCATGGATGATGATATGAATACACCCAGGGTGTTGGCGGAATTTCAACATCTTCGAGCCGAGGCCAATCAGCTGCAGCAGGAGGGCCTTTCCGATACGGGTCGGCGGGACGTGCGAGAAGTCTTTCGACGATACGGCGCGCCGCTGGGTTTGTTTCAGCTTAACGAACAAGAGTGGGCGTTTCGCGAGTTGACATTTGGCACAGGCCCGCTCCGAAAGCCCGCTGACCGGGAGTGTACCGATGAGTGGATTCAAGAAAAAATTCAACAAAGGGCCCAGGCGCGCACCCGGCGGGATTTTTCCGCCGCGGACCACATTCGGGAAACCCTGGCGGCCCGCGGGATCATCCTTGAAGACCGCCCGGACGGAAGCACCCGATGGAAGCGGTGAGGGTGCCCTGCTGTTTGGCATTCATGCGGTCACGGAGGCGCTTCGGTCCGAATCTCGCAGTTTTGTAAAAATCCTCCTGTCTCACCGCCATCGTCAATTTTCCCGGATCGTCCATTTCGCTACAATCCGGGGTATTCCCATTCAGGTTCAACCACGTGAGCAACTCCATCGCCTTGTTCCCTCCGGCACGCATCAGGGTGTGGTGGGTGTGGTGGCCGCCAAATCCTGTGCGTCAGAGGAGGCGATCCTTGCGCATGCGGCGCAGCAGTCGGATCCGGCGTTTTTCCTTGCGCTGGACGGCGTTGAAGATCCCCAAAATTTTGGGGCTATCCTCCGCACGGCTGATTTGGCCGGGATTCACGGGGTTTTTATTCCCGATCGCCGATCAGTGGGTTTGACGGCGAGCGTGGCCCGAGCCTCTGCCGGAGCCGTTGAATATGTGCGTGTGGCACGGTGTGTCAATCTTGGTCGATTACTTGAGCGATTGCAGGATCATGCCGTGAACGCCGTGGCCGTTGATCCTCACGCTCGTCAGTTCTATACCGATCTGGATTTCAGGGGGCCGACGGTGCTGGTGTTTGGGGGAGAAGGCAGAGGGATCCGGACCGGCATCCTGGCCAAATGTCAGGCACAGGCCCGTATCCCCATACGGGGACAAGTCGCATCGCTCAACGTTTCGGCCAGTGTGGCCGTGGTGGCGTATGAGGTTGTTCGTCAACGGATGGAGGGTGAGAAGACCACGGCTACCGAATTTGAATAAGCCCTTCCTGGATGGCCGCGTTCAGAAGCTGGGCGGCATTGGACACGCGTACCTTTTTCATCATATTGGCACGATGGGCTTCCACGGTTTTGACGCTGATTTTGAGACGGTCGGCGATTTCTTTATTTTTCAGGCCAGACCAGATCAGTTGCAGAATTTCCTGTTCCCGATCGGTGAGCGTTTCGGGACGTTTCCGTTTCATGAGAAGCCGGTCTCTCTTGGGCATCGTTTTGACGGGTAAGGGCATTGATCACCAACACTGTTTCTCAAGGTAAATCCTGTAGGTAATACTAGCAGTGCGTGGGTTGAAAAGCAAAGCACCAACTTACGTAGAATACGTGAGGGACGACATGTGTGCTGACTGACGCAATATATGATGATGGATACATTGATCCTCTATATTTTGTGGTTTGTGGTGGGTACGGTCATAGGCAGTTTCCTGAATGTGTGTATTTTCAGGATACCCCATGGCCAGTCCGTCGTGAGTCCCTGCTCGTCTTGCCCGCAATGCCAGCAACCTGTTCGATGGTTCGACAATGTTCCTCTCTTGAATTTTGTCTGGTTGAAAGCCCGTTGTCGAAGTTGTGGAAGCAGGCTGTCGTGGCGATACCCCTTCGTGGAATGTCTGAATGGATTGGGGTATCTGGCCGTGGTCGCCCAATTTGGATTCAGCATGAACGCGCTCGTGTATGCGCTGTTTTTGTCGGCCCTTCTGGTCGTGACGATGATTGATTGTGATCATCTCATGATTCCGGATGTCATTTCCCTTCCCGGAATTGTCATTGGGTTTTTCGCGTCGGCTTTCATTCTCCCAGTGGGATGGCTTGATGCATTGATCGGCATCGCATTGGGCGGAGGGATCCTCTGGATACTGGCGATCCTTAGCCCGTACCTGTTTGGCAAGGAAGGACTGGGCGGTGGGGATATTAAACTCATGGCGATGATTGGCGCCTTCCTGGGCTGGCAGGCTGTGGTCATCATCTTGTTTCTGGCCTCCTTCGCCGGTGCGGTGGTGGGAGTGAGTCTCATGGCTTTTCGTCGTATTGAACGCGGTCAATATCTGCCGTTTGGTCCGTTTTTGTCCGCCGCCGCCGTGGCGCTGCTGTTCTTTCGTCAGGAATTGTTTGGAATGTATGAGAGCCTGTTTTGGTAAACAACGTCTGTGTCGGTTTGTACGCGACACCGGGAGCATCGCGTTGAACGGCAACGCTCACGAACCCGACATGCGGCCTCTCGTTGGTTCGAGACGCGGCCCTTCGGGATATACGCTCACGGAGTTGTTAATTGTTCTTGGGATTCTGGCCGTGACGCTGGGGATGAGCGGAGTCTGGTTTGCCTCGCAGTTGCCGCATTATCGTTTGAATGGTGCGGTTCGACAAATACGAGCGGACCTGTTGGCGGCGAGGGCGCAAGCCGTGAGGCAGGGAAACAGAGTCCGTGTTTTTTTCACCGACTCTCAGCATTACACGATTGTGGATGATGACAACAATAATGGAAGGGCCGATCCCGGTGAAGCCGTGGAACGCCGATCAATCCTGGAGGATTTTGAGGGCGTCACGATTCAATCCACCAGTAATCGCAATCCCATCTTCCATCCTCGTGGCACCGCCTCACATCTCACCACGGTGACGGTGGCCAATGCGGCGGGAGAAAAAAAGATCACGATTAGCGATACGGGTCGTGTGCGGATCAAATCCCCGTCCTAGGGACCGACGTATGGTGCAGTCCGGAACAACCCCCCTGCGTTTCGTGAGAAACCGGAAGGGCGTGACCCTTCTGGAGGCGGTCATTGCCATGGGGATTATCTTTGTCACCTTATTGGCTCTGTTGAGTCTGGCTGTCACGGCGAGTAAGGGAATGGCGGCGAGTCAACATCTCACCACTGCGGTGACCCTGGCCCAGGACACACTCGAAACGCTACACACGGGAACGTTCGGCCCACTCGAAGTCACGGACGACTATGCGGCCATCCCCAATTTCCCATTGTATAAACGCGTACTCCGTCTTGAGCTCAACCATCCTGTTCCGGGGTTACGCACGGCGACGGTCACGGTGTGGTGGGCGGATGACCGACATTCCGTGTCATTGTCCACGATTCTCACGTTGTAGAAGCACCAATGAACGTTGCCTGTGTGAATCATCAAAGAGGAGCGACCTTAACGGAACTTCTGGTGGCTCTGGCCGTGAGCCTGGTCACCATTGGTATGGTCTATGGCGTGCATCTCATGCAGGTCAGGAATCAGATTGTTCAAGAAGACGGGTTGGCCATGCAACAAAACGCTCGTGCATCCCTGGACATGATGGTCAGGGAAATTCGCATGGCCGGGTATGATCCCATGGGAGGGAATCGGGATGCCGACCCTTCAAATGATTTTCACGGGATCACCTGCCATCCGACGGAGTTGCAGATTCTGGCCGATTTGAACGGGAATGGCGTGGTCACCGATTCCAAAGAATCCATCGTCTATCTGTATGATGACGCAACGTCCGTGCTGCGGCGCAAAGCGGGAAGAGGTGGCCGACGATCCGTGGCGGATCATATTGAGTCCTTGAGCTTTACCTGCCTTGATATTCTGGGACGGCCCACTGTCCATGCGCCGGACATTCGGGCCGTGGAAGTGCAAATCACGGCGAGGACCGAACATGCCGATAATCGCTATCCGGACAACGATGGCTATCGGACGTTTACCCTGCGATCCCGTGTTGCCCCGAGGAATCTGCAATAATGGGAGCGGGGATTGCCAACGCCGTTCGGATGTATGCAGACCGCTTCCATTGTGTGGCGGCTGTCAGGCTGTACGTCGAGTGTTGATCAAGACAACGTGGACTCGATTGACAAGCGATCGCGCTTACCCCAGGCCATCCAGAATGGCATTGAAGGTCGCACTCGGACGCATCGCGGCTTTGACCCGTTCCGGATCGGGGTGGTAGTACCCGCCGAGGTCCATTGGTTTGCCTTTCGCGGCTTTCAGTTCGTCAAGGATCCGGTCGAGGTTGGCCTCAAGCTTTTTTGCCACCGGAGCGAACTTTTCCTTTAACGCCGGATCGTCATGTTGCGCGGCCAGCTCTTGTGCCCAGTACAGCGTTTCGTACACGTGGCTTCCGGTGTTATCCAATTCTCCGAGCACGCGGCCCGGCGCTTTGCGGTTTTCCATGAGCGTACCCGTGGCTCGGTCCAGGGTTTCCGCAAGGACTTGCGCCCTTGGATTGCTCCGGGTGCGGCCTAAATGGGCAAGGGATTCCGCCAACGCGAGAAATTCGCCAAGAGAATCCCATCGTAAATGCCCTTCCTTGAGAAACTGCTGCACATGTTTCGGGGCTGAACCGCCGGCGCCTGTTTCAAATAACCCGCCGCCGTTAATCAGGGGAACGATGGAGAGCATTTTGGCGCTGGTGCCCAGTTCCAGGATGGGGAACAGGTCAGTGAGATAATCCCGCAGCACATTCCCTGTCGCGGCAATGGTGTTGTGGCCGTCTTTGGCTCGTGTGAGCGCATGCTTCATCGCCTCCACCGGCGCCATGATGTGAATATCCAGGCCCCCTGTCTCGTGATCTTTCAAATACCGATGCACTTTTTCCATGAGTTGCGCGTCATGGGCCCTTGTCTTATCCAACCAGAACACCACCGGGGTTGAAGAGGCATGTGCGCGATTGACGGCCAACTTCACCCAGTCTTTAATCGCGATGTCCGTGGTCTGACATGCGCGCCAGATATCGCCTTTTTCAACATGGTGTTGATGCAGGACCGTGCCGGCTCCATACGTGATGCGGATGGTGCCTGTGGCTGGCGCTTCAAAAGTTTTGTCGTGTGATCCGTACTCCTCGGCTTTTTGTGCCATGAGCCCCACGTTGGGCACACTGCCCATCGTGGCCGGATTAAATGCGCCGTGTTCCCGACAAAAATCAATGACGGCCTGATAAATGCCGGCGTAACTCCTGTCCGGTATCATGGCCTTGGTGTCATGTTCCTTGCCGTCGGCCCCCCACATTTTTCCGGAACCCCGAAGCGCCGCGGCCATGGAGGCGTCAATAATAATATCGCTGGGCACATGGAGGTTCGTGATGCCTTTGTCGGAGTCCACCATGGCGAGGCGGGCCCCATGCTTCAGCGCGGCGGCAATGTCCGCTTTGACGGCATCCTGCTGCGCGGCGGGCAAGGCGCCGATTTTGGCATAGACGTCGCCCAACCCGTTATTGGGATTGACGCCGAGTTTCGCAAAGACGGCTTCATGTTTCGTAAACACGTCTTCAAAGTACACGGTGACCGCGTGACCAAAAATGAGCGGATCCGAGACCTTCATCATGGTGGCTTTCATGTGCAGCGATAACAGGATGCCGCTTGCGGTGGCGTCCTGCACTTGCTGTTTCAGGAATTCGCGGAGCGCCTGGCGGCTCATCATGGTTGCATCCAGCACATCGCCTTCGTTCAGCACCAGACCGGTTTTCAATGTCCTGGCGCTCCCGTCTTCCGCCACAAATTCAATGCGGCCCGTTCCGGCGGTTTGCCGGGTGATCGTGGCGGACGTTTCATTGGCGCGAAAATCGCCTTTGTCCATATGCGCCACATGTGTTTGAGAATCCCTAGCCCACGTTCCCATCTTGTGCGGATTGTTTTTGGCATACTGTTTCACGGAAACGGATGCCCGACGATCGGAATTGCCTTGCCGCAACACCGGGTTGACCGCACTGCCTTTCACCTTGTCGAATGTGGCTTGAATGGTTTTCTCTTCGTCAGTCCTGGGATCTTCGGGGTAGTCGGGAATGGCATACCCGTGGGATTGCAATTCGGCCACCGCGGCTTTGATTTGAGGAAGCGACGCGCTGATATTGGGAAGCTTCACCACATTGGCTTCCGGTTTCTCCACCAGCGTTCCCAGGAAGGCCAGGTCATCGGGTTGTCGTTGTGCCGGCGTCAGCTTGTCGGGAAATTGGGCAATAATGCGGCCGGCCAGTGAAATATCTTTTCTGCCGATGCGCACCTCCGCCGTTTTGGCAAAGGCCTGGATCACAGGCAGAAACGAGCCACTCGCCAGTTCGGGAGCTTCGTCAACTTTTGTGTAAATAATATCCGGTTCTACTGACATAACGTTTCCCCCCACAGGTTGTCGAAGAGCAGACAAAACAAAGAATGTGTGGTAATGAGATACCCCTGATATTCGTCCGATGCGGAATGACAGATTCTAGAGAGAACCATCATGCGACGCAACCAATCGAAAGTCCCAGGTCATCCGGAGCGAAAGGACCAGAATGGCCTGGATCAAGGTAGGCACACAGGGCACAGACATTCCTGGGCCACGGTACGCGTTTCCCTGGGCCCCAGGGGGTTACGGATTCTGCGCATGGATGCTGATTGCCAGGTCGACCATGAGCGATGCCATGAATCATAACAGGGGATTTGCTCTGGTGGCCGCGCTGTTGCTGGTGGCTGTGGTGAGTATCATGACGGCGACGGTGTTGCAAACCACCTCAACAGAAGTCCAAATCAGCGGGAACCACAAGCGGGCCGTTCAGGATTTTTATGTCGCCGAGGCCGGTTTGGCCGAGGCGCGCGTGCGTTTGTGGAAAACACGGGGGGCCCCGGAGTATTTCATTGGTGGTGCGGGTCCGTGGTCCGATCCGTTGTGGACCGCCTACATTGTGGGATCAGCCGACTGGTCTCCGTCCGTTGATCCCGAATATTCCCCCCGCCATGTCCATGTGATTCCCGTGCGAGGCAATCCGGCCAATACCGTGGTTCTGCCCAACAGCTTTCAGACCGCGCTGCCGTACTGGGTGAAGATTCGGCATAAAACCGAATACGATGCCGAACAGGACGGACATGCTTCCGCGACGCCTCATTACGTCGACCGGGATGGCATCGCCTCTCGCCATAGCAAGACCAACCGTGGCAACGTGGTCTATTTCGGGTATCCCTCAAAGACCGGCATCGTCCCGGTCGCCTTTACCGCCACGATGCCTACGCCGTGGTTGCCTGTGGAAAAGGTCATCGCCCATGGAAGACGTATGGGGAGCAGCGTGGTGCTGGAGGAAGAACTGATACACCCTCCAGGCCCGCCCCAGATCGGGGCCCTCTATGCGTCCGGAGGCGTGAGCCTCGATGGAGAGTCCGGTAACATCGATGGACATGATGCCTGTGGGATGGTGGGCAGTCTGCCGCCGGTTATTTCCGGAGGCACGGTCGTCACGAGTACGCCTGGCTTGCACTTTGATGGCAATCCTGCGGTCCCCCGATCAGATTCCCTCGTTCTGAATCTGGAAGCCGCGCTGGATGCGCTCGGTCGGGGAGCGGTGGCGTTGTACGCGGATCAACATAATCAACAGCTGGGAACGACTGCTGTGCCAATGGTGTTTCTTGCGTCGGGAGAGGCGTTTGTGCGGCCGTCGGGAATACGGATTCGACAGACCAGCGGCGAGGGCATCCTCCTGGTGGACGGGAACGCGACATTGGAAGGCGAGGTTCAATGGAAAGGGATGATCCTCGTCACCGGCACCCTGGTGCTCCAGGGCCAGGGAAACGGGATTGTGGTTCGCGGCGGTATGTGGGCTGGTCAGATCAACCACCAGTCCGGCCCATTGGTCGCCCGCTACGATAGTTGTCTGATCCAGACCGCGCTGCTCGCCGTCCCGGTTCAGGTCAGAACCTGGAAGGAAGTGTTTTAAGCGGTGCGCGTTGAGAGGAGGAGACTGGGTTGGGCTGTGGACTACGTGTGCGGATGACCAGAATGCGGTGCATGGCACTGACAATGCTCTCGCAACCTGTTATTCTGCAATGAGTTATTTTCATTGTTTCTCAAAACTCCGACCTGTGCGAAGGGATGGATGGTCACGTCTCTTGGGTCTTTTGTGACATTGCGCTCTAGGCCTTTCGATTGGTTGCAGCCGGAGTCCATTCTGATTAAAATCCTTCATTCGGGGTTGGTGATCGCCGTGCATCATTCAGACTAACCATTCAAACGAACAAGGGTTGGGATATGGCAAAGGTACTTGAAGGTCCGGGAATGGGCCTGCTGCAAAAATGGGGCCTGAAAACCCCGCATTATGTCGTGGTCGGTTCTGCCGAAGAATTCGAGCAATTGTCTCAAGCCAACGATTGGTTGAAAACCGGCAAGTTGGTGGTCAAGGCGCATGAAGCCCTGGGTTCCCGATTCAAACTTGGCCTGGTCAAGGTGGGGCTGGACGTCAAGGGCGCCAGGGCGGCCGTGAAAGAAATGCTCGGTCGGACGGTTGATACGTTGACCATTCGGGAAGTGATCGTGTCCGAAGCCGTCGATCACCAAGAGGAATATTACGTTGCCGTGCAGTCAACCCGGGACGGCGCGGAGATCATGGCGGCCACGTGCGGCGGGATTGAAGTGGAGTCTAATTGGGATCGCGTGAAACGGATTTCCGTTGACGTGGGAGCCTCTCCGACCGATGCCGCCCTTCAGGGCCTTGCCAAAGATGCCGGATTTTCTGGCGCGTTGGCCGGCCATGTGGCCGATTTTGCCAAAAAGCTGTTTCTCTGTTTCGACAATGAAGATGCGCAATATCTGGAGATCAACCCCGTAGTGCAAAATGCGGCCGGTGATCTGGTCGCTCTGGATGCCGTGACGCTGCTGGACGGAGACGCCAAGTTCCGTCATCCTGACTGGACGTTCCCTTTTGCCGCCGAATTTGGCCGTGCGTATACGAAAAACGAAGAAGAGGTCATGGCCGTGGATTCGAAGGTGAAAGGGTCGGTGAAGTTTATCGAAATTCCTGGTGGCGACACGGCGATGCTTCCCGCTGGGGGCGGGGCCAGTGTGTACTACTCGGACGCCGTGGTGGCTCGAGGCGGCAAGTTGGCCAATTATGCCGAGTATTCCGGTGATCCGCCCGATTGGGCCGTCGAAGTCCTGACGGAAAAGATCTGCTCCCTTCCGGGCGTCAAGCACATCATCGTCGGCGGTGCCATTGCCAATTTCACCGATGTCAAAAAGACCTTCGGGGGCATCATTAATGCGTTTCGCAAGGCCCAGGCCGAGAAGAAATTACGCGGCGTGAAAATCTGGGTGCGGCGTGGTGGCCCCAACGAAAAAGAAGGGCTGGCAGCCATGAACGCGTTGAAAGACGAAGGCTTTGATATTGAAGTGTTTGACCGGCATACCCCGTTGACCGACATTGTGGATATGGCTCTGGCCAAGAAATAATGGAGAATATCGGGAATCTGCGTTTGGCATTGAGAGACAGGAGAGTCCCATGAGCATTCTGGCAACAAAAGAGACGCATGTCGTGATCCAGGGCGGTGTGGCGGGGGGCAACGCGGCTCGTCGTATGGCCGAGTTCCGACACATGATTCAACAGCCCTTCAACGTATCGGCATTTGTGTATCCCCCGGATGCGGGCAAGGCCAACGAAATTGTCTGCGGGAACCAACTTCTCTCGATTCCGGTGTACAAAACCGTTGCCGAAGCGACGGCCAACCATCCGGAAATCAACACCAGCCTGGTGTACGTTGGCGCGGACCGGGCCTATGCCGGGGCGCAGGAAGCTCTGGACAATCCACACATAAAAGTCGTGTCCATGATCACGGAAGGTCTTCCCGAAAAAGACGCCAAATTGCTGGGTCGCCACGCGCGCAAACTTGGCAAAACATTTAACGGGCCGTCCTCCATCGGCATCCTGTCGGCGGGGGAATGCCGTTTGGGTGTGATCGGCGGGGCGTTTGACAATCTGGTGTCCTGCAAACTCTATCGTTCTGGCTCCTTTGGGGTGATCACCAAATCCGGCGGATTGTCGAATGAAATCATCTGGATTTGTTCGCAATTCGCCGATGGCATCACCACCGCGATTGGGATTGGCGGGGACGCCTACCCGGGAACGGATTATGTCTCGTACCTCGAAATGTTTGAACACGATCCGCAGACCAAAGCCGTGATCGTTGTCGGTGAAATGGGCGGCGATTTAGAGGAGCGTGCGGCTGCATGGTACGGTGCGAAAAAGCGCCGAATTACACTCCTGGCTGTGGTGTCCGGTTTTTGTCAGGAAAGCCTGCCCAGGGGAATGAAATTCGGGCATGCAGGGGCCAAGGAAGGGCTCAAAGGGGAGGGGTCGGCTCGCGCGAAATCGGACGCCCTGAAGGCGGCTGGCGTGATTGTTCCCGATACTTTTGGGGCGTTGGGGCCGGCGATACGAGCCACCTATGACGCGTTGCTTGCGTCGGGCGCCGTGAAGGCGATTCCCGAGTTGAGTGAGGCGGAAAAACCCCGTCTTCCCCGGACAGTCGAACAGAGCATGAAGGACGGCGATGTGCTGGTTGCCCCGCTGATTCGGTCCACCATCAGCGATGATCGGGGCGACGAACCCCTGTATGACGGGTATCCAGCGTCCGAACTCATCAAGAAAGGTTACGACATTTCTCACGTCATCGGGCTTCTGTGGGATAAACGGCTGATTGGCAGGAACGAAGCCGAAATCATCAGGAGAATTCTCATTCTGTCGGCTGATCATGGCCCCTGTGTCAGCGGAGCGTTGACGACCATCATTGCGGCATGCGCCGGCATCGGGTTGTCTCAAGCCGTGGCGGCCGGGTTGATTATGATTGGGCCGCGGTTTGGCGGGGCGGTGACCGATGCGGGCCTGCATTTCAAATATGCCGTTCATCACAACCTGTCCGTGGACGAGTTTCTCGCGCACATGAAGAAAAATGTGGGGCCTGTGCCGGGGATCGGTCATCGGGTGAAGAGCCTGCGGAATCCCGATACCCGCGTGAAAGAATTGGTGGGGTATGTCACAAGTCTGGGTATACCTACGCCGCATCTGGATTTTGCCTTGCAGGTCGAAACCGTCACGTCCGCCAAGAAGGACAATTTGATTTTGAACGTGGATGGGGCCATGGCGGCTGTCCTGGTGGATATTGGATTCCCCGTGGACAGCCTGAACGGGTTTTTTATCCTGGCCAGAACCATTGGACTCATCGGCCATTGGACCGATCAAAAACGTCAGGGCAGCCGGCTCATCCGGTTGTTTAACTATGTGGTGAACTACGCGTCGCACGGTCGGCGGGAAGTGCCGCCGTTGCGCTGATTCAACCTGTCTGCGAACCCCATTCCGCGGGCCGTCGGCCAGGGGAACAGGGAACGAAGTGGAGAATGCCTTATGTCACTTGAACTTGTCAGGAAAGTATATGACGCCATGCCCGCCGCCGTGGCAACGGCGAGAAAGAAGTTTGGTCGCGGACTGACCTGGGCCGAAAAAATTCTGGTCACCCATGCTGATAACCTGGAAACCCAGGTCTGGGAGCGCGGGAAAGCCATGCTGTCGCTGCGTCCCGACCGTGTGGCGATGCAGGATGCCACCGCGCAAATGGCGATGTTGCAGTTTATCCAGGCCGGGAAGAAAACCGTGGCTGTTCCAAGCACGATTCATTGCGATCATCTGATTCGGGCGGAGATGGGGTCCGAAAAAGATCTCATGGTCGCCAACCTGGAAAACCGGGAGGTGTATAACTTTCTGGAATCCGCCGCCAGGAAATTCGGCATTGGTTTCTGGAAGCCAGGGGCGGGCATTATTCACCAGGTGGTGCTGGAAAATTACGCCTTCCCGGGAGGATTGATTATCGGTACCGATTCCCACACGCCGAACGGCGGCGGGTTGGGCATGCTGGCCATTGGCGTTGGCGGGGCCGATGCCGGCGAGGTCATGGCCGGGTTGCCGTGGGAAGTGCTGCATCCCAAATTGATCGGGGTCAGGCTCACCGGCCAGCTGAATGGTTGGGCCTCGCCCAAAGACGTGATCCTGTATATTTGCGGCAAGCTGACGGTCAAAGGCGGCACCAACAAGATTGTCGAGTACTTTGGCCCTGGCGCGGCAACCATCAGTGCGACGGGGAAGGGGACGATTACCAATATGGGTGCGGAACTGGGCGCGACCACGTCGGTGTTTCCCTTTGACCAGAAGATGGCGGACTATCTCACGATTACGGAGCGGGACGAGATCGCCAGGCTGGCGATGGCCAACAAGGAGATGCTGGTGGCCGATCCCGAGGTGTATCAGTCGCCGGAGAAGTATTTCGACGAGATTCTGGAAATTGATCTGTCCGCCCTGGAACCGCACGTCGTGGGTCCGCATTCACCGGATTTGGCAAGACCCGTGTCCATGTTGGCAGCCGAAGCCAAAGAAAAAGGCTATCCCGTGGAGTTGAAAGCGACGCTGTTGGGCAGTTGCACCAATTCGTCCTACGAAGACATTAGCCGGGCCGCCCATATTGCGCGCCAGGGGTTGAAAGCGGGCATGAAAGCCAAAACCGCCTTTTTGGTGTCGCCGGGTTCTGAACGAATTTTTCATACCATGAAGCGCGACGGATTTTTGAGCACGTTTGAAGAACTGGGCGCGACCGTGCTGGCGAATGCCTGCGGGCCGTGCATCGGCCAGTGGAAACGGGCCGACGGACGCAAGGGCCGCGCCGATTCCATTGTCAGCACTTTCAACCGGAACTTTCCCGGTCGCAACGACGGCATTTCCGACACGCTGTCCTTTCTGGCGAGTCCGGAGCTGGTCGCGGCCTATGCCCTGTCGGGAGACCTCGGGTTCAATCCCCTGCGTGATACGCTTTCCGCATCGGATGGTACAGCCTTCAAACTGGAGCCGCCGCAGGGCGATGAATTACCGGCGAAGGGTTTTGCCAAAGGGGTGGATGGCTTCATTGTTCCGGAAGCCAACGGGGACGGGATCAGCATTGACCTGCCCCCCAACAGCGAGCGTCTGCAATTGCTGCAACCCTTTCCCAAGTGGGATGGCCGGGATTTCAAGAACCTGCCGTTGTTGCTCAAGACCAAAGGGAAAACCACGACGGATCATATTTCTCCGGCCGGCCCCTGGCTTAAATTTCGCGGCCATCTGGATAAAATCAGCGACAACATGTTTCTGGGTGCGAACAATGCCTGGTCCGACGAAGCGGGGAAAGGCACCAATGTGTTGACCGGAGAATCGGGTCTCTCCATCGCGGCCATCGCGCGCGACTATAAAAGCAAAGATGTGGGATCGTTTGTGGTCGGCGACGAGAATTACGGCGAAGGGAGCAGCCGCGAACATGCAGCCATGTCGCCGCGTTTTCTGGGCGTGCAAGCCGTGCTGGTCAAGAGTTTTGCCCGCATTCATGAAACCAATCTGAAGAAGCAGGGCATTCTGCCGCTCACGTTTGCGAACCCCTCGGATTATGACGGCATTGCACAGGACGACCGCGTCAGCGTGACCGGCCTCAACGGGCTGGCGCCGGAGAAACCCGTGTCCGTGAGTATTGCGAAAAAAGATGGAAAAGAACACACGATTCAGGCCCATCACAGCATGACCGAGCAGCAGATCAGATGGTTCCGCGCCGGGTCGGCGTTGAATGCGCTGCAGGAATAAACGTGCAGGCTTCGACTGCTGAAGCTTGAGAGAAACATTGTTGGTAGGTTGTGGGGAATGATGGAAAAAGTGCTCTATATTTTTACCTTTCTGTTCGGGAGTGATGCATTACCTGGAATAATGGCAGGAATATTCCTTGAAGGGGATTGGTTGGATTTGACGATCTTTTGTGTAGTCTTTTCGATGTTTACCGGTTGGTGGAGGATTTTCTTCGCATTTAGGAGAGTCAAGAAAGGCGTGGGAAGTGAGTCTCAAGTGTGGAGGGGTGCGATGAATATTGCCATATGTGGCATGCATTCAATGACGCCTGAAATAGATGCTGCTAAGATGCTTAGAACAAGGGATATTCCGCTCCAAACATTTTCCACTTATTTCACCGCTATGAAGTTTGTATTTTTCATGATGTTGCCGTTCGCTTTTTTTGTGCGTTGGATTAGAGATTATCTTGCATAAGAAGCAAACGTTATCTATTGCTACTAGCAAGAAAGGAATCGTGCAGAAAGATCAACAAAGACTATGACCACCGAATCATTCAACAAAGGCGCAACAGTGAGTCATGAGGACGCGCTTCACCCGCCCATGGTGACGGTAGAGATTGACGGCAAACCGTTTCAGGTGCCGGCGGGGATTACCCTGATGAAGGCGCTCTGGTACACCGGCCATGAAGTGATACGCGGGGCTGGATGTCTGGGCGGGTTTTGCGGCGCCTGCGCAACGTATTACCGCACGAAGGACGACCCGAAAGTGCGAACCTGCCTGTCCTGCTCCCATGCGGTGGAAGATGGCATGTCGTTTTCTTTTGCGCCGCCGTTTCCCGCCCGAAAAGCCATCTATGATTTGACGCAGATTGAAGACCCGAAGCAGGCGTTGTTTGAACTGTATCCGGAAGCGCCCCTGTGCCGGAATTGCAATGCCTGCACCGAAGCCTGTCCGCAGAAAATTGACGTGCGCGAGGGCGTGTGGAAAGCGGTCTTCGGCGATTTCAAAGCGGTGTCGGAAACGTTTATGGATTGTGTCATGTGCGGCTTGTGCGCGCCGGTGTGCATTGCCGACATTGCGCCCAGTCTCGTGGGGGTCTATGCCAGCCGCGCCTATGGGGTGTGGGAAATGGAAAAGCCGCCGGGCCTCTCCGACCGCATTCAGGCCATTGCGGATGGGCGGTACGACAACGATTGGAAGCGCGTCCTGAATATGACCGATGAAGAATTGCAACAGGCCACCGCGATGAATGACGAAGTCGGGAAATCCGGTTAAGACATGGATTTCCAACCGCTGTACGATGTGGTTCACGCCTCCCGCAACGTTCGCCTCAAACATGTCCCGCCAAAACTCTCGCTCGCCGACCGCGACGCCCTGATTGAACGATATCATCCCGATTACCGCAAAGACGCCTACCGTCCGATTGCGTTTGGTCCGAATGCGGGGGACCGGACGGTGCACGAACTGGCCGCGATTCTGGAAGGCGACAGCTCGATTGCCGACGATCTGCCCCTTGCCCCCGCTCACGTCGTGGATGTGCTGGTGGTGGGTGGCGGCGGGGCGGGGTGCGCCTCGGCTCTCCACGCGCATGGGCAAGGCGCCAACGTTCTGCTGGCGACGAAATTGCGTCTGGGGGATTCCAATTCGGTGATGGCCCAGGGCGGCATGCAAATTGCCGTGGCCCCCGATGATTCTCCCGTACAGCATTTCCTCGATACCCTCAAGGGCGGTCACATGGAGAATGACCATCAGTTGTTGAAGACGATGGTCGAGGAAGGCCCTTCCGTTGCAAAATGGTTGCTGGAGTTGGGTGTGCTCTTTGACCGGGACCCCGACGGCAACCTGCATGTCAAAAAAGGCGGAGGCAGTACGAAGGCACGGCTGCTGACCTGTTCGGACTACACCGGCCTCGAAATTATGCGCGTGCTCAAAGACGAGGTACTCAACCGGAAGATTCGTCTGCTCGAATTTACCGCGGCCGTGGAGTTGATCAGTGACGAGCATGGGGCTTGTGCGGGCGCCGTGTTTCTGGATTTGGACAATAAGCGTCCCATCGTGGTAGCGGCTAAAACCGTGATTGTAGCCACCGGAGGCATCGGGCGATTGCATATTCAGGGATTTCCCACGAGTAATCATTACGGTGCCACGGGCGACGGTCTCGCGCTGGCCTATCGCATGGGTGTTCCGCTCGTCCACATTGATACGTTTCAATATCACCCCTCCGGTTGCGTGCATCCCGAACAGCTTGTGGGGCAGCTGGTCACCGAAGGGATACGGTCGGAGGGCGGTCACCTGGTCAATGCGAAGGGCGAACGCTTTGTGAATGAACTGGACACCCGCGACGTGGTGGCGTCGTCCATCATTCGGGAATGCGAAGAAGGCCGCGGTGTGCGGACGGCGACCGGTCGCGTCGGCGTGTGGCTGGATACTCCGGGGCTGGAAGTTGCGCATGGCGCCGGCACGCTGGAAAAGCATTTCCCCGCCATGGTTCGCCAGTACGAACGGTACGGCATGGATATCCGCACCGACCCGGTGTTGATTTATCCCACGCTGCATTATCAAAACGGTGGCGCGAAAATTGACGCCAACGGCGAAACACCCGTGAAGCAGCTTTTTGTGGCGGGAGAAACCTCCGGGGGGCTGCATGGGCGCAATCGTCTCATGGGCAATTCGTTGCTGGATTTGATGGTGTTCGGAAAACGGTCGGGGGTTGCGGCGGCGGCGCGCGCCAACACCATCCCCCAGGGCCAATTGACGCTGAACCATCTGCGACGTTTCCGTGACGAAGCCAGGCAACATGGCGTCGTCGGGCAGGCTGTGTCGCCGCTTGTGCTTCCCGCCTATGCCGGGAAGCCATAATGTGTGGCGATGTCGAGATCGACAATCGCGCAACATGCAAGAGGCGTGAGTCGAAGGGAGAAGCATGAACATCCATGAATTTCAGGCGAAAGAGTTGTTTGCGCAATTTGGCATTCCTGTGCCTCGCGGAAAGGCGGTGAAGACGCCGCGCGCCGCTGAAAAGTGGGCTGCCGCACTTGACACATCGGTCTATGTCGTCAAAGCGCAGATTCACGCCGGGGGACGGGGCAAAGCCGGCGGCGTCAAAATCACAAAGAATCGGGATGACGTGCCGGGCCTGGCGCAAGCACTCATTGGGAAAGCCCTGGTGACGCATCAAACGGGACCGAAAGGCAGAAAAGTCCGGCGTTTGCTGATTGAAGAGGGCGCGGGGATTGCCAAAGAGTTGTACCTTGGTCTGTTGGTGGATCGGGATGCAGAATTCCCGACGTTCATTGCGAGCACCGAAGGCGGCATGGACATTGAAGAGGTGGCGGAGCGGACGCCGGAGAAAGTGATCCGGGAAGCGATTGATCCCGCCGTCGGATTTCAGGGATATAACGGGCGCAATCTTGCTTTTGCTCTGGGATTGCCCGTGCTGGACAAAGCGGTGGTGAAGCCGTTTCTGTCCATGCTGGAGAATGTGTACCGTCTGTTTATGGAAAAAAACGCCTCTCTGGTGGAGATCAATCCGTTGGTGGTGACCACGGATCACCGGCTCATCGCGCTGGATGGCAAGGTTTCGTTTGATGACAATGCGTTGTGCAAGCACCCGGACATTCAGGCGTTCCGTGATCCGCACGAAGAAGAACCGCTTGAAATCGAGGCTGGCACCCACAACCTCAATTACGTGAAACTGGACGGCGACATTGGGTGCATGGTGAACGGGGCGGGGCTGGCCATGGCTACAATGGATGTGATCAAGCTGGCCGGCGCGGAGCCTGCAAATTTTCTGGACGTGGGGGGCGGCGCGACCAAAGAGACCGTCGCCGCCGGATTCCGCATTCTCCTCAAGGACAAAAAAGTCAAAGGCATTTTCATCAACATCTTTGGCGGCATTGTTCGGTGCGAACGGATTGCCCATGGAGTCATCGAGGCCTCAAAGGCAGTGGGCATCACGTTGCCCGTGGTGGTTCGTCTTCAGGGGACCAATGCGGAAGAAGGGCGGAAATTGCTGCTCGAGTCGGGTTTGAAAGTTGACGTGGCGACGGATTTCTGGGAAGCCGCGCAAAAAATTGTGGGCATGAAAGGCAAAAGAAGAAAGAGCTGACCGCGCAGTGTGTCCTTCGTTCGGTGACCGTCGACAAGCGTGGAACAATAAGGGAAGGAACGGAATGTGAGCATCCTGGTGAATACAGCAACGCGGGTGGTTGTGCAGGGGATCACGGGGAAAGAAGGGTCTTTCCATGCGACCCAGTGCAAAGCCTATGGCACGCACATTGTCGCTGGCGTGACGCCCGGCAAGGCCGGTCAGGACGTGGAAGGCATTCCCGTGTTTAACACGGTTCGCGAGGCCGTGCAAAAGACGGAAGCCACGACGTCGTTGATTTTCGTGCCGCCGCTCTTTGCCGCCGATGCGATTCTTGAGGCTGCCAATGCGGGCATCTGGCTGGTGGTGTGCATCACGGAAGGCATTCCCGTCAACGACATGGTGCGGGTGAAACGTGCCCTGGCGAGTACGCAGACCCGGCTCATTGGTCCCAATTGTCCGGGGATTATCACGGCCGGCGAGTGCAAGATCGGCATCATGCCGGGCTTCATTCATCAAAAAGGAACAGTCGGCGTGATTTCACGCAGCGGGACACTCACCTATGAAGCGGTCAATCAGTTGACGAATCTGGGGCTTGGGGAAACGACGTGTGTGGGTATTGGCGGCGACCCCATCATTGGCACGGGGTACATGGATCTGTTGCACATGTTTGAACATGATGACGAGACCAAAGCCGTGGTTCTGATCGGGGAGATTGGCGGCGATGCCGAAGAAAAAGCCGCGACGTTTATCCAGCGGGAAATGACCAAACCGGTCGTCGCGTTTATCGCCGGCATAACCGCCCCTCCGGGCCGCCGCATGGGCCATGCGGGCGCGATCATCACCGGAGGCAAAGGCACGGCCAAAGAAAAAATGGCCGCCCTCGAAGCCGCCGGCGTACGCGTCGTGCGCAACCCCGCGGAGATCGGGGAGACGGTGAAGGCGGCGCTGGGCGGGTAATCCTTACTTTTGCGTCTGTCCCGTTCCCTCCGTCATTCCCGCGCAGGCGGGAATCTAGGCCACGCACCTGTCAGTCCTGCGAGCATCCTTCCCTGAACAGACAGGAATGTTTGATAGAATCCGGCCATGGGTTTCCTGTGTCAAAGTATGGGAGTCCCGACTGCGTGAGACCGATTGTCTGATGATCATCTGTCTTGTGTCGGATATGACACTGCCATGTTTCAATGCTTCCACAAGAAATCAGCAATGAACACCGTTTCGAAATTATGGAATTTTCTTGTTGAAAAGCCTGCTGGCATTTTTGTCTTCGTGCTGGCCATCATGCTGACAGCTTTTTTGGCTGTCATGCTCTCTAAAAGTGTCGAAGAGTCTATTGCCTGCCTTTTGGGAGTCTCGGAAAAATATGAGATTCTGAAATTTCTGGGAATCGGTATGGGCGGCGTCCTGCTTGCCCTGCAAGCCTTGGCATCGCATAAGCGTGCTAGCGCGATGGAGGACGCTGCGAACGCGCAAGCTGGTGCCACGAAGGCGACAGAACAAGGACAGCGGCAGGAACGACTGAAAAACGCCATTGAGCATTTGGGGCATCAATCAGTGTCCGTGCGTCTCGGTGGTGCCTATGAACTCTTGCATCTGGCGAAAGACACCAAAGAGTTGCGCAAGACGGTACTGGATATTCTCTGTGCCCATATCCGCCGGACGACGGGAGAAAACGAGTATCGTGCAACGCATAAGACAAAACCATCGGAAGAAGTGCAAAGCCTGTTGACCCTGCTTTTCGTGGATAACTATCAGGTCTTCAAAGGTTGCCGCGTTAACTTGAAGGGGAGCTATGTATTGGGAGCCAACCTTGTAGGGGCGCATTTGGAAGAAGTTGGCCTAGCCAACAGGGATATGCAGGGGGCCATTTTTAGCCAGGACGAGCTTGATTACCAGAGAGGGTTTGATATTGTGCAACAAAATCGTTCTTAGCAAAGCGCAATTGCATGAGAAGTCGAAAGATGGATTGCCGAACATGAATAAGCCATGTCAGCGATTCAAGAGGTAGGTGAACGCCGATGCCGACTTTGCACTGGTTGACACGAGACGAGGATATTCACGCCGTGCAGAAAATAGCTTACAGGCTATTGGAATCAGTCTCCGACTTGTCTGCCGGGAAGTCGGAGATTGGCAACATGCTGATTCGCGGCGGCAATCCAGACGCTGATTGCTGGCCGACGCCTTGACCAGACAAGGGTAGCGGGATGCGTTCCCGTCTCTGCTCGGATCATCTTGACGTTGCCAGTTGATTCGCCTTACTCTCGCCCAGCAAAGGAGAAACACCGTGGATATTCACGAACTCGTTCTTGAAATGAAGCAGCTTGAGCGTCGTCTGATGCTCTACGAAGAAAAATACGGCATTCTTAGCCATGATTTTTGCGACTTTTTACGAGCGGGCAGGCTTTCACGCTATGATGATTTCGACGAAACCCGCACGGACTTCAGTCGCTGGAAAGGCATTTACGAAACGTGGCAACGCCGCAAAGCCGCGTATAGCAAACGCATTCAACAACGCGATCCCGCCGACATGTTGCGTGTGCAACCGGCCTATTAAGATGGCCGAAAATCCTCTTGAGTCTCTTGCCGACTACAGTGATGTTGTTGCGAAAATTCTGAATCGTCCCTCTATTCTCCACTCGACGATTCGCGTTTGGTCAACCAGTCTTTGTACCGGAACGGCCGAAGGAGAGGCGATGTTTGCCAATGGGGTCCGCTTGAGGATAAGGGAAGAATTGGATTTTGCGGATGGGCTGATTACGTCCTATGGCTACGAGGTCTATCGAGGAACAGAACGCCTGTATTGGTACGACGATTTTCCGCATCCCGACGAACCGTTACTTGCCCCCACATTTCCTCACCACAAGCATATTTCCCCTGACATGAAACGCAATCGTATTCCCGCTCCCAATCTTCAATTTTTCAGCTCCAACCTGGTTGCGATTGTTGAGGAAATCGAAACTTTGCGGTTGATTTGAAATGCCCATCCTGCACTGGCTGACACGAGACGAGGATATTCACGCTACGCGGAAAGTCCCTTATCGGTTACTGGAGGAAGTTTCCGACCTGTCCGCTGGTGAACTGGATGCCGGCAACATGCTGATTCAGGGCGACAATCTGGATGCGTTGAAGGCGTTATTGCCGTTCTATGCCGGGCGGGTGAAGTGTATTTATATTGATCCGCCGTATAACACTCATTCGGCTTTTGAACACTACGACGACAATCTGGAGCACACCCAATGGCTGACGATGATGTGGCCGAGGCTGGAATTGTTGCGGGAGTTGCTGGCTGAGGATGGTTCGCTTTGGGTGAATATTGATGACAACGAAGGGCATTACCGTAAAGTTATTCTGGATTCCCGCTTCCGCGGGGATGACGCGGGGATGACGCGGGGATGACGCGGGAATGGGCTGATTGCTAATGTCAGAACGAATCAAAACATTGCGTGCTGAACTTCTTCGGAGGGGGTTGTCCGGGTGTATCATCCCTCATGCGGATGAATACCAGAATGAGTACTTGCCTGCGTGCGCGGAACGGCTGGCATGGTTGACGGGGTTTACGGGGTCGGCGGGAACGGCGGTGGTGCTGGCCGATCACGCGGCGATTTTTGTGGATGGCCGCTATACGTTGCAGGTCCGCAATCAGGTTGACCAACGGGTGTTTGAAACGCGGCATCTTCTGGAGGATCCCTTGCATGTGTGGTTGTCAACCGTCCTGAAGCCCGGGGACTCACTTGGGTATGACCCCTGGCTGCATACGCCGAGGGATGTCAGTCAATTGCAAGAGGCATGTGCGAAGGCACAGGCGGCGTTGATGCCATGTGCGCCGAATCCAGTTGATGCGGTTTGGCTTGATCGTCCCGCGCCGTCTGCGGCCCCGGCGGTGCCGCATGATCTTGCTTATGCCGGAAGATCATCGGAAGACAAACGGCGGGAGCTTGCCGTGAGACTGAAGAATGATGATGTGGGGGTTGTCGTCCTGACGGCGCCGGATTCCATCGCCTGGCTCCTGAATGTTCGTGGCGGCGACGTTCCGCATACTCCGTTGCCGCTTGGTTTTGCCCTGCTGTCTCATGATGGCACGGCGTCATTGTTTCTCGATCCACGCAAGGTTTCTGAAACGCTGGCCTCTCACCTGGGGCCGGACGTGCGGCTTTGCGCTGCCGAGGAATTTCCCGAGGCCCTGGACCGATTGGGCAAGGATGGCGCGCATGTGCTATGCGATTCGAAACGCACGGCGAGTTGGATTCCCGCACGACTGACTCAAGCCGGCGCTCATGTGATTGAAGGGGAGGACCCGTGTGCGTTGCCGAAAGCCTGCAAAAATTCCGTGGAGATCAATGGAGCGCGGGACGCGCATCGGCGAGATGGCGCGGCCGTATGTCATTTTCTCGCCTGGATGGATCGGGAAGCGCGGAACGGACAACTCTCCGAACTGGATGCCCAGTCGTACCTTGATGACTGTCGCCGCCGGCAACCGCTTTGGCAGGATTTGAGTTTTCCGACAATTTCGGCCACCGGTTCCAATGGCGCGATTGTGCATTACCGGGCCACGGCGCAGCATCATCAATTGATTCAGCCGGAGACGTTATATCTGGTGGATTCAGGGGGGCAGTATCTGGATGGCACGACCGATATCACCAGAACGATTGCCATTGGCGCGCCCACACCGGAATGCCGTGATCGGTATACACGAGTACTGAAGGGTCTGATAGCCCTTGCCATGGCTGTCTTTCCCAGGGGCACCACTGGCACGCAACTTGATGCTCTGGCTCGACGGCCTCTCTGGGACGTGCAATTGGATTATGATCATGGGACAGGACATGGGGTTGGGAGTTACCTGGGAGTTCACGAAGGCCCGCAGCGTATCGGGAAAGCCGCCCATGCGGTTGCGTTGCGACCCGGCATGATTCTTTCCAACGAACCCGGGTATTACAAAAGCGGCGCGTATGGCATTCGTCTGGAAAACCTTGTGGTCGTGACCCCTGCGAAGACGGGCGGAACAGAAGATCGGCAATGGTTGGCATTTGAGACGCTCACGCTCGTGCCGTTTGACGCATCGCTGATTGACGAGGCGGCATTAGAGACGACAGAAGTCGCGTGGCTCAATGCCTATCATGCTCGTGTGAGGAAAGTCATCGGCCCTCTTGTGGATGCGTCAACAGCCTCCTGGCTGCATCGGGTGACCGAACCGCTGTCCGGTGCGAAACACACGACATGAGTCAGAATCCCACCGATGAACAGCTTGCCGAGCATGTTCGCGCGCAACTGGGGCAGACGGCGGATGTGGAAGACCTCTTCGTCAAGGGGGACGTGTTGCAGGTTCACGTCACCGAAGATTTCTATAAACGGCTGGCCGTTGATCGCGACCGTGGAAGAAAAATTGTGCTGATGCTGATGCGGCAGATGAAATTGCTCACAGGTCTGCAGGATGTCACGGTGAGAGTGTACAGTCACAAAGAAAAGATGATTGAAGGGAAGGTCAAGGCTTTTGGGGGCGACAATGTGGCGTATATGTTCGATTTGTAAGTGTCGGCGGTTGTCGAAGCCGCCTGGGAGGTCAACCGTGAGGAGCGTCTGTTCTCATTCCGAAATGGAGGCTACATTGCCATGAAACGCGACCTGTTCCCTGTCCTGCTCTCCGTCATGGTTCTCTCCATCTGCCCGGCGTTGCCTGTGTTGGCCGCCGAGCTTGTCACCATCAAAGACGTCACGCTTGTGGAGGCCGACCTGAATGACGGCGACAGTTTCAAAGTCAACGCCGACGGGCGTGAACTTATCCTGCGGCTGTACTTCGTTGATTGCCCGGAAACTTCCCATGGCAGCAAAGTTGACCGGGACAGAATCCGCGAGCAGCAAGATCACTTTGGCTTTGAAGACCCGCGCGCCGTGGTGCGTTTCGGTGAACGGGCCACCGAGTACACCAAACAGGCATTGTCCAGGCCGTTTACCATTTACACCAGTTATGCGAAAGCGCTTGGCCGTTCGACAGGTGGCCGTGTGTATGCCTTCGTCGAAACCAGTCATGGCCGGGATCTTGCCCATCTCCTCGTTGAGCGTGGACTGGCCAGGATACACGGTAAGACCCGTCCTTCTCCTGGCGGTCTGGACAGCGATTTGGTGCTCGAAGAATTGCAGGATCTTCGCATGGCTGCCGCGTTGAAACAGGTTGGACTATGGGCGGAAACCGATCCTGACATTCTCGCCGACAGGCGTAAGGAGCGGCGGCAGAAGAAACGGGATGATAAAGAATTTGGAAAGCAATTCGCACCTTCGACGACACAGCCCATGTGTCTGAACAGCGCGTCAAAAAAACAACTTGAATCCATTCCGGGTATCGGTCCGGTCACGGCCGCCAAAATCATTGCCGGCAGGCCCTACCAGTCCATTGCCGACTTGCTGGATATTGCGGGTGTTGGGCCGGGAAGGCTGGGAAAAATCACGCCCTACGTGAAGGTGGAGTGTTAAAAAAAATCGTGCTCATCAAGCTGAACAGCGCAACCAAAGAACAGCCTGACGTGACGAGAAAAAATCAACCGTGAGCCAGCGTCACAACAGCGTCAGCGTTACGGAACCGGAAACACGGTGACCATGGAAGCCGATACTATTCCAGAATCCGCTCCGTCGCACTCGACCGCTCTCAAGCGCGTCATGTCCTGGCCGGGGGTGCATGTCCTCACCGTTGAAGACAAGACCATTATTCTGGTGGGGACGGTGCATGTGTCACGGGAGTCTGCGGATCTGGTGCGCGCCGTCATTGAAGAGACCCGTCCGGACGCGGTGTGTGTGGAATTGGACGCCCGCCGCTACGAGGCTTTGTCCCAGCGGCAGCACTGGGAGTTGTTTGATCTGAAAGAGGTGATCAGAAAAAAGCAGCTCAGCACCCTGCTGGCCAATGTTCTGTTGGCGTCCTGGCAAAAACGCCTGGGAGATCAGCTCGGCGTTCTGCCGGGGACTGAAATGCTTGAAGCTGTCAATGTTGCCGATAAGCTCAACATCCCGATCGTACTGTGCGACCGCGACGTGCGCGTCACCATGCGACGGGCCTGGCGCTCCACGCCGTTTTTGCAGAAAAGCCTGTTGGCGTCATCGCTCCTTGTGAGCGTCTTTGACACCACTCCGGTGACCGAAGAATCGTTGCGGGATTTAAAAAAACAGGACGTGTTGTCGGAGATGATCCGGGAATTGGGCGAGACCGTGCCGACGTTGAAAGCCGTGCTGATTGATGAGCGAGACCGGTATCTGGCGGAAAAAACGTTGCAGGCTGAAGGAAAGACGGTGGTCTCGGTGGTCGGCGCCGGACATGTGGAAGGGATGCAATCCATTCTCCAGCGTGAACGGCATGGTACTCTGGATGCCCTGGACGTGATTCCTCCCGTGTCTCCCGTGTGGAAATGGGTGGGTTGGTGTATCCCGGTCATTATTATTGGCTCAATCACCTTGATTGGCTACCAAAAAGGGGCGGCAGCGGCGGGAGACAATGCCATCTTCTGGATCATGGCCAACGGCATACCCAGCGGACTGGGTGCCTTGCTGGCATGGGCACACCCGCTGACGATTGTGGTGGCTGTGGCCGGGGCGCCGTTCACCAGTCTAACGCCGGTGATCGGTGTCGGGTATGTGACGGCCTTTGTGCAGGCCTGGATGCAGCCGCCGCTCGTCCGTGAATTTCAGACTGTGGCCGAGGATATCGTCATCCCGTGGCGCTGGTGGAACAATCGACTGCTGCGAGTGTTTCTGGCCTTTCTGTTGCCCACCATCGGAAGTATCATCGGCACGTGGGTCGGTGGCACGCGCATCGTGTCGAATTTGTTTTAGGGATTTGTCGAACGAACGCGGGGATTTCGTCTCGATCCGTTCAAGCATTCCCGGTCATTCCGTCATGATGGACTGTGTTATGATAGCGGCTCCTTGTTGTTGAGGAGTGGGTGAACATGGGAAAGCCCGCTCTGGTACGCAACAGAGGAGCCGCCTGATATGGTCAAGAAACACATCGTCTGCCTTGCGAGTTCCAGCATGGAACCTGGCAGGTGTATTGCGGGTAAAGAAATTGATGGTGGAAACCTGTCAAACCGCTTTTTTCCTGGTTTCCTTCGCAGATGGCGCATCACAGACGAGGAGTTCGGCGTTGGAGGCTGGATTCGCCCCGTTAACGAAAATCACGGGAAAGGGCTTTCATCCTCGGAATACAGGTACAAGGATCAGAACGATCCGAGGGTGGGGGACATCATCAAGGTTCAGATGGTCAAACACTTTCCGCATAATCACCAGTCCGAGAATTGGCTGATTGATTCCAGGGTGTGCTGGATACGGGTGGGGCGGGTTGCCTGGGATCATTTCGCCGGACTAGCCGACAGTCCGCCGGCATTGTGGAAAAACAGCGGGGAGAAGAATGACCGTGTGAGTCGTGATGTGATCGGAAATTTCTCCTCGTCAATCCATCTCATTAAGGTACGCGACATCGTGATTCGAGTGCACCCAGGTTGGCATGAGAATCCGCATCGGGTCCGTGTCCGTGGAGAGTTCACCTATCGGGGTGTTGTCCATGATCTTGCGGTGACTGATCCGGAAATCAAGAATGCGTATACGGAGATTGGCACGTATCGTATAGAAGCGTGCTATATCACCGTGAGCCTTGCGGTGCAGCCATTCAAGGATGAGTTCTACTACAAACTTATCGCGGCCATCATCACACCGGAGCGTGCGGGGAAGTGAATTCTGCGACGGAGCGGGCGGTCCTGACCATCGGTCACTCAACGCATTCCATTGAGGCCTTTTTGAGGCTGCTTGAGGCGCATGGCGTGCTGGCTGTCGCCGATGTGCGTTCCGTGCCGTACAGTCATCGTCAGCCGCAGTTCAGCCGTGATGCGTTGCGACGGGCGTTGGAGGAACGGGGCATTGGGTATGATTTTCGCGGGGCAGAGCTTGGGGCGCGGTCGGAGGATCGCTCGTGCTACGAGAACGGGCGCGTCCAGTACCGCCGTGTCGCCGGGATGGCTCTCTTTCAGTCAGGCCTCGATCTTGTCGTGGAGGAAGCGCGTGAGCGACGCGTTGTGTTGCTGTGCGCGGAGAAGGAGCCGCTTGACTGTCACCGCACGTTGCTTGTGGCACGAGAGCTTGAGAATCGTGGCGTGTCGGTGTCGCACATCCATGCGGATGGCCGTGTGGAGACACATGGCGAAGTGCTCACGCGACTTCTCAAAGAATTGAATATGCCGGAGGTGAATTTTTTTCAGACGCGGGAACAGGTGATTGAAGAAGCATATGCCCGCCAGGAAGACCGGATTGCCTATGTCGTCCCACGTGCGCAGCGGGAGCCGGAAGAGCGCGCGGGATGAAACTTTTCACGATCGGGTTTACAAAGAAAACGGCGGAGGGATTTTTCGCAACGCTCCGTGATGCCGGCACCTGTCGCGTTGTGGACGTGCGGCTGAACAACGTCTCCCAGCTTGCGGGTTTTGCCAAGCGGCTTGACCTCGAGTATTTCCTGCGCGAGATTTGCAACATGGACTACGTGCATCTGCCGGAGCTGGCGCCGACTCAAGAAATGCTGGATCGCTACAAAAAACACAAGGGCGGGTGGGAGCAATACGAGCGCGAGTTCCTTGCCTTGATGAACAAGCGTCGGATTGAGCGCACCGTACCCGAAGACGTGCTGGCCGATGGCTGTCTGCTTTGCAGCGAGGACATGCCGCACCATTGCCACCGTCGCCTTGTGGCGGAGTACCTGAAGACGAAGTATCTGAAGGCGAAACGAGATGACGTCGAAATCATCCATCTTGTCTGATCGCATGTCCTGTCGCCACGAGATGATGGAGCTTGTCCGCAAGCCTCCCTTCATCAATGACGTGGACTGTGCGCGTCACGCATTTACGGTGTTTGCTGTTTGCTGGTATGTTGAAACACGCATTGCGGGCAGGTGTAATGAATGAAGCGGCCCTCCCCTACGAGTCGTTTGCGCATCGGAATCCGGCACCACGTGCATTGGCGGTCGGGAAGGGTGTCGCCTGGCGGGGGAGAGGATTTTGGAGAAGCTGTTTGCATGGCGGTATTTTCGTGAAGTCCGGCCACGGTTGTCAATGGAGAAAATGGTGATGCAAGACTCGCCGGCTCCCGCAGGCGGTATTCCCGCACTGGTGGTATCGGGATTTTTGGGTGCGGGGAAAACCACGCTCGTTCGGCATTTGCTTCAGGAGGCACAGGCGCAGGGGGTGCGGCTGGCGGTGGTCTCCAATGAATTTGGCGCCTTGGGGATTGATCAAGCCCTGTTGGGTGCCCGGGTCGGCTCGCATTATGTGGAATTGGAGGGCGGATGTGTTTGTTGCAAACTGTCCGATGAATTCGTGACCACGTTGCAACGGATATGGGAAGAGGTGCGGCCGGACCGTGTGGTCGTCGAAACATCCGGCGTGGCCTTGCCCTTTAATACGCTGCTCAATTTCTGGCGGGAGCCGGTGGTGGCGTGGGTGGGGGCATGTGTTTCTGTTGTGGTGGTGAATGCGGAACAGGTGGCGGAAGGGCGTGACCTGGAAGGCACCTTTGAGCAGCAGGCGTCATCGGCCGACTTGTTAATCCTGAACAAAATTGACCTCATCAATGCGGATCAACGTGATTCGGTTCAGGCACAGGTGCAACGCCTGGCCGAAGGGACGCCCATGATTCAGGCTGTCAACGCCAACGTCAGTACGCTGACGTTGTTTCCCCCGGATCCCGAGCATCATTCCCATCAAGTTCGCAATCAATCGAAAGATGAGTCACATACTCATGAAGCGTTTGAGACGGAAGAATGCGTTGTGGAGCGCGGGATTAAACCTGATGCGCTCATCACGCAGATTCAATCGTACCATGCGTTGAGGGCCAAAGGTTTTGCGCAGACCGCCGATGGCCTGCGTCTTGTGCAAGGCGTTGGCCCGAGAGTTGAGTTGATTGATCCTGCCATGCGTCCTCCCGATCACCTCATTGGGCGCATTGTCCTCATCCGGAAAAGCCATGGGCACAGCGCCGTGCATGAAGGTCGTGCGTGCGAGTCGCCTTCGCAAGGCTGATTGTCCGGCGCAAGCTGGTGTTATGGCGTGGTCTGCTGCAGCAGGTGAGGATGCCGTTTGGCAATTTCTTCCTGAATCTCTGGATCGAGCGTGGCGCGAAACAGCGTCTTTGCTTTTCCGAGATGCACGAGCGACAGGTTTTTTGCGCCCTTTAAATTGACGTTGTGCAGGATGGTCCCGGTGAGCGAGGCATCCTTCAGGTTGGCTTCGGACAGATCGGAGTCGGAGAGGTCTGCTTCCCGCAGGTCAGCCATCTTGAAGTCGGCTTGCGCCAACGTGCATCCCCGTAAATTGCCCCATGGCATTGAGGCGCGAGTGAGATTGGCTTTGGTGAGATCCGCGCCCGCAAGTTCCGCGCGAATCAGTCCCGTTCCACTGAAGTCCACCATGACGAGCGTGGCACGGGTGAGGGTGGCCTTGAGCAGGTTGGCCTCAATGGCATCCGCTTCCGTAAGATTGGCGTCGGTTAAATCGGCTTCTTCAAAATTGGCCCGGAGGAGATAGGCATCGGACAAATCCGCTCCGGTCAGGTCGCACCGGGTAAAATCCATTTGTGTAAAATCATAACCAGAGAGGTCCGCGCCTCGCAGGTCGGGTCGCACGTCCGGCTGTGTCCGTCTGAATTTATTCCAGACTTCTCTCCCCTGGAGCACACGATCAAGATGTTCAGGATTGGCCATGAGGGCGTGGTATGAAAAGAACCTGTGAGTGGCGAGACAGCCTGGTATGTGTTGTGAACGGGTCTCTGCGTGATGGCAGACAGCCGGAGACGGTCAGCGTTTTTTGAGGAATCGCAAAAATTCAGAGTCGGGGCTGAGGACCATGGTCGTGTCGGAGGAGGAGAAGATTTTTCGATAGGCTTCCATGGAACGGATAAATTCAAAGAATTTTACGTCCTGACGATACGCGTCGGCGTAAATTTTGTAGGCTCTGGCGTCGCCTTTCCCTCGGATTTCCTGGGAGGTTTTATAGGCTTCGGCTAAAAGAATCTGGCGATCCTTTTCGGCTTCCGACCGGATTTTCTGCGCTTCTTCCGCACCCTCGGCTTTGTATTGTTTGGCGATCCGTTCCCGTTCGGCTTGCATCCGGTCAAACACGGCTTTGGCATTTTGCTCGGGCAGGTCCGCACGTTTGATGCGGACGTCCAGAACTTCCAGGCCATATTTCGAGGCTTTGTTATTGGCGCGTTTGGCCACTTCGGACATGATCAACAGGCGGTTGGCGGAGACAATTTCCAGGAGTTCATGACGCCCGAGTTCCACGCGAAGTTCGGAATAGATGATGTCGTCCAACCGTTGAAGCGCCCCCCGTTGGGTTTGGAACGCTTTGTACACCATCAGCGGATCCACGATTTTCCATTTGGCAAAATTGTCGATCAAAATGGTTTTTTTGTCCTGGGTAATGACTTCGCGGGCGAGTACGTCATAATCCAGAAGCCGTTTGTCGAAGTACCGAACCTCCTGGACAAAGGGGATTTTGAATTTAAGCCCAGGCTTCGTCACTGTCCGCTTGGGTTCACCCAATTGGACCACAATGGCGGTTTGGGTTAAATCAAGCACGAAAAATGGAGACACTCCCAGCATGACCAGCAGGACGATAACCGCGACGATGCCGATGAGAAGATATTGTTTCATCAGGGGGTGGCCTGCTGTGAGTTGCGGGTGGTAGTGGCCCCTTTTTTCATCCGATCCAACGGCAGGTACGGCAAGACGTTGCCCGCGACTTTTGAATCGAGAATGATCTTATCCACTTTAGAGAGAATCTCCTCCATGGTTTCTATATAGACCCGTTTGGAAATGATGGTTTTGGCCTTTTTGTATTCCGCGAGCGTTTGCAAAAAATGATCCACTTCACCTTCGGCCCGGGCGATTCTTGACTTGGAGTATCCTTTGGCCCGATTGATGTCCTCGGCCGCCTGGCCTTTGGCTTTTGGAATGATGTCGTTCTGGTATCCTTTGGCCTGGTTGATGAGCTGCTCACGTTCCTCTTTGGCACTGGCGACATCTTTGAAAAATTTGGCCACTTTCTGGGGAGGATTGACGTCAAGCAGTTGCACGGTGGCAATCTGCACACCGCCCTCATACTCATCCACGATGCTTTGCAACAGGTCCTGCGTGGTCTGCTGAATGGCGGCTTTGCCAACGGTCAATGCCTCGTCAATTTTATTTTTTCCCACAATTTCACGCATGGCAGCTTCCGCCGATTTGCGGATGGTTTCTTCAATATCGGCCACGTTGAACAGGTACTTTTTGGCGTCGTTGATTTTGTACTGGACGATGAATTCGACGGAGAGAATATTCATGTCTCCGGTCAGCATGAGCGCTTCCTGCGGAACGATTTGAGCCCGGCCCCGGACGTTGGTGCGAAACCCGACTTCAATGCGGTGGAGTTTTTCGACCTTGGGTGTCACGACGGTTTCCAGAAAGGGCACTTTGATGTGGGGTCCCGGCCCCACGGTCCGCACCACGTCGCCAAACCGTTTCACCAGTCCCTCTTCGTCGGGTTCGACTTTGAACACCGATTGCGAGAGCACGAGAACGGCCGCGACGAGCAGGATGATGTATTTCATGCCACGTGTCGGTTTCATCCGTTGCCATTGCTCCCTGGCTTTTTTGAGAATGTCATCAAGCGGATCGGCCCCGCCTTGCTGACCCCACGGATCTCCTGGTTCCCACGCCATACGGATTGCTCAATTGCGAAGCTGAATGAATTGGCCATGCAGAAGAAGCGTCATAGAAACGACTGTAGCAGAAAAAATAGAGGGTGGCAACTTTCTGATATGTGTTTTCCCCGTGGGGATGACGAGATCGTATCAACAGATTGCGAGACGTGCGACCCTGACTGATTGTTTCAGGAGGATTGCTGCCATGGTGACACATATTGCTTTTACGATGTATCCGGTCAAGGATTTGACACGGGCGCGACGGTTTTATGAGGAAGACCTGGGGTTGGTGCTGACCAGGAGTTTCTATGATTGCTGGTATGAATACGACATGGCGGGCGGATGTTTTGCGATGACCACCACTGTCGAAGGTCTGACGCCCAGTGCCACGGCTGGCGGAAGACTGGCGTTTGAAGTGGATGACGTGGACGGGTGTGTTGAACAACTGCGAGCCAGGGGCATTCAGGTGGAACGTGAGCCGTTTTCCACCCCCGTCTGCCGCATGGCCGTCGTCGTTGATCCGGAAGGCAATGTCGTCATCTTGCACAAGGTGGCCAGGGCCGCGTAAGGCCCTGGAGTTTCACGATCAAGGGAGGAAACGGAGAAGGCGCATTGCGGACCTCCCGGTTAATATGACAACATCCCGCGACGTTCGGTCTGTTCTTTCGACATGTGTTGCTGTCAGATGAGGAGGGTTGATCTGTGAATAGTGAGAGCATGGTGATTCTGTTTGCGTTGGTGTCCGGCCTGGTTGGCATTGCCTACGGGGTGTATCTGATGTTCTGGGTCCTTCGGCAGGACGCCGGAAACGACGCGATGAAAAATATTGCTCTGGCGATTCAGGAAGGTGCGTCTGCCTACCTGAATCGCCAATATCGTGCCGTCGGCATGGTGGCCGGCGTCATGTTCCTGATTTTGTGGCTGGCCGGGATGTGGTCGGAACATTTTGGGTTGTTGACCGCGGTGGGGTTTCTCGTGGGAGCCACGGCATCCGCCACCGCCGGATACGTTGGCATGGTCGTCGCCGTGCGTGCCAACGTACGGACCGCGCAGGCTGCGTCGCGAGGGTTGGACCCTGCGCTGAAGGTGGCCTTTAAGGGCGGAGCGGTTACCGGTCTGTTGTTAATCGGATTAGGGCTTGTGGCACTGGCCGGTTTCTATGCCATCGGTTCCGCCATTGCGGGTCAGGAAAAAGCCGTCCATGCCCTCATCAGCCTGGGGTTTGGCGGCAGTCTTATTTCGCTCTTTGCCAGGGTTGGGGGAGGCATTTACACCAAGGCCGCCGACGTGGGAGCCGATCTTGTCGGAAAAGTCGAAGCCGGTATTCCGGAAGACGATCCGCGAAACCCCGCGGTCATTGCGGACAACGTGGGCGATAATGTTGGTGATTGCGCGGGGATGGCGGCCGATCTTTTTGAGACGTATGTCGTCACGATCGTCGCCGCGATGGTTCTGGCGACGAGTCTGTTCCCCGGAACCGTGGCGCCGCTGCTGTATCCCCTGGTGCTTGGAGGGTTGACCGTGTTTGCGACCATTATCGGGATATTTTTTGTGAAGGTTCGCGAGGGCGGGAATGTCATGTCGGCCTTGTACAAAGGGCTGTTCGTCAGCGGGGGACTCGCTGCCGTGGCCTTCTTTCCGGTGACGATCTTGATGATGGATGATGTGGGAGGGATGCCAGGGATCAGTTACTTCATCGCGGCGCTGATGGGGCTTGCGGTGACGCTGGCTCTTGTGTTCATCACGGATTATTTCACGGCCACGTCCTACGCGCCGGTCAAAGAGGTGGCGAAGGCCAGTGAAACCGGACATGCGACCAATATCATCGCGGGTTTGGCCGTGGGCATGCAGTCAACCGCATGGCCTGTGCTCGTGATTGTGGCGGCGATTCTTTCGAGTTTTGCCGTCTGCGGAGGCGCCGAGACCGGGCTGTACGGGGTGGCGGTTGCTGCGGTATCCATGTTGTCCATGGCGGGTATCGTGGTGGCGATTGATGCGTTTGGTCCCGTGACCGATAACGCGGGCGGGATTGCGGAAATGGCTCGATTGAGTCCGGATGTTCGCAAAATTACGGATGGTCTTGATGCCGTTGGCAATACGACGAAGGCTGTCACCAAAGGGTACGCCATTGGGTCTGCCGCGTTGGCGGCGTTGGTGTTGTTTGCGGAATATGCGCGCGCCGCTCGGTCCGGAGATGCCAGTCTGCGTTTTGATCTGTCCGATCCCTCCGTCCTGGTGGGGTTGTTCCTCGGCGGGATGCTGCCGTTTATGTTCAGTGCGCTGTGCATGAAGGCGGTGGGTCAGGCTGGTGGCCTGGTGGTTGAAGAAGTGCGTCGGCAATTTCGTGAGATTCCCGGCATTATGGAGGGCACGGGCAAACCGGAATATGGCACCTGTGTCGACATTGTGACACAGGCCGCCCTTCAAAAAATGCTGGTTCCGAGCATGATCCCCGTGCTGGCTCCCATTCTGGTTGGAGTGCTCCTGGGCCCGGTGGCGCTGGGCGGTGTATTGGTGGGCAGTATTGTGACGGGGTTGTTTCTGGCGATTACCATGACCAGTGGCGGCGGGGCCTGGGACAATGCCAAAAAATACATTGAGGAACAGGGCCTTAAAGGGACAGAGACCCACAAGGCGGCGGTGACGGGCGATACGGTGGGTGATCCTTTCAAAGATACCGCAGGCCCGGCGATCAATCCGATGATCAAAGTCATCAACATTGTGGCGCTACTCATTATTTCGCTGATTGTGTAAAATCTGCTGGCGCTCGTCGCTTGTAAGTCAGTATTCGGTTCACATCAAAGGAGGTTTTCTGTGAGAAAAATCATTGCGCTATTGACCCCCCCCCCCCCCCCCCCCGTTTTGCCGCTTCTTCTCATGTTGTGCACCTTGGTTCTCCCTGCCTGTTCCGTGTATATGGCGGCCACGCAACCGGACAAAAAAGATTTGGGCATTTTGATCATAGGCACCTCGCGCATAGTTGTACTTGAGGAACTGGGCGCACCGATTGATACCAGCGTGAAGGATGGGCAGAAAACAGACGTGTTCCGTTTCCATGAAGGTTCGGATGGTGGATGGAAAATAGGCCGTGCGGGGTTTCATGCCGTGGCCGATGTGTTCACACTTGGTTTATGGGAAATCGTGGGAACGCCGATGGAAGCCATTGCCAAAGGCGATAAGATGAGCGCTGTAGTGTTGTATGATGCCGATGACCGCGTTGAAAATGTGAGGATGCGTAAAGATTGACGGTCATCCCCACAAGTAGTCATTCCGGCATCTATCCCGTTCTTCGTTGTGGAACGAAGGACAGACAGGCTTTTCTTTTCCTTCGCTCCTTTGCTGACAGGGCCTCCGCTGGCACGCCGTACAACGGGGCAAAGGTGGCGGGGTTTTTGCTTGACCCCTTTGAGTGTCTGGGCTATTACTGAAACAGTGTCGGTGAGAGGGTCGTGTTTCTCCTTGTGCATGAGGATGTCGGTTGATGGAAAAAAAGGGACAGCAGGAACAGAAGTCTGATACAACCAAAAAGCCTCCGGTCCGGGACGACCGGGACGTCAAGCCCAATCCCAAAGTCATCGCAACCGGCAAGAAACTTCAAGAGGACACGGACGCGTTGGTTGATGAGATTGATGAAGTGCTGGAAGAAAATGCCGCCGAGTTTGTCAAGAATTACGTGCAAAAAGGGGGAGAGTAGTTCCTCCGGTGTCCTCTCAGTGCCTGTCAGTTGTCTCCATGTATTTTCCCCGCGTTGTTGATCGTCCCGATCGTGTGTGTGTTGAGACAGGCCGTCGGTCCGGCCTGTCGGTTTGACACGTTCCCGCGCACTTCATATGCTCACGTCCGTGTTCCATTCGGATGTCTCGTTGGGTGCAGACGATGCTTCAAAAACACAAACAATGGGTTGTCCAGTCCGTTGACCGGGCGCAGGTGGAGGCGTTGTCGCGCACGTTGTCTGTTTCGCCCATTACGGCGGCGGTATTGTACCGGAGAGGCCTTGCTGAACCTGAACAGGCCAGTGCCTGGCTCTCGTCCCCCGGTGGCACGACCCATGATCCGTTTGGGCTGCCTGATATGGAGCGGGCCATTGATCGTCTGCATCAGGCCATCCGAAAGGGGGAGCGGATCTGTTTTTACGGAGACTATGACGTGGACGGCATCTCGGCCGTCAGCCTGCATCTCCTGTTCTGGAGAAGTGTCGGTGCCCGTGCTGAAAGCTATATTCCTCACCGCCAGGATGAGGGCTATGGTCTGCACGAATCGGCCATTCGCACCCTGGCCGGGAACGGCGTGTCCCTGTTGCTCACGGCGGATTGCGGCACGACCTCGCATCGGGAAATTGCCGTGGCGCGCGATGTGGGCCTTGATGTCATTGTAACGGATCATCATCAGTTGCAAGGACACATGCCGGAGGCGCTGGCGTTAATCAATCCGTATCGCCCGGATTCCACGTATCCCTTCCAGGGGCTGTGTTCCGGAGGCCTGGCCTACAAGGTGGTCGAGGCCTACGCACAAAAATATGGCGCAGCCGGGGCGCCGGTCGAGACCTTTCGCGATTTGGTGGCGTTGTCGTCTATTGCCGACCTGGTCCCGCTTCGAGACGAAAACCGCGTGCTGGTGAGGGATGGGCTGGCGCAGGTGTCGCAGGAGACACGGTGCGGCCTTCGCGTGCTGACGCAATCACTGGGCCTGACCGGCGCCTGCTCGGCGAGTACCGTTGGGTTTCAGATTGCCCCACGTCTCAATGCGGCGGGACGATTGGCTCATGCCGATCTTGGCGTCCAATTGCTCACCACGGATTCTGAACACACGGCGGGGCGCCTTGTGCGCAAGCTGGATGAATTGAACCGCCGCCGCCGACAGCTTGAACAGGACACGACCCGAAAGGCGATGCGGCAGGTGGAAGCCGGTGAATTGTCGCCCGCGATTGTGGTGGGGGACGAAGGGTGGCATAGTGGTGTGATCGGCATTGTGGCGGCGCGTTTGGTGGACCGCTATCACCGTCCATCGGTCGTGGTGGCGTTTGATCGGCAAGGCCTCGGCAAAGGGTCGGTCAGAAGCGTGCCCGGGTTTGATATGTGTCATGCTCTGGAGCATTGTCAACAAGACTTGGTGGCCTTTGGCGGGCATGCGATGGCGGCCGGATTCACGGTGCGACGGGAATCCTTTTCCGATTTCACGCGCCACCTGTGTGCGCATGTCGGGGAGGGCATGGATGGGATGGCCACGGTTTCCAGGCTGGACGTGGATGCGGCGATTGCGCTTTCCGACGTGCAATGGTCCCTTCTCCGGGAATTGGATCAACTGCAACCCTTTGGGATGGGCAACCCCGAACCGACCTTTCTTGGTCAGGGGCTGTCGGTGCTGGAACACAGAGTCGTCGGGGGTGATCATCTGAAACTGGTCGTTCGGCAGGGCGACTCCGTTCCCCTGGCCGGTATCGGGTTTCGGATGGGAGGATTTGCGAAAACCATTGATGAGAGTCATGGTCAGATTGATGCGGTCTTTACCCCGGAGGTGAATGCATGGAAAGGGACAAACCGCATTCAACTTCGGTTGCGTGACGTGCGCGTTGCGTGAAGGAACCCCCCGATGTCGCTTTCAAACGTCACAGAAATTAATGACCTGATTCGGCAAGTGCACAGCTACCATCCGGATGCCGATGAAGCGTTGCTTCGTCGGGCCTATGCGTTTTCAGCGCATGCCCACGAAGGTCAGACCCGCCGCTCCGGCGAGCCCTATCTGCAACACCCGCTGGCGGTCGCCGGCATTCTCAATTTTCTCAAGCTCGACGTGACGGCCATTATGGCGGGGCTGCTGCATGACACATTGGAAGATACCGTGGCGACGCATGAAGAGTTGCAAACGCATTTTGGCGACGAGGTGGCGCACCTTGTTGAAGGCGTCACGAAAATCGGCCAAATTCCTTTTCAAACGTATGAAGAACGACAAGCTGAAAATTTTCGGAAAATGCTGTTGTCAATGGCCGATGACATTCGAGTGGTGTTTATCAAATTAGCCGACCGTCTTCATAACATGAGAACGTTAGAGTATTTGCCGGAGAGTAAGCAGAAACAGATTGCCCAGGAAACGCTGGAAATTTACGCCCCCCTGGCGAGTCGTTTGGGCATGAGTTGGATGCAACAGGAGCTTGAAGATTTGTGTTTTCAGTCTCTCAAGCCGGAGGCGCATTCCTTGTTGAAGCTCCGGGTGGCCAAACGGGACGAAGAACGACAGGCCTATGTCCGGTCGATTATTCAAACGACGGTGGATGCACTGGCCGGGCTGGAGTTGTCCTGCCAGGTGGAGGGACGGCCCAAACATTTGTACTCCATTCATCAAAAAATGGAGCGCCAGGGCATTGCGTTCGAGGAGGTGCATGACCTGGCAGCCGTCCGGATTATCACCGACACCAAGATGCATTGTTATATGATTCTCGGGCTTGTGCATTCGTTATGGCCGTCGGTTCCCGGGCGGTTCAAGGACTACATCGGGACGCCTCGCACCAATCTCTACCAGTCGCTGCATACCACGGTGTTGGGTCCGCAGGGTGATCATGTGGAATTTCAAATCCGCACGGAAGATATGCACCGCCTTGCGGAATATGGCGTGGCGTCGCATTGGCGCTATAAAGAGCAGGCCAAGGTCGTTGGGCGTGACGCAAAGGTGTTTAGCTGGCTTCGGCAATTCGTCGAATGGCATGCCGACCTTTCCGACAATCGCCAGTTCATGGATTCCGTCAAACGGGATCTCTTTCATTTGGATGTCTTTCATGACGTGGTCTTTGCCTTTACGCCGAAGGGAGCCGTCAAGGAATTGCCCTTTGGTTCGACGTTGGTGGATTTTGCGTATGCGATCCATACCGAGGTGGGTGATCATTGTGTTGGGGCGAAAGTGCAGGGCACGATCGTGCCGCTTCGTCAACCGCTCGCCAGTGGCGATACGGTTGAAATTCTGACGTTGCCAACGCAAAGCCCGAAAAGAGCATGGTTGAAATTTGTGCAGACGTCCCGCGCGAAAACAAAAATCAAACATTTTCTAAAAGTCGAAGAGCAAAAGCAAAGTCTGGAATTGGGGCATCGCTTATTGGAACGCGAGTGTCGTCGGCATCATCTCGCCTCCGTGCCATCGTTTGAATCCGATCAGTTGTCCTGTATGGCTGGCGCGCGAGGTTATGAATCCATGGATGAGATGATCCGGATGGTGGGGTACGGACGTCTGTCCGCGGGACAAGTGGTCAATTGGGTTCTGTCGCCTGGGGACGATTCGGCTTCTGCGGTCGCCGAGGTCGTGGACGTGGTGCCAGCGACGTCGACATCGCAGATAGCCGTCAAAGCCGTGCGGCTGATGGGGGACAGGGATGTCCTGATGCAGTTGGCAAAATGCTGCAACCCGGTGCCGGGCGATCCCATCCGGGGCTATATCACGCGGGGGCGTGGGCTGACGATCCATGCGAGGGGCTGTCCGAACCTTGAGGCCATGGACTATGAAAAGGATCGCCTGGTCGAGGTGGAATGGGATGCACGGATGACGGGCGACCATGCGGTCAAGGTGTGCGTGTCCACGATTGATCGCCCCGGCATGCTGGCGAACGTGTCCTCGGCTATTTCTGCGTCACAAGCCAATATCAGCCGCGCGGAAATTACGACCGGGGAAGCGCAAAAAGCCGTCCTCGACTTCGTGATTCAAATTTCCAATACCCTGCACCTTGCGCGCACGCTCAAAGCCATCGGACAAGTGGACGGCGTCATTTCAGCCAGACGCGTGTGTTGTTGGCAGGAATCGTGAATGCCTTATTTCGGCATCGCAATGGTGAGTTGTGCGCCCGGAGTGAGTTTGAGCGCTGCGGCTTGCCCTGCGCGCAGTTCCAGAACCTGCGTCGCCACGGCTTTGGGCCGATAGCGTGGACAGAGGTTGTCGGTCCTTTCGCAAATGGGGACGTGATCTGCACGATGAACAATCTTCCCGTTCTGATCCAACCATAAGATATCCAGAGGCATTTTGGTGTTTTTCATCCAGAACGTCCAATGGTCCGCCTCGGGAAACAGAAACAGCATCCCTCGATCAGGCGCCATGTGTGTTCGATACATGAGTCCTATGCTTCTTGCGGCAGGCGTATTGGCTATTTCGCAATAAATCGTGAATCCATGGGGTGTCAAAACCGTGGCCATGCCAGGCAGGTGGCTGGCAGGAGGCCCGGAGGGGGCCGAGAGCACCAGGGGACTGCCACCGAGGATCACCCAAGCAGTCAGCACCCATGTGATGTGACGAATCATGGACGAAGTCCTTTCAGCATTGAAACCCGCAAGCCTGCGTCCAGCAGGGGAGCCCATGCCAGGGGGGTTGCTAGACCTGCCAACCACGATTCAGGGTGGCATCGCCCCCATTGTCTCGCGACCAGGAGAATCAAAAAATGGCACAAGCCATCGAAAAACAAATTTTTTGTCATCCGTTCGATCCCGCTCCAATCTCCCGTCCTCCCGTCGGACAGTTTCCCGCTCCCTATGCCAGCCTTGACTGGTGTCTGCCAGTGAGCTTATAATGAACCGTTTGTAGAAGTTGGCGTCGCGAAATCCTGATGTGTTCTTCTGGAATTTTCGCCGGTATTTATGTTTTCGCTCTCTTCGCCCCGATGGCGTGAGCCGGGCGATTGGAGCATTCTAAGACATTCATATATTACGCAGACATCGTAGGCGTTGTTGCTCCTGCCACCGTCACGGAATTCGCAGATGAGCTTGGCGCAGGATATTCTATTTTCGGATGTCTTGCCAAATGTCTTTCCTTGTCGGACATGTTGCGTTGTCTCTGATATTGGTTGCGGGAGGGGAGGAGCAGGGTCTCCCTTGCGAGTAGCGCAGCAATCGTCACCCCACCAAGGGGGGTCAGGTTTGTTGTTGTGAACGATGCGTGGCGCTTGCCCAAGGCATGGGGCAACGCGTGAGGCAGGTTTTTCCATTCGCCCCGCGAGTTTGAGTAGTGGTAGTGAGTGAGAGAACAGAACTGCCACAGCACATGACGTTGATTTACGGGGCAGGTACCCGAGTGGACAAAGGGGGCAGACTGTAAATCTGCTGCCATCGGCTTCCAAGGTTCGAATCCTTGCCTGCCCACCATAGGAATCGTGGTTGAGCGCGTCACAGGATCACCGGAAGACACTTCACGACAGAGCCTGTGACGTCGTAAAGGATTGATACAAGAAGTGAGAAAAGCTTGAGAGCAACTGTTGGTGAGATAAACCGTGGCGGGCGTAGCTCAATGGTAGAGTTCCAGCCTTCCAAGCTGGCTGTCGCGGGTTCAAATCCCGTCGCCCGCTCCATGTGTGCTGAGCATGAAAGCAGGGATGTGAACGTGACGCGTGAAGTGGCAAACGTGCAAGGCCAATCAGGTGGGTGTCCACAGCGTTTCACGTTGTTCCCTTTCGCGTCTCGAGGCCCACGTAGCTCAGTTGGCAGAGCACGTCCTTGGTAAGGACGAGGTCACGCGTTCGATCCGCGTCGTGGGCTCCATTCTCGCAATGGTACTGTTGCTGAAATCTCTGTCAAGGGTGGCCTGTTGACGGTGTGGTCTCGTGCGGGAACGTGGGGTTCCCCCAGAGCGAAATTTTCAGGGAGGAGCAGATGGGGAAGGCGAAATTTAATCGGAAGAAGCCGCACGTCAACGTGGGGACGATTGGGCATGTGGATCATGGGAAGACGACGCTGACATCGGCGTTAACGAAAGTGATGGGGCAGCAAGGGATGGCGACGTACGTCACGTATGACGACGTAGCCAAGGCGAGTGCGTCGCAGGGGCGCCGGGATCCGACCAAGATTGTGACCATTGCCATTGCGCATGTGGAATACGAAACCGTGAATCGGCACTACGCGCACGTGGATTGTCCGGGGCATGCCGACTACGTCAAGAACATGATTACCGGGGCGGCCCAGATGGACGGGGCCATTCTCGTGGTGTCCGCCTCGGATGGGCCCATGCCGCAGACCCGGGAGCATATTCTGTTAGCCCGGCAAGTGGGCGTTCCCTCCATGGTGGTCTTTTTGAACAAAGGCGACAAAGTGGAAGACCCGGAGTTATTGGAGCTTGTGGAGTTAGAAGTTCGGGAGTTGCTCACCAAGTATCAATATCCGGGCGACGAGATTCCCATCGTGGTGGGTTCGGCGACCAAAGCGCTGGAAGGCGACGAGGGGCCGCTGGGCGTCCCGTCCATCATGCGGCTTTTGGAAGCGGTCGACACCTACATTCCGACGCCGGAGCGGGCGATGACCAAGCCGTTTCTGATGCCGATTGAAGACGTGTTTACCATCAGTGGGCGGGGGACCGTTGTGACCGGTCGGGTGGAGCGGGGGCAAGTCAAAGTGGGCGATGAGGTGGAGATTGTGGGGTTGGGGGCGACCCAGCAGACCGTCGTCACCGGCGTTGAGATGTTTCGGAAAGTGCTGGACGAAGGGCAAGCGGGCGATAACATCGGGGCGTTACTGCGGGGCACGAAAAAAGAAGACGTGGAGCGGGGGATGGTGCTGGCGAAGCCGAAGAGCATCACGCCGCATACGAAATTCAAAGCGGAAGTGTATGTTTTGACGAAAGAAGAAGGGGGCCGGCACACGCCCTTTTTCAACGGGTACCGGCCGCAGTTTTACTGTCGGACGACGGACGTGACGGGGGTGGTGCAACTGGATGCCGGGGTTGAGATGGTGATGCCGGGGGACAATACAACCTTCACGGGGGAGTTGATTGCGCCGATTGCGATGGAACAGGGCCTGCGGTTTGCGGTACGAGAAGGTGGGCGGACCGTCGGTGCCGGTGTGGTGACCGATATTCTCGCCTAGAGGAGGAGTGATGCGCACCATTATTTCTTTAGCCTGCGGAGAATGCAAGAGGCGGAATTATTCGACGATGAAGAATAAAAAGAATGATCCGGATCGTTTGGAATTGAGCAAGTATTGCCGGTTTTGCCGGAAGCATGTCCCCCACAAAGAAGTGAAATAGGGATGTCTCCTGATGCGAGCTATGCAGGGGCATAGTGTCAACGGCTAGCATGTCGGTCTCCAAAACCGAAGGTCCGGGTTCGAATCCTGGTGCCCCTGCCACTCCGCGAGCGAACGGTCGAATACGAAGGCAAATGCGATGAAGAAATTGTGGTGGAAAATTTCGGAATTCCTCGTCGAGGTCAAAGGGGAATTGAAAAAGGTTTCCTATCCGACGCGTGATGAAACCCTTGGCTCGGCGTCGGTGGTGGTCGTGTTGTGTGTCATTATGTCGCTGTACCTCTCGTTCGTTGATTCCGTGTTAGTGTGGCTGGTGAAGCAAATCCTTTGACACGTTGCGGATACGGTTTATGGCCAAAAACTGGTACGTGATTCACACTTATGCGGGCTATGAGGGTCGAGTCCGGGCCTCTCTGGCGGAGCGCGCCATGCAAATGGGGCTTCAAAAAGAGTTCGGGCAGGTTCTGGTCCCCACGGAAGACGTCATCGAAATCAAAGACGGCAAGCGTCGTGCGTCCAAGCGAAAATTTTTCCCGGGGTACGTGCTGGTGGAGTTGGAGAATCCTCTCAAAGATGAAACGTTGATCATGATCAAGGAGACTCCCAAGGTGACGGGATTTATTGGGGGCGGGACAACAAAGCCCATGCCCCTGCCGCAGGAGGAAGCCGATTCTTTTCTGAAGCAAATCGAATCGGGGGTGACCGCGCCACGGGAGCGGGTGATTTTTGCAAAAGGCAATAATGTGCGAATTGTTGATGGTCCCTTTATGGGGTTTAATGGCGTGATTGACGAGGTTGACGACGAACATAAACGGGTCAAGGTCCTGGTCAGCATTCTGGGTCGTGCGACTCCGGTGGAATTGTTGTTTGCGCAGATTGAGCATGGATAGGCTTGCCTGTGACGGTTGAAACCGTCGTTGCCGCGTTGATGAGCGTTGACGCCGCGCCGCTGTTTATTGTCTGACAAGAAAAAGGATTGAGCCATGGCCAAGGAAGTCGTCACACAAATCAAATTGCAGATTCCGGCAGGGAAGGCGAATCCCGCGCCGCCTGTGGGTCCTGCATTGGGTCAACATGGCCTGAACATCATGGAATTTTGCAAACAGTTTAACGCGAAGACGCAGAAGCAGGAAGGGAGCGTCATTCCCGTTGTCATTACCGTCTATAAAGACCGGAGTTTTGTCTTTATCACCAGAACCCCGCCGGCGTCTGACCTCTTGAAAAAGGCCGCGGGGATTATTAAGGGCTCCGGCGTGCCGCAGAAGGATAAAGTTGGCCAGATTTCCCGTGTGCAGTTGCAGGAAATCTCCCGGCAGAAATTTGAAGATTTAAATGCGGTGAATATTGAAGGCGCGATGCAGATTATTGAAGGCACCGCGCGGAGCATGGGGATCACCGTTGCCGACTAGCATGGTTGGGCGGGGTTGCACAGAGGGGTGAGTGTCGTGGGAAAGCAATTACAGAGCGCAATGGGAAAAGTTGAGGCGAGCCTGTACGGCCTTCTGGAGGCGAGCGAATTAATGAAGCAGACGGCGTATGCCAAATTTGATGAGACCGTGGATTTGGTCATTCGACTGGGTGTTGATCCCAAGCGGGCCGACCAAATGGTGCGCGGGACGACGGTCTTGCCGCATGGCACGGGGAAACAAGTCAAAATTGTGGTGTTTGCCAGGGGGGAAAAAGAGCAGGAAGCCCGTCAGGCGGGTGCCGATTTCGTGGGCGCTGATGACTTGTTGGAGAAAATTAAAGGTGGATGGCTGGATTTTGATCAAGCGATCTCCACGCCTGACATGATGGCGTTAGTTGGCAAATTAGGAAAAGTGTTGGGGCCGCGAGGGCTGATGCCCAACCCCAAATCGGGCACCGTGACGTTTGACGTGGGGAAGGCGATTGAGGAAATCCGGAGAGGTCGGATCGAGTATAAAGTCGACAAGGCAGGCCTTGTCCATGTCCCCATTGGCAAAGTGTCGTTTACCGGATCGCAAATTACCGAAAATGCGCAGGCGGTCTTTAGTTCGGTGGTGAAGGCAAAGCCGTCCTCAAGTAAGGGGAAGTATCTCAAGGGGGCGACCATGTCGAGTACCATGGGGCCCGGCATTCCTCTGGAATGTGCGTCCATTGCCCGACAATTTGATTAATGGTTTCATGAGCTGTTGTGCGAGAAGGAGCCGGGAATGAAAAAAGAGCAGAAGGCTGCGGCGGTTTCCGATTTGCGTGAGAAGTTTGCCATGGCAAGGCTGGTCGTCATTACGGAGTGCGGGGGCATGCCGGTGAATCAGGTGACTCCGCTACGACGTCAACTTCGCGGCGTGCAGGCAGAATGGAAGGTGGTCAAGAATTCCCTGGCAGTCCGGGCCGCCGAGGGGACCTCGTTGGGACCCGTCGCGTCGTTGTTCAAGGGACAAATCGCCGTGGTGATCGGCTATGACGATCCGATTCTTCCTGCCAAGCTGCTGCGGGATTTTATCCGGAACGAAAAATGCGATGAACGCATTATCTGGCGGGGCGGAATACTGGAAGGCAAAACGCTTGATCCTGCGCAATTGATCGCCGCGGCAGCGTTGCCTTCCAAAGAGGTGCTGCTGTCGATTTTGTTGTCGGCCATGCAAGGCCCCCTTCAGGGATTCGTTGGCGTGCTTCAAGCTGTGATACGCGATTTTCTGGCTGTGCTGGTTGCGATACAAGCAAAAAAGAAAGGAGAAGGAGACATGGCTGCCACAGGAGCGAAGTTCTCAAAAGATGACATTTTGGGGGCTGTTGAAAACATGACCGTGCTGGAATTGTCTGAATTGGTGAAAGGATTCGAAGAAAAATTTGGCGTGACCGCGGCGGTGCCGATGATGGCCGCAGCGCCGACCGCCGGGGCGCAGGCCGAGGCTCCGGAAGAAAAAGACGCTTTTGACGTGGTGTTGGTCAGTGCGCCGCCTGACAAGAAGATCCAGGTCATTAAAGTGGTTCGTGAAATCACCGGGTTGGGGTTAAAGGAGGCCAAAGATTTAGTGGAAGGCGCTCCGAAGCCGGTCAAAGAGGGTGCCGCCAAAGACGAGGTGGAAACGATTAAGAAAAAGCTCACGGACGTGGGAGCCGTCGTCGAAGTCAAGTAACGCGGGTCGTGCCACGGTCTCGTTTCCTTGTTCGCCCACGGGCGGGTTGTCTCCCAGGATTAGTTGCGTAAGGAGCCGAATATGTCTCAGCCTCCATTGCCGGGAATTATCACGCGTACTGATTTTTCGAAAATTCAGTCGACGATTGACATTCCCGACCTCGTCGAAATTCAAAAACGTTCATACGAGGTTTTTCTGCAAAAGGAGACCAACGCCGAGCGTCGCGCGGACAGGGGTCTGCAGGCCGCGCTCATGAGCGTCTTTCCGATTACAGATTTCAACAGTTCCGCCATTCTTGAGTTTTCCAGTTATTCGCTGGGAACACCCAAATACGACACGCGGGAATGCCTGGAACAGGGTATGACGTTTGCCGCTCCGCTCAAACTGCGCATCCGACTGGTGGTGTTTGATGCGCAGGAAAAAGGCGCGAAGACCAAGAAGGTACTCGACGTGCGAGAGCAGGAAGTCTATGTCGGCGAGCTGCCGCTGATGACGGATCGGGGGACGTTTATTGTGAACGGCACGGAGCGCGTGGTGGTGAGTCAGTTGCACCGCTCACCTGGTGCGTCGTTCAGTCATGACAAAGGGCGCACTCATTCCAGCGGGAAAGTGTTGTTTTCCGCGCGCATCATTCCCTATCGCGGATCATGGCTGGATTTCGAATTTGATGCTCGTGACGTGTTGTATGTCCGTATTGATCGTCGTCGAAAAATGCCCGCGATGATTCTGTTGAAGGCGTTTGGTTTGTCCACGGATGACATTCTGAAAACCTATTATGCCATTGAGGAAATTCGGGTTTCGGATGGAAAGCTGATGCGGAAGCTGGATGCCGATCTGCACAACGGTTTGCGCGCGTCCGTCGAAGTCCTTGAGAAGGGCGGGAAGGCCACGATTGTGCGGGAAGGGGCGAAGCTCACCAAAGCGATCATCGCAAAAATTCTGGCTACCGGCGTGAAGGAGATGCCCGTGAAGCCTGAAACGCTGGTGGGATGCGCGGTCTTGACGGAAATCCGTGACCCGGAAAGCGGAGAGGTGCTGGTGGGGAAAAATCAACGGTTGATGACCACGTCCATGGTTGAAAATCTTGCAAAAATCAAACACAAGAGTTTCAAGGTGACGTATCTGGGCGGTGGCGTCACCCCCGTTATTTTAGACACGCTGGATGCTGAACGGACGAATTCTCCAAAGGAAGCATGGGTGGAAATTTATAAACGCCTTCGGCCCGGAGAAATGCCGTCCGTGGATTCGGCCAGGCTGTTGTTTGAAAACCTGTTTTTGGATCCCAAGCGGTACGATTTGTCTCCGGTCGGACGGCTGAAAATCAACAGCCGTTTTTCATTGGATCATCGCCATGAAAAGCGCGTGTTGACGTCGCAAGACGTGGTGGAAGTCGTCCGCACCCTGGTGGACTTAAAAATGGGCAAAGGCGGCGTGGATGACATTGACCATTTGGGCAATCGTCGTGTGCGGACCGTTGGAGAATTACTCGAGAATCAGATTCGCGTGGGGTTGGCCCGTATGGAGCGCAGCATTAAGGAGCGGATGAATTTACTCGATATGGAGACGGTTCTGCCGCACGATTTGCTGAACGCCAAACCCATTGTCGCCGCCATTAAAGAGTTTTTTGCCGGCAGTCAGTTGTCGCAGTTTATGGATCAAACGAACCCCTTGGCGGAAATCACGCATAAGCGGAGACTGTCCGCGCTGGGACCCGGTGGGCTCACCCGTGAGCGTGCGGGCTTTGAAGTCCGTGATGTGCATCCCTCCCACTACAGCCGCATCTGTCCGATCGAAACCCCTGAAGGGCCGAATATCGGGCTGATTACCTCGCTGGCCACGTATGCGCGCATTAACGAATTTGGGTTTATTGAAGCCCCCTTTCGCAAAGTCCGGAATGGCCGCGTGGTGGATGACATCGAGTTTCTTTCTCCGCTGGAAGGCGAACGATACATCATTGCCCAGGCGAATTCTCAAGTGGATGCCACCGGTCGTTTGATCTCCAAGTCCGTGACGGCACGATCTGCCGGAGAGTTTATCAGCACGACGCCGGATCGGGTTGATTACCTGGATGTTTCTCCGAAACAGGTTGTCAGTGTGGCCACGGCGTTGATCCCCTTTCTTGAGCATGACGACGCCAACCGTGCGTTGATGGGGTCGAATATGCAGCGTCAGGCTGTGCCGATCCTCCAGAGCGAGGCGCCATTGGTCGGCACCGGCATGGAAGCGGTGGTCGCGCGCGATTCCGGGTATGTTGAACAGGCCCGGTGCGATGGGATCGTGGAAAGTGTGGATGCCCGACGGATTGTGATCCGCACCGAGCAGGGCAAACGGGAACATGGCAAAAAGGAAACCGGACGATTCTGGGATACCTATGACCTGGTGAAGTTTCAACGAACCAATCAAAATACGTGCGTGACCCAGACGCCCATTGTGCGAGTTGGACAGATGGTGAAGAAAGGGCAGGTGTTGGCGGATGGCCCGGGCATTGATCGTGGGGAGTTGGCATTGGGCAAAAACATCCTGGTCGGTTTTATGCCATGGGGGGGGTACAATTTCGAAGATGCGATTTTGCTGAGCGAGCGACTGGTTCGTGAAGACACCTTTACGTCCATCCACATTGAAGAGTTTGAGGTTGAATCCCGTGATACGAAATTAGGCAAGGAGGAGATTACCCGAGATATTCCCAATCTGGGTGAAGAGGCCCTTCGCAACCTTGATGAAAGCGGCATCATTCGCATTGGTGCCGAGGTGAAGGCCGGAGACATCCTGGTGGGCAAAGTGACCCCCAAGGGTGAAACCCAATTGACGCCTGAAGAGAAATTGTTGCGCGCGATCTTTGGAGAAAAAGCCGGTGATGTCAAAGATACGTCCCTGCAGGTCCCTCCGGGCATTGAAGGGGTGGTGGTGGACGTAAAAATTTTCTCCCGAAAAGGGGTTGATAAGGATGAACGGTCGAAAAATATTGAATCCCAGGATCGTGTGACTATTGAGCGGAATTATCAGGATGAGCTTCGCCTTATTGAGGAAGAGCGTAATAAGAAAATCGGGACATTGCTGCTCAATCAAGTGGTGGGCCGTGATCTGATGGATCCTGAAGGCGGGGAAGTGCTGTTGAAGAAAAAAGGAACCATCACCTCGGATGTGTTGAAGAAACTGCCCGACGATGATCTGCGGCGCGTGATGCTGGCCGACGCGGAAGAGCAAAAAAAACTCGAAGAGATTGAACGCGTGGCCAAGGATCACATTGAGAGTCTGCAAACCTTCTACGACGAAAAGGTCGGGCGGTTGCGTCGCGGTGACGAGTTGCCACCGGGCGTCATTAAACTGGTGAAAGTCTATCTCGCCATTAAGCGGAAAATTGCCGTCGGGGACAAGATGGCGGGACGTCATGGGAACAAGGGCGTTGTGTCGAGAATTCTTCCCGAAGAAGATATGCCCTATTTGCCTGACGGTACGCCCATTGAGATTGTGCTCAATCCTCTTGGCGTGCCGTCACGGATGAACGTGGGGCAAATTTTGGAAACCCATTTGGGATGGGCCGTCAAGGCGTTGGGCATCTATGTCGCCAGTCCCGTGTTTGATGGGGCGACGGAGACGGAGATTAAAGCCTTATTGAAGAAAGCAGGCTTGCCGGAGAACGGACAATCCATTGTGTGCGACGGGCGCACCGGTGAGCCGTTTAAAAGTCCGGTGACGGTTGGCTACGTGTATATGATGAAGTTGCACCACCTGGTTGACGACAAGATCCATGCCAGATCCATTGGCCCGTATTCACTGGTCACGCAGCAGCCACTGGGTGGCAAAGCCCAGTTCGGCGGTCAGCGTTTGGGCGAAATGGAGGTCTGGGCTCTCCAGGCCTATGGAGCGGCCTCCACCCTGCAGGAGTTTTTAACCGTCAAGTCGGATGACGTGCCCGGACGGTCGAGAATGTATGAGGCGATCGTGAAGGGCGAAAATTTCCTGGAACCGGGTTTGCCCGAGTCGTTTAACGTGTTGGTGAAAGAGTTGCAGAGCTTGGGGTTGGACGTTGAGTTGATGAAAGCGGCCGAGTAACGCCTTCGCTGACGATTGACTCTCGCGAGTGTGTGTAAGTTCCTAAAAAGGGGGTAGTGTCTTGGAAAGCATCTATGCGCTGTTTGACAAGCCGCGTGAGGCCGTCTCCTTTGACGCCATGTGTATTCGCATTGCGTCACAGGAGAAAATTCGATCGTGGTCGTATGGGGAAGTCAAAAAACCGGAAACCATTAATTATCGGTCGTTCAAGCCGGAAAAAGACGGGTTATTCTGCGCGAAGATTTTCGGTCCGACCAAGGATTGGGAATGCAATTGCGGAAAATACAAGCGGATGAAACACCGCGGGATTGTGTGCGATAAATGCGGGGTTGAGGTCATTCAATCCAAGGTGCGTCGGGAGCGGATGGGGCACATTGAATTGGTCGCACCTGTCGCCCATATCTGGTTTCTCAAGGGGGTGCCGAGCCGAATTGGGATTCTGCTGGGCATGAGCCTCAAGGAATTGGAAAGGGTGCTCTATTTTGAGCGGTACGTGGTGCTGGACCCCATGGACACTTCGCTCAAAAAGCGGGAACTGCTCGCGGAAGAAAAATACCGTGAATGCGTGAATGAATACGGTCCGCAGTCGTTTCGGGTTGGCATTGGGGCGGAAGCCATTCGTGAATTGCTGAAACAGGTTGATATTGAAGCCCTGTGGGAGGACCGCCATGGCAAGGTGCAGGCCACAACGTCGGTGGCCATGAGCAAAAAGATCACCAAGCGCCTGGAAGTGATCGAGGCCTTTTATAAGTCAGGCAACAAACCGGAATGGATGATTCTGGACGTCATTCCGGTGCTTCCGCCTGAACTGAGGCCGCTTGTGCCGTTGGATGGCGGGCGGTTTGCCACGTCGGATTTGAATGATCTCTATCGTCGGGTGATCAATCGTAATAACCGGTTGAAACGATTGGTGGAGCTCAAGGCGCCCGGCGTGATTATTCGCAACGAAATGCGCATGTTGCAGGAAGCCGTGGACGCGCTCTTTGACAATGGTCGAAGGGGGCGGACCATTCGCGGAGCGAATAAGCGACCGTTGAAGTCCCTCAGTGATATGCTCAAAGGCAAGCAAGGCCGGTTCCGTCAAAATCTTCTGGGGAAACGGGTGGACTATTCAGGTCGTTCGGTGATTGTGGTGGGTCCCGAACTGCAATTGAATCAATGCGGGTTGCCCAAGAAAATGGCGTTGGAGCTTTTCAAGCCGTTTATCTTCCATAAGCTGGAAACACGCGGAGCGGCGACCACCATTAAAAGCGCGAAGCGCCTTGTGGAAAAAGAGCGTCCCGAAGTCTGGGATGTGCTGGACGAAGTGATTCGGGAACACCCGGTGATTCTGAATCGTGCGCCAACGCTGCATCGCCTGGGGATGCAGGCGTTTGATCCCGTGCTGATCGAAGGCAAAGCCATTCGTCTGCATCCCCTGGTCTGCGCGGCGTTTAACGCGGATTTTGACGGCGACCAGATGGCGGTGCATGTCCCACTCTCTGTCGAAGCGCAGATCGAAGCTCGGGTCCTGATGATGTCCATCAATAACGTGCTATCGCCGGCGAATGGTCGGCCGATCGCGATTCCTTCTCAAGATATGGTTCTGGGGTGTTACTGGTTGACGCAGGAACGAACGGGCGCCATGGGGGAAGGGAAAATTCTCTGCTCTCCGGAGGAAGTGCGCATCGCCTATGACGCGGGTCATCTGGATGAACAGGCCAAAGTCCGCGTGCGCATTGACGGGGTCTTAACGGACACGACGGTTGGTCGGGTGTTGTTTGGCGAAATTCTTCCGGGGTCCCTCAACTTCTCGCACGCCAATCGGGTCATGACCAAAAAAGAAATGACCAAGCTACTCGACGTGGTCTATCGGGAAGCCGGCCTGCACGACACCGTCACGATGCTTGATAAGCTGAAAGAACTGGGATTTTACTATGCCACCAAGGCCGGCGTTTCCATCTGTATTGACAATATGCATATTCCGACCCAAAAAGAAGCCTTGCTGGGGCGTGCGTATAAGGACGTGTCCGAGGTGGAGCAGCAATATAGCGAGGGGCTGATCACGGACGGTGAGCGCTACAACAAGGTCATTGATATCTGGGCACATGTGAGTGAACGGATCGCCAATGAGATGATGAAAGAAATTCAAGCTGGCGGCGGTCAGGGACCGCAGGATACCCTGAATCCCATCTTTATGATGGCCGATTCCGGAGCCAGAGGGAGTTCGCAGCAGATTCGGCAGTTGGGCGGCATGCGGGGATTGATGGCAAAGCCATCCGGTGAAATTATTGAAACGCCCATCACGGCAAACTTCCGTGAAGGCCTGACGGTCCTCCAGTATTTCATCTCGACCCATGGCGCGCGCAAGGGATTGGCGGACACGGCGCTGAAAACCGCGAATTCCGGGTACCTCACGAGACGACTGGTGGATATTGCACAGGACGTCATTGTCAGCATAGACGATTGTCAGACGGCGGACGGGATTGATGTGTCGGCATTGGTCGAAGGCGGAGAAGTGATTCAGCCCATTGAAGAACGGATTTTGGGTCGTATCGCGGCCGACGACATTCTTGATCCGGTGAATCATACCGTGGTGGTGTCCGCCAACGACGAGTTGGATGAGACGCGCGTCAAGGCGGTGGATGAAGCGGGCATTGACCATGTCCGCATCCGTTCGACGCTGACCTGTCAGGCGCGTTGGGGGGTGTGCGTGAAGTGCTATGGCCGGGATTTGGCCAGAGGAAAGTTGGTCGAACTGGGTGAGCCCGTCGGGGTGATTGCGGCGCAATCCATCGGCGAACCCGGGACGCAGTTAACCATGCGGACCTTCCATATCGGCGGGACGGCCAGCAAAGTGGTGGAACAAAGCGTGGTTGAGTCCCGGCATGACGGGGTGCTGAAGTACCTGAACTTTGACGCCAAGAAAAATGTCGATGTGCACAACAGCCGGATGGCGGTCAAGAACAATCATGGCGAATGGGTGGTGATGAATCGCAACGCGAAGATTGCCGTCTATGACGATTCCGGGCGAGAGCGGGAAAAATATGCGGTGGTCTATGGAGCGAAAATTAAAGTGAAAGATGGTACGGACGTCACGGTTGGGCAGAAACTCGTGGAATGGGATCCCTATTCGTTGACCATTTTGACCGAAGTGGGTGGGGTCATCGCCTATGGCGACATTGCGCAAGGTGTCACGATGAAAGAAGAGGTGGATGAAATCACCGGCCTTTCGCGCAAGGTTATTATTGAACAGGCCGGCACCACGCTGCGTCCAAGAGTGTCTATCAAGGATGCCGATAACAAGACCGTGAAATTGCCGGTTTCCGGTGCGCCGGCTCGCTACATCATTCCTGTGGGTGCGCATATTGAAGTGGAAAAGGGCGGCACGGTGCATCCCGGGGACGTGTTGGCGAAAATCCCACGAGAAACCACGAAGACCAAAGATATTACAGGTGGCTTGCCACGGGTGGCGGAGTTGTTTGAGGCGAGAAAACCCAAAGAAGAGGCGGTCATTAGTGAAATTAACGGCGAGGTGTCCTTTCCGCTCAAGCCGCTTGGCAAGGTCGAAAAAGGGAAACGGCAGGTCATCGTTGATAACAAGATGGGAGACCAGGATGCCACGGGTCTCACGTCCGAATCGCTGGCAGTCGAGTTGAAAAAAGTCTCCATGGATGAACTCGTGCACCGGTACAGGGTGGAAAACGGGTACAGAAAAATGTACAACATTGTCCGTGGTAAACATATCAACGTCCAGGAAGGGGACTGGGTGGGAGCCGGTGAGCGTTTAATGGATGGCTCGGCCAACCCCCATGACATTCTGAATGTGTTGGGCCCCAGGGAACTCCAGCGATACCTGGTCAATCAGGTGCAGGAAGTGTATCGGTTGCAGGGGGTGTCCATTAACGACAAGCATATTGAGATTATCGCGAGGCAGATGTTGAAAAAGATCCACATTGAAGATCCAGGAGACACCAACTTTTTACCTGGAGCCCGGATTGGAAGATTTGAGTTCGAAGATGAAAATCAGCGGGTTCAGGCCGAAGACGGGAAGCGCGCGACTGGCAAGACGATGTTGTTGGGTATCACCAAAGCATCACTCAGTACGGACAGCTTTATTTCGGGAGCGTCCTTCCAGGAAACGACGCGGGTACTCACCGAGGCGGCCATCAATGGGAAGGTTGATCATTTGAGAGGGCTCAAGGAAAATGTCATTGTGGGACGTCTGATACCGGCCGGTACCGGCTTTTCCCGCTACCGTGATACCTTTGTGCCAATGGCTAGCAAAGCATTGCCCGAGTCGGGACCGGGTGATGAGGGGGCCGATGAAGGAGAGGTGGTGCAGGGCCAGACACTGCAGGTGCCATCCACGGCATGAATGGGGGCGAAGCAGGGTGGCGACCTTGACAGCATCAGATCTGGGTCAGTAGAATCAGTCTCTTGACCTGAGGATTGTTTCTCAACAGAGACCTGCCGGGAAGAATTGAAATATGCCAACAGTCAATCAGCTCGTAAGAAAAGGGCGAAAAGCGCCCAAAGCCAAAAGTAAAAGTCCGGCTCTCAACCGCTGTCCGCAACGGCGTGGGGTGTGTTTGCGCGTGTACACCACGACCCCGAAAAAACCGAACTCGGCGTTGCGTAAAGTTGCCCGCGTACGGTTGACCACGGGCGTTGAAGTGACAACGTATATCCCGGGCATGGGTCATAATTTACAGGAACATTCCATTGTGCTGGTGCGTGGCGGTCGAGTGAAGGACTTGCCTGGCGTGCGGTATCATTTGATCCGGGGAGCCCTTGACGCCGTTGGCGTGGCCAACAGAAAACAGAGTCGGTCAAAGTACGGGGCCAGTCGGCCGAAATAACACGTTGTGATTGTTATGGTACACGAGCGGGATTAAGAACGATGTCGCGTGGGAAACATGCCGTCATACGAACGCCCGTGGCCGATTCCAAATATCGGGATCAACTGGTGGCAAAGTTTATTAATATTCTGATGACAAAAGGCAAAAAGAACACGGCCCAGCGCGTGTGCTACGAAGCGTTTGACATGATTCACAGTAAAACCGGCAGTGATCCTTTGCAGATCTTTCATTCAGCCCTTGGCAACGTCAAGCCATCGGTGGAAGTGAAATCCAGACGAGTGGGTGGTGCGTCGTACCAGGTTCCTGTTGAAGTCCGGTCCGTGAGACAGGTGGCGTTGGCTTTTCGATGGATGAAGCACAGTGCCCAGTCGCGCACAGGGAAAAGCATGCAGGAAAAGCTTGCCGCCGAGTTGCTTGATGCGGCGAATAATACGGGGTCTGCGGTCAAGAAACGAGATGAGACGCACAGAATGGCTGAGGCAAATCGTGCGTTTGCGCATTACCGTTGGTAACGGTTTCTTCTTCTTGTTGTAGTCGCATCACCTCCAGATGCCGGTGTACGGGTTGCTCAATCTGTCGGTGGATTGAGCGGGGGGTCGTTGCGGCGTTTTTGTGTGAAAAGGAACGAAGTTGAGAGAATATCCACTAGAGCAGACTCGGAATATCGGCATCATGGCCCATATTGATGCCGGGAAAACGACGACGACCGAGCGCATTCTGTTTTACACCGGCGTCTCTCACCGCATGGGTGAGGTGCATGAAGGTGCGACTCAAATGGATTGGATGGATCAGGAGCGGGAGCGGGGGATTACCATTACATCTGCGGCGACGACCTGTTTCTGGAAAAACCACCGCATTAATATCATTGATACGCCTGGGCACGTGGATTTCACGGTTGAGGTCGAGCGGTCCCTGCGCGTGCTGGACGGAGCGGTCGCCGTGTTTGATTCGGTGCAGGGGGTCGAACCGCAATCAGAAACCGTGTGGCGTCAGGCCGATAAATATCGCGTGCCCCGCATTGCCTTTCTGAATAAAATGGATCGGTTGGGCGCTGATTTTACGGGTAGCATGCAGAGCATTGCGGACCGGTTGGGGGCCACGCCGGTTGCTGTGCAATTGCCTATTGGCAAAGAGGCGGATTTTCGGGGCGTCATTGATCTGATCTCGATGAAATCATATGTCTTTGATGATGAAGCGTTGGGAGCGAGTTTTTCGGTCGAGGACATTGAGCCCGACCTCCTGCCCATGGCGCAAACGTATCGCGACAAGCTACTGGAAGCCGTCGCCGAATTTGACGAGCTTCTCCTCGAACACTATCTGAATGGCGACCCCCCGCAGTCAGACGAAATCAAGCGCGCGTTGCGCGTCGGGACCACGCAAATGAAAATTACGCCGATCTTCTGTGGATCGGCTTTTAAAAATAAAGGTGTGCAGCCCTTACTGGACGCCGTGGTGGATTTTCTGCCGTCGCCGCTGGATGTGCCGGAAGTGCAAGGGGTGGATCCGGCAAGCGGCAATGCCATGATCCGCAAGGCTGGTGATGAAGAGCCTTTTTCGGCTTTGGCCTTTAAGATCATGACCGATCCCTTTGCCGGTCAGCTCACGTATTTCCGTGTTTATTCCGGGACATTGAAAACGGGATCGTATATCTACAATGTCACGCAGGAAAAGCGGGAACGGATCGGGCGTCTCCTCAAAATGCACGCGAACAAGCGCGAAGATATTGATGTCGTCTATTCGGGTGATATCGCGGCTGCGGTCGGCATGAAGGGCGCGAGAACCGGTGACAGTTTGGTTGATGAGAAGAATCAAATCCTGCTGGAGGTGATTAAGTTTCCGGAGCCTGTGATTTCCATGGCCGTGGAACCAAAGACCAAACAGGATTTGGAGAAGCTCGGTTTTTCGTTGGATAAATTGACCCAGGAAGATCCTTCCTTTCATGTGCGAAACGATGAGGAGACCGGTCAAACGATCATTTCTGGCATGGGCGAATTGCATCTGGAAATTATCGTTGATCGCCTGGTCAGGGAATTTAAGGTTCAGGCGAACGTGGGAAAGCCCGAGGTCGCCTATCGCGAAACGATTCGCAAGAAGGCTGAGGCCGAAGGGAAATATATCAAGCAATCCGGCGGGCGTGGACAGTATGGGCACGTGGAGTTACGGGTTGAGCCTTCCGAGCCCGGCACGGGTCTGGAATTTGTGAGCAAGATTGTGGGAGGCTCGATTCCGCGCGAGTATATTCCGGCTGTGGAAAAAGGCGTCAGGGGGCGAATGGAGTCGGGCGTAATGGCCGGGTATGCGATGCGGGATATTCGAGTCACATTGCTCGACGGCTCCTTTCATGAGGTGGACTCAAGCGAAATGGCCTTTAAAATCGCCGGGTCAATGGCCTTTGAGAGTGCCTGTAAAAAAGCCAGCCCGATTCTGCTTGAGCCCGTCATGAAAGTGGAAGTGCTTGTGCCGCAGGACTTCATGGGTGATGTGATTGGGGATCTCAATTCGCGACGGGGGAAAGTCCAGGGCATCAAAGCCAGATCTGCATCGCAGGAGATCGAGGCCATGGTTCCCCTTGGCGAAATGTTCGGGTATGCCACGGGCCTGCGGTCGAAGACGCAGGGGCGTGCAACGTATTCCATGGAATTTAATCAATACGAGCCGGTTCCCAAGCAACTGGCGGAGCAGATTATTGCGAAACAACGTGGAGAATAATGTGGCGGTTCCGAAGCAACAGGCACGTGACATGAAGGCCATCGTTGCCTTTTCATATGAGTCGCAAAGCATTTGAACGGGGAGGGCTAGATGGGGAAGGCGAAATTTAATCGGAAGAAGCCGCACGTCAATGTCGGGACGATTGGGCATGTGGATCATGGGAAGACGACGCTGACATCGGCGTTAACGAAAGTGATGGGGCAGCAAGGGATGGCGACGTACGTCACGTATGACGACGTAGCCAAGGCGAGTGCGTCGCAGGGGCGCCGGGATCCGACCAAGATTGTGACCATTGCCATTGCGCACGTGGAATACGAAACCGTGAATCGGCACTACGCGCACGTGGATTGTCCGGGGCATGCCGACTACGTCAAGAACATGATTACCGGGGCGGCCCAGATGGACGGGGCCATTCTCGTGGTGTCCGCCTCGGATGGGCCCATGCCGCAGACCCGGGAGCATATTCTGTTAGCCCGGCAAGTGGGCGTCCCCTCCATGGTGGTCTTTTTGAACAAAGGCGACAAAGTGGAAGACCCGGAATTATTGGAGCTTGTGGAGTTAGAAGTTCGGGAGTTGCTCACCAAGTATCAATATCCGGGCGACGAGATTCCCATCGTGGTGGGTTCGGCGACCAAAGCGCTGGAAGGCGACGAGAGTCCGCTGGGCGTCCCGTCCATCATGCGGCTTTTGGAAGCGGTCGACACCTACATTCCGACGCCGGAGCGGGCGATGACCAAGCCGTTTCTGATGCCGATTGAAGACGTGTTTACCATCAGTGGGCGGGGGACCGTTGTCACCGGTCGGGTGGAGCGGGGGCAAGTCAAAGTGGGCGATGAGGTGGAGATTGTGGGGTTGGGGGCGACCCAGCAGACCGTCGTCACCGGCGTTGAGATGTTTCGGAAAGTGCTGGACGAAGGGCAAGCGGGCGATAACATCGGGGCGTTACTGCGGGGCACGAAAAAAGAAGACGTGGAGCGGGGGATGGTGCTGGCGAAGCCGAAGAGCATCACGCCGCATACGAAATTCAAAGCGGAAGTGTATGTTTTGACGAAAGAAGAAGGGGGCCGGCACACGCCCTTTTTCAACGGGTACCGGCCGCAGTTTTACTGTCGGACGACGGACGTGACGGGGGTGGTGCAACTGGATGCCGGGGTTGAGATGGTGATGCCGGGGGACAATACAACCTTCACGGGAGAGTTGATTGCGCCGATTGCGATGGAACAGGGCCTGCGGTTTGCGGTACGAGAAGGTGGGCGGACCGTCGGTGCCGGTGTGGTGACCGATATTCTCGCCTAGAGGAGGAGCCTGGTAGCTGTGAGTATGGATCAACGTATTCGTCTCCGATTAAAGGGATTTGATTATCGAGTCCTCGATCAATCGGCGCGAGAAATTGTGGAGAGCGTGAAACAGACTGGCGCGCAGGTGGCCGGGCCTGTTCCGCTTCCCACTCGTATCGAAAAATTTACGGTTCAGCGATCCACTCATGCGGACAAGAAATCCCGCGAACAGTTTGAAATCCGGACGCATAAACGACTGCTGGACATTCTTGATCCCACGCCGGAAACCATGGACGCGCTCATGAAATTAAATTTGGCGGCGGGCGTGGATGTGGAGATCAAGTTGTAAGGTGTCGGTCTCATCGGATGTTGGCGTAGGGGATGAGTTATGGTGACAGGATTAATGGGGAAGAAATTGGGTATGACGCAGATATATGATGAGCATCGTCGTCTTCATGCCGTTACGGTGATTGAGGCCGGTCCCTGCCACGTCACGACCGTGAAGACTCAAGAGCAACATGGGTATGACGCCGTGCAACTTGGCTATACGGAAGTCCAGGAGCGGAAGCTCACCAAGGCGCAAGTGGGGCATCTTCGTGCTGGCGGCCAGGGAAAGCTGTTGAAGCATTTGTGGGAGGTTCGCGGTGCATCGTCGGATTGTCAGGTGGGCGATGCCGTGACCGCGAGTCTTTTTGAAAAAGGGGAGCGGGTGCATGTGCAGGGTACCTCCAAGGGAAAAGGATTTCAGGGTGTCATGAAACGGCACAATTTTAGCGGTGGGCCGGCCAGTCACGGTTCCATGTTTCATCGTGCGCCCGGTTCTGTCGGAAGCAGTTCGTACCCCTCTCGCGTGATGAAGAATAAAAAGCTTCCCGGGCAGATGGGGAATAAACGGATCACGGTGCAAGGGCTGCTCATTGTGGCTATTCAACCGGAAGAGAATCTGGTCGTCATCTCCGGAGCCGTACCCGGTCCCGTGGGCGGATTGGTCTTTATCCGGAAGTCGGGGGGGCAATAGTCATCATGGCGTCCCTGGCTGTCGTGGATCAAACCAAAAAGTCCGTGGGCTCCGTTGACGTCAGTGAAGGCGTGTTTGGAGTGGAGCCGCATGCCGTGCTGGTGCATTCCGCCGTCGTCATGCAGCGCGCGTCACTTCGGCAAGGTTCCGCCAGCACGAAGGGACGTAGCGAAGTCAGCGGGACGGGAAAAAAACCGTGGAAACAAAAACATACGGGACGGGCGCGAGCAGGTTCGGTTCGGTCGCCGCTGTGGCGTCATGGGGGGACGGTCTTTGGGCCTCGACCGCGGCGCTATACGACCAGCCTGCCCAAGAAAATGTATCGAAAGGCCATGCAGAGCGCGCTCTCTTCAAAGAAGACAGCCGGTGAAATTGTGATTCTGTCCGATTTGTCACTTCCGGAACCCAAAACCAGATTGGCGGCAAAGGTGTTCAGTCAGCTGGGATTGCGTGGCACGATACTGGTGGTGGTGGGGCAAGATCATCGCGCCGTCTTGCGCGCGACGCGGAATCTGCCTCACGTGAAAACGGTATCGCCACAAGCCATGACGGTGTACGACGTGCTTCGATATGAGACGCTTGTGGTAGTGAAAGATGTGTTGCCAACCGTCCAGGAGTTATGGTCGTGACTCGTGACCCGTTTGACATCCTGGTCAAACCGTTGTTGACCGAAAAAGTCACGGGGTTGCAAGAACATGCCAACCGCGTGGCCTTTGTGGTGAGAAGTCACGTGAATCGCATTGAGGTTCGTCGGGCGGTGGAGACGGCGCTCAAAGTGAAGGTGAAATCCGTGAATATCATGACGGTCAAGGGAAAGCCGAAACGTCAAGGCAAGTTTCTTGGAAAGCGACCGGATTGGAAAAAGGCGATCGTGACGCTTCATGAGGGAGAAAAGCTGGAGTTGTATGAAAGCGCGTAATCAGTCATGTGTGGCCGTGCATCGTTTGCGCGCGATCACGCGAACGAAGAAGGAGTGCGTGCGCGATGCCAAATAAACCGTATCGGCCGACGACGCCTGGGCGGCGTGGCATGACGGGCATGACGGGTGAGGGCTTGTCGAAAGCGCGGCCTGAAAAAAGTTTGACCGTTCCCTCGCCCCGTTCCGGAGGTCGGAATAATGCCGGGCGCGTGACCAGTCGGTTTCGCGGCGGTGGGCATAAACGTCTCTATCGAGTCGTTGATTTCAGAAGAGATAAAACGGGGGTGCCCGGAAAAGTCATCGGGGTGGAATATGATCCCAATCGCTCGTCCCGTCTTGCGTTAATTGCGTATGCCGACGGGGAAAAGCGGTATATTCTGGCTCCCGTTGGATTGTCGGTCGGGGATGTCGTTCAGGCCGGTCCCGACTCGGATATTCGTCCCGGCAATGCCCGGCCGTTGGCCTTGATGCCGCTTGGCACGACCATTCACAATATTGAACTCAAACCCGGAAAGGGCGCCCAATTAGCGCGGAGTGCCGGCGCGGCGTGTCAGGTGATGGGTCGGGATGGGCAGTATGTTCAGGTTCGCTTGGTTTCCGGCGAAATGCGTCGGATTCTGGGAACATGCATGGCGACGGTGGGACAAGTGGGACATGTTGAGCACGAAAACGTCGTTGTGGGGAAAGCCGGTCGTTCCCGGGCGATGGGTTGGCGACCGCACGTTCGAGGGAACGCGATGAATCCGGTTGATCATCCGCATGGTGGTGGAGAGGGAAAGTCCGGACAAGGGAATCCGCATCCCGTGTCGCCATGGGGTATGCCCACTAAAGGGTTTAAGACTCGAAAGAAGAAAAAAACGTCATCGCGTTTCATTATTTCTCGTCGGACTAAATAAGGAAAACGGAAGCCAGCAATGCCTCGTTCAGTTCGCAAAGGTCCATTTGTAGATACGCACCTCATGGCAAAGCTGAATTCGGATATTGACTCGAAATTAATCAAAACCTGGTCGCGTCGCTCAACCGTGATTCCTGAAATGATTGGCCGCACGTTTGCGGTGCATAACGGGAAAAAATTTATTCCGGTCTACGTGACTGAAAACATGGTCGGACATAAGCTGGGAGAGTTTGCTCCCACCAGATTTTTTAAAGGTCATGGGGCGGCCAAATCTGAAAAAGCCGTTCCGTTGAAGTAGGTCAAAAGACCAGGAAGAAAGCAACACCGTGGCCGAAGCCGAAGCCAAAGCCGTCTTGCGATATGTCAGAATGTCCCCGCAGAAAATGCGGATGGTGGTTGATGTCATTCGCGGGCGCGATGTGCCCGGGGCGTTAACGGTGCTCAAGTACATGTCGAGAGCCGCTGCTCTGGTCGTGGCAAAGGTGTTGAATTCCGCCGTGGCGAATGCGGGGCAACAGGAGTTGGGCGATCCGGAATCGTTGAAAATCTCAAGAGCCTATGTGAACGGCGGTCCGGTTTTAAAACGATTTCAGGCCAGGGCCATGGGCAGGGCGAATCCCATTAAAAAGCGAACCAGTCATGTGACTATTGTGGTTTCGCCTACAGGGAAGCATGTCTAGAGAGTAGAGAGCGGATGGGCGAACCGATTGTATTCGTGTAGTGAGGGAAGCCGGATTATGGGGCACAAAACACATCCATACGGTTTTCGGCTTGGCTATACCAAGTCTTGGAATTCTCGATGGTATGCCAAGAAAGATTACGTCAAGTTATTGCACGAAGACGTTGAAATTCGTGGAACGGTCAAACGTCGCTTATTTCACGCGGGTATTGCACGCATAGAAATTGAGCGTTCCGGGAATCAGATGAAAGTGATCATTCATACGGCCCGGCCCGGCATTATCATTGGAAGAAAGGGCGCGGAGGTTGACAAGTTAAAGGCCATGCTGGAGCAACGATACGGTCGGGAAGCCTATGTGACCATCAAGGAAATCAAGAAACCTGAACTGGAAGCGCAATTAGTGGCTGAAAATATTGCCCTGCAATTAGAAAAACGTGTCTCATTTCGTCGTGCCATGAAACGAAGCGTGGCGTCCGCTCTTCGGTTGGGTGCTCAAGGCATACGGGTGTCTTGTGCGGGACGGTTGGGCGGCAACGAAATTGCCAGAACGGAATGGTATCGGGAAGGCCGGGTGCCGCTTCATACGCTCAGGGCTGATGTGGATTATGGCTTTGCGGAGGCCCACACGACCATGGGCATCATTGGCGTGAAGGCGTGGATTTACAAGGGCGACGCCAAGTTGCTGTCTGCTGTGACGGAAGAAGCGTCTTTGAGCTTGCCGTAGATATGTTGAACCAAAGGAATCATGCCGTCGTGTCGCTTCGCGCATGACTGTTGATGGCGTCTGATGATGTTATCCCCTAAAAAGGTGAAATTTCGGAAAGTGCAAAAGGGCCGGATGCGGGGGAAGGCCTACCGTGGCAGTACGGTTTCATTCGGGCAATTTGGGCTCAAGGTACTTGAACCCGGTCGAATTACGGCACGACAAATTGAAGCGGCGAGAATTGCGATGACGCGCCACGTGAAGCGTGGCGGTCGAATTTGGACTTGTATTTTCCCGGATAAGCCGATTACCAAAAAACCGGCGGAAGTGCGCATGGGAAAAGGCAAAGGCAACCCCGAGTTTTGGGTGGCCGTGGTCAAGCCCGGTCGCATTCTCTATGAAATGGATGACGTGCCGAGAAGCGTCGCTGAAGAGGCATTTCGTTTGGCCGGCCATAAACTGCCTTTGGCGACACGGTTTGTGGTTCGAGGAGTCTGTGCGGTCTGAGGCGTAACGATGGATGTCAAAGAATTGCGAGGCATGGAAGCCGAAGAGTTGATCGGGAAAGTCCGCGAGTTGAAGCAGGAATTGTTTCACCTACGGTGCCAGCTTGCTCTTGGGCGCATTGAAAATCCGATGAAAATTCGTCAAGTCCGGAGAGGCGTGGCCAAAGCCAGGACCGTGCTTCGTGAAAAACAGCTCGTGGAGATTCGAGACACCAGCCGGAGCGTTCGAGGATTATGAACGAGCCACACAGACGACAACGCGTCTCATATGGACGAGTGGTGAGTGATAAAATGGACAAAACCGTCGTCGTGGCCGTGACGAGACAGGTGCAGCATCCTTTGTACGGAAAAGTGATGCGACGGGTCACCAAGCTGAAAGCCCACGATGAAGCGAATGAGTCTCGTGTCGGCGACCACGTGAAAATTGTAGAGACAAAGCCTCGCAGTAAGGATAAACACTGGCGGGTGGCGACCATTGTTGAGCGTGGCGAGCGCAATCCGTCGCCGTGATTCTGTGCGGGACACGGTGTGTCACGCTGATGTGTGGAGTGTGAGCGGACCATGATTCAAAATTACAGCTATCTTGATGTCGCAGATAATTCCGGCGCGAAGCGGGTGCGGTGCTTTCACGTTTTGGGAGGCACTCGTCGACGGTACGGAGGCATTGGCGATATCGTGGTGGTGTCGGTGCGAGAGGCGATCCCGAGAGCGTCGGTCAAAAAGGGGGATGTGGTCAAAGTGGTGATCGTTCGGACCAGAAAAAGTCGACGTCGCGAGGATGGATCTTCCATTCGGTTTGATCGCAATGCCTGTGTGTTGGTGAATAGTCAGGGGGAGCCGGTGGGCACAAGAATCTTCGGCCCTGTTGCCAGAGAGCTGCGGAAAAAGAAGTTCATGAAGATTATTTCTCTGGCTCCTGAGGTGGTCTAATCATCCATGGCGACACGAACGGCACACAGAAGACTGACGGTGACAAAATTCCGTGTTCGAAAGGGCGATACGGTGATCGTGGTTGCCGGGCGGGAGAAGGGGAAAGTGGGGAAAGTGTTGCGCGTCAATCCGCGAGACAGTCGAGTGACTGTGGAAAAACTGAATATGATCAAACGACACACGAAGCCTTCTCAAAAAATCAAACAGGGCGGTATTTTGGAGCGGGAAGCTCCCATGCACATTTCGAATGTGATGCTGTACGCCCAGGCCATGGAGAAGCCATCACGGGTCACGATCAAAACGCTGGAGGATGGACGTCGGGTGCGGGTCTTGCAGAAGAGCCCGGATGACGTGCTGGATAAGGTGTGATGAGTGCCAAAAAAATGACAGCGGACAAACCGGTTGCTAAGAAAAAGGCGGCGCTGGGGGGATCGCAGACTCGGTTACGGGCACGCTATCAGAGCGAGGTCGTTCCCCGGATGATGAAAGAATTCTCTTATGCCAACCAGATGCAGGTGCCTCGGTTGGAACGGGTGGTCATTAATGTTGGATTGGGAGAAGCCGTTCAAAATGTCAAGCTGTTGGATAGCGTCGTCTCGGAACTCGCGTTAATCACAGGTCAGAAGCCTGTCGTCACCCGAGCCAAAAAAGCCATTGCCGGATTCAAGCTACGGCAAGGGATGCCCATTGGCGCCAAGGTCACGCTACGCCGAAGCCGGATGTATGAATTTCTTGATCGTCTGCTGAATATTGGATTACCTCGGATTCGGGACTTTCGAGGGGTGTCGCCCACGGCCTTTGACGGTCGAGGCAATTATACGCTCGGGTTAAAAGAACAGTTAACCTTTCCTGAAATCAAATATGACGATGTGGCGTTGCTCCACGGCATGGATATTACGATTGTGACGAATGCGCAACGCAATGATGAAGCCAAATCCCTGTTGGCGAATTTGGGGATGCCGTTTCGTTGAGACATTAACCCGCAACGAGTACGACGGAGACAATTGTGGCAAGAAGAGCGTTACGAAATAAGGCCGCCGCGGAGCCCAAGTTTGCTGTCCGGCGATATAATCGGTGTCCGCTTTGTGGTCGGGTGAGGGCCTTTTTGCGACGATTCCATATGTGTCGAATTTGTTTTCGACTGCACAGCCTCCGTGGGAATATTCCCGGAGTCACGAAGTCAAGTTGGTAGCTCCGCACAGCAGACGATGGAGTAGATGAGGGTATGATGCTATGGCGATGACGGATCCTATTGCCGACCTTTTCGTTCGCATAATGAACGCCCTTCGTCGGGGCCATGCGACCGTGACGATGCCGGCATCCAGCCTGAAAAATCACGTGCTTGCCGTCTTGAAGGCCGAAGGATTTATTTGGGATTTTGGTCCGACCACGCTCAATGGACATCCGGCCATTCAGGTGACCCTGCGTTATATCCCTGGCCGACAACAGACACCCGTCATTGAGGCGATCAAGCGCATCAGCAAACCAGGCAAGCGGGTGTATGTTGGCGTCTCGTCCATCCCGCGCGTGAGGGGCGGGTTGGGTGTGGCGATTCTTTCGACATCGAAAGGGGTCATGACCGACCGGCAAGCCCGGCACGGTCGAATGGGCGGAGAAGTGTTATGCCACGTGTGGTAGGCATGGGCGAATTCGCATACTGAAACCGGAAGGCGCAGCAACCAATGTCCAGAATCGGGAGCCAACCCATTGCCCTTGCCTCCGGAGTTGAAGTGAAGGTTGAAGACCGTTCGGTCTCCGTGAAGGGGCCTTTGGGCCAATTACACTGGGCACTCGCCGATGGGATTGACGTTGACGTCGAAGAGGGTGTGGTGCACGTGAGACGACATGGGGATTTTTCTCGCACGAAAGCCCTCCATGGGCTGACACGGGTTGAGTTGTCGAATTTGGTTGAAGGTGTGACCAAGGGGTTCCGGCGAACGCTGGAGTTGACGGGTGTGGGGTATCGAGCCCAGGCGGAAGGGCAATCCATGACCTTGAACGTCGGGTTCTCTCATCCCGTGACCGTGTCCATTCCCCACGGTGTGCAAACGTCGGTCGAGCGGCAAACCGTGATTTCTGTCACAGGCATTGATAAGCGTCTGGTGACGCAGACCGCCGCCAACATTCGACGTGTCCGCCCGCCCGATGTCTATAAGCAGAAGGGCATCAAGTACGTGGGCGAAGTTTTACGCAAGAAAGCCGGGAAAGCCGGCAAGAAATAATGTGCGTGTATGAATCAAAAAACCAAACAGCGACGGACTGAACGGCGCAAATCTCGCGTCAGGAAAAAGGTTCAGGGAACATCGGCTCGGCCAAGGCTGATGGTGTTTCGAAGCAATGCACATATTTATGCCCAGGTGATTGATGATCAGATGGGCCGAACGTTGGCGGCGGCGGCGTCCAACGACCCAGGGCTTCGCAAAGCGGTGCCGTCGGGTTCGTCGAAGCTGGCGGCTCAAGCTGTCGGGAAATTGTTGGCCGAACGGGCCACGGCGGCGAACGTGCTCAAGGTCGTGTTTGACCGGAACGGGCGACTGTACCATGGTCGGGTGAAAGCCGTGGCCGACGCTTCCCGCGAGGGTGGGCTTACCTTTTAATCAGGGAGATGACCTGCGGTGCATGTAAATCCTGAAGAATTAAATCTCAAGGATAAGCTGGTGAAGATCAACCGCGTGGCGAAGGTCGTCAAGGGGGGAAAACGTTTTTCCTTCAGCGCCTTGGTGGTGGTCGGCGATGGCGCAGGTTGGGTTGGTGTGGGCAAGGGCAAGGCGGCCGAAGTGCCGCCGGCGATTGCTCAAGCCGCCGGACGGGCGAAGAAACAGCTCATCCACGTTCCGTTGAGCCATGGCAGCATCCCGCACGACGTGCATGGGCGCTTTTGTGGGGAACACGTGTTCATGAAGCCGGCAAAAGAAGGGACGGGGATCATCGCGGGTGGAGCCGTCCGTGCGATTTTAGAAGTGCTCGGCGTCCATAATATTATTGCGAAGACTCTGGGCCGTGGCAATCCCTATAACGTGGTGCAGGCCACGTTGGCGGGATTGTCCCAACTGAAAAGCCTGGAAGACGTGAGGCAGATTCGTCAGGTTGATCATGGGGCGTGATGCTTCACATGGCGAGGAACGTGTCGTGACGCAATCCCAACACGATGATCGGATGATTGTCATGACGCTGAAGCACAGTCCCATCGGACGGCCTCCAAAGCAAAGGATTTATTTGCATAGTCTGGGATTGCGCCGGTTGCATCAAACCGTGCGACGTCCCAAAACGCCGCAAGTGTTGGGGTTGGTGGACAAGGTCCGGCATCTGATTGAGGTGCAGGAAACGTGAAACTCCACCGGCTACAACCCGCACCGGGTTCCAAAAAATCGAGAAAACGTTTAGGGCGAGGACCGGGGTCAGGTCTTGGAAAGACTTCCGGCAAAGGCCATAAAGGGATGCTGGCCCGCTCCGGAAGGGCCAATAACGAGGGCTTTGAAGGCGGGCAAATGCCGCTCATCCGGCGAATGCCCAAGCGAGGATTCCACAATCCATTTCGTATCGAGTTTGCCGTGGTCAACCTCAAAAGAATTTCCGACCTTGACGACGCCACGCCGGTGACGCCGAAGGTCTTGTATGAGAAAGGGATTGTGAGAAAGAAGTCAAAGCCGGTCAAGATTCTTGGCGAAGGAGAGCTGAACAAACCCCTGATTATTGAGGCGCATAAATTCAGTCAGTCGGCGTTGCAAAAAATTGAACAGGCGGGTGGGCAAGCCAAGGTCATCACCCGTGCTTGAACGGCTCGTTACGAGCTTTCAGAACATCCTCAAAATTCCGGAGTTGCGCAGCCGTGTGCTGTTTACGCTGGCGATGCTGGCCATATACCGGATTGGGGCGCATATCCCGACGCCAGGGATTAATAATGATGCGCTGGCGACATTCTTGTTGGATCGGGGCGGGGCGTTGCTCGGTTTCCTGGACATTTTTTCCGGGGGCGCGCTTTCACGGCTGACAATTTTTGCTCTGGGCATTATGCCCTACATCAGTGCATCGATTATTATCCAGTTATTAACGGTTGTTATCCCGCATTTATCGAAGCTTGCCAAGGAGGGTGAACGAGGAAGAAAGACAATCATCCAATATACCCGCTACGGAACCATCGGCATTGCCCTGGTACAGGGGTTTGGCATTGCGCTTGGGCTTGAAGGGATGAATCAAGGTCAATTTGTGATGGAGCCGGGTTGGCCGTTTCGGTTTATGACGGTGATCACGCTGACTGCGGGCACGGCATTTCTCATGTGGTTGGGTGAGCAAATTACCGAGCGGGGGGTTGGAAACGGCATCTCCCTCATTATTTTTGCGGGGATTGTCGCACAGCTTCCAAGTGCGGTGGTGCAAACATTCGAAATGTACAGAGTGGGGGAGTTGAGTCTGCTCTTCCTGATTCTGTTGGGTGTGGTCATGATGGGCGTGGTCGCGGCCATTGTGTTTTTGGAAAGCGGGAGACGAAAGGTTCCCGTTCAATATGCCAAACGGGTCGTCGGTCGTCGCGTGTATGGAGGGCAAAGCACACATATTCCATTGAAAATTAATACGGCAGGGGTCATTCCGCCCATCTTTGCGTCGTCCATGATTGCCTTTCCTGCCACCATCACGTCCTTTATTCAGGTGCCGTGGGTTCAGGCGATGGGGGCGCAGTTAGCTCCCGGGTCATTCGTCTATACGTCATTATACGTTGGCATGATTCTTTTCTTCTGTTTTTTCTACACGGCGGTTGTGTTGAATCCGGTTGATATGGCGGACAACATGAAGAAGCATGGAGGGTTCATTCCAGGCATTCGGCCAGGTCAGCGAACGGCGGATTATATTTACAAAGTCCTCACACGCATCACGTTTGCCGGTGCCCTGTACCTGGCTGTGGTCTGCGTGATTCCGGAATTGCTTATTTATCAGTTGAATGTGCCATTTTATTTTGGGGGGACCTCGTTGCTGATTGTCGTTGGTGTGGGGTTGGATACCGCACAGCAGATTGAGTCGCACATGCTGATGCGGAATTATGAAGGGTTTTTATCCAAGGGGCGCTTAAAAGGTCGGAACGGATAACGGGCGATGCAATTGGTTTTTCTTGGTGCGCCTGGGGTGGGAAAAGGCACGCAGGCTGAGCAGGTGTCAGCCACGCTGAAGCTTGTCAAAATTTCCACCGGGGATTTATTACGGGCTGGCGTGGCCGCGAAGAGTCCGCTGGGGCTTGAAGCCAAACATTATATGGATCGAGGGGATCTCGTGCCTGATAACATTGCCATCGGTCTGGTGGACGAAAAAATCGGATCGCCGGAATGTCAACAAGGATTTATTCTTGATGGATTTCCCCGAACCGTTCCTCAAGCGGACTCCTTGTCCGATATTCTGCGGAAACGGCGGTTGGCTCTGGATCAAGTCATTCATTTCGTGATGCCACGCGAGGAAGTGGTCAAACGGTTGACCGGACGAAGAAGTTGTTTGCAGTGTTCCGCGGTGTATCACCTTGACTACCGTCCATCGAAACGGGAAGGACTCTGTGACGCCTGTGGAGCGGGGCTTGTGCAACGCAGTGATGATGTGAAAGAAACGGTGGAATTGCGACTCACGGTGTATGAAGAGCAAACCTCTCCGTTAATTGCCTATTACGGGAAGTCCAATGTGCTGGCTGAATTGGACGGGATGGGTTCTGTGGATGACGTGCAGGCGCGCCTGCTCGCTTTGCTACCGAGGTCTTGACCGTTTATGATCATGCTCAAAACTCAAGAAGAAATTCTGCTGATGGCACATGCGGCGAAGCTTGTGGCTGAGGCGCATCAGGTGCTCCAACAGGAAGTCAAACCTGGAGTCACCACCATACATTTGGACAAAATAGCCGAGACGTTTATTCGGGACCACGGCGGCATTCCGGCCTTTAAGGGGTATCGCGATTTTCCGAGTACCCTGTGTGTCTCGGTGAATCAGGAAGTGGTCCATGGCATTCCTTCCACCCGGGTATTGCACGAGGGGGATATTGTCGGGCTTGACTTGGGGGCGATTGTTCATGGATTTTATGGCGATGGCGCTGTGACGGTCCCCGTCGGGTCCGTTGCCAGCCAGGTTGAGACCCTGCTCAAGGTGACCGAAGAGGCGATGTATCAAGGGATTGATCAAGCCCGGGTGGGGAACCGGTTGTCGGATATCGGCCATACGATTCAACGCCACGTGGAATCGTATGGGTTTTCCGTTGTGCGGGATTTTGTCGGGCATGGGATTGGCCGACAACTGCATGAAGACCCGCAGGTGCCAAATTATGGCCGCCCCGGTCACGGTTCACGTCTGCAATTTGGGATGGTGTTGGCGATTGAGCCCATGGTGAATGTTGGCGGGCCGCAGGTGGAGGTGTTAGACGATCATTGGACCGCGGTCACCAAGGATGGTAGCCTGTCGGCGCATTTTGAGCATACCGTGGCCATACAGCCCGTGGGGCCGCCGAAAATTCTGACGATGGGAAAGGAGCGGGTTAGCGTCCATTGATGTTGCCGTGCTGAGAACTGATGGCGAAAGAAGACGTGATTGAAGTGCAAGGGGTGGTCAAGGAAACGTTACCTAATGCCATGTTTCGAGTCGAATTAGAGAATGGCCATAAAATTTTGGCGCATATTTCGGGAAAGATGCGCATGCATTTTATTCGCATTCTTCCCGGTGACCGGGTGACCTTGGAATTGTCTCCGTATGATCTGACACGGGGACGGATCACCTATCGATTTAAGTAAGCAGAGAGGGGCCCGTTGCATGAAAGTCAAATCGTCCGTCAAGCCTATTTGTTCAAAATGTGTTGTGTTTCGACGACGGAGAATTGTTCGAGTCCGGTGTAGCAACCCCCGACACAAGCAGCGGCAAGGCTGATGGTGGCACAACGGCGTTCATCATGCAGTCGTAACCGTGGGGTCGGTACAAAGGAGGGCGCATGGCACGGATAGCAGGCGTTGATCTTCCCGCTGGCAAGCGCATCGATGTCGGTTTGACCGCGATCTATGGCATTGGCCCCTGGCGTGCGAGGCAGATTTTACGAAAGACAGGGATTGATCACGCGGTGCGCGTCAAAGATCTTCACGAAGATGATATTGTGAAACTGCGCGAGACGATCAATACAGACTATGCCGTGGAAGGGGATCTCCGGAAAGAGGTGACCCTTAGCATTAAACGCCTGATTGATACGGGGACGTATCGCGGTCTTCGTCATCGCAGAGGGCTTCCGGTTCGTGGACAGCGGACGAAAACAAATTCACGGACCAGAAAAGGGAAACGGGCCTCGATTGGCAGGGCCAGGGTGAAAAAATAGTGGAATGCAGGAGTAATTATGAGCGTTAAAAAGGGTCGAAAAAAAGAGAAGAAAATCGTACAAATGGGCATTGCCCATGTTCAAGCCTCGTTTAACAACACGCTGGTGACCATTACGGATATGAGCGGGAATACCGTCTCGTGGTCCAGTGCGGGAGGCTTGGGCTTCAAAGGCTCCAGAAAGAGTACCCCCTTCGCGGCGACGCGTGCGGGGGAGGCGGCGGGACGAAAAGCCATCGAACACGGCATGCGCCAGATTAGCGTGTATGTCAATGGGCCGGGGTCGGGACGTGAATCGGCGGTGCGTGCGCTCCAATCTGCGGGCTTGCGCGTGAATGTGATTCGCGATGTGACCCCCATTCCTCATAATGGATGTCGTCCGCCGAAGCGGCGAAGAGTGTAAGAGATTTTTTGATCAACGTGCAGACCGTGCAGACGCCAACTCACGGTTTGACGTCGTGTACATGAGAGGCGAATAACGTGGGAAATTATCGTGGGCCGGTATGCAGGCTTTGTCGAAGAGAGGGTGTGAAGCTGTTCCTCAAGGGAACACGGTGCATGACTGCCAAATGTGCGATTGAACGTCGCAGTTATGCCCCCGGGCAACACGGGCAGGCTCGAACCCGTCGTGCGTCGGAGTATAGTCTCCAGCTTCGCGAAAAGCAGAAATTGCGTCGCATGTATGGCATTCAAGAGCGTCAATTTCGCGGCCTTTTCAAGCGGGCGGAACGTCAATCCGGTGTCACGGGTGAAAATCTTTTGGCATTGCTTGAGCAACGTTTGGATAACGTCGTCTACCGGATAGGGCTGGCTTTTTCGCGCAGGCAGGCCCAGCAATTGGTGAGTCATGGTCATATTTTGGTGAATGACAAAAAGACGGATATTCCATCGTATGTCGCCTCTGTAGGGGATGTGATTCAGGTGAGACCGCGGAGCCGGGAGCTGCTGGCGATTAAGGCTGCCGTTGAGGTGGCCGAGCGTCAGTCAACGGTGACATGGATCGACTGTGATCATGCGGCGCTGAAGGGGACCATTCTGACGGTGCCCACGAAGGAAGACATTGGGGCTCCCGTGAATGAACAAATTGTTGTGGAATTGTATTCTCGATAAACGTTGAACATGTTGCAGTCATCTGCTGGCCAATATTTCAGTTGTGAAAGATGGGGCAAAGGGGGGGCGTAATGAGCAAAGGGACACTTGATTTTCAGCTGCCGTTGCGGCTGGAGTTGGAAAATGAAACGGCTTCGTCCCTCTATGGGAAGTTTACGGCAGAGCCATTTGAGCGTGGATTTGGGACAACGATTGGCAACTCCCTTCGACGCGTGTTGTTATCGTCGTTGCATGGTGCGGCGGTGACTTCCGTGAAGATAGAAGGGGCCTTTCATGAATTCTCCACCATCCCCGGTGTGACGGAAGATGTGACGATTATCATTTTGAACATCAAAAATCTGCGCATCAGACTCCACACCGATAAATCCAAAGCGATACGGTTGAAGAAAAAAGGACCGGGTGAAGCCCGTGCTTCTGACATTCAACATGACGCGGACATGGAGATCTTAAATCCCGATCTGCATATCGCCACCCTGGATAAAAATGGCGCGGTTGACATTGAGTTGATTGTCAAACCTGGACGGGGTTATGTCCCGGCCGAACGCAATAAAGAAGAAGGATTGCCCATTGGCGTGATCCCGGTTGATTCAATTTTTTCCCCGGTGAAGCGGGTGAACTTTCATGTGGAAAATGCCCGCGTGGGACGCGTGACGGATTACGACAAATTGAATCTTGAAGTGTGGACGGATGGAAGCATTACGCCGCAAGAGGCGATTTCCTCGTCGGCAACGATCCTCCGAGATCATTTGACCATTTGCATTCCCAGTGAGGAAGTCACGGAATTGGAGCATGGTGCGGCACACAAGGAAATGCAAGCCGAATTGAATAAACATCTGGCCCGAAGCGTGAACGAACTGGAGCTTTCCGTCCGTGCGGTGAATTGTCTCAAAAACGCGAATATCAAAACCATTGAAGATCTTGTCCATAAAACCGAAATGGAAATGCTGAAAACAAAAAATTTCGGGAAGAAATCTTTGAATGAAATCAAAGATGTGTTGGCCGATATGGGGTTGAGCCTTGGGCTCAAAAGAGACATGACCGAAAAGACCGATCTTCAATCGAATTAATGGACTGACAAAAGGATCGCATTGTGCGTCATAGAAAAAAAGGCAGACAGTTAGGGCGTAATACGAAACATCGTCTCGCGATGTTTCGTAACCTTGTGACGGCATTACTGGAACATGAACGGATTGAGACCACGAAGGCCAAAGCCAAAGAACTCCGTGGGATTGTGGACAGAATGATTACCATGGGGAAGGATGGCTCGCTTCATGCTCGAAGGCGCGCCTTGAGTTTTATCCGGTCAAAAGATGTTGTGTCCAAACTATTTAGTGACGTCGCAGGACGATTTCGCGGCCGTCCCGGTGGGTATACCCGGATCATTCCAACAAGACGGCGCCCCGGAGATGCTGCGGAACTTGTGGCGATGGAGTTGATTGAGCGTGCGGATGTTGCGGACGCTGGCGCCCCGCCACCCGTCGCGGAAGATGCCGAGAACACGTCCTAAGCTGCTTGCAATGTGCTTCCCCGTGTTTGGGAGCCTGGTGGCTCCGCCTTCGAAGTTCCAACCCCTGTCGTGTGTGTTGCAAGCCCCTGGTGTCGGGCCTTTTTCCCTGAACGTTGAGTTTACTTAGCCGGGTGCGTGTGATAGCCTGTGCATGGGTTTTCCCAACCAGGTTATGCGTATGTCTCACTCATTGATTCGATGGGTTTCAGGAGGAATCATCCTTGGCATCGCGGGTTTTATTGGGTTTGTGCTGACACAGCATATGCAGTCCCAGCGTGATCTCCCTGTGTTGACGGTGCTGGTTTCCGAAAAGGCCGATGCCGACATCGAAGGTTTTGTCTATCGTCAAACCGAAGAAGGGGAAGTCCAATGGGAGGTGGAAGCCGACAACGCCCGTGTTGATGAATCTCAACACCGCACGATGCTTGAAGGCGTGACTGTGCGGTTGTTTGGAGACAACGGTCAAACCATGACACTGAAGGCCGACGAAGGCACGATTGATACCGTGACCAGTAATGTTGACCTTCGGAATCGTCACAGCTTGATTGAGATTGAATTGGCAAATGGTTATACGATTCGGAGTCCGCATATTCACTGGGAAGAGGAGAAGCATGCCATACGTACCCATGCACCGGTCACCATACACGGGCATGGATTGACCATTACGGGCATTGGCTTGCTGGGTATATTGACCACCGAAACGTTGACGGTTCTGGATGATGTGCGGGTTCGCATTGCCTCTTCAATCTAACCATCCGACCCTCGCCGCCATGCTGTTCTGCGGCCTTGTCTGGTCGCAGGCTACGCCATGGAGCCTTGCCGCGGAAGGCGAGTCCACCGAAATTACTTCACAGACCATGATCGCCGAGGGCAATGCTCAACGGGTGATTTTTGAAGGAGGGGTGGTCCTCAAAAAAGGGGACTTTGTCATGCGGTCCGATTCGATGATCGTCCTGTTTGATCACGACACGCCCAATCGAAGTCGCCAGGGGGAAGAGGGGACGTTGAGTCAAAAGGTGGACCGGATTGAGGCCACAGGCAACGTGATACTTGAGAGATCGGATGGGACGGCCACGAGCGGACGGGCCGTCTATTATCAAGATGAAGAAAAGGTCATTCTCGATGAGTCGCCTGTGGCGTGGCACAATGGGACCAAGGTGACGGGGTCCCGAATGACCATCTTTTTAAAGGAAGCGCGCAGTATCGTCGAAGGGGGATCCCAGGTGACGATATTCGAGGATCAGGGTCGATAAGACCGGGGGCGTCGTGGATCATTTACAGCCGATCACAGGACGTGCTCGTCTTTGCGCCGCGGAATTACGAAAAAGCTTCAGAGGTCGGGAGGTGGTTCGCGGTGTCTCGCTAGAAGTCGAATCGGGAAGCATTGTCGGTTTATTGGGGCCGAATGGGGCGGGGAAAACGACCGTTTTTAATATGATGGTCGGTCGGTGCCAACCGGATCATGGGCAGATTCTCCTGAATCAAGATTCGATTGTCGCCTTGCCCATGTACCAGAGGGCTCGTCGTGGCATTGGGTATCTTCCGCAAGAAGCCTCTGTCTTTCGGCGATTATCCGTTCGAGATAATATTGATGCCGTCCTGGAAATCCTGAATCTTTCCCCGCTGGAGCGTCGGGAACGGCTGGGAAGTTTATTGGGCGAGCTGGGGTTGAGCCGTCTTCAACACAGCATGGCCTATACGCTGTCTGGTGGCGAGCGTCGTCGGTTGGAAATCACGAGGGCGCTTGCGATACGCCCCCGTTTTTTATTGCTGGATGAGCCGTTTGCCGGGATTGATCCCATTGCGGTTGCCGACATCCAACACATCCTTCAGTCCCTGAAAAGAAAAAACATAGGTGTGTTGCTCACAGATCATAACGTTCAGGAAATGCTGGCGATAACGGATCATGCGTACATCCTTCATGAAGGAACCATTCTGGAATCCGGAACGCCGGAAGTCATTGTGAGGAGCCGGAAAGCCAGAGAAATGTATTTAGGCGAACGCTTCACTTTATGAGGGTTCGCAGTCTTTTCACGTTGCCCGGATGGAACTAAAACTCGATACGCGGTTGAGTCAGAAGTTGGTGATGACGCCCCAACTTCAACAAGCCATCAAATTGTTACAGTTCTCCAGGCTGGAATTACAGCAGGCGCTCGCTCAACATTTGATGGAAAACCCGCTTCTCGAAGAACTCCATGCTGACGTGGATGAGGAGGAGGATGGTGTCACCTCCGAGGAGGTGATTCCCGAGAGCAAGGAGCAGGGCGATGGCGATGGCGATGCCGGTGGTGAAGGTGAGAGGGAAGAACCCAAAGAGTTTTCCGAGCCTCTCTCGCCGGATGGGTGGGAAGATTATTATGAAAGTGACTGGCCCTCTGGAAGCGGTGGTTCCCAAGCCCCGACCGATGACTTTCCTTCGTATGAACAGACCCTGGAGAACCCGACAACGCTTGAGGGCCACTTGCTCTGGCAGTTGCGGCTTTCTTCCGGTGATGAGGAGGAAAAAACGATCGGTCTGATGCTGATTGGCAATCTTGATGAAGATGGGTATCTGCGAGCGTCCATAGAGGAAATTGCCGAAGAGGCCGGGGCCTCCGTCAACAAAGTGGATTCTGTGTTATCCCTGATACACACGTTTGATCCCGTCGGTGTGGCCGCACGAGATCTTCAGGAATGCTTGTCGATTCAACTCCGGCATCTTCATACAATACCCATTGGCCATGAATATCGTCATGGCGGTCTGCATCAGGAATCCCTGCTTGCGCGGATTATCAAGGATCACCTGCAAGACCTTCAGAAAAAACGCTACGCCAAAATTGCCAAAGAGGTCGGGAGATCCGTGGAAGAGATCCATGAGGCGGTGCATGTGATTGAAGGCTTGGAACCCAAACCTGGACGGCCCTATTATTCCGACGCCAACCACATCATTGTGCCCGACGTCTTTGTGCGTAAAGACGAAGGAGAATGGCTGGTGTTCCTCAACGAAGAGGGGATGCCGCACGTGCGGATTAGTGCCGAGTATAAGCGGATGTTGGGAAACGCAAGCGGGGATCGTCATGCCACAAAAGCTTACCTGGAAGACAAATTGCGAGGGGCCCGGTGGCTCATCTCCAATCTTGAAAAGAGAAACAGAACGATTGTGAAGGTGGTGAAAAGTTTAATCAAATTTCAAGAACAGTTTTTGGAAAAAGGCATTCATTACTTGAAGTCGTGCACGCTCAATCAGGTGGCCGAAGACGTGGGGATGAACGAGTCAACCATCAGTCGGGTGACGAGGAATAAATATATGCATTGTCCCCAGGGTTTGCTGGAACTCAAGTTTTTCTTTAGCGCGGGCATTGCCCGCACGGAACCTGGGGCCGAAGATGTATCTTCGAGGACCGTGCGTGAGTTGATTCGTGAAATGGTGGCGCAGGAAAATAGCTGCACCCCGCTGAAAGATCGGGAAATTATGTCGAAGTTGCGAGACCGGGGGATTATCATTGCGAACCGAAGCGTGACCACGTACAGGACGGAACTTCGTATCGCCACGGCCGGCCAGCGAAAACGTATCAGTCCGGGTTCGCTGGTTCCGGCCGGAAAGAAGGCGGCTGGCAGGACGGAACAAAAAAAAGAAAAGACCACATTGGGATTAAAGCTCGAAGAAATTTTGCGTGAGAAAGGCGTGGCTCGCAAAGCGCTCATGGATGCTGTCAAGACCGATCAGTCAGGCATTTCATATTTGCTGAGGCGACCGGCCTGGAAACCGGGAACATTGGGGAAGATCTCGGCGTTTCTGAAGGTTCCCAGGGCGACGTTTCTTGCCTGTTACGGAACGCAGGACGGTCACACCGCACAGGTACGAAAAAATTTGATACGTATACTGGATACGCAACACATGACGCTTGCGGATCTGGCCGGAAAAATCGGGGTCTCCATGTCGGTGATGCATGCGTACATGAACACCCAAAAAATGCAAAAACAGACACAGGAACGTGTGGCCATGATGCTGGGCGTGAGTCTTGAAACCCTGGCGACAGGCCAAGAGGCGACAACGGTGTGTCATGATCCACGGGGAAACGATGATTCAGGGAAGAGGAACGAGGTGCCCCTGAAGGCCCCACGGCATCCCAGCCTTTGACGCATGGTCAGACTTGAAGATTGTCACCAATGATGAGACGATTCATGCAATGGGCGCGCGTGTTTTCAAGACCCCGGACGTTTGTGGGGTTGGACATTGGCTCATCCGCGATCAAGATCGTTCAACTGGAACAGTGCGGCACGAGTTATCGTATCCAACGATTTGGATGGCGCAGCCTTGAAGGGGAAGGTGTTGCCGGCGCTCCCGGCCACAATCCCGGTCAGCTCAAAGCCACCCTTATTGATCTGATTCGCGAGCTGGAGTTGTTCGGCAGTCGCGTTGTCATGTCTGTCTCCGGGCCGTCCGTGATGGTCAAACGGATACGCTTGACCGGCGTCAAAAAAGATGCGCTTGATGAATATCTGACATGGGAAGGCCATCAATACATTCCGTATGCCATGCGCGACATTTATTTTGATTATTGGGTACTGCCTCCATCCCGACAGGGAACCACGTCAACCGATATTGAATTGTTGCTTGTGGCGGCCAAACAGCAGGTGGTGGAAAACCGGAAAACGTTCTTGAAAGACATTGGGGTACACCCGATTGTGTGTGATGTTGATGGTCTCGCGTTGATGAATATGGTGATGGGGAAAAGCCGCGCCCTTCGTGGGCAGTCGTTCGGCATCGTCAACGTGGGAGCCAGTGGAATGAATATGGTGTTTGTGGGACATGAATCCCCCCTGCTGGTGCGAGACGTGAGCTTTGACGACATCTGTCCCGTCCAGGCCGTCGATTCACAGGCGTTACTCATGGAAGACGACGCGGTTCACGGTGCCTCGCAGGGCGGAGCCACGGACCCTTGCGCGCCACCGGTGTTGGATGGCGTCGTCAGAGAAGTGCAGTATTGTTTGGAATCCGTCATGGAACGGTACCCGGAAATAAGTATGGAGAAGATTTTTCTTTGTGGCGGACATTCAAAAAATGAACGACTGCACAGTGCCTTGCAGAACGCCTTGTCGCTTCCCACAATCGTCCTCAATCCTTTTGACGAAATCGAATATATGACGCATCGTGCAGACGTGGACCACGTGTCGGAATCGGCCCATCTCGGAGGAGTGGCGTTGGGGTTGGCCCTCCATCAGGATGGTCATGGTCGGCATTAATTTATTGAAAGACCAACGGCAGTCTGAACCGCAGACTCGTCGTCGCCCCAGGCTGGAATTGTTCGTCGGGGCCTTGGTCCTGGCGGCTGTCTTTGCGGGGTGGGGATGGGTGGCCGTGGATGGCAGCCAGGCCATACAGCGGCTTGAACAGGAAATACAGCACAAACAAAGCCGTCTTGCGTTGCTGACAGAACATCAGGACCTGGTGTTGACACTTCAGGCACAACGCAACGCCATGGTGGCTGAACAGGAGACCCTCGCCGCGCTGACACGGGGGCTTGATAGACCCACGCGTCTGTTGTCAGTGATCAGTCGGGTCGTTGATCCATTGGATGTGTGGTTACGTCGGCTTCAGGCAACTGATGAGAAGGTCACGTTGTCCGGTGTCGCTCTTTCCCATGAAGGCATTTTGAAACTGGCGAAAAATTTGGAAAATACTGACATGCTTGGGCCTGTCAATGTTTTTGCGATTCAGCCCCACATGGCGCAGCCGGCACTGTTTCGATTTTCGATGAATGTGCTCATGGATGTTGCGGATCATGGTTGACAGCCTTCTTGATTGGATAGAAGACAAGGGTGTGGCCCCAAAACTCACCCTTCTGCTGCTATTGGCTGCGTTCGCGTCTCTCATCGTGTTTCAATTTGTTGTGGCGCCTCAACAGCAACGCACCCAGGCGTTTCAACAGACCCTGCAATCGTTGAATCATCGGCTGACCGGGATGGAGAGACCGAGCGATTCATTGGAGAGTCTCCACGAGACCATGGACGGCCTGACCATGCAGGTCGAAGCACACAAAAACGTATTGGGGATTCATATACCCCTTGATCGCCTGTTGCCGGACATCGTGGATACGGCTCAATCCGTTGGTGTGACGCTCACATCCTGGCAACCCGAAGAACCCGGGTTGGTTTCAGAAATGCATTTGAATCGAGTCATCCTTCGACTCAAGGCGGAGGGGCGGTATCACGCGCTTGCTCACTTTCTTGAAGCCTTGCAGCGGTTGCCCAAGGCGTTGATTGTGCGGTCAATGGATTATCAAGTTCGGACGGAAGGCGTGGAGGATTCGGAGATTGACATTCACGCCTCATTTGAACTGATAGGATTCCAGGTGTCTGCGCGGGTCGGACAACGTGCTCCCGGGCGGGCCACAAGTTGAAGGATGACGAAGGAAGCCCATGATGTCTGCGGTGTTGGCCATGGTCGCCATGCTCTTCGTCTTGTCGTGGTGGGACTGTCCACGATGTTTCTTGAGCCACGTCCATGCTGAGCCACGTGACGTGACCGGGGATTCGTTGTCGCCACGCGCTCCATTGCACGAGACGAATCGTGCCGACCGTTATCGAGATCCCTTTGTGCCCAAAACGATTATCCGGAAAGAGATCCATGCGTCCGAGCCGAAGCAAGAACCTGACCGTCAGACTGTGCTGGTGAGGGGAATCATTTCCTCCCCTCATGGTCGTTGGGCCCTGTTGGAATTTAAGAACGGGGAACGACTGATCGTCACGGCAGGGCAGGTCATTGTCGCGTCTTCCCAGGTCGTCACCCGTATCACAGACCATGGGGTGACCCTTTCGGCGTTGGGAGGCAAGGCGGATGCCCCGTCGCAACCCGACAGGACGTATTTTTTTGACAAGTAACAAGGAATGGTGAACCACCTTCCACGCGAACGATCCCGTCCTCGGAAAACCTGAAGACAGGCCGGCCTGTTGTGCGTCGGCTGATGAAAGTACACGATGTTACGTTATTTAAATGCCGGTGAATCGCATGGACGAGGGCTGATGGCTGTTGTGGAAGGACTCCCTGCCGGCCTTCCTCTCACGGCGGACAGCATCAATCACGATTTAGCGAGAAGACAGGGTGGATATGGCCGGGGAGGCCGAATGCGCATTGAAAAAGATCAGATTGAATTCTACTGCGGAGTCCGCAACGGGAAGGCATTAGGGAGCCCTTTGGGGTTATTGATTGGCAATCGGGATTGGGAAAATTGGAAAGACATTATGGCTGTTGAGCCCGGCCCTCCGTCACTGGAACGAGTGGTGACTCGTCCACGGCCAGGCCATGCTGATCTGGTTGGTGCGATTAAGTACGGGCATCGGGACATCCGCAACGTGCTGGAAAAGGCGAGTGCGAGGGAAACGGCGATTCGGGTGGCCGTCGGCGCCGTGGCCAAGGCCTTATTATCGCAATTTGGCATGCAAGTGGTGAGTTATACGACATGCATTGGATCAGTCGATGCCCCGCCGGTCGCTGATCATGTGGCGGCCTATGAACGTACCGCGCAGTCTCAAGTTCGGTGTCCCGATGCAGAGGCCAGTGAAAAAATGATTGAGTGCATTCGCTTCGCGAAACGTCAAGGTGATTCTCTGGGGGGTATCTTTGAGGTGGTGGTGATCAATGCCCCCATTGGGTTGGGAAGTTACGCGCAGTGGGACCGGCGCTTGAGTGCACGACTTGCCATGGCGGCGATGAGTATCCAGGCGATGAAAGGTGTGGAAATTGGCATGGGGTTTGAGTCGGCTCATCGGTTTGGTTCTGAAGTGCATGACGATATTTACCCCAGTGAGTCCAAACCCGGATTTGCGCGAAAGACGAATCGCGCAGGGGGGTTGGAAGGCGGCATCACCAATGGGCAACCCATCGTCCTGCGGGTGGCCATGAAACCGATTGCCACGTTGTATAAACCCAAGCAGAGCGTGGATATTCACACGAAGGCACCATTTCAAGCCACAGTGGAACGTTCTGATATCTGCACGGTGCCCGCCGCTGGCGTGGTGGGGGAGGCGGTCATTGCCTATGAAATGGCCAACGCCATGCTGGAAAAATTCGGTGGAGATACCTTGGAGGAAATGAGACGAAATTTCGATGCCTACCAGGAGTACGTGAAGAATTTTTAAGCCCCAGTGGTCCGGTGACACCAGACTGTCGCGCAGTGGACGTCCACCATTGTCAGTGATCAGTCGCAAACAGTGAAGGCGGGAGTGCTCATGGGTCAACGTCACAAACGACACACGATCACAGTCGGTCTCGGCAAGCAAAGCTATGATGTCGTGATTGGTCCGGGGAGCCTGCAACAGATTGGCCGGCATTTACATTCATTGGGATGTTCCGGTCGCGTCGGTATCGTGACCAATCCGACCATTCAACGTTTCCACGGGGCATCGCTCAAACGGGCGATTGTGCAAGCCGGATTCACCTGTTGCCTGATCAGCATTCCCGACGGTGAGTCGGTCAAAACGCTTCGGTGGGTGTCGTACATCCTGGATGAGTTGGTCAAGCATCGTTTTGAACGACGGTCGGTACTCGTGGCCCTGGGTGGAGGGGTTGTTGGAGATCTCGCCGGGTTCGCCGCGTCAATGTATCTTCGCGGCATCCCGTTTATTCAGGTGGCCACGACGCTTGTGGCACAAGTGGATTCCAGTGTGGGCGGGAAAACCGGGGTCAATCATCCCATGGGAAAAAATTTGATTGGCGCGTATTACCAACCCGCCCTCGTGCTGTCTGATACGAACATGCTGCACACGCTTCCCGAACGAGAATGGCTGGCAGGGTTGGCCGAAGTGATTAAATATGGCGTCATTGCCGACAAAACGTTTTTTGCCTTTTTAGAAGAACGCATGGAGTCCATTCTCGCCATGAGGGATGAAGACGTTCAAAAGGTGGTCAAGCGTTGTTGCGAGATTAAAGCCATGATCGTGGCGAAAGATGAACGAGAGACGGGCCTGCGCCGCACCCTGAATTACGGGCATACCATTGGGCATGCGTTGGAATCCCTGGGCCGGTACCGAAAATATATTCACGGCGAGGCCGTCGCCATCGGCATGGCGTATGAAGCCATGCTGGCGCATCATTTGACGTTATGCGCCCATGATGTCGTCACCCGGCAATGTGCATTGCTCAAGCGAGCGGGTCTTTCCGTGCGAATGCCATCACACAGTTTCTCGAAATTGTGGGAGGCTCTGCGTCATGACAAAAAGGTGGTGCAGGGAACCGTCTATTGTGTGCTGCCCACGTCCATTGGCAACGTTCGGGTTGCACCGCTGGATCAACATGCCGTGAAGCAGTGGTATGCTCATTGTCATGAGCATGTCAGTCAAGCCTCTTAAGGCACGATCTTTTCTCTGGTTGGGACATGCATCCGATTCCAAAACATCACAAGCGGACCACACAAGACATTCAGTCTGTTCTTCGTGAACGAACACGGGAAATGGAAGTGCTGTATCGCATTAGTGAATCCATCAGCAGCACGCTTGATTTGGAATCGGTCCTCACGCATATCGTGGATGTGGTCGTCAACGTGATGAAGGCTGATTCCTGTTTGCTCTATCTTGTCTCCACGAATCGGGACGAGCTGATTTTGCGATCGTCCAAGAATCCTCACCCCCGGCTGATCGGTCGAGTCTCGTTGGAGTTAGGGGAAGGCATTACGGGATGGGTGGCACAGGAGAAGGTGCCGGTTGTGATTTTTCGTAACGCGAGTGACGATTCCCGGTTCAAATTTTTTCACAATCTACCCGAGGACCGCTATCAGGCTTTTGTCTCGCTCCCTATTGTGACGAAGGGCGATGTCATCGGGGTCATCAATGTGCAGCATAAACGGGCGAAGCGTTATCGGGATGCCGAGCTTGCGCTGTTGTCGACGATTGCGAATCAAGTCGGTGGCGCGATTGAAAACGCCAGATTGTATGAAGCCATGAGTCGGCAGGCGTTACAACTCGATACCCTTTCTCAAGTGTCTGAAACCGTGGCGTCCAGTCGCATGATTGATGATGTACTCCGTCTGATTGTGACGACGACCGCTCAGATGCTGGATTCGACGATCTGTTCCCTGATGTTGGTTGACGAAACGGGAGAGACCTTGCGTATTGCGGCGACGCAGAGTTTGAGTGAAGCGTATTGCCGGAAACCGCCGTTGCGCATTGGGCAGAGCGTCAGCGGTCGGGCCGTGAAAGAACAACGGCCGATTTACGTTTCTGACGTGAAGAAAGAGCAGGGATTTTTCTACCGGGACTTAGCCAAACGGGAGTCGTTGTGCTCGTTGCTTTCGACGCCAATGATGATCAAGGACAAGGTCATTGGCGTGATCAATACCTATACCTCCACGAGGCATACGTTTGATGACAAGGAAATCAAGATCATGCAGGCCATTGCCAATCAGGCCGCGGTGGCCATTGAAAATACCCGTCTCATGGAAATGTCCTTTGAAATGAAGGAAGCCTTAACCGTGAGAAAGCTTGTTGAACGAGCCAAGGGCTATCTCATGCATTCTCGAAAATTGTCGGAAGCCGACGCCTTCAGGGTGATGCAACGTCAAAGCATGAACATGCGAAAATCCATGAGGGAAATTGCCGATGCCGTGATCCTGGCCGCGGAGTTGGAAGGTCGGTCATCCGGGCCCTCTCGTGCGGAAAGGCTATTGGGGTGAGCCTTCGTGTTCCTGTTGCCGAAGAGGAGAGAGTGTTGTGAGGAAGACCTGCCGCATTGCCATGGTCCAAATGAACCCGGTCGTCGGGGATGTGGATGGGAATGTGCGCGCGATGATCAAATGGGTCAAGCAGGCGCGGCAGGCCGGGGCGGAGATTGCGGTGTTTCCGGAATTAGCGATTACCGGCTATCCTCCTGAAGATCTGGTCCTGCGGAAGAGTTTTCTCAACGCCACGCGGGATGCGTTGAAACAGCTCGTCGGGCAATGTCGCGGCATAACCGTCGTCGTCGGATATATTGAAGAAGGCAGGGCTCTGCATGGACGGGACGAAACTCCCTTGATTGTTCCATCAGGCATACGACGAGTCTTTAATGCGGCGGCCGTGATTCACGACCGGCAACTCGTGGCGACCTGCCACAAAGCATTCCTGCCGAACTATGGCGTCTTTGACGAAAGTCGGTATTTTTCTCCTGGTCGCCAGGCGTTGGTTTGCCAGATCCATGGGGTGCGGTTTGGCGTGAATATCTGCGAGGATATTTGGTATGCCGATGGCCCCACCCGTGATCAGGCGGCTATCGGTCGCGCGCAACTGATTCTGAACATCAATGCCTCGCCCTATCACATCGGCAAGGCCAGAATGCGCGCGCGCATATTGACAAAACGCGCTCGGGAAAATGGCGTGGTGGTGAGTTATACGAATATGGTTGGCGGGCAGGACGAGGTTGTTTTTGACGGCAACAGCATGATTGTTGATCGGATGGGAAACATCATCGCGCATGCCGGGGCGTTCACCGAAGATCTGTTGTTGACTGATCTGGATTTCAGTCGTCCACGGGAAACGCGTGTGGGAATTCGCACGAAGCCGGTCACGCCGCGGTATCCCGTCAGGCGAGTGACCCTGGCACCCATTGGCCGACGGAAAGCGCAACACCCTCTGCCCGTCCATGCTCCCGCTTTCCTGAACGATATCGAGGAGGTCTACCGGGCTTTGGTGACAGGTGTGCGCGACTATGTCAGGAAAAATCATTTTCAACGAGTGCTGATCGGGATCAGCGGAGGCATTGACTCGGCCTTGACCGCCGTGATTGCCACCGATGCGCTTGGCCCGGATCTGGTGAGGGGGGTGTTCATGCCCTCGCCTTTTACGTCGAGAGAGAGCCGGGTGGATGCCCATGCGTTGATGAAGGCGCTGAACGTGGGTTTGTGGACCATCCCGATCACGGGTCTCTGGAAGCAATATCTGCGGATCGCTTCTTCAATGTTTGGACGGTGCGAGCCTGACGTTGCGGAAGAAAATCTGCAAGCTCGCATTCGCGGGACCATGGCCATGCTCCTCTCCAATAAATTTGGTCATCTGGTGTTGACGACTGGCAACAAAAGCGAAATGAGTGTTGGCTATGCCACGCTGTATGGAGACATGGCAGGTGGGTTTGCCGTGATCAAAGATGTGCCCAAAACCTTAGTCTATGATCTGGCTCGTCACCGGAATCTCAAAGCCGTTCACAGCCATGGGGTGGGCGTGATTCCTCAACGGATGATTGACCGGGCCCCGTCGGCCGAACTCAAGCCCAATCAAACGGACCGGGATCACTTGCCGCCCTACGAAGTCCTTGATCCCATTATCAAGGCGTATGTCGAACAGGACCGTTCCCTTCAACAAATTGTCGGAATGGGATTTCCGGCTCGGATCGTCAAGCGCGTGATGCTCATGGTGGATCGCAGTGAATATAAACGTCGCCAGGCTCCCATTGGGATAAAAATCACACCAAGGAACCTGGGAAAAGATCGCCGCATGCCGATCACGAATCGTTACGTCAAATATTGACAAGCGGTGTGATGACAACCATGACAATCATGATACCCATGTGCCACTGAAGACTGTGCTCACGTGAGAGAAAGGGCAGTGATGAAGCAGAGTGTTGTTGAACAGGCGGTGGATGCGTCCGAATCGGGTCCCTCTACCATCACCGCGCAGGCTGTGTTGGAAGAGCGACGCCAGGGCATTTTCCAACGATTGCGGTCGGGAGCCTCCGGGTCGGAAGTCGTGTCCGGCTTTACGGACCTTGTCGATGCAGTCCTGGTTTCGCGATATCGAAACATGGTCAGCCAGCATGGGGGTGATGCGGCCGAGGGCCTGCAGCAGTGTTGTCTTGTGGCTGTGGGTGGGTATGGCCGGCGTGAACTCGCACCTCATTCCGACATTGATGTCATGATGCTCTATCGTACGGGCGGCGAGGCCGTGGTGAAGGATCTTTCAACGCAGATCTTTACCCATTTGTGGGATTTGGGGTTTCATGTGGGACATAGTGTTCGGTCGATTGCCGACTGTATGATTTTTGCAGAGGAAGATTTGCAGATCAAAACCTCGCTGATGGAATCACGGTTTTTAGTCGGCAATCCGTCTGTTTTTCAAGAGTTTCAGCAACGGTTTGCCAAGCGCGTTCTCAGAAAACGAGTGGAGGCGTTTATCTGTGAGAAGCTTGATGAACGACAGCGGGACTATAAAAAGTTTGGCGAGACGGTGTTTCTCCTGGAGCCGAACATTAAAAAAACCAAAGGTGGGTTGCGAGATTTACACTTGCTCCAATGGGTGGGTATGGCCCGTTATCGAGCGACCACGTTGAAGGATATAGCCAATCTCGGAATGTTGGCCTACCAGGAATATATGGTGTTGCTTGAAGCGCAGGAGTTTTTATGGAAGGTGCGGGCCTTGCTGCATTTACAGGCTGGTCGCGCCCAGGAAATATTACTGTTCGATGAACAGGTTCGATTGGCTGAAGCATTTGGCTACCAGGACCAACCGCATATCCTGGCCGTCGAGCAGTTTATGCAGCGATATTATCGTCTGACCACGGAAATTCATAATTGTGCGATGCGATTTGTGGATGTGGCGCACACCGTGTCGTTCTGGACTCGCCTCAAAAATTACTGGCCTTCTCCTTTGATTGACGGATTGTTTCTGGTTTCTGATGGCCGGTTGTCCATACCGGGAGAAAAACTTGTTCAGGTTTTGGAGAATCCCGAGCACGTCTTGAGCTTCTTTCATAGTGCCCAAATACGTGGACTGCCGATTGATGGGCAGGTGATTGAAGCGATGTACTGTCATATGCAAGATGTACACGATCATCTGTTTGCCACACCGGGTGTGAGTCGGCGATTTCGGGCATTGCTGGCGGGGCCAGGGTCCGTTGCCGATACCTTGACATTGATGCATCAGGCCCTGGTGTTGGAAAAGCTGGTTCCGGCCTTTGGTCGCGTTCGGGGGCTTATGCAATTCAATCAATACCACAAATATACGGTTGATGAGCATAGCCTGCTGGCCATTCGAGAAGTTGAACGCCTGGGAAAACGGCCGGGATTTTTTGGGGATCTCTACCATGAAATTCAACAGAAGGACATTCTGCATTTGGCCGTTCTCCTTCATGATGTGGGAAAAGGCCTGCCTGAAGATCACAGCGAAGTCGGCAAAAAAATTGCCCAGGACATGGCCTGCAGATTGGAATTTGATCCGCAAGAATCGGCCACACTCCAGTTTCTGGTGTATGAACATCTGATGATGGCGAAGACGGCCTTCAGACGGGATTGTCATGATGAAAAAGTGCTTCTGGCATTTGCCAGGCAAGTGGGCACTCCCGAGCGATTAAAGAATCTCTTTCTCCTGACAGTCGCCGACATTGCAGCCGTTGGGCCTGGCACGTTGACCGAATGGAAAGAGTCGTTGCTGATCGAATTATATTCCCGGTCGATTCAGCAAATTTCCGGGCAAAGCGGCCATGCGGCATCCACGATTGATATCGAGCGCATCGCCGACGAGGTTCTGGAGATCTGGGCGTCGTGCGCGCAATCAGGTGAAGGATGGGCGCATGCCTCGCAGGAGCATGTCCTTCCGGACCGTGTATGGATCAAGGAGCATCTGGAAACATTTCCGTTGCGTTATCTTGCCGGAACGGCCAGGCATCGAATGGTTGCGCATCTTTCTGCCATTCAATGCCTGGCCCCCGACCGTCCCCTTGTCGAGTCCACCTTTAATGCTGAACTGCATGTGTGTGAGTACACATTGATTGCGTTTGATTCCGTGTCGTCCGGGATATTCATGAAGATTACGGGTGTGTTGATTGCGAAAAATCTTCGCATTCTGGACGCTCAGATTGTGACGAGACCGGACGGGATTGTGGTGGATACGTTTTTGGTGAAGGACCTGGATTTTGAAGGAACCCCGACGCCGGCACGGATGAAAAAAGTTGGGGACGTGCTGGTCAGTGCGTTAAAGGGGGAAACACAGATTGAAGATGTTCTGGCACAAAATCAACGTGTGTCATCAATGAGAGAGGTGCCGCTTCGTAGCCTTCCCACGGAAGTCAAACTTCACAATGATATGTCCGATCAGTTTACCATTATTGACGTCTTTGCCGATAATCAGCAGAGCATTCTGCACAGGATCGCCAAAACGGTGTATGAGCTTGGTCTCTCTATTCATGCGGCCAAAATCTCGACGCAACTCGATCAGGTGGTTGCCGTGTTTCATGTGACCCAACAGAACGGGAAAAAAATTGAAGATTCACAGAGGTGTCGCTCCATTCAACACACATTACGCGACGAAGTTGAACGGTTTTTACGAAGCGTCAGGTAGATTTCGCTGGTTGTTCCAGCCACGATAACGTGAGTCCGTCCATCCTTCTTCTGGCGGGAGATTGCGGGGAGAAGGGCTCACCTTCCGCCGGAAGAGGATCAAGGGGGATATCCCGCTCCTCTTCCGGACAAGACCCAAAGCCCGGAAAAGCACGAGACATTCCCAGTCTCTGGACGGACACTTCGGCCTCCAGTCAAACGGCCTGTTACGAACCGCCGACGTCTCTCGGATCCCCTCGCATCATGAATGGATGATTCAGTATCCACATTTCGTACATGGGAATCATAAACATGATGAAAAATGTCACCAGCATGAGGATGTCGCCGGTCATCATGGTCACCACAAAGAGAGGGGACACATAGACGATGAGCCACGGCGAGACGAGATCCAACGTCACGCCCGTAAAGGCGCCCCACGTGGTGAGCACTTTCAACGTGGAACTGGCCATGGTGAGATACAACACATGGACCAGAATCATAAAGACGACGGGCATGGTGAACAGGTGAAAGTGTGTGGTTTCGGCGAGTTGGCCAAAGGACATCGCTTCGCCGAAACTTTCATCCGATCCGCGATAATGCTCGACAATGCCTTTCGGCGTCAGGTCCGTCATGCTGTGAACCCAGACAAAGGTGAAGGCAAAACCCGCCAATATGCAAAGCAGGAACCACGTATACACCAAACGAATGTGTCGGTCGGTGTCACGCAGCCGAAACCGAGTGTTAAAATTCCTCATTGCAATGGAAGGTGCGCTTAGAGCCCCAGGATGGACTCCAAAAATCCTTTTTCCTTATTGCCTGCCATGATGGTGCCGGTGTCGCGTCCGCGAGGTTTCAAATAGAACTCATTCACCATGACCACGGCGCGTTTCACCCCTGCGCTGGCTGAACGAACGGACATCGTGGCTCCGGTGATATTAATGATATCCCGATTAATCCGAACGGGGTCTTCAACGGTTTTTCCCTGATATTGATAATTGAAACGTTTGGTGGCGATCTCATTGCCTCTGGCTTCCCGGTAGACCAGCACTTCAAAGTTCATGACCACGCCCGCTGAATCAATGGCCACCATGTACGTAATGGGACGATGCTTCCCAATGGTATTCTGCACCACAGCATATCCGTCAATGTCGCCACGGGTCTCACCGATATGGACGGCAAAGGATGTTTCCGGAAATTTCCACCCGATGATCTTTTCAACATGTGATTTTTGTTCCGGGGTTAATGATAACGTGGATTTGGTAATGGTGTCTGAAGATGGAAACATGACCTTTGCGGCTTCGTCTTCGGTAAAATAAATTTCCAAATGTCCCAGCTCCGCCGGGGTCAGCCAGCGATTGAGCTCGCGATCCCAGATCCGCTCCACGGCATGCCCGTCGTCGTCTTCGTCATCGTGGTCATCATCCCCCATGGCAGGGGAGCCTGCCAGTACGATGCCGCACAGGGCGACCATGACCGGCGTGATCCGTCTTAGCGAAGAATCGCGCATCCCTTGTCCTTCAGTTGGTTGGAAAGTTGTTGCACCATACGTTGTTCTTCTTCGGCGAGTGGAGGGATACGTCTCCAGCGGGTTGACTGCGACTGCACGCCCATTGGAGAAAAATATTCCCTGATCTGGCGGACGGAGATGGTGACGGCCTGTTGATTCGGTTCAAGATTGAGAAAAAACCTCGCGCGTTCACGATTGGCCTCGCGTTCAAAGACGCCGGCTTGTTTTCCGGAATCCATCGTGGCCCATTCGGTCGCAATGACCCCTTTCGCTTGATCCGTGTGGTGAAGCGTCAGACTCTTCACGCTTTCGAGAGAGACGTCCCACGCCTGTTCGCGCGAACAGGACGTGGTTACAGTGAGGGGCGTGCGTCCAAACGTCGCGCACCCAGCCGTGGTTGCTGCGAGAACAAGGGAACATAGGAAACGTGTCACCATAGAATCGGCCATGCCCTTTCTTTAGAAGTACGTCGCAGCCGAGAATTGCCACCCGTTCCCATTTGACGTGCGTTTATTGTCTGAATAATGGGTTCCGGCATCATCGTTAAACGTGTAGCTGAACTTCAGGACCGAATCCTCGGTTGGCCGAAAATTGAGTCCCAACGTCAGACGGTCAATTTCACTCTTGCGCTCCGTGTTTGTGCGGCCGGTGTTGGTATTCACCTGTCCCCAACGCAGCACACCCGTAAACGTGGAAGCCTCACTGAAGAACGTGGGAGCGGCCCTCATGAACGCTTCCGGCATAAAATGATAGTTCAACTGCACGTAATAGCCGTGCATGTTGGCCGGGGTACAGTCATTAGAGCAGAGATCATTCATGTCTGTGTTGGTGTTGGGGTTGGGGTTGCCGCCCTCAATGTTGGCCCAGCCGGCTTCGCCCTGTAGTTCAAACGGTCCCCGTTGCAGGTTGCCGTCAACAGCCAACAGCGTTAAGTCATGTTCACTCTTCTTATCCCATTTTCCGTGATGAATGGAGCCGGCCACTTCAACGCCAAGGAACGGGCTGACCGACACGCGGCTGACAATGGCCTTGTTGCCGTTGTTGTCTTCTTTGAAACTCCCACGCGCAATTCGCAACCCGTCTTTTTCTGTGATCTTTCCCCCTTTGTTGTCGTCGTCGTCATCACCATTGAAGCCATTCGTGACGTAGAATTCATAGTCCACCTTGGAAAGCTGGGTGGGATAGATCGTGCCAAAGAATCCAATTCCCGATTCGGCGAACGTGGAAGGCAGGATCAATCGGCTCACCATGGGGCGAAGGGGGAGGTCGTTGAGCGGCGAGTCGTGGACCAGGTTGAATCGGCCCATGGGAACCAGAATGATGCCGCCCCGGATGTTGAACCAGTCTGTGAACCGGTAATCCATGGTGGCGAATTCAATTTTGAGGTCCCCATCTTCCTGATTTCCCTGGGGGCCGCCGTGTTCAATCTCGACCTCGGCGGCTACACTCAACCGGTCGGTAACCTGGGAATAAAAGAACGGGACAAAGCGTTCCTGGTCAAAGTCCAGCCTCTGGCCGCAATCGCGTGAGGGTGCATCGCAGTCTGTGATTGTAAAATCTATATATCCCCCGACGATGGTTTTCGGGGCGCGGACGAATGGTTTGGCGTAAATGGTTCGTCCGCCCTGCAAGGCGCTGCCGCCGGAGAAGCCCTGGCCGTATCGTGGTTTGGCCCGTGTCGTATCTCCCAATGTCGGGATTTCCTGACCAGACGAAGGTGGCGCATCCATGCGCATTTCCTCCCCCATCTTCTGTTGCTTTGACCACTCTTCAAACATTCTTTTTATCTGTTTGAGTTGAGCCGGAGTGAATGCTGCCTCCTCGGCCCAGCCATGGGTCTGTGGTACAATCATCAGGGCCGCGAGCGCCCCTGCAATCAACAATCGTCGCATGGCGATTTCCGTGTTGTTGGGGACTCTCTGCCGGTCCTCCTGGTTGATCAGGGGATACGCATGGTCCGCAGTGTCAATCCCGGTGCCTTGTGGCTGTTCAAACCTCTTGAGGTGACGGTTGCGTATGTGAACCAGAGGAACGCGAATCAGGGTGTTTCGTGCACAATTTCCACGACGGTTTTCGACCCTAATGAATAATCATTATGATAATCGTTATCATTAAAAATGATTTTGAGAATTAAAGTTATATAGAGTCCATTTTGCACTGTCAAGTCCACGTAGAAATGGTAAAAGAAGGTGCAGGTGCAGGCCCAATCATGACAAAATGATGGGCTTGGATGACAGATGCAAACATCAACAATCCATGAAACAATGGCCGTTCACCTTCTTTGTCGGACCGAGAGAGTGACCTGTCTCGCCTGTCGGTCGACCCTCCTGCGGAAAAGGCGAAAACGGGTGGCGACGGGCATGCGTCCATATGCGAGGGGCCTCTTCGCATGCGTGGTGGCGTTGGGCCTCGTGGGGTGCGGTGCCTCGCCTCAGGTGGTCAAACGCGGCCAGATGCACATGGGGACCCTGGTTTTTTTGACCGCAGTGGCTCTGGACGAGAAGGTAGCCCACGACGCCGTGCGCGAGGGATTTGCCGAAATTCACCGATTGGAAGAAATTTTGAGTACGTGGATTCCCGACAGTGAACTGTCGCGTGTCAATGCGGCGGCAGGACAACAACCCATCCGGGTCAGTTCAGAAACGATAGAAGTCCTGGAACAGGCTTTCGCCGTGGCGCAGATGACCGATGGGGGATTCAACGTGGCCATTGGTCCGGCCGTGGATGTATGGAATATCGGTCGCGAAGGGCCTCTTCCGACTCAACGCGAATTAGATGCCGTGCGTCCTCTCCTGGATCTTTCCAATCTTCACATACACAAGGACGCGGCCACGGTGTATCTGGCTCGTGCCGGGATGCGGGTGGATGTCGGAGGCATCGCCAAGGGCTATGCCGCTGATTTAGCGGCCCGCGTGATGCGGGAAGCCGGTGCCTCGGCGGGGGTGGTCGCCATTTCCGGAGATATCAAAACTTTTGGACGCCTGCCGGATGGTCAACGGTTTGTGTTTGGCATTCAACATCCCCGAAATGAGACCGGCATGACGATTGGCCAACTGGCGCTCGAAGACGCGGCCATTTCCACGGCCGGCGATTACCAACGGTATGTGATGAAAGACGGCGTTCGTTATCATCACATTCTTGATCCTCACACGCTTCGCCCGTCCCGCCTCGCGCAGAGTGTCACCATCGTGGCCGGGACCGGGGTGCTCGCCGATGGGCTGGATACCGGAATCTTTGTCATGGGGCCGACAAAAGGCATGGCGCTGATTGAACGCCTGCCCGGAGTCGAAGGCGTGATTGTCGGCGCGGATGGAACCGTGTCCGTGTCGTCAGGATTGCGCGACCGGTTGCAACTGACGCCGTGACCGTAACAGGCTAAGCGCGTCGCGCCAACGGACCCGCGGTGCATGGTTGGCGCGAGGGGTGTGAGCGTCGTGGTACGCGCTAGTTCTTCCCCTGTTCGCTGTGTTGCCGATGCCCGCCCTGATGCGCCATGTTGCCGCCCTGGGATTTAATGCGCTCGTGAATTGTTTCCATACGCGATTTTTGCTCCTTGGACAGCACGGCATTGGCATCGCGTTTGGCCTTGATTGACGCCATATAGAGCTTTGTCTTCACGGCATGAATGGTCTTCAGGTGCGTTTCAATATCCGAAAGACTCGCCATCTCATCTTCCAGGATTGCATGTAAATCAACATTGGCCAACTTAATGTCGGCCTTCATGGTGATCCGGGCTTTCCTGTAACTCGTCTTGAGCGCGCGAAGTTGTTGCGCTTGATCGTCCGTTAAGCTCATCCCGTCTTTAAATTTCAAAATATGGTCAATGAATTGCGCCGCGTCCTGATGGGCGCTGTGCCGCATTGCTTGACGACCATGGCTGCCATGTCCTTTGGCGTACGGTTGTCCATGGCCTGACGAATGCATGGCTTGATGGCCTCCGCCATGTTTCTCATGCATGCCGCCCCGATGGCCGTCATGCCGCGATGTCCCGGCATCGTAGCCGCCGGCATGCGCGGTGGAGCCAGCATGCGGATGCTTCGACTTTCCATGTGACGGGTGATGGGCGGAAAATCCGGCACAGGCCGTCGTGGACAGCAGACCGGCAATGAGCAACAGAAAAACGGGGCCACGCCAGAACGAAACGGTTGGGGTGTTCATGGTTGGTTCCTCCTTTGAATGGTTGGTTGAGACGGTCGCGGGTTTGTCAGTCCGGCGTTTTCACAATGCTCGCCGCCGCCTCATGGATTATACATCCGCAGGGCTGTAATCGCGAATGTCGTTGCCGTCTGGTCCATGGGTCTTGCTCAAGTCACGCATGATGAAAACGTGTCAGGGATGTTCGGTGTGTCTGTCAAATAAGACTGTATGGGTGGCCTGGATGCGTAGGTTCACCTGTGCGTCGAGTGGAAAGAACCGGGTCGAAGACGCGCTGCTGTGGACGAGGTCGCCGGAAGTGAGGAGGATGCCATACAGCGTCTCGGAACCTCGAAACTGCCGGGATTGAATGGTGCCTGACCCGCTTCCGTTTTCTCCAATCTGCACGTCATCGGGTCGAATCATGACCACGACCTCCGGACCGCCCGGATAGTCTTCGGGTACGGGGAAGTCCCCGAGTGGCGTTCTGACGACGGCATCGTGGATGGTGCCGGGAATAAAATCAGCCTGTCCCACAAACTCCGCGACAAAGGGCGAAGCCGGAAGGTGGTAGACGGTTTCAGGGGCCGCGAATTGTTCGAGTCGTCCGTGACGCAGGACGGCCACAGCATCAGCCATCCCGAGGGCTTCTTCATGATCATGCGTCACGAGAATGGCGGTGGTGTGGGTTGTTTTCAGCAAGCGGAGCAGTTCCTTGCGCATGCGGTACGTCATGTCTGGATCCAGATTGCTGAACGGCTCATCCAGCAGAAGGAGCACGGGGTTGGGGGCAAGCGCGCGCGCCAATGCCACGCGTTGCTGCTGACCTCCTGACAGGGCATGAGGGTATCGTTGAGCCAGATCGGAAAGGCCGGTGAGCGCCAGCATGTCGTCAATGCGGCGGCGACGTTCGTTGGCCGACCCGTGCCTCACCCCAAATCCCACGTTATCCTGGACGGTCAAGTGCGGAAAGAGGGCATAGTCCTGAAAGACCATGCCGACATGTCGTCGTTCAGGCGGGACGTGTCGGGCCATGGATGCAACGGGTTCGCCATTGATCCTGATTTCGCCTGCGGAAACCGACTCAAGCCCCGCAATGGCCCGAAGGGTGGTGGTCTTCCCGCATCCCGATGGGCCCAACAAACCAATAATGTCGCCTTTCCGCACCGCAAAGGAAATCCCCTCAATGGCCGAGCTTCCGGCTTCGTATGCGCAGGCGACGTTGTGCAATTCGAGGATCATGGAGGCGTCTTTGTGGGGCCGTGACATCATGCGTGTATGAAAAGAGCCGCGAATTGTGGGTGGGCCAACAAGGATTGCCTGGCCGGAGCGCGGCCCCGGAGTGCGTTACGTTGTGGGCCGATCATGGCGCATCAATAGTAACACGACAGGGATGGTTATGACCACGATCAGCAAGGCCGGAGGGGCGGCTAATGTATACAGTTCCTCGCTGGCTTCCAGCCAAATTCTGACGGCGAGTGTGTCGAATCCCGCGGGGCGCAGCAGGAGTGACGCCGGCAATTCCTTCATGCACTGGACAAAGACCAGGATCCATGCGCCCAAAAATCCGCCTCGGACCAGAGGCAGGGTCACGCGCCAAAAACTTTGAACGGGTCGGGAGCCAAGGTTTCGCGCCGCTTCTTCCAGGTTCGGGGTGATCTGCTGAAGAGCGGACTCCATGCCTTGCAACGCAACCGGGAGAAAATGCACCAGGTAGGCCAGCAGCAGGATGAGCATCGTGCCATACAGTTGTGGCATGAGTTGTGAGACAACAACCAGGATGGCAAGAGCGGCGACTGGTCCAGGGAGGATGTATCCGGCATAGGCCCCCTGCACGCACATGGTCCCGAACCAGGTCTGATATCGGGATGCGACATACGCGAGGGGCATGCCGCAGACGATGGCTGCGGTGGCTGTGAGACCTGACAGTGAGAGGCTGTTCCACATGTATCCGATAAACTTCGGAGAAATATCGCCGGCGGAAAACGCTTCAGTCGTCCATTGAATGAGGAGCAGACATGGCAGGCCAAATGCGGCCATGAAGATGAGCAAGAGATAGCCGTTCGTCAGCAGGGCCGTCAGGGGCCTGCAGGGTTGAGGAATGGGTGGTTGATACCGATTGGTGGTCTGGTAAAACCGGCTCCGCCGCCTGAACCAGCGTTCGCCAAAGAGAAAGACACTTGCGCATACGACTAACACCAGGCTCAAGCAGGAGGCCGCGGCATTGTCGAATCGGCCGGTCATTTGCTGATACACCGCATGGGTAAAGGTTTGAAAACGCAACAGAGACACCGCGCCAAAATCCGAAGCGACATAGAGAATCGCCAGGAACAGTCCGGCGAACAGTGATGGACGGATGATCGGAAGCGAGACGCGGAAAAACGTGGTGATGCGACCGGCTCCGGTCGTGCGGGCGGCTTCCTCAAAGGAGACATTGAAATTTTTGAAAGCCGACCGGGCCAGCAGGTACACAAAAGGAAAGGTGTTCAATGCGAGCACAAGCACGGCGCCCATGAAACTGAATGGTGAAAACAGCACGGCATCCGGACCCGCCATGCTTTGCCAGATGTGTTCCAGCGTTCCGCCTCGTTTCAGCAGGTAGGTATACGTGGAGGCCAGAACGTATGAAGGGATGGACAAGGGTAAAATCAACAACCAATCCCATGTTCGGGATCCGGGAAAACGATAGCGAGTCACAATCCAGGCCAGCGAGACCCCGAGTATCAGATCAATGACGGCGACGCCGATGGATAAGGAGAGCGTGTTCAGGAGCAGTTCCGGTATCCGTGTGGTCCAGAGCCTTCGCCAGACTGCGAGGTCGGTCGTTACGGCGGACACGACGACGTAGAACAAGGGCAACATGAGGAGAAGAGCCAGACAGAAGCCGAGCAGAAGAAGCGGAGCGGGGAGACGAAAACGCCCCGACAGTGGAAGCGAAGGGTTAGCGGAGTCCAACGGTTTCAATGACGGTCATCGTGGGATCACGAAGTTTGGCCAGGTGGCTTAACGGGACATTCGCAATCTGAAAACTGTGAAGCGGCAACAGTTCAGGCGCGGCGGGCACAAGAGGATTCAGCGGGTATTCTTTGTTCGCGTACGCGAACATGCGTTGTCCTTTGGGAGTCATCAGAAATTTGACCAGGGTCTGCGCGTGGGCAAGACGTTCGGTGTGCGCGGTGATGCCCACCCCCGCGGCATTGAGAATAATGCCCATGCCCTGATCCTCTTGATCGGTGAGCCGCAAGGCAATGGGCGCATCGGGGTGTTGGGCCAGGTGGCGGGTGATATAGTAATGATTGACCAGACCAACGGCGACGTCGCCGCGTGCCACGGCTGCCACAATTTGCCGGTTTTTCCCATACACGAATGAGCCGGCATTGTTCTTTAAGCCCCGGAGAAACCGGGTGGTCACCGCATCCCCCTTGATCTCGCGAATCACCGAGATGCCGGTCTGCAAATAGACGTTGCCCGCCGTGGGGATCGCAATATTTCCTTTCCATTGCGGGTCGCCAAGATCCAAAATTGATGACAACTCGTCGGGGTTGACCATGGTGGTGTTGTAGACGATCACCCAAATGCGACCCGATAACCCAATCCAGCTGTTATCCGGTGCCCGGAATCTGGCGGGAATGGCGTCCTCAAGGCCGGGGAGCGTATTGGCCCGGAGCAAGCGTAACTCGCGCGCGCGTTCCAGCGTGCCGGCGTCGTTGGTGATGAGTACGTCAGCGGCTGTGCGAGCGCCTTCGATCTGAAGCCGGTTGATCAACGCCGTGCTGTCCGCGGTCAATAGCTGAACGGTGATGCCCGATTCGGCGTGAAAGGCGTCAATGACCGGTTGAATGAACCGTTCGGCCCGTCCCGAGTAGACGACAAGGCTGTCCCCGCTGTCCCCGGCATGGCCGATGGACGGGATTGCCAGAAGCGTCGCCAGCATACACACAACGGCTGGCATCGGGAGTCCTTCGTGATGGGGGCGAATCCATCGTCTCAATGTCGCGTCATCCTTGTGTTGCCGGTCAAATCCCGTCCGCAATGCTTGCATGCGCCATCAGGCAACTGCACGGGAGCGCCGTACAGCTCCAGTTTATGGGTCCGAATCGTAAACCCGTTCTTTCTGGCGACCTCTTCCTGCAATTCCTCAATCTGGCAATTTTCGAATTCAATAATTTTCTCGCAACTTGTGCAGATGAGATGGTCATGGTGCCCTTTGTGCGCCACATTGTCGAACTGGGTCTGCGTGCCAAACTGTTGATCAAAATGTTGCTCTTGCGCGAGGCCGGTCTCACACAGGAGTTTCAATGTGCGGTACACGGTGGGCAGGCCGATCTGGGGATCCTTCCGGGAGAGGAGCTGATACAGTTGTTTGGCCGTCACATGTTCCATTTTCAAAAATGTCGCGAGGATATTCTTGCGTTGGCGGGTCAGCTTCAGGCCGCTCTTCAAAAGGTGCTGTTTGAGAATGTCGAGTTCTGTGGTGGGTTTTGTCATACAAGACGGATCCATGCACACGGGAGCCGTATTAAAACTGAAATGCGACGAAGGGTCAAGCAAGCATCCCTGATTGGAGATGAACGTGTCACAAACCATCGCAAGGCGATGGGGCTGTGTGTCGGCATGTGGTGCGTTGACGCCCGCCCGTCGCGTCATCGCGTTGACGCTTCCTCCGGGGCTCGCTAGGATGACCTTCCTGGCGGGGCGCCAACCTGATGGTGTCTGTCCGGGCGAGCCTGAATGCGAACACCTCACAACATTATGATTGATCGAACGTTGCTGGTCTATGCGCTGCGCGTGGTCCAGGAAAAAGAATGGCCCATGGTCAGCGACGTGAAGGTGCAACAGCTGGTTTTTCTGGCCGAATTGCAAATGCTCGGCAAGGGTGTGCGCGGGCTGCATTATGAATTTATGCGGTTTCCCTATGGGGCGTTCAGCAAGGACCTTGATAATGATTTGCTGGCGTTGCGCAAGAAAGAGCGGTTGCAGAATTTTGACGTGGTCGGGCGGGCGGAAGAATGTCTCCCGTTCTTGTCGGGCGAGACGATCGCCGGAGATGAGGCGAACGAACAGATTATGGACATTCTGAAATCGGTCGTGGAGGCCTACGGGCCGCAGGATCTGGGTGAAATTACGAAATCCGTGGAAGACGTTGAAATCAGCCTGGTGGATCGCCCCGAAGAGAAATTGTGCGTTCGCGACATTCCGTTTCATTCCGTCATGCTTGTCCCTTCCCGTATTGAAGTCACCGGAGAATTTTCCGTTCCTTCCCAAACCGTCCTCAAACTGAATGTGGCGCTGGGTTTCTGAATGCCCTTTCCTGTCATCGTGACGGCCGGAAGGCTGCGTCTCATCCATATCCCCACAGCTTGAGCCCGAGTGAGAGTCGTGGCGGCCCTCCCCGCAATGGCAAGACCGGAGTCTGGTCAGGAGGTATACAAAGCGGGGCGGAGCCGAGCTTCCCAGCCCGACTCCGCCGAACCACAATGGCGTGACTTACTCCGGCATGAGTGCTTGAGTGGAAGTCCCCATGATAAGGCGTTCCTCGATCTTCGCCAGAGTCGCCTTCCCAATGCCTCTGACTTGCACCAATTCCTGCACGCTTTTGAATTCGCCATTACTGGTTCGGTAGCTGACGATCCGCTTTGCCAACTCCTTGCCGATTCCCGGCAATGTTTCCAGCTGTTTCGTGGTGGCGACGTTCACGTCAACTTTGTTCTCGTTCGCGAATCCCATGCCGGAAAAACCGACGAAAAGCATCAACGTGAGCATGCTGATTGTCACGTACGAACGGCTGATTTGTTGAAAATGTTTCATGATAACCCTCCTTCGAAAAACGGTGAATGATAGTAAAAAAACCAACGCCGATACTTTACCTACAAGCATATGCCGTGCGAAAAAAATACGAGTGCGAGTTTTGCGACATAACTATTTGATTCAACGTGATTTTTATTTCGTCATCGCAAGGGCTGCGCAAACGGGATGCGGAAGCATCGCACGATATTGTCCACCTGGGTGTACAGCGGTGTATCTTCGGCGTGGCATATCGGCGACCGTGGAACCGCAGAGACCCACGCGGCGCGTGGCGTGGTGGCCGCAGCGGGAGTCGCACATCCATGTGGAGGGTGTTCAGGCGTGGAAACCGGAGGGGAAAGCGGCGTCGGGATGGGATGGGATGGGAGAAGCGTTCAACACGGCCATGGCGTCATGGCGCCGAGGTGAAGCCGTACACGTTCCCGATTTTGCCCCGGAGGTAGGCCAAAAACGGTTCAACGTCGAGCGTCTGTCCGGTGATGCGGTGAAGGAGTTCGGCGGATGAATAGCGACGTCCATGTTGATGGATGTTCTGGTTGAGCCAGGCACGGAGCGAAAGCAGATGCCCCTGTTGGATGTCAGAGTCCAGCGTCGGGATGTCCTGATGGGCCTGTCTGTCAAACATCGCGGCGTAGAGGTTGCCCAGCGTATAGGTGGGAAAATAGCCAAACGTTCCCAGCGACCAATGCACATCCTGCAACACACCGTCGGCGTCTTGTTCAGGGACAATGCCCAGATAGTCCCGCATTTTTTCCCGCCACAGTGCCGGGAGATCCTCGACCTCAATGCGCTTTTCCATTAAGGCCAGTTCGATGTCAAAACGCACCATAATGTGCAGGTTGTACGTGACTTCATCGGCCTCCACACGAATCAGAGAGGGGCGTACCGTATTCAGGGCGGCGTACAAGTCGTTCAGGGACACCGCCCCGAGTTGCGCAGGGAAGTGTTGTTGGAGGAGAGGGAAAAAGTGGGTCCAAAAGGCTTTGGATCGCCCGACATGATTCTCCCATAACCGTGATTGGCTTTCGTGAATGCCAAGCGAAAGGGGCTGGCCCAATGGGGTGCCGTAATGTTCATGGGGCAGGCCCTGTTCATAGAGGCCATGCCCGCCCTCATGGAGGCAACTGAACAGGCAGGAGGGGAGATCCTGTTCAAAGACGCGGGTCGTCACGCGTACGTCGGTGGGGTGCAGGGCGGTGGTGAAGGGGTGGGCCGAAAGATCCAACCGGCCCCGCTGAAAGTCATACCCCATGGCGCGCAGAACCAGTTTGCCAAACTCGAGTTGTTGCGTGGGATCGCAGGACTGAAACAACATGCGATCATTCGGCGGCGCCGAAGAGGCTCGGACCTGTTGCAGAATCTTCACTAACCCATTACGGAGGGTGGCAAACAGCGGTTGCAGTTGCGCGACGGTGGCCCCGGGTTCGTAGTCGTCCAGAAGCGCATCGTATGGAGAATCGGTGTAGCCCATGTACTCAATCTCTTCAAATTTCAAGGCCACGATCGTCCGAATGTGGGGAAGAAACTGCGCGAAGTCATTGTTGTGGCGCGCCTCGACCCACGCCTGACGGGCCAGGGAACAGGCGCATTCCAGGCGAGTCACAAAATCGGACGGGAGTTTTTTGGCTTTACTGAAGTCACGCCAGGTTTCCCGAAGCAGGGCAAGGGATGCGTCGTCCAGCCCTGCGGCGTGGTCGGTTGCCAACCCGGTTGCCGGATCAATGTGGGGCAACAGGAGGCGTTCAATGTCGGCGGACACCAGTGTGTCGTGGGCGATCGTCTGAAGTGTGGCCAGTTGCTCGGCGCGCGCGCGGCCGCCACCGGTCGGCATCCCGGTTTCCTGATCCCAGGACAGCAGGGCCGCGGCATCACTGATGTATTGAATCTCCAGGAGTTTGGCTTTCAAGGCATCAAGCATATGTGTGGGGTGTGGCATGGATGGGATGTGCCTGTTATCACGGTACGCGCAAAATCGGTGACGCCGAAGGCACTGTACAAAGCGGCAGGATTTGCATGCAAGGTGGCGCGAGACAGTCGTGAGCCAGGGGCACATCATGTGGTTTCCGCGTTGTTGCCTCACATGCGATGGAGAGGTACGGGCATTGTGGTGGCTCAAGGTCGTTGCATGGGCGCCACCTTTCGTTTATCACGGAGACGTATGGAAAGCTTGTGGATCACGAAACAAGACGTGCCGTGGTTCAGGGAATCGCTGACGCGGGAAACACAACCATGAACAACCTGATTGCTCCCGGCATTGAAGCGTACGCGGAGGCACATTCCATTCCGGAATCCGACGTCTGTCGTCAACTCCGGGAGGAAACCTGGCGTTCCGTGGACCTTCCACAAATGGTGGTGGGCCCGCTGGAAGGGGCGTTTTTGAAAATGATGACGTACGTGGTCGAGGCCAAACGGGTGCTGGAAATCGGCACCTTTACCGGGTATAGCGCATTGTGCTTCGCCGAGGCCCTGCCTGGGGATGGAACCGTGCTGACGTGCGATATCAGCGCCGACACCACGGAATTTGCCAAACGGTATTGGGCCAGGAGTCCCGTTGGCAAGAAAATTGAGTCGCGGCTTGGGCCGGCGCTTGAGACATTGCACACCGTTGAAGGATTGTTCGACGTCGTGTTTATTGATGCGGACAAAATCAATTATGTGGCGTATTACCGGCGCGGGTTGGAGTTGTTATCTCCCACAGGCGTCATGATCATTGATAACGTGCTCTGGAGCGGGAAGGTCATCAAGGACCCGCCGCCGGATGATGACACAGCAGCCATTCAGGAAGTGAACCGCGTCGTGGCCGCCGATTCCCGCGTGAGGGGGGTGTTGTTGACCGTCCGGGATGGTGTGTTGGTTATCCGACGCACCCAGGCGACCCCGTAGTAGCCAGGCTGCCGCTCACCGGTCATGCGCATGTGCATTGTCGTCGCGCAGGCACGCATCTCTGTCTGCGTATCACCATGCGGGATTCCGTCGTTCCTGATCATAATGTACGTGCATCATGCGGGTTGCCAAACCGTCCTGAAACCTCTTTACGTACCATCCCGCACGTATCTTCCTCACCATAGATTTTGTGGCACATTTTTTTTCACTACAATGCCCACAAAATAGGCAGACTGGTCTCTCATCTCTTCTGTTCTTTGCGATATTTCTTTATACAAAAACAATCCACAACCTTTTCCACATTTTGCGTGGATGAAGCATGTCAATTGGCAATAGGTAATACATTCAAACAGCTATGCGCGTTGATCAACGTGAGGCATCAGCCTGTCCGTGAACGGCCTGGAGATGACCGTGGAGGGGATGCCGAAGGCAAACCGGGGCGGTCGTGCTGGCGCAACATGCGGTACCGGAAGCAATTGGTCGTATGATCATTGACCATCCCGATGGCCTGCATGAACGCGTAACAGATCGTAGGACCGACAAATGCGAACCCTCGGCGTTTCAGATCCCGGCTCATGGCCACGGCGACCGGGGTGAAACAGGGAACGTCTTGTGGAGTGTTCCAGCGATTGTGGATCGTCCGGCCTTTGACCATTGGCCACAGGTACGCATCAAAACTTCCAAATGTCTTTTGCACGGCAAGAAAGGCTTGCGCATTCGCAATGACCGCCTGGATTTTGAGGCGATTCCTGATAATGCCGGGGTTGTTCAGCAGTTGCCGAACGTGGCGGGCGTTGTACCGGGCGATGGAGGTGGCGTCAAAGCGATCAAAAGCTTCCCGGAACGCGGCACGTTTTTGCAGGATCGTGTGCCAGCTAAGCCCGGCCTGTGCGCCTTCAAGGATGAGAAATTCAAATAATCGGCGATCGGCATGCACGGGGACGCCCCATTCACGATCATGGTACTGAATCAGGAGCGCGTTGGTGGCCCAGGAACATCGGACATGGGGGCTGGTCCGGGTGGGCGTCGCGCGGGTCATGGGTCCAGGTCGTGGTTGTGGATTTCGAAAATCACCGGACAATGATCGGATAAGCGTTGATAGGCCAATGGATACTCGCCCCGGATTCGGCGACATCCGGCCACGGCACAATACCCGGTGACCCGAGCCGACCGGGTGCTCACTTCGGCCATGTCTTGTGAGACCAGGACGTGATCCAGCCAGCCTCCGCGACCCCGAAAATAATGCGAGCACTGCGGTTTCAGGCGAAGGTCCCGAAAGCCGGGCGTTGTGTTGGCCACCATGCGCCGCAGGTATTTCAATTCAGTGTGTTGAGAGCGTGTGTCTCCCGCGCCCATGGTGTTCAAATCTCCCAGGATGATCACATCCCGGTCGGTGTCCAAAAAAGGCGCGACGGCGACATCAAGACGATTCAGCGCGCGGTGTCGTTCTTCGACCGCGGCAACCGTGGCCCCCGACTTGAGGTGCAGGCCGATCAGATGAAAGTCGGCACCCGACGGACGTGTTGACCGGACATACGCATAGTGGCCGGGATGGCGTCCGCCCTTGCACGGGCTTTGGGCGCTTTCGGCTTGCATGTTCAAGCGCCAGAGGCTCTGTACGTTGGAAAGCGTCGCCCGGCTTGCGTTCCATAACACGCCCACGTGATGCCTGTCGGGTTTGCCGCAGGGTTGGACCGACCACTTCCACGCGTCGCCTGTTCGTTGTTCAAGCGCCCGCGACACCCGTGTCCACGAATCCTTCGCCTGACCGGTTGTCAGACTTTCCTGAACAACCAGCAGATCCGGTCGCATCCACACAAGGACACACGTCAGCCATCCCATGTCGGTTGGCCTGTTGAGCTGATGCGGTCGGTCCGGTGATCCGCCACGGGGAAACCAGCGAATATTCCACGTCCCGACCCGCAGGACATCGGGAGAGCGCAGGACCATGCGGCCGCCGTTCCTCACCACGCGTTCGCAGTGTTCCGGCGATTGCCACACCAGGACTTCTTCGTCAGAAGCACTGATATGCGGATCCGCCGCTTGCGCCGCCGGAAGCGTACCGGCAAGCGTCGCAACGCACAGGAGGGTCAACACCACAGTGCGCGGTTGCATCAACATCCTGCCATGTGGTCCCGCAACGCCGGAATCATGTTCGTAATGTGTTCAAGGGCACCCAGTCGCCTGGTGCGCGCTCGTAGCGCCAGAATGTCCAGCCGTTCACGGCGTGCCGGCTGTATGCCCTGGCGGCTCCAGTGGGTGAGCGATACGTTGTGCCAGAAACGCTGACCATCCCGTTTCTGTGGACTTGGGCGCGCACGGTTTTTCCCTGATATATTGCCTTCAACCGAAATGACGCGGAAACATATCGTGAGAGGACGGGGAGGGTGCCTTTGTGCTTTGCAGAGGAAGAGGCTCTGCGTTCGGCGGTGGGCTTGTTTCGGCGACGTTTCCGGGAACCGACAAGGTATTCCAGCTCCTGTTGTTGATATGCTCGAAAGGCCTTGCGGAATTGCGGGCCAAGATTTTCGGCTTTGACAAATTTTCCTTTTTGCCTGTTTCCCGGCGGGTTGACCATTCTTAAAACGAGAGATTCCAGTTCTTTGATATGACGACTGCCAATGGTGAGGTACACACTAAACCGATCCCACGACTGGCCATGCCGGTCTTGTAAATGATGTCGCAGGCGACGGCGAAGGCTGTTCGCCAGGCCCGCATAATACAGCCGGTCCCCGCGATACAATGCGTAGACTCCATGCCGTCCAGCCACGAAATCTCGAAGGATGCCCTGATATTTTTCGAGGGCCTTCCTGGAAATGTTTTCAAAATATTGACAGATAAGCGGTGTGTGTCCGGCCACGGGCATTGCTCCTTTCCCTGACGCAGGGTGTGCTATGATGCCACGTTAAAGGTGGCCATGTCTAAATTTGTTCTGGAATCCGATTTTTCACCCAGGGGCGATCAGCGCAAGGCCATTGACGCGTTGACCGAAAGGGTGAACGGCGGCACGAAGCATCAGGTGTTGCTTGGCGTGACGGGGTCCGGGAAGACGTTTACCATGGCCAACGTGATTGCCGCGGTGCAGAAGCCGACGATGGTGGTGGTGCATAACAAGACGCTGGCGGCACAGTTGTATCAGGAGTTCAAGAGTTTTTTCCCGCACAATGCGGTGGAGTATTTCGTCAGTTATTACGACTATTACCAGCCCGAAGCCTATCTGCCGACCACCGACACGTATATCGCCAAAGACGCTTCGATTAACGATACCATTGATCAGATGCGGCATGCGGCGACGTCGTCGCTGCTGGAACGCGACGACATTATTATCGTGGCGTCGGTGTCCTGCATTTACGGTCTGGGCTCGCCGGATGTGTATCATGGCATGTTGCTGTATCTTGAAGAGGGCATGGAGATTCAGCGGGAGGCCATACTCGCCAAGCTGGTCGAGATTCAATATTCCCGCAACGACGTCGAGTTGCAGCGCGGCACGTTTCGGGCGCGCGGGGACGTCATTGATATTTTCCCGGCCGCGTCGCATGCCAATACCGTCCGCGTGGAATTATTCGGTGATACCGTTGATGCGATTTCTGAAATTGATCCGCTGACGGGCGCCGTGCTTGGGCGGCTTTCCAGGGTGCCCATTTATCCCAAGAGCCACTATGTCATTGCGCCTGCGCGATACGAGCGGGCGTTGCAGGGGATTGAGGAAGAACTGGAACAACAACTTGTCCGCTTCCGGCAACAGGGGCAACTCCTTGAAGCGCAGCGCGTGGAGCAGCGGACGAAGTTCGATCTCGAAATGATTCGGGCGATGGGCTATTGCCACGGCATTGAGAATTATTCGCGACATTTGAGCGGCCTTGCGCCGGGGGATCCGCCGCCGACGCTGTTGGCCTATTTCCCCAAAGACTGGTTGCTCATCGTGGATGAGTCTCATGTGACGATTCCTCAATTCGGTGGAATGTATGAAGGCGACCGCTCTCGTAAGAACACGCTCGTGGCCTATGGCTTTCGTCTGCCGTCGGCCCTGGATAACCGGCCGCTGAAATTTCAGGAATTTGAAGGACGTATGCAGCAGGTCGTGTACGTGTCGGCCACGCCAGGCCCGTATGAACTGGAGCGGGCCGGGCGGCATGTGGTGGAGCAAATTATTCGGCCAACGGGCCTGTTGGATCCGGTGATTGAAGTCAAGCCGGCGAAGGGGCAGGTGGAGGATTTGTTGCAGGAAGTGAAGACATCCGTCGCCAACGGCTTTCGGGTATTGGTGACGACGCTGACCAAGCGCATGGCTGAAGACCTGACCGAGTACTATCATGATCTGGGGCTGAAGATTCGGTATCTGCATGCCGATATTCCCACGCTCGAACGGGCGGAGATTATTCGTGATCTTCGCAAGGGCGTGTTTGACGTGCTGGTCGGCATCAATCTGCTACGCGAGGGGCTGGATCTTCCGGAGGTGGCGCTTGTCGCCGTTCTGGACGCGGACAAGGAAGGATTTTTGCGCGGCCATCGCGCGTTGATTCAAACCGCCGGACGGGCTGCGCGGAACAGCGAGGGCAAAGTCATTCTGTATGGAGACAGGATCACCGATTCCATGAGGGTCACGATGGAAGAAACCACGCGGCGACGTCAGATCCAATCCGCGTACAATCGCCAGCATGGGATTACGCCGGAGACCATCAGGAAACGCATTCATGCGTTGGACTATCACATTGCCGAGGCGGATTATTGCGACGTGGAACTCGCGGCGGAAGAGGAAACCGTCTATGCCACTGAAGCTGATGTGGAGAACACGGTTGCGTCTCTGGAAAAAGCGATGAAGGCCGCGGCCAAAGCGCTAGAGTTTGAACGTGCCGCGAAGTTGCGTGACCGGATTCGGGCCGTGCGGCAGAAGGCACTGCAGTTGGGCGGGTCCTCGCACTAGAGATTTTTGTTCAGATAGAGGCCGAGAAACATGCCCAACACCGTGAGCAGGTTGATTTCGAAGATCGCTCCCAGGGTGAGTTTGATGAAGACGAGGTCAAGGGCAAGGGGGGGGTCTATGGCCAGGGCAACAGATTTCAGGAACACGGTTTGCACCGGTCCGTCCGGCGTCAAGGCTTTCAGCACTTCACTCAACACGGCGCCCAACAGCCCACCTATCGTGATCAGTAACCCCAGCACCCAACCGGATCTTTTCATGTAGACGCTCCCTGGGATCGTTCACTGCGAGGTTGTGCGACTTTAAGACGCAACGGCAGACACCGGGAACGTAGGATAACCGCTTCTGCGAAGTCAAGCCCGCGTTTTTCTTGACAGCGTTTTCGCGTCACAATTACACTCAACGTTCTGTTTGTGTCTTTTTGTATCGTGAGGAGTGGCGTCATGTTTTCAACGCTCACCAGGAACATTGACAGCGCGTTCAGGAAACTTCGGGGAACCGGCGTACTGAAAGATCAGGACGTCGCCGAGGCATTGAAAGACGTCCGTCTGGCGCTACTTGAAGCCGACGTCAATTTCACCCTTGTCAAAAGCTTCATTGCTCGCGTTCAGGAAAAAGCCGTGGGACAGGACGTCCTGGGGAGTCTGACGCCCGGCCAGCAGGTCATCAAAATTGTCCGGGACGGCTTGTGCGACTTGATGGGCCGCGACCATTCCGGTCTGTCGCTCGCTTCGCAGCCGCCGACCATTGTCATGATGGTGGGTCTGCACGGCGCCGGGAAAACCACCACCTGTGGCAAACTTGCGCACCTGTTGAAACAGCAGGGGAAACGTGTGCTGCTCATTGCCGCGGACCCGCGTCGTCCCGCCGCCGCGGAACAGTTAGCGGCCCTGGGGGTCGCGCTGGACGTGCCCGTTCATCGTGCAGACCCATCGCTGTCCACGCCGCCCGATGTCGTGCGCATCTGTACGGAGGGCGTCGACCGTGGTCGGAGTCATGGCGATGACGTGGTGATTCTGGATACCGGGGGGCGGCTCCATATTCATGACGAATTGATGTCGGAGCTGGAAGCCGTGCAAGCCGCGGTCAGTCCGCACGAAACGTTGTTCGTCGCCGATGCGATGACCGGCCAGGAAGCGGTCAACGTCGCGGAGCAGTTTGATCAACGCCTGGGGTTGACTGGCGTGATTTTGACCAAGATTGAAGGCGATGCGCGCGGCGGAGCCGTGCTGTCTATTCGGGCGGCTACCGGCAAGCCGGTGAAGTATCTCGGCGTTGGCGAAAAACTCGACGCGCTGGAACCGTTTCACCCTGACCGCATGGCATCCAGGATTGTGGGGATGGGAGACGTGCTGTCGCTGATTGAAAAGGCACAAACAGCGTTTACGCAAGAAGACGCCTCGGCGCTGCAACGTAAGGTGGCGACCAATACGCTGACCCTTGAAGATTTTCGCGAGCAGATCAGGCAGGTCAACAAGCTGGGGTCCATGGAGCAAATTTTGGCGATGCTTCCGGGGGCCGGGCCGCTGAAGGCGGCGATGAACGGAGGGATGCGCGGGGCGCTGCCGGAAACGAACATGACGCGGGTGGTGGCGATCATTGATTCCATGACCCATAAGGAGCGTCACGATCATACGATGCTCAACGGCAGTCGAAAAAAACGCGTGGCTAGAGGCAGCGGAACCTCGGTGCAGGAGGTCAATCGCCTGCTGAAACAGTTTCTCTCGGCGCGCAACATGATGAAGTCCCTGGCAGGCGGAATGTCGGGAAAATCGGGAAAAGCCGGAAAATTGAAGAAACGGGGCAAGCTGATTCGCGTCCTTCAGCCCCGCTAGGGTATATTTCCGAGCATAAACCAAGTATACTGCATTGTCGTTGGGCCAATCCGGCTTCACAGGGTTACTTCACAGGAGGGATAGTTGTGGCGGTACATTTGCGCTTAACCCGCGGGGGGCGACACAAGCGGCCATTTTATCGCGTCATTGCGGTGGATGCCCGAGCGCCTCGAGACGGAAAATTTCTTGAGCTGTTAGGCACGTATGATCCTTTAAAAGACCCGGCGGTCACCACGTTCAAATCTGACCGCGTGTTGGACTGGCTTCGGAAAGGGGCTCAGCCGTCGGTGACGGTTCGAACGCTCCTTCGGCGGGCCGGCATTTGGGCGACGTTTGAAGAATCGAAAAAGCCCACGAACGCTTGAGCATGTTGCCCGATTCGGTTGTCCGCCTCCATCGCGCTGGCGGTGCGTACGGTGAACGGATGCTCCAATCCATCGGTGAGAATTCCGGCAAACGTTGACGGTGAGGATGTGGCGATGTCTACGGAACACATGGTTGTCGTGGGGAAGCTGGGGAGACCGTTTGGGGTCAAGGGGCTGGTCCGGGTGCTGTCACTGACCGACGTTCCGAATCGGTTCGAGAATCTGAAGGACGTGACACTGGAGTCGCCCACGGGGAAAACCCTGGTGACGAGGGTGACCAATGTTCGGGCGGATGGCCGTTCGTATCTCTTGCGCTTTGCGACCTTCTCAACGCCGGAGGAGGTGCGGGATTATAGCGGAGCATGGCTGAAAATTTCCAAAGAGGACGTGCCACCCGCTCCGGAAGGCCACCATTATCAGTTTGAATTGATTGGGCTTACGGTGCAGGAGGAATCGGGCCACGTCCTGGGGACGTTGCAAGAAGTGGTGGAAATTCCCTACCGGCATCTGTTTGTGATTCGCGGAAACGGCAAAGAATATCTCTTGCCCGCTTTGCGAAAATGGATTTCTGGCGTTGATATCGCCGCCGGCGTCATGACCGTGGCGTCAACAGCGGAATGGGTGGGTGATGATGCAATGTGATCTGTTGACGCTTTTTCCCGACATGATGGAGCACGTCGTGTCGTCCTCCATCGTGGGACGCGCGCAAGCCAAAGGGTTGCTGGCCATTCGTGTCCATAATATTCGCGATTTCAGCGAGAGTCGACAGCGGGTGGCCGATGATACGTCCTACGGCGGCGGCGCGGGCATGGTGATGAAAGCCGAGCCCATTTTTCGGGCGATTGACGCATTGGGCCAGGAGCGAAGTCGCTTGCGGATTATCATGCCGTCACCGCAGGGGGTGCCCTTTACGCAACGACTGGCCCGGCAATTGAGTCTCGAATCTCGGCGGCTGGTCTGGATTTGTGGGCATTATGAAGGCATTGATGAACGAGTGAAGAGCCGGTTGGAGCCGGAAGAAATGTCTCTTGGCGATTATGTGCTGACGGGCGGGGAACTCTCGGCCCTGGTGATGATTGATGCGGCTGTCCGATTGGTTGCCGGCGTGGTGGGTGATCCCGCTTCAGTGGAACAGGATTCCTTTTCCGGGCCCTGGCTGGATTTTCCTCATTACACCAGGCCCCATACGGTGCGCGGATATCAGGTTCCCGAAGTCCTGCTGTCAGGCAATCATGCGGCGGTTCGACTGTGGCGTCGCAAAGAAGCCCTGCGGAATACCTATTCCAAACGACCCGATTTATTGCGGGGAGAGTCATTAACCAGGGAAGATCAGGAATTGTTGTCGGATATTGTCCAGGAATGTGCACAACGAACGTCAGTGCGTGAAGGGGGAGGATTGTTATCATGAATCGGCTTCAACTGTTTGAGCAGACCTTTCCGGTCAACTCCGTCCCGGACTTTACCATTGGGGATACGGTTCGTGTGCATGTGAAAGTGATCGAGGGCGAGAAAGAACGGGTGCAGATTTTTGAAGGTGTGGTGCTGGCCCGCAAAGGCAAAAAAATCAGCGAGACATTCACCGTTCGTAAAATTTCCTATGGGGTGGGGGTGGAACGGGTGTTTCCCGTGCATTCGCCCAGCCTTGCGAAGATTGATGTGGTGCGCAAGGGAAAAGTACGGCGAGCGAAGTTGTACTATCTTCAAGGGAAAAAGGGGAAACAGGCCAAAGTCCCCGAACGGGAATTTACCCGGACCGCCAGGACATCCAAAGCCTTGCGGGCGAAACCTGTCCCGGAAACAGGGACCACGCCGAAGAATCCGACGTGATGTGCTGTTGGTGTTGGTCTTGTGACGTTGACCAATGACCGCAGAGGGTTGGGGTCGTCAGGCCCGACCTGTGATTTTGAAGCCGACGCACGTGCCTGTGGGTATCGGCATGTGGCCGGACTGGACGAGGCCGGACGCGGCCCCCTGGCTGGCCCGGTGGTCGGGGCGGCGGTGATGATGCCTCGCCGGTTTTCGTTGCCGGGTCTTGATGATTCCAAAAAGGTGAATCCCACCGAACGCGAGACCCTCTTTTCCGCCATTATGCAATGCGCGCGCGCCTGGGGCATTGGCGTGGCGTCGGCAGCCGAAATAGACGCGCTCAACATTCTCCAGGCGACTCGGCTGGCGTGGCGGCGGGCCGTCAGTCAACTGGACATCTTCCCTGATTTCTTATTGATTGACGGCCCGCTCGGTGCCGATTTTTCCATTCCGCATCGGTCCGTGATTCGGGGCGACCAGCTTTCCTGTTCCATTGCGGCGGCGTCCATTCTGGCCAAGGTTTTCCGTGACCGCCTGATGTGCGCCTATCACCAATGTGATCCTCGGTATCAGTTTCACCGGCATAAAGGGTATCCCACGCCGGAACATCTGCGACTGCTCCGGCAATTTGGCCCCAGCCCGGTCCATCGGCGCGCCTTTGGCCCGGTGCGGAGGTGTCTGACGGGGCATCGGGAAGACGTATGAGCCTTACCTCGCAACGCCTGGGCAAGGAAGCCGAAGCCACCGCCGAGCGATTTCTTCGCCGGAAAGGCTATACGATTCTGGATCGCAACCTCCGGCTCGGACGCGGAGAATTGGATATTGTCGCCCGGATGGGGGGGATACTGATCTTTGTCGAAGTCAAAGCGCGCCGCACGCCTCACTACGGCGGAGCGTCTCACGCCATGACGGCACACAAAGAGCGACAACTCATTCATTTGGCCGCTCAATACCTTGCGCGTCATCAATTGAAGCAGCATCCGTGTCGGTTTGATGTCCTCTTGTATCATGCCACGACGCCCGGCGCTCCGATTCTGGAACACATTGAACATGCGTTTGAGGTGTCCGGCGATGATTTGCGTTGGTAACGGCGCGGAACGTCGTCGGGATGCCCGATGCACGGTGTGACCCTGTTGAGCTGTTGTCTCCATGATTCGATTGTTCCACGTCTCCAAATTCTTTGATCGCTGTTCGGCGTTGCATGACGTCACGTTTCGAATCGACCAGGGCGAATGTGTTATTCTGACGGGGCCAAGCGGCGCGGGGAAGACCACCATGCTCCGGGTAATCTTTGGAGCGGATGTTCCTGATGAGGGGCAAATTCTTGTTCAAAACCGCAACATTGCCCGGTTGCGCAGCGGAGACATTCCCTACCTGCGTCGCACCATGGGCTTTGTGCCGCAGCATTTTCAGTTACTTCCACAGAAAACCGTGTATGAAAACGTGATCCTGCCTCTCATTATTCAAGGCATGAAAAGGAGTGAGGCGCGGAAACGCGTGGGAGCCACCTTGAAGGCGGTTGGCATTGAGCACAAACAGACGATACGCACCGGCGGCCTTTCGGCCGGAGAGCAACAACGAGTCTGTATCGCACGGGCCATTGTGAACCGGCCCATTCTTTTGCTGGCCGATGAACCGACGGGAAATTTAGACGAGGCCCTGGCGGATGAAATCGTGGCCTTGTTTCAAACCATTCATGCGCAGGGCACGACGGTGTTTCTGGCCACGCATAATCAACGCGTGATTGCGAAGATGCATAGCCGGGTCTTGCATTTGCGAGCGGGTCAGATTGTCTCTGACAAGCGGACGGTGACGTAATGCGGTTATGGTATTTATTGCGGGAAGCCCTGACCAATCTTCGCGTGTATCGGGGAGATGTGGTGATCGGCATCGTCACGATGGCCTTCACCATCGCCTGCTTCGGGGTGTTTTTGTTGCTGTACCTGAATCTCAACAATCTTGCCGGAAGCCTTCAGCGCGGCATTGAAGTGATCGTCTATCTGGACCCTGACGCCTCGGAACAGGCGGTGTCCGGGGTGCGGCAACGTCTCCAGGGTGAACCGGCGGCCGTGACGTTCAGCGTGGTGTCGAAGGCACAGGCGCTTCAGGATTTTCGTGACGCATTTCCGGATGACGCCTTCTTCCTGGCCGAGATGCACGACAATCCGTTACCCGTGTCGTTTGTCGTCAAGGTCTCTCCCCGATTTCAGGCCCCCGAATCCGTGAGTGCGTTTGTGGAACGCGTCGAGCGGTTTCCGGGCGTGACTCATGTGCGGTACAGTCAGGACTGGATTGATACGCTGGCCTTGTTAGTCAGTTATTTTGAATTCGGCGCCGTGGTGATTGGGACGATTCTGGCTGTGGCCACGGTGACGATTATCGCGAATACGGTTCATTTGTCCCTGCACGCCAGAAAAGAAGAGATTGAAATTCTCCGGCTGATTGGTGCCACGGGGAGCTTTATCGCGATCCCCCATGTGATTGAAGGCACCATTCTGGGTGCCGTTGGCGGCGGGCTGTCTCTGGTGTTGCTGAAAGGCGCGTTTGAATTCTTGCAGTTCGAACTTCATGCGTCAGGGTGGTTTGGCGGGCTGGAACGGATTCTGATGTTTTTCCCCGCGCAGGTTTCTCTGTTGGTGGTGCTTGCCGGCATGCTGTTGGGGTGCGGGAGTAGTGTGTTCTCGGTCATGGGTTTGATCAAAGCGAGGAATGGATGAGACGCTTCACGATCGCGGTTCTGCTGGCGCTGTCGGTCGGCCTCACGGCTGTCACGCCGTCCTGGGCGAGCGCGCTCCAGAAAAAAATCGACCAGGCCCAACACACCCTTGACCAGTTGAAGCGGACAATCGAGACCACCCGGAAACGGCGCGATCAGTCACGGAAAAAACATGGCGCCATCCTGCAATCCATTGAGCGTCTTGATCGCCGATTGCACAAGGAGCGTGACGAAGCCACCGCCGTCAAGCGGGACATCACACGACTGGATCGGACTCTGGAAACCATACGCGCAAAGTTGCTCATCCTGCGGTCGCAGATGGACACCCGGAAGGCCGTACTGGAGACTCGGTTGAGACGACTCTATATGGAAGGCCACGCCGGCTGGTTTCGTCCGTTATTGGCGGCAGATTCGTACACGCAGTTTCAACGTCGCGTCCGGTATCTTTCCGTGTTTGCCGACTGGGAGCGTCGGGGGCTTGAAGCGCACCGACGCGACGTGGAACGCATTGAACGCCTGCATGCACAACAGGCGAAAGCGCGTGAAACATTGTTGAGCAAGAGGGGCCAGGTTGACAAAACATTACTGGCGATCAAAGAGGTCAAGTCCGAAAAAAATGTCGTCCTGGCCGGCTTTGCCAAACAGACGCAATCCCACGAGGACAGGCTTGCCGTACTCAAGCAGTCGGAAAGCCGGAAAGAAGTCTTGCTCAATGCACTGCATCAGCGAGGGCGCATGCCCGACGCGGACAGCAAGAAACGCGCGTCGGGTTCGTTTCGAAAAGGCGCGTTGTTGTGGCCCGCCGAGGGCCATCTGGTGGGGACGTTCGGTCGGCAGAAACATCCGACGTTTGATACGTACGTTGAGAAGAAAGGGATTGAAATTGCCACGAGCGAAGGCATGGCCATTCGAGCCGTTTCAGACGGGGACGTGGTGTATGCGGATTGGCTCAAAGGCTATGGGCTTGTCGTCATTCTGGATCACGGCACCAATTACTTTACGTTCTACGCCCACGCCTCCCGGTTGCTGGTCAAAGAAGGAGAAGCGGTTGCCCGGGGCGCCGTGCTTGGAGAAACCGGATCGTCCGGATTGACCGATCGGGTCGTCTTGTATTTTGAGTTACGGAAAGGAACCATGCCGGTGAACCCGTTGGGGTGGTTTGTCAGGAAGTGAGAGCCTGCATGTCGCGCCGACATCTCATGCGTGGCGTGCGGGGAGCGAGGGTCATGCGACGGCCTTGCCGGTGATGTGTGCCATCTTTTTAGCGAGTTAGGATACCAAGATGAACAAGGAACGTTCTTCAAGTTCGTGGAGTTGGGGGTTTCTGGTGGTGGGGGCGCTCGTGCTGGGATTGCTGGTTGGCAAGGGCGCGGAAAAAACGGGCTACGCCAGTGAATCCTACGAAGATCTCAAAATTTTCGCAGAGGTCCTGACGCAGGTACGGAAACATTATGTTGAAACGCTGGAGACCAGGGACCTTGTGTATGGGGCCGTGCGCGGTCTGCTCAAAACGCTGGATCCGCATTCCTCGTACATGACTCCGGATATGTATCAGGAAATGCAGGTTGAAACCAAGGGGGAATTCGGGGGGTTGGGAATCCAGATCGGGATCAAGGATCATCGTATCACCGTCATTGCGCCCATCGAAGGGACACCCGCGCATGAAGCGGGCATACAATCCGGTGACGTGATCTCGACCGTTGACGATGCGCCGATGGCGGATCTCACGCTGATGGAAGCGGTGCAACGCATGCGCGGTCCCAAGGGGACACAAGTCACGATCACGGTTGAGCGAGAAGGGGTGCCGGAGCCTCTGACGTTTACCGTCATCCGGGACATCATCAAGATTCACAGTGTCCGATCCCGGATCATTGACGATCGGATCGGGTACGTCAGGATCTCGCAGTTCCAGGAGTCAACACCCAAAGACCTTGGCCGTGAATTGGCCACCTTGCGCGAGGAAGACATCCGGGGACTGATTGTGGATCTGCGCAATAACCCGGGAGGGTTGTTGTCCGCCGCGGTCGGGGTTTCCGATCAATTTCTGGACGTTGACACCCTGGTCGTCTCGATCAAGGGACGGGATGGTCGTGAAGACGAGTATCGCACCCGTCTGACGACAGCGCCCCATGACTATCCCATGATTGTCCTGGTGAACCATGGATCGGCCAGCGCATCGGAAATCGTTGCGGCTGCGATGCAGGATTGGGGAAAAGCCGTCATTGTCGGGAAGACAACCTTTGGCAAGGGTTCCGTGCAGACGATTCTTCCGTTGTCGGACGGGTCGGGACTTCGGCTGACAACGGCCAGGTACTATACGCCGAGTGGAAAATCAATCCATGACGTCGGCGTGAAGCCGGATATCGTGGTGGAGGCGCGAAAGCCGGATGTCGTGAATCAGGATGCCGTCGTGGCCACGACTCCGTCACGCGAACAGCATGCCGATTTCTCCACGGCCAACGACACGTCAGACGGCGATGAGGCGGTCAGTCAACACGATCGTGAAGCCGCGTTCATGGCACGAGACGTACAGCTTCAAAAGGCGATTGAATTGCTCAAAACCTGGAATGTCTTCCATGACCTGCGCGCTTCGTAATCTCGCCCCGGGAAGGGATTAACCCGCTTCAGGCAGTGGGTATGGAGATACGAAAGGAAGTTCAGCCATGCCGAAGGCGGGAATCCAGGCTATTCCGTATGAGTGAATCCCCTCCGTCATTCTCGCCGAAGGTGGGAATCCAGTCCTGTTGTTTTCCACTGAAACCTGGATTCCCGAGCAAGGCTCGAGAATGACGGCGAAAGAAAGAGACACACGACACGGAGAATGATGGCCTGGATTCCCGGGGATGTCCCGAAAATGACGGAGGGGAGAGAGGCCGATGATGGGGGGGGTAAGTGGCCCACGATGGGGGCCTCCCCCCAATCGCCATCGAATGACGGAAAAAGAAAATACGCGATGATTCATCTCAATGTCGGGTCCGTGCGCAACTGTTGAATGGCGGCGAGCAGTTCTTCCGCAGTCACATGGACTCCCGGTCGCGTGCGCAGCATGTGGGAGCGGGCGAGCGTTTCCAGATCATCCAGCGTCTGAATGCCCAGTCGGTAATACAAATCGTGCACAATGGGGTCGGAAAGACCGGGGAGACGAACCCATTGACGAATGGCCGGCGGCAGGGGCGTTTTGAATTTTTCATACGCCTGGATGGTGCCCGTGTCCAGATATTCGCGGATTTTTTCCGCAAGGTCTTTCCCAATGCCGGGAAGGGTCTGGATGTCTCCTGTGTGAGCGAGGTCGGTAATGGGAGATTCCAGGTGGGCCAGGGTGTCGGCGGCTCGTGTGTAGGCACGAATCCGATAAGGATTTTCCCCCTGTTCCCGTAACAGCTCCGCGATGGACAGGAAGATGTTGGCGATGTTGTTGTTGACGTCGTGCATGGTTGCCATGTCGTTTCCGCCACTCTCCAAAGGCCGCGTTCCTGAATTGACAAGGCTGGAGAGGCTCTCGTAGGATGCAGTCGGGTGGCCCAGAATGGCGTGATCGTCAAGAGGGCAAACCCGGAACGGGATTCAGCCGATCAGGCGCATGGCCCGCGTTGTTGAAACATTCCACGCATGCACATTCAAGTCAATGGCGACTCGCGCGATGTATGTGAGGACATGACGGTGCGCGGCCTGCTCCAGGATTTACAACTGAATGTGGCGCAAGTGGCCGTGGAAATCAACCTTGAGATACTCGATCAACAGGACTTCGACGCCCGAAGGCTTCACGCCGGTGACCGTATTGAGATTATGAGTTTTATCGGAGGAGGCGCCTCCCGTTGCCGCCGTGACTCTGTGTGAACATTGAAGCGAAGTCAGGGGCATCGGGAATCGGCGGGAAGGAATGGAACGAACCTATGCGTGATGATCGGTTGGTCGTGGCCGGGAGGGAATTTCGGTCCCGCTTGTGGGTTGGGACGGGAAAATACAAGGACTTTGTTGAAACGCGCAACGCCGTTGAGGTGTCCGGCGCCGACGTGGTCACGGTGGCCGTACGTCGGGTGAATATCACGGATCGCCATGCCGAGAATCTGCTTGATTATCTTGATCCCAAACAGTACACCATTCTTCCCAATACCGCCGGGTGCTATACCGTGGACGATGCCGTGCGCTATGCGCGGCTGGCCCGTGCGGCCGGCGTGTCGGATATGGTGAAACTTGAAGTGCTTGGCGATGAGCGGACGTTGTTTCCCGATACCGCCGGACTCCTTGAAGCGGCCAGAATTCTGATCAAGGAGGGATTCGTGGTGTTGCCGTATACCAACGATGATCCCGTGGTGGCGAAAAAGCTTGTTGATATTGGTTGCCCCGCGGTCATGCCCCTGGCGGCTCCCATTGGTTCCGGTCTGGGCATACGCAACCCCTACAACCTGAAAATCATCATGGAAACGGTGAAGGTGCCCGTGATCGTTGACGCGGGCGTCGGAACCGCTTCCGATGCGGCGCTGGCGATGGAATACGGGGCCGACGCGGTGTTGATGAATACCGCGATTGCGGGAGCCAATGACCCGATTGCCATGGCCGAAGCCATGAAGTACGCGGTCACCGCCGGGCGGTTGGCCTACAAGGCCGGTCGCATTCCCCGGAAGCTCTATGCCACGGCGAGTAGCACAATTGAAGGTATGTTGTAGGCTGATGCAACACACCGGCTCTTTCCCGTGGAATGGGGCGTGTGTCGCGCGTCATGGCATGATGTGTTGTGGACATGCGTTGTGTCGGATGGTCGTGTGAGCGTGGCGTCCGATCTCAAGAGCGTTGAGAGATGTGGCATTCCCGCACGGATCATGGGAACGTAGTCTATTCGCAACCTCCAGGGGTTCCCTTTTTGTGGCAACGAGCTGCCTTCCTTCTCTCTATGTGGTCACCGACCGGTGTCACGCCGGAGAGGGCAATGTGTTGCAGACCCTCACGGACATCATCCCTGAACAGGGCATGATGATCCAAATTCGCGAAAAAGAACTTGGCGTTCGGGAACTGTTACGGTTCGTGAACGCGATTCACCGGGTGGCGCGTCCCTTCCATGTGCCGTGTTTGATCAATGACCGCGTGGATCTGGTCCTCGCCACTCGCGCGGCGGGCGTGCATCTTCGATCGGACAGTCTTTCCGTCAAAGAGGCCAGGGCCTGTCTGGGATCAGACTATCTCATTGGGAAGTCGGTCCATTCCCCGGCCGAGGCGCTGCAAAGCGAGCGGGACGGTGCAGATTTTGCCGTACTCGGACCGGTGTACGACACGCCGTCAAAACGGGATTACGGCTCCCCGTTGGGCGTCGGTGCGCTTCGCGAAGCGAGTCGGCAATGTCACATTCCATTGTATGCGATTGGCGGGATCACGCCTTCCCGCGTGGAATGTGTGATGGAAGCCGGCGCCTTTGGCGTGGCGGCGATTTCGTCCATCATCCACGCGACGTCACCACGGGAAGTTGTCAGGCAATATGCCGCGCAGTTTCGCGTTTGCGGCACGCGGTAAAAAACGCGTCGTTCTAGGTGTAGGTTCAAACACATGGGAAACCTGCCCCCTCCCCTCCGTCATTCTCGAGCCTTGCTCGGGAATCCAGTTCTTCAGTAGGAAACACCAACCTGGATTCCCGCCTGCTGGCGAGAATGACGGACGAGGAGGGCGAGGGCCAATTCCCGCGGCGTCTTTCCCCTCCGTCATTCTCGGGGCCTCCCCGGGAATCCAGGCCCTCCCTTCCCTCCCATCCGTCAGGCGGGAAGCCCGCCGAGAACACCAACCTGGATTCCCACCTTCGGTGAGAATGACGGACGGGGAGGCCGGCGAGCATGTCGCGCATTTCCTCCCCTCCGTCATTCTCGGGGCCTCCCCGGGAATCCAGGCCCTCCTTCTCCCGCCTCTTTCTTTCGCCGTCATTCTCGAGCCTTGCTCGGGAATCCAGTCCCCAACCCATGCCCTCGAAATTAGAGAAAATGAGTACGTTCAACAACGGATGGCTACCTCATGAGTCTCATGTGTATTGAACCAGTACATTCTATTGACCCTTTCCAAAAACCGGTGCTAGTATTCTTTCGGGGACGCATGCAAGGGGAGCGGTAGTTCCGGCCATCTTCTGTGTCGGGGACAAGGGCTTGAAAGGTGGAACCGTCCCTGTTGTCTGTCGCATGTGCGGGCGCACGCACTTCCATTCCATCACCATCCATGATCCTGGGGGCAGAGCCTATGGGATTGAGAAAGCACGATGATTCGAATCGGGAGCTGGAGAAGTTGCGAAAAGAACTCCAGTCTCTGGAGCATGAAGTGCGGAATGTCCATGATACCAGGGACAAGTTGCAGCACGCTCACAAACACAACGAACGCCTGACGGCCAGCCTTCAGGAAGCCAAAACCCACATCGAAACTCTCCGTGACGAGATCGCCAGGCTGACGGCGCCGCCATCGTCCTACGCGCTCTTCTGCAGTCTGAACGATGATCGCAGCGCCAACGTCTATGTCTCGGGCAGGAAAATGCGCGTCAATGTGCATCATGCGGTTGACGGCGTGTCGTTACGAAAAGGGCAGGAAGTGATTGTGAATGAAGCCCTGAACGTCATTGAAGCACGGGCATTTGATCCCCAGGGACAGGTGGTGAAGTTAAAGAATCGTCTGGATGGGACGCGGGCCCTGATTCAGTTGCATCATGATGAAGAGCGAGTCGTTGAGCTGGGCGAGCCGTTACTCACCGAGCGTCTCAACGTCGGTGATCATTTACTCTATGACGTTCGGTCGGGATATGTCATGGAGAAAGTTCCCAAATCCGACATTGAAGAGTTGGTGATCGAAGACATTCCGGACGTGCGTTATGAAGACGTCGGCGGGTTGGCGAAGGAAGTTGAACAGGTGACCGACGCCGTGGAATTGCCTTTTTTGTATCCTGCGCTTTTTCGCGAGTATCACCTCGCTCCGCCAAAGGGCATTCTGTTATACGGGCCTCCGGGGTGTGGCAAGACGATGATCGCAAAAGCGGTGGCCAATGCCATTTCGCAAAAACTGCGGCATGGATCCGGCAAGGAAAAACGCGGCTATTTCCTGCACGTCAAGGGGCCAGAACTGTTGAACAAATACGTTGGCGAATCTGAACGCCACATCCGGGAAGTCTTCGCCAAAGCCCGCGAAAAGGCGGCAGCGGAGAATCCGGTGATCGTGTTTTTTGATGAGATGGACGCTTTGTTCCGCACGCGCGGGTCGGGGATTTCCTCCGATATTGAATCCACCATCGTCCCGCAGTTTTTGGCCGAAATTGACGGGGTGGAGAAACTCGAGAACGTGATCATCATCGGGGCCAGCAATCGGCAGGATCTGATTGATCCGGCAGTCTTGAGACCGGGACGGTTGGACGTGAAGGTCAAAATTCCCAGACCGGAGAAGGCAAGCGCCCGTGATATTTTTGCCAAATATCTTGTCGAAGATTTGCCGTTTGCCGAAGAGGAACTTGCCCGGCATGGGCGGGACCTGAAGGCGGTGACGGCGCACCTGATTGACAGCACGGTGGAGGCGATGTATGCCACGTCGGAAGCCAACAGGTTCCTTGAAGTGACCTATGCCACTGGAGAAAAAGACATCCTGTATTTCAAGGACTTTTCCAGCGGCGCCTTGATCGAAGGCGTGGTCTCACGGGCAAAAAAGTCTGCGGTGAAGCGAGCCATTCGCACTGGCGAGACAGGCTTGAGGGAAGAAGACTTTTTCTGTGCCATTCGGGAAGAATTTAAGGAGCATGAAGATCTTCCCAATGCGACAAATCCCGATGATTGGGCCCGTATCGCCGAGAAAAAGGGTGAAAAAATCGTCCACGTTCGGACGCTGGCTTCCGGCTCCGAAGACACGCGCGAAATTGAGGTCGTGAGCGCCGGGCATTACTTTTAGTGCGCCGACTTACGGTGGAATGAGGAGCCTGTGCGACGTATTATCGGGACAGAAACTGAATTCGGCGTGGCCTCGCGTCGGCCCCGGACGTCCGACCCCGTTGAGAATGCCCTCCAGGTGGTCAGCGGTTATCCTTCGCTTCCCGCACCACGGGGACTGTGGGATTACGAAAACGAAAACCCGCTGCGAGACGCTCGAGGTTTTCAAGTCGAAGGCGAATGTGAACGGCCGGGTCCCGAGTATAATCGCGCGCTCAATAAGCTGTTGTCGAATGCCGGTCGGCTGTACGTTGATGGCGCGCATCCGGAGTATGCCACGCCGGAATGCGGGACGGCTCGGGACCTGGTCGCGTATGAACGCGCGGGCGAACGTATCGTTGCCAGATGTCTGGAGGCCCTCAAGCGGACAGCGGGCGGCAATGAATACGTCCTGTATAAGAACAACTCCGATGGCAAAGGCAACAGTTACGGATACCATGAAAATTATTTAATGGCCCGTGCCGTGCCATTCGATACCATTGTGCGGGCGTTGCCGCCTTTCTTTGTGTCGCGTCCCATTTTTGCGGGGGCGGGTAAAGTCGGGTCGGAGAATGGCGCCGCGCCCGCGAAGTATCAAATCTCTCAACGCGCCGACTTTTTTGAATGTCTGGTTGACCTGAACACCATGGTCAAACGACCCCTGATCAATACGCGCGATGAGCCTCATGCGGACAGTACCCGCTTTCGACGCTTGCACGTTATTGTCGGTGACGCCAATATGGCGGAGCTGTCCACCTATTTAAAAGTGGGCACGATGGCGATTGTCACGCATATGCTGGACGAGGGTGCGGCCTGTCCCTCATGTGTGCTGGATAATCCCGTGGACGCGATCAAGATTGTCTCCCGCGATCTCACCGTCAAGGCGGATCTAAAGTTGGCTGACGGGGGTGTGACCAACGCGCTTGCCATCCAACGGGCCTGGCTCGGAGCCGCGCATGATTTTTACGCCTGCCGCGAATTGTCCCCTGCGACCAGGGATATCCTGGTGAGGTGGGAAACCGTTCTGGATAAGCTCGAACAGGACCCGTGGCAATTGGCGGGTGAACTTGACTGGGTTGCGAAACGACGAATGATTGAATTGTATCTGGACCGGAAAGGCTATGGATGGGAAAGCCCGCAGGTCGCCTTGCTGGATCTGCAATACCATGACGTTCGACCTGAAAAAGGATTGTATTACGCGCTTGAACGGAACCGACGCATAGAGCGTTTGCTGGACGATGAGGAAATTTCCGGTGCGGAATTTCATGCGCCACGAGACACGCGCGCGTATTTCCGTGGAGCCTGTCTTCGGAAATTTCCCCACCAAATCTACGGTGCGAGTTGGACGTCCGTGCTCTTTGACGTGGGAGAGTCTTCCGTGAAACGGGTTCCGTTAATGGATCCCCTGCGGGGAACGCAGGATGTGACCGATAAGCTGTTTGACGGCGTGGGGACGCCGCGCGAACTCCTTGAACGGTTGGCGTTGTCAGCACAGGATGTGAGAAACGAATAACGGGACGACGGTTTTGATTGCATGGTGACGTATGGAATGGATGGGATCAAACATGCCGGTCGGTCAGTGTTCGAGTTTTTTTGATTTTCTTCAGCAGGCAAAGCCTGAACTGACTCCGGCGGTGCGTTGGGGAGCGGATGCGCGTCCACCGGTTCCGACTGATGAGATGCAGCGGAACGTGCTGGCCAATCTCTCTCACGGCACGACCGTGTTAGCCGTCAAATATGACCAGGGGGCGATGATTGTCGGGGACCGACGTGCGGTTGAAGGGTATCAAGTCGCGGCCCGGCGCATGGAGAAGGTCTTCACCACCGACAGCCATTCCGCCATCGCGGTCGCGGGCGTGGCCGGACCATGTCTTGAAATGGCCAAATTGTTCAGCATTGAACTTGAGCATTATGAAAAACTGGACGGTGTGCTGTTGTCCTGCGAAGGCAAGGCGAATCGTCTGGGGCACATGGTGAAAGCGAATTTGCCCATGGTCATGCAGGGGCTGGTGGTGATCCCGTTGTTTGTGGGGTTTGACGTGAAACAAAACCGGGGCCGGATTTTTAAATATGACGTCACGGGCGGGAAATATGAAGAAACGGATTATCATGCCGTGGGCTCCGGCGGGAAAGATGCCCGCGTGACCATCAAAGAACGGTTTCGCAAAAATCTGTCCGAACAGGATGTGATGTCTCTGGGGCTGGAGGCAATCTTGAGCGCGGCGGAAGAGGACGTGGGAACGGGGGGGCCTGATGTGTTTCGCGGAATTTATCCCACCATGAAATTTGTCAATGCCCGTGGCGTGTCCGATGCGGACGACGCCGAGGTGGCGCGCCTGTGCGACCGGTTGGCTCGAGTGCGGTCGGAGCGGGAAACACGATGACGCTTCCCTTTTACGTCTCCCCCGAACAACTCATGCAGGACAAGGCCGAGTATGCCCAAAAAGGCATTGCCAAAGGCCGGTCCATTATTGCCATTGATTACCGTGACGGGGTGCTGTTCGTGGCGGATAATCCCAGCACATCATTGTTCAAGATCTCGGAAATTTACGACAACATCGCCTTTTCAGGCGCGGGGAAATACAGTGAATTTGAAAGTTTGCGCAAGGCGGGCATTCAACACGCCGATTTGAAAGGGTTCATGTACAGTCGTGAAGACGTCACGGCCCGCGCTCTGGCCAACGGGTATTCGCAAACCCTGGGCACGATTTTCAGCCAGGAATTGAAACCCTTTGAAGTGGAAATTCTGTTGGCCCAAATCGGGGACGATCCCGAGAACACGGAATTCTACCGCATTGCGTTTGATGGAACGATTTTTCACGAGAAGCAATTTATCGCAATCGGGGGACGGTCGGAAGCCGTCCTCTCCGCCCTGCGCGACGCCAAAGATTCAGGAGACACGCAAGACCTGAAAGCAGCCATCACCCGCTGCATGCAAGCGTTCAAAACCGCAACAGAGCAACCCGTGTCACTACATACACTTGAGATTGCCATACTCGACCGCACCCGTCCCGGCCGAAAATTCCGCCGAGTGCCCTTTGACGAAGCCGAGGCCTTGCTTGCCTGACCTTCTCATTGTTTGCCAGGCCCCTTTAGCCATCCCCCCCCTCCCCTCCGTCATTCTCGGGGCATCCCCGGGAATCCAGGCCCTCCCTTCCCTTCCCTCCCATCCGTCAGGCGGGAAGCCTGCCGAGAACACCAACCTGGATTCCCACCTTCGGTGAGAATGACGGACGGGGAGGCCAGCGAGCCTGTCGCGCATTTCTTCCCCTCCGTCATTCTCGGGGCATCCCCGGGAATCCAGGCTCTCCTTCTCCCGCCTCTTTCTTCCGCCGTCATTCTCGAGCCTTGCTCGGGAATCCAGTCCCCAACCCACTCCCTCTCGATTAGACAAAATCAGTACTTCCAACAACGAAAGCCTTTTCCTCATGAGGCTCATATGTATTGAACCAGTGCCATCCAGTTGAAGCCCGTGGGGCGTGGGTGTAGGCTTCGGCCAGATTCGTTCGACGGAGCGGCCAGGTTGGCGCAAGGATATTCCCTCTGCTTGAGCGAAAAAATCGTTTCCTTTATGCAGAACGCACCACACCATAGCGCCCCGTGTGAACCCAACCATGTTGCCGACCAATGAGCGCCCATGAAACGCATTTTCGGACTTGAATGTGAATACGGTCTGACGTTTTCTCCCCATGGTCGCGTGTACCTGCCCATTGAAAAAATCCTGGGGTATGTTTTTGAAGGCTTGATCCCGAACAGTTGGCCGTCCAACGCGTTCCTGACGAATGGGGCAAGATTTTACCAGGATACCGGGTGCCATCCCGAATACTCCACGCCGGAATGTGACGATATTTTCGATCTGGTGATTCATGAAAAGGCCGGGGAGCGGATTCTCGAATCCTGTTTGCCCCTGGCTGAAGAACGGTTGCGCGAAGAAGGACTCGCCGGAGACATCTATATTTTTAAAAATAATACCGACTCCCTGGGGAACACCTACGGATGCCATGAAAATTTTCTGATGCGGCGTGATACTGATTTTTGGAAAGTGGCCGAACAACTCATTCCGTTTTTTGTGACGAGACAAATTTTCTCCGGAGCGGGAAAAGTGCTCAAGGTTTCGGGGAAGCCGCATTATTTCCTGTCTCAACGCGCCCAGCATATTTACGAAAAAACCTCTTCCTCGACGACGTCATCGCGAAGCATTATCAACACGCGTGATGAGCCTCATGCCGATGCCGAACGGTACCGGCGCCTCCATATTATTCTTGGCGATTCCAATATGTCGGAGTTTGCCACGTACCTGAAGGTCGGCACGGCGGATCTCATTCTGTCCATGATCGAGGAAGAATGTATGGTTCAGGGTATGACCCTGGAGGATCCGGTGAAGGCCATCAGAGATATTTCCCGAGATCCCACGTTGCGGAAAAAAGTGAGACTGGATGACGGACGGGAATTGTCCGCGCTGGACATTCAACGGGTGTATCTGGAAAAAGCCGCGGAATTTCTCCGTTCGCGACCCGAAGACACACTCAAGGCGGACGTTGTCAACGAATGGGAACGCGTCTTGAACGCGCTGGAGGATGACCCCCTGCAGTTGGTGCGCGAGATTGACTGGGTGACAAAACAATGGTTGATCCAATCCTATGTTGACCGAAAAGGATGCGGGTGGGATGACCCACGAGTGGCGATGATGGATTTGCAGTATCACGATGTGAATCGAAAACGCGGGTTATATTATCTGTTGCAGGCTCACGACAAAACGGTGAAGCTGGTGGATGATCTGGCGATTGAACGCGCCATGTCTGTGCCGCCCCAGGGCACGCGAGCCAGGGTTCGCGGTGACTTTATTCGATTTGCCCGTGCCAAAAATCGGTCTTACACGGTGGACTGGACGTATTTGAAATTAAACGGCTATTGGGAAGAAACCATCTTGTGTATGGACCCCTTTTGCGCGTTCAATCGCCGGGTGAATGAACTGCTGGCGCAAGTGCCGGCCACGTCCCTGTAGGCATGGAATTGTCTTCTGTGTATTCCTCTTCCCGCGCAGGCATCGTCATCGGTCCGTGGCGCATCGCGCTTGTGGCGGCGCTGGCGATCCTGCTACCCGTCAATCTTTTTTCCGGGGAAGATCCCGTGCGGTCCATGGGCGCGGAGGGATCAGTCCGGGGCCAACAGGGGGAAGTGCTGTTGGTGACGATCCCCGTCCATGACCGGCCGGATCGCATCACGGGGAAATTTTTACAACGAGAGCTGACGTTGTTTCCTTTCCGGAAACAGGTGTATGCCGGACTGCTGGGGTTGGATATTGACGATCGTCCCGGTCGGCATGAACTGACCATTGAGATCAGGTATCCGCAACGCACTGAACGGCGTCGTCTCTCCGTGACGGTCCTCAAAGAACACTATCCCGTGCAACGATTGACGTTGCCTGTGGACATGGTGGATCTCGACAAGCCCACCCTTGTGCGTGTCCAGGACGAAGCCCGGGAGATCCGCCGGGCCTTTGGAAGTGTGGTGCCGCATCCGTTGTGGAAGGAAGCGTTTCGTGTGCCGGTCGCGGGAACACGCTCCGGGCGATTTGGCAGCCGACGGGTGATCAACGGACAGCCGAAAAAGCCTCATAGCGGGGAAGACATTGCGGCTCCCGAAGGCGCGGCCGTCTCTGTCATGAACGACGGGATTGTGCGGCTCACCATGGATCATTTTTTTACGGGGAAAGGCGTCATTGTGGATCATGGACTTGGTCTGTTCTCCATGTATTTTCATCTGTCCCGCGTGGACGTGGAACAGGGCCAGACCATCACCAACGGTCAGGTGATCGGCAATGTGGGATCCACGGGACGCGCAACCGGCCCGCATCTTCACTGGGGAGTTCGACTCAATGGTGCAAGGGTTGATCCCTACTCGCTGCTGACGCCGACGTTCGGCGAACCATTCAGGCTCACGGATTAGTACGCAGGCGGCCGGGAGAGGGGGCGATTCGCGATCAGTTCCACGACCCGCAGATTATCAAAGGCAAAGATTCCATCCCCGGTGGTCATGAATCCGATTTGGCCGGTATGGAGCGTGGAGTCATCAACCGACAGGAAAAACCGGTTATCAAACGCGATTTCCAGAAACTCTTTGCTCATGATGGTGTTTCGCTGGATGCGGAGGAAATGCCATGGCGTTCTTTTCTTGGGAATGACCGGATGTTCTTTGATCAGGATGGGTATGCCGTTTGAAAAACGCCAGGCCTTGACGGTATTGCTTGCCGGGTACACGAGGATGGCATAGAAATTTTTGAGGTCCTGCATCCCCAACACCAATCCGGCCGCTGATGTTGGTGTGCCGAGTTTCGAGAGGATGCCCACCGACAGGTCAACGTATTCCACGCGAAAATTTTCCCGGATGAGCAGTTGGTAGCAGCCTGGATCCACACAGGGAGTTGACTGCAACAGCGCGTGGGTTCGACTCGGAGCGTTGTCTTCTGTCACCACCGTCCATTGCCCCGGATGACCGTGTCCCAATGTGTGCGTGGAAAATCCGGGGAGCAGCGCGGGATCCATGTGTGTTTCAAAATTCCATTCCTCAAACAATGGGGGGGTGTGTCGTAAAACGGCTCGTGGAAGTTCTTTCAGCGGCGCGGTATCTTCGGCGAACAGGTCGGGGATGTCCATGACGGAGAAGACAATCCCCAGAAAGATCAGGCCAGGAAACATTCCACGTGCCACGGGATTGCCGGGGATGATGGCGGCGATATTCCGCATGAATGTTTTCAGCTTGCCCATGTTTGCCAACGACCTCCGATCCAATCATACGCAGAAGAAATTACCCACTGCAAGGCAACAACAGCATGGGCTTCGCCGAGAAATGGCGGGCCGGGACAAGGCTCCGTTGCGCGCATGGAGTATGCCTTGCTGACGTCCTCATCCCCTGAACGCGCGCCCTGGCTGGCCCTTATTCCACTCTGCCTGACGGGATTATTTTACCTGCTTCCCGCTTCGCATCAGCGCAATCTGTTCCTTCAGTTTGTCCCTCAACTGGCCGGCTATGGTGCGCTGGCCCTATGGTGGACATTCAATGCCCATGCGCTGACCGGCCTGGGACTCTCCGGTGGCCGCAGGGGTCGGGGCCTCTTGTGGGGACTCTGTACGGGATGCGTTCTGGGAGTCATCAACACGGCCGTGATTCTTTGGGTGGTGCCGGCGCTTGGAGGCGATATCACGTTTTTGCTTGAGACGCCTCATGCGAAGCTTCCCATGTTTGTGATGATCCCGTGGTTGACAGTCGTCATTGCCGCCGGCGTCGAATTACACTTTCGAGGGTTTCTCCTGGGACGTCTGGAGAGTGGTTGTCGTCAATGGATGCCGGAGTCGTGCGGCGCCGGTCTCCCGCTGTGTTCGCTTGCCGCCATGTTCGTGTCCGCGCTGGCTTTTGCATGGGATCCTTTTATGGTCATGACGTTTCGTCATCTGCACTGGATCGCTGTCTGGGACGGATTGGTGTGGGCGGCCCTTTTTCTGCGGTGGCGCAATCTCCTGGCCGTGATCGTGGCCCATGCCGTGGAAGTCATCATCATCTATGGCAGCGTCAAAGCGGCGCTCACGTGATCTCCTCCTGTCCGGAACGCGACAGTCTCGCCATGCCCCCTGATCAGGGAATCCGGTCATCTTCTCTTCTCGCTGTTTCGTTCATTGTTGCCGTATGGCGTTCTGCTTGTGAAACACGTCTGTGGCGTTTACCCTATCCGTTCTGAACGCAGGGCGACTGGTGGAGTTCTGTACATGAGGGGCATGTGCTGTCAATAACGGCCAAACTGTCCATTCCGGATCGTGAACTCCAGTTGCGTGCGTCACGCAGCGCCGGGCCTGGGGGGCAACACGTCAACAAGGTGAATACGCGCGTGACGCTCTATTTTGACATTGCGGGTTCTCCGTCGTTGACGGCGGCGCAAAAACAACGGATTGGCGATATGTTCAGCACCCGGATCAACAAAGAGGGGATCCTGTATTTGTCCGCCCAGCGATCCTGCAGCCAGGCGATGAATCGCGCCGATGTGCTCGAAAAATTTTGCCGACTTTTTCGCGAAGCCCTCACCCCGCACAAAATCAGAAAAACCGTTCAGGTGCCGCGACGTTCCATTGAGCGGCGACTCGATCAGAAAAAACGACAACGGCGGGTCAAGCAACTGCGCATTCGTCCGGTCTGGAAGGACGAGTAATCCATCACGGGGCTTGAAGTCTGTTTCACTGGAGTCAGCGTATGCCATCACCCACACGGAAGACGCCAGGAGGATCTGTACATCCTCCTCGTGCCGAGAGGCTTCCCACAACCATGGAACAACACGGCCATGTCCGCGTGGATCCTTATCACTGGTTGCGTGAACGTGACAATCCTGACGTCCTGGCCTATCTCCGGGAAGAGAATACCTACACCCGTGGAGTGATGGCCCACCGGTTGACGTTTGAGGACAATCTGTTTGCGGAGATCAAGCAGAGAATCAGACAAGACGACTCGTCGGTGCCCGCCAAATATGATGACTACTACTATTATACGAGATACGAAGAGGGGAAAGAATATCCGGTCTGCTGCCGAAAGTGGAAGACCGTCGAGGCCCTGGAAGACGTGATACTGGACGTGAACGGATTGGCCGAAGGCCATGAATTTTTTGCCATTGGCGAGATGGCCGCGAGCGCGAATCATGATCTACTCGCGTATTCGTATGATACGCAAGGGAGACGCCTGTATACGATTCAATTCAAGAACGTGAGCACCGGCGAATTGCTGGAGGACCGTCTTGAGCATGTGACCGGAGACATGGCCTGGGCAAACGACAATCGGAATATTTTTTATGGCAAACAGGATCCGGACACCCTGCGCCCCTCTCAAATTTTTCGGCATACGCTGGGCTGTCATCCGTCTTCCGATGTCCTGGTGTTTGAAGAAAAGGACGAGACGTTTTCCGTCACGGTGTCCAAGACCAAATCGAAACAGTATATCCTGCTTGCTTCACGTCAAACCGTCAGCTCCGAGTATCACTATCTTGCCGCGGACCAGCCAGACGGAAAATTTTCAGTGATTGTCCCGCGTCAGCGGTTTCATGAATATGCGGTCGAGCATGATCGGGACACGTTGTATATTCTCACGAATTGGGACGCGAAGAATTTTCGCCTCATGAAGACGCCTGTTCATCAAACAGACCGGTCGTTCTGGGAAGAAGTCCTGCCGCACCGCGACGATGTCCTGCTGGAATCCTTTGAGTTGTTTCAGGATTTTCTCGTTGTGGAAGAACGGCATCAGGGCCTGGTTCGGCTGCGCATTATTCCCTGGAATGGGGACGGTGAGCATGATGTTGAGATGGGTGAACCGACGTATCTGGCGGCGTTGGGAGACAATCCGGAGCATGATACATCCACCCTGCGGTATGTCTATACCTCCATGGCGACGCCGCATTCAGTGTATGACTATGATATGAAAACCCGAAAAAAAGTGTTGCGTAAACAAGAGGATGTCCTGGGCGGGTTTCTGGCGTCCCGGTACTCGACTGAACGAACGTGGGCCACGGCGTCGGATGGGAAACAGATCCCGATTTCGCTGGTGTACCGAACCAACCTTCGGAAACCGACCGGCAATCCTCTTCTGCTGTATGGCTACGGTTCGTACGGGATGAGTCTGGACGCGACCTTCAGTTCCCCGCGCGTCAGTTTGCTTGACCGCGGGTTCACGTTTGCCATTGCGCACGTTCGAGGGGGAGAAGAGTTGGGTCGCGAATGGTATGAGGCCGGCAAACTGCTACGCAAGAAAACAACGTTTACGGATTTTATCGCCTGCGCCGAACACCTCATCCGGCAGGGCCGCACAAGCAGGGAGCAATTATATGCGATGGGAGGGAGTGCCGGGGGGCTGCTCATGGGTGCGGTGATCAATATGCGCCCCGACCTGTTTCATGGCGTGGTGGCGCAGGTCCCGTTTGTTGATGTCATGACCACCATGTTGGACCCGACGCTTCCCCTGACCACGGGAGAGTACGATGAATGGGGCGACCCCAACAACAAAGAATATTACGAGTACATGTTATCCTATTCCCCATATGATCATGTCGCGGAACATGCGTACCCTCATTTGCTGGTCACCACCGGACTCCACGATTCCCAAGTGCAGTACTGGGAGCCGGCGAAGTGGGTAGCCAAATTGCGTCATGCAAAAACCGACCAGAACCGACTACTCCTCAAAACCAACATGGATGCAGGCCATGGAGGCGCCTCAGGCCGGTTTCAACGATACAAAGAATTAGCATTCATCTACACCTTCCTTCTAGACCTGGCCAACCTAACCGAATATCAAGCCACCCCGTAACACATCGCGGCCCTCCGTCATTTTCCCCTCCGTCATTTTCCCCTCCGTCATTCTCGTGGCCCCCACGGGAATCCAGTCCTGTCCCATCCGTCAGGCGGGAAACCCGCCCCCATTTAGTCCATCCCCCAACCCGTCAGGCGGGAAACCCGCACCCTTTAATTCCTAAAAATACACAACCCCCCCGCCGTCATTCTCGCCAGCAGGCGGGAATCCAGTCCTGTGTACTCGCCCAAGACTGGATTCCCGGGCAAGGCCCGAGAATGACGGCAAAAGAAAACACACACGGCACAGAAAATGGCGGCCTGGATTCCCGGGCAAGGCCCGAGAATGACGGCGAAAGAAAACGCACGTCACCGAGAATGACACTCCCCATCCCCTCCGTCATTCTCGCCAGCAGGCGGGAATCCAGTCCTGTCCGTCAGGCGGGAAACCCGCCCCATTTAACCCGCCCCTCCCCTCCGTCCCCTCCGTCATTCTCGTGGCCCCCACGGGAATCCAGTCCTGTGTACTCGCCCAAGACTGGATTCCCGGGCAGGGCCCGAGAATGACGGAAGGGGAGGGAAGTTGCGGCGTAGCCGTTGGGTTTTTTTGCGGCGTAGCCGCCATCATGACGGCGGAAGAAAGACGCACACACGACAGGACTGGATTCCCGGGCAAGGCCCAAGAATGACGGCAACACACACACATCACCAAAAATAACAGCAAACAACACACACATGCTCATCCCCACAGCCCCCAGAAAACAGTGCTCAATTGTGCGGCAGGTCTTGCCCTGAAAAATGAGGTTGTGTATTCTGACGCCCTTCATTCTGCTGAACAAATCAAAGGCTTCGACATTGTCAGGCAAGCCATCTTCCCCCGGAACAGAGCGGTGTGGGTGTGGATTCAAGGTGCGGGGAAGGCAAGCCGTCAATGTGAAGACCGTGACGCATCAGGGAGGCACCGGAACGTAGTGGAAGATTTGCTGCACGTTGATTTTCTGTGTATCGGCAGTGGGCCAGCGGGCCAACGGGCCGCGGTGCAGGCGGCGAAGCTGGGCAAGCGCGTCGTGGTGGTTGAAAAACGCCGCGTGGTTGGCGGAGTGTGTCTGGCCACGGGAACCATTCCCAGTAAAACCTTTCGGGAAGCCGTCATCGCGTTTGGCCGACAGGCAGAGCAGTTTCGCACACGCCACGGCTTTACCGGTTCGTCCCGACCAACGGTTGACCAGTTGTTTTCGAGGGTGAACGAGGTGGTGGAACGGGAAGGGCAGGTGGTGGAACGACAACTTCGACGCAATGATGTCATGATGATTCGGGGCGAGGCGTCATTCCTTGATGCGCATACGGTTCAAGTCGTTGGCGACGGAAGCACACGCCGGATTCGCGCGCAAGACATCCTGATTGCCGTGGGAACCGTGCCGTCCCCTCCCGCCGGGATTCAACGCAGCGATAAGCTGATTATCACCAGCGAGGAGGTGATGAATCTGGAGCGCATTCCGCGGACCATGGTCGTCGTGGGAGCGGGAGTGATCGGGCTTGAATACGCCTCGATGTTTGCCTCGCTCGTCGGCGTTGACGTGACGCTGGTGGATAAACGCCAAAGGCCGCTGGAATTTCTGGATACCGAAATCGTTGACGAACTGATTCATCAAATGCGGAATCATGATGTCACCTTTCGACTCGGCGAGACAGTTGAACGGCTGGACGTGTCCGAAGAAAGCCCGCACAAAGCCATAGTGTATCTGGAATCCGGCAAAAAACTTGTGTCTGATCTCGTGTTGTTTTCGGTGGGCCGGGTCGGGGCCACGGAATCGTTAAATCTGCCAGCGGCGGGGCTGGAAGCCGACGAGCGGGGACGGTTGAAGGTGGATGAGCATTTTCGCACGCCCGTCCCGCATATTTTTGCGGCCGGCGACGTCATCGGCTATCCCAGTCTGGCGGCCACCTCATCCGAACAGGGACGTCTCGCGGCCTGCCATGCCTTTGAGATCAAGGTGACCCCCATGACGAGTCACTTCCCCATCGGGATTTACGCCATTCCGGAAATTTCCATGGTAGGCGAGACGGAGCAGGCACTCACCGCAAAGAAAATTCCGTATGAAGTGGGGTTATCCCATTACCGGGAAATTGCCCGCGGCCAGATTCTGGGCGACGACTCCGGATTATTGAAGTTATTGTTCCACCGCGACACGCACCGCCTGCTTGGTGTCCATGTGATTGGATCGGGAGCCACCGAGCTTGTGCACGTGGGCCAGGCAGTGTTGGGACTGGAAGGCGGGTTGGATTACTTTATGTCGACCGTCTTTAATTATCCCACGATGGCCGAATGTTATAAAGTCGCGGCCCTGGATGCGTTCAACAAGTTGGCGCAGTAACAGCTTTCAATCATAAGCCAGAAAAATCAATGCCTGGTTTTACCGTTGTCGAGCAATATACGCAGGCGGTGAAGTTTGCGTGCCAGCCACTGATCTTTCATCTCGCAATTCCAAACACGAAGCACTTTCCACCCGTTTCGTCGAAGTTCTCGATTGACTTCCTGTGCACGCTCAACATTACGCAAAATCTTGTCCTGCCAGTATTTTGGGCGTGTTTTGGGTATTTTCCCGTGGTGCGGACAATAATGCCAAAAGCACCCGTCGATAAAAACCGCCACACGTTCCCGTAAAAAAGCAAAATCCGGTTTACCATAAATCATCACTCCGCGTCGCCATCCGCAAATATGATAGCGCCTCATAATTTTCACAAAAGCTGCCTCGGTTTCCCTGTTTCCAGAAGATCGAATCAGAGACATAACTGACGATCTTTTTTTCGGTGTAAAAACATCTGCCATTGCTTTTTCTTATTTCATAATCGGCGGGTATCTAAGTTCAGCAACATCATCACCCAAGTTTTCCACCGTCGAAATGTCATCCAACCACTCTCGCAAAAAAGATTCTGCGCGACCATCCGCTTGCCCGTAGCGGTAAAATTCCACTTTGTGGTTTAATTTGATAGGCACCCCTTCAATGGCGTTTTTTAATTCCAAGCCCGCTGCAAAGCGTCGGACATCCGAGACAAAATCAAGAACGGTGACTTTGTCCTTGCCTTCAGCAATGCGCAAACCGCGCCCAAGCTGTTGGATAAAAATGCGACGACTGTGTGTTACTCGTTGAAAAACAACAATGTTAACATCGGGAACATCAATGCCCTCGTTAAAAATATCGACGCAACAAATCACTTGTATTTTTCCAGCGTGAAAATCAGAAATGATTCGGTTGCGTTCATAAATCGCTTGCAACCCTCCTCCTGCTGAGGAAAAGATGGCATCAGCTCGGCAAAATAGCCGTGCGTTAATTTTGTCACGCATCATCTTGGCATGGTTTATGGTGCCGCAAAAAACAATTGCCCTGGGCGTTTTTTGTTCCCTCCATGCCTTTTGAAATTCATCAACAACACCATCGTCCCATTCGCTCACAAAGAAGGCGCGGTTAATCCCTTTGGGGGAAATTCTTTTCTTGCGGATATTGACCTGCTTTTTGCTAAATTTTGACCAGTCTAGATTGGTTGTATACATGCGGTAGTCAATGTTACACAAAAAACCACCCCGCAAGCCTGCCACTAAATCCATTGACAGAAGCGTTTCCCCAAAAGTGTGTTTAAGGTCATATTCATCAGGGTGCCACGGCGTAGCTGTTGCCCCGACAAGAAAAGCACCACTAGGAGTGCCAGCTGAAATATCGCCAAGAATGTTTGAATACATGCCCTCGCCTCCAACATGATGGCACTCATCAACAAATACAACATCGAAATCCGGCAAAGATCCGCCGCCTTTAACATAATTAGCGGCAGTATTCAGGCAGGCAAAAACGAAATCCGCGTTAGCCAGCGTTCCAGTAGTTTGTTTTTCCATGCCATTCCAAACAATCGACTCTTGGCTGGCACACATAAACGGCCAAAACGCACGCTCCAACTGGTAGACTAAATCGTTTGTGTGGGTAAGAATTAAAATTTTCATTTTCTTGTCCACGTTGATGCGCCGGATGAATTCGCACATGATCCGGGTTTTTCCGAGCCCCGTTGCCATGACAATCAGTCCTCTTCTCGCCGCCCCGGAGTTAAATTGTTCTTTCAGGCGCCGGATAGCTGTTTCTTGGTACGGCCGTGTCTGGTGATGGGTCTTCGCATCTGGCGGGTATTGGTCAGGATCAATCTTTTGAGCATTTTTAATTAGAAATTCCGAATCCCATAACTGGCAGTTAATTCCTTGAGCAAACAATTCGTTGCGCTGGCGCAACGCGGTTCCTTGAAAGCCGCTACGCGATACAACAACCGGAATCTTCGCGCCGTAAAATGACAACGATCTGGCAGTTTTTGCCACATCCGTCCCGCCCACACGATTTTTCCAGTGCTTGACTTGAAAAACCCAAGGTTTACCATTTTTGTGCGCGATGATGTCGGCACCCTTGTCGCCGCTCGCACCGACAATTCTCGGACTCTCAAACCCCTTGTAAGAAAGGTAACGACAAACAAGACGTTCGAAATTTTGCCATGTGCCGTCAATGCTTTTTCGGTTAACAAACATCAATCGGCAATGTTCCGCTGGAGAAATTCAATACTTAGACGGGCTCGGCGTACAACAACTAGTGGTGCATTGTTATAGCGCAAAAAACCAACACCGTCTTCAAGGCAATTAAGGTAGGTTTCTTTAAGTTGCTTCTGTGCAACCCTGACATTTTCCTCGGGAAGGCTAGAAATATCCCACGGCGGATTCCATACCGTTTTGTCAAAAAACCTTCCAGGGTTGTTACGAAAAATCGAAACAACGGTTTCTGGCGGAATATGCAACATGAATATGCCCTCTTCTTTCAATTTTCCCATTTCAGAAATTTCCACATTCGATTCCTGCATGTTCATTACCATCGCGTTTTTTTCAGAAACCGACATGTCATTGAAGATTTCATCGGCTATGTCACGCATGCTGCCAGCTATTTTGCCGCGGATATCGTCCAGCAATGAATACATGTCACGCTGGACTTGCACTGGATCATCGGACAAATTTTCTTTCCAGTATTTTTCCAAAAGTTTATTCTGCAGCACGGTTAAGTTGTGTTCATATTTGTGTGCACCAGACATGATTTCCATAGTTTCAGCACGAATCAAAGCTGCTGCTTCGGCTGCAACGGTATGTTCTGGACATAACTGTAAAGACAAAAACAAAGGATTCGATTTGTCAATGAAAATTTGCAATTTCCGTTCCGTAAAATCAGTATGAACAATGACTGGCAAAAACAGGCTGCCGCTATGCAGGGAAACATTTCGAGTTTCTAGGTCAAACTTTTGGCTTTTCCCGCCGTTAGGCAGGTCAATTTCCACATCTTGCTCTGAAAGGTCTTCGTCCTTTGATGAATTAGCCAGCAACACATCTGGATCGAAAGCGTTAACTGTGCCCTTTGTCTTACCGCATTTCGGGCATTCATCGGAATCTGGGGAATTTTTGCAACCGCATACTCTGCACTCCCATGGTCCTTCTGGCACTTGCGGTTTCCCGCAATATTGGCATGTCGGTGCGGTTTGCATGATTTTTTTTCCGCAGTCAATGCAGTCTTTTGATTTCAGTAAACATTGGCAAGCCTCGCAAATTTCAGCAGTCACGGGGTTTTGATATTCGCATTCAGGGCATTGTTCAACGTGGCCATCATGGTCGCTAGACGCTTCTTCAACTTTTTCCCACCACTTTTCGTCATCGAAATAACCCGGCTCTTTATTGCGAAACCGGCGCAAAAAATCTTGCTCCGTCTCACGGCTTACACGCTTGGCATCTTCGTCGCCAGGTTGCCGCTCTCCCATGTACATGTCACCCAAACCAATTTTCCTAACCCGGCGGTATGCTCTAAAAATTTTCATAACAGGACTGTTATTTTCGGAAGAGCCGTGTTGCTTTGGTTGCAGGGAACTCATACCGCGAAGGAAATCCATCGCACGCTTCCATTCATCTGTCGAACGGTCAAAATCCCCTTTAGTGAAATCCACCCTAACGTGATCGAGGTGAACCTCACCAACAATGCGCCCGTATATGGCGTCAATCGGATAGTCTTTTATGGTTTCACCGGCGTCGTTGACAAAATTAAAAAAAGCGTCTTTTTCAAGATTGCGAATTGTGCGGCCGTTACGGATTACGTCAATGCCAAAATGTGCAGCATCGTCATATCTCTGCACTCCGACCCAACCGCGAACCCGTTCTTCCACGCTACGAACCTGATGTGAGGGATCCACTGGACAATGTCCTTTGTCCGCAATGACCCCGCATTCAAGGCACCGATTTTGTGTCTTCAGCACTTCATCAAAGGTTTGGCGGGCAGGCCATTGGCTGCTGCCCCGTTTAACAAAACGATGTTCTGCCCAAACACAATGCTCAAAAGGCGTGCAAGGAACGTCCTTGACAAATAGTTTAAACCGCGGGGATGAGTTAGAGCGCAGAAGGGTTGCGTATCGGCGTCCCAAAATCTCGCGAATTTTGCCCGGTCCGTATTGAATGAGCTTGCGAGGATTATCACTATTGGGACCACCGGAACGCCACCAGTTAGTCAATTCTATGATCGTCCCGCTTCCACTGTTGCCCTCGAAATAAGCGCTTTTGGGTTCCTGGCATGGCTGAACCCTGTAGTGTCCTTGCTCGACAAGTTTGTTAAGGTCCACTTCCACAACAACAGCATTTTCAGATTCTTTGGTGGCCGTGACTAGGCGCGTTTTGCGCGCAAATTTCCCTGCGGCAATATTTAACCCCATGCCAAACATGCCAAGTCGGCCGTATGTGTCTTGGCTGGAGTACCCCGCAGTTAATGCCTTCTCGGCGTTTTCCGCCGTCATGCCAGGCCCATTATCGGAGACGCGAATGACGCCCTCATTTTTCTGCAGTTCAGTATGTGTCGGTAAATCAATGACAATTTCATTTACTCCTGGTGAATCGCCTCTGTCATCGGAAAATGAATCAATGGCGTTGTCTATCAATTCACACAAGGCGTCAATTGGCTTCATGGCCGTGTGCGTCAAGGCCACTAGCACTCGTGGTGGTGGATTTAAATCAAACAATTTCATTTGCAGATCCTTTGAAAAACTGCGTAAAAGATGCGGCCATGCTTTCAGCCAGCAAAACCGGGACGCCGTTGCTCACTGCTTTAAATTTATCGGTCAGAGTCATGCCGTTTGGGAAGCAATACTCTTTAGGCATAGATTGCAGTGCAAGCGCTTCTGCAACAGAAATTCGGCGCGGCTCCGTAGGATGCAAGTGCACTTCATTATTGCCATAGGCGGCATTTGGACTGTAGCGGTAACGGTGTAGCCGTTTAAAACTTTTCCCGGAAGTGTCGCCCTCTTTGGTAGTCTTGAATTTAGCGCTGTACGCACGAAAGAAATCACTGGCATTTGGGTGCCCGTTAATCGTTGAAAATCGATTCCCAACCAACAACTCATTTGGAGCATCGCCTTGATTGCCCCACAAGTAAGCTGACTTAGCACCAGGAAACACTGGTGGAGGCCAGCAAAACCAGTGCAACTCAGACAAATCGGCATCCACATCCTTGATGCTTCTTTTTTCAGACACATCCAACGTTGTGATTTTATGACTTTTGTCGGCAATAACCCTGTGTGCTTGGAGATAGTGCTGCGCGACCCATTTAAGGCAAACACCCACAACAAAGACCCGCCGACGGCTTTGTGGGACGCCGTATTCCAATGCGTTAAGAACCCGCAAGTCCACAGCGTATGAATTGCCAAGTTTTTTCATCATGGAAAATAAAAAAATGCGGTGTTTTTTTGTTTCCAGCAACCCGGGAACATTTTCAAGCAAGAAAAATTCCGGTCGTAGCTGGAGAATTTTATTAGCAAAACTCCGCGTCAATTTTCCATTTTTCCCTTTGTGGCCGTGGTGTTTCCCGCCATTAGAGAAGTCGGGGCATGGCGGGCCGCCAATCACGCCAAATGTCGGCGGCTTTTTGCCGCCGAAAGCCTGATTAATAATTGACCCCGCTCTCAGGTTCTCGATTTTTCCCCGGCTTTGGATTTTTGTATTGCCCGTGTCGCGGATGAGTTGAGCAACACCGTATTCATAGGCGTCAGCAAAAGGCGCGTGGCATTCATTGTGCCAAGGAATATAAAATCCGCCTGCCTTGAGGAATCCTATGTCAAGAAATCCTGCTCCTGAAAAAAACGAAAGAACAGGAATATCACTTTTGCTGTTTTTGTCGATCATTTTTCTTTTTCAGCGCGAATTCAGCCGTTTAATCCTCCCCATCCTTCCCCTTGAAATCCAGCGCCAGAGAATTGATGCAGAAACGTTGGCCTGTGGATGGAGGGCCGTCGTCGAAGACGTGACCGAGATGGGCGTCGCAGCGACGACAAGTGACTTCCACACGGGTCATGCCGTGGCCGTGATCGTCTGTCGTCTCCATAGCTGTTGCATCTGCGGATTGCGTGAAACTCGGCCAGCCGGTGCCGGATTCAAATTTATCGTTTGAAAGGAACAGGGGGTTGCCGCAACAGATGCAATGATACGTTCCGTTGGCTTTATGGTGGCAGTAGGCGCCGCTGAAAGCCGGCTCGGTGCCTTGCCGGCGTGTGACGGCATACTGTTCCGTGGTTAATTGTTGTTTCCATTCGTCGTCGGATTTGCGGATTTTTTCCATCATGTCGCACTCCCTTGTCAATGGAAGAACTGTGCCATGCGGCCTTTTTCCGCACGGCTTCCAGGATGATCTGGTCGTCTGTGATGTTGCACCCTCTTGTCAATGGAAGGACTGTGCTATGCGGCTTTTTTCCGCACGGCTTCCAGGATGATCTGGTCGTCGGTGCCGGCATCCCACACGATGTTCAAAAATTCAGCCGGCTCCATACGCACATTCCGCAAAAACGGTCGGTCGGCGCCGCAGCCGAACATCATATCCGGAGACAGTTCCCCGCGAAGTTTGGCACGGGCTTTGGCGATGATGCGGGGGAGCCACCGATATCCGCCCAACTCGGCATATCCGGATGGAAGCGTGGCCGACGGAACGTTCTTGTCAGACAGGCGTCCCTGCTGCACCGTGACAAAGTACAATCGGCGGACGTCGGTGATGGCCGCCACGGTGTCGAAATGCGGCTCGCCATCTTCAAGCATGTCCTCCACAAAATCATACAGTTCCTGGGCTGTGGTGCCAATTGAATCAAGGAACGTCAGGGCTTCCCGGCCAATAACCTGTTCAGCCCCGCGCTGTCCGCGCTGAAACTGAAGCACCGCCTGATCATAATGCTCCCGAAACTGCGGTAGCCAGTTCTGATCCCTGTGTTCCTCTGCCGGTATCGTGTCTGTCATCTGTCCATTGTGTGTGTGGAATATGCGTTTCGTCAAGACCGACATAATGTGGTCAAGACCAGCATGATTTCGAAGACCCGGCATGATTTGGTTGACCGTATCCCCGTCGTGGCAACGGATAGGAAGTCACACTCACCGCTTGCCCCCCTTGATGGTACCCGGTAAGCTAACCGAATGATCCGGGAACGTTCCATGTCCGTCATTCTCGCCGAAGGCGGGAATCCAGTCCCGTCCCATCCGTCAGGCGGGAAACCCGCACCTTTTAGTTCACAAAAATACACATCCCTCCCCTCCGTCATTCTCGTGGCCCCCACGGGAATCCAGTCCTGTGTATTCGCCCAAGACTGGATTCCCGGGCAGGGCCCGAGAATGACGGAGAAGGAAAGAGAGGCCCGAGAATGACGGCGGGGGGGACTAAGGGTGGTGCGGTTTCCCGCCTGACGGGTTGCGGTGGCGTAGCCGTTGGATTTTTTGCGGCTTTGCCGCCATCATGACGGCGAAAGAAAAGACGCACACGCCAATGACGGCAACACGCCCTTCCCCTCCGTCATTCTCGTGGCCCCCACGGGAATCCAGTCCTGTGTATTCGCCCAAGACTGGATTCCCGGGCAAGGCCCGAGAATGACGGAGAAGGAAAGAGAGGCCCGAGAATGACGGCGGGGGGGACTAAGGGTGGTGCGGTTTCCCGCCTGACGGGTTGCGGTGGCGTAGCCGTTGGATTTTTTGCGGCTTTGCCGCCATCATGACGGCGAAAGAAAAGACACACACGCCAATGACGGCAACATGCCCTTCCCCTCCGTCATTCTCGTGGCCCCCACGGGAATCCAGTCCTGTGTATTCGCCCAAGACTGGATTCCCGGGCAAGGCCCGAGAATGACGGCGAAAGAAAGACGCACACACGACAAGACTGGATTCCCGGGCAAGGCCCGAGAATGACGGAGAAGGAAAGAGAGGCCCGAGAATGACGGAGAAGGAAAGAGAGGCCCGAGAATGATGGCAACACACAACAACACACACACATCACCAAACATGACAGCAAACATCGCCGGTCCCCATATTCATTCCCGCTCTTCGCGCGCCGTCAGCAGGGACATGGTCCCTGGCCGTCTGTCTGGTCGTGGCCTGCCATGTCACCATGACAAACCATGTGATCCGGAAAAACCTGAATGAAGCGCGCGTTGCCATTCACCAGGTACATGGCCTGATGGTCTCCAACGACCGGAATCCCCGCATCTCACCCCTTCGCGGTCTTCTCGTTGCCCAGTTCTTTGGGGCGTTCAATGACAATGCCTGGAAGTTGATGGTGGCGTTGTTGGCCATCAGGCAGCTCGCCTCGCAAATGGGAGCGGGCCAGGAATTCGAAGCCGCCGTCCAGGCTCAAACGACGCTCACCTTTGTCGTGTTCATCTTGCCGCTTGTTCTTGTGTCCATCTTTGCCGGCGTCTTTTCCGATCGGTTCAGCAAGCGTTCCGTGATGGTGGTGATGAAGGCGGTCGAAGTGGCGTTGATGGCCCTGGGCGCCGTGACGCTCTACAGCAATCCGTCTGGGGGGATTCTGCCGCTCATCGTGCTGGCCGGCATGGCCGTTCAAAGCGCGCTCTTTAGTCCGGCGAAATATGGAATTTTGCCGGAGTTGCTTCCTCACGAACAGTTGGCCGTCGGGAATGGGCAACTCGAACTCTGGACCTTTCTTGCCATTATTGGTGGAACAGGGCTGGGGGGGGCGTTGCTCCAGATGTCGGGGAAGTCGCCCTGGCTGGCATGTCTGGTGCTTCTTTTCTTTTCTCTTGTGGGACTTGCGGCGTCTTTCCTGATTCCGGCCGTTCCTCGCGCGCGGGCGGAAGGAGGGCTTGGTTCCACGTTGCGCAGTGCCTGGACGGCCGTGCAAACGGACCAGGCCCTGCGATTGGGAATTGCGGGAAACGTGGCGTATTGGACCATTGCCAGTCTGGTGGGACAGGATATTCTGGTCTATGCGAAGGTGGTACTGGAACTGCCCGATGCGTGGTCCGGCATCCCGTTAGCCGCATTTGGTATCGGCGTGGGTATTGGATCCATTGCGGCGGGAAAACTTTCTTACTCCAAAGTGGAAGTGGGCCATGTCCCGCTTGGGGCGATTGGACTCACGCTGGGACTCTTCTTTCTGGGCGCGATGCGTCCCGGATTAACGGGGACGGTGTTCGGAATGTGCTGGTTGGGTGTGGCCAGCGGGTTCATCGTGGTTCCGCTGAACGCGCTCATTCAGTGGCGCGCCCCGGAAGGTCGGCGCGGCGCCGTCATTGCGTTGAGTAACACCTTTGTTTTCAGTGGTGTGCTGACCGGGTCTGTGTCGGCGTGGGGTCTGTCATCGCTTGGGTTCAGCGCCAGTGGCATGTTGATCGTGTCCGGACTCGTCATGGCCGTCTTGACGATTTGGGCCATGCGGGTGATGCCGGAAACGTTTCTTCGCATGACGCTCTTTCTCTGCACCCATACGATCTATCGTCTGCACGTAGTGGGACGGCAGCATGTGCCTGACCGCGGAGGCGCGCTATTGCTGCCGAATCATGTGTCGTTTGTGGACGGGTTGCTGCTGTTGGCGAGTGTGGATCGTCCGATTCGCTTTGTCGTGGATCAGCGCTATTATGCGCACCCGCTCATTCATCGCTTCGCGCGGATGCTGGGCGCGATTCCCATTTCTTCTCAAGGCTCTCCTCGTGAGATTCTCCATGCACTCCGCGAAGCCGGACGACGATTGGATGAAGGGGAACTGGTCTGCCTTTTCCCCGAAGGACACATAACGCGCACGGGCAGTCTGCTGTCGTTTCGCCAGGGATTCGAACGGATTGCCAAAGGTCGGGAGACGCCCGTGATCCCCGTGCATCTCGATCGGGTCTGGGGCAGCATCTTCAGTTTTATCGGCGGAAAATTTCTGATGAAGTGGCCGGAACGTGTTCCCTATCCGGTCACCGTTTCCTATGGCGCACCCATGCCCTCCACCGCAACGGCCACGGCAGTGCGGCAACGAGTCCAGGAATTGGGCGAGAAAGCCTGGCATGATCGCAAACCCGACCGGCGACCGCTCCATCATTCTTTTGTTCGCGCGGCTCGCCGTCATCCTTTGCGTGTCGCGTTTGCCGACATGACGCGGCCAAAAGTCACATGTCTGGAATCGCTCGTCGGCGTCATGGCGTTGGCGCGCGCGCTCCGTCCCCACTGGAGGCAGCAGCACGTCGTGGGTCTCCTGTTGCCGCCCAGCGTTGGCGGGGTGTTGGTCAATCTTGCGGCCACGCTATCGGGGCGGACGACCGTGAATCTCAATTACACGACCGGGCGCGCCGGGATGGAGTCAGCGGTGAAGGAAGCCGGGCTTGAAACGATTGTTGCCAGTCGAGTGTTTATGGAGAAAGCGAATCTTGACGTTCCCAAAGGCGTCACCATCATCTGGATTGATGACGTTCGCCACACCATCGGAAGGGCCGAGCGGCTGACGGCTTTTGTGCTGGCACTCTGTGCGCCCATGAGAATGCTGGAGCGATTCGCAGGGATGGTCGGTCGTTCGCAGATGGATGATCTTGCGACGATTATTTTCAGTAGCGGCAGCACCGGAGAGCCAAAGGGGGTGAAGCTTAGTCACTTCAACATTGATTCCAACGTCGAGGGGGTGACGCAGGTTTTGCACGTGGGGGCCGATGATCGTTTATTGGGAGTCCTGCCGTTCTTTCATTCCTTTGGGTATCTTGCGACGATGTGGCTGGCCGTCAATCACGGCGCAGGCGTCGTGTATCATCCCACGCCACTGGACGCGGACGCCATTGGCAAACTGATTCAGACACACCGCGTCACCATCCTCATCACGACGCCGACGTTTTTGCAATTGTACTGGCGACGATGCGCACCGGAGCAATTCAGCTCGCTTCGCATGGTGTTGACCGGAGCCGAGAAATTGTCGGGGCGACTGGCTGGCGCGTTTGAGGAAAAGTTTGGGATTCGTCCTGTCGAAGGGTACGGGGTGACCGAATGTTCCCCCGTGATTTCCGTGAATGGTCCGGACGTTCGCGCGGCGGGCTATTACCAACCGGCTTCGCGTCGCGAAACAGTCGGTCAGCCCCTGCCCGGCATATCCGTCCGCATTGTGGATCCCGATTCGTTTGCCCCCTCGCCACAATCGCCAGGAATGCCCACGGATGGTCGCCGCATTGTGGATCCTGCTTCGTTTGCCCCCCTGCCTGTCGGCACTCCCGGCATGTTGCTCGTGAAAGGGCCAAATCTCATGCAGGGCTACCTGAACCGTCCGGATCTGACGGCCCAGGCCATCCGTGACGGCTGGTACGTGACGGGGGATATTGCCACCCTCGATGAAGACGGGTTCCTCACCATCACGGACAGGCTTTCCCGCTTTGCCAAAATCGGCGGCGAGATGGTGCCGTATGGAAAAGTTGAAGAAGCCCTGCATCAATCCGCCGGTATCGAAACGCAGGTGCTTGTCGTGACCTCCGTCCCGGACGAAAAAAAAGGCGAACGGTTAGTAGTTCTGCACACGTTGAATGAGGACGCCATTCCAGGCCTGCTGGAACGTGTCACCGCCGGGGATCTACCGAATGTATTCATCCCACGAAAAGACGCCTTCTTCAAGGTCGACCACATTCCAGTGCTAGGAACCGGAAAACTCAACCTCCGCGCCATAAAACAAATAGCCCTGGAACACGTCGCAGCCAGATAAGCAGCCTCCCCCTCCCCTCCGTCATTCTCGCCAGCAGGCGGGAATCCAGTCCTGTCCCATCCCCCAACCCAGCAGGCGGGAATCCAGAATGCGGTCTAGGACTGGATTCCCGTGGAGGCCACGAGAATGACGGACAAAGAAAGACACGCACTACGACACCGGGAATGACCCTCCCTCTCCCCGTCGTCATTCTCGCCGAAGGCGGGAATCCAGTCCTGTCCCATCCCCCAACCCGTCAGGCGGGAAACCCGCACCCTTTAGTTCACAAAAATACACATCCCTCCCCGCCGTCATTCTCGCCAGCAGGCGGGAATCCAGTCCTGTTCTTTCCGATTAGGAACTGGATTCCCGTGGGGGCCACGAGAATGACAGCGGGGACTCAAGGGGGCGCGGTTTCCCGCCTGACGGGTTGCGGCGTAGTAGCCGTTGGGTTTTTTGCGGCTTTGCCGCCATCATGACAGCAAAAAAAAGACACACACGACTCATAGATCGCGGCGATACGGCAAGGGTGAGGCACGATGTGCCTTGTTCCGGCACGATCAATGCACGTCAGGGCGGGGATCGGGGGCAAACCCGTTGCGGTTCGGCATTTGAATCAGGGGGAGCGTCTTCTGATTCAGCGCGGCCTCTTGCTCCAGCAATCCGTTTCGAAACATAATCCAGGCTGCCACGGCATACACCTGATCGGGCGTGAGAGACTGCGGCGCGTCAAACGGCATGGCCCGATAGATATAATCAAACAACGTCGTCGCATACGGCCAGTAACTGCCAACCGTTTTCAGCGGGTGGGCGGTCGCAAGCGTTCCCTGCCCGCCGACCAGTCTGGACATCGGCCCTTCCACACCGGTCGCGCCATGACAGCTCGCACAGCGTTCGGCATAGACGTTGGCTCCTTCCTCGACCGTCCCCCCGCCAACCGGCAACCCTTCGCCGTCCGGCGCGACGTCACTCTCCCAGGCCCGGATCTCATCGTCCGTCGCCACCCGTCCAGGCCCAAAAGCATCCCGCTCGGCCCCACCCCACACCACAGCCGACGACATTCCCAGAAGAACAGCAAGCAACACGTTTTGAAAAAGACGATACATCACGAGCCTTGACGCCACCAGTCTAGCGGCATGTACGGCATCACCCTCCCTTCCGTCATTCTCACCCTCCCTCTCCCCGCCGTCATTCTCGTGGCCCCCACGGGAATCCAGTCCTGTCCCATCCGTCAGGCGGGAAACCCGCACCATTGAGTTCACAAAAATACACAACCCTCCCCGCCGTCATTCTCACCCTCCCTCCCCGCCGTCATTCTCGCCGAAGGCGGGAATCCAGTCCTGTTGTTTCCGATTAGGACTGGATTCCCGGGCAAGGCCCGAGAATGACGGCGGGGAGGGGAGGGAGGGGACAGAAAAGGGGCGCGGTTTCCCGCCTGACGGGTTGCGGCGTAGTAGCCGTTGGGTTTTTTGCGGCTTTGCCGCCATCATGACGGCGGAAGGAAGACACACGGTACAGAAAATGATGGCCTGGATTCCCGGGCAAGGCCCGAGAATGACGGCGAAAGAAAAGACACGCGCGACAATAACGGCAACACACACACGGCATGTACGGCATCCCCCTCCCCTCCGTCATTCTCACCCTCCCCTCCGTCATTCTCGTGGCCCCCACGGGAATCCAGTCCTGTCCCATCCGTCAGGCGGGAAACCCGCACCATTGAGTTCACAAAAATACACAACCCCCCCCCTCCGTCATTCTCGCCAGCAGGCGGGAATCCAGTCCTGTGTGCTCGCCCAAGAACTGGACGGAACAGGCGATTACACCTGCACATTATGCACGTCTCCCTTTTCGTCAATCTTCCAGCTTTGGATGGCATTATAGTGATAGTACGAATTGAGACCACGGACGCCGATCAACGCCTGGCGCGTGGGCTGCCGATAACCCGTTTCATCGGTGCAACGGCTTTGGAGAATGGCTTCCCGACCGTCCCACCACCAATCCATGCGAAAGCGGGTATGACATTCTGGCAAAACGGGATTCTGCAACTGTGCAATTCGCCAACTGTGTCCGCCATCGTCGCTCACTTCCACCGTTTCGACTCGTCCTCTTCCGCTCCACGCCAATCCCCGAATTTCAACGTAGCCGGGTTCAGGCAAACGCTGCCCCCCGGACGGCGTCGTAATCACTGACTTCGCGTCCATCTCAAAGGTGAACTGACGCGCGGTCCCATCCGGCATCAAGTCGGTATACTTCGAGGTTTCCTCGCGAGTCATCAACGGTGCGGAAACCAGTTTCAGCCGTCGCAGCCATTTGATGCACGTATTGCCTTCCCATCCGGGCAGCAACAACCGCAGAGGATAGCCCTGCTCCGGACGAAGCGGTTCCCCGTTTTGCGCGTAGCACAACAACGCATGGTCCATCACCCTGTCCAGCGGCAGACTGCGCGTCATCGCGGCGGCATCGCTGCCCTCGGCCAGCACCCAGGCCGCTTCGGGATGAAGCCCGGCTTTCCCCAACACCGTCGCGAGTCGCACCCCTGTCCATTCACTGGTACTGGTGAGTCCGTGGATGTCCTGAACCGTGGCGCCCGTCGGCCCTTTCCATTCTTTCCCGCTGTTTCCGGAACACTCCACAAAGGCCATCCGCGAGGTCGCGGGAAACCGTTTCAATTCATTCATGGTCAAGATCAACGGCCGTCCCACCAGGCCATGGACCAGAAGGCGATGCCTCATGGGGTCAATGAACGGCACGCCGTTGTGATGGCGTTCAAAATGCAGGGCCGAAGGGGTGACGATGCCGTGCAAGTCCTGCAAGGGCGTTCTTGACCGCTGCGTTTTCGCCAACCGCCTGGCGCGTTCAAAGGACGAGCGTTGACCATAGTCGGTCGCCGGCTCTCCGGGCACACGGGTGGGATCGTCAGGAACGTCCGCCGTGTTTCCCGGAAAGGGCGCAAGCAAGACATGCGCCGCAACCGCCCCCAACACCGACGTGGCCCCGACCAAAAAAGCACGGCGCGTCGGCGGGCCTTTATGCCGCACGGTGACCGTCGAAGAAGCCGGCTGTTCCCGCGACTGTTTCATCATCCCTCCGGAACACGTTGTGCCATCTGGCGCGAACTGGTGGTCTGGCCGTGAATGGTTTCATCATCCCTCCGGAACACGTTGTGCCATCCCGTCAGCAAAAGCTTAACCCGGACAGTCGGATTGCGCAAAGGGACATGGCTGGTCACGACTCCAGATTGAACATGACAAAGACACCGGGGAATCCCCTCCGTCATTCCCGCCGCCAGCGGGAATCCAGGCCGTCATGCTCGCCGGTGAGCGGGAATAACCCTCCCCCTCCCCGCCGTCATTCTCGCCGAAGGCGGGAATCCAGTCCTGTCCCGTCCCCCAACCCGTCAGGCGGGAAACCCGCACCCTTTAGTTCACAAAAATACACATCCCTCCCCTCCGTCATTCTCGCCAGCAGGCGGGAATCCAGAATGCGGTCTAGGACTGGATTCCCGTGGGGGCCACGAGAATGACGGAAAAAGAAAGACATGCACTACGACACCGGGAATGACCCTCCCTCTCCCCGCCGTCATTCTCGCCAGCAGGCGGGAATCCATGGCTGGTGTTGTCGATTCAGGACTGGATTCCCGGGCAAGGCCCGAGAATGACGGCGAAAAAAAAGACACGCACGACAATGACGGCAACACGCACACGCATGTCATTCTCGCCGAAGGCGGGAATCCAGGCCGTCATGCTCGCCGGTGAGCGGGAATGACCTTCCCCCTCCCCGCCGTCATTCTCGCCGAAGGCGGGAATCCAGGGCTGTCCCGTCCGTCAACCCGTCAGGCGGGAATCCAGAATGCGGTCTAGGACTGGATTCCCGTGGGGGCCACGAGAATGACGGAAAAAGAAAGACATGCACTACGACACCGGGAATAACCCTCCCTCTCCCCGCCGTCATTCTCGCCAGCAGGCGGGAATCCAGTCCCGTCCCATCCCTCAACCCGTCAGGCGGGAATCCAGGCTGGTGTTCGCGCCGAAGAACTGGCTTCCCGGGCAATGCCAGAGAATGACGGAAAAAGAAAGAGCGGCCCGAGAATGACGGCGAAAAACAACACATACTAAGATGGCACATTGTTCCCTGTTGTTGAGCGGGGGAAAATCAGGCGGGGCGGTCACGGCCGCATTTCCAGCAGGCTGTAAAATCTTTCTCATGCGCTTCTTTGCAGCCGGAGCATGTCCAGCTTGTGGATTTCAGAGGTGTGGCAGTATGCCAGTTATCTAAAAATTCACTTGCTGCGCGATGGTCGGCATCGTTCAGGACCCAGAGTTCGGGAAAGACTTCTGCGAAAGGCACTTCGCCGGCCAGGGATGATCCTTGCTGGTTCTTGATCCACGTTTGGATGCCTTCTTGTTCCAGCAGTTCCTTGAATGATTCGACTTCCACCAGATTGTGCGAGCTGAATAATTTCTGCATTGTCAGGGCCATTGAAAGCCGTGAGCAGGATATGGAGTGTCTTCTCGACCGCATTGGGCGGCGTTCGGAAGAATCGGAGCGATGCGTCAGGTGTAAAACATGATGACGAGGCCAAGGTAAGCCATTGACCGACCATCAGTTTGAGCGATGCGTCAGGTGTACAACATGATGACGAGACTGGTTAGCGAGAGCAGCAAGGCGACCATGCCGATGATCAGCGTCCTGCGAAGAACCGCGCGCAAAGATTCGACTTGTCTCGTCAGCGTATCAATGAGTTCAAAGTGTTGAGCCAATGTATGTTCAAGTCTCGCCACGTGTTCGTCGAACGTTTCTCCTTCTGTCCAGTGCGTTCCCTGTTGCTGTTTGATGGACTCGATGGTGGAGACGATTTTGGGAATGTTGGGCGCGACCAATTTCAGCAAAAACGTTGCGATGGGCAGGAAAATGGCCATGCCGGATCTTATCGTTTCTCGAGACAAAAGAGAAGCATGGTTATGATGGGTTCATCAGGTGGTCGACCAGTTGGCGTTCGTCCGCTTCGGTGGTGATGGTTTCATTCAGGCGCGCGTCCAAAAGCTGGTTCAGGATGTGTGCGTACAGCGGCCCGGGTGTGAGTCCCATCGCTTGCAAATCTTTCCCGGTCAAGATCGGCGTCACGTGTTGAGAGGCGGCGAACAGGGCGGAAAGTTTTCGTTTGCCCGTTTCCGACTGGATGTTGGCCATCAGAAAGACCAGCGTCTCATCCGGGAGATTGCGGAGCAAGCGAACCGTCTCGGACAGATTGCCGTGTTGCCGTGATCCCAGGGTGCGCAGCAGGCGTTCGCCCTCTTGTCTGACCCAGAGAATCGTTCGGGCCTGACGTCGGGGAAATGGCAACCGGGAAAGGGTGGCTTTGACGGCTGGTTGGGGCAGGGTCGACATCAAAGCCATGGTGTAGACGATCCATGGCTGCACGGGACGACCGGGAGTGAGCCGGACGTGCCGCTCAATGGCCTGACCAATTTTTTTCAGCAGTCGGGCAAGTCCGGGCGACCAGTGCAGTTGCGGGTGAATGAATTGAAGCAGGTTGCAGTCTGCCAGTCTGGCAAGGACCTTGCCGGGTTCACGTTCCGATAGCACCTGAATGATGGCATCCGAAAGTCGAGACAGAGAGAGTCGGCGAAAGACGTTTTGTTGCACCGCCTTCCGTATCAGGAGCGCGGTGCCCCGGCTGAGTCGAAAGCCCAGGCGTTGCTCAAATCGAATGGCGCGAAACACGCGGGTCGGGTCTTCGATAAAACTGCGATCGTGCAAGACGCGAATGGTTTTGTCGTGCAGGTCCTGCTCGCCGCCGCATGTATCCACCAAGTCACCGAAACGGGAAGCATTGAGCCGGATAGCCAGAGCGTTGACTGTGAAATCCCGTCGGCCCAAATCGTTTCGGATGGAATCAGGTTTCACCGTTGGGAGCGCGGCCGGATGTGCGTACTGTTCCGTTCGAGCCGTGGCAATGTCGAGTTTCTGCCCATCTGCAAACGTCACAGTGGCCGTGCCAAACCGTGCATGCGTGGTGACGCGAGCCTTGTGTAATTGCGCAAAGGCCTTCGCAAAACGAATCCCCTGACCCTCCACATCCAGATCCACGTCACCCGTTGGCGTGGCACTCGCGCAACGAATCCCCTGACCCTCCACATTCAGATTCACGTCCACCGTCGGTGTGGTGAGCAAGAGGTCGCGGACAAAGCCGCCGACCGCGTAAACGGACACCTGTTGCCGGTCGGCCATCTTCCCAGCCCGCTGCAGAAGAGCGAAAAGTCGGACCGGCAATCGGGCCTTCATAAGAGCATGAAGATTACGATGCCGCATGGTAGATTCCCGCCTTTGGCGAGGAAGGTGGAGGGGATTTACGCCTGCCGGCGCGAATGACGGAGGGGAAGGTGATGCCGTCATTGTCGGGCCTCTCTTTTTTTTCCGTCATTCTCGGGCCTTTCTTTTTTTCCGTCATTCTCGTGGCCTCCACGGGAATCCAGTCCTGTCGTGTGCATGTCTTTCTTTCGCCATCATGATGGCGGCAAAGCCGCAAAAAACACAACGGCTACTACGCCGCAACCCGTCAGGCGGGAAACCCGCCCCCTGTAGTCCCCCCCGCCGTCATTCTCGGTCCTTTCTTTTTTTTCCGTCATTCTCGTGGCCTTTCTTTCTTTTTCCGTCATTCTCGGGCCCTGCCCGGGAATCCAGTTCTTAGGCGAATACACAGGACTGGATTCCCGTGGAGGCCACGAGAATGACGGCGGGGAGGGGAGGGGAAGGGGCGGGTTAAATGAGGCGGGTTTCCCGCCTGACAGGCTTGGGGGATGGGACAGGACTGGATTCCCGCCTTCGGCGAGAATGACGACGGAGACGCCATGCTGTCAGGTCCGGTGCCCCAGGACGCGGTCCAGGTTGAAGGCGGCGCTGATTAATCCTAAATGTGTAAAGGCTTGAGGGAAGTTGCCCAGGCCTTCGCCGTGGTGTCCGGTCTCTTCGGCATACAGTCCCAGGTGATTGGCGTAGCCGAGCATTTGTTCAAACATGAGTCGCGCTTCATCCAGCCGGCCTGCCCGAGTCAGCACTTCGACCAGCCAAAACGTGCAAATGTTGAAGGTGCCTTCTTCGCCGTCAAGCCCGTCTTCTGTTTCGTGGATGTTGTACCGATACACCAGGGCATTGGCGACCAACCCTCCCTTCTCCTGTGATTGATTGATGGCCTCCAGGGTTTTGATCATTCGGGGGTCGGTCGGGGAGACAAAAAAGACCAGGGGCATCATGAGGTTAGCCGCGTCCAGGGTGTCGCTGTCGTAATGTTGGACGAAGGCCTGTCGGGTCTCATTCCATCCTTTCGTCATCATCTCTTCATAAATCGTATCCCGTACTGTCAGCCACCGGTCACGGTCGGCGGGAAAAGAACGCCGGTCAGCCAGTCGCAGTCCCCGGTCAATGGCGACCCAGCACATGAGTTTGGAATACAGGAAATGTTGCTGGCCGCTGCGAACTTCCCAGATGCCTTTGTCAGGACGCATCCAGTTGTCGCATACCCAGTTCACCAAACGGCGCAAGTGTCTCCAGAGGTCATAGGAAATCGGCGCGCCGTATTTGTTGTAGAGATAGACCGAGTCCAGCAATTCACCGTAAATATCCAGTTGCAGTTGATTGTAGGCGTCATTGCCCACGCGGACGGGACGCGAGCCTTTATAGCCGTCAAGGTGGGACAACGTGGTTTCCTCTAACATATGCCGACCGTCAATGCCGTACATAATTTGCAACGATCCATCAGGATTGAGTTCGTGACAGCGCGCTTCAAGCCAATGCATGAATTGTGCGGCTTCCTCGGTGAACCCAATACGCAAGAGGCCATAGATCGTAAATGCCGCGTCACGAATCCAGGTGTAGCGATAATCCCAATTGCGTTTTCCCCCGATTTCTTCCGGCAAGCTGCATGTCGGAGCCGCGACAATCGCTCCGGTTGGTTCAAACGTCAGCAGTTTGAGGGTCAAGGCCGAGCGTTGCACCACTTCGCGCCACCGACCTCGATAGGTACATTGAGAAAGCCATTGTCGCCAATAGGCAACAGTCTGACGAAAGAGTGCGTTAGCCTGATCGCGCGAGACAGCCCCACAATCTTCCTTGCGCCGCTCGTCGACCTGACCGTGCGCGATAGCCCCAGAATCCTCCTTGCTCCGCTCGTTGGCCTGGTCGCGCGAGACAGCCCCACAATCTTCCTTGCGCCGCTCGTCGACTTCCTGAAACGAAAAACTCTCCTCGTGCCCTTCCTGTATCGCAAAGTCGGCGACGACGCCATTGCCTTCCTGTTGCAGGGGAATGGTGGATCCCAAACACAGGCACAGCCCCTCGGTGTCGAAACGCGCACCGTCGCGGGTCAGGGTCGTGGTGTGGGAGTCTTGCGCGTAATTGAATGCCGGGAAACATTCCAGGCGAAAGTCCAGATTGCCGCGAATCGCCTGGACGAGGCGAATGATGCGATGAGACCCCGCCTCGTTTTCTTTCAGCCCAACCGGCATAAAGTCAATGATTTGCCCCACCCCTTCCCTGGAAAGAAACCTGGTGACAAGTACGTTGGTATCGGGCCAGTAGTATTGTTTGTGCTTCGCCGAATTTTTCAAAGTCGCAATTTTAAACCATCCGCCCTTGCAGTCATCCAACACCGCCCCAAACACACTAGGCGAATCAAAGTACGGAAAACAGAACCAGTCAATAGAGCCGTCCATGCCAACCAGCGCACTCGTCCGCATGTTGCCAATTAAACCGTAATTTTCAATAGGCTGGTAGGCCATCCATAACTCCCGGTGATGATTCCCCGCAGGCCATCCACGCTCCCGGTGACGATTCCCCGCAGGCCACCCTGTTCATTGATTGAAGCACGGTGACTCTTGCAGTCTATCGCGTAGGCGTCGCGTCTTCTGTGTGGTTACTTGGTGTACCGAAGCCGTCAACAGGTAGTCAAGCAGAAAGCTGAATTTCCCCACCTGGCAGGTTGGGGGATGGGGAGGGACTGGATTCCCGCTGGCGGCGGGGGAGGGTGATGCCGCTATTGTCGTGTGTGTCTTTCTTTCGCCGTCATAATGGCGCTTGGGGGGAGCCACCCCCAGCGGCCCACTTAACCCCCCCATCAGTCAAGCCCCCATCTACGGCCTTTCCCCCTCCCCGCCGTCGTGCGTGTTTTTCTTTTTCCGTCATTCTCGGGCCTTGCCCGGGAATCCAGTCCTAATCGGAAACACCAAGACTGGATTCCCGCCTGCTGGCGAGAATGACGGCGGGGAGGGGAGGCGAGAATGACAGCGGGGAGGGATGGCGAGAATGACGGCGGGGAGGGATGGCGAGAATGACGACGGGGAGGGAGGTGCATTTTCTTGCCTGTCATGCGCATTGTCTTACGCTGTCATTCTCGTGGCTTCCACGGGAATCCAGTCCTAGACCGCATTCTGGATTCCCGCCTGCTGGCGAGAATGACGGCGGGGAGGGAGGCGAGAATGACGACGGGGAGGGGTTGTGCATTTTTGTGCACTAAACGGGGCGGGTTTCCCGCCTGACGGGTTGACGGATGGGACGGCCATGGATTCCCGCCTGCTGGCTTTAGCACAACATACCTCACCCTTCCTCTATCGCCGCAATCCGTGAATCGAGTGCGTTGGCTTCGTGTGCTCTGTTGGTTTTTCTTAGCAACGCGGCATGGTTTTTTAGTAGGCGGGTGACGGTGGGGTGATCCTTGCCCATGGTTGTTTCGTTGATTTCCAGGGCGCGCACAAAAAGCGGTTCGGCTTTGGCATAGCGCTTCTGCAGCAAGTAGAGCAGCCCCAGATTGTTGGCCAGATTGGCGATCTTCGCGTCATCCGGACCGAATTTGTTTTCGTTGATTTCCAGAGCGCGGATCAGCAAAGGCTCGGCTTTCGCAAAGTGTCCACGGACGCGATAGAGTTCAGCAAGTGTGGTCAGGCTGGGCACCAATCGTGGATTCTCCGGACCAAAAGCCTTTTCATTCAGGTGGACCACGCGCTTCAGAAGCTGTTCGGCTTTGTCGTGCGCGCCCTGGGTCATGCGCAGAGAGGCGAGATTATTAAGACTCCCGCTTAGCCCCGGACTCTCGGTGCCCATGGCGTGTTCATTGATGGTAATCGCTCGTTGCAGCAACGGGACGGCCTGCTCGTAGTGTTCCTGTGCGCGGTACAGCAGCGCGAGGTTATTGAGACCGTCCACCAGCGCGGGGTCGTCGTGGCCGACGTGGTGTTCAGTGATGGCCAGGGCGCGCGTGAAATACCCCTCTGCCTGTTCATACTGTTGTTGAGCGGCCAGCGTCCCCGCGAGATTTTTGAGATCAATCGCCAACTCACGATGATCATCGCCAAGCGCCTGTTCGCGAATATGCAAGGCCCGTTCAAAGAGCGACCGGGCTTTCTCGAAATCGTGTTGGGCGTAATGCAGCGCCGCAAGTTGGCTCAAGCTGACAGCGAATTGCGGGTCGCGGTCTCCCAGCATGTGTTCATTCAAGCTGACAGTTCGCTCCAACAGCGTTTCAGCCAGCGCATAGTCGCCCTGTGCGTCATGGAGACCGGCCAGTCTGGTCAGCGTGCGAGGCAACCGGGGATCGCGTTCGCCAAATGTTTCAGCCTCCTTCAGCGCCGCGTCATAAGCGTCTTTCGCTTCCTCAACCCGTCCCTGCTGTACGAGACGATCACCAAGGTTGATGTGCGCATCCCATGGCGTCTCCGCGTCCCCGCATCCCGCAAGCCCAACCACCCCAATCAACAAAACCCCAATCAGCCATTTCCGATAACGAAGCCGCATGACACCCCCTTAGTTCACGAACAGAATAAATACGAGTCCGCACAACAAGCATCCCGCATAGCCCAGCCACCCGGAACGTCCCTTCCCCGATTGTAGAACCAGCCATATCCCTTTGCCAACCCGTCCATGTCAACAGATGCGGACAGGTGTGGACGAGTCAGCGATTTGTTGGAGACCGCCGCGTGACCATCATTCTGTTCTTGTGAAAGCTGTTTCAGTGTGGGAAATTAGCAGTACGCCCCCGTAGCTCAGATGGATAGAGCAACGGTTTCCTAAACCGTAGGCCGGACGTTCAAATCGTCTCGGGGGCACCATTTTTGCTGATGGTCATCCCCCTCCCCTCCGTCACAATGGCGCTGGGGGGGGAGGCCCCCCCCTCGCGACCCCCTTGGCCCCCCCCAATCAGCCAAGCCCCTCCTCGCTCGCTCGCTCCCTCCCCGCTGTCATTCTCGTGGCCTCCACGGGAATCCAGTCCTAGACCGCATTCTGGATTCCCGCCTGCTGGCGAGAATGACGGCGGGGAGGGATGTGCATTTTCTTGCCTGTCATGTGCATTGTCTTACGCCGTCATTCTCGTGCCCTCCACGGGAAAATGGCGCTGGGGGGGAGGCCCCCCCTCGCGACCCCCTTAACCCCCCCCATCATTCCCCATCCCCCTCGCTCGCTCCCCCCGCTGTCATTCTCGTGGCCTCCACGGGAATCCAGTCCTAGACCGCATTGCATTTTCTTGGAATGTCGCGCGTCTTCCTTCCCCCGTCACGATGGTGGCAAAGCCGCAAAAAACCCAACGGCTACTACGCCGCAACCCGTCAGGCGGGAAACCCGCCCCCTTTAGTCCCCGCTGTCATTGCCGCGCCTCTCTTTCCCTCTCCGTCATTCTCGGGCCCTGCCCGGGAATCCAGGCTTTGGGCGAATACACAGGACTGGATTCCCGCCTGCTGGCGAGAATGACGGCGGGGAGATGTGCATTTTTGTGAACTAAACGGGGCGGGTTTCCCGCCTAACGGGTTGGCGGACAGGACTGGATTCCCGCCTGCTGGCGAGAATGACGGCGGGAGAGGGGAGGGGATATGCCGTTATTGTCGCGTGTGTCTTTCTTTCTTTCGCTGTCATTCTCGTGGCCCCCACGGGAATCCAGTCCTAGACCGCATTGCATTTTCTTGGAATGTCGCGCGTCTTTCTTTCGCCGTCACGATGGTGGCAAAGCCGCAAAAAACCCAACGGCTACTACGCCGCAACCCGTCAGGCGGGAAACCCGCCCCCTTTAGTCCCCCTCGCCGTCATTGCCGCGCCTCTCTTTCCTTCTCCGTCATTCTCGGGCCTTGCCCGGGAATCCAGGCCTTGGGCGAATACACAGGACTGGATTCCCGCCTGCTGGCGAGAATGACGGCGGGGGAGATGTGCATTTTTGTGAACTAAATGGGGCGGGTTTCCCGCCTAACGTGTTGACGGACAGGGCAGGATAGGACAGGACAGGACTGGATTCCCGCCTGCTGGCGAGAATGACGGCGGGGAGATGTGCATTTTTGTGAACTAAACGGGGCGGGTTTCCCGCCTAACGTGTTGACGGACAGGACAGGATAGGACTGGATTCCCGTGGAGGCCACGAGAATGACGGCGGGGCGGGGCGGGGCGGGGCGGGGAAGTGTATTTCTAGAAATTAAACGGGGCGGGTTTCCCGCCTAACGTGTTGACGGACAGGACTGAACTGGACTGGATTCCCGTGGCAACCACGAGAATGACGGACAGGGATGGTGCCGTGTTACTTCACTCCAACACGCAGGTTGTCTTTGTCTTTTTTGGGTCGTCCTTGTTTCGCGTGGGTTCGTCCGCGGGTGCTGATGGCTGTCTCGTCCGTCAGGTAAAAGAATTGATCATCCACCGATAACTTGTCTGACCAGGCCCGACAGGCGTCGCACATCCTGATTTTGCGTCGGTCAGGACTCCAAAACTGTTTTTCGCAATGGCAGGCTTTTCCACAGAGACAGTTCACCAGGCCGGCATAGGGAGAGGGCAACGGTTCAGGAATATCCTGCTGATCCATCAACTCCCGCGCCTTGTCAACGGCCCGTGTCCATGATCCCCAATGCCGAACAAAAAATTGCACCGAATAGGCCTTCTCCTCGGCGAGATCATATTCCAACTGGGTCAGATGGGTGCGTCCCTCCTGTCCCATAAATCGCGCCAATTCCTGCAGGGCCTGGTGCCGTTTCCATGGACTCAATGGTTCAAGAGACCCTCTCTCTCCGCCGGTATGTTTACTTTTTGCCATCGCCCTAGTTCCTTTTAGATTTTCAGGTACAATCACAAGGCCGTCCCAGTGTGTCTTCTTCCGCCGTCATGCTCGGACAAGGCCGTCCCACTATGCTTTCTTCCGCCGTCATTCTCTGTGCCGCGTGTGTCTTTCTTCCGCCGTCATTCTCGGGCCTTGCCCGGGAATCCAGTCCTGTCGTGTGTACGTCTTCCTTCCGCTGTCATTCTCGGGCCTTGCCCGGGAATCCAGTCCTTGGGCGAATACACAGGACTGGATTCCCGCCTGCTGGCGAGAATGACGGCGGGGAGGCGATAGTCATTCCCCCCTACCAGCGAGAATGACATGCGTGTACGTGTTGTCGTCATTGTCGTGTGCGTCTCTTTCTTTCGCCGTCATTCTCGGGCCTTGCCCGGGAATCCAGTCCTGTCGTGTGTACGTCTTCCTTCCGCTGTCATTCTTGGGCCTTGCCCGGGAATCCAGGCCTTGGGCGAATACACAGGACTGGATTCCCGCCTTCGGCGAGAATGACGGCGGGGAGGCACCACTCTGGATTCCCGCCTGCTGGCGAGAATGACGGCGGGGAGGCGATAGTCATTCCTCCCTACCAGCGAGAATGACGTGCGTGTACGTGTTGTCGTCATTGTCGTGTATGTCTCTTTCTTTCGCCGTCATTCTCGGGCCTTGCCCGGGAATCCAGTCCTGTCGTGTGTACGTCTTCCTTCCGCCGTCATTCTCGGGCCTTGCCCGGGAATCCAGTGCTTCAACCTTGCCTGGGCATCCAGACCATCATTCTCGGTGCCGCGTGTACGTCTTCCTTCCACCGTCATTCTCGGGCTTTGCCCAGGAATCCAGCACTTATCCCGGTGCGCCGAGGGCAATCTGCTTGTTGAACTTCATGGCATCCGTCGCAACGGAAAATGCGAATACGTAGATTCGCTGGTTGCATTATACACATATCCGCAGGAAAAAGCTAAGGCCCGTGGGAATTTTTCCATGTTCACAAATTTACTGCAAAAATTTTGTTGATTTCCAAGAATATTTTCGGTATAAAGTACAGAAATTCAGGTCGTATCCCCCCCCGACGAGGTGCGGGTGGTTGAAGCAAACGCTTTATATTATCAGGAGAAATTAATGTTCATGAACACAATGCACAAGACGAGCGATACACATGACGTCACAGGTTATCAGGAGAAATTGATGTTCATGAACAAATTTTTCACGAAATCCGCTTTCACCTCGGCGCTGTTGCTGGCACTGCTGTTGCTGGCATCAACTGGCGTTGTCCATGCGCAAGCGACCTTGAGCGCGGGACCCATTACCAACACCGACGGTATAGAATCGGCTGGCACCACCTACCTGAACGTCGGTGATACGCTCACGGTGCAGGTGAATTCAGACGAGGCGTTGGCAGCATCTTCGCTGACGGATGCCGCCCAATTTGAATTTGCGGATTCGGCCAACCCGCCGCTACAGGATTTTGTTACCACCGCCACGGACAACCAATACATGACAACGTATACGGTGCGGGATGGCGACAATGGCACGATTACAGTCAATGTGGTCGGGGTTACGGGTACCGATAGCACCGCGGCAAATACGTTCACCTATGCGATCCCTGATTATGTTCTGGATACCACTGTGCCGGACTTGACCTTGACCGGAGAGGCATACATAGCCGTCGCGGTCGGTGCCGAGTATACCGATGCGGGTGCGGTCACATCGGATGCCAACGCCACCATTACGTCGACCCTTACCAGTCCCGACGGCACGACATTACCCACTGGAATAAACGGCTTCACGGCTAGGCCGAATACCGACACCGTCGGCACCTACACCTACACCTACACCGCAACCGATCTCGCCGGTAACACCGCCACGACTACCCGCCAGGTCGCCGTTGGCGCGCCGACTCTGACCCTGACCTACAGCCATGTCGGCGGTCTAACGCCCGGCTCGGTCACCTTCTTGAATCTCGGTGATACGCTCACGGTGACCGTAACTTCCGACATCGAGTTGGCAACAGATACGCTGGTCGGCGCGATCCAATTTGGGTTGCGGTTTGCGGACAACCCGCCGCCACAGGATTTGGTTGCCACCGCCACGGACAACGAATACCAGGCGGTCTATACGATACGCGATGGCGACGCGGGGCGGCTTACTTTCAAGTTGAGCGGCGTAACCAGTAGCGCGGGCGTCCCGGCGCTTGCTATTGACCAGATTATCCCTAATTTCACTCCTGATACCGAACCGCCCGCAATAAGCCTGAATGGAGAGGCAGTCGTTGGCATCGAGATTGGTGGCTCGTATACCGACCCGGGGGCGAGCACGTCGGATAGCGCAGACGACATCGTTGCGGTCGTCATTGCCGGACCCGGCGGCGCGACTGCACTGGACCCCGCCACCGCCGGCATCTACACCTACACCTACACCGCAACCGATCTCGCCGGTAACACCGCCGAGATTACCCGCACCGTAAGCGTTGGCGACATCACCGCACCGCTCGCGACCTTCGGCGCGGTGACCGTACGCGGTGTGATTGGCACGCCACAGACGGTTGGCCTCACCTTTGATGAAGTGGTAACCGGACTAACTCCCGAGCACTTTAGCGGTGCCGATGATATTAGCCTGAGCGGCAGCGGCGACACCTATATCGTTACCTTCACCCCGACCGCGACCGCCTTCACCCTGACCCTTGCCGCGGCTAGCGTAACCGATGCCTCCGGCAACGCGAACGTGGCGGCAAACGTGCCCGGCACCGCGACCGAGCCGCCTAACACCAGGCCGACCTTCGATCCCAATACGTCGGCGGAGTCGGAGTATGCCGAGAACGACACCATAGTAATAGTGACCTACCGCGCGACTGATGCCGAGGGCCACACCATTACCTGGACGATCACCGGCGCGGATGCGGGGTTCTTTACGATTGACCCCGACAGTGGCGACTTGACTTTCAATACTCCGCCGGACTTTGAAAGCGCGCATGATCCCATCTACGAGGTCACCGTGACCGGCACCGATGACGGCACGCCGCCCATGTCAGTCATTGGTGATGTTAGGGTTATAGTGCAAAATTCAGAGGAAGCGGGCAGCATCAGCGCCATCACTGGCACCGCGCAGGTCGGCATGACCTTGACCGCCGGCACGATAACCGACCCGGATTCGCCGAATCCGTCTTCGCCGGTTACGGTTACCGCCCATCTATGGCAAAACACGGACGGCAGCGGCATCACTGGTGTTGCTAACACGCCGACCTACACGCCGACCGCAACCGAGGTGGGCAAGACCATTGAAGTCATCGTTACTTACAACGATGGGCACGGTGCCGGCAAAACCGTTACCAGCACACCGACCCAAGCCGTGCGTGCCGAGTTCGCAACCGAATCCTCGGATGCGAACTTGTCCGCCTTAACTATCTCCGAAGGCACCTTGCCCCCCTTTGCTGCTGCCACCACGGCATACAACGCCGGTGAGGTGGCGCATGATGTGGCAAGCGTTACGGTCACGCCGACTGTGAATCATGCCGCTGCCAGCGTAACCGTTGCTTTCGTCGAGGTTACCAGTGGCACCCCCTCCGCTGCGATTCCGCTGGCTGTCGGCGCCAATAACATTGGCATTACCGTTACCGCCGAAGACGCCAGCACGAAAACCTACACCGTTACCATCACCCGCGCCGCGCCGCCGCCTGCGAATGCCGACTTGAGCGGTGTGGTGTTCACGCCGACACCTGACAGCATAACCCCAGCATTTGATAGTGGCGTCTACATGTACACCGTCAATGTGGCGAGCGATGTGGATGAAATCACCACCACGCCGACCGTGAATGATGCCTCGGCAAGCCTGACTGTGGATAGGACGATGATTTCCAGTGGTGACAGTTATGTGCTTGATCTGGATCCGGGGATAAACACACTTGACGTTGTCGTCAGCGTCGGTGCACTCACTGAAACATATCGGTTCCAAATCGTCCGAGCCATAGTCTTATCCGCTAATGCGAACTTGGGTAGCGTGACCATAACGGATAACAACAGCATGGTTAGCGGGTTGAATGAAGATATTACTGCGGACACGACAAGTTATACCGCGACCGTGGCGACTGATGCGAACGAATTTACGGTTATGGCAACGCCTGATAATTCGGCTGCGCTTTCTGTAGATGTTGCCGATTCTGGTGAAGATAGCGAGACTTTTCCATTCACCGGCGACTCGGTATCCCTTAATGTTGTTATTACCGCCGCGGACGGCACCACAAAAACCTACACCATCACCGTCACCCGCGCCGCTGACACCACCGCGCCGAGCGTGGACTTTGGCGGTGCCACCATTACTGAGGTCGGTGTGATTGGCGAGGAACTGGAGTACGACTTCACCTTCTCCGAAGTGGTAACCGGGCTGGCTATCAACGACTTCACCGTGGTTGGTGCCAGGATAACCAACATTGGCGGCTCCCGCGATGCCTACACCCTCGCCATCACCCCAAGCGCGAACACCTTCACCATAACCCTTAACGCGAATAGCGTGAGCGACGAAGCTGGCAATACCGGTCCGGCGGAAAATCCGCTGGCAGACAGGCGCGTGACCGGCACCGCGGCTAACCAGCCGCCAGTTGCCGAGGCCGGAGCCGCGCAGGATGTAATTGCCGACGCGGTGGTAACGCTGGACGGTAGCGCCACCGACCCCGATGGCGATGCTCTGACTTATTCATGGACGCAGACCAGCGGCACGAATGTAACCTTGAACGATGCCGCTATCGCCGCTCCCACCTTCACCGCACCGGCAAGTGCCACGGTGCTGGTCTTCACCCTGACCGTAACCGATGATTCCGGTGACTCCGCCACCAACACCGACACCGACACGGTAACCATCACCGTAACCGCACCGCCCAAGCCGGTTATCGTTGGCAGTGGAGCGGTGAGCCAAGCCGAGAACACCGAGACAGTGGCGAACTACACCGCCACGCAAGATGCCGATGGCAACTCCATTAGCGTTACCTGGACACGCTCCGGCGCGGATGCGGACTCGTTCGCTATTAGTGGCGACGGTAGGTTGGGTTTCGCCAATGACCCGAACTTTGAAGACCCGCAGGACGCTGACGCCGACAACGTCTATCAGATTACCGTGTTCGCCACCGATAGCACCACGAATGCGCGTAGCGAACTTGCGGTAACGGTAACCGTGACCAATGTGGATGAGCGCGGCAGCATCGCTGCCATCAGCGGCGCCGTTCAAGCCGGGCAGACCTTGACCGCGGGCGCGGTAACCGACCTGGATTCGCCGGATCCGTCTTCGCCGGTTACGGTTACCGGCTGGCAATGGCAAGACGCGGCAGACGACTCCAACATCGCCGGTGCCACCGCCGCGACCTACACCCTGACCGCAGATGAGGTGGGCAAGACCATTCAAGTCATCGTTACTTACACCGATGGTCATGGCACCGGCAAAACCATCACCAGCGCGGCGACCGTAGCCGTGCTTGCCGCGGACGTAGACCTGTCCTCGGATGCGGACTTGTCATCTTTGGCTCTCTCGGCTGGCGATTTGGTGCCCGCCTTTGCTGCCGCCACCACGACCTACGCCATCAGCGTGACGAGTGATGTACCCCGCATCAGAGTCACGCCGACTGTGAATGATGCCACCGCCAGAGTAACCGTGGCTGGCACGGCGGTGGTCAGTGGCGCAACCAGCGCCGCGATTGCCCTGGAGGTTGGCGCAAATACCATCGACATCGTGGTTGCCGCCCAAGACGGCACCGAGAAAACCTACACCGTTACCGTAACCCGCGATGTACCCAACACCGCGCCGACAGTCAATGCCGGGCCCGATCAGAGCGTAACCTTCAGCGCGAACGTAATCTTGAGCGGCACCGCGACCGACCCCGATCAAGCGAGCGATACGTTGACATACCTCTGGACGCAGAACAGCGGCACGAATGTAACCTTGAACGATGCCGCCACCGCCACCGCGGCTTTCACCGCACCGGATAGCGCCGCGACTCTGGAGTTCACCCTGACCGTAACCGATGCCGCCAGTGCCGCCATCACCGACACGCTAACCATCACCGTCGTGGCATCTGACACCACCGCGCCGACTGCGGTTCTCGCCACCCCCACCGACAGTGTGATTGGCACGCGACAGTCGGTCAGCCTCACCTTCGATGAGGTGGTAACCGGTTTGACTACCGATGACTTCTCCGCTTCCAGCGGTGTCATCGGAATTACGTTGAGCGGCTCCGGCACGACCTACGTCCTCTCCTTCATCCCGAACGCGGCATCCTTCACCCTGACCCTTAGCGCGGATAGCGTGAGCGACACCGCCGCCACCCCGAACTCGGGCCCCGCCAGCGCGCTGAGCGTGACCGCCAGCGCGGCACCGGCAAGCGTGCCGAGCGTGGACTTAGGCACTATTGCCGCCGGTGTGACGGGCACCGAGCAGACGCACAACATCATCTTCTCCGAAGTGATAGACGGTTTTGATGAAAGCGACTTATCCGAATCCACCGGTGCCACGGTGAGTGATGTGGCAAACACCGGAGACAGCATCACCTGGGCCATCACCTTCACCCCGACTGCGACCTCCTTCACCCTGACCCTTACCGCCTTGAGCGTGATCGACGTGAGTCGGAACGCGGGCCCCGTAACCGCGCAGAGCGTGAGCGGCAGCGCGATTGATGGCACCGCGCCGACCGCGACCTTCGCCAGCCTTGCCGAAGGTATGACTGGCATAGCACAGACGGCAATCCTCACCTTCGATGAGGTGGTAACCGGTTTGACTGACGCCGACTTCTCCGACTCCGCTGGTGTTACGGAAATTAGCGTGGCTAACACCGGAGACGGCATCACCTACCGCATCACCCACACCCCGACCGTTGCCTCCTTCACCCTGACCCTTGCCGCGGGTAGCGTGAACGACACCGCCGCCACCCCGAACTCGGGCCCCACCAACGCGCTGAGCGTGAGCGGCAACGCGATTGATGGCACCGCGCCGACCGTGAACTTCGGCCCCCTTGCCGAAGGTATGACTGGCATGGCACAGACCGTCAGACTCATCTTCTCCGAAGCGGTAGAAGGTTTGGTAGCGAGTGATCTTTCCGCCTCCACTGGTGTTGAGGAAATTAGCGTGGCAGACAGCGCAGACGGCATCATCTACCAGATCACCTTCACCCCGAACGCGCAGATCTTCACCCTGCGCCTTGCCGTGAACGCGGTGCAAGACACCGCCGCCACCCCGAACTCTGGACCCGCCAACGAGTTGATCGCGCACGGCAACGCGCTGATACCCGAGCAACCACCGACCGCCGATGCCGGATTCGGTCATACCGGGTTTGTCGGCGTGCGAGTAAGGCTGGATGGCTCGGCAAGTAGCGACCCCAATCAAGCGAGCACTACGTTGGACTACGTCTGGGAACACACCTTGACCGATGGCGTTGCGCCCGCCACCCCCATTGTGCTGTCAAACCCAAACGCACGCCGCCCGGCTTTCGTCGCGACTGAAGCGGGGAGGTTCATCTTCACCCTGACCGTAACCGATGCGACCGGTGAGAGCGACACCGATACCACCTTCGTCAGCGTAGCCGTGTCGAGCGACACCATCCGCCCGGTCGTGACTTTGGGCACCATTACCGCTGGTGTGGTTGGCATAGAACAGACGCATACCATCACCTTCGACGAACTGGTAACTGAATTGAATAGGGGTGATTTCTTCGGCTCCGTCGGTCTCACGGTGAATAAAATTACCCCCAGCCAAGGCCCCAGCGACACCTACGACATCGACTTCACCCCGAACGCGCAAGCATTTACCCTGATCATTCAAACCGGCAGCGTGCAGGATGCCAGCGGCAACCGCAACCTCTTAGAGACCAAGGACGGCACCGCGGGCCCACCACTGATGCTTGATCTAGACTCCGCGCATACCGGCGGTGTGGAACGGGCCGGCGACACCACCCTCCTGAACGCCGGTGATACGTATACGATAACGCTATCTTCCACCCGAGCGTTGACAGCGGCTTCGCTTGTGGGTGCCGCCCAATTTCATGTGCGGCATGCGCCAACCCAGCCGCCAGCACAGAATTTGGTTGCCACCGGCACGGAATGGGAATACCAGGCAACTTATACGGTGCGACCGCTCGACATTGGCACGGTCTCCTTCAATGTGAACACTCTCACGGATGTCGCCGGCGGCGTGCATGAAGCATTCGCCGACCCCTACACCGCCGATATATTTGCTGATACCTCTCCGCCGGTAGTAAGCCTGGGGGCAGGAGGTCCACGGGTGGTCATCCCGGTCGGTGGCACTTATGACGAAGATCTGACCACAACGGACTCCCGAGACACCACTGTAACGACCATTCAAGGTCCCGGCGGCACGACTGAACTGGACCCCGACACCGCCGGACTCTACGTCTACACCTACACCGTAACCGATGCCGCCGGTAATGTCAGAGTGGTTCTCCGCACCGTCACCGTTGGCACGGCGGCAGCCAACCGGGCCCCGCTGGTCACTACCAGCGCAGATCAGACCGTGTTGCACGACGTGTCCGTAACTCTGAGCGGCAGCGCCACCGACCTCGATGTGAGCGATACGTTGAGTTATGAATGGGTGCAGGACAGCGGCACGGCGGTAACCTTGACCGGCGCTGACACCGCCACCGCGACCTTCACCACAACTACCCCCGGGATTCTGGTCTTCACCATCACCGTCTCGGATGATTTCGATCCCCCCGCCACCGGCGCCGGCACGGTCACCATCACCGTGAGTAACACGCCCCCGACTACCGATGCTGGCGGCGACCGCAGCGTGTCTGTTGGCCAAATCGTAACGCTGGAAGGCTCTGCCAGTGACCCCAATCAAGAAGACGCTTCGCTGATCTTCGCCTGGGAGCACACCTTGACCGATGGCGTTGCGCCCACCGTGCCAATCATGTTGACCGGTGCTGACACCGCCCGCCCGACCTTCACCGCACCGGCTACCGTCGGGGTCCTGTCCTTCGGCATGACCGTGACCGATTCTCATGGTCCGCCCGTCTCCGTTACCGTAACCATCACCGTAACCTCGCAGCCACTCGTCGATGTTGGTGCCGGTGTGGGTCTGGATGCCGAGCAAATCGTGATGCCCGGCGCGCCCGTAACCTTGAGCGGCACCGCTACCGACCCCGATGGCGACGATGATGCTCTGACTTATGCCTGGGTGCAGACCAGCGGCACGGATGTAACCTTGACCAACGCCAACACCGCCACCGCGACCTTCACCGCACCGGCTAGCGGAGTCCTGGTCTTCACCCTGACCGTCACCGATGAGGCCGGTGACACCACCACCTCCACCGTCACCGTCACCGCTAACTTGGCACCGATGGCAGATGTTGGTGGCGGTCTGCTGGGTGTGGATGCCGAGCAAAGTGTGATGCTCGGTGTGACCGTAACACTGGACGGCACGGGCAGTCGCGACCCCGAAAATGGTGTCCTGACTTATGCCTGGGTGCACACGATGACCGATGACGTTGCGACCACGCCCACCACGGCAATCGCCTTGGCCAACGCCAACACCGCCATCGCGACCTTCACCGCACCGGCTACCGCCGGAGTCCTGGCTTTCACCCTGACCGTCACCGATGATGGCGGTTTCACCGGTACCAACACGCTCACCATCACCGTGGGCGACCCGACTGACGGTGCCGACGCCGATGCGATTGCCGAAGTGATTTTGCCGGAAATCGCGCGCGCCATTGCCGACCAGAACATCAGTGCGATTGCGCGGCGTCTTGAGCAAGTACGGCTTTCAGACCGTGCGGGGAGTGGCAGCAGTGCCAGCTTCGGCGGTGCGTCCAGCTTGGCGGAGATCGTCAAAACTCAAGGACGCGCCATCGCCGATGACCAGTTTGACTTGAAGCGGGTCTTGGCGAGTTCTGACTTTGCCCTGCCCTTAAATGCCGCGGGTGACGGTGGCGCTCAAGGTCTGACCCTGTGGGGTGCGGGCGACTACCGCAACATGGAAGGGGCTGATGGGGTGAGTTTCGAAGGCGACCTGTTCAGCCTGAACATAGGTTTGGATGCGCGCCTGACCGAGCACACCACCCTTGGTGTGTCTGTCTCCAGAAGCGAAGTAAGACTGGACTACACAGACCCCAGCGTAGCCTCCAGTGGCGACTTTGACTTGGATATGACCAGCGTCCATCCCTATCTGGGCTGGAAAGCGGCAGGCCTGGACTTCTGGGCGACCCTCGGCTATGGCGAGGGCGAACTGGAGGTCAATAAAGACGAAGGCCAAACCGCGACCACCTTACGCGACTTGAATATGCAGACCGTTGGGATGGGGGCCAGTGGTGTCGTGACCAATCTCGGCCTCACCACCCTGCGACTCAAAGCAGAAGCCGTGCAAACGCGAATGGAAGTGGAAGGGAACAGGGTACGGGCGTCACAGGACCTGGACGCTCGCCGTCTGCGGATGACCCTGGAAGCGACGCGCAATCAAACACTGGACAGTGGCGGGCAATTAGCCTCCAGTCTGGAAGTCGGCGCGCGCGAAGATGGCGGCGATGGCCAGACAGGTGTCGGCGCCGAAGTCGGAGGCACCCTGCGCTATACCAGTTTGGGGGGTCGTCTCACCATGGAAGGCAAGGCACGAGTCCTGGTCATTGGCAAAGGCGAAGCCAAAGAATGGGGATTGAGTGGAGTGGTCAACATCCGTCCCTCAACAGACGGCCACGGCCTGTCCTTGCGTATGACCCCCGGCTACGGCGTGACCGCCAGCGGGATGCAACAACTCTGGCAGCAAGGACTCGTGAATGGCCTGGATGATGACCGTCAGAGCGGTAGTCGCTACAACTACAGCCCAAGTCTGAATGTCCACCTTGATTACGGCATAGACGCGCCCAGAGGACTTGGTCTGACGTCGAACACAAAATCTGGCCTGATGACGCCCTACACAGAACTGATCCTCGGCGACACGAACACCTATCGCCTCGGCCTGCAATGGCAGCGCAACCAGATGTTCAACCTAAACCTGGTCACCGAACGCCAGGAAACCCTCACCACCGATGATCACCGCATCTACCTGCTAGGCAAGATCAACTTCTAAAATACGATAGCGCTGGGGGGGAAGCCCCCCCAGCGACCCCCTTACCCCCCCCATCAGCCAAACCCACATCTACGCCTTTCCCTCCCCTCCGGCCTCTCTCTCCCCTCCCCGCCGTCATTCTCGTGGCCTCCACGGGAATCCAGTCCTAGACCGCATTCTGGATTTCCGCCTGCCGCGTTGACGGATAGGACAGGACTGGATTCCCGCCTTCGGCGAGAATGACGGCGGGGGAGGGCGAGGCCGTTATTGTCGCGTGTGTCTTTCTTCCGTCGTCATTCTCGTGGCCCCCACGGGAATCCAGTCCTAGAGTGTGTTGCATTTTCTCACGCCGTCATTCCCTCCCCGCCGTCACAATGGCGCTGGGGGGAGACCCCCCTCGCGACCCCCTTGGCCCCCCCTATCAGCCAAACCCACATCTACGCCTTTCTCTCCCCTCCGGCCTTTCTCTCCCCTCCGGCCTTTCTCTCCCCTCCGGCCTTTCCCCTCCCCGTCGTCATTCTCGTGGCCTCCACGGGAATCCAGTCTTAGACCGCATTCTGGATTCCCACCTGCCGGGTTGACGGATAGGACAGGACTGGATTCCCGCCTTCGGCGAGAATGACGGCGGGGGAGGGGAGGGCGATGCCGTTATTGTCGCGTGTGTCTTTCTTTCGCCGTCATTCTCGTGGCCTCCACGGGAATCCAGTCCTAGACCGCATTGCATTTCCTCACGCCGTCATTCCCTCCCCGCCGTCACAATGGCGCTGGGGGGAGACCCCCCTCGCGACCCCCTTGGCCCCCCCCCTATCAGCCAAACCCACATCTACGCCTTTCTCTCCCCTCCGGCCTTTCTCTCCCCTCCGGCCTTTCCCCTCCCCGCCGTCATTCTCGTGGCCTCCACGGGAATCCAGTCTTAGACCGCATTCTGGATTCCCACCTGCCGGGTTGACGGATAGGACAGGACTGGATTCCCGCCTGCGGCGAGAATGACGGCGGGGAGGGGAGGGTGAGGCCGTTATTGTCGCGTGTGTCTTTCTTCCGTCGTCATTCTCGTGGCCTCCACGGGAATCCAGTCTTAGAGTGTGTTGCATTGTCTTAGAATGTCATGTGCATTGTCTTTCGTCGTCATTCTCGTGGCCTCCACGGGAATCCAGTCCTAGACCGCATTCTGGATTCTCGCCTGACGGCGAGGAGGCCGATGGTCATTCCCGCCTGCTGGCGGGAATGACAAACTAGATTTCCGCCTACGGCGCGAACACCAACCTGGATTCCCGCCTGCTGGCGAGAATGACGGCGGGGAGGGGAAGGGATGTGTGTTTTTAGGAATTAAAGGGGGCGGGTTTCCCGCCTGACGGATGGGGTAGGACAGGACTGGATTCCCGTGGGGGCCACGAGAATGACGACGGGGGATGGCGATGGTCATTCAGCTAGACCAAGCATGATCACCTTGATTTTGGGTGCTGCTCTGGTATAGCTTACCGAGGCATTGTGAGCACAGAGAATATGAGTATCTGGATGGTAGCGAAACGCGGCCAAAGCGCGGTTTGTGAAACCACTCAATATGAGGTTCTGCTGAAGGAGCAGGAACAGAGCTAACCTTCATTATGTCTCCCTTTGTCGTCCATAATGATTGCCTGTTACGCCGTGTTGACCAACGGCATGGAGACGCTCTATCCCCTTTTGTTGTCCATAATGGTTGCCTGTTACGCCTAACGTCCCCGCCGCGTGTCGTTGCGCGCTTGTTGTCTTTGTCCCCCCCCCCCCCCCCCCCCCCCCCCCCCCCCCCCCCGATTTTTGGTATTGGGTATCAGGTAAACACACGCACGAGAATGATGCCACGCGCACGCGCGCGTCTTTCTTCCGTCGTCATTCTCGTGGCCTCCACGGGAATCCAGTCCTAGACCGCATTCTGGATTCCCGCCTGCTGGCGAGAATGACGGCGGGGAGGGGAAGGGATGTGTGTTTTTAGGAATTAAAGGGGGCGGGTTTCCCGCCTGACGGATGGGATAGGACAGGACTGGATTCCCGTGGGGGCCACGAGAATGACGGCGGGGAGGGGAAAGGCCGGAGGGGATGGGCGGGTTAAATGGGGCTGGATTCCCGCCTTCGGCGAGAATGACGGCGGCGGGGAGGCGGTGATGGTACGCATGGCAATGCTGACGCGCATGAGAATGGCGGCCGGGGTGTTTGCTGTTGCGCTGGCGTTGTTGGCGGGTACGGCGCGGGCGCAGACGACGGTGCAGCAACTCCAGATACTCAACACTGACCCGGTCTACACCCTGAACGAAACGCTTCGTGTGAATGTGATCTTTGCCCAGAATGTGACGGTAACGGGCAGTCCGATTCTGGAGTTGGGCCTTGACAGCGGCGTCGTGCGGATGAGTGCAGGTACTTCTTCTGCCGCGAGTGCGACCCTGCCTTTCACTTACGTCATACAATCCGACGACGAAGACCCCACTGGCTTCAGCATCGGCGCGAATGCATTGAAGTTGAATGGCGGCAGTATTCTCGACGAGGGTGGCAACGCGGCGAATTTGAGCCTGGCGGCACATGTCATTACCGAAGCCAACGGCGCTAAGGTGGATGGCGACCCACCACGGGTGGAGCGACTGGAGATAACTTCCGCACCCGACAACGGCTACGCCTACGGGCCGGGCGAGGAGATTACCGTCTTGCTAGTTTTCAGCGAGGTGCTTACGGGGGCTTTAGAGAGTCTCCATCTGAGGTTGTCCCTGGCTTTTAGGAGGACGGTCACCACGCAGAAAACGACTCGTCCGGCGGACTTTCCTGATCGATCAGTGCTCCTCACCTACACCGTGCGAAGCGACGATAATGCCCCGAACGGCATAAGCATCGTTTCCTTTGCGTTGAGGTTGAGATCCGGCGGTAGCGTTACCAACGCTGCTGGTACGCCGCTGATTCTGAGCCTGTCGGGACACACCGTCACCAATCACAGGAGTCACCGGGTGGATGGCGTGCCGCCGGATATTTTTCCGCCGGATGACAGAACCATTGAGGCAACGGCTGCGCTGACCCCGTTGGGCCAATCCCATTACGGCAGGGCGTTTTCTTTCAGCGACGCCGATGCCGTCATCACCAACGACGCGCCGCCGGCTTTCCCGCTGGGGCAGACCACTATCACCTGGACCGCGGCCGATGCTGCGGGCAATGAAGTGCACGCGACCCAGGTGGTCACGGTGCGCGACACCACCGCACCGGTGATTACCCTGACCAACGACAACGCAGATGGCAACACAGTCTCGCGCGGCAGTGCATACCGCGAACATCGCGCCACCGTCACCGATGCCGTGGACGATAACACCGAACTCGCGATACGGATTGCCATTGATGCGAGCGCCGTGGACACCAACCGGCTCGGCACCTATCCGGTCACCTATGATGTTACCGACGCGGCCGGTAACGTCGCCGATACGGTAACCCGCACCGTCCTGATCATAGACCTCACCGCGCCGCCTGCCTACACCGCTGAGGCAACGGCGGTCCTGACGCCGCTTGACCGCTCCGACTACGGCAGCGCGACTTCCGATGCCCCCAATACCGACATTACCGACAACGCGCCGGCGGTTTTCCCGCTGGGCGAGACCACTATCACCTGGACCGCGGTCGATAGTCACGGCAACATCAGTTTCACCACGCAGACCATCACCATTATCGACACGACCAAGCCGCGCCTGACCGTTCCGAATGAGGTAACCCTTGAAGCCACGGGTGCGACCACGATCGTCATCACGGGGCAAGCCGTCGCTACGGATTTGGTCACCGACCCGGTGCTGGTCACCCGCGAGCCAGAGAGCAGCGAGTTCACGGTCGGCGACCATACCATCACCTGGAGTGCGGACGATGGTAACGGCAACACCGCCACCGCCGAGCAGAGCATTACCATCACCGACACCAGCAAACCGGTCATTACCTTGCTCGACGACAACGCACGCCGCAACACAGTCTCGCGCGGCAGTGCATACCGCGAGTTCGGCGCCACCGCCACCGATCTGGTGGATGATGACGACGAACTGGCGATACGGATTGTGGTTGATGCGAGCGCGGTGGACACCAACCAGGTCGGCACCTATCTGGTCACCTACGATGTCTCCGACACCGCCACTAACGTTGCCGACACCGTGACCCGCACCGTCACCGTCATAGAGCGGTTGACCGTACAGAGGTTCCTATACCTCAAGCGCGAACCCTACCTGTATAACCAGGGACTGGAAATACTCCCGCACTTTGACCAGCAGGTAACGGTAACGGGTTTTCCGACTCTGGATGTGATCCTTGATAGCGGCACCGTGCGGCTCGAGTATGCTGGGGTTCAGGGTATACAGACAACGACCCCGATTTTCTTTCACCGCGTACGATCCAGCGACGAAGACAACACCGGCTTGAGCATCGGTGCGGATGCATTGCGCTTGAATGGCGGCACTATGAACGACCCGGATGGCAACCCGATAGATATAAGCCTGGCGGAAGTTGCCTTCACCGATGACCCGCAACTCCAGGTGGACGGCAACCCGCCGCGGCTGCAGAACTTCGTCGTATCCGAAACCGATTTCCCCTTGTGGAAGAGCCAGGAGATGGTCGTGGATGTTACCTTTGACCAGCCGGTGATGGTTACAGGTGCTCCGTTTGTGGAGGTGATTCTTGACAGCGGAGCGGTGCGGCTGACGACCACTCCGACTACGTCACTGACCTCGGTCGTGTCGTTCCGTTACACCATACAAGCCACCGACGGCGACCGCACCGGCATCAGCATCGGTGCGAATGCCTTGCAGTTGAATGGCGGCAGTATTATCGACCCGGCAGGCAACCCGGTGGTGGATCTGAACCTGGCGGCATACACCATCACCAATGACCGCGACCTGACGGTGGACGGTGCCCCGCCGCGGGTGCAGAATATCATCGTATCTGGAGTTGAGTCCCCCTACACGCAGGGGCGATTGCTGGGCGTGTCGATCATCTTTGACCGGCCGATAACGGTAATCGGTCATCCGACTCTGGATTTGGGTCTTGACACGGGTACGGTGCGGATGCGTCGTGGCTTTCTTGATGTTGGCGTGGCATCGAGAGTGAATTTCAGGCACGCCGTACAAGCCACCGACCAAGACCACACCGGCGTCAGCGTCGGTGCGGATGCCTTGCAGTTGCATGGCGGCAGTATTATCGACCCGGTAGGCAACGTGGCGCGTATCAGCCTGATCACACACGCCGTTACCGAGGACTCGTTGATAGGCCAGCATCTTGTGGTAGACGGCAAGGCGCCGCGGGTGCGGGAACTCAACCTGCTTAGCACCGGCGCCCCCTACCGCGAGGGCGACAAGATTGAGGTGGAGATCTTCTTTGACGAGCCGGTAACGGTCGAACCTGCTGGTCTGTCTCTGGATTTGGGTCTGGACACGGGTACGGTGCGGATGCGGCATACCAATCGTGTTCATCACCAGCCAACGGACGCGCGTAACCGCACAACGCACATGATTTTCGCTTACACCATAGGCCCCACTGACGAAGACCTCACCGGCATCAGCCTCGCTGCGGATGCCTTGAAATTGCATGGCAGTAGCGTATACGACCTGGCATACAATCCGGCAGATCTTAGCCTGGCGGCACATGCCTTCAGCAATCACCCGGATCATCAGGTGGACGGCATCACTCCGCGGGTGCAGGCACTCAACCTGATTAGCACGAACGCCCTCTACCGGGCGGACGACAAAATTGAGGTGGAGGTCATCTTGCAGCAGCCGGCCACGGTTACGGGTGAAGTGTATCTGGTGTTGGACCTTGACACCGGCAACGTGCAGATGCGTCATACCAATCGTGTTGATGGACCCACCACGCGCCTGGTTTTCGCTTACGCCGTGAGACCCGGGGACGAAGACCTCACGGGCCTTAGCATCGTTGCGAATGCCTTGAAGTTGAGTGGCGGCAGTCGTATCACCGATCAGGCAGACAACCCGGCAGATCTAAGCCTGGCGGCACACGCCTTCATCAATAAACCGAATACTCAGGTGGATGCCCGCAAGCCAACCGTGCGGGAAGTCAACGTAACCGATGCTGACTCGCCCTACGGGCGCGGCGAAACGTTTTATATTGAGATCGTGTTTGACCAGCCAGTGCTGGTTACGGGTGAACCGCAACTGGAGGCGCGCCTTAGAGGCATTGCAGGCGTCTCCATCATGATGGATTATGTCAATCCTTCTGGTGATTCAGCGTCACCGAGCCTGTTTTTCGCTCACACCGTACGAGCCATGGACCAAGACCCCAACGGCGTCAGCCTCTATCATTATGGATTGAGGAGTGAGGATAATGGCAATACGATTACTGACCAAGCAGGCAACCCGGCGGCGCGGAGTTTGTTCGGACACACCTTCGACAATAACCCGAACTTGAGGGTGGATGGCGCGACGCAGGCCCACATAGCCTTCACGGTGCCGGATATTCATGTTTTTTTGGATGAAGCATTCGATGACATTATTCATCCGGCGGCGACTGGTCCCGGTGTAGGCGACCATGAGAATTACCGGATAGATGCCCTGCCAGATGGGATGTGGTACGACCCGCCTTTCCGCAGATTCCGCGGCAGGCTAACGGAACTCGGGACGACCCGAATCACAATCTTGCTCGTTGGTACCAGCGCCAGCGCGACCTTCAATTTTGTGGTGGTGAACAAGCTATTGTTGCTCTCGGCACCGGCATCTGTGGATACGCATGCCGCCCTGAATCAACCCTTCGACCATATATTGCCGGCGGCGACTGGTGCCGCTACACGCCCCGACCAGACCTACCGTGTGCAGCCAGTGCCGGCAGGGATGAGGTTCGACCCGCAGACCCGCAGATTGTTCGGCACGCCAACCCGACTCGGGACCACCACAATGCAATACTCGGTAAATATTGTGATACCGGCGGATCCCCACTCCCCATTAACTTTTCCGGAGAGGACCCGCATCACCACCGCGACCTTCGACTTTGTGGTGCTGGAAGCCGCAGAGGTTACGCAAATAGTGAGCCAGCCACCGCCCGATGATGGCTACCGATTGGGCGATGTGATCGAGGTGGGGCTGATTTTTTCTCGTGCGGTGCGGGTGGAAGGCGCCCCGACTTTGACCTTGGCTTTTGATCGGGCAAGCGTCCAGGCAGCCTATAAATCCAGGGGTGGTGCGACTACTAGCCGCATAGATTTCACGCACACCGTACGCGCTCAGGATCTGGATGAAAACGGCTTCGCGGTGCTTGAGAATGCGTTGCAGTTGAATGGCGGTCGTATCGACGACGAGTATGGCAATCCAGCGGATCTGGTTTTGCAGGGGATTGCTTTTACCGGCGATTCCCCTGACAGTGTCTTTGTGGACGGCGAAGCGCCGCGGGCGATTGGCTTGGACATCATTTCCACGCCGGCGCAAGGGGTAACCTACCTGCTCGGCGAGACCATTCGGATACGCCTGACGCTGAATAGACCGGTGACGGCTCACGGTTCGCCAGTGTTGTCTCTGCCGGTGCGTGTCGCCTTGCATGGCTCGGAACTTTTCGAGCCCCGCATCCTGACCTACAATGACTTTTCCGGCGCCCCGCGCCGCGAAATGATATTCACCTATCAGGTGCAAGACCGCGATGTGGACAATGACGGCATCAGCGTCGGCTTGCGCGCGGATGGCGGGATGAGTTTGAGCGGCGGTCGCCTGACCGATGATCGGCCTGGCCAGCACGCGCTGATCTTGGCTCTCCATCGTTTGGCGATCAGCAATGCAGACGCGCATCAAGTCGGTGCCGACCCCTATTACATGCGCACTGGTATTAACAGAGGTACCCGCCAAATCTTCCGCGCAACCGTGACCCGCGGCCAGCCGATATCACCGCCCATTCAACTACCGCAGGCATTCGGCGGCGTTGGAAGACTCACATACGACCTCGACCGCGGTACTACCAACTCCCCAGCGGAACTTTTTGGCGTGGTCTATGATCCCACCACGCACACCCTGTCCGGCACGCCAACGATCTCGTCCTACATACGCACTATTTATGATTTTCCTGCGACCGATAGTAGGGGTTCGAGCCGCCGTGCACGATTAGATGTTGAACTACTGATTCTTGAGGAAGATGGTAGCGTAGCGCAATTCAGACCACTGGGTTTGGCTGCACCCAACCCGTCGCCATTGAACTTCACCCAAGGCTTCGCGGTGAACTATACCTTCCCGGAAATCACTGGCGGCACTGGCGTTGACCCCAATATTAACCACATTGGTGACCACCGATCGGTCTTCGGCAGTTTGCCGCCCGGGCTGACATTTCATGTGCGCACCCGCCGACTGTCCGGCACGCCAACCCGAGTCGGCAATTGGCGACCGCAGTTTAGCTTCACAGATCAAGCCCACCTCGCTTACGACAGCCAGAGTGGTCGTGGAAATTTTGCTTACTACGTGACGATGAATGTGGCAGCGGTGCCGAGTTTTGACGAGCCACAGTCCTTGACGCTGGCGCACAACCAACCGTTGCCTGATGCGCCTGCCGCGCAGACGAAATTGCCGACTCCCAGAGATGGCGCACCACCGTTTGTGTATAGATTGGAAGGCGATTTGCCGCCCGGGGTGGCATTTGATGCGGCAACCCGCGCCTTGTCCGGCACGCCAACCGAACTCGGTGACACCACCCTGCGCTATTTCGCAACCGATACCAGCGGCGCAGTTGCCAGCGTCGACTTTACTTTCTATGTGCGGGATCTTACCGCACCAATGGTAACCGGCCTGTCTATCCTTTCCACGCCGAACGGTCGCAACTGGTATGGCATCGGTGATGAAATTGAAGTGGAAGTGCGTTTCGACGAAGCGGTCGTGGGCGATAGAGAAAATCTCAACCTGACGCTCATTCTGAATTCGGGGCTTGCCGTCGCCCAATACCAGGTTCATGAAAACGAGTCTCGGGCATTATTCACCTACACCGTGCAAGAAGGCGATATGGCTGGCAACGGCATCGGCATTGCTGACAATGCGCTGAATGTCGCGCGCGGCGGCTTGGCCGATGCGGCTGGCAACGATGTGGCGGGGCTGGCATTGACCTCGTTTGAGTTTGTCAATAACCGGGGTCACAAGGTGGATGGCGTGCGCCCGCAGGTGAAGACCGCTGACATCCAAACCAACCCGCAAACTGGCGACACCTATGGGGCCGGCGAGCACATTCATGTGCTGGTAGAATTCACCGAGCCGGTGTTGCATGACGATAAAGATGATATACGTTTGAAGTTGAAGGTGGGCGAGGATGAGGTGTTTAGTCAGGAGAGCATACTCGGTCTGTCCCCTCAGTTAAGACTCGTCTACTACATACAAGACGGCGATGAGGACCATAACGGCGTCAGTTACGATGAACTGGTTCTGGCGGAAGGCGGCAGGGCCGTCGATGTGGCAGACAATCAGGCGATTCTGACCTTCCCCGACCATGCCATCCTTGGCGATCAGGCCGGGCATAAGGTGGACACACGGGCGCCGCAAATAACGGCTATGCGCATCATCTCCGCGCCGCAACAATTCGGCTATTACCATGCCGGCGAGCGGATTACGGCGCGGGTGGATTTCAGCGAGCCGGTAACCGTGGGCGCCGGCATACCGGTTCTATCCATGTCTTTAGGCGATGCTGCGCCGCGCCTGATCGCGATGGAATATAGGGCGGTGCGCGCGGAAGACGATTTCCTGTTGTTCGGCTACACCGTGCAAGCCGGCGATGAGGACCATAACGGCGTCGGCATTGCTGCCGATGCGCTGGAAGTGACCGGCGGCATGGTGAGCGATATCGCCGGCAACCCGCTGGTGCCGCCGGACTTGAGCGCGTTTGCCTTTGACAATGATGCGCGTCAGAAGGTGGATGGCGGGATGCCGCAGGTGACCGGGCTGTCGATCATTTCCACGCCGAACGCGCGCCACTGGTATGGCATCGGTGATGAAATTGAAGTGGAAGTGCTGTTCAGCGAAGCGGTCTTGGACGATACCGAAAATCTCAACCTGACGCTCACGCTGGATACAGGCACGGTCATCGCCCAATACCAAGTGCATCCAAACAAGTCTCGGGCAGTATTCACCTACACCGTGCAAGCCGGCGATGTGGATACCACCGGTGTCGGCTTTGCTGCCGATGCGCTGAATGTAACGAGTGGCAACCTGGTCGATGCGGCTGGCAACGAGGTGAATCTGGACTTGGCGGCGTTTGCCTTTGAGAATGACCCACAGCACAAGGTGGATGGCGTGCCGCCGGATATTGCTGCGCCGGATGCCATGACCTTTGAGGCGACGGCTGCCGAGACGCCGCTTACTGCTGACGAAAACTACGGCACTGCGACTTCCACCGATACCACGGCTACCATCAGTAGCAACGCGCCCGATGTTTTCCCGCTGGGCGAGACCCCCATTACCTGGACTGCAACCGACCCCGCGGGCAATGAAATGACCGCGCCCCAGGTGGTCACGGTTGTGGACACCACCAAGCCGGTGATCGCCCTGCTCGGCGACAATCCCCAGACCGTTGAATTCGGCACGGCTTATACGGAACTAAATGCGACTGCGACCGATGAAGTGGATGATGACATCACATTAACGGCAAAGATTGTCATTGATGTGAGCGGCGTGGACACCAACCAGGTCGGCAACCATCAGGTCACCTACGATGTCTCCGACACCAACAATAACGCCGCCACCACCGTAACCCGCATGGTCACCGTCACCGACACCATGGGCCCGAGGGTGACGAGCATAGAAATTCTTCCCCCCTCGGGGGACAAGCCCGATCCCCACTTCTTCAAGTTGGACGAGCCTATTTATGTCCGTGTGCATTTTGACGATGATCTCTATGGGGATGGGGGTTTGAGGGACGCTACGGAGCTGCGTTTGGTGCTGAGCATAGATCGCAACAATGTCATCTTGTCTGGCACAACTCAGCACAGTTCGGGCTATGTAGAATTCCAGCATAACGTACAACCCGGCAACCTGGACCTGGACGGCATTAGCATCGGTGCTGATGCGCTGAGTGTGGTGGCCGGTGGCAGCGTCGCCGACAGACTGGGCAATGGGGTGAATTTGCGGGAGCATGTTGTCATCATTAATGACCCGACACGCAAGGTGGATGGCGTGCCGCCGGCGGTGCGTAGTGCTTATGTAGCCGGAAATCCGGACACTGGCGACACCTATCGGGCGGGTGAGGAAATTTTGGTGTTTGTCACTTTCGAAGAGAGGTTTTTGCAGGAAGATATGGAAGGTCTGCGTTTGAAGTTGAATCTGGGCGGCACCGAAGTCCTCACCACCGAGCAGCAAACTGTCTCCCTTCCAGGTGTCAATATTGAACAATTCCGCTACACCGTACAAGACGGTGATTATGACCCGGACGGCATCAGTTTCAATGAACTGCATCTGGCTGGAGGTGGCAGCGTCACCGATCCTGCAGGCAATCCGCTACCTCTGATCTTCCCCGACCATGTCGCCGTTGCCGATCATCCAGAGCACAAGGTGGACGCAGTGGCGCCGCAAGTAACGACTGTGAGCATCACCTCTAGGCCGCAACAATTCGGCTATTACGTGGCTGGCGAGCGGATTACGGCACGGCTGGATTTCAGCGAGCCGGTAACCGTGGCTGACGGCACAACACCGGTTCTATCCATGTCTTTGGGCGATGTTAGCCCGCGCCTGGTGGCGATGGAATATGAGACGGTGCAAGCGGGAGCCGATGCGATGTTGTTCGGTTACACCGTGCAAACCGGCGATGAGGATCATAACGGCATCGGCATTGCTGCGGATGCGCTGGCAGTAACCGGCGGCGACCCGACCGATAGCGTGACCGATGCCGTTGGCAACCCGGCGGTTCTGGATTTGGCGGCGGTTGCCATTGACAATGACCCGCAGCATAAGGTGGATGGTGTGGTGCCGGATATTACTGCGCCGGCCGACATGACCATTGAGGCAACGGCTGTTGAGACGCCGCTCACCGCCGACGACTACGACAGCGCGACTTCCACCGACCGCGAGGCCATGATTACCGACGACGCGCCCGATGCTTTCCCGCTGGGTGCGACCACCATCACCTGGACCGCAACCGATCCCGCGACCAATGAAATGATCGCGACCCAGGTGGTCACGATTGTGGACACCACCAAGCCGGTGATCGCCCTGCTCGGCGACAACCCCCAAACCGTTGAATTCGGCACGACTTATACGGAACTAAATGCGACTGCGACCGATGAAGTGGACGATGACGACGAACTAACGCGAAGGATTGTCATTGATGCGAACGCGGTGGACGTCAACCTGATCGGCACATATCCAGTTACCTACGATGTCACCGACGCCGAGGGCAACGCGGCCGATAGGGTAACCCGCATGGTCATGGTCACCGACACCGAGGCACCGGGGGTGACGGCTGTAAGCATCACCTCTACGCCGAACGAGCACAGATTCTACGGACTAGGTGATGAAGTTGAAGTTGATGTGCGTTTCAGCGAACCGGTCCTGGGTGATACCGAAAATCTCAACCTGACACTCACGCTGGATTCGGGTCCGGTCATTGCACAATACCAAGCGCATCTAAACAAATCTCGGGCGGTATTCACCTACACCGTGCAACCAGGCGATCTGGATGCCAGCGGCATCAGCATTGCTGCCAATGCGCTGGAATTGACGAGCGGCAGCCTGGCCGATGCTGCTGGCCACGCGGTGAATCTGGACTTGACGCCGTTTGCCTTTGAGAATGACGTGAATCACAGGGTATCTGGCGATCCGCCGATGGTGGTGAGCGCTGCTATCGTCACTAACCCGAGTGTTGGCGACACCTATCTGGCGGGCGAGCGCATTGAGGTGGAGGTAATTTTCACCGAGCCGGTGTTTCAGGAAAATGAAAATGATCTGCGTCTGAAGTTGAATCTGGGCGGGACCGAAGTCATTACCACCGACCAGCGGAAAAGTCTTCTTGACCACCCCCACGAAATATACTTCGGCTACACCGTACAAGACGGTGATTATGACCCGGACGGCATCAGTTTCAATGAACTGCATCTGGAGCAAGGCAGCGCCGTCAATATTGCAGACAATTCGCTGATTCTGATGTTCCCCGATGATGTCGCCGTTGCCGATCAGCCAGGGCACAAGGTGGACACCATAGCACCGCAAGTGACGGGTATGCGCATCACCTCCACGCCACAACAATTCGGCTATTACGCTGTCGGCGAGCGGATTACGGCACGGGTGGAATTCAGCGAGTCGGTGACCGTGGGTGACGGCACACCGACTCTATCAATGTTTTTGGGAAATGCTAACCCCCGACTGGTGCCGATGGAACATGAGGCGACACAACCGGCAGATGATGCCCTGTTGTTCGGTTACACCGTGCAACCCGGCGATGCGGACGATAACGGCATCAGCATTGGTGCGAATGCGCTGGAAGTGACAGGCGGTAGCGTTACCGACCAAGCGGGCAACCCGGCGGCGGATCTGGACTTGACGCCGTTTGGCTTTCAGAATAACCCGGACCACAAGGTGGATGGCGAGGGCCCGAGGGTGTCGAATGTGCTGATTGTTTCACCGCATGATGACAACCTAGACCCTGAAACTTTCAAGTTGGGCGATCATATTAACGTCCGTGTGCGTTTTGGCTACCATCGCTATGGGGATCTGGTGGGGGAGACCGCGAATCTGCGTTTGGTCTTGAGCATGGATTCCGGCAATGTCACCTTGCATGGTGGCGCAACTCAGGACAGCGATGGCTATATAGCATTCCGACATATCGTACAAAACGGCGACCTGGACCGAGACGGTGTCGGCATCGGTGCTGATGCGCTGAGTCTGGCGAATGGTGGCACGCTCACCGACGCCCTGGGTAATCCGGTGCATTTGAGTCTGACTAATGTCGCCTTCACTGATGAGCCGACACGCAAGGTGGATGGTGTGCCGCCGGAGGTGTTTAGCGCTATAATCGCCGGAGACCCGCAAAATGGCGACACCTATCGGGCAGATGAGCAAATTGCGGTGGTGGTGGTTTTCACCGAGTTGGTGTTGCAAGAAGATGCTAATGATCTGCGTTTGAAATTGAATCTGGGCGGGACCGAAGTCACCACCGACGAGCGGTCAATTTCCTCCCCTTCAGGTCTCTTCTCTACTGAACCATTCTTCTACACCGTGCAAGACGGTGATTATGACCCGGACGGCATCAGTTTTAATACACTGCATCTGGTTGAAGGTGGCAGCGTCACCGATGCTGCAGGCAATCCGCTGATTCTGATGTTCCCCGCCCATGTCGCCGTTGACGATCAGCCCGATCACAAGGTGGACGCAGTGGCGCCGCAAGTAACAGATCTAAGCATCACCTCCAGTTCGCAACAATTCGGCTATTACGTGGCTGGCGAGCGGATTACGGCACGGCTGGATTTCAGCGAGTCGGTAACCGTGGCTGACGGCACAACACCGGTTCTACAAATGTCTTTGGGCGATGCCGCGCCGCGTCTGGTGGCGATGGAATATGAGGCGGTGCAAGCGGGAGCCGATGCGATGTTGTTCGGTTACACCGTGCAAACCGGCGATGAGGATCATAACGGCATCAGCATTGCTGCGGATGCGCTGGCAGTAACCGGCGGCGACCCGACTACCGTGACCGATGCCGTTGGCAACCCGGCGGTTCTGGGTTTGGCGGCGGTCGCCATTGACAATGACCCGCAGCATAAGGTGGATGGTGTGGTGCCGGATATTACCGCGCCGGCCGACATGACCATTGAGGCGACGGCTGTTGAGACGCCGCTCACCGCCGACGACTACGACAGCGCGACTTCCACCGATGGCACTGCCGACATCAGTAGCAATGCGCCGTCGGTTTTCCCGCTGGGCGCGACCACTATCACCTGGACTGCAACCGACCCCGCCGGCAATGAAATGATGGATACCCAAGTGGTCACGGTTGTGGACACCACGCCACCGGATATCGCCCTGCTCGGCGACAATCCTCAAACCGTTGAATTCGGCACGGCTTATACGGAACTAGGAGCCACCGCCACCGACGCAGTGGACGATAACGACGAACTAACGACACAAATCGCCGCCGCCAGCACGGTGGACACGGGCACGGTCGGCGACTACACCGTCACCTACACGGTGTCCGACAAGGCCACTAATGTTGCCACGCCGGTGATCCGCATGGTCACCGTCACCGACACCGCCGCACCAACCATCACTGCGCCGGCGGACATAACCTTTGAGGCAACAGATACCCTGACGCCGCTTGGCCGCACCCACTACGGCACCGCGACTTCCACCGACCGCGAGGCCATGATTACCGACGACGCGCCGCTGGCTTTCTCGGTCGGCGTCCATACCATCACCTGGACCGCAACCGATACCAATACTCTGTTCAGCACCGCCGCGCAGACCATCACCATCACTGATACCACCAAACCGGACATCACTGCGCCGGAGAATATCATCAAGGAAGCCACCGCTCCGACCACGCCAGTCACCGTGGGGTTGGCAACCGCGACGGATTTGGTCACCGACCCGGTGATCATCACCCGCAGCCCAGAGGGCAATGCGTTTGCCGTCGGCACCCACACCATCACCTGGAAAGCAGACGATGGCAACGGCAACATCATCACCGCCGCGCAGACCATCACCATTACTGACACCACCAAGCCGGTGATCGCCCTGCTCGGTGCCGACCCCCAGACCGTTGAATTCGGCACGACTTATACGGAACTAAATGCGACTGCGACCGATGAAGTGGACGATGACGACGAACTAACGCGAAGGATTGTCATTGATGCGAACGCGGTGGACGTTGATCTGATCGGCACCTATGCGGTCACCTACGATGTCACCGACGCCGAGGGTAACGCGGCTGATAGGGTAACCCGCACCGTCATGGTGACCGACACTGTGATACCAGACATCACCGCGCCGCTTGCCATGACCTTTGAGGCAACAGATACCCTGACCCCGCTTAGCCGCTCCGACTACGGCACCGCCACTTCCGGCGATGACACGGCCGACATTACCGACGACGCGCCCGATGCTTTCCCGCTGGGTGCGACCACCATCACCTGGACCGCAACCGATCCCGCGACCAATGAAATGATCGCGACCCAGGTGGTCACGATTGTGGACACCACGCCACCGGATATCGCCCTGCTCGGCGACAACCCTCAAACCGTTGAATTCGGCAGTATTTACAATGACCCCGGCGCCACCGCCACTGATGCAGTGGACGATAACGACGAACTGACGATACGAATCGCCGCCGCCAGCACAGTGGACACGGGCACGGTCGGCGACTACACCGTCACCTACACGGTGTCCGACAAGGCCACTAATGTTGCCACGCCGGTAACCCGCATGGTCACCGTCACCGACACCGCCGCACCAACCATCACTGCGCCGGCGGACATAACCTTTGAGGCAACAGATACCTTGACCCCGCTTAGCCGCTCCGACTACGGCACCGCCACTTCCGGCGATGACACGGCCGACATTACCGACGACGCGCCCGATGCTTTCCCGCTGGGTGCGACCACCATCACCTGGACCGCAACCGACAAATCGACCAATGAAATGATCGCGACCCAGGTGGTCACGGTTGTGGACACCACCAAGCCGGTGATCGCCCTGCTCGGCGCCGACCCCCAAACCGTTGAATTCGGCACGGCTTATACGGAACTAAATGCGACTGCGACCGATGAAGTGGACGATGACGACGAACTAACGCGAAGGATTGTCATTGATGCGAACGCGGTGGACGTTGATCTGATCGCCACCTATGCGGTCACCTACGATGTCACCGACGCCGAGGGTAACGCGGCTGATAGGGTAACCCGCATGGTCATGGTGACCGACACTGTGATACCAGACATCACCGCGCCGCTTGCCATGACCTTTGAGGCAACAGATACCCTGACCCCGCTTAGCCGCTCCGACTACGGCACCGCCACTTCCGGCGATGACACGGCCGACATTACCGACGACGCGCCCGATGCTTTCCCGCTGGGTGCGACCACCATCACCTGGACCGCAACCGATCCCGCGACCAATGAAATGATGGATACCCAGGTGGTCACGGTTGTGGACACCACCAAGCCGGTGATCGCCCTGCTCGGCGACAATCCCCAAACCGTTGAATTCGGCAGTGTTTACAATGACCCCGGTGCCACCGCTACTGATGCAGTGGATGATGACGACGAACTGACGATACGAATCGCCGCCGTCAGCACGGTGGACACGGGCACGGTCGGCGACTACACCGTCACCTACACGGTCTCCGACAAGGCCACTAATGCGGCCACGCCGGTAACCCGCATGGTCACCGTCACCGACACCGCGGCACCAGACATCATCGCGCCGGCGGACATAACCCTTGAGGCAACAGATACCTTGACGCCGCTTGGCCGCACCCACTACGGCACCGCCACCTCCAGCGACCGCGAGGCCATGATTACCGACGACGCGCCGCCGGTTTTCTCGGTCGGCGTCCATACCATCACCTGGACCGCAACCGATACCAATACTCTGTTCAGCACCGCCGCGCAGACCATCACCATCACTGATACCACCGCACCGGACATCACTGCGCCGGGGAATATCATCACGGAAGCCACCGCTCCGACCACGCCAGTCACCGTGGGGTTGGCAACCGCGACGGATTTGGTCACCGACCCGGTGATCATCACCCGCAGCCCAACGGACGATGCGTTTGCCGTCGGCACCCACACCATCACCTGGAAAGCAGACGATGGCAACGGCAACATCATCACCGCCGCGCAGACCATCACCATTACCGACACCACCAAGCCGAGCATCGTCCTGCTCGGCGACAACCCTCAAACTGTTGAATTCGGCAGTATTTACAATGACCCCGGCGCCACCGCCACCGACGCAGTGGACGATAACGACGAACTGACGATACGAATCGCCGCCGTCAGCACGGTGGACACGGGCACGGTCGGCGACTACACCGTCACCTACACGGTGTCCGACAAGGCCACTAATGCTGCCACGCCGGTGATCCGCATGGTCACCGTCACCGACACCGCGGCACCAGACATCACCGCGCCGGCGGACATGACCTTTGAGGCAACAGATACCTTGACGCCGCTTGGCCGCACCCACTACGGCACCGCCACTTCCGGCGATGACACGGCCGACATTACCGACGACGCGCCCGATGCTTTCCCGCTGGGCGACACCACCATCACCTGGACCGCAACCGATAAATCGACCAATGAAATGATCGCTCGTCAGGTGGTCACGATTGTGGACACCACCAAACCGGACATCGCCGCGCCGAGGAATATCACCAAGGAAGCCACCGCTCCGACCACGCCAGTCACTGTGGGGTTGGCAACCGCTACGGATTTGGTCACCGACCCGGTGATCATCACCCGCAGCCCAGAGGGCAATGAGTTTGCAGTCGGCACCCACACCATCACCTGGAAAGCGGACGATGACAACGGCAACATCATCACTGCCAACCAGACCATCACCATTACCGACACCACCAAGCCGGTCATTACCCTGACCAACGACAACGCAGACAGCAACACGGTTGAACTCGGCAGTGCTTACACCGAACACGGCGCAACTGCTACCGATGCTGTGGATGATAACGACGAACTAACGATACAAATCGCCGCCGTCAGCACGGTGGACACGGGCACGGTCGGCGACTACACCGTCACCTACACGGTCTCCGACACCGCCACTAATGCTGCCACGCCGGTGATCCGCATGGTCACCGTCACCGACACTGCGGCACCAGACATCATCGCGCCGGCGGACATAACCTTTGAGGCAACAGATACCCTGACCCCGCTTGGCCGCACCCACTACGGCACCGCGACTTCCACCGACCGCGAGGCCATGATTACCGACGACGCGCCCGATGCTTTCCCGCTGGGCGACACACCCATCACCTGGCGCGCAACCGATACCAATAGCCTGTTCAGCACCGCCGAGCAGACCATCACCATTACTGACACCACCAAGCCGGTCATTACCCTGACCAACGACAACGCAGACAGCAACACGGTTGAACTCGGCAGTGCTTACACCGAACACGGCGCAACTGCTACCGATGCTGTGGACGATAACACCGAACTAACGCGAAGGATTGCCATTGATGCGCGCGCGGTGAACGTTGATCTGCTCGGCACCTATGCGGTCACCTACGATGTCACCGACGCCGAGGGTAACGCGGCTGATAGGGTAACCCGCATGGTCATGGTGACCGACACTGTGATACCAGACATCACCGCGCCGGCGGACATAACCTTTGAGGCAACAGATACCTTGACCCCGCTTGACCGCTCCGACTACGGCATCGCCACTTCCGGCGATGACACGGCCGACATTACCGACGACGCGCCCGATGCTTTCCCGCTGGGTGCGACCACCATCACCTGGCGCGCAACCGATTCCGCGACCAATGAAATGATGGCGACCCAGGTGGTCACGATTGTGGACACCACGCCACCGGATATCGCCCTGCTCGGCGACAATCCCCAAACCGTTGAATTCGGCACGGCTTATACGGAACTAGGAGCCACCGCCACCGACGCAGTGGATGATGACGACGAACTGACGATACGAATCGCCGCCGCCAGCACGGTGAACACGGGCACGGTCGGCGACTACACCGTCACCTACACGGTGTCCGACAAGGCCACTAATGTTGCCACGCCGGAGATCCGCACGGTCATCGTCACCGACACCGAGGCACCAGACATCATCGCGCCGGCGGACATAACCTTTGAGGCAACAGATACCCTGACCCCGCTTGGCCGCACCCACTACGGCACCGCGACTTCCACCGACCGCGAGGCCATGATTACCGACGACGCGCCCGAGATGTTCTCGGTTGGCGTCCATACCATCACCTGGCGCGCAACCGATACCAATAGTCTGTTCAGCACCGCCGTGCAGACCATCACCATCACCGATACCACCAAACCGGACATCACTGCGCCGGAGAATATCATCAAGGAAGCCACCGGTCCGACCACGCCAGTCACCGTGGGGTTGGCAACCGCCACGGATTTGGTCACCGACCCGGTAATCATCACCCGCACCCCAGAGGCCGATGCGTTTGCCGTCGGCACCCACACCATCACCTGGAAAGCAGACGATGACAACGGCAACATCATCACCGCCGCGCAGACGGTCACCATTACTGACACCACCAAGCCGGTCATCGTTCTGCTCGGCGACAACCCTCAAACCGTTGAATTCGGCAGTATTTACAATGACCCCGGTGCCACCGCCACCGACGCAGTGGACGATAACGACGAACTAACGACACAAATCGCCGCCGACAGCACGGTGGACACGGGCACGGTCGGCGACTACACCGTCACCTACACGGTCTCCGACACCGCCACTAATGCGGCCACGCCGGTGATCCGCATGGTCACCGTCACCGACACTGTGATACCAGACATTAGCCCGCCGGCGGACATAACCTTTGAGGCAACAGATACCCTGACCCCGCTTGACCGCTCCGACTACGGCACCGCCACTTCCGGCGATGACACGGCCGACATTACCGACGACGCGCCCGATGCTTTCCCGCTGGGTGCGACCACCATCACCTGGACCGCAACTGATCCCGCGACCAATGAAATGATCGCGACCCAGGTGGTCACGATTGTGGACACCACCAAGCCGGTGATCGCCCTGCTCGGTGCCGACCCCCAGACCGTTGAATTCGGCACGACTTATACGGAACTAAATGCGACTGCGACCGATGAAGTGGACGATGACGACGAACTAACGCGAAGGATTGTCATTGATGCGAACGCGGTGGACGTTGATCTGATCGGCACCTATGCGGTCACCTACGATGTCACCGACGCCGAGGGTAACGCGGCTGATAGGGTAACCCGCATGGTCATGGTGACCGACACTGTGATACCAGACATCACCGCGCCGCTTGCCATAACCTTTGAGGCAACAGATACCTTGACCCCGCTTGACCGCGCCGACTACGGCACCGCCACTTCCGGCGATGACACGGCCGACATTACCGACGACGCGCCCGATGCTTTCCCGCTGGGTGCGACCACCATCACCTGGACCGCAACTGATCCCGCGACCAATGAAATGATCGCGACCCAGGTGGTCACGATTGTGGACACCACCAAGCCGGTGATCGCCCTGCTCGGTGCCGACCCCCAGACCGTTGAATTCGGCACGACTTATACGGAACTAAATGCGACTGCGACCGATGAAGTGGACGATGACGACGAACTAACGCGAAGGATTGTCATTGATGCGAACGCGGTGGACGTTGATCTGATCGGCACCTATGCGGTCACCTACGATGTCACCGACGCCGAGGGTAACGCGGCTGATAGGGTAACCCGCATGGTCATGGTGACCGACACTGTGATACCAGACATCACCGCGCCGGCGGACATAACCTTTGAGGCAACAGATACCTTGACCCCGCTTGACCGCTCCGACTACGGCATCGCCACTTCCGGCGATGACACGGCCGACATTACCGACGACGCGCCCGATGCTTTCCCGCTGGGTGCGACCACCATCACCTGGACCGCAACCGATCCCGCGACCAATGAAATGATGGCGACCCAGGTGGTCACGATTGTGGACACCACGCCACCGGATATCGCCCTGCTCGGCGACAATCCTCAAACCGTTGAATTCGGCAGTATTTACAATGACCCCGGTGCCACCGCTACTGATGCAGTGGATGATGACGACGAACTGACGATACGAATCGCCGCCGTCAGCACAGTGGACACGGGCACGGTCGGCGACTACACCGTCACCTACACGGTCTCCGACAAGGCCACTAATGCGGCCACGCCGGTGATTCGCATGGTCACCGTCACCGACACCGCGGCACCAGACATTACTGCGCCGGCGGACATAACCTTTGAGGCAACAGATACCTTGACGCCGCTTAGCCGCTCCCACTACGGCACCGCGACTTCCACCGACCGCGAGGCCATGATTACCGACGACGCGCCGCTGGCTTTCTCGGTCGGCGTCCATACCATCACCTGGCGCGCAACCGATACCAATACTCTGTTCAGCACCGCCGCGCAGACCATCACCATCACCGACACCACCAAACCGGACATCACTGCGCCGAGGAATATCACCAAGGAAGCCACCGGTCCGACCACGCCAGTCACCGTGGGGTTGGCAATCGCGACGGATTTGGTCACCGACCCGGTGATCATCACCCGCACCCCAGAGGGCAATGAGTTTGCCGTCGGCACCCATACCATCACCTGGAAAGCGGACGATGGTAATGGCAACATCATCACCGCCGCGCAGACGGTCACCATTACTGACACCACCAAGCCGGTTATCGCTCTGCTCGGCGACAATCCCCAAACCGTTGAATTCGGCACGGCTTATACGGAACTAAATGCGACTGCGACCGATGAAGTGGACGATGACATTAAACTGACGGCACGGATTGTCGCTGATGCGAACGCGGTGGACGTTGATCTGATCGGCACCTATGCGGTCACCTACGATGTCACCGACGCCGAGGGTAACGCGGCTGATAGGGTAACCCGCATGGTCATGGTGACCGACACTGTGATACCAGACATCACCGCGCCGCTTGCCATGACCTTTGAGGCAACAGATACCCTGACCCCGCTTAGCCGCTCCGACTACGGCACCGCCACTTCCGGCGATGACACGGCCGACATTACCGACGACGCGCCCGATGCTTTCCCGCTGGGTGCGACCACCATCACCTGGACCGCAACTGATCCCGCGACCAATGAAATGATCGCGACCCAGGTGGTCACGATTGTGGACACCACCAAGCCGGTGATCGCCCTGCTCGGTGCCGACCCCCAGACCGTTGAATTCGGCACGACTTATACGGAACTAAATGCGACTGCGACCGATGAAGTGGACGATGACGACGAACTGACGCGAAGGATTGCCATTAATGCGGGCGCGGTGGACGTTAATCGGTTCGGCACCTATCCGGTCACCTATGATGTCTCCGACGCCGAGGGTAATAATGCCGATAGGGTAACCCGCACCGTCATGGTCACCGACACCACGGAACCAGACATCACCGCGCCGCTTGCCATAACCTTTGAGGCAACAGATACCCTGACCCCGCTTGACCGCTCCGACTACGGCATCGCCACTTCCGGCGATGACACGGCCGACATTACCGACGACGCGCCCGATGCTTTCCCGCTGGGTGCGACCACCATCACCTGGACCGCAACCGATCCCGCGACCAATGAAATGATGGCGACCCAGGTGGTCACGATTGTGGACACCACGCCACCGGTTATCGCCCTGCTCGGCGACAACCCTCAAACCGTTGAATTCGGCACGGCTTATACGGAACTAAATGCGACTGCGACCGATGAAGTGGATGATGACATCACATTAACGGCAAAGATTGTCATTGATGTGAGCGGCGTGGACACCAACCAGGTCGGCACCCATCAGGTCACCTACGATGTCACCGACGCCGAGGGTAACGCGGCTGATAGGGTAACCCGCATGGTCATGGTGACCGACACTGCGGCACCAGACATCACCGCGCCGCTTGCCATGACCTTTGAGGCAACAGATACCCTGACCCCGCTTAGCCGCTCCGACTACGGCACCGCCACTTCCGGCGATGACACGGCCGACATTACCGACGACGCGCCCGATGCTTTCCCGCTGGGTGCGACCACCATCACCTGGACTGCAACCGATCCCGCGACCAATGAAATGATGGCGACCCAGGTGGTCATGATTGTGGACACCACGCCACCGGATATCGCCCTGCTCGGTGCCGACCCCCAAACCGTTGAATTCGGCAGTGTTTATACCGACCCCGGAGCCACCGCCACCGACGCAGTGGATGATGACGACGAACTGACGATACGAATCGCCGCCGCCAGCACGGTGAACACGGGCACGGTCGGCGACTACACCGTCACCTACACGGTCTCCGACAAGGCCACTAATGCTGCCACGCCGGTAACCCGCATGGTCACCGTCACCGACACCGCGGCACCAGACATCACCGCGCCGGCTGCCTACACCACCGAAGCAACCGCCACCCTGACGCCGCTTGACCGCACCCACTACGGCACCGCGACTTCCAGCGACCGCGAGGCCATGATTACCGACGACGCGCCGCTGGCTTTCTCGGTCGGCGTCCATACCATCACCTGGACCGCAACCGATACCAATACTCTGTTCAGCACCGCCGCGCAGACCATCACCATCACTGATACCACCAAACCGGACATCACTGCGCCGGAGAATATCATCAAGGAAGCCACCGGTCCGACCACGCCAGTCACTGTGGGGTTGGCAATCGCGACGGATTTGGTCACCGACCCGGTAATCATCACCCGCACCCCAGAGGCCGATGCGTTTGCCGTCGGCACCCACACCATCACCTGGAAAGCGGACGATGACAACGGCAACATCATCACCGCCGCGCAGACGGTCACCATTACTGACACCACCAAGCCGGTGATCGCCCTGCTCGGTGCCGACCCCCAGACCGTTGAATTCGGCAGTATTTACAATGACCCCGGTGCCACCGCTACTGATGCAGTGGATGATGACGACGAACTGACGATACGAATCGCCGCCGTCAGCACGGTGGACACGGGCACGGTCGGGGACTACACCGTCACCTACACGGTGTCCGACAAGGCCACTAATGTTGCCACGCCGGTAACCCGCATGGTCACCGTCACCGACACCGCGGCACCAGACATCATCGCGCCGGCGGACATAACCTTTGAGGCAACAGATACCCTGACGCCGCTTGGCCGCACCCACTACGGCACCGCGACTTCCACCGACCGCGAGGCCATGATTACCGACGACGCGCCGCTGGCTTTCTCGGTCGGCGTCCATACCATCACCTGGACCGCAACCGATACCAATACTCTGTTCAGCACCGCCGCGCAGACCATCACCATCACTGATACCACCAAACCGGACATCACTGCGCCGGAGAATATCATCAAGGAAGCCACCGGTCCGACCACGCCAGTCACTGTGGGGTTGGCAACCGCGACGGATTTGGTCACCGACCCGGTGATCATCACCCGCAGCCCAGAGGGCAATGAGTTTGCAGTCGGCACCCACACCATCACCTGGAAAGCAGACGATGGCAACGGCAACATCATCACCGCCGCGCAGACCATCACCATTACCGACACCACCAAGCCGGTGATCGCCCTGCTCGGCGACAATCCCCAAACCGTTGAATTCGGCAGTATTTACAACGACCCCGGCGCCACCGCTACTGATGCAGTGGATGATGACGACGAACTGACGATACGAATCGCCGCCGCCAGCACGGTGAACACGGGCACGGTCGGGGAATACACCATCACCTACGATGTCACCGACACTGACGGTAACGCTGCCGATACCGTGATCCGCATAGTCACCGTCACCGACACCGCGGCACCAGACATCAGCCCGCCGGCGGACATAACCTTTGAGGCAACAGATACCTTGACCCCGCTTGATCGCTCCGACTACGGCATCGCGACTTCCACCGATGGCAATGCCGACATCACCGACGACGCGCCTGCGGTCTTCCCGCTGGGTGAGACCATGATTACCTGGACCGCAACCGATACCAATAACCTCCGCAGCTCCGCCGAGCAGATGGTCACCATTACCGACACCACCAAACCGGTCATCACCCTGCTCGGTGCCAATCCCATGACCATAGAAGTGGACGAGAATTACGTGGAGTTTGGTGCCACCGCCGTTGATCGCATGGATGGCGACCTCACGGCCCAGATCATGATTGACTCGACCGACGTGGACACGAACACGGTCGGCACCTACACCGTCACCTATACCGTTGCCGACCTCCAGGACAACCAGGCGCAAGCGAGCAGAAGCGTCCGGGTGTCGTCGGGTTCCGACTTCGCCGACCTGAATCGTATCATCTTGTCAGAGGTGGCACGCGCCATGGCTGACCAGAATGTCCAGGCGGTCGCACGGCGCATAGAGCAGACGAGCAGGAAGGCTGTCCGCACCGCCACGCTTGGTGGTCAGTCCAGCCTGGAAGGTATCATCAAGACTCAGGGGCGAGCGCTGTCGACTGACCAGTTCAACCTCAAGCGACTTTTGGCAGACACCGACTTTGTGCTCCCTCTGGGCGCTTCAGAAGGTGATTCAGAAGGGACTTCAGAAGAGACATCCATCCTGACCATCTGGGGTGCGGGTGATTACCGCAATATCAATGACGCTGATCAGGTGACCTGGGACGGCGACTTCTTCAGTCTGCATCTGGGTCTGGACACCCACCTAAGCGCCAGTCTGGTTGCCGGTGTCGCTCTGTCCTGGAACCAGGTGGATTTGGATTACAGCAACTACACCAGTGCCCAGTTTCGTGACCGGGCTGACCACGCCGCTACCAGTGGCGACTATGCACTGGAGATGACCAGCATCCATCCCTATGTGGGCTGGAACCTGGGGCGGCTGGACCTCTGGGCGACGCTCGGCTATGGGGAAGGTGAGTTGGAAATCACCGATGATGGAAATCCCATGGCGCGGAATCTGTCGAGCAATCTCAACTTGCGGACGGTTGCCCTGGGTGTGAGTGGCCTTGTGTTGGAGGCAGGCGCCATCAACCTGCGGGTGAAGACCGAAGCCCTGCGCAGTGAATTGGAAGTGGTGGGCAACGAGCATCTCGCTGCCTTGAGTCTGGATGTCAGCCGCTTCCGGATGACTCTGGAAGCCACTGGGATCTGGTCTTTGAACAGCGGGGCCCAGGTGGGTCTGACCTCGGAATTGGGGCTTCGCTATGACGGTGGCGCTGGCAAGATCGGCAGAGGCACGGAGCTGGGCGGCGGGTTGCGCTATGTGAGCGCCGCCAGAAACTTGACGCTGGAGGCGAAGGCGCGAGGCGTGTCGCGCTACAAGGGCGGCATGGAGGAATTTGGAGTCAGCGGCCTGATTAAATTCGAAGGGTCTTCGGACGGGCAGGGGCTGTCCTTCAGTCTGACGCCTGCCTATGGCGAAGCGGCCAGCAGTGACCTGCAACGGTTCTGGCAACAGGGTCTGATGAACCAGGAGGATGGCGACACAGGACGCCCGGACTATGCGCCGCGTCTCGACCTGCGCCTCAACTATGGCCTGCTCGTCCCTGGTGGCCACGGACTCTTGACGCCGTATAGCGAGATGACATTTGGCGACCGTAGCGACACCTATCGTCTTGGCCTGATGTGGAAATTGCACTCTCTCTTTAATATGAAACTCGTCGGCGAGCGTCGCGAGATGCTTGATGCTGAACACGGCATTCGTTTAGAGGGCACCCTGACTTTCTAAGTGGTGTTTTTTGTCGTCATAATGGCGCTGGGGGGGGGAGACCCCCCCTCGCGGCCTACTTAACCCCCCCCCATCATTCCTCCCCCCTCGCTCGCTCCCTCATCGGCATCTCTCCCCTCCGTCATTGGTCTCTCCCCTCCGTCATTCTCGTGGCCCCCACGGGAATCCAGTCCTAGACCGCATTCTGGATTCCCACCTGCCGGCGAGGAGGCCGATGGTCATTCCCGCCTTCGGCGAGAATGACGGCGGGGAGGGGATGGGACAGGACAGGACTGGATTCCCGCCTTCGGCGAGAATGACGGAGAGGAGGGGGACAGGACAGGACTGGATTCCCGCCTGCTGGCGAGAATGACGGCGGGGAGGGGAGGGCGATGCCGTTATTGTCGCGTGTGTCTTTCTTTCTTACGCCGTCATTCTCGTGGTCCCCACGGGAATCCAGTCCTAAACTGCATTCTGGATTCCCACCTGCCGGCGGGGAGGGGAAGAGGGTGGGCGGATGGTTATTGGGACGGCTTTAGTCTGGAGGCGAATTGCTGTGAGAGTTTGGCGATCTTGGGAGCAATAAGAAATGTGCAATAGGGTTGGTCTGGGTGATGTGCGAAGTAGTCCTGATGATAGTCTTCTGCCGTGTACAGGGTGTGGGCGGGGGACAGTTCCGTCACGATTGGCGCATCAAAACATTTGCCTGACGTGAGGGTGGCCATGACGTCTTTCGCGATGGTCTCCTGTTCGGGAGAGTGAAAAAAAATCACGGAACGGTACTGGGTGCCGACGTCGTTGCTCTGGCGGTTGAGTGTCGTGGGGTCGTGAACGAAGAAAAAGATTTCAAGTAATTCGCGGTACGACATGACGGTGGGATCAAACGTCACCCGCACGACTTCGGCATGGCCGGTCTGGCCGGTGCAGATGGCTTCATACGACGGGTTGGGTTGTGCCCCGCCCATATAGCCTGATTCCACGGATTCCACGCCCCGCAGCCGATCAAAGACGGCTTCAATGCACCAGAAACATCCCCCCCCGAAGGTGGCGATGTCTTTTCCGGTAGGGGTTGTGACGGTCATCGGGGAGGTTCCATCCCCCGTTTCGTGTGTTGGCGGTTTGGCTTTGGGGACGCTGTCGTATTGCATCTGGACCTGCCTTTCTTTATGTTGCCATCGTAGTGTCCTGGAGACGGGCGGTGGGAACGTGCCCCGTTTGTCCTCGGGGCTTTGTTGGGCCGTAGGGAAAGAATCACCATGTACTCATCGTTGCTCCGCTTGTACCGCACCCTGGTTATTGATCGGCCGGTCGTGGCTCTGGGGCTGGTCTGTGTCCTGGTGGCGTTCTTCGCGTTTGAATCCCGACATTTTAGATTAGAAGCGTCTTCTGAATCAATTGTTTTGGAAAACGACCGGGCGTTGAATGATTATCGTGCCAGCCGGGAACGCTACGGCTCGGATGATTTTCTCATCGTCACCTATGCGCCTTTCGAAGATTTATGGTCTCCTGCCTCGCTTGAACACCTCACACGACTTCGTGACGAATTAGCGCGGATCCAGTCGGTCAAAGCGGTCGTCTCGATTTTGGACGTGCCGTTGGTGAACAGTTCCAACGTGTCCATTGCGGAATTGAGCCGTGAAGGCGGGGCATTGCAGACGCTTCAGACTCCTGGCATTGACAGAGAACTCGCCCGAAAAGAATTTCTGGAAAGCCCCATCTATCACAATAATCTCGTCAGCCCGGACGGTCGCTTAACGGCGCTCCAGGTCATTTTCAGGGAAGATGCGACCTATGCCACGTTGCTGAAAACGCGGAATCGGTTGAGAGAGAAAAAGGCCGCGTCGGGTCTCACGCCGGCGGAAGACGTCGCATTCCAGTCGGCGGTGCGGGCATTTCGTAACCATCATGCGATCGCGGTTGAAGCTGAACGGAAGGATATTGAGGTCGTTCGCGACATTCTCGACCGCTATCGCGGACATGCGCAGGTGTATTTGGGCGGAGTGCGGATGATTATCGCCGACATGATGAGTTTTATTGAACACGACCTTGTGGTGTTTGGCTTCGGCGTCCTCGTTTTTTTAGCGGCGGTCTTAGTCTATTTTTTTCGCAAGTTGCGATGGGTGCTGCTGCCCATGTCCTGCTGTCTGATTTCGGTCATCGTGATGGTGGGCTTCCTGGGCTTTCTGGATTGGCCCGTGACGGTCATTTCCTCAAACTTTGTCTCGCTGTTGCTCATCATGACCATGTCCGTGACCATCCATTTGATTGTGCGTTACCGCATTTTGGAGGAGCAAACCCCGCGCAGGGATCAGAAAACGCTGGTCTTTGACACGATGCGGGAAATGGCCAAGCCCTGTTTTTATACGGCCGTGACGACCATTGTGGCGTTTGGTTCCCTGATCGTCAGCGACATTCGGCCCGTGATTGATTTTGGCTGGATGATGATGATTGGGATCACGTTTGCGTTTGCGCTGAATTTTATCTATTTCCCCGCAGTGCTGGCGCTGCTCAAGCCGGAGCCAGTCGTCGGTCGTCCGGATACCACGCGGTCGTTCACCATGGCGGTGGCCCGTTTTACGCTCACGCGCTCCACGCTGATCATGGTCGCCTGTGTGGCGGTGGCCGTGCTGGGAGGCATGGGCATCGCGCGCCTGGAAGTGGAAAACCGGTTTATTGATCATTTTAAGAGCACGACTGAAATTTACCGGGGAATGGAATTGATTGATACGAAGTTGGGCGGAACCATGCCGTTGGATTTTGTTCTTGATGCGGAGAACGAGCCTGCTGCCTTTCCTGACGAGACGCAAAACCTGGACGACCCTTTTGACGATCCGTTCAGCCGGCAGGATGCCACCGAGGCACATTCCTACTGGTTTAACGGGTATCGGTTAACGAAGATTGAAGCCATACATGATTATCTGGAATCCCTGCCGGAGGTCGGCAAGGTTTTGTCCCTTGCCACGGGCCTGAAAGTGTTCAGGCAGTTGAATGGGGGACGGATGCCGGAGGATTATGAATTGGCTCTTCTGGACAAGTATATGCCCGATACCGTGAGGCACGCGCTGATTGCCCCGTATCTGTCCGCCGACGGCAAGCAGACGCGTGTGAGTATGCGACTGATTGAGTCCGCACCGACGCTCAAACGCCATGAGTTCATCGAGCGCGTTCGAACGTATCTGATCGAGGATCAGGAGTTTGCCGAGTCCAACGTGCATCCAACGGGGATGGCGGTGCTCTATAACAATCTGCTCCAGAGTTTATACGAGTCCCAGATTCTGACGATTGTCGCGGTCTTTGTGAGTATTGTGCTGATGTTCCTGGTGTTCTTTCGCAGTCTGCTGCTGTCCATGCTGGCGATCACGCCCAACGTGCTGGCGGCGTTGTCGGTGCTTGGCCTGATGGGCTGGTGGGGCATTCCGTTGGATCTCATGACCATTACGATTGCGGCCATCACGGTGGGTATCGCCGTGGATGACGCCATTCATTATGTTCACCGGTTTCAAGTGGAATTTGCGAAGTATCAAACGTATCGGGAAACGATGCTGGCCTGCCACGGCAGCATCGGTCGCGCCATGTATTACACGTCGCTCACGATCACCGTGGGGTTTAGTATTCTGGCCTTCTCCAATTTTATTCCCACCATCTACTTTGGTCTGCTCACGGGGTTTGCCATGATGGTGGCGCTGATGGGCAATCTCACGCTGTTGGCCGCGCTCATGATGCTGGTGAAGCCGTTGGGGCCGGAGCGGATCACAGAGGCGGCGGGTCGCGTCGGCGGGTGAGCATACCGGGGACGGCATGTCCCGTTCCGGGCAAGCCGATCAGCCTTTGCTGACAATGGAAGCAATGACGAGAATCGTCAAAGTCGCGATGATGGCCACGTACACGGTCGTGCTTCGGTCATGCAACCAGGCGGTTTGCCAATCTGTCGGGTAGAAGGCTTTGCCCACCTGATAGAGTCCCCCTTCATACAGTCCCAGCACCTGCTCCATTTCAATCAGGATTTGTTTGGCAATGTGGTGGCGGTCACGTTGCTGCATGATGAGATAGACAAACAACGCCGAGAACAGGGCGGTGCCGGTCATGGCAAAGAGTTTGATGGTGGGATCAATGGGAGACGGGGGAGCGAGCGCGAGAATCGTGATGAGGAGAAGCAGCAAAAACGCGCTGCCAAAAGCCGTGAGGCGCATCATTTGTTCCCGACGACGAAACACCTCTTCTTTATACCAGGGGTAGAGCACCCGAAAGACGGCAAGCTGTTCCTCGCTTAATGTGACGGCTGTTTCGGTCATATCCGGTTCCGGGTCAATCGCTCGGCGTGTTGTGAAAGATGGGCCTGTCTGTCCGGTTCGCCCACTGCCCGGCCATTGTGACAAAAATTTTCGGGTTTTCCAAACGGCGGTTGGCCGCGCGATGGCCTGGTTGCCGGGCATGGTGTGCTGGCATTGGTCACCGCGCCGGAAGAGAACAACGCACTGGCGACGGCGGTGACGCTTACGAAAGAAAATAGAAATGATTGGTCGGACCCTGTCCCCGACCGATTGCCAGACTGTGACGAATGGCAGATGTGACATACTGCTTGGCCGTGTCAATTGCGTCCGGAAGGGGTTTGCCCACAGCCAGGTGAGCGGTCAGAGCGGCGGCAAAGGTACACCCTGTTCCGTGGGTGTGGGGCGTGTCAATCCATTCTCCAGGATACAGCGTAAAAAACCGTCCATCGTATAAAAGATCGGTGGCCGGACGGTCGAGTAAATGTCCGCCCTTGAGGAGCACGTGCCGGCATCCCAACTGGTGCAGGGCTTTGGCGGCCTGCCGCGCTTCGGCCAGCGACCGAATCGTGAGGCCGGTTAACCGCTCCGCTTCATGGATATTGGGCGTGATGACGGAGGCCAGGGGAATGAGTTCCTGTTTGATGGCGTCCATGGCGTCGGGTTGTAAAAGGTCCTGCCCGCTTTTTGACACCATGACGGGATCAACAACGAGGTGGGGTACACGGCGATGGCGCAACGTGCGGCTGACCAGGGACGTGATCGAGGCGGAAGACAGCATCCCGGTTTTGGCCGCGGCCACGTCAAAATCGTCAAAAATGGCGTCAAGCTGCGCTTCGATGATGGCGGTGGGCAGATCGTGGATGGCCGTGATGCCCTGGGTGTTTTGTGCGGTAATTGAGGTAATGACCGACATGGCATACGTGCCATTTGCGGACATGGCTTTGATGTCAGCCTGAATCCCGGCGCCTCCTCCGGAATCGGAACCGGCAATGGTCAGGACTTGTTTGAGCATGGGTTGGGGAAAATGTCAGACAGGTCGGCGTTCTGCAACGTATCCGGATTCTAGCATGGTGCCCGGAGGTGGGCAAACGCGGGACAACGTGACGGGCTTTCCCCGGCTGGTCACGCTAGACCGGTCAGGGTGGGTATGGTATGATCATGCCGATTGACGAAGTACAAAGAAAACAGGCCCTTGTCTGCCGCCGTCGGGTGCGGGGGGCGCAACAAAGGAGAATGTCATGAAGCAGGTACCGTGGGTTGTCTTGTCGCTTCTGGTTGGTTTGATGTTCGTGTGGGGGTGTGATGGCGGGTACGATACGCAGACGCCGAAGTCGAAAGAGATGTCAACGGATGTGTATGCCGGAGCCCTTCTCGCTTCCGCACCGGTTGGCGGAGCCGAGGCCAACAATGAAGGGGTGAATCACTATCAACAGGGCCATTGGGATGTCGCGCAGGAGCATTTCCAAAAAGCCGTTGCGGCCAACGCCGACCTTGCGGAGGCACATTATAATTTGGCCTTGACGCTGGATAAATTGAGCAATCATGGTGATGCGACAAAGCATTTTCAAATGGCGCTGGATCATGGCGCCGAGAATCCCGGCATCAAAGACTCCGGCATTTTGAAGGCGCATCTGGGAATGTAAGCGGACGAGAGAGGAAGGCCGGGGTGATGATGTGTCAATGACGAATGTCGCCCCCCGCCTTCTCCGCATGTGGGAGATGGCATCGTTCAGGAACATGGGCGCAGAGGCAACCGTCCGGCGTCGGCGTCTTCCGTTTCGCCTTGACCACCCATGGGGTGTGTTGTTACGTTCCAGCCTTGATTTGTGGATGAATTCTTTGATGATCTGTCTCCCTGACAGGTCGTACTGTCGCCGCAAGACCGAGTGGCAACTCTGCCTGTGACCGTTCAGAATCTTATCCTCGCTCTGCATCAGTTTTGGGCCACCCAACACTGTATCATTTGCCAGCCGTATGATCTGGAAAAAGGCGCTGGCACCTTCAATCCGGCCACGTTTTTGCGTGTCCTGGGTCCAGAACCCTGGCGGGCGGCGTATGTTGAGCCTTGTCGTCGTCCCGCCGACGGTCGGTACGGAGACAACCCCAATCGGCTGCAACATTATTACCAGTATCAGGTGGTGATCAAGCCTTGCGTGGACAATATCCAATCGCTGTATCTGGACAGTCTCGCCATGCTGGGGGTTCATCCTCGAAAACATGATATCCGGTTTGTGCAGGATGATTGGGAATCGCCGACGCTGGGGGCGTGGGGGTGTGGGTGGGAAGTGCGGCTTGATGGCATGGAAATCACACAATTCACCTATTTTCAGGAAGCTGGCGGACAACCCCTCGATCCGGTGACGGTGGAGCTGACCTATGGCACTGAACGGATTGCGATGTATTTGCAAGGCGTTGACAGCGTGTACGATCTTCGGTGGTCTGAAGATGTCACCTATGGAGATTTGTTCCACGATGCTGAAGTCCAGTTTTCCCGGTACAATTTCGAGGCCGCAGACATTGCCATGATTCGGACGATGTTTACGGCACGAGAGGAAGAATGTCGCAGCCTGTTGGACCAGGAGCTGGTGTTGCCAGCCTATGATGCATGTATGCAAACTTCTCATTTGTTCAATGTGCTTGATGCGCGGGGCGCGTTGAGTGTGGCTGAACGAACGGGATATATCGGACGGGTGCGCGGACTTGCGCGGGGATGCGCGGACGCATACGTCGAACGACGAAAACTGTTGGGTTTCCCTTTGCTGCGTCAGGCCAAAGCCGGGTTAGCCGTTCACGGTGCGTCATCGCCGAAACGACAACGGAGGCGTGTTCTGTCCTGATTCCCACTCGTCTGACACATGAAATCCCGACAGTCGTCTCAACCCCACGTGCCAAAGAAAAAGCCCGCACGCCGTCGTGCCGCCACGACATCCTTTCTCCTGGAAATCGGCTCCGAAGAACTGCCATGGCAGGTGATTCAACCGGCCATGCGTCAACTGGTCCAGCTCATGGAGGGCTTCCTGGCGGATCAACGCCTGTCCCATGACGGCATTCGATCCTATGGCACTCCTCGGCGGCTTGCCGTCATCATCACGGGATTGGCCACGACGCAATCCCCGATTCTGCGCGAAGCGCTGGGGCCTTCCACGGCTGTGGCGTTTGATGACCAGAGCCGGCCGACCAAAGCCGCAGAGGGGTTTGCGAAATCCCAGGGGGTGGCCGTCGCGCAATTGGAAACACGGGATACACCCAAAGGCACCTATCTGTGCGCGGTCAAACGGGAAAAAGGGGCATCCGCCGTCAAGGTCTTCACCGCGCATCTTTCCGGTCTGCTTCAGCAACTCACGTTTTCAAAAACCATGCGATGGAATACGTCGGGAGTCCGGTATCCACGGCCGATTCGGTGGCTGGTCGCGGTTGTGGGCGCGAAGCCTTTCCCTCTTGAATTCGCGGGAGTTCGGTCGGGAGCGCGCTCCTGGGGGCATCGCTTCCGGTCGGGCCGCAACACCGTTGCGAACAAGGGTGTGCTGATCACAAGGCCGGAAGCCTATGAAGCCGCATTGGAACGCGCGGGTGTCGTGGTTGACCCGGTTCGTCGTCGGGCCATGATTGGGCAACAACTCACCCGCCTTGCCCGTTCGGCCAGGGGGCAGGTGTACCCGGACAATCGGGACGCCCTGCTTGAACAGGCGGTCTTTTCGCTGGAGTGGCCCAACATGTTGAGCGGAACCTTTGATCAACGTTATCTGGCGTTGCCGCCGGAAGTCCTGATGACCTCCATGCGCGAGCATCAGGGGTTTTTTTCGGTCGTGAATCAGCGTCACGAATTACTCCCCAGGTTTTTCGCTCCCACCAATATGCACGCGAACAATATGGAGCTGACCAGGGTCGGTCATGAACGAGTGTTGGCCGCGCGTCTGGCGGACGCCCGGTATTTCTTTCATGAAGATCGCAAGCAAACACTGGCCGACCGGGTGCCGCAACTTCATGGTGTGGTGTTTCATCAACAACTGGGGTCCCTGTATCAAAAAACCGAACGCATGATGGCGCTGATCGGAGCGCTGGCCCCTGCCGCCGGGGTGTCGGAGGCGAAAGAAGCCTGTCAGCGTGCGGCGTTTTTGAGCAAGGCTGATCTGGTGACGGGAATGGTCGGAGAATTTCCCACGCTCCAGGGTGTGATGGGGGGAAAATATGCCGCGCATGACGGGGAGTCCGGTCAGGTCTGTGAAGCCCTGGGGGAATATTATCAACCTCGAACGCCGGACGATGCCCTTCCCGTGACGACGGTGGGCCGACTGCTGTCACTCGCCGACCGGGTGGATACCCTGGCGGCTTTTTTCTATGCGGGGATTGTCCCATCTGGCTCCGAAGATCCCTATGGCCTTCGCCGTCACGCGTTCGGCCTGATTCGTATTGCGAATGACGCCGGGTTCAACGTCAATATCGGGACATGCCTGCGGCAGATGGAACAGATGCTGGCCGAGCAGGGCGTCAAAGCCGCGCCGCCTCCGCAAGGCGAAACGGCGGAAGGTCATACCCCGCTGCGTCCCCTGTTCGGATTTCTGGAGGATCGGCTCCGCTATTACGGGCGCCTCGTGTCCGGCTATCGTGACGATGTGATGGCGAGTGTTCTGGCGCGTCGCAATAGCGTCGATCTTGATATCCGGGATTTATTATCGCGCATGGATGCGCTGCAAGCCGTCACGAGCCGGCAAGAGTTTGATGCGCTCATGGCCGGATTTAAGCGAGCGCACCGCATCGTGGCCAAAGAAGCCTGGACGGCGGATGCTGTCACGGCGGACCTGTTGACTCACCCGGCGGAGCATGGCTTGCATCGGGCCGTGGAAACGGCCACGCGCATTGTTGAGCGCGCGCTGGCATCCCATGATTATCACGCAGTGCTCCAGGGCCTTATGGCGCTGAAAGGGCCTATTGACGGGTTCTTTGACGGTGTGCTGGTGAATGCGCCGGAACCCGGGATTCGCGCGAATCGGTTGTCGTTATTACGCCGGGTTGATGAGTTGTTCTCTGTTTTTGGCGATTTGTCCCATATCCAGACGCAGGTGCCGGGCCGGTAAGGGAGCCGTTCCCGTCATGATCTCGCAGACATGACCGCGCATGATGTTTTCCGAAGCCGGATTCCTGTGGTTTCGCCGTGGGATCACGCTGGTCCTGATCGTGGTCTGCAATCTGGTACTGTTGGGGGCGTTGTGGTGGTTTAGGAACTGGATTCCCGGGCAAGGCCCGAGAATGACGGCGGGGAAGGCAGGCCCGAGAATGACGGCGGGGAAGTCGGGCCGATCATTTGACATGTTCAGTGTCGCGACACCTTTCAATATTGAAGAAGCGGTTGATCTTGCCACATTATCAAGATTCGTTTTTCGGCTCACAGATGGATTGGTCTGGCGTCAGATGTCACAGTGCCGCCGTGAATATAATTTTTTGAGAAATCAGAAATTTATGGTAAATTCCCCTTTCGGTTAGTGATTTGGAACATATACGCGCCAGCCGACTTCCGCGGGAGTCGGCAGAGGGATCTTCACGCATGCGGAACAAGAAGTACGTCTATTACTTTGGCGATGGCAAAGCCGAAGGCCGGGGCGACATGAAAGAGTTGCTTGGCGGGAAAGGCGCCGGTCTCGCCGAAATGACGAACTTGAAGATCCGCGTCCCCCCGGGATTTACCGTTACGACAGAGGCCTGCCTCGCGTATTTTCAAGCCCGTGGCACGTACCCCAAAGGCATGTGGGATCAGATGCTGCGGGGACTGAAGCGAGTCGAACGATCCATGAACGCTGGATTTGGCGATTCGGACAACCCGTTGCTGGTCGCCGTGCGGTCTGGAGCGCGTGCGTCCATGCCCGGCATGATGGATACGGTGCTCAACCTGGGCCTGAACTCGCGCACCGTCCAGGGGCTGGCCCGCAAAACGCGGAATGAACGGTTTGCCATGGATTCGTACCGTCGTTTTATCGCGGTGTTCGGCGCCGTGGTGATGGATGTGCCCAGGGAAAAATTTGACGAGATCCTCGAACGAAAAAAGCGGCAGGTTGGGGTGACGACCGATACCGCGCTGTCCCCCGGCGCCCTCGGCGATTTGGTCACGGAATATCAGGCGGTCATCAAACAGGAAACCGGAGGTACGCTTCCCGAGGATCCGTTCACGCAACTCAAGATGGCGACGAATGCAATCTTTGCGTCCTGGTTTGGGGATCGGGCTGTGGCCTATCGAAAGATCTATCACATCCCGGATACGTGGGGCACCGCGGTCAACGTGGTGGCCATGGTGTTCGGGAATATGGGGGAGACCAGCGGCACCGGCGTGGTGTTTTCCCGGGATCCGTCTACGGGGGCGCGAACGTTTTTTGGGGAATGGTTGGTCAACGCCCAGGGCGAAGACGTCGTCGCGGGCGGTCGCACGCCTCTTCCAGTCGCCATCCTGAAGAAAAAATTACCCGCCGCCTATCAAGCCCTCATGACCACTCAACACATTCTGGAAACACATTATCGCGATATGCAGGACATGGAGTTTACGATTCAGGAAGGCCAGCTCTATATGCTGCAAACGCGGGCGGGCAAAAGAACGGGTATCGCGGCCGTGCGGATCGCCGTGGATATGGTGAGAGAAGGACTGGTGGAGAAAGACGAAGCCGTGTGCCGCGTGGAGCCGGGGCAACTGGCGCAGTATCTCTATCACGTGTTTGAACAGAACGAAGAAAAGAAACGCCAACCGATCGGAAAGGGGCTGCCCGCCGGGCCTGGCGCCGCCTGCGGGAAAATTGTCCTGACCTCGCACAAGGCCGTGGCGCTCAAGGCTCGTGGAGAACAGGCCGTGCTCGTCCGTAAGGAAACCAGTCCGGATGACATCCATGGCATGTATGCCTCGGAAGGATTTTTGACGGCCACGGGAGGCATGACCTCCCATGCCGCGGTGGTGGCGCGGCAAATGGGAAAAGTCTGCGTCGCCGGGTGTGAGGACATTGAAGTCTTCGAGGATGAAGCCAAAGTGCGGATTGGGCCGTCGGTGTTCCAAGAAGGGGATTGTATTTCCATTAGCGGATTTTCCGGTCTGGTGTATGGCGGGATGCTGTCCGTGGTTGAATCAGAAGTGATGCAGGTGATCCAGGGTGCCCTGCCCGCGACTCGCTCCGAAAAGTTCCGCTATTTTTCCACAATTTTGAAATGGGCCGACGAGTTCCGGCATCTCAAGGTTCGGGCCAACGCCGATGACCCGGGACAAGCCCATATTGCGCGCGGGTTTGGCGCGGAAGGCATTGGTCTCTGTCGAACGGAACACATGTTCTTTGCGAAAGACCGTGCGCCACTCATGCAGGCCATGATTCTGGCCTCGACGCGCAACGAACGAGAGCGGTATCTCGAACAACTGCTTCCCCTTCAGAAAAAGGATTTCATCGGACTCTACCGGGAAATGAAAGGGTATCCGGTCACCATTCGGCTCCTGGATCCGCCCCTGCATGAGTTCCTGCCGAAACGCGAACAACTGATGGTGGAACTCGCGCGGGCCGAGATCGCGAAGGTGGATTCACCGGAGATTCAGGCAACGCGAACCATGCTGGCACGTGTTGAAGAGTTGCACGAATTCAATCCCATGCTCGGCCTCCGGGGGTGCCGCCTCGGTATTACGATGCCGGAAATTACCCGGATGCAAGTGCGCGCGATCATGGAAGCCGCCTGCGAGCTGGCGAAAGAGGGAACAAAAATTGTACCGGAAATCATGATTCCGCTGGTGGGTATGTCCTCGGAAATGAAAGCGCAAAAAGCCCTGATCAAGGAAGTCGCCGACGCAACCATGAAACGCTGCGGGAAAAAATTGACGTATCTGGTCGGGACCATGATTGAGTTGCCTCGTGCGGCGGTGACGGCAGGACAGATTGCCGAAGATGCGGAGTTCTTTTCCTTCGGCACGAATGACCTGACCCAGACCACCTACGGATTCTCCAGGGATGACGCGGCCAAGTTTACGGGGTTTTATCGCGACCATAATCTGTTGGAGTTTGATCCCTTTGCCGTGCTGGACCAGGAAGGCGTGGGCGCGGTCATGCGGTTGGCCATACGTGAAGGGCGCGCGACACGTCCGGCTCTGAAACTTGGGATCTGCGGAGAACATGGCGGGGAACCCAGCTCTATTGAATTTTGCCACACCCTTGGTCTCGACTACGTGAGTTGTTCTCCGTACCGAGTGCCCATTGCCCGGCTGGCCGCTGCGCAAGCCGTGGTGAAGGGGGCAGACGAGTGGAAGCGCGCCAGGCCAAAGACCAAAGCGGCGCGGCCCAAGGGGGCGACCACCACCCGCGTGCGTCGCGTGACGGCCACGACATCCTCGCCGAAGGCCGGGACGCGGTCGCGCAAACCGCGCACTCGCCGGTGAACGACGTCGAGCAAGACGTCCATTTCATGGAACAGGCCCTCGCGCTCGCCGCATGTGGACGGGGGACGACCGACCCGAATCCCATGGTCGGCGCGGTGGTGGTCGCCGGAGGCAACGTCGTTGGGCATGGCTATCACGCGCAAGCCGGTGGGCCTCATGCCGAAATCGTGGCGTTGCAACGCGCCCAATCCCGTGCTCGTCGCGCCACCCTCTACACCACGCTGGAACCCTGTTGCCATGCCGACAAACGCACGCCGCCTTGTGTGCCGGTCATTCTTGCGTCCGGGGTGCGTCGCGTCGTGGTGGCGATGCGCGACCCCAATCCCCTCGTGGCGGGTCGCGGCATTCAACAACTCCGGCGAGCGGGGATTGCCGTGGGCGTCGGATGTCTAAAACAGGATGCGGCGAAGCTCAATGAGGCGTACAGCCATTGGGTGCAAACCGGACGACCCTTCGTTATTCTCAAGGCGGCGATGACCCTGGACGGCAAGATCGCCACGTCAACCGGCGCATCGCGGTGGATTACCGGAGCCGCGGCGAGAGCGCATGTCCATCAACTGCGGAGCCGGGCGGGCGCGATTGCCGTGGGTGTGAACACGGTGCTTCGCGATGACCCTCGGTTAACCGCGAGGATTCCCGCGGCCAAACGGCGTGCGTCCGTTCCCCGCTCACCGATCAGGATCATCTTTGACAGCCGTCTTCGGATACCCCTTTCGGCGCGTGTCTTGCGGGGAGTGAAGCACGTTCCGACGGTTGTGGCCACCACGAAACTGGCCCACCACGGAAAAATTGAACGGTTGCGAACGATGGGCGTGGATGTCATGACGTTCGCTCAAAAAGGAACCCGTGTCTCCATTCGCCGATGCCTCCGGGAACTTGGGAAAAGGGGCGTGACCAGTCTGCTGGTAGAAGGAGGCGGTGAGTTGAACGCCGGTTTTCTGCGTGAGGGCCTGGTGAATCAGGTCTATCTGTACGTGGCTCCGACATTGCTGGGAGGGCGCAATGCCACAGGCCTGTTGAGCGGTCTCTCACCCCGGAACCTGGCTGGCGCAGTGGCGGTGTCCGATTTGCGGCTGCAATGTCTTGGAGAGGACGTGCTGGTCACCGGAAACTTGCCGCCCATGTTATAAGCGGGACAGACTGTCGCGGATTGAGATACATGCGCGCCCTTGGCATGGCTGGCCCTCTGGTCATGTGATGGTGGCGTGGCGTCGGGGAGGTCATGATGAAAAACATTGCTGTCATTCTGTCGGGTTGCGGGTTTCTGGACGGGTCGGAGATCACCGAAGCGATTAGTACATTGGTGGCGATTGGACAACGGGGTGCGGCGTATCGGTGTTTTGCGCCGAATCGGGACGTGCCGGAAACGAATCATCTGACGCAGCAGCCGACCGGACATACGCGAAATGTTCTGCAGGAGTCCGCCCGTATTGCGCGGGGAGAGGTTCGTCCGCTTGAAGAACTCCACGCGGGGGATTTTGACGCCCTGGCGTTGCCCGGGGGGTATGGCGCGGCGCTTCATTTGTGTGATTTTGCGCAAAAGGGGAGCGGGGGAGCCATTGATCCGGAGGTTCTTCGCATCGTGAACGCCTTTCATACGGCCCGCAAACCCATGGCCGCCATTTGTATCGCGCCGACCATTATGGCCCTGGCATTCGGCAAGCAGGGCATCAACGTCACGATCGGCGATGATCAGGATACGGCGTCGGAAATAGAAAAAACCGGGGCCAAACATGCCACCTGCGCGGTGGAAAAATTTGTCGTGGATACCGCCAACAAGGTGATTACCACACCGGCCTATATGTATGGCACCGCGAAACCGCATCAAATTTTTGAAGGCGTCGGCGGCGCGATTGACGCCTTGCTGAAGATGGCTTGACGCACGGCTGATGCTTTGACGTATTTCTTGCGGGGGAAATGATGAAGACAACACCAGACAGAAAAATCATAAAAGTTCCTGATGGTGAAATTTGTGATTATATTGATGGCAAGTTTCGCAAGGATACGCCGGAAGAATATGTTCGCCAAACCGTTGAAAAAAGGCTGATCAATGAACACAAATACAAATCAAAACAAATCAAAGTAGAGTTTGGTCTTAGACTCGGTTCCAGCCGTCCTCGTGCGGATATTGTTATCTTTCCCAAAGATAGCCTAACCCTTACTCAAGATGATATTTGGCTGATTGTTGAGTGCAAAAAGGAAAGCGTAGAACCAAAAAATAGAAAAGATGGAGTCGACCAACTTAAATCTTATATGAGTGCCTGTCTCAATTGCGAGTGGGGCATGTGGACAAACGGGAAATACAAGGAGGTAATAAGAAGAGTAGAAGAAGGCGGTAGCTATAAATTTCAAGAATACAACGATATCCCACCCGCAGATGGTTCTCTGGAAGACATAGACAGGCCAAAACGCAACAAACAGAAAAAAGCCTATGAAGACAATCTTCTAATGGTATTCAGAACTTGCCACAATCACATTTACATCACCGATGGTTTACAAAAACAACCAGCATTTTTTGAGCTACTGAAGCTGATCTTTTGCAAGACGCTTGACGAACAAAACGTAGGACAACCGCTTGAGTTTTATGCAACATCCAGGGAGTGCTCCAATCCTGATGGGCAATTAACGGTCAAGAAGCGCATTTCGAAAATCTTTGAGAAAGTAAAAAAGCAGTTCCCTCTGATATTTGAACCAAACGAAGAAATTAAACTGCAACCGCGTTCTCTGGCGCGGATTGTTTCAGAGTTGCAACCTTACAGTTTGCTTGAAACGCATGTTGATGTAAAAGGCAAAGCCTATGAAGAACTCGTTGGTGCCAATTTAAGAGGTGATCGGGGTGAGTTTTTCACGCCAAGAAACATTATGCACATGGCGGTAGAAATGATTAATCCGAAGCCAGATGAGAAAATTTGTGATACTTCATGTGGAACGGGCGGATTTCTTGTTATGGCAATGAACCATGTTATTGAGAAACTAAAAAGTGATGCCGAGGAAGATTTTAGCAAATCTGAAAGTGAATGGAGAGACTCCGAAAAGGAGAATGTCAGGAATAAAATTAAGGAGATAGCCGCATCAAATTTTTATGGTTTCGACATCAATCCCGATCTTGTCAAAGCCACAAAAATGAATATGGTTATGAATAATGATGGAAGTGGAAATATCTATCGAAATGATTCGTTGTTACCTCCACATGAATGGGATTTGGAACTTAAGATGCAGTTGTCTAAAGCGTTGCACATAAATTCTGACAGCATAAAGAACGCCCGTGCCATTCAATTTTTTGATGTCATTGTTACTAATCCACCCTTTGGAAGCAAGATACCAATCAAAGATGGTCACATTCTCGAACAATTTAATCTCGGTTATCTTTGGCGAAATGAACAATATAATGTGAGTGGTATGTCAGGCTGGGAACTTTCCTCGGACTTTCAATCTTCTGCCCCACCAGAGCAATTGTTTATTGAGCGGTGCCTTCAATTCTTGAAACCTGGAGGCCGATTGGCAATTGTTCTGCCAGATTCTATTTTGAGCAATCCCGGTCTTGGCTATATTCGCCAATGGTTGATCAAGCAAACAAGAATTGTCGCGAGCGTGGATTTGCATGTAGATACATTTCAGCCTAGGAACGGCACGCAAACATCAGTCTTAATTGTTCAGAAAAAAACCGCAAAAGAAACGCACACTGAACAAAGTACAGGAAAAATAAAGCCTTACAATGTGTTTATGACGATGGTAGAGAAAATTGGTCATGACAAACGAGGCAATACGATATTTCAAAGAGATCAGCATGGCAATGAAATTTGGGTTTCTGAAGAATCAAGCATTAAGCAAATAAGCACAACAGGTGATGATTTGACTCAGAAGGCAGAAACTAAAACCCGCGTTATTGATGACCAAAGCTGTAAAGTTCCCGGTTTATTTGCGAAATGGAAGAAGCAAGAGGGGTTGTCATGGTAGGACAGTTATTGCGATCTGTGGAATCTTTCAACCCACTTCTTGAGTACACAGCAGTTCCCATACAAGAAGTCATTGAAAGCGGTTACAGATTAGATGCAAGTTTTTACGGCATAGAGGGGAGACGGGCGAGAAGGGATTTGCAAAAGAGTAAATGGGATATTGTTCGCTTGGAAAATTTCGCAAAAGGCATTTTTTATTTAGGCAGATTTAGGCGCTCTTATGTTAATAAGGGCAATGGAATCCCTTTTATTTTGCCTTCGCAAATAACGGAACTTTATCCGAAAGCTACCAAGTTTATTTCCTCTGAATCGCATTTTGGCATTGAAAACACAAAAGTTAAGAAAGGCCATGTGTTGCTAACGAGATCTGGCACAATTGGTGTTGCTTCGTATGTAAGCAACACATTAGAAAATAAATCTTTATCAGACGATGTCATCCGAATTGAAACAAAAGATTATCCTGGCTATGTTTATGCATATCTGAAATCAAAGACAGGAAGATTGCTGGTTGAAACTAATAATTATGGTGCAGTAATCAGCCATATAGAACCAGAACATTTAATTAACCTTCCCGTTCCTAATCCACCCTCTGCTCTGAAGCGGGAGATTCACAATCTAATTGAGAAATCATTCACGTTGCGGGATGAATCCAATGAATTGATGGATGAAGCGCAAGACTTACTTAAAGAAGCGTTGCAACTTCCCAATATTGATAAATTAGAAGCAAAAACAAAGCAGTTTGATAAAAAAGCAGGTTTTCTGAATTACTCTGTGCCTTTAAGCGAGCTGAACAATCGCATGGATGGTTCTTATCACGTTCCCATTGTTCAGGCGATTGAGCAACATCTACACAAGAACGCAAAGGAAGTGGCTCGTATTAGAGACGAAAGAATAAGTCAATCTATTATTTTGCCTGATCGTTTTAAGAGAGTTTATGTTCAGGAAGAGCATGGAATTGTATTCTTTGGAGGAAAGCAAATTCATGAACTTGATCCCAGTAATAAGAAATATCTGTCGTTAGTGCATCATCGAGATAGAATCAAAGAACAATTAACTCTCCATGAAAACATGACTATGATTACGTGTAGTGGAACTATTGGCAGGGTGACAATTGTACCTGGACATTGGGAAGGATGGTCTGCAAATCAACATATTATCCGTGTTGTTCCTTCTAGTGATAAAATAGCAGGTTATTTGTACGCTTGGTTAAGTAGCGATTATGCATCTCATTTGATAACTCGTTTTATCTATGGAGCAGTCGTTGATGAAATTAATGATAAGCAGGTTTCGCAAATAGCCATTCCTTTACTGAAAGATGCAGATGTGCAAAAAACAATTAACGATAAAGTGTTGAAAGCCAATAGCGAACGGGCCAAAGCCTATGAACTAGAACAAAATGCGTTGAACGTCCTTAATGAAAAAGTCATTTATGCACAATAAAGTTACCAGCGAGGGCCGTGCAGTCCGTAATTCCGTTGCGTTTTTTTTGTTCCCATCCGCCTGATCGTTAGAGCAAGAAAAAAGAAATGAATTTTTCAACTTGGTCAATCAATGATTATGCCACATTGTGGGGTGTTGTAATTGCGACATTTGCATTAGCATGGAATACCATCAGAGAATTGCGGTCTGGCCCGAGAATTTATGTGCAGGTCGCTCCAAACATGATGTTGCTTCCTGGAAATTCCGATACCCGAGATAAGAAGTATATCTTCGTGACGGCGGTGAATCGTGGGAATGCCGCGACAACGATCACTCATTTTTGCGGATTTTATTCGAAAAACTTGTGGAATATTATCAGAAAGAAACACCGAAAATACTTTATGATATCACACCCGATGCATGGAAGCCCTATGCCTTGTCGTTTGGACCCTGGCGAAGAATGGAAAAACATGGTTGATCAGTCAGAGATACAGAAAACATTTGGGGATAAATATTTGTACATTGGTGTTATTCATAATCAGAGAAATGCTGCAATCTATAAAAGAGTGCGAGTCAATTCATAACGAGATATCAACTCGTGGAAAACTGAATATGCCAACTGAAAAGTGCGCTTTTCGCGTGTTGGAGTTTAGCACTTTTCGTCACGAAAGACATTTTGCTTTCTTAAGATTTGCCCCGCGCCGTTGAGGTGTAATTTTTTTGCAGGTTCCAACGTTGTGTTGGCACTGGCACCATAGCCGTATGCCGATTCCGATTCCATTGTGGATCAGGGTATTGCTCTCCGTTCTTCTTGTCGCCATGTGCGCGGTTGCCGCTTTCGGCGGCGAGACCCGGTCGGCTCCCGATGTGTCGCTGGCGAATGTGTATCGGCCCGGCGATGCGACGATTCATCTCGGCGAGTACTGGATGAGCGAAAAGTACGATGGCGTGCGCGCGCTGTGGGATGGCCGGCAGTTGCTTTCGCGCGGTGGCAAACGGTTTGCCGCACCGGGCTGGTTTGTTGAGGGATTGCCCGCCGCCGTGCTGGATGGTGAATTATGGCTGGGACGCGGGCGTTTTGAAGCCACCGTCTCCGTCGTGCGCCGCAGTCGTCCGCATGACGGATGGCGCGACCTGCAATACATGGTGTTTGATTTGCCCGAACATGGCGGGGTGTTCCGCGAACGATACGCCGCGCTGACCGACCTGGCGGCGAGGTATCCCAGTCCCTGGTGGCGGGTGGCGCCGCATGAACCGATTACGTCGCACGCGGCACTGGAACAACGCTTTGCCGACATGACTAACGGCGGCGGTGAAGGCCTGATGTTGCGACGGGCCGACTCGCGTCACCACGGCGGCAGAAGCGACGACTTGCTCAAATATAAACCCTTTACGGATGCCGAGGCCGTCGTCATTGGCCATAATCCCGGCAAGGGCAAATACGAGGGGCAGGTTGGCTCGTTGCGTGTGCGCGCGCGCGACGGCACGGTATTCAATGTCGGGAGCGGCCTCTCCGACGCCTTGCGCCTCCACCCGCCGCCTGTCGGTGCGACCATTACCTACAAATATCAGGGATTGACCGGAAACGGCCTTCCGCGTTTCCCCGTGTTTCTGCGTCTGCGCTGCGACGCGCCGGAAGGCGACGCGGGAACGCGGACCGACTGTTTCCCGCCCGCCTGACCATTGATGTTCCATCCTGACGGTTTCATGCGTCTGTTCGTCTTCCGGTTCAATGGATATGGCTACAGCGCTGGCTATTCCTGGAATGGCTTCCGGTTGTGGGCAAGAGTCTCATGACCGCCGGCTTGGGTTGTATTCTCTTGAGAAATGGCGTGCGCGAAAAGGATTGGCGCCGCGCGATGTGTTCGATTCTGAACAGGTGACCCGGCGACTCGCGTCGGCGCTTGATCGCTGGGCTGATCACGTCGAGCCACACCTTGACGTGAAGACCATCGTGGACGCGCTCCATCTGTCCGTTGCTTGACAACCGATGCCGGGTGTCCTACAGTTCTTCCTCGTTGAAACATGAGAGACACGGTTCAGGGAAGAAGGTGCAATTCCTTCGCGGTCCCGCCGCTGTAACTGGACACGAAACCCGCATATGTCACTGTCATGCCTGTGGGTGATGGGAAGGCTCGGGGAGTAGGTTAGGATCCAGAAGCCAGAAGACCAAGCCGTGTTGGAATCCCGTATTTGCCGTTCTTAAGGGACTGGCAAAAGGGGATTCACGACCTTCGAACCCTCGTGGGCTGGGGAACGGGTGAGGATGAGGTTGCGGGTGCAATCCTCAAGGTCGTGTGGGCCTTGGGGATTTTTTATTGTGACGGTTGTTCAGCGTTGCCGACGTACCCGTGGCGCACAGGAGAGAACGCGGCGAAGTCGCCCGTCTCTTGTGGGTCTGGCCATTGCAGTTCCTGCCCTTTTGTTCTGTGACCCGTTTGTCGGTTTCTCCGACCACGGTGCGATCATGAAACATCGTCAACAGGGAATTCTGACGGGGATGCCGTTTATGGCCAATGTGGCCCCGCGGACGTTTGTGGATGACACCGGTCGAAAACTCTATGTGTCTCAAGCTCCGAAGCGAGTGGTGTCACTGGCGCCCAGTATCACGGAAATGTTGTTTGCCATTGGCGCGGGCGACGCGGTTGTCGGCGTGACGGAATGGTGTGATTACCCGCCTGAAGCACAGACCAGGGCACGGGTAGGGGATTCCCGCCCCAACCTCGAAGCCATCCTGGCGCTCCAGCCGGATCTTGTGTTGGGGGTTGCGGCGGTTCGGAATGATGAGCTGGAGACGTTGCGGCGGCTGAAGGTTCCCCTGTTCATCATGGACGTGCAATCGCTTGAGCATGTCTATGCGCATATTCAAACGTTGGGCCGAATGTTCGACCGCGTGCAGGAAGCCAATGCGTTGGTGTATGCCATGCGCACGGACATTCAGGACATTGTCGAGAAAACAGGATCTGTTCCCAAACCCCGTGTCTTGTACGTGTTGTACCATCAGCCGTTTATCACCGTCGGGCCGGGAAGTTTTATTCATCAACTCCTTGAGATGGTCGGGGCGGACAATGTCGCGAAGGATGCCGGCGACGCCTATCCACGGTTGAGCATGGAAGTCGTGCTGCGGAAGGATCCTGAAATTCTGTTGTTTCCCTCCATGGACGGGACACGTTCTCCAGAATCAGACCTTGCGCAATGGACGCAATGGAACACGATTACGGCGGTGAAAAACAAGCGTATGCATTTCGTTCCCTGGACGTTGGTGAGCCGACCTGGGCCGCGCATCGTGCAAGGTCTTGCGGCATTGGCCCGCGTCATTCATCCCGAAGTTTTTCAGGGAGTTGAGCCGTGAGCGACGGTCAATGGCACGCCCCGTTCCCCGACCGGACGGTGGTGTCCGGCACGGAGTGGCCGGCCATCGCCTTCGGCTACCTTTCGGCGTTTCGCTGGGTGGCCAGTGTGGCAGGTTTGGTCGTGTTGAGCCTGTTGGTCGGGGTGGGGTGTCTGGCCGTTGGAGCTGAATCCCTGGCCTTTGGCACCGTGCTGCGGATTATGGGATATGCGCTGCGGGGAGACGGCGCGTCGCTCGAATCAATCGGCGCCTCCGGTCTCATCCTGTTGCAGGTTCGCCTGCCGCGTCTTGTCCTGGCGTTTTGCGTGGGGGGCGCGCTGGCCGCTGTGGGGGTGGCGTTGCAGGCCCTCCTTCGCAATCCGTTGGCCGAGCCATACGTGTTGGGTATTTCCAGCGGAGCCGCCTTTGGCGCCACGCTGGGTATGCTGTTCGGGATCGGCGGCACGGTGATGGGTCTGGCGATGCTTCAGGTCTGGGCGTTTCTCGGAGGCCTGCTGGCCATTCTGATCGTGTATCAGATCAGTGTGACGTATCGCACGTTATCGGTGCATACGCTGTTACTGGCCGGCGTCATTCTCAACGCGTTGTTTTCAGCGTTGATCATGTTTTCCGTTGCACTGGCCGATCCTGTTCGGGCGTTTCAGATGATGATGTGGTTGATGGGAACGATCATTGTACCGGAATACGCCACGCTGCTCTGGCTTGGGATGTTCCTCGTCGCGGGCGTCGCGGTGTTGTTCTGGCTGGCTCGCTCGCTCAACGTGCTGACCATGGGCGAAGAAACCGCCAGGGCATTGGGCGTTGAGGTTGAACGAGTCAAACCTCTCATCTTTGTCGTGGCGGCCCTGATGACCGGCGCCGTCGTTTCGCTTGCCGGTCTCATCGGTTTCGTCGGCATGGTCGTGCCTCATGCGGTCCGCATGATCGTCGGTGCGGATCATCGTCTCCTCTTGCTGGCGGCGACTCTGGTGGGAGGCTCGTTTCTCATGGTGGCCGATACCATTGCCCGCACGGCGTTGTCGCCGACTGAACTGCCAGTGGGTGTGGTCACGGCCCTCACCGGAGGTCCCCTCTTTATTTATCTCTTGGTGAAACGTCGGGCCGGAGTCGCATTATGACGGAGCGCGCGACATCCCCACCAACTTTCGACATTCGCGATCTATCCTTTCGATACGATCGCGGGCCTGATCGCGGCTGGGCTTTCAAACATTTCACGTATTCCATCAAGGCCGGAACGATTGTCGGCATCATCGGCCCGAATGGATCGGGGAAAACCTCCCTGCTGAAATTGTTGATGGGGCTGTTGCGTCCGGAGTCCGGCGAGATCCATGTGTTTGGAAAACCCATCGGGGCGCTGTCCCCGGTCAAACTGGCCCGGCGGATTGCGTTCGTGCCTCAAGATATGCCCCAGTTGTTTTCGTTGACGCTGGGAGAATTGGTGTTGATGGGACGGTTCCCTTTTCATCAACCGTTTGCGGGATGGGGATGGGATTCATCGGATGACGTTCGGCGCGCCACCCATGCGATGCATGGCATGGAGATTGCCGCGCTGGCCGATCGCATGATGTCGGACGTGTCGGGCGGCGAACGGCAACGGGCGATGATTGCGCGGGCGTTGACGCAGGATCCAGACGTGCTGCTCCTGGATGAACCGACCGCGTTTCTCGATCTCCACCACCAACTTGATATTGCCCGGAAACTTCGACAGCTGAATCGGGAACAGGGCTTGACCGTGGTGATGGTGTCCCATGATTTGAACCTGGCCAGTCAATGCTGCGATCAATTAGTGCTCCTGCATCAGGGAGAAATCGCGCGGCAAGGATGCCCGGCTGACGTGATTCGTCCCGAGGTGTTGGAACCGGTGTATCGCTGTGAAGTGATCGTGGATCAACATCCCCGATCGCATGTGCCACGGGTCGCGTTACCCGTGTAAGGCCCTTGTGCCGAAGCCCGGACGAGGGAACGTTATGGTGAGAGGGCCGCGGCTTTCTCACATTGTTCAACCATTCACGAAAGGAACGGGATCGAGGAACCATTACGGCATGTGTCGGGGAAGATGGTGCAAATCCATCACGGTGCCGCCACTGTAAGCGGGGAGTAACGCTGTTGTACCGCCACTGGCTGGCGACGCGATGCGTGAGTCGGAAGGCTCAACGTCGCGGAGCGGCCGGGAAGGTGCAGCGAAGCCATGATCCGCAAGTCAGGAGACCCAGCTGTCGTTTGAACGTCTCAACCCACCCTTCGAGCCAGAGGGAGGTGTATCATGTGGTATCGTCTGTTGTGGTGTGTGTGTCTTGCCGTGTTGCCCGCCGTGCTGTCGTTCCCGCCGGTGTCACCGGGTCAGCCATTGTCCAACGAGCCGGATGTGCAGGAGCTGGATCAGATCGTCGTCAGCGCCACCAAAACGCCGGTTCCCATTCGTCAAACGACCAGCGCGGTTGAGGTATGGACCGAAGAAGATTTGCAGCAAAGAAAGATCAAGACGGTGGTGGAAGCGTTGCGTCTGTCGCAGGGCGCGGCGGTGACGCAAAGTGGTGGCCCCGGCACGATTGCCACGGTGCGGATCCGGGGCGGGAAGTCCGAACAGACGCTGGTGCTGATTGACGGCGCGATTGCGAACGACGCGCAGGGCGGGGTGTTTAACTTTGGCGATTTAACCGTGGACAACATCGAAAAAATTGAAATCGTTCGCGGGGCGCAAAGTATGATGTGGGGCGCGGATGCGGTGGGCGGTGTCATATCCATCACGACGAAACGCGGCCGCGGGAAACCGAAGGTGGGTTCGTTTTTTGAATACGGCGCGTTCAACACGATACGGGAGGGGGGAAACCTGTCCGGACAGCACGGGCCGGTTGATTTTTCCCTCGCGCTCTCCCGTTGGGACACCACAGGTATTTCCGCGGCGAATTATCGAAGGGGGGCATCCGAGCGCGATGCGTATCGAAACTGGCAGAGTTCGGCCCGGCTCGGCTCGGCGCTTCCCGCCGATGGCCGATTCGACTTTAATTTCAGGTGGTCGAATGGTTCGGTGAATTTTGATTTCCCTCCCAACGATGCCGTGTACAAAACAGATACTACGCAATTTGTTTTCAGCGGAAACTGGCGGCAGCCGTTGACGGATTGGTGGACGCACAACTTCACGCTGTCCCGTGCCGAGTTAAGGAGTTCGGGAACGTTCGGCAAGTCCAGCGGATTGACGAACAGGATAGAGAGTCAGCACGATTTTCGACTCAACCAATATACCACGCTGACGGTGGGGTATCAGTTTCGTGAGGCACAGGCGGCGTTTTACACGGGGAACAAGATCAATGCTTCCCATGCCGGTTTTGGTCAGGTGCAGTTCAACCTGTTTGACCGGTTGGTTGCCACGGCCGGGGTGCGGCATGATGCCTTCAACACATTTGGAGAGGCGACCACGTATCGCGTGACCGGCGGCTGGTTGTTCCCCGCCACGCACACGAAAATACGCAGCAGCTATGCGACGGGATTTCGGGCGCCGAGCAACAACGATTTGTTTTTCCCTGACTTTGGCAATCCCGACCTGGAGCCGGAGAAAAGTCAGAGTTTTGACGTGGGCGTGGATCAGACCTTTTTTGAAAAACGCGTGACGGTCAGCGGCGGCTATTTCTGGAATCGGTATCGCGATCGCATTGCCTTTGAAGGCCGTGGGTCGGATTGTCTGCCCGGGGCCATATTTGGATGTCCCATCAATGTTGAGTCGGCCAAATCTCAAGGATGGGAAGGGTCAATCAACGCGGTTCTGCTGCGGAATCGTCTCTGGGCGCAACGTCTGGAATTGCACTGGCAATATAGCGTGACACTGACACGCGATTTAAGCGCAGGCGCCACGGCTGGCAACCGGTTCGCACGGTGGCCGGTTCATCAGTCCGTTGTCAGTGTGTTGTATCAGCCGGTTGATCCATTGAGCGTGACGCTTGATCTCCGTTTTGTAGACTCGCAGTTTGATGACTTGGGCAATACCCGGCACGTTGATTCGTTTACCGTGGTCAACGTGGCGGCGAATTATGATCTGTCCGAACGAACACAGGCCTACGTTCGCGTGGACAACCTCTTTGACGAAGCCTACGAGGAAGTTCTAAATTTCGGAACGCCCGGGCTTTCGGTGTTCGGCGGACTCCGCGTGAATTTTGAGGTGTCCGGTCTGTGAAGATGCCGATGGGTGTCTGGCTTGCGAATGTGTTTGAATGACAATGAGCGATCGCAAATTCGATTTCTTTTATTTTTGTGTGTTCGAACGGTATTATTTTTCTGCTGGCGCGTTCCCATCGTCAGTCGTTTTGAGTATGAAAAAAGACAGGCCGGAGCTGTTGGAAAAATTTCTGAAGGAACATGACTATACGGAAAAGCAGCTGCACGAGGACGATATGCACGAAGCATATTTTGAGGGCTCCGAGGACATAATGGTTTAGTGAAAAGATTGTGTGTACATAGTTTGGCCATCATGATCGCTCCGGCGTCCAGTGCCGGAGCGGCTGTTGATGAGGCGTCGCATGAGAATTTCCAAAGTCTATACGAAAACCGGTGACGGTGGCCGCACGCGCCTGGCCGGCGGTCAGGAAATTGAGAAAGACGCCGGTCGGGTGGAGGCCTACGGGACCGTTGATGAACTCAATGCCATCATTGGCTTGGTGCGCGCGTTTAATAAGAAGGAACACGACGACGCGTCCCGGCAATTGGAAGAGCAGATGAAATGGGTGCAGCATAAATTGTTTGACGTGGGGGGCTTGCTGGCGACCGCGCCGGGTCAGGAGTTTCCCAATATGCCCACGGTGACGCCGCGGGATGTCAAACGGCTGGAGGAGTGGATTGACCGGTGTCAGGAAGACCTCGCGCCGTTAAAGGAATTCCTGCTGCCGGGAGGCGGCACAGTCACCGGATTTCTCCATCAGGCCAGGACTGTGGCCCGTCGGGCTGAACGGGCCTGTGTGCGTATCGCCCGTGAAGAATCAATCGCGCCGTCCATTATTCCTTTTTTGAACCGGTTGAGTGACGCGCTGTTTGTCTTGGCGCGATGGATGGCTCACAAGGCCGGAGAGCCGGAGTCGTTATGGGAACGGTCAGTGTCAGAAGCGTCTTAGGCCTTGGAGCGTTAGGGCTTCTGGTTATCGTGGGGTTTGTGTTCTCCCGGCCTGCGGGACAGACGCCCGATATTCCGAATGACCCCCAGGCCCGCGAAGCGCTGGAGTTGGTGCGTACGCATCCCGCCCGCAATGCCTCCACGTTGGAGGAGGCGATGACCACCTATGTTGAAACGTTGGAAGCGCGGGGCATTCCCGTCCATAAAGGTGAATGGCAGGTTGGCAAAGAACGCCCCGGCGTGTATGCCGTGAGAATGCTGGTTCGGGAAAAAGAGTCGCGGGAATGGATTGAACGGGAATTTGCCTGGCGCGTCACGTTAAAAGATACCACGGTCCGCGTGATTTCTCTGGTGGCCGCTCCCTTTATGCCGTTTCACGAGTTGCCGCCGTTGCCTCATCAAGATCAGATATCCTGACCGATCATTCGGGAGCCACCTCTTCTGTACGGTGTGGGAACGGTCGTGGTCGGGCTGTGGTCGTGGCGCCCGTCCCTTCCTTACGATTCCGGCGGAACGGCGATCTGGATGATGCCATTTTTCACACGGGTCTGGTGGCAGTTGACCGACCAGGCCGGGACGGGGTTTTTTAAACATTGTCCCGTGCGCACGTTGAATGTCCATCCGTGCCACGGGCATTGCACGATGTCTCCTTCCAATGTGCCTTCCCCGAGTGGCCCACCGGCGTGCGGGCATGTATCCTGCAACGCCAGGATTTCTCCATCCACGTTACACAAGGCAACATCGCTATGGTTGTTGACCGTCACCGAACGGCACGTTCCGGGTTCGACATCTTCGATATGTGCCACGTCAATATAGTGCATCATGACCAACACGGGATAAACGCGGTTAAATCCTATCAGGGCGCCGCGGCGGTCGCAAGCGACGGACGATGTTGGTTGCGACATCGTCGTTCCTGATGCTATACATACGAACCCGACGCTGGCCAGGGTCATGTGTTACATTCGGGACGCGGTTGATGACGTTATTGCTCAACGCCACATATGAGCCCTTGCGGGTCGTGCAATGGCAGAAGGCTGTCACCCTGCTGTGTCAGGGGAAGGTTGAAGTCCTCGAATGCTACGATCGGGACATTCGGGGAATCACGATCAGTTTCAAGCTCCCTTCAGTGATGCGGCTCCTGAAAGTCGTCAGGTTTCGGTCCGCGCAGCGGTCAGTCAAGTTTTCGCGGATTAACATTTTTACCCGTGATAAATATACGTGCCAGTATTGCAGCAAGCGATTTTGCACCGAAGAACTCACCTTCGACCACGTCGTGCCGATTGCCAATGGCGGAAAGAAAACCTGGGAAAACATCGTGACGGCGTGCTGGCGTTGTAATAACAAAAAAAGCGGAAGAAATCCTGAAGAAGCCCGCATGCGCTTAATGAAAAAACCGGTCAAGCCGCGATGGAATCCCACCCTCACCATCATGATTGGCATTCGGAACGCTCCGGACAGTTGGCGCGATTATCTCTATTGGCATATGGAACTGGATTCTGATGACTAACCGTCGCTTCCTCTGTTCTCCCTCGGCTTGTTGATGCCGCCTCTGTTCGCCGTCCCCTTGTGTGTGGGGAATGCGGTTTGCGGGAGGCCCGCATCGTGTCAAACGTGAAAGAAGTTGGCATGGCGACCAATCCCGGTTTTCAAATTTCTTTGAATCTGCAGGGCCGGTTATGCGCGGTCATCGGCGGTGAAGATGAGGCCTCGCACAAGACCTCGTTATTGTTGAAGAGCGGGGCCAAAGTGGTCGTGGTGAATCCCACTCTGAACGTCCCGCTTCGGAAACTCACGGCGTCCGGCGCCGTTCTTCATCGTGGACGACGCTTTCGATCGAGCGACACACAGGGCGTCTTCATGGTCCTCAATACCCTGGCGCATGAGCCGGATCTCGCGCAATCGTTACGTGCGTTGGCGGATGCTGAACGGTTTCTGGTGTGGTCAATTGATCAGCCGGAGTTATCGAATGTGATGATGCCGGCCGTGGTTCAGCGAGGGGCTCTTCGTGTGGCGATTAGTACAAGCGGCACGGCCCCCGCGCTGGCCAGTGTGCTGCGGCAGGATTGCGAAAAGATCTTTGACGAAGAATTTGAAAAGTTTGTCGACTGGCTGTGTGTGGTGCGAGAAGACGTTCAAGCGAATGAACCGGGCATGGAGAAACGGAACGCGCGATTGAAAGCGGTGGTGGATGGTTTTCGATTGACGGGGAACATTGAGTATCCCCAGGCATGGATTGCGCACAAGCAATCTTCCGATTCATAATGTTCCAAAGGATGGTGGCGATGGTCTTGTTGGAATTCAGCATGTCTCCTCTGGGCAAGGGCGAAAGCGTGGGGAAATACGTATCACGTTCGTTGCAGATTGTTGACCAAAGCGGGGTCGCCTACCGGCTCAATCCCATGGGGACGGTTCTGGAGGGAGAATGGGATGACGTGTTGGACGTGGTGCGTCAATGTTATGAGCGCATGAAGAAAGACTGTCCCCGTATCTCCTGTACGATGAAAATTGATTATCGCAAAGGGCATCAGGACCGCTTAAGCGGGAAAGTGGCCAGCGTGGAAAAACGGCTGAAAAAGAAACTGAAAACGTGAGGAACCGCGACGGGGAACATGGTCACGCCTCAAGGCGACAACCATGAAAAGGTGGACATGCTTCTTTGCTGTGGCCCCTCAATGCCTGTGAATGTGGAGCCAGAAAAGTCGAATACCCTGTGTCCTGTTTCCTTCCTCCTTCCTTCCTCCTTCCTCATTGAAGCTTGCCCGGCAGCGGGTCATAGACTCGATTCACATGCGACCCGAGATTGCACAAGACTTCATGCGGAATGGAATCCTGCCACTGCGCCAGATCGTAGGCGGTTATTTCCTGCGTCTCCGATTTGCCCAGTAACAGTGCCTCGTCTCCCGGTTTGACGCCGGGGGCATCGGTCACGTCAACCACAGTCATATCCATACAGACTCGTCCGACGACTGGAAGTCGTTGGTTGTGAATGATGACTTCCCCCTTGTTGGAGAGTCGGCGGCTATATCCGTGTGTGTACCCGATGGGAAGGACGGCCAACAGGGAATCCCGTTTTGTGCGGTAGGGGTTGCCATAACTGACAGGTTCTCCTTTCCCGACCGTTTTGACGTGCACAACTTTGGTCGTCAGGGTCATGACCGGTTGAAGAGAAAGGGGCATGTGTCTGCCGGGCGTCGGTGCGTATCCGTATAACAACAGTCCGGGACGGACCATATCCAACCACGATTGAGGGTGCCAGAGTATGCTTGCCGTATTGGCGGCATGAAGGCAGGGGCTCTTGGGGCACAGGCTCGGCACGGCTGTTTGAAACCGGTCAAGCTGGCGAAGCGTATAGGCCGGGTTGGGATTCTCGGCATCGGCGAGTTGAGTCATGAGACCCTGGCATGACAAGTCGTGAGCAAACATTGGCGACTGCAAGAGGGGAATCGCCTCCTCGGGTTTGAATCCCAACCGTCTCATGCCCGTATCCAGTTTGATATGGACGGGATAGGGTCGAACCTTGCGGGACACCTGTTGACTCAAGGCATGGGCACTGTCGACGTCTGAAAGCGTGGGAATCAGGTTGGCATTGATGAGTGCCTGGCATTGCCAGGGGAAGAGGCCGCCCATCACAAGAATGGTTCCGGACAGTCCGGCTTCCCGCAGGGTCACGCCTTCCTCGACCGTCGCCACGCCGAAATGCTGAATGCCGAGTTGAGACAGGGCCTCGGCCATCGTCCTGGAACCGTGGCCATAGCCGTCGGCTTTGACCACCGCCATGATGGCCGTGCGTGACGGGAGCATGTGACGAAGTGCGCCAAGATTGTGGGCTAACGCGGGGAGACTGATGCGGGCAAGCGTTGGTGACAGCGACAAAGGAGCGGTCGGACGGTCGGTGGTGAAAGCGGGGAAGGACACGAGCGGGGCCTTAAATCTCTAAGATTTCTTCCTCCTTTTTCTTGAAGAGTTCATCGGCTTTTTTAATCTTGCCATCCGTGACTTTCTGAACGCCGGCCTCGCCCCGTCGTAAGTCGTCCTCGGTCATCGTGGCGTCTTTTTCGAGGTGTTTCAGCGTATCATTGGTCTCACGACGGATGCCTCGAATATGGATTTTCGTGTCTTCCGCATATTTCCGGCAAATTTTGACGAATTCTTTTCGACGTTCCTCGCTCAAGGACGCAATGGGAATGCGAATCACTTTCCCGTCGTTGGACGGATTGAGGCCGAGACCAGAGGCATGAATGGCTTTTTCAATGTCTGGAATACTTGAAGGGTCCCATGGCTGGATGACGAATAACCGGCTGTCCGGCATGGAGAGATTCCCCACTTGTTTCAACGGGGTGGGCGTTCCGTAGTAGGGGACGATCACGTGGTCCAGGAGTGAGAGGGATGCGCGGCCACCTCGAAGCCCGGCGAGTTCTTTTTTGAGGTGCTCAAGGGCCCCATCCATCTTGTGTGTCATCTTTTCGAGAATAGCCTGATCAGGCATCGGTTGCGCGCCTCGGTTGTGTTGGGGTGACGTCTTGCGTCACGAGGGTCCCGATTTTTTCCCCCAGAACCACACGTTTGAAATTGCCCGGTTTGGTGACGTTAAACACAATCAACGGAAGATGATTGTCCATGCACAGTGTAATGGCCGTGGCATCCATGACCTTCAGATTTTTGTTGAGGATGTCGAGGAATGACAGCGCATCAAACATTTTGGCCGAAGGGTCGTTGACCGGGTCCGAATCGTAAATCCCGTTGACCTTGGTGCCTTTCATGATGACATCGGCTTGCATTTCCATGGCTCGCAGCGCCGCGGCCGTGTCCGTGGTAAAATACGGGTTGCCGGTTCCGGCGGCAAAAATCACCACGCGTTTTTTTTCAAGGTGCCGAATGGCGCGCCGCCGGATGTATCCTTCCGCCAATTGCCGCATTTCGATGGCGGATAAGACGCGTGTGACCACTCCGGTTTTTTCGAGGGCGTTTTGCAGAGCGAGCGCGTTCAGCAGGGTGGCGAGCATGCCCATGTAATCAGCCGACGCGCGTTCCATCCCGGCTTCGCTGGCGGCAATGCCCCGACAAATGTTCCCGCCGCCGATCACGAGCGCGATTTCGATGCTCATGTCAACGACTTCGCGAATTTCGTCAGCCAGGGTGGCGAGTATCGCGTGGTTAATGCCGTAGGCCTGCTCGCCAGCGAGCATTTCGCCGCTGATTTTGAGGAGAATGCGACGGTACCGAACAGGCGTCATTCCGATCCCAGTTGGTAGTGTGTAAAGCGAGCAACGGTGATATTTTCGCCGAGTCTGGAAATTTTTTCCGTGAGGATTTCGGTGATGGTGACGCTGGGGTTTTTGATGAAGCTTTGCTCAAGAAGGCAATGTTCCTGGTAGAACTTGTCCAGTTTGCCACGCACGATTTTTTCAAGCGCGGCCGCGGGCTTGCCAAGTTCTTTGGCCTGTGCCTGATAAATGGCCTGTTCACGGTCAACCTGTTCGGTCGGGACGTCTTCGCGTTTGACGTAGGCGGGATGGGCCGCGGCGATTTGCAGGGCGATGTCTTTGACCAATTCCTGAAATTCGTCGTTGCGCGCGACGAAGTCCGTTTCGCAATTGACTTCCAGGAGGACGCCGATTTTGCTTCCGGCATGGATGTAGGAGGCGATGACGCCTTCCCTGGTTTCTCGTCCGGATTTTTTTTGGGCTGCGGCCAGACCTCGTTGGCGAAGAAGGTCAATGGCTTTTTCCATATCCAAATGGGTTTCTTTGAGCGCGTTTTGACAATCGAGGATGCCGCCCCCCGTTTTGTCGCGTAGTTCTTTGACCAAGTCGCGCATGCTGGACATCGTGCGGGGTTCTTCCTTGTGTGGCGCGGGGCCGGGTGTGAAACGCAAAAATGTTGCGGACGAAAATCGAAAGTATCAGGAGGGCGTTTGAGTGCTTGCCGCCGTATTCTCCGGGGAACGGGCCGAGAGCATCTCCGCCATCATATCGTCTTCTGCTCCCCCGCTTTTGTTCGGAGCCGCTTGCCGGGTTTGCAGGGCTTGGCCTTCCAGGCAGGCGTCTGCGATCTGCGCTGTAAAGAGTTTTAACGACCGAATGGCGTCGTCATTGCCGGGGATGGGGTAATCAATCCCGGAGGGATCACTGTTGGTGTCCACAATGGCGACAACGGGGATGCCCAAACGATTCGCTTCTTTGACGGTAATGTGTTGAATGCGCGTGTCGAGCACGTAGACGCATCCTGGCAACGCTTCCATGCCCTTGATGCCGCTTAAAAATTTCTCCAGTTTGGCGCGTTCCTTTTCCATAAACAAGACTTCTTTTTTCTTGAGGCGTTCATGCGTTCCGTCGGTCTGGGCGGCTTCGAGTTTTTTGAGTTGCCCGATGCTTTTGCGAATCGTCTGGAAGTTGGTGAGCATGCCTCCCAGCCAGCGCTGCGTCACGTAATACATGTTGCATCGCATGGCTTCTTCTTCCACGATGCCAACGGCTTGACGTTTGTTGGTGCCCACAAAGAGGACCGATTTCCCGGCCGCGACGGTGTCCCGTGTAAACTGATAGGCCTTGAGAAACAGGGTGACGGTCTGCTGCAAATCGATAATGTGAATGCCCTTGCTTTCCCCGAAAATATAGGGCTTCATTTTGGGATTCCAACGATTCACTTGATGGCCAAAATGGACGCCTGCTTCCAGCAACTGTTTAATGGGTATCATAGGGTACTCATCTTCCTTCGTAAGGGCGCGTACGAGAAACACACGAACAATGCCATACCACACACGGCACGTTTTCTCATGCTGGCCGTCTCGCGAGCATCACGCCGCGATGGTCCGGCTTTTGCCTCGCCATTCTCCCTCCGGGCCTTCTTCGGTGGGACCGACACCACTGGACTGAAAGTGACTTATCATAACACCTGTTTTTAATGCAAGGCAAATTGCTCTGCCATCCCGTGGAAAGTTCGAAACCTGTCTGGATCATGGCTTTCTGGTGGCACAACCTCTCATGGAAGGGACGGGTCCGAAAATTTTGACGGGGGTTCACGAATGCGGGTACAGTCTCCCCGGCATGTGGATGAAACCGTGATTCGGACCATGTGCGCCATGCGTCATACACGATGTCTAACAGGCAGGCGTCAGCATGATTGAAGTTCCTCTCAAACTCTATATTCAGGGTCTTGCGAAGCAGGCCAATGCCGCGGCCCGTCCCTTGTCGTTGATGACCAGCCTTGATCGCACCCTGGCGCTCCGGGCCATGGCGGATCGGCTGGAAGCGAGCGTGACGGACGTGCTGGCGGCCAACAAGCAGGATCTTGATGCCATTCCCAGGGAACGGGCGACGGATGACTATCGGAAGGCCAGAGATCAGATTGCCGTGACCGAAGAGCAGGTTGTGGATCTGGTCACCTTCATACGCCGGATGGCCGAGGAGCCCGACCCGTCGGGGGAAGTGTCTCAAGGATGGGTGACACGGGACGGTCTTCGCCTGCATCGGGTCCGCGTGCCTATCGGGGTCATCGCCGTGATTTCCGAATTTGGTCCGGCTGTGACGGTTGAATCAATCGCCATGTGTCTCCGGTCGGGAAACGTGTGCGTGTTTCGGGGCGGGCGAGAATGGTTCCAGACCAATTCCGCCGTGGCGCATGTCCTGCGTGAGACGGCCGAAGCCCACGGTGTGCCTCCGGGGGCGATTACGTTTGTGGATCGTCCCGATCGTGAAGGGGTGCTGGAACTGACCCGATTGCGCCATCTGGTTCATGGCGTTGTGCCCAGAGGCAAGGCCGGTTTACGCAAAGCGGTGATGGAGCAGTCACGAGTCCCCGTCCTGGGGTGCGACGGCGGCCTGTGTCACGTCTACGTTGATAAAGAGACAGACATCCCGTTGGCGCAAAGCGTGGTGGTGAATTCCAAAATTCAGGATCCGTTTGCCGCCAACTCTCTGGACGTGCTGTTGGTGCATCAGGCTGTCTCGCAGCAGTTGCTTCCGGGTCTGATACGCCGATTGCTTAGTGAATTTACCGTTGATCTCATTGGTTGTCCCAAAACCATTTCTCTCATGGGCATCATGGAAATGACAGGGCACAGAGGCATTCAACCGGCCACTGACGCCGATTGGGAGGAGAAGAGACAGGCGTTGACGCTGGGCGTGAAAGTTGTCGGGGATCTGGACGAAGGGATTGCACATATTGCGGCCGTTGCACCGGGACATGCCGATACCATTGTCACCCGTAATTATGCAACGGCCATGCGCTTTGTCCGGGAAGTGGATTCCAGCGCGGTGTTGGTCAATGCCTCAACGCGGTTACATGCCGGACCGCAAATGGATTTGGGCGAAGAACTGGGTGTGAACGTCTCGCATGTCCCCGTGCGGGGGCCGCTGACCCTCCAGGCCCTGATGGCCGAGAAATACGTGGGGTTCGGGACCGGTCAGTTGCGGGAGCCGCATCCCGTGCCGCAGACGTATCAGGACGCCATGATGTTGTCCGAGAAATTTTAGGCGGCCGCCCCGGTTGATCGCCATGCCGCGCTCTTGCCATCGTGTGTGCGGTGTTGTTGTGTTCCATATCCAACCGCCTGTCCGACTCCCGTCCTCACCATGCCTGTCGTGACCATTGAGCAGCATCTGGCGCAATGGGGGTTGCGCCAATGGTCTGATGAATCATCCTATGACATCTGGCAACGGCAATCGCTGGCCGGCGACCGTCTTCGACTGCTTCAGCGCACGGCGCAACGACACCGCGAAGGAGGGCCTGACGCGGATGTGGAATTTTATGATCTGGCGGCGGCGCCCGATGTGCTGCCGATGTTGCATAGCCAGCGATACGGCTATTACCAGACGCTGGCTCCCGAGATTGCGAATGTGCTGAAGGGCGCGCGTCGCGTTCTGGACGTGGGGTGCGGGGTGGGGATTCTCACGACCTGGTATGCCGCCTGTTTCCCGGACGTCGTCTTTCTGGGCATTGATCGGTCTTTGCAATCGCTTGAAGCGGCGCGGCGGTTCGCGCAATCGTCGCGTCTCCATAACGTGCATTTTCAGCATTGCGACGTGTCGCAACAGGAGATTCCCCGGAACTTCGACACCGTGGTGGCCACGCAAGCCCTGTTCCAGTCGGAATCCGACCCCGGGCTTCCGAGTCGGAACTGGTCAACCTTTGAACGCGACAGGGAGACACCACAACAGCGACGTCTGGAACAGCGGACGGGCATCGGTTCTCGTCTTGATCGTGTGGCACAGGCGCTGGCTCCGTCGGGCAGAGTCGTCCTCTTTGAAAAGGCGGTGCATGCGGGGCGACGGGTGTTGTTCCAGCGAGCGTTGGAAGCCAGAGGGTTTGTTCCCGTCGAAAGGCCGCGGTTTCTGACGTATGCCGAACTTGGGGAATCGGTGGAAGAGGGGCCGTTGTACGTGATGCAGCACGGGTCATCGTGTGCGTCTTCGGTGTTCGACGAAGACGTGAAACAGGATCTTCAACAGAGCCTGTACCGTTGCCAGGGACAGGCGTTGGTGGATTTTGTGTATGCCAGGTTGCCGAAAGACGATGTCCGTCCGGGAGCCGTGGCTGTGAACGGGGTGACAGATGACGCGCGGTACGAAACAGGCCGAACGGGCGGGGGGTTATGCTACGTGCGCTTTATGATTCGCGGGGTCTGCGAAGGACTGATGCTTGGCGTGCAGGCCCTCCAGCCTTTGATGGTGGATCTGGTGAGGCATGAACTCCAGGAGGGACAATCCGCCTCGCTCCCTGCGTCGCCGGAGAACCGACTCACCCGTGTCTGGCCAGAACCGGTGAACGGCGCGCCGGAGGAGGCGCCCGTCTATGAACACCACGGGCCTGCCGCCGAACATGTGTGGCGAACGCTTCCGGAACGAGTGATGGTGCGAGAGCAGACCAACGAGGAGACGGATGGACGGCAACGGCACATTGAATATGGGCGTTGCGCCGGAAATTTCCGCTATCTGTACTGGGCGAACACCTACGATCAACGTCAGATTGTGATGATGGATGATGACCGACGCGCCCTGCTGGAGGCCTATTACGCCGAATCAACAGGTGAGCGATAGCGATCAATTCGGCGGCGGGTTTTTGGGGTCGGGTGTGCGACGGCTTGGGCTACGCAATGAGAGACTGTTCGGTTTCTGCCGTGAAAAATGGTGGCGGTGAAGGGTCTCGAACCCCCGGCCCGCGGCTTATGAGTCCGCTGCTCTACCACCTGAGCTACACCGCCACGTGATGTCTTGCTTTTTCTTTGCCGCTTCTATGCTTTGTCAGCTACGCTTGTCGTCAATCTCGCCGGCAAAGGCATTCAGCACACCCTGGGCCTGTTCGCTAAGGGCGGGCGACGACTCATCGGGTTGATGGGCCGGGAGGTCCTCATCTTTCGACTTCGGCTTCGTGGCTTTGAGGAGCATGTCTTCGAGTTCGTCCAGCGTGGGTTCGGAATCGGCCTGAATCGCGAATAACCGCTGGAGGGCAAAGATGGATCTGGCATGGTTGTCCCAGGGGCCGCTGTGCTCGCTGTCATGAATGCGGGTGATCAATGGCCAAAAGTTTGACTCGACCGCTTCGGGCATGGACCCGTCCGCAAACATCGTGAGTTTTTCGATCAAGGCCTCTTCCGTTCGCTCAATGCCGGGGATGAAGCTGACCACCGAACGGTGGCAGGGCTTTTTGAACAGGACGCGAATCGTTTCTCTCCAGAGATCCTGTTGCCCATGCGGTGGGTCGGATGCCCCCCGCTCTTGATCAAGCCGGGTTTGAAGAGCGGTGAGGTATTGCGTCAACGCCTTGACTTTTCTCGCGGCCAGGCTCCCCATCGGGATGCCCCAGATATGGGCGATTTCGTGATCCCGCAACGGGGAAACGCCCGAACGTTCAAATTCAAGGTCGGCGTTGTAGCGCCGTCTTCGCTGTTTTTCCCGCCGCCGGAGCAGGGCCTGATACTCAATGAGCAACCGTTGCCGATGATACTCGCCTTCCTCGATGGTTTCCTGTTCCCATGCGCGTTCCAATCGCCGGATTTCCGGTTTCAGTAGTGCGACCATGGCGGTTTTCTTGTAGTCCTGCATTACGGACGGTTCCACGTGCAACCTGGACGCGAGGAGCCCCTCGGCCGCTGTAATGGTGATTTCGGTCAGTGCCATCTGCTTTTTCAGACATTCGATCTGGAGCCACGGCCGTTCCCGTTTTTGACGAAAAAACCGACTGTACTGTGCGATGCGGTCCGTGATTTCAACCACGGCGGCGACCGCATGTTGTTTGATCAGGGGTTGTCCACCGGCCAGAAAACGGGAGTCGGGCTGATCTTCCGCGATAAATTGAATGTCCTCCCTGGGCACTTCAAGATACTGAAGCAGGAGCAGACGGATCATCACCCGGCTTTGGACCGAAAGGCTTTCCACCACCGATTCAATGTGTTCGGATGTCAGGGGAGAGTGAGTGGTGACCGCAGTTGTCATCGGGGTCGTCAACCGTTACGAGGGTTGTTCGTTGTGCTCTTCCAGATAGCGAGCCACATATTCACGGACATCCTGAATCGTCCCTTCGGCATACAGTTTGCGGGGAATGGCCACCTCGTACAGGTCTTCCGGTTTCATGCCTCGCTCAACAGCCCATTCGGTATCTGAATAAAGCGTGATCGCGCCATCGGGATGGCGATACACAAACAGGCTGTCCTTTTCCTGATCGCCGATGTTGTCCATGGGCCTCACCATGCTACGCGTCGGGATAACACACCAGTCCCGGTTCTGTCAAAAACGTCACCAGGTCACTGCCGTTTCACGGTGTTGAGCGGGGACCAGGACGGAGAGCAACGCTTCTTTGATGAAGGGGGCTGGCAGGAGAGGCGACAAATTTTGCGGTCGCATGATCCGTTCACGATAGCGGCGCCGCGATGGTTGGGCAACGACGCGACAGGCGCCCATGAGGAACGGGAAGCAAAACAGCCGGCTCAAGCGGCGCGGAGCGGGAATCGTCCGCGCGCTTTCGGACGGAAGGCGGAATTACCCGCCGAGAGTATCCAGGGTTTCCTTGAGGTTCTTCATGATGCAGGTGAAGATGGGGATGTCGCGCTTGGTGTACCGGCTGCCTTCCGCCTGGCGGAGGTGCATGACAAGATCAAGAAAATCTTCGGGATGATCGGTTTCAAACGCGACCACGAATTCCTGATCATCCAGGCCGAAGGAGTAGGTCGTGTTGAGTTTCACCGAGGGATATTTGTGGCCGATTTCAATGTGCTCATCCATCATCCCCTGTCGGGCGGCCTTGGTCAGGAGATACCACTCGCGGGTTTTCTCAAAGGGATAGATAAAAATGTATTTGCTGCGGCCGGGAACAATTTTCAGGCGGCGGCTTTCCTGGCCTTCATGCTCATGGTGGTCCACATACACCGAACGTTTTGTCATTGAGAGGTACGAATAGGGGTTCGTCAGATACTGCCCGAGTCCGGTGTCCAATGCCATGGACATTTGTTCCTGAAAGAGTTCAAGTTCGTAGGTAATGCGCCAGAGTAGAAAATCGCAGTCGCCGCGAATGCCGACGGTCGTGTAGGGCACAACGATGATTGTGCCGGAAAATTTCTCTATGGCCTGGATAAATGCCTGCTTCCCGGCTTGCCGTTCCGCAACGGGGAGACGCCGCCACGCGGCATCCACTTTGAAAAAGCTGAAATTGACGTATTGACGTTTGGCCGGTTGTGCTTCTTCAGCCATGCAACTTCCTCCGTGACAGACGTAACGTACGCGGCTCGTGAATCCGCTTATCTATCAATTTTCAGGCGGCGTTGTCAACGTAGCGGAGGTTGACAGGGTGTTCCGGTCGGTGGGAACGTTTGCGCGCGGGTGGGGGCATCGTCACCGGCGGACAGTGGAGACCTGGCAGGACGAACGCGCGGCGCCACGATCGCCAGAAACGGGAACGGTGACCCTGCCAGGCTGTGGTGATTTGGACTTGCTTTTGCATGATCGTACTACGCACGGCTGAAATCATTGCGGTGGGATCCGAGCTGCTTCTTGGAGGACGAGTGGAGACCAATTCTGTGTTCCTGGCCGAGTGGTTGGCCGGGCATGGGATTGAAGTCCGGTTCAAGTCCGTGGTGGGGGATCATGTTGACGACGTGGGCGTTGCTGTGGCCCATGCCGCCGCGCGGGCGCGGCTCGTGCTGATCACCGGCGGTCTTGGTCCGACCGTTGATGACGTCACCCGTGAAGCCGTGGCCGCCGTCACCGGCAAGTCGTTACGCCTTCGTCCGCAGGCTCTCAACGCGATCAAAGCCCGCTTGCAATCAGCCGCACGGCCCGTTTCCGAAAACCAGCGTCGGCAGGCGTTGTTGCCCGTCGGATCCATCCTGCTTCACAACCCTGTCGGAACGGCGCCCGGCTTTGCGTTGCGGTGGAAACGCTGCCGCATCGTTTGCCTTCCCGGGGTGAGTCATGAGGCCCGCAGGATGATGACTTCGGCGGTGTTGCCGATTCTCCGGCGGGACAGTCTGTTGGGGCCGGCTATTCAGACACGGACGATTCAGACCTTTGGACTTGCCGAAGGAGAGATTGACATGCGGCTTCGGGGGATCGTGCCCGTTGGCGGCCCGTTGCGTCTCGGCCTGCAAGCGTCCCCGCTCGGCGTGTCGGTGTCACTCACCTCTGTGCGATCAGCGACGACCCGGACCAGCCGCAGGGATGATCCCGAAGCATCGCGGGCGGTCAAGCCTCGTCGGGTCCCGCTCAAGAAAGTGGGGGATGACGTGTGCGGCCTCCTGGGCCATTATGTCGTGTCCGACAACGGACAGTCCATGGAAACGATTGTCGGGCAGCGTCTGCGGGAACGGGGCTTCACGATTGCCGTGGCCGAGAGTTGTACCGGCGGACTGATCGGGCATCGCCTCATGTCGGTGGCCGGCAGTTCGGCCTACGTGGACCGGGGCGTGGTGTGTTACAGCAACGGCGCGAAGAGGGACTTGCTGGGGGTGGCTGACGCGATGCTGAAACAGCATGGGGCCGTGAGTGCGCAGGTGGCCGGGGCCATGGCCGAGGGGATACGCACGAGAAGCAGGGCGGACGTCGGGTTGAGCGTGACGGGTCTTGCCGGACCAACCGGTGGGACACCGCGCAAGCCAGTCGGGGTGGTGTATGTCGGGCTGGCCACGCCGAAACAATCGCTGACAACACAATTCCGCTTTCACGGGGACCGGCAAACCATTACACTGCGCTCGTCGCAGGGGGCCCTTGATGTGTTGCGGCGGTGGTTGTACGACCTTCCGATTGATGAGGGTTGAGAGGCGTTTGCGGGAGTGCGTCCGTGGCGATTCGAACATTTTTGGCGGTGGAGTTGTCGGCTGCCGTGCGATTGGCCCTCGCACAACAGGCACAACGGGTTGCGCGCGCGCTGGCCATGCTGTCGGATGTTTTGGTATGGGTTCAGCCCGACAATCTGCATGTGACGGTGAAGTTTTTCGGGGAGACACTCGAAAGCCGGGTCGACGAGATTCGGCGGGCGGTCGAGCGGGCGGTTTCGACACGGCCCGCCTTTGACCTGGACATCAGAGGGGTCGGCGCGTTTCCCAATATGCGTGCCCCCCGTGTGTTGTGGGCCGGGGTGGGGGGAGATCTGGACGCGCTCACCGCGTTGGTCAAATGTGTGGAGGCGGCGGTCGTTCCGTTGGGGTTTCCTCAAGAGGAGAAACCGTTTCACCCGCATCTGACCGTGGCGCGCGTTCAACGAGCGTACCGTGATGTTGGGCGAACGCTCGACGTGTCGGGAGTGTTCACGCCCCCTGTCGCCTGCGGTCGGGTTTCCGTTGAACGGGTCGCCTTGTTCAAAAGCGAGCGCCGTCCAAGCGGGTCGGTCTATACCAGATTATGGGACGTGGCATTGGATGCATGAGCGGGAGAGGCATGGCGGTGGTTCCCCCTGGTCATGCGATAAAAAATTGTTGGCCTGTTCGCGTGGTTCAGCTACGATGGTCACAACGGGAGCGTCTGGTTCACAAGCATGAGCCGGGCGTCTGCGCTCAAGACACAAGACGAGCCACGAACACCGTATGGATGAGGGTTGTCAATCACATAAAACTTGTCATATTTGCCGGTTGTGAGGGGGGATTATGAGTGAACGAGGCGGAGACAACGAAGGGAAAAAGAAAGCGCTGGAACTGGCCGTGACCCAGATTGAAAAACAATTTGGAAAAGGCTCGATTATGAAATTGGGCATTGACGACCTGTCGGCCGATGTCCCGGCCATCTCCACGGGGTCGTTGTCTCTGGATATCGCCTTGGGGATTGGCGGGTTGCCGCGGGGTCGCGTGGTGGAAATTTTCGGTCCGGAATCCTCGGGGAAGACGACGTTGTGCCTTCATGTCATCGCGGAAGCGCAGAAAGCCGGCGGGTCCGCGGCGTTCATTGACGCGGAACATGCGCTGGACGTGTCCTATGCGCAAAAACTGGGGGTGCGCACCGATGATCTGCTGGTGGCCCAACCCGATACGGGGGAACAGGCCCTGGAGATTGCCGAGACGCTGGTCAGAAGCGGCGCGATTGATCTGGTCGTCGTGGACTCCGTCGCCGCGTTGGTCCCTCGTGCCGAGATTGAAGGTGAAATGGGTGATTCGCACATGGGACTTCAGGCCCGCCTGATGTCACAGGCTCTTCGCAAATTGACCGGGGCCATTTCCAAATCCATGACCACGGTGGTTTTCATTAATCAGATTCGGATGAAAATCGGAGTCATGTTCGGCAATCCCGAAACCACCACGGGCGGCAATGCCCTGAAGTTTTATTCCTCGGTGCGTCTGGACATTCGGCGCATTGAGTCAATCAAAGATGGGCAGGAGGTGACCGGGAGTCGGGCGCGCGTCAAGGTGGTCAAAAACAAAACCGCGCCGCCGTTCAGGCAAGCCGAGTTTGACATCATGTTTGCCGTGGGTGTGTCCAAAGTCGGCGAGCTGGTGGACCTTGGGGTTGACCGAAAAATCATCAATAAAGCCGGCGCGTGGTATTCGTACAAGGATGAGCGGCTGGGCCAGGGCCGCGAGGCCGTCAAAACGTTTCTCAAGGAGAACCCCGACATTGCCAACACAATCGAAAAACAGATTCGCGAACAGGCGGGACTGCCCGTTGCGAGAACGCCTGCGGTGACCGCACCCACGGCGAAAAAACCGGCGACGGACAAAGGCGCAACCAAGGACAATCAATGAAGTCTGGCCCAGCCCCGCAGTACATTGCCTTTGACATTGAGATTGCCAATATTTTTGATCTTTTGCCAGAGGAAGACCTGGACCAATACGGTCCTTTTGACATCTCTTGCGCGGCGGCGGTTCGTCATGACGAAGGGCACACCGAGCATTGGGTGACGAGGGACGATACCGGGCGTCCGGCGAGGTGTTTGGATGCTGTGACCGCGCATGATATGTTGCGCCGGCTCCGGGAGTGGCAACGTGAGGGCGCGCATGTATGCGCATGGAACGGGCTGTCTTTCGATTTGCGTTGGCTGGGAGTGGCAGCAAAAGATGTTGCATTGGCACGAGACATCGCGCTTGATCTCTACGATCCCATGTTTCAGTTTTTCGTCCAACGAGGGTTTCCGGTTGGGCTTTCGAAAGTCGCCGAGGGATTTGGTCTTGCTCAAAAGAAGCTCATGGAGTCTTCGGAGGCACCCAAAGAATGGGCGCGCGGCAATCATCAGTTCGTCTTGGATTATGTTGCGATGGATTGTTGCATGACCAATCACTGTGTGAAATCTATTCAAGAAGCAGGTTGTGTGAAGTGGGTGACACGGCAGGGTTCGCTTTCGGTCGAACCGATGCCTGAATTGCGTCAGGTCCGTGAGCTCCTCAATGCTCCCTGCCCCGATACATCGTGGATGAATAATCCCATTCCGCGAACGAAGTTTACGGGATGGCTTTCGCCATCGATTTGGGTCCGATTCTTGGACTGTTGGCGCTCAAGACAGAAGAGTCCGCAGGGAGTGAGCACATGACAGCGTTGAGTGATGGCCACGAAGCCGGAATCTGATCCTTCCATGCCCCTGCGCACACATGAACTTCGTCAGTCGTTTCTCGATTTTTTTCAGGGCCACGGCCACACCGTGGTTCCCAGCGCTCCCCTGATTCCTCAAGCCGACCCCACGCTTCTCTTTGCCAACGCGGGCATGAACCAGTTCAAACGGGTGTTTCTGGGGGAAGAGCGGCGATCCTATACTCGTGCTGTTTCCGTGCAGCGATGTATGCGGGCCGGGGGGAAACACAATGATTTGGAAAACGTCGGTGTGACCCGCCGCCATCACACCTTCTTTGAGATGCTGGGCAATTTCTCGTTCGGCGACTACTTCAAAGAGGACGCCATCCGGTACGGCTGGGATTATCTGACCGCGACACTCGGTCTGCCGGCCGACCGCTTGTGGGTGACGGTGTTTCAGGACGACGCGGAAGCCTTTGCCCTGTGGGAGAAAACAATCGGTGTGCCCGCGTCCCGAATCGTTCGGCTCGGTCACAAGGAGAATTTCTGGCAAATGGGCGAGACGGGCCCCTGCGGTCCCTGTTCGGAAATTTACATTGACCAGGGCGCGGCGCTCGGATGTGGACAGGCCGCCTGTGCGGTGGGGTGCGATTGCGACCGGTATATGGAAATCTGGAATCTTGTGTTCATGCAGTTCGACCGTGACGCGGATGGGCGTCTGCATCCTCTGCCCCAACCCAGCATTGACACCGGCATGGGGCTTGAGCGGCTGGCCGCCGCAGTGCAGGGCGTGGACAGCAATTATGCGACCGATCTGTTTCTGCCGTTGATCGCCGGCATCGCCGACCGCGTGGGCTGTGCGTACGGCGATGATCCATCCGCTGATCGTTCGGTGCGAGTGATTGCCGACCATCTGCGGGCGATCACGTTTATGATTGCGGACGGGATGCTTCCCTCCAACGAAGGTCGCGGGTACGTGTTGCGTCGTCTCGTCCGGAGGGCGTCACGGCACGGCCGGCTCCTGGGTGTCGCCGAGCCTTTTCTGTATGCCTTGACCAACGCCGTGGTCACACAGATGGGAGGCGTGTACCCCGAACTGACGCATGCGACCGAGGCGCTTCACACAGCGGTCAAAGGCGAGGAAGAACGCTTTCTCGGCACGTTGGACCATGGGCTGCCGATTCTGCACGGCATGGTGAAGGACGCCAAAGCCGGCCTTCGCGGGTCGTTGGACGGGCAGAGCATCTTCAAACTATACGACACGTATGGCTTCCCGTTGGATCTCATTGAAGAAACCGCCCGTGAACATGGATTGGGTGCCGACCTGAAGGGGTTTCATCTCGCGTTGGACGCACAGCGTAACCGGGCGCGCAAATCCGCCTCGTTTGCCGTGGAAGGCGAGCGGCCCGTCATCACCGAGCTTGTGCAACGGATTCCTCCCACGGAATTTCTCGGGTATCAGGCACTGCACGCAGAGAGCGTGATCCAAGCCATGCTCACGGGTCAGCGTCTGACGGATGAAGTGCGTGAAGGGGATGAGGTGGAAGTGGTGGTCAATGCGACCCCATTCTATCCTGAAGGCGGCGGACAGGTGGGGGATCAGGGCACGTTTGCGGGTCCCGACGGTCGGATTCAGATTCAGGAAACCGCCAAAGTGCGCGGGAAGTTTGTTCTGCATAAAGGCACGGTGATCGCCGGTCGCGTCCGAACGGGCGAACCGATGGTTGCCACGGTCAATGCCGTGACCCGTCATGGCGCGGCGCGAAACCATACGGCCACCCATCTGCTGCACGCGGCACTTCGCGAAGTGTTGGGGCCGCATGTGAAACAACTTGGTTCGTTGGTCGCCCCGAATCGGTTACGTTTTGATTTTTCGCACTTTAAGCCGCTGGGCGTCCGGGATCTGGAAGATGTGGAATCGCTGGTCACTCTTCACGTGTTGGCCAACCGGCATGTGCAGACCAGCGACATGGGGATTCAGGAGGCGATGCAGGCTGGCGCTCTGGCGTTTTTCGGCGATAAATACGGTGAACGGGTGCGGGTAGTGGATATCGGTGCGTTCAGCAAGGAACTCTGCGGGGGAACGCATTGCCTGCAGACGGGAGAAATCGGTTCGTTTCGGATTGTGTCCGAAGGCGGGGTCGCGGCCGGGGTGCGGCGCGTGGAGGCGCTGACAGGCACAGGGGCGTTGGCGTACGGGAGACAGGCCGAGGCCCAGGTCAGAGAATTAGCCGGGTTGGTGAAAAGCAGTCCGGCGGACGTCGTGCCGAAAACCCGGAAACTGGTTGCCGTGCTGAAAGAACAGGAACGCGAAATCGCACGGCTCAAACTGACCATGCTGGATCAGAATGGCGTGGGCGGTGATGCCCGTGTTCGAACGATTCACGGCATTCACGTACACGTTCAGCAGGTTCAGGGTTTGTCCATGCAGGAGTTGCGGCTGTTGTCCGACAACGTGCGGAGCAAGACGCCCAAAGGCGTGATCGCGCTTGGCTCCGCGGCGGATGGGAAGGTGTCGTTACTGGTGATCGTGTCCAAAGACTTGACCGGACAATTGCCAGCCGGTGAGTTGATCAAGGAAATGGCCCGTGAAGTTGATGGGTCAGGCGGGGGGCGTGCCGACATGGCGCAAGCCGGGGGGAACAATCCCGAAAAATTGGAGCAGGCCCTTGAAAAAGTGTTTCAATTAGTCGAGGTGCGGGCGTCGTGAGTCGTCTATGGTCGGTCAGGCGCCGTGCCTTGGTCTTGGGTCTGCTCCTGCTCGGGCTTGGCGGTTTCTTTGCGTGTCTGGGTCAACTGCAGCCGGCGGGGCAGGCCTCACAGGTGGTCGTGCTGGAGATTGCCGAAGGCGAGTCATTTTCTGAAACGGCGCGACGCCTGCAAGCGCATCGGATGATTAAGAATCAGTGGGCGTTTGTCCTGGTAGGCTGGCTGGGAGGACTGGATCGCAAAATCATGCCTGGAGAATATGAATTTCACGGGGGTATGGCCCCCTTGAGGATCCTGCGCAAGCTCTCCAGTGGCGAGGTCAGACTATACACGGTGACGATTCCTGAAGGCTTTTCGGCGAAACAGATTGCCGATTTACTGCATGAGCAACAGCTTGTGGATCGTGCGGAGTATATCCGGTTAACCAGAGATCCGGCGTTTATTCACACGCTGTCCCTGTCCGTCAATGACCTGGAAGGCTATCTCTTTCCGGACACGTATCTTTTTGCGCGTCACATGCAACCGGAAGTGATGATTCAGGCCATGGTGTCCCGGTTCAGGCAAATCGTGACGGAGGACGACCGCGCGCGCGCCGAGGCATTGGGTCTCTCCCTGCACCAGGCGGTGACGTTGGCGTCGTTGATAGAAAAAGAAACCGCCCGATCCGATGAGCGCGCCCTGATTTCCGGAGTGTTTCATAATCGGCTGCGACGCAAGATTCCGTTGCAAAGTGATCCCACCGTTATTTACGCGTTACATGAATTTGACGGCGACCTGCGCAAAAATGATCTCTTGTTTGAGAGTCCGTACAACACCTACCATGTCCGGGGCTTGCCCCCCGGTCCCATTGCGAATCCGGGAAAGGCCTCGATTCGCGCGGCCCTCTATCCCGAGTCCGTCAAGTATCTGTATTTCGTCTCCCGCAATGACGGCAGTCATGAGTTTTCCGCGACATTTGCCGAACATAAGCGCGCCGTGAGGAAGTATCAGGTGCGTCACCATCGTCGTTCCTCGTAATCGTCCGGTATCATGTCTTTTGAACGCCGCATCAGCGAACTGGGTTTCACCGTGCCGGAGCCTCCCTTGCCGATTGCCGCGTACGTACCCTCCGTGCAGGTGGGCGATCTGCTGTTTGTCAGCGGCGTGCTCCCCACTCGTGAAGGGCGCCCCGTCTTTCGGGGAACCTTGGGTCGTGACGTGTCCGGGGAAGAAGGGTATGAAGCCGCGCAGTTGGCGCTGCTCAATGCCCTGGCGACGATTCGTCACGCCGCGGGTTCGCTTGACCGGGTACGGCGCATCGTCAAGATGACGGGATACGTGGCGTCCCGTGAAGGGTATGTCGAGCAACCCTCTGTGATAAACGGTGCCTCCGATTTGCTGGTCGGGATTTTCGGTGAGGCTGGCCGCCATGCCCGCGTGGCTGTGGGGGTGGTTGCCTTGCCCATGGGCGTTCCCGTCGAGCTTGAATTGATCGTCCAACTGTTGTCCGGTGAGGCGGAGGCGCAAGGGCGTTGACAAGGAAAAAACGCCCTGTTACGTTCCAAATCGACATTGGTGGCTCGCGGCATGTCTCGGTACGAACTTGCTCCTTTTCCCATTTTTCGTGTGCCTGTTCCCCGTGACGTCAAGGCGGGTTCATTCAATTCGTGATGGAGAAGAAGATGCGACGTCGAATGTATGAACGGTGGGTGGGTGTGCTGGTTGGCGTGGTGTTCGTGTTTGTCCCTGGTCATGTTTTGGCCAAGGATGGGTGGTACATGGGGATGGATTTGGGTGTGGCTATCGCTCCGGAGATGGACACGGCGAGTTCGGATAATGATTATCCGACCACCTGCGACCAGTTTTTTGGTTCAACGAAGAGTCCGGATGATTGTTCCACGGGAGAGGAGAAATGGTCGAATAAGTTTGGTGGCGGCACGGGGATGCTGGCGGGACTGGCTTTGGGGTATCGCTGGGGGAATTTCAGGGCCGAGTGGGAATATTTTCACCGCAACACTATCTATGAAGATGCGAGCGAACCCAGGTTTCCGGGCGGCCCAGACGAAAAGATTGAACAGGAAATCAGTGTGTCTGAAGAGGCGATTGATGACGTGTCGTCGCACAACTTCTTCGTCAACCTGTACTACGATTTTACCTCGAAATCGAGGTGGACGCCGTATCTGGGGGTTGGAGTGGGGCTTTCGCAAGTATCGCTTGATTACTCCAGTCGCTTTGCCCGGTCGAGTAATCCCGGCGACATCAGCACATTCGATAATGAAGGGTTCGATCAGGACAAACTGGATTCTCTGAAGGGTAACTTGGCTGGTACGACCACCATTGGCAGGGGCAATTTATCGGAGGCGTTGTTTGGGTATCAGGCGATTGCCGGCCTGGATTATCGGATCAGCGAGCCTTTTAGCGTCGGCCTCAAGCTCCGATGGGCAGGGTTCAGCGAATTCGAGGACAGCGATGAATATGCCCAACTCCGCAGTCACGATTCCACCAATTCTCTCAATCCGGACGATCCTCGCAGTGCGCGGGTGCGATACTCGTTCGCGACGGATGACCTTGAATTCTGGGGTGTGAGCCTCAACTTCAAGTATCAGTTCTAACCAATTGAAGCACATGATGGGATGGGTGTTTTCTGTAATACGACGCGGGGCATTCGCGTGGCTGTGTCTCTGTGGCGCGGCGTCTCTTGCGCAGGCCGGTGAATTGTTCCCGGAGGCGGGACCGCCGGGCACCACGGTGACGATTGGAGGGGCCGACTTTGGCCTCTTTGTGTCGACCGCGGAGAATCGCGTGTTATTCAACGGGACGCCCGCGCTCATTCAACTCTGGGAACCCGATCTGGTGCTGGTCAAGGTTCCGTTGCGGGCGACGGACGGGGACGTGACGGTGTCGGGCCTCAATGGCACCACGATTGCGGGACGATTTACCATTCAACGGGTAAAGATTGCCAGGTTGATTCCGTCGGAGGCCGAACCCGGATCGGTACTCGTTATTGAGGGCGAACATTTTGGGAACACGGCGGGTTCTCGCGACCCCAATACCATGTTTGGGGTGAACCGCGTTGTCATCGGCGGCATTTTGGCTGAAATCCGGAAATGGCGGCCGTCAAGCATTGCGGTCAAAATTCCGGCTAATGCCGAATCGGGCGATGTGGTGGTTCAACTTGCGTCCTCCGATCCATTGCCGGACGGGTCGTGCTGTGCGCCAGTCGAATATGCTGACAGTAATGCTGTGCCACTTGCCCTGATTCCCAACGTGTCGTTTGTGCCGGTAACGGGTCCCATTGGAACCAAGATCGTGCTAAGTGGGCAACGGTTCGGCGATTCCCAGGGGAAGCAGGACGCCATTGCCATCGGGGGAAAACCGGTGACGATCGCGCAATGGTCTCAACGCACCATTGTGGTGCATGTGCCCTTAAACGCGGTAAGCGGTCCCGTCACGTTTCAACGGGACGGCCGCACGAGGCATTTGGGGCATTTTGAGGTTGTGGAACCACGGGTTGAGCGGTTGTTTCCCGACCGTGGTCCCATCGGAACCCTGGTGCGCATTCAAGGGGAGCATTTCGGCGTGTTCTCCGAGTCGGGGAGTACGGCGTATGCGTTTGATTTTGATCCGGGCCAGAATCGGGTGGAAATCGGCGGCGTGCCCGCCATTATTCACCGATGGCAGGATAATGAAATCAACGTGTGGGTGCCCTACAGCGCCACATCCGGGCCTGTTGTGGTGAAGCGTGGCGCCACGATTTCCAATGCCGACGGGACATGCTGTCAGCAACGCGGCGTCGTGGCGTTTGAAGCGGGTTCGTTTACCGTGATGACGTCCCGCGTGACATCCTACGCGCCCGCAGAAGCCGGGATTGACGAAATCGTGACCATTCGGGGGAACGGATTCGGCGAGTTTCTGAAAATCGCCGAGGCGACGCGTTTGGAACTGAATACCGACGCCCATGACTGGAAAAACTATCGCCTGGGATCCGATGTTTCCCGCACGGAAGTCATGGTCAACGGGATGGCGGCCACTGTGCTGTCCTGGTCGGATACGAAAATCACCGTTCGTGTGCCTCGGCGCCATGTGTTCGGGTTTGGACATCCCGAAGGATTTTATGCGGACCCCACCAAAGGGGAACTGGTCGTGCGTCGGGGATCCTGGGACATGCTCGACAACGGCCGATGTTGTTCGCAGAAGCGCTGGGTGAGCGCGGTGGCCGGGGCATTTAAAATTCTCCCGCGAGGGTTGCCGCACAAAGAGTATTTCCACGATTACACACAGGATAATTAATTGGTGTTCGTTGTCTCCGCCCCACCTCCATTGCTCGTTCGATTGTCCCTTGTGTTTGTTGCGACCGCTCTCCCTGTGCTGATGATCGCGGGACTGTTTTCCCTTGCCGTCGCGCAGGCCGGTGCGGAAACGCGCACACCCGTCATACAGAACAGCGGAACCAAAGCCACGCTCCTTGACACGTTTTTTGTGAGTCCGCGCGAAGGCTGGGTGGTCGGCGCCGGGGGGCTGGTGTTGCACACGGAAGATGGTGGCGAAACCTGGCGGGAGACCCCTCGCCTGACCTCGTCTCTCCTGACGGGTCTTGCGTTTGCGGATGCGCGACACGGGTGGATCGTCGGACACAACGGGACCATTCTCCACACGAACGATCGCGGGAAACACTGGCGCCGTCAGGCGGCCGGGGTGAGCGCCACGCTCTATGACGTGTCGTTCTTTAGCGCCTCTCAAGGATGGATTGTCGGTGGCCGGGGAACCATCCTGCATACCGCAGACGGCGGAACGACGTGGGAGGATCAGGACAGTTCGACATCGGCTGATTTGTTCGGGGTGCAATTTTTTGACGCGCAAACAGGGTGGGCGGTCGGCGCGCTGGGGACGATTCTGTTCACGCGGGACGGAGGAGCCAGGTGGACGCGGCAGCCCGTCAACAGCGCCACCACGTTTTTCGATTTGCACTTTATGGACGCCGCCAGCGGTTGGGTTGTCGGATCCCAGGGCGCCATGTTTCAAACGATTACCGGCGGGGACCAATGGGTTGATCGCACCATGCAATGCGGGTCTCCCTGTTTCCGGCCGCCGGATTTTTTGAAAGTCAGCTTTGCGGGGTTTCGTACGGGGTGGATCATTGGAGAGCGAGGTGCGTTTCTCCACACGACCGACGCCGGCCTGACGTGGCAGGAGCCGGAACTCCCCGAACCGTTGAGCCTGTACGGTCTGTCCTTTCCCGACTTCGACATCGGGTGGGCCGTGGGTCATGGCGGAGCCATCCTGAAAATTGTCGCGCCGTAGTCGTAAGCTATTTCCCTCTCCCCAATTCCCCAAACGATGTTGCAGGATGGTCAGCGCCGCCAGCGTGGCGGTTTCGCTCCAGAACATGCCGTCGCCGAGTTCCGTGACGTGCTGAATCAACCCCGTTCATCCGATCTTCTTTGCGCAGGACTTGCGCCAGGATAATGGATGCCGCCGGTGGCGGGGGGCGGGGATGGCTAAAGGGGGCGGGCTTCCCGCCTGACGGATGAGAGGGAAGGGAGGGCCTGGATTCCCGGGGATGCCCCGAGAATGACGGAGGGGAGAAAGAGACGCACGACACCGACAATGGCGGCCTGGATTCCCGGGGATGCCCCCCGAGAATGACGGAGGGGAAAGACACTGCGGGAATGGCCATCGGCCTCCTTGTCCGTCATTCTCGCCAGCAGGCGGGAATCCAGGTTGGTGTTTCCTACTGAAGAACTGGATTCCCGAGCAAGGCTCGAGAATGACGGAGGGGAGAGAAGCCGATTACAGAATGTGGGCGGGGACGTGGAGGATTCGCACGCTACTCAAAGACGGTTTTGACTTTCTCAAACAACCCGCTACCCGGACTGTCGGATGACGTCCCGCATTCTTTGGCAAACGCCGTCAACAGTTCCCGTTGGCGCGCGGACAATTTGGTGGGAATGGTGACTTTGATCCGAATAAGCTGGTCGCCGGCGGTGTGTCGTTTCAGGGAAGGCACCCCTATGCCTTTGAGGCGAAGCACGCGATCGTGTTGGGTGCCTTCGGGAATTTTGACGCTGGTTTTTCCTTTGAGCGTCTGCACGTCAACTTTGCCGCCCAGTGTCGCCGTGACCATGTCAATGGACAGCTCCACGACAATATCACTGCCTTTGCGGATAAAGACCGGGTGAGGTTTGACCGTGATCGCGACGTACAGATCGCCCGGGGGGCCGCCGTTCAGGCCATGTTCGCCTTCATGGGCCAGGCGAAGACGCATGCCGGTTTCAATGCCCGCGGGAATGGTGACCGATAAGGTCCGCTCCCGATACACGCGTTTCTGGCCACGGCACGTCAGGCACGGCTCGGCAATGATCTGCCCGCTTCCCTGGCACTGCCCGCACGTCCGATTGATGCTGAAAAACCCCTGCTGAAGTCGAATCTGCCCGGTGCCGTGACAGCCGGGACAGGGTTTGGTGTCACTGGACGATTTCGCGCCGGTACCGCGGCAGGTCTCACAGCCTTCCCATCGGGGGATTTTGAGTTTGGCTTCTTTGCCGTCAACGGCTTCTTCAAAGGACAGTCCAAGATTGTATTGCAGGTCGTTGCCCTGTAGCGGACGCTCGCGACCACCCCGGCCGCCTCCGAAGAAGTCACCGAAAATATCGCCGAAAGCGTCTCCGAAGCCCCCGCCGAAATCAGGCCCCCCGGCGCCACCGAACCCCTGCGGTCCATTCGAATGCCCGAACATGTCATACCGCTTCCGCAGTTCCTGATTGCTTAACACTTCATAGGCTTCGTTGGCTTCCTTGAATTTTTCTTCGGATTTTTTCTTTTCCTTCTGGTCTGTCTGCAGGTCGGGGTGATACTGACGGGCGACCTTTCGAAAGGCCTTCTTGACATCGTCGTCGGAGGCCTCCCGGCCCACGCCGAGGACGTCATAGTAATCCCGTTTGGTCACAGTCGCCATCTTTTCGTATTCGGGGTTGTCATCTCATTCAGTTCCCAAATCAGGTCTTTTTGCTGCCCCCTAGCACTTCTTCTAGCGAAGCTCTAATGAGCTTGCTACGTGCCTCAAAAACTTGTTCAAAGGAATCCAGCTTATAGTTTCGAAAATCGGGGATTAAGTTTCTGGAGCGGATGGCATTGTGCTTTTTAATCCATGTATCAAAAGGGGTGTTGCTCTTTGACAAGTTTTCTGATGCGGTCAGTAGTTGAAGATTAGGCAAGAGATTATATTTCGACGTGTAGCTTTCAATTTTATCTTCGCCATAACGAAGTTTCTTCAAATTCGGTTGCGTGAATGCAGATTTAGGAAAGATATGATCCTCGTGGAAAACCGTGCTTTCCGTCCAATCATGATCAGGATACAACAATGACAAGACCAGCCTGGTATACCTGCCATGGTAGGCATACCGCAGGATGTCACTAATTTCTTCCTCGTTAAGCTGTGGTTCAATTTTGAGCGATCTGTATAGTTGCTTATCCGGAAACGGTGTTGTCTTATCGCACCCTTCCAAATTTATTCGCAGTTGGGTCAACGTGGTATCAGAAGAACCGCCAAACGCGTTCTTGAGGGTCGAAACAATAAACCACTTGCGGATGGCCAGTTTGGCCTCGACGTCTTTGTCTTTAGAGGAAGTATCAAATGATAAATTTCCACGATTCATGATGTAGAAAGCAATCGGAAGAAGTGCCAAGGGAGCGACAATGTTCTTTGCATCGAAATTAAAACTGGAGTGTATAAGTCGAACTGTTGTCGAGAGACAATTTTTGATGTTTTCCCAATTTTCCTCAATGGCATGGAGGTTGTCTTTCGTGAAGTTTTTGATTTTGTACTGAATGGGAAGGTTGCTGAGATAGAGACATGCCTTCAGCACGAAATCTTTGCCAAATTTGTTGTCTCCTCTGACAAGATCGTTGAGTGAGTCAGTAAAGTTATGGATTTCACTGCGTGCATCCAGATCCTTCCATTGTGCAGTTGCGGTCGAAAGCAAGATGTCGGAATATTCAAGCGGTTTCCCCGCTGAATTCGCGCGAATAAAGACCTGCACAACTTTGTCGTAATCCTGCGACTTTTCATGATAGTAGTTCCCAACGGAAATTGTATGGATACAATTGTGTAAACGACCAATCAATCTATTGGCATTGTCCCGATTGGCTTCAGGCAACTTCTCAAGTTGCGATTTCATTTTATGCTTTGCTTCTTCGGTATCTTCAGAATCCAAAATTTTTCCGACTCTATACCATAGTTCAGGGTTTTTATTGTCTGGCGTGTCATCCTCTCTAAATTTAAAGCCATAAGTTAACTCTTCAGGGCTGTCCTCGTTGACCTCAGGGGGCTTCAACAGGTTCAGGTAGAGACTTGTTTTCCGCCCACGATAGTAGAAATATTTGTATGTTCCGCGAAGACCTATAAAGAGAGAAGTAATGCGCTGCTGGCCATCCAAGACGAGTGAGATATCTTTTGTGATACCATCCATGTTTGCAGGTGGATTGTGTGGATCTTTTTCGTCGAAATCTCGAATAAATTCATAGACAGGCCACTTGCTTTTGTTCTCTTGTTCCACTAACCACCAAAGAAACGAGCCAATAGGAAAGCCAGCCATAATTGAGTCAAAGAGCCGCTCAACTTGGGCCTGACTCCATACAAACTCTCGTTGGATGGCTGGGAGGTAAATATCCCGATTGATTTTCTTGATGATGTCGCTGACGCGAAGCGAGATGTATTCCATGCCGAACTTTATTTCTCCTTGTCGACCTCTTCAAATTCGGCATCCACGACTTTTTCGTCGTTGCCCTGTGCGGCTCCATCACCGGCTCCGCCGTCGGTCCCGCCGGTTCCCTCTCCGGGGGTCGCGTCGGCCGATGTCTTTTTGTACATCTCTTCCGCGAGTTTGTGGGACGCGGAGGTGAGGGTCTGCATCGCCGTTTTGATGGCTTCAATGTCGTCCCCTGCCATGGCTTGCTTCATGCCGTCAATGGCGCCCTGAATGTTGGTTTTGTCTTCCTCGGAAATTTTGTCTCCGTGATCCTGGAGGTTTTTTTCCGTCCCGTACAACAGGGAATCGGCCTGGTTGCGGATTTCGACGATTTCGCGTCGTTGTTTATCTTCCTCGGAATGCGCCTCGGCATCCTTCACGAGTTGTTCGACTTCTTCTTTGCTCAACCCGCTCGATGCCGTGATCTTGATGGATTGTTCCTTTTGCGTGGCCATGTCTTTGGCCGACACGTGGACGATGCCGTTTGCGTCAATGTCAAACGCCACTTCAATTTGCGGCATTCCCCTCGGAGCGGGAGGAATCCCCACCAGGTCAAACTGGCCAAGCAGTTTATTGTCGTTGGCCATTTCCCGTTCGCCCTGAAAGACCCGGATGGTGACGGCGGTTTGACTGTCGGCTGCAGTGGAGAAAATCTGGCTCTTTTTCGTGGGAATCGTGGTATTGCGATCAATCAGGCGCGTGAAGACGCCTCCCAGCGTTTCGATGCCCAGCGAGAGGGGAGTGACGTCAAGCAACAGCACGTCTTTGACATCGCCTTGCAGCACCCCGCCCTGAATGGCGGCGCCAATCGCCACGACCTCATCGGGATTGACCCCTTTGTGCGGTTCCTTTCCAAAGAACTCTTTGACCCGCTGTATGACTTTGGGCATCCGCGTCATCCCGCCGACAAGCACCACTTCATGCACGTCTCTGGCGGCAAAGCCGGCGTCGGCCAGAGCTTTTTTGCAGGGTTCGATGGAGCGGGTGATCAAGTCGTCAACCAGTTGCTCAAATTTGGCCCTGGTGAGTTTCAGCACCAGATGTTTGGGCCCGTTGGCGTCAGCCGTGACAAAGGGAAGATTGACCTCCGTCTCCTGTGCCGACGACAGTTCGATTTTGGCCCGTTCAGCCGCTTCCTTCAGCCGCTGCAACGCTGTGCGGTCGTTTTTGAGATCAATCCCCTGATCTTTTTTGAATTCTTCCACCATCCAGTCAATGATTCGAAGATCGAAATCATCGCCGCCAAGAAAGGTGTCGCCGTTGGTGGCTTTCACCTCAAACACGCCGTCCCCGATTTCGAGAATTGAAATGTCAAAGGTGCCGCCGCCCAGATCGTACACCGCAATGCGTTCTTCTTTTTTGGTGTCCAGTCCGTACGCCAGTGAGGCCGCCGTGGGTTCGTTGATAATGCGACGCACGTTCAGTCCCGCGATCTGACCGGCGTCCTTTGTGGCTTGACGCTGGCTGTCATCAAAGTACGCGGGGACGGTAATCACCGCATCGGTCACTTTTTCGCCCAGATAATCTTCGGCGGTCTGTTTGATTTTTTGAAGAATCATGGCGGACACTTCCGGGGGGCTGTACTTTTTACCCCGAATGCTCACATGCACGTCCCCGTTCGATGCTTCACTGATGATATAGGGCAACCGCTTGGTCGCGTCCTTGACTTCTCTGGCGTTGAATTTTCTTCCCATCAGTCGCTTGACTGAAAAAACGGTGTGTTCGGGGTTCATAATCGCCTGCCGCTTGGCGATCTGGCCGACCAGCCGCTCCTCCTTATCCGTGATAGCCACCACGGACGGCGTGGTGCGGCCGCCTTCCGAATTGGGCACCACGACCGGCTCCCCGTTGCTCATGATCGCGATGCACGAATTGGTTGTTCCAAGGTCAATGCCAATGATCTTACTCATGATTCAACTCCTTCTTTCGGCGGCTGTGCGACGGTGACCATCGCCGGCCGTATGATCCGGTCGTGGAGAACATAGCCTTTCTGATGTTCGTCAACGACTGTGTGTTCCGGGATGTCTGTGGTTTCGACTTGCCCTACGGCCTGATGGCGGGCCGGGTCAAACGTCTTTCCCTGACCAGAAAATTGTGTCACGCCCGCTTTTTGCAGGGTGTCGAGGAAATGTTTATACGTGAGATTCACGCCTTCAAGCAGCCCTTCGACGTTGCCCTGATCCTGTCCCTGCTGCCAGGAGTGAATAGCCCGTTCCAGGTTGTCCAGCGTGGGGATGAGGTCACGCAACAGCGACTCATTGGCGAATTGAACCGCCTGCCTGTGATCGCGTTGCGCCCGTCGTTTGTAGTTCTCAAATTCCGCGGCCAGGCGCAGATATTTGTCATTCAGCGCGTGCAACTCCTCGGTTTTTGAGAGAAGCTGCTCGTTGATCGCCGCCGTCTCTGTATTGCGTGGCGACTCTTCAGTGTGTTCGCTGTCTTCAGGGGAAGCATCGGCAGTTTCCGGATGATCTGCAGGCGTGCCAAATGTCGTGTCGTCGTCCAGAATTTCTTCCCGTAGTTGATCGTGTGTTCCCATACGGCTCCTCTCGGTATCCTTTATCAGATAGTCATCGAGGGGGGGGGAAGTCAACCCGTGGCGTAAAAAAAATAGAAAAAAATCAGGCGGGAAAGAAGCGAAAAATCAGGGGATGGCGTATGTCCGGCAGACGGTGGAACATCTCGCCGCCCGCCCCACCTTGGTCATCCCTGGCTGTTGTCTTCTCCTGATCGTCGGCGAAAGAGCAATTCCAGGCCCTCCAGTGTCAGTAACGGTTGGATGTCCCGAATGGTGCGGGACACCGGCGCAAGGGTCGCGGCCAGGCCGCCCGTTGCGACCACATGTGCGGATTGACCGATTTCCCGTTGAATGCGGGTCACCAGTTCATCCACCAACCCGGCGTGCCCGAAAATCAATCCGGATTGCACACTGCTGATGGTGTCGGTTCCAATGACACTTTTCGGACAGGTCAGGTCCACGGTGGGTAATTTGGCCGTATGGACGTGAAGGGCGTCTGCCGAGCTTTGCAACCCCGGGGCAATGGCCCCGCCCAGATATCGTCCGTCTTTGGTGATGGTGCAGAACGTGGTGGCCGTTCCAAAATCTACAATGATGAGGTTCGTGCGATAGCGTTCAAACGCTGCCGCCGCATTCACCAGGCGGTCGGTGCCGATTTCCCGAACGTTGGGATAGTCGAGGATCAGGCCGAAGGGGAAGTCCGAGGACACGACGAGCGGGGGATGATGAAAAAAGATTTCCACCGTGGCTTCAAGCGTGGGGGTGATGGGCGGCACCACGCTGGACAGAATGCTGGCATGAATGTCCCGTGGCATGATCCCGGATTCCCGTATCAGCGACGTCATGGCCATGCCGTATTCATCTGTCGTTCTTGTGTGATCCGTGGCCAGCCGCCAGGAATGTCGAAGCGTCTGCCGCTCAAAGACGCCGCAGACAATCTGACTGTTGCCGATGTCAATAGCCAGGAGCATGTGTCTCACCTGTCCGGTTGGATGCTACGGGGCGGCCTGTGCGATGGTCGCCACACGAGCCGTTCAATACGCGGGACGCACGTGCTACCGAAGGTGTTCAATGTCTGCGGACCGAATGGCCACGGTGCGTGGATGTCCCCCTTGCGTGGTAGACACCAATAAAGCCCCGTCGCTTCCGATGTCAACAGCCGTTCCCTGAATGGACTGTCCGTCAAGATAGGACACCCGCACGTCCCGTCCCAGCGTCCCGCAGGATGCGGCATACGCCTGTTGAATAAGGTCAAAGTGGCCCGACTCCATGTGATCATACCAGTATTCCAAACGGTTCAGCATGGCGGCGAGCAGGGCATTGCGATCGTGGCGTTGTCGCGTGGCTTCATACAGGGAAGTGGCGAGCGAGCGAAGTGCGTGCGGGAAATCCGTCACCCGGGCATTGACGTTGATGCCGAATCCCATGACGCAGACGTGGCCGGAGGAGCCGTGACCGGTACTTTCACACAACACGCCGCCCGCTTTTTTGTCGGCGCACAACAGGTCGTTGGGCCATTTTAACGACAGAGCTAGGCCGGAGGCCCGTTGTGCGGCTTCCTGAAGGGCGAGTCCCGTGACAAGGGGGATCCATGACGCATGTGTCAGCAAGGCTGGCGTGGTGAGGATCACGGAGCAGAGGAGATTGCGGTGAGGCGGCGAGACCCATTGCCGGCCTAGCCGACCCGCGCCCGCCGTTTGCGACTCGGCGAGCACCGCCGTGCCATGGCCCGCTCCGGAGCGGGCCAGCGTGAAGGCCATGGTATTGGTTGAGGCGAGTTCTTCAAACAGATGCAGCGGACGGCCCACCTGTCGAGTGGTTAATCCGCGTTGCACATCTTCGGTTGTGAGCGGGATGAATGGAGCCGTCATGGCGATCGAACGTATGCGTATCTATTCAGCAGGCCCGGCCTTCATGTCCAGCCCAATATCCACTGCGGGGGCGGAATGGGTGAGGGCGCCGATTGAAATCGCGTCCACGCCCGTGGCGGCATAGTCGCGCACGTTCTCCAGTGTCATCCCCCCCGAGGCCTCGGTGCGTGCCCGCCCCTTGATGAAATCCACGGCGTCCCGCACGAGAGCCGGCGGCATGTTGTCCAGGAGCAGCACATCGGCTCCGCCGTCCAGCGCCTGCGCAATCTGTTCAAGCGTCGAAACCTCCACGTACACATGCAGGCCGTGCGGGCCTCGTTTCCTGGCCTGTTGGCAGGCCTCCGCCAGAGTGACGCCATGGGCTTCCAGCAGGACGAGGTGATTATCCTTGATGAGCAGGCCGTCGCTAAGCGACTGGCGATGATTGGCGCCGCCGCCCAGCGAGACCGCCTCTTTTTCAAGTCGTCGCAGACCGGGAAGGGTTTTTCGGGTATCGAGCAACGTGGTGGGTAACGGACGGACGGCGTCGCAAAAGCGAGCGGTCAACGTGGCAATGCCGGAAAGATGTTGCAGGAAATTCAACGCGACACGTTCCCCCGTCAAAATGGAATGGGCTGGCCCCCGCAGCGTCGCAAACGTCTGTCCCGTTTCCACGGACGCACCGTCCTCGCATGTTGCCGTCACCACGACGTCGGGATCCAGCACGTGATACACGGTATGCAGCGTCGTGAGGCCCGCGAGGGTCAGGGGTTGTCGGGCCACCAGGTCGGCCTGTGCATGCAGTGCGGGTGCGATCAGCGCATGTGTGGTGATGTCGCCTTGGGGCGCGTCTTCCCGGAGCGCGGCCTTGACCAGCGAGCGGAGTTCCGACGGCGAAAGCGGCGTGAGCGGCATGGCTCTCAAGACACCATGTCTTGCAGTTGGCGGTTGCTGCTGGAAAACAGTGACAGTTCGGCGGTCAGCAGGGCCAGCCGATCCTGTGATTCCTGAACGACCTCGGGCGAGGCTTTGGCCGTAAAGTCCGGTGACGCCAGACGACGTTCAAGGCGAGCGGCGTCCTGTTGTTTGGCCTGCGTTTGTTTGTGGATGCGCGCCAGGGATTTTTTGAGGTCCACGTCGCCCTCAATCGTGATGCCGACCGTCACGCGTCCGACCACGAGACGCAGCACGCGGCTGGCCGGCCATTCCTGCTGCGCGAGGACGGAGACCGTCCCGCGACCGAGGTGCGCAATGTGGTGTCGCACGTCGTGCAAACGCGCGACGTCATCCGGGTCATTCGCCGCGATCCGGATCGTCACCACCGTTGACGGCCCATAATCCAGCAACGCGCGGCCGGTTCTGATCGTGGCGACACAGTGTTCAATCAGGGCGAATAATCGTTCCGCGTCGGCGTTTTCCCAGGCCGGAGTGGCTTCGGGAAACGGCTGCCTGACGATGCTGTCGCCCTGGTGCGGCATCGCTTGCCAGATTTCTTCGGTCAAAAACGGCATGAAGGGATGGAGTAAACGCTGGATCTGTTCAAAGGTGTGCAACAGCGTGGCGCGCGCGGATCGGGCGGCGGCGGTGTCCCCCTCCTGCAGCGACGGTTTGATGAGTTCCAGATACCAGTCACAGTATTCATGCCAGATAAAATGATAGAGATGATCGGCGGCCTGATCGAACCGGTAGTTACGCAGGCAGCCATTGACGGCGTCGGTCACGCGGCTCAAGCGGCTCACAATCCATTGATCCGCGAACGGTCTGTCGGTGGGCGGTCCCATGTGCGTCGGACCGTCGGCGTGCATAAGCATGAACCGCGCCGCGTTCCAGATTTTGTTGGCAAAGTTCCGATAGCCGGCAATCCGGTCTTCAGAGAGACGAATATCCCGCCCTGGCGATGCCATCGAGGCCAGCGTGAAGCGCAGCGCATCGGTCCCGTATTCGGACATTTTGGTCAGGGGATCAATGACGTTGCCTTTGGACTTGCTCATTTTCCGGCCTTCGGCGTCGCGCACCAGCGCGTGAATATAGACGTCGCGGAACGGGGGCTTTCCGGTGAATTTGAGGCCCAGCATAATCATGCGCGCGACCCAAAAGAACAGAATGTCCAATCCCGTGACGAGTGTCGAAGTCGGGTACCAGGTCTGAAAATCTTTGGTGTTGTCTGGCCAGCCCAACGTGGAAAAGGGCCAGAGAGCCGATGAAAACCAGGTGTCGAGCACATCGGGGTCCTGCGCGAACCGGTCCTGTTGACAGGTCGGACAGGTGCGGGGCGGTGTTGCGGAGACGATTGGTGTGGCCTGCGTCGGAATGCTGCCGCTGCCCGCGCCGTTGAGAATCTCGCGCGCCTCGGGGGTGCAGGTGGTGCAATACCAGGCCGGGATGCGATGGCCCCACCAGATTTGTCGGGAGATGCACCAGTCTTTGAGTTCGCGCATCCAGCCCAGATAGTTGTTCGTCCATCCTTCCGGACGAATGCGAATGTGCCCCTGTTCCACCGCCGCAATGGCCGGGCCGGCCAGTGGCTGCACGTTCACAAACCATTGAGGCGAGAGGAACGGCTCCACGACGGTTTTGCAGCGATAGCACTTCCCTATGGCCATGGTGTGATCGTCAACATGAGTCAGCAATTCCCGACGTGTCAGTTCTTCTACGACAAGGGACCGGGCTTTGGCGACGGGGAGGTTGGCGAGTGCGTCCCGCAGGCCCGTCTCCACGTCGGCTTCCCGAAGCGCGTCGGCGTTCAGGAGCCCACGGGGGGTCAACATGGACAGACGGGGCAGGTGGTGTCGTTCACCCGCCTCGAAATCGTTGAAGTCATGCGCCGGGGTGATTTTGACGGCGCCGGTGCCGAATTCCCGATCCACCAGAATGGCATCGCCTACGATCGGAATCGTGCGTCCGGTGAGCGGTAGCCGAAGGGATTGCCCGATATGCCGATTGTGGCGGGGGTCGTCGGGATGCACGGCCACGGCGGTATCACCGAGCAGCGTCTCCGGTCTGGTCGTGGCAATGACGAGGCCGGCGCGAGGATCGTCAGCCAGCGGATAACGAATGTGGTACAGCATGCCTTTCACGGACTCATGTTCAACCTCAATGTCGGAAAGGGCGGTGAGACAGCGCGGACACCAGTTGATGAGCCGCTCCCCCCGATAAATCAGTCCGTCCCGATGCAGCCGCACGAAGACGTCCCGGACGGTACTGGACAACCTGTCATCCATGGTAAAGCGCAGCCGGGACCAGTCGCAGGACGCACCGAGTTGTTTGAGCTGCTCAAGAATCGTATCGCCGGACTGCTGTTTCCATGTCCAGACCCGCGCAACAAACGCGTCCCGTCCCAGTTGTTCCCGAGTGGTCTGTTCGGCCATGAGCTGACGCTCCACCACATTCTGGGTGGCGATGCCGGCGTGATCGGTGCCTGGAATCCAGAGGGTATTCCGACCCTGCATGCGGTGCCAGCGGATCAGGATGTCCTGGAGCGTTGCGTTGAGCGCGTGACCGATATGGAGGGATCCCGTGACGTTGGGAGGCGGGATGACGATGGAGTAGGGCGATCCCCCGGCGTCGGCATCGGCGCGAAAGTAGCCCTGCTCAATCCAGTATTGTCCCCACCGGGCCTCAACGGCCATGGGTTCGTAGATTTTTTCTAGTTGTCGGGAAGCCATGAAACGTGCGCTGAAGGGCTACAATCCTAGCACGAGCAGTGCGTTCCCGCAAGCCGCCCGTCTTGTGTTCACGGGTGTGAGTATGCTACAAGCGAGAGCAGTATCCGTGCGGAGCCTTGGCGGGAATCAGACGGATTCGCAGAGGCTCATGCGAGGAAACGTCAGGAGGACAGACGATGGCACGAGGTCGGGAAAAAGATCGCGAGATGCGACGCAGACACCGAAAGAATCAGCAGCGCATGAAGGCGCTTGAGCGGGCACAACGCAAGGCCGGCGCCAAAAAGTAAGCGCCGCTTCTCTCCTCATTGTCCACGTGGTCCGCGTGACCCCCTCCATTCATGGTCGCCGGGCATTCGGTTGACGCCCCGTTCCACAGGCCCATCGTCTCTGTTATCCTGTTCACCGTTCCCCCTGTTTTTTTCTATGCCGGCATCACCAATCAAAGTCGTGTTTTTCGACGCGGCCGGAACACTCTTCCACGTCAAAGGGTCGGTGGGGGAGGTGTATCTTCGCCATGCCGAGAAGTATGGCGTGCCGCAGTCCGCCGAGATGGTGGAGAAGCTGAATCGGGCGTTTCGTGAGGCGTTTCTCCAGGCCCCCCCGTCGGTGTTTGCCGTGACCCAGCCGGAAAAACTGAAGCAGTGCGAACGACTCTGGTGGTTCGACATTGTCCATGCGGTGTTTTACCGAGTGGGGATGTTTGACGGATTCGACGACTATTTCGAGGACGTCCATGCGGCCTTCGGCACGGCGGATGTGTGGGAAGTGTATGCCGATGTGCCCGATGTGCTGGAGACATTAAAAGGGCGCGGGTATGAGCTTGGCGTGATCTCCAACTTCGACACGCGGTTTTTCCCAGTTTTTCGCGCGCTGGGGCTGGATCGCTGGTTCGATTCCGTCACGGTGTCATGCACGGCCGGGTCGGTCAAACCATCGCCGAAAATTTTTCAACATGCGCTGGATCAGCACGTCGTGGATCCGGCAGAAGCCATGCACATAGGCGACCGCCAACTGGAAGATTTTGAAGGCGCCACCGGCGCCGGGTTATCGGCTGTCCTGCTGGACCGGGACGGGACGGTGAAGGACGCCGCGATTCCGCGTATCAGGCAGCTTGGGGAATTGCCGGGGATGCTTGGGCGGTTGTAAGCCTCATGTTGACGGTATTTCTTCAAAGTAACGAACAGGGGTTATTCTGAAAAGCCATGCCAACTATCTATGACAATATTGACAAGAATCTGCTGGATGGACTGAAACATGCTTTGCACGTCGCCAAACGCAGCGATTGTTGCGTTGGCTATTTCAACCTGCGCGGCTGGCGAAGCATTTCAGCAGAGATTGACGCTATTCCTTCGGAATCGGGAAGTCCTGCCTGCCGTTTGATTGTTGGAATGTCGGGTGATGCCGGTCAAATGGTGCGGAATTATTACAACCATGCCGAGACCGAGGCGACCCTTAAAATTGTCAATGATCGCAGAAAAAGTTTCGCCGAATCGTTGGCGTGGCAACTGACCTATGGAATCCCGACCGCCCGGGATGAAGCCGGGCTGCGGAATCTGGCAAAACAACTTCGCGCGGGACGGCTTCAGGTAAAGTTTTTCGGTGCCCATCAACTGCATGCAAAACTCTACCTTGTCCATCGGGATGACAAAATCAATCCGATAATCGGCTATGTCGGCAGTAGCAATCTCACTCTTTCCGGATTGGAAAAGCAGGGGGAATTAAACGTTGATGTGCTGGACAAGGATGCCGCACAAAAACTGGCAGACTGGTTTGAAGAGCGATGGCAAGACCCCTGGTGTCTTGATATTACCGAAGAGCTTGCGGGCATCATTGAAAACAGTTGGGCGGGCGGCCCGATCAAGCCTTATGAAATTTACATCAAAACCGCGTATGAACTGTCAAGAGAAGCGATTGAAGGCTCGCGTGAATTCAAAGTGCCGAGAGTCTTTGACAAAGTGATGCTGGAGTTTCAGAAGCAGGCGGTTTCTCTTGCCGCCGAACGCTTGAGTCGTCACGGCGGTGTCATCATTGGCGATGTGGTGGGTCTTGGCAAAACTCTGATTGCGAGCGCTGTTGCGAAAACGTTCCAGGAAGATCGAGGCGATAGTGTTCTGGTGATCTGTCCGCCGAAGCTGGAGGAAATGTGGAAGGATTATCTGCATAGATACAAGATTGCCGGAGAGACGCTTTCGTTGGGTCAGGTTCGAGGTCTGGCTGCGATGAGGCGTTTCCGTCTTGTTGTGATTGACGAAAGCCACAACCTGCGCAACCGTGACGCCAAACGTTACGGGTACGTGCATGACTATATTCGTGCAAACGATTCCCGCGTGATGCTCCTGACAGCCACGCCGTATAACAAACACTTCACCGACATTGGCAATCAGTTGCGCTTGTTCGTGGAAGCCGATGCCGATCTTGGGATCAGACCGGAGGATTATATCCATTCCCTGGGTGGCGCCGACCATTTCAGGAAGAATCATCCGAATGCTCTCACGACTTCTCTGGCGGCTTTTGAACAGAGTGACAAAATGGACGATTGGCGTGAATTGATGCGCATGTTCATGGTGCGAAGAACGCGCAGTCACATCAAAGAGAACTATGCGCAATACGACGAAGACCGGAAACAACATTACCTGTCTTTTGATGACAATACGCGATTTTATTTCCCGCATCGGACGCCGAAATGTGCCAAGTTCGCTTTGGATACAGACGATAGTGATGATCAGTACGCGCGGCTGTATTCCCCTGAAGTCGTCAATGTCATTGATGCGCTCAATTTGCCGCGTTACGGCATTAGGGAATATCTGCCGGCCGAGTATCAGAGCGAACCGTTCCCGGAGGGATTAGGTCACGACAAGCAACAAATCATAAAAAATCTGAGTCGAGCGGGAAGCCGTCTGATTGGTTTTGCCAAAGCCGGTTTGTTCAAACGACTGGAAAGCTCCGGTCCTGCTTTTTTGCTTTCCATCAAAAGGCACATTGTTCGCAATGCGGTTTTCTTGAGTGCGTTGGAGCACGATGGAGAGTTTCCAATCGGTGCCATATTCAGCTCTCTTACGGACGAAACAGTGGAAGAGGGCGAAGCCGATATCTTCGCCACAGAGTGGGAGAAAAAAGATGGGTTAGGGTGTTTCCTTGAAGCAGGGAAAAATGTTTACACAATGTTGTCTTCGCCCACAAAAGGGTTGAAGCACAAATTTGAATGGATAGAGTCCGGCCTGTTCAAGAAGTCCATGAAGGCCGATTTACTGGAGGACTGTCGTGCCTTGCTGAAAGTTCTGGAGGTGGTGCCGGAATGGAATGCAGGTTCCGACCGTAAACTGGACACGCTTGCCAGGCTGTGCGGCGAAACGCACCGGCAGGAAAAATTGCTGATTTTTACCCAGTTCAAAGATACGGCGGACTACCTTTTTCGGGAACTGACACAACGCGGCATTGTCGGCATTGCCGAGGTGTTTGGTGACATGGATGACATATCCGGCCATGTAAAACGCTTCAGTCCAACCTCAAACAATGCGGAAGAAGGCATGATAGACGAATTGCGTGTGCTGATTACCACTGACACGCTTAGCGAAGGCCAGAACCTTCAGGACGCGCATATTGTGGTCAACTTTGACCTGCCATGGGCCATCATTCGTCTTGTGCAGCGCGCCGGACGGGTAGACCGGATTGGCCAGAAGGCGAAGGAAATCCTGTGTTATTGCTTCCTGCCGGAGAAGGGTCTTGAAAAAATCATAGATTTGCGCACGCGCTTACAGGGTCGTATCAAGGAAAACGCCGAGTTGATCGGTTCAGACGAAACATTTTTTGAAGGTGACACGATCAATATCGAACAGGTGTACGACGAAACCCTGTCCATGGAAGAGCAAGATGATGAAACCGATTTAATTTCCCGCGCCTACGACATTTGGCGTCAGGCCACCAAGGATGCCCCCGCGCTGAAACAGAAAATAGAGCAACTGCCCGATGTGGTGTATTCATCAAAGCGGACAAAGGCCGATTCCGGCGTACTTGCCTATGTGAAGACCAACTCCAATCAACACACACTGGCCCAAATAAACAACAATGGGGAAGTGGTGTCGCAATCCCAGTCGAAAATTCTGAACTTGCTTGCCTGTGGTCCCGATGAACCGATTGCGTCAACAGCCAGCGACCATCACGAACTGGTCGAGAAGGCGGTGTCTCATGTCAAAGAGAGTCATTCCGATGTTGGCGGGCAATTGGGAGGCACAAAGAGCATCAGGCATCGTATTTACAGCAAGCTGAAACTGTATCTGGAACGTGAAGAGGGAACACTCTTTTTATCTGCAACGCTGAAGCGCGCCACAGAACAGATTTACCGTTATCCATTGAAGGAAGTCGCCCGTGACCGGTTGAGGCGTCAGGTGAGCGCAAACATTGCCGATCATGATCTGATACAGATGGTGGAAAGCCTGTATGACTCCGGCGACCTTTCCGCTATCCCCAAAGCAGGCGAGCCGGTTGAGCCGCACATCATCTGCTCAATGGGACTGGTGGAGCAAAACGATAAGGTATAAGATGGCGGCGGAGTACTGATGATTGACAAACGTCTCAAGCAACTTTGGCCTAAACTTCAGGGCAAGAAGCCTCACATGCCGAATTTTATCTCTGAAATTCGGCTTCATGGCATTCGTGGCATTGAGAGTCTGAAAATTGTTTTGGATTATCCCGTCACTGTCATTGCCGGAGGCAATGCCAGCGGCAAATCAACGGTGCTGTTTGCCGCGGCCTGCGCGTACAAGGTTCCAGGGGCCGGGCCAAAGGATTACGTACCGTCCACACTTTTCCCCGGTTACCATCCCAAGCATGGCGCCCGCAGCGATGAGCGAACGGAGATCACCATTGACTATGAATACGTGACACCGGATGGCCGTATTTCAATGCGGTGGTCACGGCGCAAAAAAGGGTGGAATCGCAGTTTCTTTGGCCGCAAGAAAGCCAGCCAGCCGGAACGTGTTATCTATCTTCGTACATTGAGCAATCTTAGCAATCCATCCGAGGTGCGTGGCGTGCTTCGAATGTCCCATCTCAAAACACTCCCGAAAGAGGAGTCGCTCACCGCCGCCCAGATAGACTTCGCGCAAAAGATGTTGCCGTTCCAGTACGGCGAAGTTGTCAAACTTTCCGGTAACGGAGGAAAGTCTCTTTTGTTTGCGGCCAACAAAAACGGGGCATCGTATTCGGAGCTTCATATGGCTGCGGGCGAACGTGCCATTCTGCGTCTTTCACGGGAGATTGCCCAACTGGAAGACGCCCTTGTTCTCATTGACGAAGTGGAGGTCGGCTTGCACCCCTGGGTGCAGCAGCTTCTGATGTTGCAACTCCAGCAACTTGCCCTGCGTAACAACCTGCAGATTATCGTCACGTCCCACAGCCCGGTCGTGATTGACTCGGTGCCGGGCAACGCACGCATTTTCCTCGAACGTGACGATCGGGGCAACGTTGAAGTGCGCCCACCATACCGCGACATCATTCAAGATGCTCTCTATGGACGTTCCAGTGATGCACTGAATCTGCTCTGCGAAGATGAAGTTGCCGAGGGGATTCTTTACGGCGTTATTGATGTTCTGATACATGAACAGAAAATCCGAAGTGGGTCGGTTCGTATAGGACGCGACACGGGCGCCCAGGAATTTCCGGGACATGCCGCCGCATTCAAGAAATTCGGCTTAGTGGGAAATTTTGTGTTCATTCTGGACGGTGACCAGCGTGGAGGAGATATTGCGGAGAAAATCAGGGAAGCGGCGGGCAGTCCACAGATTCCGGTTTTCTTCCTGCCGGGTGATCATGCGCCGGAGATGTGGGTGTGGGATTGTCTGAAAACGAAGCCGGATTTGTGGGCACCGCACTTGAACATGGATCGTGAAACTCTGACAAGAGCAATGAGCCGACTGGATGCAACCTACGATTCCGTATCAGATCACCCGTCACAAATCGCCAAAGCGAAAATCAGCAATCTGGCGGAAAACCTGCATCAGGATGCCCCGGACATCTGCCGCATCGTTGCCAGATTTGAGTCTGAAGACAGACACAGCGCTATTCAGCCGCTGGTGGAAGACTTGAAAAACATCCTGTTGCAGTGGCGTGCGGAATGAATCATCCCCCGGTCTATCCCACCTGCGTATTCCTTTGAGAGCCGTGCTTTGATGACAATTTCCAGTCTGCGGTCTCCTGATTGAAGCATGAGTCCATCCGTCACAAAACGTGAGTTGAGCGAGTGCATCCGCGACCGACGGTTTTCCGCTTTGTTTATTCGGCTCGGATGGGACAAAGACAATCTGCCATCCGGTCCGCTCATCCTTGGCGACAACGGAATTTTTCCCATAGACAGAGTGGTTGAGAAGCGCGGTTTTGTGGTCTGCGTGTGCGACGCCGGCCCTCACTACCCTTCGGCAAAATCCGACCGGCGACGGCTGGTCAATCAACTCTCACGCCATCACTACGAACATCTGTTAATTCTCTGCGGAGAGGGCCGGCAGTGCTGGACCGTGGCTATTCGCCCACAGAACCGTCCGTTGCGCACCGTTGAAGTGGAATGGAACGAAAGCCAGGACATTCAGCCGCTGATGGAAAAACTGGACGGCATGATTTTCGACATTTCCGAAGAGGAGACGATTCGCATTACCGATGTGGTGGACAGGGTTCACAGCGCATTCATGAAAGATGCCGAAACGGTCACACGACGGTTTTACAAGGAATTCAAAGATGAATTATCGGCGTTTGCCGGATTCATACAAGGCATCAGGGATCAAGTATCAAAGAAATGGTATGCCGCGCTAATGCTCAACCGTCTGATGTTCGTCTACTTCATTCAGAAAAAGCGTTTTCTCGACGGCAACCCGGATTATCTGGAAACCCGACTGCTGGAGACTCAAAAGGAGTTCGGTGAAGACGAATTCGACAAACGTTTCTACCGGCATTTTCTGCGCCGCCTGTTTTCCGAAGGGCTTGGCACGCCGGAGTCGGCGCGTGACTTGGAACTCAAGCAACTCCTGGGCAGGGTTCCCTATTTGAACGGCGGTCTTTTTGACCTTCACGAAATAGAGCGAGAGAACGAGGACATTGAAATCCCCGACAAGGCATTTGAAAAACTGTTCGCATTTTTCGGCAAATATAATTGGCGCCTGGATACTCGCGCCAATGCCACCGCCAAAGACATCAATCCCGACGTGATCGGCTACATTTTTGAGAAATATATCAACGACCGGGCGACGATGGGCGCGTATTACACGCAAGAGGATATCACCGGCTATATCACCCGCAATACGATTATTCCGTTTCTTCTGAACCGCGCAAAAGAGAAATGCAAAAACGCCTTTGACCCGCAAAACGGCATCTGGCGGTTTCTGCGTGAAAACCCCGACAACTATATCTACGAGGCCGTGAAAAATGGCTGTGATATTCCCGACGAAACAATACCGGAGAATATCCGGCGCGGTATTGACACGAGTAAGCCAGACCTGATTCCGCGCCGCAAAGACTGGAACACCAAAACCGAAGATCGCTTTGCCCTGCCCACCGAGATATGGCGCGAGACGATGGCGCGGCGCACCCGTTATTTCGCGTTGAAAGAAAAAATCCAAAACGGCGAAATCCACGAGATTGATGACCTGATCACATACAACCTTGATATTGAGCGTTTTGCCTCGGACGCTCTGCGCCATTATGAGGGTTCCGATTTTATCGCCGCTTTTTATGAAGCCATTGCCGGCAGAAAAGCGTTGAAGTCCAATGACAAAGAAATCCGCGGCATAACCGTGCTTGATCCGGCTTGCGGTTCCGGCGCGTTTTTGTTTGCGGCGTTGAACATTCTTGAGCCGCTTTATGAAAAGTGCATAGAGAGAATCGAAGATTTTGTGGATGAGGATGACAAGTTAAGAGAGCAGGGCGAACGGAAGGGAACGAAGAAACATCCGCAATTCAGGGTGGTTTTGGAAGATATAGAAAAACATCAGAACCAGAAATACTGGATATACAAGACGATCATCCTCAACAATCTTTACGGCGTAGATTTAATGAAAGAGGCCACAGAGATTGCCAAACTGCGCCTGTTTCTCAAACTCGCGGCGGAGGCGGAATACGATAAAAGCAAGGCCAATCTCGGTTTGGAGCCGCTACCGGATATTGATTTCAATATCCGATCCGGCAATTCCCTTGTGGGGTTTGCGAGCATGGAGCAGTTTGGAAAAGCGGTCAGCGCCAACACGGCGGGGCAACAGTTGATGGATCTCAGTGACGGACTGATTGATCAAATCCGGGAAGATGCCGGACTGGTGCAGAAAGCCAACGATGCGTTCAGGCAAGCACAAGATATCGGTGGTGAGGAGTACCGACAGGCAAAAACGCAGTTGGGTGAGTGCCTTGCCGTATTGAACGACAAGATGAATCACTATCTTGCCAATCAGTATGGAAAAAGTGAAACGAAAACAGATTATAGAAAATGGCTGGCATCTCATCAGCCCTTTCACTGGCTGGCCGAATTTTACGGGATTGTTGAGGATGGTGGAGGGTTTGATCTGGTGATTGGGAATCCGCCGTATGTGAAATATAGCAAAGTTAAGAAAACTTATACGGTGAAGGATTACCAAACCGAATCTTGCGGGAATTTGTATGCGATGTTTATTGAAATGGCGATGAATTTAACCACAGGCCCGATGGGGATGATCGTCCAGTTGCCTCTGATATGCACTGACCGAATGCTCCCCGCACAAAATATTTTTGCGCAAAAAAGAAAAAACTGGTTCGCCAATTTTGATGACAGGCCGGGAAAACTGTTTGCCGACTTAGAACATATACGCGCCACTATATTTCTTTCAATGCCAACAAATATAGCGCAACCCATCACCACTAGATCAACACAATACCAAAGATGGTTCAGTGAGCAACGCAACACTCTTTTTCATAAAATTACTTATGGTGATATAACTAACCTTTACACGAAAGGCGCGTTTCCAAAAATCGGGGGCGGAATTGGGGGTGATCTGCTGAGCAAACTCAACGCACACGAAGAAGAATTGGGGAAAGACATTGGAGATGAGATGTGTTATTTCCACAATGCCCCGCAGTATTGGATTCACTCAACCAATTTTGTCCCGTATTTCTGGAATGAAAGAGACGGAGAGAAAATATCCCTCCAAGTAATAGAATTACAATTTAGGAGTCACGAACAGGCTATTACGGAATGTGCGCTACTCAACAGCTCTTTATTTTATTGGTGGTTCATTGTGCATTCCGATTGTCGGCATCTGAACATGAGGGAGATTGAAAACTTTCCCTTTGACCCCACGCAAGTGGGCAAAGTAAAGCTGAACCAGTTATCCAAAATCATCGCTGAACTGATGCAGGACTATCGTCGCCACGCCGTTCGCAAAGAAGCAAACTACATAAGGACAGGGCAGGTTATTTATGATGAATTCCATCCTCGTTACTCCAAGCCAATTATCGATAAAATAGATTATATTCTTGCCAAACACTACGGCTTCACCGAAGAAGAACTCGATTACATCATCAACTATGACATTAAATACCGCATGGGATTGGGCGGATGAACAACGACTATAAACCTTTTTCAGAGAGAGAGCGTTTTGTGATACCAGTTTATCAGACTGACGCAGACATGCCTACGAGGATTAGAATTTACGATACATTTAGCTATCATTTTTTGAATAGACCGTATTATTTTCGAGATTACCCTGAGCTTTATCCTGAAATTTTTTCCGATTATTCTATTGATCAGTATTGGGAAGGACGGCGTATTGCCTTGCGGGATTTCTTCTGGTCTGATTTTTTTGCATATCCCTTAGATGAATATAGAGAGAAGGATTGCCTGTCTTGTATCCGCCAGATGATGATTGACGATGATCCATGGCATCGCTGTTTTGATTTCCTTGAAAACATACTTCGTCGCTGTACTGGGGGTTACGCAGTGGATAGTCTCAATGCTTTTTTTCATAGGGAAGCGGCGGCTTTACTCATTTCGGATATCAGTCGGGTGATGATAGATATGAAGGTTGGCTATACCATCATGGATAATAAATTTGTTCCGATTCTTTCAAGGCAAGAAAAGAAGGAAATAGAAAGGGCCTACGATACACCGTTCAGTGGACCCAATCAGCATATTAAAAAAGCGATAACACTTTTAGCCGACAGAAAAAACCCTGATTATGAAAACAGCATCAAGGAATCAATCTCTGCCGTGGAATCCATCGCAAAAGAAATCACCGGAAAAGAAAAATCACTCAATGCCCTGACGCAGGAGTTAAAACTCCATCCTGCTTTCAAGGAAGGGATTGACAAACTTTACAACTGGACCAGTGCAGGCGAAATTCGTCACGGTGCAAGCGGCCTACTGCTAAATCCAGACCAAAGCACTGCCAGGTTTATGCTTGTTATCTGCTCTGCATTTGTGAATTACATCATCTCTCGGAATCCACAAAAACATAAATGATGACAAAATTTCCTTGAACACATGGGTGATCAAGTTCCTGTATCCGGCAATGAAAACATCATAAACAAACAGGTTGTTTGCCAATGCAGGACAGAGACCAACCCATCATTGATATGCCGACGCTACGCAGGGATGTTTACTTGTTGGCAAGTCTCCTTTTGGCCGATAAAAAGATAGCCTCAATGCGGAAGGTCAGTGACTGGTCGCGGGACTTATATGAAAACGAAGTCAACAGATTCATGTTGTTGGTGGCGGCAGTAGCGCGTGGCCTGTTGGATTTATCGGATGAAAGTGATGTGGAAAACCATAGTTGCGGCGAGTATTGGCCTAAATTTCGAAAAGGCAAAAGGGAGTCGCTCACATTCAGGCAGGCTTGTAATTCTGTCATTCATGCCAAAGAAATATTGCCTTACAAGGTGGAATCCGAGGCAATGATCAGGCAGGCATATTATGTTGACAGAATTATCGTAAGAGGCAAACATAAAGGAAAGACAACCCGCGCACAGATTGATATAATCAAATTCGTGGGAATAACCGGAGATTTGATCAATTCTTTTGAGGAGGGCGACCGTGCCAACAAATAGAACCATCTACAAATATCATTTCAAGAAGGGCAACAAAATCGTTCATACGGGGATTACCAATGATATAGACAGGCGCGAGGCCGAGCATCAGAGCGAACATGGGCAAAGCAAAGGACATATCAAACAGGTTGGTTTCCGCACCACACGCGACGCCGCTCTTGAATGGGAACGGGAGCAAAAAAAGCAAGGCAAGCCGGTCGTAAAGGAATAGTCTCTGAAACTGTCGAAGGAATCAGCATTTCACTCCCTCGGCAACTCCGAAATTTTCAACCACCACAAAACCGCCTTCCTCTGTTCCCGCAGCTACCCCGCCAGCGCAGTTTTGCGAATTTACGATTGGGCCAAAGCCATGCGCGAAGCCGGAGAATGCGTGATTTCCGGATTTCATTCCGCGCTTGAACAGGATGTGCTGGATATTTTGCTCAAGGGAAAGCAGCCGGTTATTCTTGCCGCCGCACGCGGCTTGCCGAAGCGGTATTCCGCCGAAGTGAGGCAGGCCATTGATCACGGGCGGCTGCTGGTTGTCAGCCCGTTTCCCGATTCAGTTCGTCGCATCACCGCCGATACCTCGAACACGCGTAACGAATTCATGCTTGCCATTGCCGACCGTGTCGTCATCGGCTATATGAGTGAAGACGGGCTTCTCGCGCGTGCTGTGTCCGCTACCGTGCCCAAAGAAATTCTGAAGTTAAGCGAGTAGGGTTTGCGACTTGCGCCGCTGGTTTTTGGGGGATTCAGGCTTTCGCCGGAATGATGGAAGGATGCACGGTGTATCCGGCTCGAGGTTTCCTTAATTTTCTACTTGTTCCGTTGTGTCAGGCTTCTGGCATCTATCGAGAAATACAGTTTATGTATGTGTGTGGGGAAGCGATACTGGCCGAGCTCTCCATTTTTGATGGGGACAATCCCCCCAAGTTTCACCATTCGTCTTAGAAAGTTATTCAGTGCTTTTTTTTCCGTTGGCGTGAAGCTTTCCAATGACCTCAATGCTTGTTTGGAAAACGTAATGTCAGTAAAACTCGTCGCGATTTTTTTCAAAATAGAACGGTATTGTTTGCTTTGTAGCGCCTGAACAATTTCTTTTTCTATGAAGCGATTTCCAACAGAATCAGCCGCATCAATAAGCCCTTCTGTCAAATCTATATTATCTATTGGATTGTTTTGCGCTCTCCGCCAGACGGCATCTCCAATCTCATGGGCGAATATCGGAAGCCCCCCGGAAAATTCGGCAAGCAAGTGCAGGGTGTTTTCCTGTATCTTAACATGGCGTTTACCAAAAGCTGTTTGAAAAAACCCCTCGTTTTCTGACCGCTCCCATGGCCGAATGTGTATCATGGGCCTGAAAATTCTTCCGACCGACGGATTGTTTTTCATCATCGCATCAAGACGTTCTTCCAAACCGACAAAAATAAGACATACGGGCACCGCTGTTCCGCTTGTTGCAATACTGTCCACCATGCTTTTCAGCCAATCGGCAAAACGGGGGTTATCCGCCAAGCCGTTGATGTCGTCAAGAATCAAAAAGAGAACTTTTCTTTCGTTGCCGGCTTTTTTGACGATTTGGCCGAGTGAAGCGGCGAAGTTGTTTGCTGTTGCGGCTAACTCTTCATTGGACATGTCAAGTTGTAGCTCAACCCCAAACAGACCGATTTTTTTGACTTTGTCCCCGAACAGCTTCAGCAGGCCTTGTCCCCATGATTTGCTTTGATTGTCTTTCAGTAGGCTCAAATGGGTTTCTCTGACCATGTCCTTTAACTCGTGAACACCGCCAAGGTGAACATGTGCAGTGAGGGCTTTTTCATCTCGTTCAGCCAGAAAACTGACAAATGAAGCGAGGGAGCTTTTGCCGATGCCGCGTTCTCCTGAAATCCAACCGATCTGCAAGGTTCCTTTTGCCGCTCTGCGAACTGTCGAGAGAAGTTCATCAATTTGGTTTTTCCGACCTGTAAAGAAATCCGCATTGACGGGCTGGTTTGGCGTAAAGGGGCTATGTTCTGGATCCATGTACAATTCCCTGCAAACAGGATGGTGAGATAATGTGTAATATACACAAACAGAAGGTTGGCAGACAATCGTGCAAGATGACCTCTTCCTCTCCCGCCTTCCTTGACCCCGTCAAATATCGCCTGCTAGAATTTTCCCTTAAGCATACGGTTTTATGCGAGAAATTTTATCGTTGCGTCAGCGGTGTAATATGTGCCGGATGATGTCATGGGTGACTGCCTTCGGCACCTTGTCCGTTTGACGTGAGTTGTGAGGAACGCGATGAAGAATTTTCTGAACATTGCCAGTGATGATCTCCCTTGGTGGGGTCGGCATGGTGTTCGTGCCACTCACGCCGAAGGGCTTGAAGAAGACTGGGGTGCCGGTGAAGGCGACGAGCAGGAACCGCGTGTGGATCCGCCTGTTGGCGTTAAGGCTGTGTCGGGCAACGGGTTTATTACTGTGAGTTGGGATCCTGTTCCCGACGCGATGTACTACAACCTCTACTATCAAACCACGCAGGGTGTTTCCATTAAACCGAATGAGCTGACCCGTCCGATTGCGGGGCGAGAAGATTTCAATCCCATTATCGGTGTGACGAAAGAGAAGGGGGCGTGTATTGAAGGCCCGTCTTCGCCGCACGAGCATCAGGACCTTGCGAACGGCCTGTGCTATCACTATGTGGTCACGGTCGTAACCGCCGAGGGGGAAAGCGGTGAATCCGAAGAGGTCATGACCATTCCTTCGCCGTACCTGCCGGTGATGCAGTTTGGAACGGAAGGCGTGGATGACGGGGAATTTCGTTCACCCACCGGCATCGCCCTTGACGGCGAGGGCAACGTGTATGTGGCGGATACGGACAATCATTGCATCCAGAAGTTCGACAACAACGGCGTGTTTCTCGCGCGATGGGGCGGGGAAGCCGACTCGGAAGAGGGCGCGTTTTATTATCCGAGAGGGTTGGCAACGGCTCTGACGGGTGAGGTGTACGTGGCGGACAGCGGCAATAACCGCATTCAGAAGTTTGATCCCGACGGCAATCTTCTGGCGGCCTGGGGCCAGTTCGGGTTTGCCTGGCGCGGCGCCGAGGCCGGAAAGTTTGACGTGCCATGGGGTGTGGCCACCGATCAGCAGGGGAATCTCTACGTCTCGGATACGAGTAACGCGCGCATCCAAAAATTTCAGTCGGATGGCGCGCCTCTGATGAAATGGGGCAAAGACGGAAGTTTTGACGGCGCGTTTTTCTATCCGCGCGGTCTCGCCGTGGACTTTGCAGGCCACATTTACATTGCCGATGAAGGCAATCATCGTGTGCAGAAATTCGATTCCCGAGGACATTTTCTGGCGAAATGGGGGCGGGAAGGCAACGGCTTGGGTCAGTTTCGATCGCCCTGGGGCGTGGCGTGTGACGCCCTGGGCAATGTGTATGTCGTGGACAGCCGGAACCACCGGATTCAAAAGTTTGATTCAAACGGCGCCTATCTGTGTTCCTGGGGCAATCGCGGGCTGACCGAGGCGCAGGTCAATTTTCCGTCCGGCCTCGCCGTGGATAAAGAGGGGTTCGTCTATGTGGTGGACAGCGGGAATCACCGGATTTTGAAGTTTGCGCCCACGGAGGAGGAACTGGCCAGAGGCCTGGACAAAACCGGAGAGGATGTGGCGCAGGGCGCGGATCTGCCGGTCGCGACGTTGGTGGCCAAGCCTGGCGACACGGAGGTGATGTTGAGCTGGATGGACGTGCCGAAGGCCGTGTCTTACAACGTCTATTTTGACACCGCCCCCGGCGTGACGAAAGAGACGGCGACGCGCATTGAAGGCGTGACCAGCCCCTATACCCATACCGGATTGACGAACGACGCCACGTATTATTACGCGCTCACGAGCGCGGATGAACAGGAGGCCGAAAGTCCCCTGTCCAAAGAACGGGAAGTGACGCCCGTGTTGATTGACGTGGCGGCTCCGCAGAATCCGGATGTGGTGCTCAATCACGGGGCGTACATGACGAATTCACCGGACGTGGTGTCGACCATTTCGGCCAAGGATGTTGATACCGGGGTCTCGGGCTATTTCATTTCAGAAAATCCCATGACCCCCAGCGCGACACTGCCGGGATGGATTGAGGTGGAACCGGAACATCGGTTCGGCGCCACGATTCCCGTGACGCTTTCTCCCGGAGATGGGCCCAAAACGGTCTATGTCTGGTTTAAGGACGTGGGCGATAATATCTCGGTTCCGGCCAGCGGAAACATTCTACTGAACACATCGGGGTACGTGTGTACGGCGCAATGGGGCAAACCCGGGCGTGGCGCATCGTTGCTGCACGGCGGGGAATTCATGGCGCCGTTGTACGGGTTGACGATTGATCGTCAGGGGGCCCTGTTCGTCGTGGATAACGGCAACAATCGCATCCAGAAATTCGATCCCAACGGCAATTTTATTCTGTTGTGGGGGAACTTTGGCACGGCCAATGGGAATTTTAACAATCCCACGGGCGTCGCCTGCGACGCGAAGGGCGACGTGTATGTCTGCGACACGAATAACCATCGCATCCAGAAATTTGACGGAAAGCTGGGCCAGTACCTCATGAAAATCGGCGCACGCGGGAATGGCGAAGGCCAGCTGAACGCGCCATGGGACATCGCGGTTGATCGGGTGCGGGGGTACATCTACGTCGTGGACAGCGCCAACTTCCGCGTCCAGAAATTTGATATGGACGGCGAATTCATCATGCAGTGGGGCAGTTTCGGGAATCAGGACGGACAGTTCTATTTTGCGCGCGGCGTTGCGGTGGACCAGCAGGACGGGATGGTGTACGTCGTGGATATGGGGAATCATCGCATCCAGAAATTCGACACCAGCACCAACGTCCTCCCGCAGCTGGTCACCAAGTGGGGCGGCGGAATCGGTCCGGGCCATGCCAGCAGCGCGCAAGCCCAGGAGCCGGGCCAGTTCCGGTCTCCATGGGGGATCGCCGTAGACGGTGCAGGCGATGTGTACGTGAGCGACACGGGGAACCAGCGGATTCAAAAATTTGACCGGGACGGCAGCTTCATCACCCAGTGGGGCGGGTTCGGGAACGCAGAGGGCCAGTTCAACTTTCCCTACGGGCTTGAGGTGGATCAGAAGGGGCATGTCTTCTCGGTGGACAGCGGCAACATGAGAGTGCAGCGCTTTATGCCGGCCCCCGACGCCGAAGAGTTTCTCCGTGATGAACATGAACCCGTCGCCGCACTTCCCGAAGCGGGTCAATAACCGCGCCAGACCCGGTGGCGAATGAGGGTGGACCCTATGACATGGACGGAACAATCTATGGAGGCCCGACGATCATGACCAGACTTTCCTCAAAAGCAACGGTTAATCTTCTGAAAGTCTCCGCGATTCTCTGGGCTGTCTGGGGCCTCGTTCATCTTAGTGTGGGTGTGCTGATCATGTGGCAGGTTGGTGTGGGTCAGCTTGCCGATGCCATTCATGGTATTACCCCTGCTGTGGATATTGCGATGCTCCAGATTGCGTATCCCGCTTCCGTGGGTGCGATTATTCAACAACATGGGTGGAATCTTTGCTGGTTTGGTGTCGTGACGCTGATCGGCAGTGGGTACATCTGGAAGCAAAACATTCCGGCAATTTTTGCCACGGCCATTATTGGCGGCCTGGCGGATGTTGGGTATTTCGTCTTTATTGACTTTGCCGGTCTGGCGTTGCCCCCAGGTCCGCAAATGACCTACATCTGCGGTGCGGCTATCGTCTTGAGTGTCTATGCCTTTTTTCAAGGCTCTCTCCGGGATTCCCGCGTGGTCACGCAATCGTGAACAATGTGTGTCCGTGCGGGAGTGGCATCATGTCCACGTTCTTTTCAGTATAGCGTTTCACCGAGTCCTGACCACCGGTTTGGACTGACAGAGCCGGCAACGGATCCGGGCAGGGCGGCGGGATTATGGCACTCTGGGACAAAACGCGAATCGGGTTGACCTTTGATGACGTGGTCCTGGTCCCGGCCAGGTCTGACGTGGTTCCCAGTGAAGTGGATTGCTCCACGCGCGTCTCACGCCGGATCACCATCAGCATCCCTCTATTGAGCGCCGCGATGGACACCGTGACGGAAGGTCGTCTCGCCATTGCGTTGGCGCGCGAAGGGGGCCTGGGGGTGCTCCATCGTTCCGCGTCGCCGGAAGCGCAGGCGCTGGAAGTGGACAAGGTGAAAAAATCCGAAAGCGGCATGATTCTCGACCCCGTGACGATTGCGCCGAATCAAACGATTCGCGATGCCCATGACATTATGGCCACCTACCGGATTTCCGGGGTTCCCGTGACGAAGGATAAAAAACTGGTCGGCATTCTGACCAATCGGGATTTGCGGTTTGAGACCCGGTCGAATCTGTTGGTGTCGCAGGTCATGACGAGCGCGAACCTTGTGACGGTGCCTGAGGGCACGAGTCTGGACACGGCCCGAGTCATTCTGCACGAACATCGCATTGAAAAACTGCCGGTGGTGAATGACTGTTTTGAGCTGAAAGGGCTCATCACGATCAAAGACATTCAAAAACAGATTAAATACCCGAACGCCTGCAAGGACATCCATGGCCGGTTGCGCGTCGCCGCCGCCGTCGGGGTGGGGAAAGACGTGGAGGAACGCGTGGAACGCCTGGTGAAGGCCGGCGTGGACATGATCGTGGTGGATACGGCCCATGGACATTCCCAAAGCGTCATTGATACCGTCAAGATGATCAAACGGCACTATGCGTCAACGGAACTGATGGCCGGGAACGTGAGTACGGCGGAAGCGGTTCGGGAACTCGTGGATGCGGGTGCCGATGCGGTGAAGGTTGGGGTGGGGCCGGGTTCAATTTGCACGACGAGGATTGTGTCGGGCGCCGGGGTGCCCCAACTCACCGCCATCGCGGATTGCGCCGAGGCGTTGGAAGGGACCGATGTGCCGGTGATTGCCGACGGCGGCGTGAAATATTCAGGCGACATTTCCAAAGCGCTGGCGGCGGGAGCCGCCGCCGTGATGATCGGCTCCCTGTTTGCCGGCACCGAAGAATCGCCGGGGGAAACCGTGTTGTATCAGGGCCGAACCTATAAGGAATATCGCGGCATGGGGTCGCTGGGAGCCTTGGAACGCGGGAGCCGGGACCGGTATCAGCAGGAAGGGCAGACCAGCGGCAAGCTGGTGCCGGAAGGCATTGAAGGCCGCGTGCCGTATAAAGGCGCCCTGTCCCATGCGGCGTATCAGTTGGTCGGTGGCCTCAAAGCCGGCATGGGCTATTGCGGCTGTCGGTCTGTTCCCGAGTTGCAACGCAACGCCCGGTTCATTCGTCTCACCCAGGCCGGCTTGCGGGAAGGCCATGTGCATGACGTGGTGATCACCAAGGAGGCTCCCAACTACAGGGCTGACGTGGAATAACGTGAGTCCGCTGTGGCGGGACCCTACCGCGAAGAACAATGTCATTGTCCATGGCGTCCCGTCACGATACCATCGTCGTTCTTGATTTCGGGTCGCAGTACACCCAGCTGATCGCCCGCCGCATTCGGGAATCCCGCGTCCATTCCGTGATCCTGTCCTCCTCCGCTTCCCTGGAGACGATTCGTTCGCATTGCCCCAAGGGCGTGGTGCTGTCCGGAGGGCCAGCCAGCGTGACGGGCGTCGGGCGTCCCAAATGGGCCAAAGCGATTTTGCGGGAAGGCCTGCCCGTTCTCGGTATTTGCTACGGCATGCAGGTCATCGCGCATGAGATGGGTGGCCGCGTCGGCGGGGCGGCGCGACGGGAATTCGGTCGGGCGGAATTACAGGTGCGGGACGGGTCGGATTTATTCAGGGGACTCAACGTGGTCGGGCCCTTTGCGGTCTGGATGTCGCATGGCGACCGGATTGAAAAGTTGCCGTCCGGATTCAAGTCCATGGCCCGGACAAAAAATTCTCCCATTGCGGCGATGAAGTCGGTCAACAGCAGGCACCGGCTCTACTGTCTGCAATTTCACCCTGAAGTCGCGCATACCGCGCATGGCGCCCAGATCATCAAAAACTTCGTGTGTCATATTTGCGATGCCAGACCCACCTGGACCATGGGTTCGTTCTTGCACGATTCCATCGGCCGGATTCGTCAACGTGTGGGACGGGGAAACGTGATCTGCGCGTTAAGCGGGGGCGTGGACAGCATGGTGGCCGCCGCCATGACCCATCGGGCCATCGGCGAACAACTGACCTGTGTGTTTATTGACAACGGCGTGATGCGGAAACACGAGGCGAAACAGCTTGCCAAGGCGTTTCGGTCGCATCATTTCAACTACCGCATGGTGGATGCCTCCGGACAATTCCGGCACGCGCTGGGTCGCACGACCGATCCTGAAAAAAAGCGCAGGATTATCGGACGTCAATTCGTGAAGGTGTTGAACGGCGAAGCGCGTGACATCGGCAACGTTCACTACCTGGTGCAGGGCACCCTTTACCCTGACGTGATTGAAAGCGTCAGTCACACAGGGCCTTCCGCGACCATCAAGACGCACCACAACGTGGGCGGACTTCCCGCGCGGATGAGGCTCAAACTGGTTGAACCGCTCCGGGAACTGTTCAAGGACGAAGTGCGGGAACTGGGCAAGGAATTGGGGTTGCCGGACGACGTGCTTCATCGTCACCCTTTTCCGGGGCCTGGACTGGCCATTCGCATTCTTGGCGAGGTGACAACCGAGCGGTTGCGGGTGCTACGTGACGCCGACGCCATTTTTCTTGATGAACTGGAATCGCACGGGCTTTACCGGAAAACATGGCAGGCCTTTGCCGTGTTGCTGCCCATTCGCACCGTCGGGGTCATGGGCGATCAACGCACCTATGAACACGTCATCGGGTTGCGGGCCGTGGTTAGTGTGGACGGCATGACCGCCGATTGGGCGCATCTGCCGCACCCCTTTCTGGGGCAGGTGGCGAACCGCATCATCAATGAAGTGCATGGCGTGAATCGCGTCGTGTACGACATCAGTTCCAAACCGCCGAGCACGATTGAATGGGAATAAGATGATAGACATTCAGGCCAGGATTCCGGAATCTGTGTGTGAGATTGATGACGAGCTGACAGCCATTGATCATGTCATAACCCCATGATGATTCGATTACAAAAAGTCATCGCGGCAAGTGGGCTGGCGTCTCGTCGTGTTGCGGAAACCATGATTCGCAATGGTGAGGTCACGGTGAACGGCGCGGTTGTTCGCGTGCTGGGCACGTGCGTGGATCCGTTCGCGGATCATGTGAAAGTCAACGGCCGTCATGTGCGGCAGGCCGAACCGGAGGTCTTTGTGTTGTTGCACAAACCGGCCGGGTATGTGACGACGATGAGCGACCCCCATGGTCGGCCCACGATCGTGGATTTACTTGCCGGCGTGAAAGTGCGCGTGGTTCCGGTGGGGCGGCTTGACTATGACGCCGAAGGGCTTCTGCTACTGACGAACAACGGCAAGGTGGCCCAGGCATGTTTGCATCCCCGGTATCATGTGCCCAAAACGTATTTGGTGAAGGTGTCGGGTTTGTGTACGGATGAGGAACTTCAGACGCTTCAGGACGGCGTGGTGTTGGATGACGGCATGACCGCGCCTGCCGTGGTCAAAAAATCCGGGAAGGCCAGAATCAATTCATGGATCGAACTCACGATTCACGAAGGCAAAAAACACCAGGTCAAGCGCATGTTTGAAGCCCTGGGTCATCGGGTCGTGCGCATCAAACGAACCCGTTTCGGCCCTCTGATGTTGGGAACGTTGAGCATCGGAACGGCTCGGTTCGCAACCGATGCCGAAGCCAATGCCCTGCGCGTTTTGCTTCAGCCACCTGCCAGAGTGCGAACAACGCGACTGGCGGTTTCTTCGCGAGCGAGCGTCTCCACGCAGCCCGCGCGTCCAAAGCAAACCATGCCGCCGGCACGTCAGCGGAAACCCAGGTTCCCAATGCGATCCACGCGGCTCACACGTCCAAAGAAAACCATGCCGCCGGCGCGTCAGCAGAGACCCGTGTTGCCAATGCGATCCACGCAGCCCGCGCGTTCGCAGCGAACCATGCCGCCGGCGCGTCAGCGGAAACCCAGGTTCCCAATGCGATCCACGCAGCCTGCGCGTCCGCAGCGAACCATGCCGCCGTCACGTCAGCGGGAACCAACGCGGCCTGGACGTCCAAAGCAAACCATGCCGCCGATGCGCCCGAGAAAACCCGGGTTGCCCGCGCGGCGGGATGCGAACAGCGGGAGACGTTGGCCATCAGCCGGCAAGACCCGTGGAACCCGACAGGTGACACGAGGTCGTCGCCCGCACGAGCGGAAAAAAGGACGATGAAACGCACGCACCATTGCGGAGAACTCACGCGCAAGCAGGACGGCCATACCGTCACGCTGATGGGATGGGTGCATGGTCGCCGGGATCACGGAGGTGTGCTGTTCGTGGACGTGCGCGACCGCGGCGGCGTCACGCAGCTCGTGTTTGACGCGGAGACGGACGCGGCGGTACGTGAGCGCGCGGATGCGTTGCGGAATGAATATGTGATTGCCGCGACGGGGCGGGTGCGCGTCAGGCCGGACGAATCCGCGAACCCGCAGATTGCGACCGGGGAAATTGAAATTCAGGTGAATGTGCTGGACGTGTTGAACCGGGCCAAAACGCCGCCGTTTGTCATTGAGGACGACGCGCAGGCCACGGAGGCCCTGCGGTTGAAACATCGGTATCTGGATTTACGGCGCTCCCCCATGCAGCGTTTGCTCACGCTGCGTCACAACGTGGTTCGCGGCATCAGGGACTTTCTCCATCATCGCGGGTTTCTGGAAATCGAAACGCCGATTCTCACCAAAAGCACTCCCGAAGGCGCGAGAGATTATCTGGTGCCGAGCCGTGTGAATCAGGGGGCATGTTTTGCCTTGCCGCAATCCCCGCAGCTTTTCAAACAGCTTCTGATGATTGGTGGTGCCGACCGGTATTATCAAATCGCCCGATGCTTCCGTGACGAAGATCTCCGCCTGGACCGGCAGCCCGAGTTTACGCAAGTTGATATTGAGATGTCGTTTGTGGAACCCGACGACGTCATGTCCCTGACGGAAGCGTTCCTGATTGGCGTGTGCAAAGACGCGGCGGACATCACCCTTCCCGCGCCGTTTCCGCGCCTGACCTGGCACGAGGCCATGTCACGGTATGGGACTGACAACCCCGACCGTCGTTTTGGTCTGGAACTGCACGATCTGAACGAAGCCGCCACGCGCATGGAGTTTGCGGTGTTTCGTGACGCGGTCAAGGGGGGCGGACAAGTGTCCGGGCTGGTGGTCAAAGGAGGCGCGGACATGGCGCGCAATCAGATTGACCGCCTCATTGAGGTGGCCAAAGATTTTGGGGCCAAAGGTCTGGCGTGGGTGAAAATTGCTGACGGGTGGAAGCTGGAGTCGGCCATTGCCAAATTTCTCGCATCCGAACCGTTGCGTCAGGCGCTACCCGATGCCGGTCCCGGAGACTTGCTGCTCTGTGTCGCCGACAAGCCGGCCGTCACGTATAACGTACTCGGCCGTCTGCGCGTACACCTTGCAACCGACCTGGGGCTCATCAATCATGACGCATGGGAGCCGGTGTGGGTGACCGACTTTCCTCTACTGGAATACGACGCGGAGGCGCAACGGCACGTCGCGCTTCATCACCCGTTCACGTCGCCGCGTGCGGATGATATGCCTCATCTGGATTCCGAGCCGTTGCGCGTGCGTGCCCAGGCCTATGATGTGGTGCTGAACGGCATTGAACTGGGCGGGGGAAGCATCCGTATCCACCAGCGCGACCTCCAGGAGAAGATGTTTGATCTGCTGGGGATGTCCAAAGACGCGGCGCACGAACAGTTTGGTTTTTTGCTGGACGCGCTGGACTATGGCGCTCCGCCCCACGGCGGGATTGCTCTGGGCCTGGATCGTCTGGTGATGCTGCTGGGCAAAACCGAGTCCATTCGAGACGTGATTCCCTTTCCGAAAACGCAGAAGGCCCAGTGCCCGATGACCGAGGCGCCGTCAGTCGTGAGTCCGGCACAGCTCAAGGAATTGGGGATGACGTTGAAGCGACCGGACGGTTCATAGCATAATCGTTGTCTGGCCAAGCCGTGCTGGATGCCTGCGCACAATTCCCCGACTCCACCCTCGCCGATCTTTACGACCCATTCAGCAGGGACTTATCTATTATAATAAACAAAATAGTTGACTTATATGTTTATTCAAGTATAATACCCTTGAAACGTCAATAGACAGAGGGGGTTGATTATGTCATCCAAAACGACAGTGAGTGAATTTTCATTTTTCAAGCAGTTTGACACCGAAGCCAAGGCGGTTGCCTTCTTTGAGGCGATTCGGTGGCCGGACGGTCGTATTTGTCCAAAGTGTGAAAGTCCGAGTACGTACCAGCACAAGACGCGGGCGGGCTATTATCACTGCAAAGGATGCCGCAAGCAGTTTTCATGCAAAGTCAATACGATTATGCACTCCTCGCCGCTTCCCGTGCGGACGTGGCTTTATACCATGTACAAGGTCAGCGTAGCGAGAAAAGGAATTGCGTCCATCCAGCTTGCCAAAGAGCTAGGGATTCACCAGCAATCAGCATGGCATATGCTCCACCGCATTAAAGAAGCCTGCGGTGGGGAGACAGGGCCACTGTCTGGGATTGTGGAAGTGGACGAAACCTATATCGGCGGCAAGGAAAAGAACCGGCACGTAAAAAAGCAACGCTACGGCATCAGCGGGACGCGGGACGCGGGGCAAGCAAGCCGTCATTGGGATGCGTGAACGTGGCGGGCGTACCGTTGCCAAGCCGGTTAAAGGCACCGAGCGTTACATTTTGCAACAGGCCATCACGGAACAGGTGGCTCCCGGCGCGACCATCTACACGGACGACCATCGGGGCTATGCCCGCCTAAATTGGATGGGCTACACACATGAATCGGTCAAGCCCTCGGCCAGTGAATACGTCCGAGGCAAAAGCCTACACCAACGGCATTGAATCCGTGTGGGCGGTTCTCAAGCGGTCATTGATTGGGACACATCACCATGTCAGCATGAAGCACCTGCATCGGTACGTGAACGAGGCGGCTTTTGGCTGAATGAGGGCCACGTCTCCAAGCAGATTTTTGACCGCATTAGTGCCTTGTGCCGTTTGAGCATTGGGCAACGTTTGACTTATCACTCTTTGACTAACGGGGGTGCTTCATGATGAGCTTTGAAACCGTCACAGCGTATTGCGCTAAACCATGGCTGGGCGACTGGACGGGGAAGATACACCATAGCTGTTGCTTGTCACTCATGGCGGACATGCCAGCAGGGATGATTGATTTGACTGTGACCTCTCCCCCTTATGACAACCTGCGGGACTATCAAGGCTACCAGTTTCCCTTTGAAGACATTGCACAAGGACTCTACCGGGTGACTAAGGAGGGCGGGGTCGTGGTATGGGTAGTCGGGGACAAGATAAAAAACGGGCGCAGTCTGACCAGTTTCAGGCAGGGGCTATACTTTCAAGAGATAGGCTTCAGGGTGCATGACGTGATGATTTATCAAAAGAAGAATACGCCTTTTATGCGAAGCAATGCTTACACGAACTGTTACGAGTATATGTTTATATTGAGCAAGGGGTCGCCTAACACGTTCAACCCGTTGAAGGAACGCACGAAACGGAGCGGGTTTGAGATGCTGACGCATAACAAACTCCCGGACGGGGTGAATAAGAAAACACGCGCTGAACTGAAACCAGAAAAGACCAGGACAAATATCTGGCAATATGCTGTCGGGCTAGGTGGCACCACGTCTGACAAAATTGCCTTTCAGCACCCCGCCGTCTTCCCCGAATCCCTGGCCGAGGATCACATTCTTACATGGACGAACCCCGGCGATGTGGTCCTAGACCCGATGTGTGGAGCGGGAACCACCTGCAAAATGGCCCTGATCAACGGACGGCAGTGGATGGGGATAGAAATTGCCAGCCGATACGTGGCTATCGCCAAAACGCGACTGGCTGGAGTGATGCCCCTCTATGCCTAATTTGTCCACGGACGGCTTCGTGGTCGTTCACGCCACGCACGGCTATCTGATCACGCATGATACCCCTGCGGACATTGAGACGCATTTTGACCGTGATGCAGTCGGGGTACTCAAGGCCGTGGATGGACCTCATGCGGTCGTGCACCTGATTGGCCGCAATGAGTATTTTAGGGTAGCCGCGTCAGATGTGTCTCCATTAAACACCCTGCGCACGGGCAAGGGATTCCCGAAGAAAATTTGCAATGTCTGTCATGTCTTGAAAGGCCACAGCAAATTTGACGTGAACCAAACAGACGCGCACGGACGAAAAACGTCACGCCCAAGCTGCAAGCTGTGCCGTCAGGACATTGACCGCCGCACAATTAAAGGTAAAGACAAGCGTAAGGCTGAACTCCGGCGTCCGACAAAGGGGACGCTGTGGCGGTGCCCGATTTGTCAAAAGCGAAGCATTGTCGGTGTGACGGCTAACGTGGTACTTGACCATGACCATGCCGAGGGAAGGACGCGGGCCTTCCTCTGTGATAGTTGCAACACGGGACTAGGACGTTTTAAGAATGGGGAGAATTATTTACTGAATGCAATTGCTTACCTCAAGAGTTTCGAGCGTTCCTAGCTGGCTATTTTATTTTAATAGGTAAGTCCCACTCACCATGCCGCCAGCATTACAAAAAACACATCAAGCATTGGACAAAGCCGTCGACCGCGCCTACCGCAAAATCCCCTTCAACAACGAAGCCGACCGAGTCGCCTTCCTCTTCAACCTCTACCAACAATACACCGCGCCGTTGCTACCAAAAGAAAAACGCAGATTGGGAAAAGGGCGGAGGTAATGGTTAGATCGAAAAAGAAAAATGCCCGCCAAAATCGATTGTCAGTACTCCTTTGCAAATAATATCGCGTCCGATAAGGACATCAAAAAGAGCAGATTTTGAAGAGTGTTCTATGGCGAGAAAATTTGAGAGAACCAGTGATTGCTTGCCAAATTGTAAAAGCAGATCTATTCGATACTGATTCATCTGATTTCTTCCTGTCGCTCCGTGCATGGTTATCTTGCCAACAGGATTAAGCTGTATGGATTGTGCCGCCTTGGAAGAAATGCAGGTTGTGTCTGCGCCGGTATCTACCAGGCCATTGAGCAGATGACCTTGAACAGAGTTGATTGCCTGACCGGGTTTCTGGTTTTTTGCGTTTGCCAAAGTTCCGCCAGGACATATGCCAACCTGCACGATCACTCCGTTGGTCGGGTTATACTGTCCGCTAAGACACGGCATGAGAGTACCATCCCAGGTCAACGATGTGATCAGTTATTTCCTGAACAGAAAACAGTTTATCCGGATAAAGTTTTTCTCCCGCAATGCAGGCATCAATGGCCGTATCAAATACGGCTTCAACTTTCTTGCTATGCAGCAAGGCCCACTTCCCCGGGCTTTGCTGGACGAGTTCGGGAAAAATGTTTTGGAAAGCCTCATAATTTTGATCAACTTCTTGCTGGATTTTCTCGTTACTCATCATCTTTCTCCCTATTATTTGGATGTCGCGATGGACTCGGCGGTTGTGCAAGCCCCTTACGTTGCCTTGACCACATTCACTACGATGCCGTGCAGGCCGGTGGCGCCGTTGGGTTGGGGGCGGGTGATTTCCGAGGTCTGTACTTGTCCGTTGGTATCCACCGCACGAACCGACACCATGGTCTTTCCAGCCGGCATATCCTGACAGTCATAATCCCAGACCACCCATGACCAGGGCGACTGCGGCGGCGTCACGTCCGCTTCGACCCATGTGTGTTCCTGATCAAAACTCAACTGTACGCGCTCAATGGAATGTGGCCCGCCGAACGCGATGCCGCGGAAAGGGACGTTGGGACCGTTGACGGTCTGATAATGTCCGGGGCTGTCAATGCGGGAAAAGATGTGAATGGTGCCGTCGTCGGTCCACCCCTTGCGTTGCCAGTATCCCTGATAGTCGCCGTTATACACTTCAATGTCCGTTATCCACTTGACATTTTTAATGCCGTAGAGTCCCGGCACGATCAGGCGTAGCGGAAACCCGTGGCCCTTCGGGAGTTTTTCCCCGTTCATCAGATAGGCCAGCATCACCTCATCACGCATGGCATGTTCAAAGGGGATACTGTCGTGATACGCGTCGGCTCCACGGAAAATCACGTCGCGTGCGGTGTCGGGGTCGGCGCCGGCTTCGAGCAGCAACGTTTTGAGAGAAATCCCCCGCCAGATCGCGTTGCTGATACTCGTCCCGCCTGGAAGGGTGTCAATGCAGATGAGGGTGGATATCTGATCAAATGAGGGACGATTCAACACGTCCCGCCACGTCAGCGCCATGGGATTGGACACCGCGCCTCTCACCACCATTTGCCATTGCTCCTGATCGAGATCGCGCGTGAAATTATAGGGGGAGTCCATGTAATTGACGGTGTAAAACCTGTCGTTTGGCGTGAAATACAGCGTCTCCCTCGGCTGGATCGCGAACATGCTACCCAGATCGCATCCGCCGACGGTGGTGGCGACACCGGAGAGCATGCCCAGGCTGCCGAGTTGAAACAATGTGCGACGGGTGATGTCCATAGCCGTATCCGCGTGACGTACCGGCACGGCACATGACATGGCCGACTCGATACGCGGATATTATACGTTTGCCTGTGGATGCTCCGCAAGAGAAAGGCGGCTCGATCTGCGCCGATCGCGGCTCGTCCAACGTTCCCGTTCAATACGAGAACAGGTTACACAGGCGGTTGAATGCGAACCGACAACGGGACGGGTTCCCAGAGCCGGCCTCCGTCGCGCGTTCGGAACAGGCCGGCGCGATTGGTGCCGACGTACAGGGTTGACGGCTCTGTCGGGCTGACCGCCATGGCGCGAATGTTAAGATTGGTCAGCCCAGTGTTCACGGCTTCCCATGTGTGCCCGCTGTCCCGGCTGGTATGGACGCCGGCCCGACTGGCCACGAAGACGACACCGGGGGTCACGGGGTCGAGTGCCAGGTCGCTGAAAAACTGATCGGGGAGTGACGTGCCGAGACGGTGCCAGGACGCGCCGCCGTCGGTCGTTTTATACAATCCTTTCAGCGTGGCCGCGTACACGGTGTCCGGAACGTGCCGGTCAATCCTGATTTTCACCACACTAAGCGCGCGGGACGATTGCAGCACCTCCGGCGGCACCAAGCCATCATTGACCTTGGCCCACGTCGCGGCGCCGTCGAGTGATTGATAGACGCCTCCGCTGGTGCCGGCGTACATGGTTTGCGGTTGATTGGGGTCAATGTCCATGCAGACGACCATGAGGACTTCAATCATGCCGTTCATGCGTTTGACCCAATGGATGCCGGCATCTTCCGTTTCAAAGACTCCCAGTGACGTGGCGGCAAACAGGCGGTGAGTGGATCCTGGCACGAACGTGATGTCGTGGACGACCGAGGTCATGGTGGCGTCCTCCAGGTTGTGGCGTTGCGAATGCCATTGTTGGCCTCCGTTGAAACTTCGAAAGATGGCGTCGCCTTTTGTTCCGGCGTAGACGTTGGCGGGCAGCAGAGGATCAATGGCCAGGGCGATGACGCGGGAATGGGTCATCCCCTTCGAGACGTTGTGCCACGTGCGGCCGGCGTCGCGCGTTTTGAAAATATAGTCGTTGGTGGCGATGTACAGAAAATTCGGCTTGGCGGGGTGGAGCGCGATTTCCACGACGGTGTCACCGCCGCAACCGGTCAGCCAGAGGAACATGCCAATCCACACCAACGGGGGCGACAGGAAACGGAGCGGGCGGAAACGGGGAGCGCGTTCCGTCTGTGCGGGGTCAGGGCAACGCGATGTACGGCAGGATGGCATCCGGCGCCTTCTGCGAGCGGTCGTAGATGGCGACGGCCGCGGGCATCCATCGCTTGAGATTGGCAATGCGTGTGTCATGCGCCGGATGGGTTGAAAGAAATTCCGGAGGCTCGGAGTCTGAAAATTCCGCCATGCGTTCCCATACGCGCACGGCTTCCATGGGATCGTATCCGGCCTCGGCGGCCAGGAGCAAGCCGATATGGTCCGCCTCGGATTCATGGCTTCGGCTGAAGGGCAGGAGGACTCCGCCCGTGAGCGCGAGATTTGCCAGTTTGGCGGTTGCGGGGTTCATGCCCAGAGCGGCGGAGGCGATGCTTAGCCCCAGGTTGGCGGCCAGATTCTGGCTGGCCCGTTCAGCGCCATGTCGAGCCAGGGCATGCACCACTTCATGCCCCATGATTGCCGCCAGTCCGCTTTCGGTGAACGCCGCCGGAAAAATGCCCGTATAGATTGCGATTTTGCCGCCGGGCAAGGCCCAGGCGTTTTTGGTGTCGTCCGCCTTGACCACGCTGACTTCCCACGCAAACGACTGTGCGCGTTTGGCGTAGTGGGACTGTTTGGCCACCGCGATAATCCGTTCGGCCACGCGCTGCACGGGTTCCACTTCGGTGCGGCTGCGAGAGAGAACGACGTTCTTGTCGTTGAGCACTTCTGTCCATGCTTGCTGGCCCATGTTGCGTTCCTGATCTTCCGAGATCAGCAGCAGTTGTGACCGGTTCGTGTAAGGATTGATCGCGCACCCCGCGACGTGCGTGAGGAGCGCGAACAGGATCAGGATACGGGGCAGATATTTTCCATGCATGGCGGTCTCCGTTTCAGCACATGCGGTTCGCACCGGGCAGGCCGCGTGCCAGCCTGCGCGACATCCTACGATGACGGGTCGGGGATGGCAATGTCGAGTTCCGTAACGGTGTCATACCGCGCCATGGCGGGCGCGATGCCGTCTCGCGGTCCCACAATCAGCGTGACAAACTGTTCCGGCTTGAGGTGCGTACGGCCGGCTTCCCTGACTTGTCGCACGGTCGTTCGTTCAATCCCCGCTCTGAAGATGATCAGCCAATCGGACGGATAGTCGAAATAGGCGTGGGTGAGCAGTTGCTCAAGGACTTTTCCGGGGGAATCAACCGAAAAGACAAACGAATTCAGCAGACTTGCTTTGGCCCGGTTGACTTCCTCTTCGGTGGGCGGGTCGGTGTCCATGATTTTCCGGACTTCTTCCAGCAGGCTTTCCACGCCGGCTTGCGTGGTTTCCAGTTTGGTGGACATGGAAAACTGTGCCGGAGTCGGGACGTCCCACCCGAACCCGATGCCTCCATGCACGTCATAGGCCAGTCCCTGCTTGGAACGAATGTTGGAAAATAACCGGGAGCCGAACGATCCGGATAATATCTGATTGAGAATGACCACGGAATAGTAGTCTGGATGTTTGCGAGTCAATCCCATGTGGCCGATGATGATGCTTGCCTGGGTCATGTCGTTTTTCTCAACAACATAGACGCCGCGGGCCGTGGCCGTTTGGTACGGCACGTCCGGATCGTCAACGGCCAGCCCGCGCGGCCATGTTCCCAATACCTGTTTGACCAGCCGCAAGGCCCGTTCCGTTTCGAAATCCCCAACCAGGCCCAGGATGATGCGCGAGGGGTGAAAGTAGGTGGCGTGCCAGTCAACAAGATCCTGCCGGACAATGTTGTTGATGGTGTCATAGGATGCCACGCGGGCATAGGGTGAATCCCTGCCGTAGACCAGCTTCGCAAATTCCCGATTGATAATGCGATCAGGGTTGTCATTCTGTCTGGCAATATCGGCCATCACCAGATTTTTGGCGATGGCCAGTTTTTCCGGATCAAAGCGCGGGTGTTGCAAGACGTCGCCAAAGACCGTCAGCACATCGGAAAAGTCTTCACGCAGACAGGACATCATCGCCGATCCCGCGGCGACACCGATTTCCGTTTCAATATGGGCGGCTCGGCCTTCAAGGTAATCGTCAAGCTGGTCTCCGGTCAGCGTGGTCGTGCCGCCGCTTCGCATGACGGTGCCCGCCAGCTCGGCCAGGCCTGTTTTTTCGGCGGGTTCCAGGCGGGAGCCGGTTCTGATGCGGGCGGAGACAGACACGAGTGGGAGTTCGTGATCTTCCAGGAACACCACCACCATGCCATTGTCGAGAACGACGCGGGTTGGTTCCGGAATGTGAATGTCCGGGAGCGGCGGGTAGCGCAGTTGATCAACCATGTCCACCGGGCCCATCGCCCGGGCGGCCGGTGAAAGCGCAAGCGCGCCGACCATGATCGTGAACGCGGCGGTTTTGTTGATTGGCAAATCCCTGTCCATTGTACGTTACGGTGATGACGGCACAGTCGACGCGGGGAGTGGCGGCGTCACGGTTTCGATTTGTGCCACGACCCGGTTGGATGCCGTAAATGTCTGACGGGCGACGCGACGGATATCCGCGGGTGTGACACGGTCAAAGCGTTCAAGCGCATGAAACAGCTCTCGCCAGTCTCCAAACAGGGTGTGATAATGCGTGAGATGCATGGCCAGCCCCATGTTGCTTTTCAGGGAATAGAGGAGGCCGGCTCTGGCCCGCCGCCGGAACTTTGCCAGTTCTTCCTCCGTGACGTCTTCGGTTGTGAGGCGGTGCAATGTTTCGTGAAGCGCGTTCTGCACCGTCTGGTTGGACACTCCGCGAGCCGGCACGACGTAGGCGACCCACATGTGCGGATATTTTTCTCCCGGATACGAGCCATAGGAGCCTGCGCTGACCGCGATTTGCTGATCCCGCACCAGCGCGCGATGGAATCGGGCCGTTCGTCCGTTCGTCAAAATGTCATCAATGGCGTCAAACACGGCCTGATCGTGGTGGGTGACGGCCGGCTTGTGATATCCCTCCAGATAAAACGGTTGAGACGGGTCATTGAGGGTCACCACTTTTTCCGCGATGGACGGAGGTTCCACGGTTCGCAATGGCGGCGGAGTCGGCCCGCCTGGGATTCGGCCAAAATAGGTTTCCAGAAGAGGGACGAGCGTCTCCGGATGAATGTCGCCGACAATCGCCGTGACCATGTTGGATGGGACATACCGGGTTTCAAAAAATTTTCTGGCGTCGGTCATGGTATAGGATTGAATGTCGCTGGCGTAGCCAATCACCGGATGGTGATACGGGTGTGCCGTAAAGGACGCGGCCGCGAACTGTTCAAAGAGACGGCCAATGGGGCGGCTTTCCGTGCGCATGCGCCGTTCTTCCATGACCACGGCGCGTTCTTCGTAAAACTCGCGAAAGACGGGGTGCAGGAATCGTTCCGATTCCAGATAGCAAAAGAGCTCAATGGTGTTGGCCGGAAGCGCGTACAGATATCCGGTCATGTCGGCGCTGGTAAAGGCGTTAAGCCCGACTCCGCCCGCGCGTTCAATGATGTCCGCGAAGGCGTTGCTCTGAACGAACGCGGCGGCGGCCTGTTGCTTGCGTTGAAAGGCGTCATGCAGCCGCTCGACATGTTTGGCGTTGGACGGCGGGGCGTGCAACCGTGCGTCCTGGTAGGCGAGGTACGCCTGTTCCAGATCTTTCAGCGCCTGTTGTTCCGCGTCGTAATCCGTGGTGCCGATCCGTGGGGTGCCCTTGAAAGCCATATGTTCAAACATGTGCGCGAGGCCCGTCATGCCGGCGCCTTCCTGGGCCGACCCCACGTTGACGACCGTCATAAAGGCAAACACCGGAGACACGGGCCGCGTGACCAGAAGAAACGTCCATCCGTTTGTCAGCGTATGTTCTGTTACGCGCGGTTCGAACGAGGCAAGGCGCATGCCTTCTGCGGAAGCGGGAGCATCACCTGAAGTGGGAAAACAGAACAGCATAAGCAGAAAAAATGTGAAGAGATGCCGCCGGATATGAAGGGGAGAGGTGGAGATCATGGTCGGGCCTTAACGCACATACATACCATGATTCTACCCTCGCGCTCCGCGCCGTGCAAGCGAACGCGCTACCCGACTCCATGGAATGCCAGCCAGGATTCCGTGGATGCCCCGTGGCGTTTATGGTTGCATGTGCGCGGCGCCGGTTGGGTGAAGTCGCGTAAAAAAATAGGACCCGCCCTGGGATCGCGGCGGAATGTTGGTGTACGACCCGACGCGGGTATACCACCAGGTTCCTTCGGCCGTTACCCCGTCTTTTGAGAGTCGTACTTCAAACCCGCCTTCCCGGTCATTGCCGGTTTGCATCCATGTTCCGGACCAGACTTGTCTCTTGACTTCCGTCGTGGTGAACGAGCCGCCCTGATGGGTATACGGTCCGTTGCCTTGCGCGTCCAGTGTCGCGATATAGGTTCTCTCCTCTTCGCGGACTTCCCATGTTCCGCTCAAATCCGGCGTGTCCGGTTCGCTGTTCGTCTCTGTCTGCGCCACCGCACGGAGCCACACGTTGGGATCGTCCAATGAAAACGCGGCGGCAAGACCGTGTCCCCCATGTCCGACTACACCGCCTATCAACAGAGGCAAGCACAACACAGCGGCCCGCGATGCCCTGAACACCATGACGGCGAGGCTGATGCTTACGCTGACGCATTGCGTGACGACGGGCATGATGGTTCTACTTCTCGTTCGGGAGTATGTGCCGGGCTGTGGGGCTACGGTTTCCAGGTGAAGCCGGAGTCGCTGGCAAGCACACGCGGGGCCCGCAAGCCCGCATGGCGTTTCTTGCCGATGATCCACGTTGGATAGTGGCGAATGTTGTTGGCCACGCAGGGCGCGGTGAGAGGACTGCTGCGACCGCCAGAGCTGCACTCCACGTAGGGAAGCCGCCCGGCCGACGACTCGAACAGGTCCTTCTGCTCTTTGCAGCGCGGACACCAGTGCGCCCCGTAGAACGTGGCTCCCGTTTCGGTCAGGTGGATCGCCAGTGCCCGCAGTTGCGGGTCCTCTGGGCCAGCTGCTTTGTCAAAGATCCCGCTGTAGTGCAAGTGGAGCCCGACGACGATGAGCATGGAGACCAGAGCGGCTTCTTTCAACGACGTCATCCGGTCGGCCTGGTCGGGATGTCGTTGTGCGAAGGCGAGAATCATGATGGCGGTTATGAGGCCGAACGAGGCCAGACAGTAGGCGCAGGTCGCGTTGATGACCATGACCGAGATCACGGTGAGATACGCGCTGACACTGAATCCGACGACCGTGACAAACAGGAGGGCGGTCGCGCTTCCGGCTCTGGTTCTGGTGCGCCAGACCAGTCCGGCTATGGCCATGTAGGTCAGCAGGCCCCAGAGTGCCGTCGGGATTTTCAGAAACATCGCCCAGCGACTGCTTTGCACCAGATCGCACCCCGAGTCCTCGCCGCAGAAGGCGGGGTGGGTGTCCACCGAGGCCGTATAGCTAAGGTACGCCGTCAGGAGAATGCCGACAACCGCCAGCGTCAGCATGGCGATGCGGAGAAGGGCATGGTGGTGCGACGGATTCCGGTCGTTGCCGCGACCGTCGGCTGCGCGCTGTTTGTTATGTTTCGCCATGGCCTGCCCGTTGCACCTGTCGTATCCGTGTCACACAGAAACCGGCATGGAAAGGAGGAGTGGGAACCCCCCGATGCCGGATCATTTCCTTGATGATACCCGTTGCCTTGCGTGTGAGGCAACGCCTCTTTGACTGACGAAAACCGGATCAGGAGAGAGGATGCACCGGTTTATTCTGTTGTCGGGTTTTCGGGTGCGGTCTCGGGACGGCGCGGGGTTCTTCGGGCACGTCCGGTATCGCGGGCTTTCCCTGTCACCATGCGTATCACATGTTCACGATCATCCCGCAGGATGCGCATGGTGACAGGCTGAAAGGGCCGCGTGTGTTCAATCACGTAGTTTTTTAACTGGCTGGCCGAGTCCACACGATGGTGGTCAATGGACAGCAGCACATCCCCTGTCCGGATGCCCGCGCGTTGTGCCGGTCCCGTGGAGTGTGCCACGGCCACCCGCCACTGATTGCCGATTTTTACGGAGGCGAGCCGAAGGCCGAGTGTTGAAAAATGGAATGGTGTGCCCCGTATCAGCGCCGTCACGAATTTGTGCGCCAATGGTCCAGGGACGGCAAAGGCGAACCGGCTGCAGCGACGTTCCCCCGGTGTCGAGTGATTCGCATCGGTTTGAATGATGGCGTGGACGATGCCCACGATGTCTCCTTGCTCGTTGAACAGGCCCCCGCCGGAATTGCCGCTGCATGCCGACAGATCAACCTGCACGAGGCGCGACTCAACCGTTTTCAAAAACGTATGGGGATTGCCGATGTATCCGTAGCTCACGGCGGGCCCCCAGCCGAGTGGGTAGCCCACCGTGAACACGCGCTCGCCCGTCAACGCTTCGGTCTGCGCGAAGTGTCGTGCGGAAAGCCCGTGCGGGATGAGTTCGTGAGAGATGCGATAGAGCGCAAGGTCCAGAAAATGATTGACACCGACCAGCGTGGCGGACGCTTCTTCCATGGCGTTCGAAATGACGGTGATGCGCGGGGGATCAAGCGTATTCCCGCCTTCGTCTCGCCCCGCATGTCGAATCGTCGCATGACGGGCGGTCAGAATATACCCGTCGCCAAGATACAGACCGGAACCTCTCACCGAGAATCCTCCGGTGAACGCCGTCGACGATGTGGCCCGTGTGAGAATGCCCACGGTGCCTTGCCCGGCTTGCCGGACGACTGCGGCGAAGTCCGACGAGTCAACCGACCCCGTCGCCGCAATCGGTGAATACAGGAGTATGTACGTCGCGCAAAGCAGGCACCGGGCTTTCGCCCCCCTTGCACTTTGCAGGATGGTGTTCAGCATGGTGTGCAGGAATATCGCGCAGACCGTCAAACCGGGGCTGGAAGCCGTCAAGTCTGGACCACGGACATGACAAGGACGGCGGGGAAGTGGAACGCGCCGCACCCGGCGATTTCTTGTCCTGAATTCGCATGATACCCTTCAGCGCCTTCGTTCTCAACGTCCTTTGGTTGATTGGTTCATGGCCTGTCATCGCCTGTCGTCGAACATGAATTGTTTCTCCCGTTGAACGGATTGTCTAAAAGGGATCATGCTTCTGTGCGTCTCTGCCTTGCACAATGGCCTTTTGGGACATTGAAGCGGAAGCGATTCCGGCAGGGGGATCTGCTGTTGTGCGCCATGTCCATGTTCGGATGACGCCCTCCCATTCCCGATGCGCAACACCCAACGTGTCACACATGAGACGCGAGGGATTCTACAAGAAGGTGACCAACCCGCCCGATGTTGAGTAGAATACAAGAATGATATCCTCATGAAGATCAAGGAGAAGCCGTTATGAATAGACACACCATCACCATCATGTTCGTGCTCGTCCTCGCGGGAGGGATGCTGTTTGTCGGGACTCGCCCGTCAATGAGTGAAATGCGGCAGGGAAATCATGTGGTGGCCACGTTTGCCGGCGGGTGTTTCTGGTGCATGGAAGGGCCGTTTGATGCACTCGACGGCGTGCTGTCCACGACGTCGGGGTACACGGGCGGGGACAGAGAGAATCCCACCTACAAAGAAGTTTCCGCGGGGGGAACGGGACATGCCGAGGCTGTGCAGGTGGCGTACGATCCGCAAAGAATACGTTATCGCGAGCTGCTGGACGTCTATTGGCGGAACACGGATCCCACAACTGCCAACGCGCAGTTCTGCGATCATGGGGATCAATACCGTCCCGCAATTTTCTACGCCAACGATGAGCAGCGTCAATTGGCCGAAGCGTCGAAAAAGGACATTGAACGAACCAGCATGTTTTCCGCGCCCATCGTGACAGAAATCACCCGTGCGATGGAATTTTATCCGGCGGAAGAATACCATCAGAATTTTTACATGAAAAATCCCACGCGGTATAAAATCTACCGCTGGGGGTGCGGACGCGACGCCCGTTTGGCGGAGTTGTGGGGAAGCGCGCCTGAACACGGCGGGTAAGGCACGCCACGCCACGCGCCTGTCTCTGACACCATGAAACGACTCAACCAAGGTTCGGCGCCATGCGTTTTTCAGGGCGACAGATAGGGCTCCTGAAGGAGTATATGCATGATCTGGTGGAGCAGGCCAGACAGGAAGAGGCTGTCACGGAGACGTTTGGGTATGCGTCAACGCCGTATCGGGCCGATCAGGCCATTTCGGATCTTCTGGCCATTTTGGATGATCGCATCGAATCGGAAGGGCTTCAGGTGGGCTTGTCAGTGGAATTTCTGCATCACATGTGGATCATGTGCGACGAGGCGGATGCCCGTGTTCGGGATACGGTCTGGCTCACGCGCAACCTTGAAGGCCTGCCAGCAACCAAAGTCAGGGTCCGCGCGCTGACCTATCAGGCACTGATTGAGTACGCGGAACACACGGATGACCCGCATCCATTGTCAGGCGACCATCGGTGATGCGGCCTGTCCCCGTTATGACAATATCCGGATACGTCCCGTCCGTTCCAGCAGAACGCATGGCCGAAAAACACTCTGACAGCGGGAAAGCGGCGGAGCACAATACTAGGGAACGATCACCGTGGGGCCCTGTTGGTTCTGATCGGTTTTTTCGCCTGTGGAAGTCCCGCAGCGAGAACACAGATATTCATATTTGTTGCCGGACGGAAGGACGAGGAGGAGTCGTTCGCGAGCCGGTGTTGCCTCCCGGCAGGTTGGACAAAACAGGAGGGACGCATTCAGTGAACGAAACTGGGCATGGGGGTCGGCTTGAGCCGGCCCACGGGTTTGTGCATAGCCGGGTCGCCGGCCAGAACCCATGACGTTCCCCGACATGTCTGCTGTGCGAGGATCAAACGGAACATGTGCCATAGTGTGATTCTAGCGGGGGGCGTCCCATGAGTCAATATGATGGACACGTCCGACAACCTGTGGTGTTGGTATGGCATGAGGTGGCGTCGGCGGGCATGGTTGGTCGTGCTTTTCCAACGGCTGTCCATGGCGGCGATTCGCTCAACCCCTCGGGTCCTCCGCGGTATCCGGCATGACGCGCCTGCCTTCCGGTTCGTCGCGCTGGCGGTTGTTGAGCGTCTGCGGATGGGACTGTATCGTTTCAATCTGTTGCTCGACCATGTGCGCTTCCTCCGCGCGATGCGCCTGACGAAGCAGGATGGCATAGCGTTTGTACAGGGGAATCAGGTTGGGATGGTCGTCGCCCAGCGCCTGCTCCACAATGCGAATGGCGCGAACATAGTACGTTTCTGCCCGCTCAAACTTGTGTTGCGCCTGGGCCACCATCCCCAGGGTGACGAGAGGTGGGATCAGATGAGGGTGTTGATCGCCGAACTTGCGTTCGCTGATGGACAACGCTCGTTGCCACAGAGGTTCCGCCCTGGCAAACGCGCGTTGCGAAAAAAACAACGATGCCAGATTGTGCAATCCCGCCGCCACGTCCGGATGGTCGGGGCCCTGGATGGCCTCAATCATCATGAGCGCGTGGCGATAGCGGAGTTCCGCCTGTGCGTATTCTCCCAACGCTTCGTGTGTCGCGGCCAGATTATTCAGCGTCGTGGCGACGAGGGGCTGTGACTCTCCCTGTCCGTCCCGGTCGGGACGCGCATCAAGCGCGTTCAGCGCCCGATGAAACATCGTTTTCGCCATGCCGAAATCCCGTTTTTGATAGGCCACCATGCCCGCGGTATTGAGGGTGGCCCACGATTCCGTTTCCGCGTAGATGGGGGAGGTCGCCAACAGCAGTCCGAACAGCGCCAATCCGAATATGTGGTATATCATTGGAAGTGCGTCATGGGGCGTAGATTGTGGGGCATATGGTGAACGTCCGTTTTGCCTCGCGCGGGCAGTGGTGAGAATGCGAATACAATATGACGATGCTCCAGCTGTTGTCCAAATGTAGCAGATTCCCGCGTCCCTCTCCACAAGCCCGCCGCACTCATCTGTGGTGCGTGTCCTGGATTTCCCGCGATGCCGGACATGGATGCCTGTTCCGGGATGAGGGTGTATAATGGATCCTGCACTGACGCCGGGCCTGGCCAAACAGGCATGTGCGAATAGCAAATATGGCAAACAGTGAAGTCGCAATGAACAGGCCATCAAGATGGCGCAGGCATCGAGCGATGCTCCCCGGCCTTGTCGCAAGCCTTCTGGCGCTGGGTTGGTGTCTGCCGGGAACTCCCGTTTCATTGGCGGACAGCGCGACGCCCCTGCCTCCACTGGCTCGCGCCAAAGTCTATCTGGCCGCCGGGGATTACCGTCGTGCGATTGAGGCCTGCCAAATACAGATTGATCAATCGCCCTCCGTTGAAAGTTACGTGTATCTGCTATACGTGTATCAGGCCCTGGACGGGTATGCGGAGTGGCTGGCCCAGCGGGATGAATGGGTCAAGGTGGGTCAGTTGTCGCTCTCCCTGTTCACCCGTGGCACCATGGATCTTGTGGATCCGCCGGATATGATGCCGAGGATGGCCAGGGAATTGTTACGCGAGGGGATTCGGCAACACTATGATCTGGTGGCCGGTCAAGCCAATCGGCTGGATAAAGCCCGTGCCGACCGGTTATGGCTGGAGATGCGGACATGGACAAAGGCGCACCCTGACAATTGGTGGGCTGGCGTTCCCGATGCCTGGCCCTGGTGATCGTCCGGTGGAGCCGTCGAGTCATGCCATCACCTTCGAGGTCGAGTGTCGGACATTCTCGATCGCCTGCCTCTCCGACCTTTGGCCACAAGAGGTGGTGGACTGATACATGCGGTTGACACGCAGGCGACGCCGGTTTAGAATCTGCTGTTTCATCGTGCCTGCACGGCATGACATGGGTGATCTGCAAAGGAGGAGAGAGTGTCTGAACTCGTCATTGTAGCCACAAACGAAAATTGGGAAGCCGAAGTTGATAAAACCGATGAACTCGTCATGGTGGATTTTTGGGCTGTCTGGTGCGGTCCCTGCCAGACGGTGGCTCCGATTGTCGAAGAATTGGCCAAAGAATACGCGGGGAAAATCAAGGTGATGAAACTCAACACCGATGAAGTCCAGGAAGTGGCGGCCAAGTTTCAAATCATGAGCATTCCGACGATTCTCTTCTTCAAAAACGGGCAGCCGGTTGAAAAAATTGTGGGCGCGCGCCCCAAACCGCAATTCAAGCAAATCATAGATTCTCTCCTCTCGCAGCATTCCGCGCTGGCTTAGGGCGGGCGTATGCGCCGAGATCATGCTCACCGAGCTGCGCATTTCCCACTTCGCTCTTATTGACTCCCTTGCTCTTGAGTTCTCACCGGGTTTCCAGGTGTTCACGGGAGAAACCGGTGCCGGAAAATCCCTGCTGGTTGACGCGTTGATTCTGTTGCTGGGCGGCCGTGCCTCCGGCGAGCACGTTCGTCGCGGGGCCAAGGAAGCCGTCCTGGAAGCGGTGTTCACCGTGGAACAGCCCGCGATCCTCTCAAAATTGAAAGCATGGGATCTGTTGCCTGATGACGCGCATGAACTGTTCCTGCGCCGGGTGGTTTCCGGGGAGGGGCGGAGTCGGATGTACGTGAATGGCACGCTGGTCCCGTTGCATCAGATGGCGGAACTGGGCGGGGAGCTGGTGGATATTCACGGGCAGCACGACCAGCAATCGCTGCTCTCGCCGAAAGTACAAATGCACGTCCTGGATGCGTTCGGCGGCCTGTTGCCGTTACGTGACGAGTACGCCGGGTGCTACCGGCGCTGGCAGGATCTGGCGCGTGACATGGCAGACCTCACGCACCGCGCAGCGGAGCGAAAAGAGCGCGAAGAAATGTTGCGTTTCCAATGTGAGGAACTGACGAGCGCGCAGGTCAAACCCGGCGAAGACGAAGCACTCATACGGGAACATCATACCCTGCAGAACGGCGGTCGGCTCATGGAAGTTGCCAATCAGGCGTATGACCTCTTGTATCGGAATCAGGGAGCGATTCTTGCCCAACTGGCGGAAGTCAAAAAACTTGCGCAGGAGCTGGGGACCATTGATGAAAAGACTCGCCAGTGGGGCGAGTGGGCCGACGGCGGCATCGCCCAGGTCGAAGAGCTGGCGTTGGCCATTCGACACTATACGGATGGATTTGATCACGACCCGTCCCGACTGGCGCAGATTGATGAACGGCTGGCGTTGCTGCAGGGGTTGAAAAAGAAATACCGCGAGTCGCTGCAGGAGTTAATCGCCCGTCACACCCGGATGCAATCCGAACTGGAAGAATTGACAAACCTCGATGAGCGTCTGGAGCATCTTCAACAGAACGTCTCGCATGCGTATGAGGACGCGCGGAACCTGGCGCAGAAGCTGTCCCAATCCCGTCACGCCGTCGCCAGGAAACTGGAAAAATGCATCGCCGTCGAGTTGCCCCATCTCAAACTGGAACAGGCCACGTTCAGCGTGGAGCTGACGGCGGTTCCGCAATCCGGTGACATGGGTCCGTATGGCATGGATCAGATCAGGTTTGTTTTGTGTGCCAATGTCGGAGAACGCGCGCAGCCGTTAGCGCGTGTGGCGTCGGGCGGGGAATTGTCCCGTCTGATGCTGGCGATGAAAACCGTGTTGGCAGGCGTGGATCAGGTGCCGGTCCTGGTGTTTGATGAAGTGGACGCTGGCATCGGAGGCAATGTGGCCGCGGCCGTGGGGCAGCGCCTCAACGCGCTGGGCCGGACGCATCAGGTCCTGTGCATCACCCATCTGCCGCAAATCGCGGCCCAGGCCAGTCACCAGTATCTGGTCGAAAAGGGTCGCGTGGACAAGCGAACCGTGATCACGGTCCGACAGTTGCCTGACGGGGACCGGGAAGAAGAGATTGCGCGTATGCTGGGTGGCGCGACGATTACGCAAACGGTCAAAAAGGCCGCCGGAGAAATGCTCAACCCGGCAAACTAGAACGTCCGCTTTGTCGTGCCTGCTGTCCTTCTGCCGTTGATTGGGGCGGGGTGCCTGTGCGTCCGCGGCCTGACGCGACTTTCCAGAAAAACACCGCGGCCATGCGTCGTGAGGCGAGTTCCGTGTTCCATCCAAAATACGACGTGGCGGAATGAATCAGGTCGGATGAATACACCAGCAGGCGATTAAACACGTAGGGGACTTCCAGAATTTCCTCAAAGCACGTCGGATCCATGTCTCGTGGCATCCCGGGCACATCTCGCAAACTGTCATATTCCCGCGGACAAACGTTGCCTCCCGGCGTTTCTCCGGGCGCGTGGAGCCGGTAAAACGACGTGCCGGCATGTGCGGTCGGTGGGTTGGGGTGGAGGTACAGCACGGCCGCGTAATCACAAATGGACGCGGAATCAACGTGAGGACGTGCCACGCCCTCACCCCCCCCGCAGATTTGTATGTGATTATGGCCGGACGTGCCCATATCCGAATCAGTTTGCGGTTGAAGAGCCGCGATGTGGAGCCGTTGTTTGACGCAATCCTCAACGCGACTCAATTCATCGGGGGTGAGGGCGTTGGGGGCCCGCATCCCGGGCCAGGGTTCCGGACGCCACGGAGATCCCAATGTCCAGGTACTGCGTGTGATGCAACGCTGCGCCACGTCGAGGGCTTCGGGAAGCATCTCGTCCTCGATCCAGTAATCGCGTCCCAACTGCGGTTCACGAAAAGGGAGAGAAACCGTCATGGAACGCTCCTGTGGTTCGCACGGCCTTCACGGCCACTTGAGCCTGTGGACAATATCGGGACGTCGAAAGAGGGAAGGCGAGCATAGTGACCAGCGGTCGGTGTGGTCAAGTGAACCTGCCCGGCGCGTCGCCGGCCCTCTGGACAGCCAATCGGTCAGTCAAGCGCCTTGACGGACATTCCCGCATTATGGTACTTGCAAGCGATTTGCAGTAAGGAAACCGACCCGGCGCGGGTTTTCGTGCCGTCACTGTCGTGAGCCATGGCGTGAACACCAGGATGAAAGACGAAATTCGGGCGGCGGGGAAGCGCATGACGCGGACCCGTCAGGCCGTGCTCGCGGTACTTGACTCCACGCAGTATCCGTTAAGCCCCGCGGAATTGTACGCACAGTTGAAGAAAAAACACGTCGCCATTGACCCGGTCACCGTCTATCGCAACCTGACCGCATTAAAAGAACTCGGGTTGATCACGCAGCTTGAACTTCATCAGGAGGGACAGGTGCGTTATGAGATGAAAGAAGGCCGCGATCATCACCATCACATTCGGTGCAGGAGTTGTGGCCGGATCGTGGATTTGCTGTTGTGCCCGCTCAAAAAACTGACGGCGATGATTGAACGGGAAACCCGGTTTGTGGTGGGAGATCATTCATTGGAATGGAGTGGCTGGTGCCCCAGATGCCAATAGCGTCCCATCGGGCAGGAGCGGCGTCGCATGGCAGACGCCGGAATTGTGACGGGGTGGTGAGATGAACACGGTGGGCGTGAAATTGTCCAAGGCCGGGTCCATCATCTCATTGGTGTGTGCGGTGCATTGTACGTTGACGCCGCTGGCGGTGCTGGCGCTTCCCTTGTTGGCGGCGCAATACGGCGGGGCATTGGCCGGTTCGTTTGATGCGGTGTTTTCTCATACGGCGGATTGGGTGTTTCTGGGTGTCATCGTGGTGATCGCCGGTTTTGGCGTACTCGTGACCTATCCGGTGCATGGCGACCGTCGTCCGGCGGTGTTGACGGTGGCTGGCTTTGTGATTCTGCTGTCAATACGGGTGGGTTTGGAACCGGGCTCAACCGGGGAAATCGCCGGGGACTTAATCGGTGCGTCGAGTATTGCCTGGGGCGGCTGGATCAATCGGGCGTTGTGTCGCTGTCATGGCTGTCATGAACCGCCCGCCCGTTACGAAGATGGCAGGGAAAACGAGAACCGCGACCACACCGTTCCGGCACCGGCGACTGGCGCGTAATGCCAATCTGTCCCATCGTCCGCGCCTTCAGTCATTCCCACGCAAGCCGGAATCCGTGGACACATCTTGCGCACGTCCTCGATGGTGCTCCAGCGTATTCGCCAGCTCGTACAACAGGGCTTCCGTCTCGTCCCAGCCAATGCAGGCATCGGTGATTGACACCCCGTAGTCCAGTGCGCGGTCTTTGACCCAGGATTGCCGGCCCGCCTTCAGATTGCTTTCCAGCAACAACCCCAGAATGCGTGTCTGTTCGCCGCAATACTGTTTCAACACGGAATGGGCCACTGGGATTTGACGCATGTGATCCTTGTCCGAATTGCCGTGCGAGCAATCCACCATGATGGGCCGCTCAATCTCCTCGTGCGCCAGCCCGTCCAGGGCCTGATGGATGTGTTCCCGGCTGTAGTTGGTGCTACCGCCCCCGCCTCGCAGCACAATATGGCGGTCCGGGTTCCCGTTGGTCTTGATAATGGATGTCACGCCCTGGTTGTTAATCCCGACAAAACTATGCGTCTGTCGAGCCGCCACCATGGCGTTGAGCGCGACTTGCAGACTGCCGTCCGTGCCGTTTTTGAAGCCGACCGGCATGGACAGGCCGCTGGCCATTTCCCGGTGAGTCTGGCTTTCGGTGGTACGCGCGCCAATGGCCGACCAGCTGATGAGATCGGCAAGATACTGTGGAGTCACCGGGTCCAGCAGTTCGGTGCCGCATGGCACACCCGCATCGTTCAGCGCGAGCAGAATGGTGCGCGCGCGCCTGAACCCTTCGGCAATGTCGCAACTGCCGTCCAGATGCGGATCGTTAATCAGCCCCTTCCACCCGACTGTCGTGCGCGGCTTTTCAAAATAGGTGCGCATGATAATCAGGAGATGATCTCCGGTGGCGTCTATCACGCGTTTGAGCGAGGCCCCGTAGGCATGAGCCGCGTCCTGGTCATGAATGGAACATGGGCCGACGACCACGAGCAACCGGTGCCGGTCCCGCCCGTGGAGGACATCCCGGATGGCATGACGGGCCTGGAGGACCGTGGTTTCCGCGCCCTCGGTAATCGGCAGGGATTCCTTGATCTGCCGGGGCGTCACCAGCTCCTTGATGTCAACAATGTGGCGATTATTCAGAGATTCTCGCATACGCATGACCCGTGACACGACGCGCAACGTCTGTGCCGACCCCCCGCGGCGATTGGCCGCTTTTTCCCGCAACGCTTTTGTCTTATACCGCAAGCCGTCTGTCCCCGCAAGGAATGGCCTGACCGGAAACGGACGGTTGGCGAATTTGTCGGCGTCCGAGTATGGTGAATCCATGCAGGACGAATACGCACAGGCAGACGGGATGCTGGAGAATCCGGAGCGCCACGAGGCGGACAGGGAAGGGGAGTCTCACGCGACCACGCGGCGGCGCGCCTTGTTTATTCCCGCCCGGATTACCAACGTGCGGACGTACGCCCCCGGTGAGGTGCGCAAGATCTCGCTCATGTTGCCGGATAGCGTTGAGATTGATGGCCGGTCCGTTCCGGTGCATGATCGTATGCGTCCGGGGGCGGCGTTTCTGGTCAAACCGTTTGGGAGTCGGACGCGGAAACATCGGCGCAGAATGTACACGCGATCCAACTGCGCGGTCGACAGTCCACGCGTGCTGGAAACGATCATCAATGATACGCATGCAGGGAAAGCCGACACCTCGCCCTGGTGGCAAACCGAAGAACCGGCGCGGTTGTGGCGGACGGGCGAGGCGCTGGATGTGCGCGTTGACTATGATGAAACAGAATCGGCGCTGGTGGTGTATCAGCACAGCGACACTGAAGAACGCCACAACCTGATTCTGGAACCGGACCGGGAATGGCCGTCCATGCGGATTGTGGCGGTGGCGCTTGCCACGGGCATCACGCCATTTTTGTCGCACGTTCGGTATATGAAGGCCAGCGCGTTTGGCATCCCTTCCGGGACACAGGGGACACATGATGCGCATGCGCAGGGGGGCCGGTTCAGCCTCATCGTCAGTGTGAGCGACCCTCGTCGGTTGATGGAGCACCAGGCTCTGCTTGACCTGGCCGCCGAATATCCTCAACGGTTTTCGTATCATCCCGTTCTGACGCGGGAATGGCCTGAAGACTGGCTGTGGACGCGGGGGCGCATCATACGGGTCCGCTCCCCGGAACGTGCGGGGGCGGATGGCGCGGAGGAGACTGCATGCGTGAATCTCGCGCCGCTTCTGGCGCTGGAACCCGATCTGCACCAGTGCCATCTTCGGTTTTGCGGAAACGCCATGGCGCGGGATCAACTCGTTGCGGGGTTGGCGCAGGCCCGGCTGACGCCCCTTAGCTTTCGGTCTGAAGCGTGGTGATGCCTCTGTCGGAGCATACCGTCCGGCGTCGTGACGTGGATTGGCCGGTTGGGCCGGGGCTGTTTGGCATAACGGAGTCGACAGGAACATGCCTGCGGGGCGGGCAAGGATGCCGGCGCGGGACATGTCAGGGTTTGGGTGTGGACCGTCGTTTGTTCGCGGTGCGGATCAGTTGCGCGCGCGCTTCAAGGCGCCGGGCGTCTTCGGGACGGTTGGCGTCCCGCAACAGAGTGGCGTATCGCTCCAGGGTCAGCACCACGTCCGGATGACGATTTCCCTTGCGCGCTTCCTGCATCTGCAGCAGGTCTTGATACAGCGCTTCGGCTTGTGCATAGCGGCGTTGTTCATGATAAAATGTGGCGGAATTGTGCAGGGCGCTGACGAGCAGGGGATGACCGGATCCCAGCGTCCGCGCCGCATCCACTGCCAGGGAGAGTTGTCGCGCGACCTCTGCCTGGGGTGGCGAAAGCGCCGCCGGTGCGGAAGGCCCCGAAGGCGTGGGACGAGTGGCGGAACAGCCGTCAAGTACGCTGGCCCCCGCGATCACCAGGCCCGCCGCACACGAAAAGGAAACGAGTCTCGCCGTGGCCCGCATGAACAACGCAACGCGCAAACGGCGGGGAGCGAATGAGTGCTGATGGGACGCATACATCTTGATTATTATACCACGTTGGAAGTCACGCCGCAGGCGTCGGATGAAGACATCAAGCGGGCGTATCGAAAGCTGGCCCTCAAATATCATCCCGACCGCAATCAGGGCAACACGCGCTCCGAAGAAAAAATTCGTGAAATCAACGCGGCGTATGAGGTGCTGGGCGATCCGGAAACCCGTCAATCCTACGAACGGATTCGGTTCGGCGGTCATGGGCAGAAAACGGATTTTGCCGGGGAGGCGCCCGCCGACACGACGGCTCCGGGAGTCATCCTGGAGCGCATGGAGAATACGTTACGGGAGCAAGGGAGAGTGGAAATTTTTCGGAAACTGCTGCGTGATATTCCCCGCGTGAAACGGGAATTGGCGAACATTCGGGAAGCCACGGTCGCGGCGTTCGGCTATGACAAGTTTCGCGAAGAGATGGTGAAACGTCATGCCGGTGCGACGATTGCCGAACTGGTGACGCCGGAAATGGAAGAACGCAAAGACCGGTTGCTGGACATTGCCGCGCAGATGATGCTCTCGCAGGGCGTGGGCGACGGACGGGCGGACGGCGAGGAATGGGTTGATCGGCAATTGGCCGCGGCGTTTCATCAGGGCCGGGTTGACGGGTACTGCGAAGCCTGTGAGTTGCTCTATGCTCGGCGATAGGTTGTCAGTCAAGTGAGATGGAAGCGGGCGGCAGGTATCGCATCCCGTCTCAATCCCTTTTGCTATCATAGGATCGCCTGACGATGCTTCAGGAAATTTCCGGCGTGGTTCTGGCTGGTGGAAAAAGCCGGAGAATGGGGGAGGATAAACGTCAGGTCTCCATTCATGGCCAATCCCTTTTGGACAGGGTCCTGTCCGTTTTCCTTGATCTCTTCCCGGAAGTGCTGCTTGTGTTGGCTGAAGAGGATCTGCAAAAGCCGGACGAGAGAATTACCATTGTCACTGATATTGTGCCGGGGTGTGCGGCCGTGGGTGGGCTGTATTCGGGTCTGTGGCATGCCCGCTATCCTCGAATCTTTGCCGCGGCCTGTGATATGCCGTTTCTGGACCCGGCCGTCGTGACGTATTGTGTGAACGCCGCTCCGGAAGCAGACGCGGTCCTGCCCCAACTGGAGCAGGGTCTTCAGCCTCTGCATGCCGTGTACTCCAAAAAGTGTGTTCCATTTTTAAAGGACATGATTGATGCGAAGGATTTTCGCCTTCAACATCTTGCGGACCAGCGCGGTCTCAACGTCCATCGTCTTCCCGAACCGGAGATGAGAAGGCTGAACCCCCGGCTTCTTTCTTTTCTGAATTTGAATGCACCGGGTGATGTTGAATATGCCCGGAAACTCCCTCCCGTTTCTCGTGCCCGTTCATGAACGCTTCGGCAAAACAGCCGCATGTCTTGATCATCCATCCCGGAGCGTTAGGGGATGTGTTGCTGGCCCTGCCGGCGATCAGGATGATTCGGAGGCGTTTTGCGTCTCATGCGATGGTGCTCGTTGCGCAAAACAGGATTGGCCAGTTGCTGCGGGTTTGCGGAGAAGTTGATCGGGTGTGGAGTACGGAAGGACCGATTTTGAGTGCATTGTATAGCGAACAGCCCGCCCTGCGGGTTCCGATTCGTGAAGCGCTGTCCCGAACGACTCATGTGGTGGGGTGGCTCACGGACAGGGATGGCCGACTGGCGCGCAATGTTCGACATCTTGGGATTCAGCACGTCCGACTCGTTTCACCACACGATGCCATGTTGCGATCGTGTCATCTGTCGGAACGATACATGGAAACACTGACAACCTGGGGCGGTCACTTTGAGGGCGGGAGGATGGCCTTTTCTCCTTTGGCGATACAGGGGGCGGGGCATGGTGACGATGTTCGCGATGCGTATGACACCCGCGCCGTCTTCATCCATCCGGGTAGTGGCAGTCCGCACAAGTGTCTTCCATGCGAACCCCTGGGCCGCCTCGTGCGTGACGTGGCTCGGGATGCCGCCATCAGGATTGTCATCTGTGAGGGCCCCAATGATCGTGATGCCGTGGAGCGTCTGCTGCCTGTCGTCGGTGAGACACCCCATGATCTGCTTCGCGGGAAAACGCTTGAAGAGATGGCTGGTTGTCTGACCCGCGCGGATGTGTTCGTTGGGCATGATTCCGGCTTGACGCATCTGGCGGCGGCCCTGGGGGTGCCCACCGTGGCGATTTTTGGCCCGACGAATCCTGAACAATGGCGGCCGCCCGGAGCGCATGTGGTCGTGCAACAAGGCCCTTTGTGTCGGTGCCGGGGATGGTCAGAGGTTCAGCAATGTCGGGATCGTGTCTGCTTCACCCATTCCGTTGACGCGTTGCGGGGGGTCATCAAGAGGCAATTGGCGTCTGTCAGACCTGTGTATGCGCAACCCGTGCCGATGGAGCGGTTTACGAAGCGTCCTGTTGTTTGTCAGGCTCCGGGAGGCTATGGTACATTTCCATCCCACCTTTCTCATGCTTCCTGATTCTTTGTGATGAGCGCATCATGTCCCCTGGAATGGTTCAAGAAGAGGTCAGTTCCGCCATTACCGGCGCCTTGTTGCAGGCTCGGGAACGGGGATTGCTACAATCCACACAATTCCCCCGGCCTTCGGTCGACTTTCCCAGGAAGGAAGAATGGGGGGATTTATCGTCTAGCGTGGCGATGGTCGTCGCGAAACAGGAACAACGCTCTCCGATGGAAGTGGCACAGGTGATCGCCGAGCAACTCACAACCGCGTGCCCTCTTCTGGAAAAGGTATCGGTCGTCCCGCCTGGATTTTTAAATCTCACGCTTCGTCCGGACTGTTGGTTTTCTGTGCTCGAGGCGGTTGAGCGCATGGGGGACCGGTATGGGCATAGTGATGTCGGGAGGGGACAACGAGTCCTTCTGGAGTTTGTCAGCGCCAATCCCACCGGCCCTCTCCATGTGGGACATGGACGTGGCGCGGCGCTGGGCGCAGTGCTGGCCAGATTGCTGCAGTCGTCCGGTTATGTGGTGGATAAAGAATATTATATCAATGATGCCGGTCGCCAGATGACGCTGTTGGCCGACTCCGTGTATGTGCGTTATCTTGCCATGCACGGTCGGGAGTCCGCTGTTCCCGAGGATGGCTATCATGGAGACTATATCAAGGCGCTGGCCGTGGCCGTGGTGGAAGAACAGGGCGAGCATCTGTTGACCCTTCGCCCCGAAGACGCGCAGCGAATCTGCGGCGAATTGGCCTCTCAAAAACTTGTGCGAGCGATTCGTGAAGATCTTGCGCGATTCGGCGTGGAGTTTGAGACGTGGTACAGCGAAGCCTCGCTGTTGGCTTCGGGGAAAATACAGGAGGTCCTGGCTGATCTTGCACAGCGTGATCTGGTGTGTACAAAAGATGGCGCGACATGGTTCCGGTCTTCGCAATTTCAGGATGAAAAAGACCGCGTGGTCTGCAAGCAGGATGGGCATTATACCTATTTGGCTTCAGACATCGCCTACCATTTTGACAAGTTGCGTCGGGGATACGATTGGCTGATTAATGTGTGGGGCGCGGATCATCACGGATACGTCCCGCGTATGCAGGCCGCGATTCAAGCCTTTGGCTATGCCAAAGAGCGCCTGGGGGTGGTTCTGGTCCAAATGGTGCGGTTGTTGCGTGACGGCAAGACCGTTGAGATGTCCAAACGGGCCGGCGAATTTGTCACGCTCCGGGAGGTGGTTGATGAAGTGGGCGCCGATGCCGCGAAGTTTTTTTTCCTGATGCGTCGTTCCGACACGCACCTTGAATTTGATCTGGAATTAGCGAAAAAACGCTCCGCCGAAAACCCCGTGTATTATGTCCAGTATGCTCACGCGCGGCTTGCCAGTTTATTCCGGACCGCCCGGGAACAAGGCATGACGGTTTCCCCTGTTTGCGAGGCCTCGCTGTCCGTATTGGAGCAGCCGGAAGAAATGCGGCTGATCAAGTATTTGTCCGGTTTCCCCGGCATGCTTGAAGTCAGCGTCAGGGAGTTGGCGCCTCATCGCATCACGTTTTATCTGCAGGAACTTGCGGGATTGCTCCACGTCTTTTATTACAAACATCGAGTGCTCCCTTCGCGGGGCGATGACGTGAAAGACATGGAATCCGGCGGAGGCGAGACGGTTGATGTTTCGAGTGACTCGGCGCGGTTGTCGCAAGAATTGACGATCGCTCGATTAGTGCTTTTGAAACAGGTCCAGACGGTGCTGCAAAACGGACTGGGGTTGTTGGGCGTCACGGCTCCTGAAAAAATGTGAAATTTTTCCAAACCTGTCATGCGTTGCAAGAAGATCTTCAGCCATCAAGAGCGTTTTCAGAGAGTTGCGGTATGGACGAGATGTGTGAAGAGGTCGGGATACTCGCAAAGCGTGATCGCCAATAACCGGTTCACGTTGTCCCTGGTACCCATGGCATTGTGATGACCTTCTCTGTTGTCCGGTATGACCCCGAATGCGCGGCTCGATCCGCGATGTTGTCGACCGCTCGTGGAACCGTTGACACGCCGGCGTTTATGCCCGTTGGTACGCTGGGAACGGTCAAGGGTATCGCACCCGATGAGTTGCAGGGGTTGGGGTTCGGGTTGATGTTGAGTAATGCCTATCATTTGTACTTGCGGCCCGGTCATCATGTCATTCGGGAGCAAGGCGGGCTTCATCAATTTACCGGATGGAATGGGTCAATTCTCACCGATAGCGGCGGCTTCCAGTTGGTCAGTCTCGCGGCGTTGCGTACGATCACGGATGAGGGCATTGCCTTTCAATCCCATTTGGATGGCTCAAAACACCATTTGACCCCGGAGTTGTGTATGGAAATTCAGATGGCTCTGGGAGCGGACATTATGATGGCCCTGGATGAATGCCCGGCCTCTTCCTGTTCAAGAGAGCAGGCCGGGGTCGCGGTGGCGCGGACGACGCAATGGGCGAAGCGTTGTGTCCTGGCGTCGCATGGCCATCGGCAGGCGCTGTTTGGTATTGTGCAAGGGGCGCTGGATATCGATCTCCGTCGCCGGTCAGCCCGTGAGTTGGTTGAAATCGGATTTGATGGGTATGCCATTGGTGGTTTATCGTTGGGGGAAGAGAAGCCCGCCCTGTTTGCCATGGTTGAAGCGTCGGTTGCCGAACTTCCGCTTTCCCACCCGCGCTATCTGATGGGGGTTGGTCTGCCTGAAGACCTTGTTGAAGGCGTGATGCGCGGCATGGATTTGTTTGATTGCGTGATTCCGTCGCGGCATGGGCGGACGGGATGGTTATTCACGACTCGGGGACGGATTCTGATCAAACAGGCTCAATATGCAAAGGATGAATCTCCGATTGATGCGCAGTGCGGCTGTTACGTCTGTCAGAAGTATTCCCGGGCCTACTTGCGGCATCTGTATGTCTCAAATGAAATGTTGGGTGTACGGCTGAACACCATTCATAATCTTTGGCATTATCAGACCCTGATGTCCTCGATGCGTTCGGCGATTCAAGGCGGAGGCTTTCTCGCGTTTCGCCGTCAGTTTTATGAGCAACGCCGTGACTGTGCGCGCAGCCGCGCCTATGCGCAGCTCATGGAGGATGGTCATCGTTCCCCGCCAGCGGGATCTCCACAAGGAAAGGATTGTTAAATGGGAATAGCCTCAATTGCATGGGCACAAGCAGGAGGAGCATCGGAGGGGCCGCTCTCCGGCGTGGTTTCGCTGCTGCCCTTTATTTTGATTTTTGTGGTGTTTTATTTTCTCCTGATCCTGCCACAGCAGAAAAAACAAAAACGACAGAAGGAGATGTTGAGTAAATTAAAGAAGGGCGACAAGATTATTACGTCCTCCGGCATGTGGGGTTCCATCACGCGGTTGGAGAAAGAGACCGCCACTGTGCAAATTGATGATAATACGAAGGTCAAAATTCAGCGTGAGTATGTGGCTCGGTTACGGACGAATGATGAAGAGTAACACGCAAGGGATGGAGTGATGAAAAAAATTCGCAGCCGCCTTCTCCTTATTCTGTGCTTGTCCCTGGTGTCGTTCTATCTGTTTATTCCCTCCTGGCCGGGACTGTATGACCGAATGCCGGATAGCGTGAAGTGGGTGCTGCCTCTTCGCGGCGTGTCGCTTGGCCTTGATTTGCAGGGCGGCATTCATCTGGTGTTGGAGGTGGAAGAGGATCGGGCCGTCGAGATTGCCGTTGACCGTGTCGCCAAATCCATGCAAGAGCTTTTTGCCGAAGAAGACATCGCCTTTGTCACCATTGAAAGAGTCGGCGGCGTTCAGGTTCGGCTTGAGCTGGTGGAAGAGGATCAGGTTGAAGAAGCGGCCGCGTTGATTCGCCAGGCGTTTTCCCTGTATTTCCAAACTTCCAGGGAACAGCGCGTTCTGGTCTTTGAGTTGATTGAGACCGAAGTGACTCGCATTAAAAATTCCGCCATTAATCAAGCGCTGGAAACGATTCGCAATCGCATTGATCAGTTCGGTGTCACGGAACCGCTGTTGCAACGTCAGGGAAAATCAGAGATTGTCATTCAGCTTCCCGGAGTCAGCGATCCCGAGCGGGCGAAAAAATTGATCCAGGACACCGCCTTGCTGGAATTCAGGATGATTGATGAGGAGAAGGAAGCCGTCCTTGGGTTGCCCCTGCAGGTCAACAAAAGTGACGAGCAACGCATTCGGGAGCAATTTGCGGACAAGGTTCCCGAAGGGTCTGAAATTTTGTTTGAATCCATTTCGGATGAGCGGGACGGGATTCCGCTGTTGAGTCGCCCCCGGCTTGTTTACGACACGGCGGCATTGACCGGGGATGTGCTGCAGGACGCACGCGTCAATTACACCGAATTTAATGAAACGTATGTCGGCATCACGTTTGGCAGCAAAGGCGCGAAAGAATTCGGGCGTGTGACCACGGAGAACGTGGGAAAATCCATGGCCATTGTCCTGGATGGCACGATCTATTCGGCGCCGCGCATTAACGAGCCGATACGGGGCGGACGCGCTCAGATTACCGGGAATTTCACGACGGACGAAGCCACTGATCTGGCGATTGTCCTGCGCGCGGGTGCGCTTCCCGCACCGATGAAAACGGTGCAGGATCTGACGGTCGGCCCTTCGTTGGGCCGAGACTCCATTGAGAAGGGCCTGAAGACCACCATGATAGCCGGCGGTATTGTGTTGATCTTTATGGTACTCTACTACCGGGTATCCGGCTTGATCGCCAATGCGGCTCTGGCGTTGAATCTTCTCTGTTTGCTGGGCGCGCTGTCGGGACTCAATGCCACGCTGACGCTGCCGGGTATCGCCGGTATTATTTTAACCATCGGGATGGGGGTAGACTCCAATATTTTAATCTTTGAACGCATTCGTGAAGAACTGCGACAGGGACGCCCCGTTCGATTAGCGGTTGATGCCGGGTACGAGAAAGCCTTTTTAACCATTGTTGATTCTCACGTGACCATCCTGATTACCGGGCTGGCGCTGTTTGTATTCGGGACCGGGCCCATCAAGGGTTTTGCCGTGACCCTGTGTCTGGGGATAGGGATTAATCTTGTGACGGCGTTGATCGGGACCAAGGTGGTCTTTGATTTCATCAATCGCCGCAAACTTGGATGGTTGAGCATTTAACGCGTCTTGAGGTTGACGATGTTACAAATTATCGGAAAAACGAACATTGATTTCATGGGGAAACGCCACATTGCCTTTGGCGTCTCCGGTCTGTTGGTGCTGATCGGTTTGATTGCCGTGGTCCAGATTGGGAGAGGGGCGGCGAATCTGGGGATTGATTTTACCGGCGGGACGGCCGTCCAATTAAAATTTGAGCAGGCTATTGGGATTGAGCAAGCCCGTCAGGCTCTTGGAAAACATGCCCTGGGTGACGCGGAACTCCAGGAGTTCACCAAAGACAACACGCTCCTGATTCGTATGAAGACGGATGATACGCTTGAACAAAAAATTGCGGAAAAAATTGTGCGAGCCTTTGAACAGGAATTCCAGCATAACAAATTTGTCATGGATTCCAGCACGGCCATTGGCCCGACGATTGGGAGCCGTCTTCAGCAGGACGCGCTTCTGGCGATTGCCATTTCCTTTATTGGCATCATTCTCTATGTCGCGACGCGGTTCGAATTGCGGTTTGGCGTTGCCGCGGCGATTGCGACCTTTCATGACGTGCTGACCGTCCTGGGCCTGTATTATCTGCTGGACAAAGAAATTACGATACTGGTTGTGACGGCTTTGCTGACCCTCGCCGGCTATTCTCTCACCGACTCCGTCGTGGTCTTTGACCGCATTCGGGAAAATCTTCGTACCCACCGTCGCGATCCCATTACGACCATTATTAATAACGGGATTAATCAGGTGCTCAGCCGAACGCTGGTCACGACCCTGACGATGGTGCTGGTCTTGGTCCCCTTGACGATCTTTGGGGGTGAGGTACTCCACGACTTTTCTCTTGCGCTGTTATTGGGCGTGCTGATCGGGACGTATTCCTCCGTGTTTGTGGCCAGTCCACTCCTGTGCATGTGGCCGGGTGGGACAGGACGCTTGTTACGGCGAGTGTCCTGACACCGCAGGCTGTGCTACTCCCCCATGATATCCATTCTTGACAGGGGCCGGGCGCTCCTGAAAGAATTTTCTTGAACATGAACAGGTGAGGAGCCGTCCATCTTTTTGGGTTGCGACCGAAATGAAACGATGGATTTGGTCACAGAGTCTCCAGCGCAAAACGATTTTCGGCATGGTGCTGGTTGGACTCCTTCCGCTGACCCTTTCGTTATGTCTCGCCTATCTGGAAGAGGGTCGGGCACTTCGGGAAACCACGGGTTCAAATTTTAAAGGTATTGCGGTTGAAGTCGCGAGAAAAATTGAGACGCAAATCATGCGTGGCATTAATGAGGCTCAACAGTTAGCCACGATTCCCTTTATTCGTGCGGCGGTGAAAGATGCCAATCGCAGTTACGAAGGGAAAGAGCCCGATTCCATCAAGGCCTTTATCAAAGAATGGGAAGAACGCTGGCGGTCACGAACCAATCCCCATGAATTTCCCGCCTTTGTAAACCGCATTGCGACAACGTACCTCGTTGACTGGCATGCCGTCAGGAAGTCCGACTATTTGGGTATTGTAGTGACCGATACCCAGGGAGCGTTGGTGCTTAGCTCGTTGCCGCAAGTCAAATTTTATTATGGCGACTCGGCATGGTGGGCCTCGGCGTTTCGTCAGGGCCAGGGTCAAATTTATGTGAGCGATCTCACCTTCAATCCCTCCTTTGGCACACATGTGCTGAACGTGGTGGTGCCTATTTTGGATCACGACCACCGGCAGACGTTAGGGACCGTGAGTATTATGTTGCGACGGGATTCGTTGTTCCGTTCGGTGTCCGAAGTGACGGCCGGCGTGACCGGTCACGCCATGCTCATGGATACCGCCGGGATGCTCCTGATTTGTCCGGTGTTGTCGCTGGAGCAACACACCGTGCCCCCGGCCCTGGTGGCCGCTGTGAACACGGATCAGGCCGGATGGGTTGAGGTGAACCGCGATACCCATGGAGCGCGGAATTCACTGGTCGGGTATGCTCATTTGCGGATTCCGGAAACGTTAGCGCCGGAAAGTTTTCGCGGCAGACAATGGCTGACGATTGTTCGTCAAAATCCGGAGGAGACCTATGCCCCGTTGCAGCACTTACTGGCGAAGGTCGCGGCGTACGGCGTCATTGTGTTTGGCATTCTGTGGTTGGCGGGGCTTATTGTGGCGCGAAAAATTCTGAGTCCGATTCAGACCCTGCATGAAGGCGTGCAACGGATTGGGAGCGGCAATCTGGAGCATCCCCTCGTTGTCAAGACCGGCGATGAAATTGAAGCGCTTGCCGATGCGTTCAATGCCATGACGGCCAGTCTGAAACAATCATTTTCACAATTGAATACACGAATGGAAGAGATCCGGTATCTGCAGGAACGGTATAGTGATCTCATTGAGAATTCTCCGGAAATGATCCATCAAATTGATCAAGGCGGGCGCTTTGTTCATGTGAATAAAACCGAGTTGGAAAAATTGGGCTACGCATTGGACGACATGCTGTTGATGCATCTGTGGGACATTCTTCCTCCCGAGAAGCATGCCGACGCACGTGACTATGTTCAGCGGTTACCCGGTCAGCCGAGAAGTACCATTGAAACGGTGTTTCTCACGCGAGACGGCACGCCGATTGACGTGGAGATTCACTCCACGGTCTTGATGGACGCGGAGACGGGCAATCTGGTGTACGCACGCGCGTTTGTGCGGGACGTGACCGAACGGAAAGTCCTGCAACGGCAAATTGACCGGCATACCGTTCAGTTAGAGCAGGAAGTGGCCGTCCAGACCAAACAACTTTCTGAATCAGAAAAACGGTATCGCGTGCTTTTTGACCGATCAGCGGATTCGATCTTCATGGTTGATCCGTCGGGTGTCATTGTGGCGGTGAATGAGCGCGAACAGGAGGTCTTTGGCTATACCCGGTCCGAGTTGCTGGCGCAGCCCATCCTGAAGCTCGTCCCGGATTCCTGCACCGAGACGGTCAGGCGGTTATTGGAAACGGTGGTTTCGAATGCAGAGACCATGCTTGCGACCGAAGTGGAAGTCTTTGATGCCCGACATGTCGTGCGATCCGTGGAAATGGACGTGATTCGCGTCGGAGAAGGCGCGACGCTTTCGGTGATGGTGCAGCTTCGTGATATTACCGAACGCAAGCGTCTGGAAGCACAACTCCAGCGGCACAGCGAAGAGTTGGAGGCGAAGGTGCAGGACCGGACGCGCGAGATCCAGGAAACGCAAACCTATCTGGAAAGTCTGCTCGAAAATGCCAACGATGTGATTTATACCCTTGATCGCGATCAATGCTTCACCTATGTGAATAGCAAAGTGGAGAATTGGGGGTATCGCAAAGATGATCTGCTGGGCAGGCCGTTCCTGTCCCTGGTCGCGAAGCGCCAGCGCGGGCGTCGCCTGAAAGATATTCTTGAGATGAAAGTCAAACAGGAATACGAAGTGGAAGTGATGAGTCGGACGGGAGAACCTCGGTTGGCGCTCGTCAGTGTCTCTCCGCTGGACAATGCACGGCATGGTGTGGTGGGCGTGCTGGGCATTGCGCGGGATATTACGGACCGCAAAGTCATGGAGCAGCAATTTCGCAATACCGAACGCCTTGTCTCGGTGGGGAAGCTGGCCGCTGGCGTGGCGCATGAAATCAATAACCCCCTGGGTGGAATTTTGAATTGTCTCCATAATATCCGGAAGGGGATGTTGTCGCCCGAACGTCAGGAACAGTATTTCATGGACATGGAAGATGGTCTTCGGCGCGCTCAAAAAATCATTCGTCAATTGCTGGATTTTTCCCAACAGCGGGAGCCGGAATTTTCCATGAACGATCTGAATGGGCTGGTTGATCGCGTGCTGGCCCTGACGAACCATGCGATTGACCGGAAAGGTTTGCAGTGGCACGAAACCGCCGAAAAGAACCTTCCGCCGTTGTTTGTCGATCCGCAGATGATTGAACAGGTGTTGACCAATTTGATTCTCAACGCCGTGCAGGCAACCGAAGCGGGAGGATCCATCACCCTTCGAACCACAACGGTCAATGATCGCTGCGAGATTGCCGTGGCCGATACCGGGTCGGGCATCCCCCCTGAAGTTCGTCCTCATATTTTTGATCCATTTTTTACCACGAAGGGCACGGGCGAGGGGACGGGCCTGGGCTTGTCGGTGAGCTTGGGCATTGTTGAACGACATGGCGGGAAGCTGACGGTGGAGAGTGAAGTGGGGAAGGGGACCGTCTTTACCGTGAGCCTTCCCTTGCGCGCCAACCGGGTGGTGATGGAGAAGGGCTCCGAATGACTCAATCGGTCTTAATCATTGATGATGAGCCGCTTATGCGGTTGTCCATGCTGGACGCGCTTCGGGCCGAGGGGTACGAGACCCAGGAGGCGTCCAACGGCGAGGAGGGTTTCAAAAAAATCAAAGCGAGTCGCTACGATGTGGTGGTGACCGATTTAAAAATGCCGGGAAGAGATGGTCTGCAGATGGTGCGGATGTGTAAGGAGTGTTCTCCTGAAACCGAAGTCATTGTGATGACCGCGCATGGTTCGGTGGATACGGCTGTGCAGGCCATGAAACTGGGGGCCCATGATTATATCACCAAGCCGTTTTCCGTGGATGAATTACTGCTGACGGTGCGTCGGGCCACCGAGGTTCAGGCCCTGCGACAGGAAAACACGGCCCTTCGTCAAGCGCTTGAGGGACACTTTAATTTCGATGGGATTGTTGGAAAAAACGAACAGATGCGCCAGGTGCTGGAAACGGTCAAGTTGGTGGCCACGACGGATGCGACGGTGCTGGTGCTGGGGGAAAGCGGAACAGGGAAGGAAGTCATTGCCGACGCCATCCATCGCAATAGCCCGCGATGCGAACAGGCGTTGATTAAGGTCAGTTGCGCGGCGTTGCCGGAAGCACTGTTGGAAACGGAATTATTCGGCCACGAGAAAGGCGCCTTTACCGGGGCGGTCAAGCAACGGCTTGGGCGGTTTGAACTTGCCCATAAGGGCACCATGTTTTTGGATGAAATCGGGGAGGTGTCCCCCGTGGTGCAGGTGAAGTTGTTGCGCGTGTTGCAGGAACGTCGGTTTGAACGGGTCGGGGGATGCGAGACGATTGACAGTGACGTGCGGCTGGTCTGCGCCACGCAAAAAGATCTCAAAAAAGAAGTCGAAGCGGGACGATTTCGCGAAGATTTGTTCTATCGCTTAAATGTCATGCGTGTGACCCTGCCCCCCTTGAGAGAGCGAAAAGAAGACATTCTGGTGTTGGCGAATCAGTTTTTGCAACGGCCCACGAGCGGGGTTCCGCGTGCCGCGAAAAAGTTTTCCGCTTCGGCCCGGGAACTCCTGCTCCGGTATTCCTTCCCCGGGAATATTCGTGAATTGGAAAATGCGGTTGAGCGGGCGATGGTGTTGGCCCGGGAACGGGAAGAAATCCGGATTGCGGATCTTTGCGGACAGACCAACTGCCCTTCGCTCGGAGGGGCCGTGCAATCTGAATGTGGGTTTTGTCAGGAAGGGCTGTTGTCGTCCGCGAGTGTTCAGGGGACGCTCGCGACCGTGCGGGAGCGTTGCGAAAAGGAGTATATCCTGTCCGTGCTGGCGCGGGAAGAATGGAGTCGCTCCGCCACCGCAAAATCCCTGGGCCTCTCGCGGAAAGCCTTGTGGGAGAAATGTAAACGGTACGGCATCGCGACTCCCTGACATCAGCGAGTCATCGGCCTGACATGCGACGACCTGGCTCGGGGCGTGGTTACGCCTCGGTGTCGTCTCCGCCTTTCCACAATTTCACCGTCCGGTCCCACGAGGCGCTGGCGAGATACCGTGCATCCAGAGAAAAGGCAATGCCCCGGACGGGGCCGTGGTGGTCTTTGATCACGCGCACCTGCCGTTTGGTCCGGATGTCCCACATCTTGATGGTGTGGTCATCGCTACAGCTCACCAGGAGTTTTCCGTCCGGGGAGACAAGCAAGCCGCGCACCCATTCGGAATGTCCTTTCACGGTTTGCACCTCTTTCAGGTCGGGCATGTCAAAATATTTGATCGTGGTGTCTCGACTGCCCGTCATCATGGTGTGCCCGTCCGGCGTAAACGCAATGGATCCGATCCAGTATTCCATGGGCTTTTGAAACCCACCCTGCTCATCAACAAAGAACCCCCGATGTTCCGTTTCCTCATCGTTGGGCTCGTCACGCCAATGGCCGTTATGCACACGTCTCTCTTCTCCGCTGGGCAGGACTTCGTACAGCTTTAATTTCCCAATGTCGCTTCCGCCGACCAAATGGATGCCATCGGGAGAAAACGCCGTGCAGACGGTCCAATGATGGTCATATTGATCTTTGCCGAGGAGGGTCATCAACTCCGTCCCTGTGGTGATCTCCCAGATTTTGATGTCTTTATTCTGTCCGGCCCGAGCCAGCATCAGGCCGTCCGGGGAAAACGAAATGCTGCACACCGCATGATCATATTGGGTAAACAGCATACGCGTGGTTTCTCCCGTGTGCGGGTTCCAGAGTCGTATGGTGCGGTCTTCGCTGCTCGTGGCGAGGGTGCGGCCGTCGGGGCTGAACGCCACCTGGCGGATATCGTGGGTGTGTCCTTTGAGAGATTTGAGCAGCCGCCCCGTTTCAATTTCCCAGATTCGCAGGAAGCGGTCGGCACCGACGCTGGCGAGCGTCAATCCATCGGGGGAGAACGCCACATCCCAGACGCCGTGAGAATGTCCGCGAAAGGTCCTGACGACATGCGCGCCGGCTTTCCAGTATTCCAGGGCGTCAAGAGGTGGCAACGCCGGTTGCGATTCTTCCGGGAGTCCTGCGAGGCCGCTGTGTGGGGATGAGGGGTGCGGGTGATTCATCAATCAACCATCTCTATCGGGCTTGGCCAGCATCCTGAACGCGGCGTGCGATTGATCATGGAGCCTTGCGTCTGCACAATCGTCCGCTTATGATAATGATGAAGGGCATGCTTAGAGCCCATACTAGCCAGTCGCAACGCATGTCGTCAAGGCGTGGCGGTTGGTGGCATGAGACCTGTTCGGTTGGCCTGGCGAGGCATTCGATGGGGGGACCGTTCCGGCAATGATGTTGAGAGACGTGAAGGGGTAGAAGCATGGACATTCGATTTCAACCGGCGTTGTTGCAGGAAGTCATTGATTCCTTTTCGGAAAAAACCGAGCGTGAAGGCGATCCCACCTACTACAACGAATTTCATGAATTAGCCGACCCGGTTTACGAGAAATTTTCTCTGGACGACCGGGAGCCTGAATTCAAAAAAATTTACCAGCACCTCTTTGCCAAGTGGGGCTTTTCCGACATCCTGAAGGATGGGTTTCACGAGTTTACCGACCTGAAAGAGAAGATCGGCATTGTGCTCGTTCGAGGCGTGCTCAAGGAAGACCAGGAAGGCGTGGACATTCTTCGAAAATGGGGGACAGTCGAGGAGAAGCTGGCGCGTCAATTTGAAGAAAAGGGGCAACGAGGCGTCGGCATTAAACTGATTCCGCGACGGTTTTATGACCCGGCTATTAACCGGTATCTGCGCCATGAATTGACCCATATCTCCGACATGCTCAATCCGGCTTTTGGGTACGACCCCGATACCAAAGTCGGGATGAATCCCGGCGAAGAGCATCTCATCCTGAATCGCTACCGCATTCTGTGGAGTTTGCACGTGGACAGTCGCATTGTGCGGTCGGGGAAAGAGCCGATGTTCAGTCGGGAATACCGCTTGCGGGAGTTTCGCTCCTGGTACCGGAAGGTCCCGCCCACACAGATTGAATCGGTGTTTGAGGGGCTCTGGCAGACGGAGTATTTCACCAATGCCGAATTCGTTGAAATGGCCCAGGATACCATTCGGGTGATAGAACGAGCGGTCGAAGTCGAGGAAGGCGAGATCCCGGACGTGCCCACCAAGCCCATGCTGATGCCGGGGTTTCCCTGTCCCCTCTGTCGATTTCCCACCTATTCCTGGGTGGAAGACATGGAAACGAAAGTGGAGCCCTACGTGCTGGATTATATCAGGGAGAATCATCCGGGGTGGGACGTTGAGTATGGGGCGTGCGACCGATGCGTGGAGGTGTACAGGCTTCGTGCGGCCGGTGTGGTCTAGGTATTGAATGCAGGGAATGTGGGGCTATCCATGAATGATAGACAAAGAAAGATCTGTGTTGCTGTTGCCGCTATCGTGTTCGGCATGTTGTTATATCCACCATTCGTTGTACATCGCGGACCAGAGACGTATCAACATCTGGAAACCGAATATAGTTGGCTCTTTGATCCACCATTCTGGGCCAGTGGTATTGATGCGGCCACCCTTGTTGTCCAATGGATCGGCGTACTGATCATCAGCGGCATCGCTTTTGTCTTGTTAAAGCGCGAGTAATGTTTGCCTCCTGATAAAGGCCGAGTGCATGGCACAATCTTCCCGGAGGTCTGCAGACAATTCTGATCCTGACTGCGGACGAAGAAATTTTCTGAAACAGAGCGTGGTGTCCATCGGGGTCACGGTGCAGGAGTATGCCAGGCATCAGGCGGCGGAGAAGAAGAAAGAGGACAAGAAACCGGAGCACAGACGAACTGACTGGTTGCGGCCTCCCGGTGCGCTAGAAGAAGCCCGCTTTCTTGAAAGTTGTACGGGCTGTGGCGACTGTGTCACGGCCTGCCCGTATGGGAGCATTCGCATCCTGGCGGGGCAGAAGACCCCCATTATCCATCCCGACGACACACCGTGTTATCTCTGTGCGGATTTTCCATGTATCACGGCCTGCGAGCCGGAAGCGCTACAGCCGGTGGGGGCGGTCACGGACGTTGCCATGGGACTCGCCGTGGTGTCGCAACATCTGTGTACGGCGGGTCAGGGCTGTAACGCATGTGTGGCACAATGCCCAACTCGTGCCATTGTAATGGACTTTTCTTCTATGGATATTCGTGTTGACGAGGCCAGTTGCGTGGGATGCGGGATTTGTGAGTACACGTGCAAGACGGTGAATGATCGGATTGCGATCAAAGTGTCTCGGGTGCGATGAAGCAGGGTGTCATGGGAAAGCCTGTGCGTGTTGCGGAAGCTGGAGTGTGACGGGCAGGTCACGCGCCGGAAAGAAGCGCGGGGCGACCTGACGCCACAGGCCACCACACCCGTGACGGGAAGTCGTAGAGAGATCAGGTCGCGCGCATACTCCTTGTCCGCCCCCGTGGCATGGGAAGTCCCGCATGGCCGCGGAGACGTGTTGGTTGTGCGACGGGACGGACAAGATCCGTGGCGGAGGGGGTGGGATTTGAACCCACGGTCCCGTGAAGGACTCCGGTTTTCAAGACCGGCCTGTTCGACCACTCCAGCACCCCTCCTTCTCCACTGCACTCACGGACTTCTCCGTTATGATTGTGCTGGTTCTTTGATCAAAAACCACCCGTGTTGCTGCATGCAGACGTCGTAGTTGGCTTCACCCTTCAGCCCGGTCATGCCGCGGTCCTTCTCGCACGTGGCGCTGACTCGTTCAAACTCGTCCGGTGATGCGCCGGGTTTGGACCATGAGGTATGCACGGAGGTGAACGCGCATCCGCCAATCAGGCCGCACATGGCCACGGTCAGGATGCCGATGCCGATCAGTTTTACCATGTTCATGCGTGGAGGCTCCTTGGTGTGACATGAGGGAGCGGGGTTGGCGCACCTCTCCGGCCTGTTGGGTCGACGTTCATCTGTGATGGGGCGCGTGGGTGATGCGCTCGGCGCCGTTCATATAGGGTCGTAACACCTTGGGAATGTCGACCGATCCGTCTTCGTGCTGATAGTGTTCCAGAATGGCGATGATCGTGCGACCCACGGCCAGCCCCGAGCCGTTGAGCGTGTGGAGATAGTCGGGTTTGCCGCCCCCGGCGCGAAACCGGATCCGCGCACGCCGCGCCTGAAAGGCTTCACAATTGCTACACGACGAGATTTCCCGGTACGTGCCTTGCGAAGGGATCCAGACTTCGAGGTCATACGTCTTGGCGGCGGCAAATCCCAGGTCGCCGCGGCATAAGGCGACGACGCGGTAGGGGAGTTCAAGGGCCTGCAAAATCGCTTCGGCGGCGCGGGTGAGGCGCTCCAGTTCGGCATACGATTCTTCCGGCGTGGTGAAGGCGACGAGTTCGACTTTCTGGAATTGGTGCAAGCGCATCAGGCCGCGGGTCTCATGTCCATAGGAACCGGCTTCCCGACGGAAGCAGGGCGTCGACGCGACGTACCGGATTGGCAGGACGTGATCCGGCAGAATTTCGTCCCGGTACAGATTGACGACTGGAACTTCGGCGGTCGGAATCAAGAGATAGGGGTCATCCCGAAGGTGGAACAGGTCCCGTTCAAATTTCGGGAGTTGTCCCGTGCCGGTCATGGTCTCCTGATTGACGAGACAGGGCGGGAGCACTTCGGTATAACCGTGTGTCTGCGTGTGGATGTCGAGCATCAACGAGGCTAACGCACGTTCGAGCCGGGCGCCGGCTCCGATGGCCATGGCGAATCGCGCGCCCGCGATTTTGCCGGATCGTTTGAAATCCAGTATGCCAAGGGATTCTCCCAGTTCCCAATGCGGTTTCGGCGGGAAGGCAAAGGATGGCAGCTCGCCCCAGCGAAGGATTTCCACGTTGTGGGCCGCGTCGGTTCCTGGGGGTACCGTGACATGCGGCACGTTGGGAATGCGCAGTGCATGGGCATCCAGTTGCGTTTCAATCGTGCGCAACTGTTCTTCATGACGTGCAATGGTGTCGCCCAGTGCCCGCATGTCGGCGATGGCTGCCTCCGCCGGCTGTGATTCGCGCTGTAAGCGGGCCACGTTTTCGGAGCCCTGTTTGCGCTGATGCCGGAGGGTTTCCGTGCGAGCCAGTTGCTCCCGGTGATCCTGTAACAGCTGTTCGATCTCATCCCAGACCACGTCCGCCCCGCGGGAACCGAGTTGGTCGCGAAGCGAGGCCCACTGCGTTTTGAGTGAGCGAATATCGTACATGGCGAGCGTTCCAATCGGTTGACAATCCCGCGGTGACATGTACCATGTGCCCCAAGGCCAGTCAACGAGCACGCCGAGTGGGTTGATCCTGTTGGCGCGGGAAGCCTCTCTGACGCTGAACATATGCCATACGTGTTTCCAAACGAGGCGCTGTTTATCGGGTTAGTGCTTGTCGCGATTGTCGGACTGGTGATTGTGCGCATGGTCGTTGCGAGAAAGCGGCGGGCGCGGATCCGGCATGGCGATGATCCTGACTGATCGTGCCGTGCGACCCGGGCGGGTTGATCCTGGTTCCGTTCCGCCACTATACTGTCGGTGTTCGTCTGATGACCACGTTGCCGTGAGGTGCAGGTTCTGATGAGTGGGATTGCGCAATTACAGCGAATTGACGGCCGCCGACCCGATGAAATCCGTCAGGTGACGATCACCCGACCGTTTGTGAAGTACGCGGATGGCTCGGTGTTGATGGAAATGGGGGACACGAAAGTCATTTGTACGGCTTCGATTGAAGACAAGGTCCCGCCGTTTTTGAGGGACAAAGGGCACGGCTGGGTGACGGCTGAATATGCCATGTTGCCGCGGGCCACACACGATCGGATGCCGCGCGAAGCCTCCAGAGGCAAGCAGAGCGGTCGGACGCTGGAAATTCAACGGCTCGTGGGGCGCGCGTTGCGAGCGGTGACGGACTTACCTGCGATGGGCGAGCGCACGATTTGGATTGATTGCGACGTGATTCAAGCCGACGGCGGGACGCGCACCGCGTCCATCACCGGCGCCTTTATCGCGCTGGTCGACGCGCTGGACAAATTGCGGAAGCAGAAGGGATTGAAGAAGTTTCCGCTGACCGATTATCTTGCCGCCATCAGTGTGGGCAGGGTTGGGGGGACGTGCCTGGTGGATCTGTGCTACGAGGAGGATTCCATGGCCGAGGTGGATATGAATCTCGTCATGACCGGCCGGGGCCGCATGGTGGAAATACAGGGCACGGCGGAACGCGGGTCGTTCGGGAAAGAGGATCTGGATCGCTTTCTCGCGTTAGGATGGGAAGGTATGCAGCGCCTCATTGCACGGCAGCAAGAGCATGTTGGACACATCGTCTAACCCGTCATGGATCTGGTGCTGGCGACAGGCAATCGTGATAAACAGCGGGAGATCAAAGCGATCTTGCGTGATCTTGCCGTGACCATTCGAACACTGGATGAATTTCCTTCGGCTCCTTCGGTGGTGGAAGACGGCGAGACGTGCCACGCGAATGCCAGCAAGAAGGCCAGCGAGATCGCGCGGTGGATCGGCGCGTTGACACTCGCCGATGATACCGGATTGGAAGTCGAGGCCCTGGGAGGGCGTCCGGGCGTGTTGGCCGCACGCTATGCTGGCGACCATGCGACGTATGCCGACAATTGCCGAAAGTTGCTGGATGAGCTGCAAGGCGTGCCGACGGCCCGGCGCGGCGCCCGGTTTCTGACGGTTGTGGCTATCGCCGATCCCGCCGCGTCCCATGCCGTGTCCGTTGAGTTGGTGGAAGGCGTGTTGCACGGATGTATCGCGGAGGCATGTTCGGGCGTCCGCGGTTTTGGGTATGACCCGGTGTTTATGGTGCCGTCATTGGGCCGCACCCTGGCCGAGTTGTCCCTTGACCAGAAGAATCTGATCAGTCATCGTGGACAGGCATTGGTCAAGGCCAAAGATCGTTTGCAGCGAAGAATTGCGCGCATGGATCTGTCGGGGCGTAGCGCAGCCCGGTAGCGCGCCTGCTTTGGGAGCAGGAGATCGGAGGTTCGAATCCTCTCGCCCCGACCAGCCCGGTTGACTCCATCGGCCCGAACAGTGTGTTGGACCGGGTTTCTCATGGCACCACCATCCTTCTGGACCACGCACACATTCCGACCCCTCCTGATGACTGTGCGCCCGTAGCTCAGTGGATAGAGCATCGGCCTTCTAAGCCGAGGGTCGCAGGTTCGATCCCTGCCGGGCGCGCCATCTTCGTGAAGCCATGGAGATGGTGCTGTCAATGCGGCGAGGCGGTTGCTTGTTCCTTCGGGAGATTCTCTGGATGGTCGCGCACGTTCCGTGACCGTCTTACAGACCGGATGCGCGTGGCGTGTCTTTACGGGTAGAGTGTCTCAAATTCCTTGAGGACGTCTTTCGTGATGTCCAACCCCTGGGAGGCGTAGAGGACAATGTTCAGTGTCGCCTCGTTTCCTTTATCAATGATCAACGCAAAGTCCTGTCGTTCGGCGACGGCTTCGGTGGCGACCCGAAATTTCTCCATGTACTCGGTCATCACCGTGTTTTGCTTTTCTGTCAGTTCCTGCTGGAACGTCTTCCCCCGTTCTTGATATTTCTGGAATGTGCGCTGCAGTTGTTTCTGCAGTGATGGCAGATCGGTCCCACCCGAGTCCTGGCTCTCTTGCAGTTTTCCCCGCAGTTTTTTCAACTCTTTTTCGTCCGTCGACAGGATTTTTTGACGGGCCGAAGAATGTTCTTTCAAGTCTGCAATCGCTCGTTTGCCGTAGTTGGACTCCTCCAGGACGACTTGAGGATCCACGATTCCCACGCGAAGCGAGTCTTGCGCACCGGCGTGGGGGAGGCTGACTGCCAGGCTGGCGACGATGACCCATCCGAACATTGCGAGGAACGGGTTGCTTGTCTTGCGTACAGAACACTGGTTCACTGCTTGCATGAGAGACACTCCTTCTTTCTTGAGAATAAGACTCTGTGGAACCGGCGAGACCGAAAGGGGCCCCGCGCGTGGTGCGGGCACGGCCTCACCGTGCTCGCGTTCACTGCGAGGCCGTAAGGCTATGCATGAGACCCAATTGTGTCAAGTGCGGGATATGAGGGCATGATGTGCGGGGATGGCGTCAGGATGGGGTGGGCTTGCGCGGGCCGGGCTTCGCCGTCGAGTCCGAACCCGTTGAGCTTGAACCCGTTGAACCGGATGGTGCGGACGTGGATGACGACGAAGACGAGTCGGCGGTTGAGCCGGATTCGCTTTTCGCGGCGGCGCTTTTCGACGGATCACCAGCCCCTGTGTCCCCTTTTGCACCGCCTTCGCCCTTTTCCTTTTGCGCCGCGGCGGGGTCTTTCATTTTGTTGGAGTAATCCGTCACGTACCAGCCCGTGCCTTTGAACATCAGGCCGGAGGCCGAGATGAGTTTTTTGACGCCTTCTTTTCCGCATTGACCGCACGTTTCAATCGGCGGATCGGTAAACTTTTGCCGGACTTCAAATTGATAATGGCAGGATGCACATTCGTATTCGTATATCGGCATAGGTTTCCTCTCTGTTCACCACTGATACGGATGATACGGTATCAAGATCGTTCTGCGCGGTGGACTGTCTGCGGCGGTGCGGCTCTTCCGCCTTCAGGAGAGCGCCCGAATCGCCTGATTGAGCCGCGTCATGCCTCGTTCCATCGTCTCACGCGCCGGGGTATACGTCAATCGGATATGGTGCGCGCTTCCAAACGGTTCACCTGGCACACAAGCCAGATGGGCATCATGCAATAAATAGGTGGCCAGATCCGACGGCGTGTGAATCGTGCCCTTGGCATGGCGTTTGCCCAGGAGGCCCGACACATTGGGAAACGCATAAAAGGCTCCCGCGGGGACGGCGCAGGTGACGCCGGGCATGGCGTTGAGCATGTCAACGACGAGGCGACGATTGGCGCGGAGATCCTTCACCAGGCCGGTGTAAAATTGTTGGTCGCCCCGAAGGGCCGCCGTTGCGGCTTTTTGCGAAATTGACGCCGGGTTGGACGTGCTCTGGCTTTGAATATTCGTCATGGCGGCGATGAGCGTTTTTGGCCCACCCGCGTAGCCGATGCGCCACCCGGTCATGGAAAACGTTTTGGACACGCCATTCACCACGAGCGTTTGGTCGGCGATCTCCGGCACGGCAGATGCGATACTCAAAAACGGCGTGTCTCCATACACCAGTTTTTCGTAAATTTCATCGGAAATCACGAGAACGCCGTGCCGTTTTGCCACGTCGGCCACGGCTTCCAATGTGTCACGTGTGTACATCATGCCCGTTGGATTGCACGGACTGTTCAGGAGAATCGCTTTGGTACGGGGGGTGACGCAGGCTTCCAGCCGTTGCGCGTCAATGGCGTACCCGTCGGCTTCCCGGGTTTCCAGAATCACCGGTTGTCCGCCGGCCAATCGCACGATATCCGGGTAGGACACCCAATAGGGGGACGCCATCACGACTTCGTCGCCGGGGTCCAACAGGGCCTGCGCGACGTTGTACAGGGTGTGCTTGGCTCCGCAGGACACCAGAATGTGCGCCGGCTCATAGTGGATGCCCTGGTCGCGTGCGAATTTTTCGATGATGGCCTGTTTGAGTTCATCCGTTCCTGACACCGGTGTATATTTGGTAAACCCGTCTGCAATGGCCGCCTGTGCGGCGTGTTTCACAAAGTCCGGCGTATCGCATGCGGGCTCTCCGGATGACAAATCCACGATATCAATGCCTTGCGTCGCCATGGCTTTGGCCGTTGCGGAAATGTTCAATGTCGGAGAGGGGACGATGTGGGCGGTGCGGGCGGACAGGTTCATGGCGCACGATGTTTGTAGGCGTTGCGGAGGTGTGCGGCGACTTCGGGAATGAGAAAGGCGTCCAGTGCACCGCCAAACAGGGCCAGCTCTTTGACGATGCTGGACGTCAAATAGGAATATTCTTCGCTCGGCATCAGAAAGACCGTTTCCAGACTGTCGTCAATTTTCCGATTGAGCAATGCCATTTGAAATTCGTGTTCAAAGTCGGAGACCGCGCGCAGTCCTCGAATAATGGCATGGGCGCCGCGCCGTCGCACGTAGCTGACGAGGAGTTCTTCAAACGGCTCCACGACCACGTTGGGGAATGCTTTCATGGCTGTTTTGGCCAGCTGAACCCGGTCCGCAAGGGGCAGGAGCGGTTCCTTCCGCAGATTGGGTGCGACGGCGACAATCAGCCGGTCAAAAATACTTAGACTGCGGCTGACAATATCCGTATGCCCGCGGGTAATGGGGTCGAAAGTGCCAGGATAGACGGCTATTCGCATACATCCTCGTGGGCCCCGGAGGTGCGCTGAAAAAAGGTGAGTTGGGTGTCGCCATACCGCGATTGTCGGGTTTGCGTGAGCGATCCGACGGTATGCGGCACCGCGTACTTGAAAAAATGTTCAAGAACGACGATTCCGCGGGCGGCGATTTTTCCGCTCCGGCCAAGCCGTTCAAGGAGTCGTGCCGGATCAAATGTGTGATACGGAGGATCGGCAAAGACGATGTCAAACACAGGCGGTTCCTTCCCTGATGGAGCCGAGGCTAAAAACGTTTCTGCGTCCCGGGAGATGACGAAGCATTGTCTGTCATACCCACAGCGTGTGACGTTTTCACGAAGGACGCGCAACGACCCGGCGTGATTGTCCACGCAGACCGCATGGCGGGCCCCGCGACTCAATGACTCCAGGCTCAATGCCCCGGTGCCAGCGTAGAGATCCAGAATCGTCGCGTCCCGTATGCGAGGGGACAGGATGGAGAAGATCGCTTCCCTGACGCGACCGGCGGTCGGACGAAGGTTGATTCCGTCTGGTGCCTTGAGGCGACGGCCTTTGTGTGTGCCAGCCACGACTCGCATTGCTTGATCCCTGCAAAAATGAAACGGTAGCATACTACTTTTTTTGTCGGCAAGATGATCGTCCATTGGCCTGTTGCGCTTGCTGGCCCAGTGACCCGCCGGTTATCCTGAAAGGCTTTTTGGTCTGGGCGTGGATGAGGGTGTCGGCACCCTTGTTTCGGTCTGTTGATGCGTCTTCTGTCCACGGGTAGACGGAGATGAAGGAGTCTGGATGAGTCGAAAACCGTCTCAATTGATCGCACAGGGGCCGGAAGGTCAATCGATCGCACAGTGGCCGGAAGGGGAACGTCCGCGGGAACGGCTTTTGGCAGAAGGCCCGGCCGCGCTGACGGATGCGCAGTTGTTGGCCATTGTGCTGCGGGTGGGCCGGCGCGCGACGTCAGCCGTGCAAGTCGGCACGGAGCTTCTGAAGCAGTTGAATGGCTTGCAGGGGTTGGCGAATCGCAGCTTGCGGGAGCTGTGCAAGATCTCCGGCATCGGACCGGCCAAAGCGGCCCAGATCAAAGCGGCCATTGAACTGGGGAAACGCGCGTTGGCGACCCCGCTGACGGTCGGGAAGGCGATTACGCAAAGCCACATGGTTTTTGATCATTACGCTCCGAAGTTGCGGGACCTGCGGAAGGAGGAATGTCATGTGATCCTGCTTGACGCGAAACGCGCTGTGATTCAATACAAAACCATATCCCAGGGGACCTTGACCAGCAGCCTGGTCCATCCCAGAGAGGTGTTCAACGAAGCCGTCCGCGAATCGGCGGCGGCCGTGATCTTTGTGCATAATCATCCGAGCGGGGATCCCAGTCCGAGTCAGGAAGACCGGGCGCTCACGGCGCGATTGCAGGCTGCCGGTGAGATTCTTGGTGTCCAGGTGCTCGACCATATCATCATCGGCGATGGACGCTATGTTTCCTTCGCCGATGAAGGGTGGCTGTCGTCCACGACCGCTCGCAAAGCTCCGCGGTAAACGCGACGCGTTCCTCCTGTTCCCCCATCCTCGCCTACTCGTGCATGGTTTGATGTTGCATCCAGACGCCCCCCCCATGGGCATGCTGACCCGGAAGGCCTGCGCATGGGGCAATGCGGTGCTTCAATTTGGCGGACTGGGACTGCGACATTGCATTGACGTTGGCCGGGAATCATGCTAGAAAATGTTGATTGATGGGGTGGCCCGGATGGCGGAACTGGCAGACGCGCCAGACTCAAAATCTGGTTCTTGCAAGAGAGTCCGAGTTCGACCCTCGGTCCGGGCACCATTCCGTGTTCGTGTTTCGATGAATCAGGCGGGATTGCGTGAGATTGTCGGCACAAAAGGCAGGGAATCAACGGGGAGCATGAAGGGAGGCTGTAGGGTGAGCCGTGCGGGGAGATACCCCGTCGAACCTGACAAGAGAAACCTCTTGACACGGTTTGAGGAGATCACTATAGTCGGTCGCATCTCTAGGATCATGGAACATTGACACACAGGCATTATTCTTCTGCGATTATTAACTAACACTTCCTAAGGAGGCGCCCATGCGGAAGTTAGGGTATTTTGGAGCAGCGATTATTCTTGCAGGCTCAGTGAGCGTGGCCGTGGCGCAAGAACGTGCGCCGCAGCACTCTGGTTTTGGAACGGGAGTTGGAGAATCACAGGGGTCGGGGACGAGAGCTCGGGTCATGGATGAAGGTGACATGCTGCGATACCTCTCGGCGCCTGAAACAGTTCAGGGAGAAGTTGTGGCTGTTGACTATGCCGGCGGGAAGCTCTTTCTCGACATGGGGGGCAGTTCGCACGATGAAAGGCAGACGTTGAGAGGCGGGCTGAACCTGCAAACGCTCTATTTTGATGACTCGACCAACATGGAAAGCTTAAAAGCGGTTGGTCGGGGCGACTACGTCGCCGTTTCGGCGATACAGGAAACCGATCGTGCCCATAAGTTCAGCACCGGTCGAAAATTGGTGCGTTCGGTTTATGTGCTTGAGGGCAACCAGATGCTGGGTGGCGAGGATAATCCTAATTTTGGCGGTGGGTTGGGCCAACGTCCCGACCCCACAAGCTATCGGGGCATTGTGACTCCGACGGCTGGATACACTGGCGTTCCAGAGGGCGGCATTCAGGAGGGCGAGGTGAAAGGCGGAATTACCTCCAGTCTTGGCGTGATAACGGGGGCCGCTCCCTGCTGGCAATGTGCTCCTCAGCCGGATACCGTGAACACAAGAGCGGCTAAAACCATTGCGACTGATTACGGTTCCGGTCGGGATGTTTTCGACAAAGGGACTGTGCAGTAAGATTTCCGTACACAGACATCATGGCTTTCGAAAGGCCGTGAACAGACGGAGCGTGTTGACGGAAAGTTGACACGCTCCGTTTTGTTTGTGCGGGTCATGCGGAGGCTGATACGGTCTCTCTTGCCGTGCATACCGGGTGATCATGGATACCATACGTCACAAGGTTGACCCCCAGGCGGTTTTGGACCTTCGCGGGGTGATCTGTCCGTATAATTTTGTCAAAACCAAACTGAAGCTTGATGCGATGGTGTCGGGGGAAGTCCTGGCGGTTCTGCTTGATGATGGGGACCCTGTCAGAAACGTTCCGCAAAGTGTCGCAAACGAGGGCCACACCATTCTTAGCCGTGAGTTGGTTGGCCGGCATTATCGCGTGGTTATTCAAAAAGGTGATGCGTAACGGCTTGGGTGTGTTCCTCTCTGGTCGGTTTCTTTCTTTTGGCTTTTCCCTCAATGATGAGGGTCATTTCCCCCTTGAGTACTCGTGAATGGCTTGAGAGAAGAATGGCCTCGGCGGTGCCGCGAATAATTTCTTCGTGGGTTTTCGTGAGTTCACGAGCGATGGCGATTCGTCGATCCTGGAAAATTTCCTGGATGGCCAGTAGCGTGGTCTTGAGACGGTGCGGTGTTTCAAACACAACAAGGGTTTTGGAATCTTCCCGCAGACTGTGTAGCAGCCGGGTTCGGGCTACCAGTTTTTTGGGGAGGAATCCGACAAAGGTAAAGGCATCAGTGGGTAATCCGGCAACGGATAGTGCGGCGATCACTGAAGAGGGGCCAGGAATGGGCACAAGAGGAACGTCAAGGGCAATGGCCCGGGTGACCAGATAATAGCCGGGGTCAGAGATGAGCGGCGTGCCGGCGTCGGAGACAAGCGCAATGGACTTTCCTTGCTGGAGAAGCCCCAGAAGAACCGGGGTTTTTTCTTCTTTGTTAAAATCATGATAACTCGTCAGCGGCGTATGGATATCGTAATGGCGACACAGTGTTTGTGTGTGACGGGTGTCTTCCGCCGCGATGGCCGACACGTTGTGTAAAATCCGGTGAGCCCGAAAGGTGAAATCTTCCAGGTTCCCGATTGGCGTGCTGACGACATACAACGTTCCCGGCATGAATGGATCCTGTGGCGAGACGTTGGATTGTGTCAGTTTGATAACAATTTGAGCAAATGGGCGATGTGGGATGATAGGCCGTGCGTTGATTGTGCCTGCATGTTCCCATGATGGTTCGTTGGCTGGAGGACTCTTGATGCTACATGATCGTGTGGCCCTTGTCACAGGGGGCGGCGTGGGGATTGGCAGGGGCGTTGCTTTGGCGTTGGCGGATCAAGGCGTTCGCGTGGCCGTGTGTGGCCGACGCGAGGCGTTCCTCGAGCGGACTGCCGCCGAGATCCGGGAACGGGGAGGGGAAGCCTTGGGTGTGGCTGCCGATGTGACCCGGCGTGGCGACGTGGAGCGCGTGGTGACGGCCGTTGTCAAGGCATGGGGGCGCATTGATATTCTGGTCAACAATGCCGGTGTGTCCGGTCGAACCCCAATGGACGATCCCGATGATGCGCGGTGGTTGTCGATTCTTCAAGTGAATTTGACGGGGTCCTATTTATGCTCAAAGCTGGTGTTGCCGCACATGTCCGGTCCTGCGTACGGGCGTATCATTAATATGTCTTCCGTCCTGGGTCGGTTTGGCGTTCCCGGTTATGCGGCGTACTGTACGGCCAAACATGGCATACTCGGGTTTACCAAAGCCCTGGCGCTTGAAGTGGCCAATCAGGGCATCACCGTCAATGCCCTCTGTCCGACCTGGGTGGATACGGACATGGCGCGTGAGGGGATTGAAGAGATGGCGGCCATCCTGGGGATGTCGGCCGACACATTCCGCACCCAGGCCATCGCGGCGGTCCCCATTCGACGGATGGCCGATGTGGGGGAGATTGCCGCGTTGACGGTGTTTCTTTGTCAACCCGATGCCGCGGCGATTACGGGACAAGCCCTGAACGTATGCGGCGGTGCCACGGCGGGGTCGGGTGGATAAACACACGGTGTTATCACCCGTCGGCCTTGCCCTGTTCCCCGGCAGCCACTGGCCACATTTCCATTCGCCTCCGCGTTCCTCCCGTTGATGAAATTGAGCGGCCCCTATCCATCGGCGTGAAGATATTCGGCGAACAGGGTGACGTGGGGGGTGAGCGAACGTGGGCAAGGCCCGGGGCCGATTATGGTCCCTGATATTTCCGGGAGTGTCATCAACGGGACGTCGGTTGCCCCGCATTCTTGCTATCTTCAAAGGGCCTGTCATATACTGCAAACGCACGTTTTCAGGACTGTTTTTAAGCGATTCAGGTGTGGATGACCGTCGCCTTTTTGCAACTGACGCTGGGGTGCTACTTTCTTGGGACCCTGCTGTCGCTGGTGTATCTTCTCCGGCGGTCGGATGTTCTTGCCAAGGTTGCGCTTGGCGTGACCTGTGTGGGATTTGCGATTCATACCGGCACACTGGCCTTTCAGGCGTTTTCCGGAGACGATGCGCAGTGGGTTTCGTTTCAGAAGGCCCTGTCGTTTTTTTCCTGGTCTCTGGTCTTCATCTTTTTGACGGTGGTACTCCGCCAGCGTCTCTACGTGCTGGGTTCGTTCATGCTGCCCCTCGCCTTTCTTTCATTGGTGTCAACCGCCGTCCTGCCTTCTGAAACCTCGGCCCTGCACCCCATGTTTCAGGCGGTGTGGGTCCATGTCACGCTGAGCATGCTGGGCACCGTCGGGTTTGCCGTGGCCTTTGTGGCCGGGTTGATGTATCTCATTCAGGACTGGTTGCTGAAGTCCAAACAATTCAACCTGCTGTACGTGAAATTGCCGCCATTGGATTTTTTGGACAGGCTGAACCAACGTTCGATTGTATTGGGATTTCCTTTTCTCACCCTGGGGATTCTGACGGGGGCCATGTCCGCGCAACTCACGTTGGGCGCCTACATCAGTTGGAATTCCGAGCAAATCTGGGCGCTTGTGACGTGGGCGTTTTATTTGGTGGTCCTGATGGGGCGCGTGACCGTCGGGTGGAGAGCGAAGAAGGCGGCCTGTCTGACCGTCGTCGGGTTTGTCGGCGTGTTGCTGACGTTTCTCGGGGTTCTCTTAAAAGGGGAGAGTTTTCCGATCAGCTCATGAACGTGATTGTTGTCGGATTGAGTCATAAAACCGCTCCCGTCGAGCTTCGGGAATTGCTGATGGTTCCGGAGAGCCGGGTCGGGGAGGCAATCCGTCGGCTCATGGCACATCCGAATATTGATGAGGGTGTGTTCCTGCAGACGTGCAATCGCGTGGAAGTCTATGCGGTGACTGATCGTGCGGATGCCGGCTTTGCCGCCGTTCAGGAGTTTCTCGTCGCCACGCATCTTTCATTGTCTGCGGAGCAACTGTTGCCCCATCTGTATTGGCATGAGGGGGATCGTGCCATCACACATCTGTTTCGCGTGGCCTCAAGCCTCGATTCCCTGGTGGTGGGCGAACCGCAAATCCTGGGACAGGTGAAGGAGTGTTTCCGTGACGCCTCAACGCATAACGCCAGCGGCGTCATTCTGAACAAAGTATTCCAAAAAGCCATTTCGGTGGCCAAGAGAGTCCGGACGGAAACCCGGATTGCGGAAAACGCGGTGTCCGTGAGCTACGCCGCGGTCGAGCTGGCCAAAAAAGTGTTTGGCAACTTGTCGGAACGGACAGTCATGTTGGTTGGCGCGGGAGAAATGGCCAAACTGGCGGCTCAACATTTAGTGGATCATGGCGTGCGTCAGGTGTTGCTCACGACGCGCGATGCTGTTCGTGCGCGCGATATGGTCAGCCGGTTTCACGGGACGTTCGTGCCTTTTGAGGAATTTCGCACGGACCTGTACAAGGCCGACATGGTGCTGTGTTCGACCGGCGCCCCCCACTATGTGATTGGCCCGGAGGACGTGGAACGGGCGGTTCGTGAGCGGTGGAATCGGCCGATTTTTTTGATTGATGTGGCCGTCCCCCGCAACATTGATCCTGATGTTCGCCAGGTTGATAATGCGTTTCTGTTTGATATGGACGATCTGGAAGCGCACGTTGAACAGAATCGCGAAGATCGCCTGATGGAAGCCGCATGCGCCGAAAATATTGTCAACGACGAGGTCGGCGTCGTCCTGCGCTGGATGCAGTCGTTGAAGGCGACGCCCATGATTGTCGCGTTGCAAAAGCACGCGGAGACCATCAAGCATGCGGAACTGCAGAAAATCTTTGGCCGATTCGGCATGCTGACTCCCGATCAGCGGGAAGCCATGGAACATCTCGCGTCAGGCATTGTGAAGAAACTCCTGCATGGCCCATTGGTCGCGTTAAAAGATGCGGTCCAGTCGTCGAATGGTTTGATGTATATCGAAGCGGCCAGGCATTTCTATCGTTTGGATGATCAGCACGTGGCGACTGAATCTGTGAACGTTCCACATTCCGAGGACCGGTCACGGTCGGGGCCCGACGCGCTGTCTTCCGCTTCCGCCATCAAGTCGGAACAGGAGAACATTGCGGAGTAGGCGTCGGGTGGTGTCGGGTCGGCAACGGCGCGGGAAGCAGAGTCCCCAAGAGGTCTTACGGCAGAAGGAATCGGAGTGAGTCGTACAAATGGACGTCGGTCGTCTCTCGTTATTGGGACACGTGGCAGCCAGCTTGCCCTCTGGCAGGCGGAATGGGTGAAGGCTCGCCTGCTGGACATCGCCCCGTCCATGGCGATTCGGCTCCAGAAAATTCAAACGAGCGGTGATAAAATCCTGGATGCGCCTCTGGCCAAACTTGGCGGAAAAGGATTGTTCGTCAAGGAAATTGAGGAGGCGTTGCTCCGGGGCGACATTGATTTCGCGGTCCATAGCATGAAAGACGTGCCTTCGGTCTTGCCGGAGGGGTTGACCATTGTCTGTGTCCTGGCGCGCGAGGATGCTCGAGACGCGTTGGTTGCGCGGGATCAGCTGGTGTTCCGGGATCTGCCTGTGGGGGCGACGGTGGGGACCAGCAGTCTTCGAAGGCAGGCCCAGTTGTTGGCGCATCGGTCCGACCTGTCCATCGTCATGCTTCGGGGCAATGTCAACACCCGTCTTCGCAAACTTCAGGAAGGGGCCTTCACCGCCATTGTGCTGGCGGCGGCGGGGCTGATCCGGTTGGGGTGGGCGCACTGTGTCACAGAATATCTTCCTGTGACCGTGAGTCTTCCGGCGATTGGTCAGGGCGCGCTGGGGATTGAATCACGCACGGATGATGCGTTTGTTCGGGAACTGCTTGCGCCGCTGCATCATCTTCCAACCGCCATCGAGGTGTCGGCGGAGCGGGCTTTTTTAGAGCGATTGGAGGGGGGGTGCCAGGTGCCGATTGCCGGACATGCGGTTATTGAGAACCAGACGGTGAGGCTTGAGGGATTGGTCGCCAGTCTTGATGGAACGCGCGTCATTCGCGATCAGATGGAAGGGCCGGCGGAAGAGGCTGCCTTGCTTGGCACGTCTCTGGCCAATCGAGTCCTGGGGGCCGGCGGCAAACAGATTCTGGATGCCGTGTATGGACGTGGGTAAATGATGGAGCCGCGTCCTGTGGGAACCGTATATTTCGTGGGGGCGGGTCCGGGGGATCCTGGCCTGTTGACGCTTCGCGGTCAATCCTGTCTCCAGAAGGCTGACGTCGTGTTGTATGATCATCTTGCGAATCCTGTGTTGTTGGACCATGCCGCTCCAGAGGCGGAGCGGATTTATGTGGGACGCTGTGGACGCGGGACGTACCGGCCGCAAGAGGAAATTAATCAATTGATTCTGGGAAAGGTGCGCGAGGGGAAATGCGTGGTTCGGTTGAAGGGCGGCGATCCTTTTGTGTTCGGGCGGGGCGGAGAAGAGGCGGAGCTGGTTGCCGAACAGCATATCCCGTTTGAGGTGGTGCCGGGTGTGACCTCGGCGGTGGCGGTTCCCGCCTATGCGGGGATTCCCGTCACGCATCGGACGCTGGCCTCGACCGTGGTCTTTATCACGGGGCATGAAGATCCTGCCAAGGGCACCACGGTGTTGGAATGGCCGCGATTGGCCTCGGCGGAGGGGACGTTGGTGTTTTTGATGGGCGTCAAAAATCTGCCCATGATTGTGTCGCGGTTGGTGGAAGAAGGGAAATCACGGGAAACCCCCGTGGCGCTGATTCAATGGGGGACCTACGCCAAACAGCAGACGGTGGTTGGCACCCTGGGGAATATTGTGGAGCGGGCGCATGCGGCCAAGGCGCAACCGCCGGGCATTGTGGTGGTGGGCGAAGTGGTCCGGTTGCGCGAGCGGCTCAATTGGTTTGAAACCCGGCCCCTGTTTGGCAAACGGGTGCTGGTGACGCGGGCCCAATCCCAAGCCTCGGAATTGTCAGATCAGATCAGGGCGCAAGGGGGAGAACCCATTGAATGTTCCACCATTGAGATTGGTCCACCCGATGATTGGGAAGATGTGGATGAAGCCATTACGCAACTTGCGACCTATCAATGGATTGTGTTCACGAGCGTCAATGGCGTCAAGGCGTTTATGCAGCGTCTTGGGTCGCATGGTTGTGATGCACGAGCGCTGGCGGGATTGCGGGTCTGCTGTATCGGGCCCCGGACCGTTGAGGAGGTGAGGGCTTTTGGCATCTCCGCCGATCTGATGGCCACAACGTATCAGGCGGAAGGACTGATCGAGGTCATGAAGAAAGCCGGGGTCGCCGATGGTCATCGGGTGTTGATTGCCAGGGCTGCGGAAGCGCGTGAGATTTTAGCGGAAACGTTGGAACAATTAGGCGCGCATGTGCGCATTGCGAAGGTCTATAAGGCCGTGGCGCCACGGAGTGAGCGGGAACGTGTTCGTCAAATGTTTCGCGATCATGTGATTGATGTCGTCACGTTTGCCAGTTCATCCACCGTGCGGAATTTTGTGCAACTGTTTGATGGAACGGCTGATTTGAAAAAAAATCTGAATGGAACCATTATTGCAAGCATTGGTCCCATTACGGCTCAAACCATTCGGGACGTGGGCCTGGACGTGCATGTGATGGCGGCCCAGAATACGATTCCGGCGCTTGTGCAGTCTCTGATTGACTATGTTACTGCAACGCTTGAACGAGACACAACGCTTGACCGAGAGGGGCCAATTTCCTGACCTTTCCTCATGGAGGCTATCATGAAAAGTTTTATTTTTGGTTTCTTGCTCTTCTCTGCTGGGGTTGCAAGCGCTCAATTCCTTGGAGACTTGAGCGACCAGGTTGGACAGCTTGAAAGGGAGAATCTGCGGCTTGAGCGGGAAAACCGTCACTACGAAAGCGGTCTTCGGCAACCATGGTTCCCGCTCCATTCCGACCCTTGCTGAAAGAATTCTCAACATGATGTTGTTGTGTAATCCGTGCGTTGAGAGAAGGAGAGATGTATGGTTCCCGTGAAAGCGTTTATGGTCCCCGCGGCAAAATTTGTGGCTGTTGATCGTGATACCAACGTTCGGACGGCGGCGGAGCTGATGAGGGATAAGAGTATCGGCAGTGTGTTTGTCACTCGAGAGAAGGAGATCATCGGCATTTTGACCGATGCCGATCTTGTTCGGCGATTGGTTGCGGAAGGATGTGATTCGACTCGGACCACCGTTGAACAAATCATGTCAGCGCCGATTGTGTGCATTGATGAAAACAAGACGCTCCTGGACGCCAATGATCTGATGGCCAAGAAACACGTTCGGCATTTAGGGGTCGTCAAAGACGGGAAACTTGTGGGCATGGTGTCCGTGAGGGATCTGGTGGTGTTTCTGACCAATCTTCCGAGGCAATAATGGAGTGTGGCGTGATGCCGGTGGGACTCATGGGCTGTCGCACGACGAATCAGTGCATGGCTGTGGGACGTGCGGGGAGTGCGTAGCGTATGGGATTTCCTCGTCAACGTCTGCGGCGCTTGCGTCATGCGTCGACGCTTCGTCGGATGGTGCGGGAAACCGTTCTTGCGCCGAGTGACCTTGTCTATCCCCTGTTTGTGACGGAGGGGACGGATCGGCGGGAGCCTATTCCGTCCATGCCCGGTCAATGCCGGTGGTCTCTTGATCGTTTGCTCCGCGAAGCCGACGACATTCATGGACTGGGGATCCCGGCCGTCCTGCTCTTCGGCATTGCCGATCACAAAGATGAACGCGGATCGTCCGGGTATGATCCAAAGGGGATTGTGCAACGGGCCGTTCGTGCGCTCAAAGCGCGGCTTCCGACTCTCTTTGTGGTGACGGATGTCTGTATTGACGAATATACGTCTCATGGTCATTGCGGTATTGTGAAAGACGGAAAAATTCTCAACGATGAAACCCTTGAATGTTTACGTCTGATGGCGACAACCCATGCTGAAGCCGGCGCCGATATGGTGGCGCCTTCCGACATGATGGATGGGCGTGTCGGGGCGATCCGTGATGCCCTGGATCAACGTGGATTCGAGGATGTTCCCATCATGTCGTATGCCGCCAAATACGCATCGTGCCTGTACCGGCCTTTCAGGGAAGCCGCGTCTTCCAGTCCCGCGTTCGGCGATCGCCGTTCGTATCAAATGGATCCCGCCAATGCCCGGGAAGCCATTCGTGAAGTGCGGCTGGATGTGGAGGAAGGCGCGGACGTGGTGATGATTAAACCGGCGTTGCCTTACCTGGACGTGATTGCACGAACGCGCGCTGAAGTGGCGGTGCCGATTGCCGCGTATCAAGTCAGTGGTGAATACAGCATGATCAAAGCCGCTGCTCAACAAGGGTGGCTGGATGAGTCCGACGTCATACTGGAAACGTTGTTATCTATTAAACGTGCGGGTGCGGACCTCATCCTCACCTATTTTGCCAGAGAGGCCGCCAGGCTTCTACAGACTTCTCGCCCATGAAGGTTTCGCGTGGTCTTCCCCGCCCGTCCGGCTCGCCGCATCCGGTGCTGACCATCGGCAATTTTGACGGTCAGCATATTGGTCATCGCCACTTGCTGGCCTCTGTGGTCCACGCTGCTCGCGAACAAGGGGGAACACCGATGGTGTTGACCTTTGATCCTCATCCGGTGATGGTGTTGAATCCCGGTTCCTCCTTCGAATTTTTGACTTCCCCTTCGGACAAGCTGGCGTGGTTTGAAGCGCAAGGCGTTGAGCATCTCGTCGTGTTGAATTTCTCCGAAGCGTTTGCCGCGTTGAGCCCGGAAGAGTTTGTGTTTTCGATTTTGAGAGATGGACTGGGGATTAAGGCACTGTGCGTGGGAGAGCGTTTTGTGTTTGGGAAAGGTCGCGCGGGCACCATGGAGACCCTGCATAGGCTGGCTGCGCGTGCCCATTTCCAGGTTCAAGTGGTCAAACCCGTGTCTTGCCGGGACATCATCGTGAGTTCGACGCGGATTCGCCAGTGCGTCCGCAAGGGGGAGATGGAACGAGCGGAGGAATATTTGGGGCGTCCCTATTCCCTGGCAGGCGTGGTGGTTGAAGGCGATCGTCGCGGGCAAGGGTTAGGATATCCGACGGCGAATCTGCGACCGCCCGGCGAGCGTGTGATGCCGCCTGATGGAGTCTATGCGACGAAGATGCTCTGGCGGGACAAGGCGTTTCCTTCGGTGAGTTATATCGGGACCCGTCCCACGTTTGGCGATGGGGAGCGCGTACTGGAAGTGCATGTTCTGGATGAAGTCTGTGCCTTGTACGGGGAATGGATCAATGTGCAATTTTTGCACTATCTTCGCGGTGATGAGGTTTTTGAAGATGCCGAACGGCTGGCCGCGCGCATGGCTCAAGATGTTCAATCGGCTCGACAAGCGTTCGCCGACTAAGGCACGTTTCTTCATGAAGCCTGTTGGGGTGTCATGATGCCATCCCTGCTGGCGTTTGAACATCATCTGTTGAAACACATGAGGCAAGACGGCCTCTTGTCTTCCGAAGACCGCGTGCTGGTTGCCGTGTCCGGGGGGCCGGATTCTGTGGCCCTGTTACAGGCTCTGTATGCGTGGCGGGAGTCGTTAGGGCTGGCATTGGCTGTGGTGCATTGTGATCACGGGTTGCGAGGCAGGGAATCCATGGATGATGCGGTGTTTGTCGAGCGCCTGGCTCGGAAGCTGGCCCTTCCGTTTTTCTGCAAGTCACTGGATTTGCCACATGTGCTTCGGGAACGAAGGGGGGAGTCCGTCCAGGCCGTGGCGCGCGCGAGGCGATATGCATGCTTGTGGGAGGTGGCCGGAGAATGGGGTGCCACCAAAGTGGCGATCGGACATACACAGGATGATCAGATAGAAACCGTGCTGATGTGGATGTTGCGGGGATCGGGGCTGGCCGGGTTATCGGGCATGCCAGCTCAGCGCCATCCCTGTTTGATCCGCCCCTTTCTTCGCGTGAGTCGCTCGGATCTTTTGCGGTATCTTGAAGAGAAAGGGTGTGAATTTCGAGTTGATTCGAGTAATGCAAGTCCAAAATATATGCGAAACCGGCTTCGTCACGAGTTGGTCCCGCTCCTCAAAACGTTCAATCCCAGGGTGGTGAGCATGGTGTCCAATCAGGCGGCCATTCTTCGTGAGGAACATCGTTATTTGGATGACGTGGCGAAGGCCATGCTGGAATCGGTCACGGTGCGTCATGCAACGGAATGTATCGTCTTGAGTCATCCCCGATTCCTGGCCGCTCCCGTTCCGATTCAACGGCGGATGATCGTACGCATGGCGGACAGCCTCCGGGGCAGGCCGGGGACGCTCCGGTTTGAGGCCGTGGAGACCATCCTTCGGCATGTGGTACATGGCATCTCGGGTTCAACGGCCCGCTTCGGGCATCTGGGCGTTGTGAGGGAATATGACTGGATCACGTTCTCGGCAATCCCCGTGGACCATGCGAGACGCGCACAACCGGACCTGTCCTGTCTCTGGTCCTTTCCCGGGTTGATTCGGTGGCCGGTTACGGGCCAGACCCTTGAAGGAACGGTCCGGGCCGTTGAGACCGTTTCGATCCCGTGGAATGATTCCGCGGCGTATTTGGATGCCGATCAATTCAGTCATGATCTGGTGGTTCGATCGTGGAGACCCGGTGATTATTTTTTTCCATACGGGATGGGGGGGCGGCGGAAAAAAATTCAGGATTTTTTCTCGGATACGAAGGTGCGCCAAACCCAACGACACACGATTCCTCTTGTGGTGGCGCCGGAAGGGATTCTGTGGATTGGAGGCTATCGTGCCGACCACCGATTTCGAGTGACACAAGAGACACAGCGGGTTGCCGTCGTCCGGATGTGTTCAGCATGAAGCGATCGGGTGCGTTGATGTGGGCACGTGCCGTCAACGGCCTGGATATCGGGGATACACAAAGGGGATGAGTTTGCAGACGCGGTATCTCCGTGGTATATTACGATGTGGCGAGAACCTGTTTCCTGTAGCCGACACAAGCTGCAGAGGGAGTGCCATTCAGCAATTGGGAAAAGGAACGCGATTCGGATGAATGCTCGGGTAAAAAATTTGCTTTTTTGGGTGGTGGTCGGGTTCTTTATGATCCTGTTGTTCAACCTGTTCACTGTGCCGTCACCTCTCCCCGAAGAGGAGGTCATGTTCAGTGACTTTATGGCCCATCTTGAGCGGGGGGATATTGCAAAAGTCACGATGAAGGACAATCAGATCAGCGCGGTGTTGAAAGACGGGAATCGGATTCTGACCTATACCGTTGAATATCCTGATTTAGTCAAAACATTAAGAGATCAATCCGTGCAAATCGAAGCCAGGCCGCCGGATGAAAGCCCTTGGTATATGACGTTTCTGGTGACATGGGGGCCGTTTATTCTGTTTCTTGGGCTATGGTTTTTCCTCATGCGGCAAATGCAGGTTGGTGGGAATCGGGCCCTCTCGTTTGGTAAAAGTCGTGCTCGCCTCCTCACCGAGGAAAAGAAAAAAGTGACTTTTTCCGACGTGGCCGGTGTGGATGAGGCAAAGGAGGAAGTGGTTGAAATTATTGAATTTTTGAAAGATCCACAAAAATTTCAGAAGCTCGGGGGGCGCATCCCCAGAGGGGTCCTGATTGTTGGACCTCCGGGAACGGGTAAAACCCTGTTAGCGAAAGCGATTGCCGGAGAAGCAAGTGTTCCGTTCTTTAGCATTAGCGGTTCCGACTTTGTGGAAATGTTCGTGGGGGTTGGAGCGTCTCGGGTACGCGACTTGTTTGAGCAGGGGAAAAAACATGCCCCCTGTATCATTTTCATTGACGAAATTGACGCGGTGGGACGATTGCGCGGCGCGGGATTGGGCGGGGGGCATGATGAACGGGAACAAACCCTCAATCAGCTGCTTGTGGAGATGGATGGATTTGACACGACCGAAGGCGTGATTCTTGTCGCCGCCACGAACCGTCCTGATGTCCTTGATCCGGCCTTGTTGCGGCCCGGTCGGTTTGATCGCCAGGTGATCGTCAATCGTCCCGATGTGAGGGGACGAATGGAGATTCTCAAAGTGCATACCAAGAAAGTTCCCGTGGCTTCTGACGTGACTCTTGACCAGATTGCCAGGGGAACGCCTGGTTTTTCCGGTGCCGATTTGGAAAATCTTGTGAATGAAGCGGCGCTTTGGGCGGCTCGATTGGATAAGAAGGTGGTGGAACTCGTTGATTTTGAAAATGCCAAAGACAAAGTCATGATGGGGGCTGAACGCAAGAGTATGGTCTTGAGTGAAGAGGAAAAGCGCACCACAGCGTATCATGAAGCGGGACATGCGCTTATGGCGAAATTGTTGCCGGGAGCCGATCCGGTCCACAAAGTGACGATTATTCCGAGAGGGCGCGCGATGGGAATGACCATGCAGCTTCCCATTGATGATCGGCACAGCTATTCGGAAGATTTCCTCTATAACACGTTGTCAATTTTGCTGGGTGGCCGTGTGGCCGAAGAACTGATTTTGAAGAACGTCACCACCGGTGCGGGCAACGACATTGAGCGGGCCACCGAACTCGCCAGGAAAATGGTCTGCGAGTGGGGGTTGAGCCCCAAATTGGGGCCGCTGGCTTTTGGCAAAAAGGATGAAGAAATTTTCCTGGGGAGAGAAATTCAGTCCCGTCGTGACTTTAGCGATCAGGTGGCTCTGGAAATTGATCATGAAGTGAAACGCTTGATCGTGGAAGCCTATGAGCGGGCCAAGCGCATGCTCACGGAACATATTCACACCTTGCGGGCTTTGGCCGAGGCCCTTCTCGAAAAAGAAGTCCTGGATTCCCTGGAAATTGACAAAATCATGAACCAGGGGGCCATTGTTCAGGAGCCGGCGCAAGTCTGACGCCGCGATCTATCCTTGCCGGTTCGGTTCTGTATGGAATACGGGGGAGGCGTCCACCCTCTCCTGCGGTCTCGTCTCCGTTGTGTGTTTTCTCAACGTCTTCCATTGACATGATGAGCGGTTCTGTTCAGGTGTGTCCCAGACATGGATACGCTGCGGGAGCCTCATGGATGAGGTAAACGCCGCGTACATCCGGGCCTGCCACGTCAGGATTCCCTTGTCGCGACGCGTTCTGGTCATGGGCATCTTAAATGTGACGCCTGACTCCTTTGCCGACGGCGGACGTTTTCTTGAGCCTCAACGCGCCCTGGATCATTTTGAACAGATGGTGAGCGAGGGAGCTGATGTGATTGACATTGGCGCTGAATCAACGCGGCCTGGTTCAGAGGCGATTGATGAACGGGAGGAAATGCATCGCTTGCGGCCGGTTCTTGAAGCCGTCGGCAAACAGGCGACGGTGCCCATCTCCATTGATACCCGAAAGGCCGGCGTGGCCGAATGGGCCATTGACTGTGGCGCGGTGATCATTAACGACGTGAGTGCGTTGCAACATGATCCACGCATGGGGCCGGTTGTTGCGCGAACAGGGGCTGGGCTTGTGCTGATGCATATGAGAGGCGCACCGCACACCATGCAGCAGTACTGCCGCTATGACAATGTGGTCGAAGAAGTCAGGAACGAGCTTGGAGCCCGCATGAAGCAAGCGGAAGCTGTGGGCATTGCCCGTGAGCAGATGATTCTCGATCCGGGAATCGGGTTTGCGAAACATGCGCAGCACAATTTATCGTTGTTGAAAGAGCTTCGGGTGTTGCATCGGCTGGATCGCCCTCTGTTGGTCGGCGTATCGAACAAGTCATTTATCGGCGCGGTCACTGACAGCCCCGCAGGGCATCGTACCATGGGAACGGCCGCGGCCGTTACGGCTGCCGTGTTGGGCGGGGCACACATGGTTCGCGTGCATGATGTTGGCTTGATGCGCGCGGTGGTCCGGATGTCGGAGTCTATTGCCAGGGCCTGATGGGAGTTGGCGTGGAGGAGGGAAACATGCGGCGGTTATTTGGCACTGACGGGGTGCGGGGCATTGCGAATTTGGAGCCCATGACGAGTGAAACGGCCTTGAAGTTGGGCAGAGCCGTGGCGCATGTCTTTAAGCGCAGGGAAGGGCGTCATCAAATTGTGATCGGGAAAGACACTCGTCTTTCCGGCTATATGCTGGAATCGGCCTTGACCTCCGGCATCTGTTCCATGGGAGTTGATGTGTTGTTGGTGGGCCCCATCCCGTCGCCCGGTGTGGCATTTTTAACGCGAAGTCTGCGTGCCGATGCCGGGGTGATGATTTCGGCTTCGCACAATCCCTACCAGGATAACGGCATCAAGTTTTTTTCAAATGACGGCTTCAAACTTCCCGATCAACTCGAGTTGCGCATTGAAGCATTGCTCCTGTCGAACGAAATCGAGCATCTTCGCCCGACCGCGGATGAAATCGGCAAAGTGTTTCGCATTGACGACGCCCTAGGTCGCTATATTGAATTTGTCAAACGATCGTTGCCGCGCGAGGTGGATTTTCAGGGCATGAAGGTGGTTCTGGACTGCGCGCATGGCGCCGGATATTCGGTCTTGCCCACGGTGGTACGGGAACTCGGAGCCGATGTTGCCGTGATTGGGGATGAACCGAATGGCACCAACATTAATGCGGGGTATGGGGCCCTCTGTCCCGAGCGATTACAAGAAGCTGTTCGATCCCATCGTGGTGACATCGGTATTGCGTTGGACGGGGATGCCGACCGCGCCGTGTTTGTGACGGAGCAGGGTGAGGTGGTGCATGGAGACCGTATCCTGGCCGCCTTTGCCCTGGATCTGAACCAACGGTGTCGACTCAAGCACCAGACCGTTGTGGGAACCGTGATGAGCAACTTTGGATTTGAACTGGCGATGAAAAAGGCCGGGATCACTCTGTTCCGAACACCCGTTGGGGATCGGTATATCATTGAGCGCATGGTGGCGGATGGCTATAACCTCGGGGGGGAGCAGTCAGGCCACATTATTTTTCTTGACTATCATACAAGCGGTGATGGACTGATTTCCGGTATGCAAATGCTCGAATTGATCAAGCGGTCCGGGACTCCTCTCTCTGAACTGATCCAATGCATGGATGCCGTTCCTCAAGTCCTGCTATGCGTCAATGTCAGGCAAAAACGCGCGTTGGATTCCATTCCGGAATTGCAGCACGCGATTTGTGCAGGCGAAGAACGACTGGATGGGGCGGGACGTATCCTGGTGCGGCATTCCGGAACCGAGCCGTTGGTTCGGGTGATGGTTGAAGGCCGTGACGATTCGACAATCAGGGAAGTCGCGGATACCCTGGTCGGAGTGGTCAAGGCTGCGATTGGATAGTCGCGGGACGGTTGATTCCTCGGCATTGGTCTTTCCTGTCAGCATTGTCGCGTTTTTGTCGGGACTGCTTCTTGGGTCTTCTTTTTCCATTCTTCCTCTCACCATTATTATCTTGCTGATCGTCCTGGCCGGGACCGTGTCCCGGTTTGAGCAAACGGGTCTTGTGTCCGCGCGTCACGGGCTCATTGTCTACGCCTGCCTCCTGTTCGGCCTGGGCTACTGGGTGTTTGACGATCAGCAACATGCGAGTGCGGGTTTTCTGTCCTCAATGGAACACCGCGAAGTCACATTGTCCGGAATCGTGACGGCTCCCGTCGCTCACAGCCCTGGTCGGGTGACCATGCTCGTGGCCGTTCAATCCGCAGAAACGGATGGCATGCGTCGTCCCGTGTCCGGCAATCTTCGTTTAACCTGGCGCGAACCCGATACGGAAGTGTTTCGGGGGGATAGGCTGACGGTACGTGCCCGGTTACGCTCCCCATTCGGTCTGCGCAACCCGGGCGGGTTTGATTATGGCGCCTATCTCAAGGATCGCGGCATTCACGCGGTGGCGACCGTCAAAGGCCCCAATCGGATACAGGTGCGCCCGCCGGGAGCGAGTGACGTCGGAGCACGGATATGGCGCCGGATTGATCAGTGGAGAAATCAGGTTCGGCAAGCCGCGATCGCAACGTTCGACCAGCCGGTCCGCGGTTTATTTTTGGGCATGATTGTCGGAGAACAGAATGACATCCCTGTACGGGTCCGTGAAGATTTTATGACGACGGGCACCGTCCACATCATTTCCATTTCAGGCTCACATTTGGGGTTGTTGGCTGCGATTTCGTTTTTTGGCGTCAGGGGGATCACCCGCCGCATGCCGTCGGAATGGTTGGAGAAACTCTCTTGCGTCCTGACGCCGAAACAGCTCGCCGTCATGGTCACCATACCCATGGTCGTTTTTTATACGCTGCTGTCGGGGGCACACGTGGCGACGATGCGGTCATTGATGATGATTCTCTTATACCTCTTCGCGGTGTGGATCGGACACGAACGACACATTTTTATTGCCTTGAGCCTGGCGGCTCTCCTGACAACCATCGTTGATCCAAAGGCGATCCATGATCTTTCATTTCAGCTTTCCTATGTTTCTGTTCTGGCCATTGCCTTGGGGTTGCGGTGGGGTGGACGGGACGACGAGGCATCCGATTTTCCCCGACTCCCGATAGCCAAATTCCGGCATTGGTGGAAGCAGTATATGGTCATGACCCTTGCCGCGACGCTGTCAACCGTTCCCCTCGTGGCGTACTATTTTAACCAGGTGGCCTGGCTGGGAATCGTTGCCAATGCGATTGTTGTGCCTCTGGTCGGCCTGGTTGTTGTGCCGTTGGGGCTTGGTGCGTCGCTTCTCGTCTTGCTTGGGGGACTGGACCAACTGCCTTTGAGCTGGATTCAGCAGGAAACCATGCAGGGCTTGACCGCGTTCATCGGGATGGCTGCCACGATTCCCGGCGCCAGATGGCATGTGGCGTCGCCGTCGCTACTGGCCATTGCGGGATTTTATCTTTGTCTCCTTGGTGTGTTCTTCAGCTGGACTCACGTTCTGCGATGGGTGAGCGCGAGCCTGTTGATGCTGTGCCTGTTCTGGTGGGTGTGGTCGCCACGGCATGCCTTTGAGGAGGACGCGTTGCGCGTGACGTTTCTGGACGTCGGGCAAGGCGATGCTACGGTGATTGAATTGCCTGACGGGCAAACGGTTCTGGTGGATGGTGGAGTGGCCTATAAGCGTTGGAACATGGGGCGCATGGTGGTGGGGCCCTATTTGTGGGATCAGGGTATTCGACGCCTTGATCACGTGATTGCGACACACCCGCAACTGGATCACGTTGGAGGGCTTCCCTGGATTCTCAACAATTTCGAGATTGGTCAGTACTGGAGCAACGGGGTTCGTCGCATGAAGCCCTTTTACCGGAGACTCGAGACCGCCCTTCAGGGCAAAGGGCTTGTTGAACGCATCGCCTGGGAGGGACAGGATATTGTCAATGAAGGAGGCTGTCGAATCCGATCCATGAATTCGCTATTGGCGGAACACAGCCGCATCGGAAATTTTTCCGACGATGCCACTGGAAGCGAACTGAATAATCTGTCGGTGGTGCTCAATGTGACGTGCGGAACACACTCGATCCTGCTGTTGGCTGATTCGGAGGTTGACGCTCTCACGAAACTGACAGGGCATCCGCTGGTGCAATCGGCAACCGTCGTCACCATTCCTCATCATGGGGCAAAGAGCTCGTTGAATCACCTGTGGATTGAGCGGTTGCATGCCACCATTGCGGTGGTCTCCGCCGGTCAGGGCAACCGCTACGGACATCCGGCGCAGACGGTGTTGCGGGCCTACCAGGACAAGCAGATGAACATTTACCGAACGGATGCTGACGGAGCGATTGTGCTTTTCGCCAATCCGGACTCCGGAGAACGTCGGATTCAGCGCACGAGAGATCGGAAACCCGTTTCGCTGACGTGGGCGCAGTATTCGCTTGAGCGGGAATGGGAAAATGTCTCTCGTCTTTGGAGCATCTGGGTGGGAAACGCGTAACGGGAGTTCGCCGGAACGTTCGTCTCCGGGAAGCCGTTGAGTGTGTCGTTACTGCGAGCGGAGACTCTCAAAAATCACATGGGCGTCTGGCAGGGCTTTCCATTTGAGTATCGTTAACGAATCTTCAACGTACTCGGGTGTGCGGATGCCGTTCAGGACACAGGCGACACCGGGAACGCTGGCCACACTCCACAGCGCCTTTCTTGAAAACGGTTCTCCTTGTTTTTCTTTCGGAAGCCATCGGTCAAGTGTTGCGGTGATGGGTTGCAGTTGTTGCCGGCTCTTATGTGCGGCTTCCTGTTTCATGATGGCGAGTAAAGTCAGGAGATTGGGAACATACGAGTGTTGCCAGTGTTGCCATGTCGTGTTTTGTTCACGTGGGAGATGCCTGGTGACCGTCTGAAGCGCGTGATTCACCCGTGGCGTCAGTATCTGTGATTCGATCTGTTCCCAGTGGTTCAGGTTGTGAACTTGCGTTCGAAGATGACTGATCGTTTCGGCCAGGGAAAAGAAATCTTGTGGCTCCGGTCCTTGCTCCGCAGAAGGGAGCAGAGGGGCAAAGGTCTTCTGAAATTCTTTCTCCAGTGTCGCGACGGTGTGATGCTGTGTTTCAAAGTCGGTTTCCACGGCTTCATGGCGTGGGTCGGCGAGCCGAAGCATCTCCCGATGTTGGGAGGAGATGGCGTTGAGCGGCCTGTTGACGAGTATGGCGATGTGATGAACCTGGGCGAATTCCAGGACGGTATGCTTCAGGTCTTGTCCGGTATTCGGGGTCAGCAAGGCTCCTGATTCAACAAGATTCATGGGCAATTGAAGGACACGAAAGCCGTGTTGATGCTTGCCCTCCCGTTGTGCCGCACGCTGGGCCGCGTCGAGCATGCGGGAGAGTGAGGTCGCTTCAGGGTCGTCGGGGGGCGCCGTACTGGTATTGGACGAGATGCCGTAAAACTGGATGCGACGGGCGTCTATTTGTCGCTCAAAATACACGAACGCCTCCTCTATGCGCCGATAGAATTCCATGCGTAATGTGTCCAGAGAAGAGGCGCCAGCGACGCCTGCCTGATTCTTCGCGTCGGAGAGAAAGTATTCGGGGTTGTGCAAGAGGCAGACGTCCAGCGTCGCAAGACCGAGACGATCGAGAGAGAAGGTCAGTTGATCTTCCAGAAATTCGGGGTGGATGCAATGCCAGATCCCTTCCCCATATTGCACGATTTCAGGATAGGCGCGACCGATCTTTTCCCTGGTTTGCGCCTGTTGTAAATTGTGCCCCTGAAGGTAGCCAATTTTGGAAACGACGATCACCTGTTCGCGAGTGATGTCTTGTTGGGAAATTAACTCGTTGAGCACGCTCCCCACCAGGCGTTCACTGCCCCCATCCGCATAGTTGGTCGAGGTATCAATGAGATTGCATCCTTCCCGGAGAGCCTTCACCAGTGCGGACCGATGTTCATCATGATCATCGTCAACTCTGTAACCGCCAAATCCGATTCTGGAGCTGGTCAGTCCCGTCGTGCCCAACGTGGTATAGCCGTCGGCCGTTGGAGGACCAGAGGCGGGAGAACGCGTCAGGATCCGAGACGCATACTCGGCCGTGCCCTGGGTCGTCGCCGTGCCCGGGATGGTGTGTGCGGCAAGGATGTGCGGCGTGGAGTCCCGATCACGTTGAGGGAGCGTGGTGACGACCTGCGCGATATCCTCGGGATGCGTAATCGGCGCTTGACAGGTAAAATCTCGACACACATACAGTGTGGCTTGTCCATTGACGGTGTGCTTGTCTTTGAGAAGTCGATGGTGAGATTCCGGGGCTGTGGGTTCGCGATGCACGATGATGCGATTGGGAATGAAATGGCGCGCGACCTCCCGATGCAACCGGTCATATCCAGGGTCGCGGGGCGATCCAACGAATGCCAGTTCGACAGGACCGTGCAATAGAAAGTCTGCGGCAATCAACGTTTTGGCAAACGCTCGCGGCACGCGGCCGATGTGTTTTCCATACGTGCGTATGGCCTGTGCGGCGGCGTCTCGATAGTCGTCACGATCCCGGTGAAAAGAGAGTCGGGCCATGGCCATGGCTGCAACGGCGTTGCCGCTGGGTGTGGCACCGTCCGCTCCTTCGCGGCTTCGTGCGATGAGTGCCTCATGATCGGCGGCCGTGGTAAAAAATCCGCCTTGCTCCCCATCATGAAAGTCGGCCAGGAGTCGTTCGCCCAACCGAACGGCTTCTTCAAGATACCGTTCCTCGCCTCCCGCTTCATAGATATCAATAAGGGCTTCTATGAGGCAGGCATAATCCTCAAGATAGGCCTTGAGACGGCCCTTGTCGCCGCGAGAGGTCCGATACAGTCCTCCGTCGGGACGGGAATGGGTGCCGAGGAGAAAATCAGCAGCCCGACAGGCGGATTCCCAATACGGGGCATGTCCCAATATCCGTGCGGCTTCGGCCATGGTGCTGATCATCATGCCATTCCAGGCCGTGATGATTTTATCGTCCAACCCCGGGGGTACGCGTTTCAGACGCGCGCGATAGACAAGCGGTTTGACCCGATCGATGGTCTGTTGCAGTTCTGCAGCGGTGCAGTTGAGTTGCCCGGCGATCTGTGCCGACGGATGTGGCGTGTGGGGAATACTCCTGTGTTCCCAATTGCCGTCTGCTGTAATGTCGTAATACGCGCAAAACCGGATGGCGTCTTGCTCCGATGGCACGATTGCCCGAATTTGTTCGGGAGTCCAGACAAAAAACTTGCCTTCGACGCCTTCTGAATCCGCATCCGTGGCCGAATAATACCCGCCCTGTGGCGCGGTCATTTCCCGGATGATGTAGTCCAGAATTTCTTGAGTCACGTGCTTGTATTGAACATTGTGCGTCACCTGGAACGCTTCAAGATAGGTTTTTGCAAGGAGTGCATTGTCGTAGAGCATTTTTTCAAAGTGGGGTACGAGCCAGCGTTCGTCGGTTGAATAGCGGGAAAATCCTCCCCCGATATGGTCATACAGGCCACCGGCCGCCATGGCGTCCAGCGTGTGACAGGCCATGTGAAGGGCGCGCTCGGTCCCGGTTCGCTGGTAGTGCCGAAGGAGAAAAGACAGGCCTGTGGCCGGCGGGAATTTTGGCGCCGGCCCAAACCCGCCGTGTATCGGGTCAAAGTCCTCTGAAAATTGCTCCAACGCAGCATCAATGTCCTGTTGCCCAACCGTCGCGGGGGCTGTGACGTGTATGGACTGTTGAAGCCGGGTGGTAAAACGCGCGGCGCTTTCAACGATGGCGGCGCGATCTTTCTCCCATCCTGCGGCAATATGTTTGAGGACTGTGCCGAATCCCGGCCTGCCCCATTTGTCAGTCGGAGGAAAGTACGTGCCGGCAAAAATAGGGTGTTGGTCGGGCGTCAGGAAGACCGTCATGGGCCAGCCGCCATTTCCCTGATTCATGGCGAGGGTGGCTTGCATGTAAATCTCGTCGAGATCCTGGCGTTCTTCGCGGTCAACCTTGATGCACACGTAAGAGTGATTCATGAGCTTCGCAATCTCGTCATTTTCAAACGATTCCCGCTCCATGACGTGGCACCAATGGCAAGCGGAATATCCAATGGACAGGAGAATGGGCTTCTCCTGTTCCTTGGCGAGACGGAGCGCTTCGTCGCCCCAGGGATGCCAGTCCACGGGATTGTAGGCATGTTGCAGCAGGTAGGGGCTTGTCTCGTGGATGAGGCGATTCGGGGGCCGGTCGTGGCGAGCATCAGGCATACATTTGACAGTAGCACCGGGCAGGAATAGCGGTCAATGTAAAGGCGGGACACTCATAGCCCTATCGTAGTCCGGTCATGTGCCGCCACGTCGCCTGAAGTTGAGAATCCGTATCAGCGACTTTGAGAAAGAGAATCATGAATGAGAAGAAATACCTAATAACTTCTATTGACAGAGCGCGAGAAGAGGGGGTAACCTGAAACAGGTGGTACGTGCCATGCATGGATTGTCCCATATCGTGAAGATGTTGGTGTTCACCAAAAAAAGGAGGGTGCCATGAAAGCGAAAGAAGGCGTAGTGACGCTTCTCAACAAGCTGTTGACTGAAGAATTGACGGTCGTCAATCAGTATTTTTTGCACGCCAAGATGTGCAAGAACTGGGGCTATGATCGTTTGCATCATCATGTGTTGGACCGAAGCTATGGGGAAATGAAGGACGCGCAAGCCATGATTGATCATATCCTCTATTTAGAGGGGCTGCCCAACATGCAGAGGCTTGGAACGGTCACAATCGGAGAAACCGTGCCGGAACAATTAAAGGCGGATTTGGAGAAGGAACGCGCCATGGTCACCATGCTGACCCAGGGCATCCAGCATTGTATGAAGGTTGGTGATTTTACGACACGTCAGCTCTTGGAAGATATGGCCAAAGACGAAGAAGAACATATTGATTGGATCGAAACGCAGTTAGAAACGATCGGCCAGGTGGGGCTGCAAAATTATCTGAGTGAACAAATCAGGGAAGACGGTTAACCGCCAGCTTTGCCCGAATGTCCCGCGTGGATGGGGCGCGGTGAGGCCAGTGATTTCGGGTTTCTTGTTGAAAAAAAGCGTCTCATGTGTGACCGTCAAGAGATTGGCATGTCTCTGAAGCGTTGAGGAGTGCCTGACCTTTCCCCTGTTGACCGTGCCATTCATGGTACGCGACGCATATGCTTATCCCTCGCACAGAAGATTCTGCGTTGTTGGACAATGCAGGTTGAGCCATGGCCATGAGGACCGTCATCTGGCACGGTATGCGTTGAGAGAGCATGTTGAGACATCGCAAGGTGTCTTTCCCTTTTACCATAAAGGAGTCAATCCATGGCTTTGACCAATTCGACGATGTTGGCGTTAGGGACGCCCGTCCCCGATTTTCATTTGCCTGATGTGGTGTCCGGCAGGACGATTGCTCACGACCATTGTGCCGACCGTCAAGGATTGCTGGTGATGTTTATTTGTCGGCATTGTCCCTACGTGGTTCACGTGCAGGAGGAATTGGGCCGGCTGGGAAAGGACTATGCCGGGAAAGACATTGGCATGATGGCCATCAGCAGCAACGACGTGAATGACTATCCGGATGATCGCCCCGAGCATTTACGCGCCATGGCGAAAGACCTGGGGTTTGCGTTTCCCTATTGTTATGACGAAAGTCAGGATGTGGCCAGGGCCTTCACCGCAGCCTGCACACCGGATTTCTTTTTGTTCGACAAGACTCGTCGGTTAGTCTACCGGGGGCAGTTGGATGACAGCCGTCCGGGGAATGGGAAACCCGTGACAGGAAAAGATGTACGAGGGGCGATTGATGCCGTGTTGGCGGGGAACTCCGTCAGTCGAGAGCAACGTCCCAGTGCCGGGTGCAATATCAAGTGGAAACCGTGAGGGAGCACGTCCGGCTCCATGGCGTGACGTTCCCCCGGACAGGACAAGGCGCCGGGGCAGGGGAGGACGTCGTTCTGCGGATGCACTGAACCGGAGGCGGTACGCTCGAATGATCATGATCGCGTCCAGGCAAACAATGTGCGGAGCCATTGTTTCTTGTTCTCGGTGAGGGTGGTTTTTCTCCAGGCGTTGGCGACTTTTCTGATCACTTCGGCCTGGGTGGGGTAAGGATGGATTGTACCGGAGATTGTGCTCAAACCAAGCCCGCCTTTCATGGCCAATGTACATTCGCTGATCATGTCACCGGCATGGGCCGCGACGATCGTGGCGCCCACAATGGTATCCGTGCCTTTTTTGACGTGGATTCGGGCAAACCCTTCATCTTCCCCGTCTAAAATGGCTCGATCAACTCCATCAAGTTGAACGGTAAAGGTGTCGACGGCAATGCCTTTTTTTCGCGCCTCGGCCTCGGAAAGCCCGACATGGGCAAGTTCCGGGTCGGTATAGGTGGCCCAGGGGATAATGAGCGAATCCGTCTTCGCGTATCCGAATCCAAGAGGGTGAGGGAATAAGGCGTTCTGAATGACGATTTGGGCCATCGCGTCGGCCGTATGCGTAAACTTGAAGGGGAAACACACGTCGCCAGCGGCGTAGATGTGGGGATTGGTCGTTCGCAGTCTGGCATCCACTTTCACTCCGGTCCGTCCATCATACTCCACGCCAACCGTTTCAAGTTCGAGACCTTCCACGTTGGGTGCACGCCCAACCCCGATGAGTATTTCATCCGTCACGACTTCGTGATGCTCACCGTTTTGGTCGTAATGTATGACTTTCTCTTGCCCGCGCGATTCAACCCTGATGATGGTCGCGTCAAATATAAACGAGACCCCATCTTTTGCCATTTGCGTTTGAACGATTGTGGCGGCATCCTCATCTTCCCGTGGAAGGATGCGCGTGCTTCGTTCCATCACACAGATGCGACTTCCGAATCGAGCGAATGATTGCGCCATTTCGCACCCAATCGGACCCGAGCCAATGACGGCGAGCCGTTGGGGAAGTTGCGTCAAGGAAAAAACGGTTTCGTTTGTCAGATAGCCTGTCTGTTCCAGCCCCGGAACGGGCGGGGCTGCTGCGCGGGCGCCGGTGCAGATCACCGCTTTCGTAAACTGAAGAGTGGTGTCACCCACGGCGATCGTCTGTGCTCCGGTAAATCGGCCTTCACCGATAAACACGTCAACGCCGAGGCTTGTATAGCGATGAACCGAATCAGCCTGACTGATGCGGGCTCGCAGTTTTCGCATTCTCGCCATGGCGGTTCCAAAATCCGCCTTGGTGTCATCCGGACCGGTCAGGCCGAAATGCGGGGAATGTTTGACTGCGGCCCACACACGGGACGCACGAATCACGCCTTTGGAAGGCACACAGCCGACGTTCAAACAGTCTCCGCCCATTAAATGCCGTTCGATCAGCGCCACTTTCGCGCCGAGCGCGGCGGCCACCGCCGACGTGACCAGTCCGGCTGTGCCCGCACCAATGACGACCAGATTGTACCGACTGGTTGGCGTTGGGTTGATCCAGTTCGGAGGATGCACATTCTGAATTAATTGCTCATTAAACACATCCATCGGGGCCATGGTGACAGGTTCATGTCGGCCGTTTTGTATTGGCATGGGTCGTCTTTCTCACTGTCCGCTTGTGTCTGTATCAGGTCTTGTTTCGTTCATGTGGCAGGGAAGAGTCGTACCGGATGGACATGTCATCCTTCACGACTGTTTCCTGTCTGCGAATTTCCGATAGGCAATGGGCATGAGAGCCAGCAGCCCCAGGAAGGTGAAAGCCAGCAAGACAGGCGGCGACGCAATGTCCCCTAACGAGTTGATGGATCCAAGTTGTTTGCCTGCAAAAGCGAACACAAAGCTGCCGGGGATAATGCCGATGGACGTGGCCATCATGTAGGCGCCGAGGCGAATCCGCGTGAACCCGGACACGAGATTCACCAGAAAAAATGGAAAGGCCGGGATGAGTCGTAACGTTAAAAGATAGCTAAAGGCATTTTGGGCGAATCCGACCTGAATCGGTTCAATGCGGTCTCCAAATTTGCGTTCGACCCAATCTCGCAAGATGTATCGTGCGGCCAGAAAGGCACACGTCGCGCCCATGGTGGCTCCAATATTGACAAAAACCGTGCCGAGTATACTGCCGAATAAAAATCCCCCTGCCAGGGTCATGATGGCCCCGCCGGGTAACGAGAATGCGGTTTGTGCGATGTAGACCGCCACAAACAGGGCGACCGCGGCGGGATAGTTGGCGTGGGTGTAGGCCAGCATGTCGTCCCTGTTGGCTTTCAGTGTTTCCAGGGAAAAATAATGCCCAAGGTCGAAATAGAAGAACGCGCCGATCCCGAGTCCAAGGATCGCGAGAATGATGATTTTGACCGTGGGCGTTGAGGAAGCGTCAGCGGCGGTGATGTTGGTCATCGCGAACTCCGTTGTGTGGGTTTTTGACATGGCATGTGTCAGAGATTCCGAGTGTCATCCCGTGCCAAAACCATGGCATAGTAGCGGAACAGCCCTTTTCTCTGCAATGGTATTCACCCCGCCGCCCGGTACGGGAAGAATGTTCCAGGGAGTCCTGGGGCCTGCCGGCTCCGCGGTGCTTTGAGACGGATGATCATGGGGAAGCCATACACAGCCGGACGGGTGACGTCCCGTCTTCTCGTGGGTGTTCAATTTTCCTGTGTTGGTGCGATACTGGTTTCCGGTCCATGGATTGCCGGAGATGGAGCGTTGCGCACATTGGAATTTCTGGGAGGCCTGTTGGGGATATGGGCGGTGGTGACGATGCAATGGAGCAATCTGAACGTGATGCCTGAAGTACGGTCGGGGAGTCGCCTGGTAACCGATGGCCCCTATCAATGGATTCGTCACCCAATGTACACGGCGTTGCTGACGGTCACGCTGGCGCTGGTATGCGCGTCGTTGTCTTATGTGCGGGGGCTGTATTGGGTGATCTTGCTCGCCACGCTTGTGGTGAAACTGGTTTACGAAGAGCGGTGTCTGCAGGAAGCCTTTGACGACTATGACGCCTACCGGTTGCGTACATGGCGTCTGATTCCGTGGATTGTGTAACGACACAATGTCACCGTGCCGGAGCGTGGAGTGCCGCCTTCTCGTTGAACGGAATGCTTGTGATACCGTGAGGCCTGTCGTGATGATGTATTTCCAAACCAAACCCAACGCCGTGTTTGAGGCCATTCTCAAAGAAGCATTCACCAGCGAAGCGTCAGACATTCAATGGCTGTTGGATGATGGCGCCATACGTTCATGGGAAGGTTTATACCCGGAAACCTCGCAACGGCTCAGTCCCTCTACGGCGGTGCGGGTGTTCCTGCAACTGTTGGCCGCCATGCATGACTCTCAAGTGTATCAATTAGCCAACCTTCACTGGCTCGTGCTGTATAAATCGTTGAAATTTTTTTGCGCAACCCATCATGATCTGCTTGATGAGTTTGACCAGCCCACCAGACCCATCGGAGCGTACAGCATCGGAGAAATAGACGGGGAAGCGCTGGCCGAAATGTATTGTTGGGATACGGACTTTTTCTTCTGCGGGAAAGGAGATTCGTGGGGCGAGGGGCACGAAGCTGATGGGGATGTGATGGAAGGGGCGAGGGGAGAAGGGGAGAACTTCATTTCCGTCCTGAAACCGGTCAGCGAGCCTGGATGGATCGTGCCGGGTCCCGGACAGTATTTTCGTCCGGGGTCCACACGGTATCCGGACCATGGAGAAACATGACGTTATTTTGAAAATTCAAAATCGGCAGCGAGGCGACTATGGGGAGCGATCGTCACACGTTTCTCTTGCATCCCAAGCACCGGATGCCAAGCCACGATGATATAGTCGCCGGGCGGGACCCGGTCAATACCGAAGTGTCCCGCCTCGTCTGAAATGGCATAGTAGGGATTGTGGGACAGATACAGCCAATTTTCCATAAAGTCGTGACGGTCGCAGGTTAAGACGACGGCGCGTGCATGGCGCAGACGTTTGCCGGTGAAGACTTTTTCAATGTGACTCTCGGCTCCAAGAATCCGGGCATGCAAGGTTTTCAACATTATGGTGTTTCGACCCTGTAATGCATACGTGTGAAGTGTGTGCCGGATGGAATCGTGATTGACAAATTGAATGGCATCATCGGCCATCATGACTCCGGTGAATGGGCCAAAGCTGCATGTTTTGAGGTGTACGCTCATGTTCAATGCGTCGCCGCCGGTATAATGAAATTCCCCGTGCCCGTGTCCCGTGTCGTGTTCCTGATGCGCGGGGAAAGGCTTCCCCTGTTCCACGCCTTCAAGCGCGATGATCGCGCCACGGACATTGCCGTCCCGCACGTCGACTTTTGTCAGGACGCGATCCGTCCCGCACACGTCGGCCCCTTTGTTGACCGCAAAATGCCGTGGGGTCGGGGGTGTGCCCGTGAAGCTCACCCTTCCGGCGATGGTGCCCCCGTCACGGACCTCAATGATGTCGTAGGTGAACCCCGTGCCCGCCAACGCCAGCAGGACAAGAGAACCCCAGCCCATTGCCACGGCATGTCTCCACATGTGCGGTCTCCTTTGTGAGAACACGGCGACCCTGTTTCTTCAGGACGGGCTCTCGCTAATACAGGGCCTGCCAGCCAAACGTCACGATTGAATCTGTTTCAAGCTGCCCGTCCAGATATTGATACACCGGCACCCCGCCTTCCACGGCCAGCCGGGTTTCCAGTCCCATGATTTCCGGCAGGAGGACATTCATGCCGAAGAGAACGTTCAGGCGTTGTCCTCCCAATGTGCCAGGAAACGCCGTTTGCACAATCGCGTGAACATGGTTGAGAGTAAAATCCGCAGGATTGTTGTTGATGGCGCAACGGCCTCCTTCATCATTTTCACAGTAGCGTAGTCTGCCGATTTTGGAGTCCGCTCCGGAATAGGCCTCCCAGTGATTCCAGCTTAGGCGGACCGACCCGCTCAGCCAGTTGTTGATGAGTTCATAGGCGCCATGGGTGTTGAGCACATAGGCGTTCCCCTTTGAAAAGTTGTTGGAATTTCTGCCTGTTCGCAAGGTGCCGATGACCTGGAATCCCCAGGAGGCTCGATCCTTCTCGCCGCTGTATGTGACCCCGGGGTACCAATCGAACGTTCCCGAACCCAGATGCATGGGGTAGGGCAATCGGACGTCCGGGTCCGAAATCTCGCCACGTCTCACCCTGGCCTGGCTTAGCGGTGTATGATCGACCGGCTCAATGCTTCCCGTCGGCAGACTGACCGACAAATTTGCGTGGAACCGATGGGCGCCGCTACTCGGAGCTTCCACCGCCCAGAGACGCCAGAGAGACCCGAGCCGGATATCGCCCAGCCCTTCGGAACGGGTGGTAAATTTGCCGCCTATTCCCGTGAAATGATTCATGCTCAATTGGAGATAGGGCACCATACCTGTCAGGGTCACGGTATCATTCAAGCCGTACATGAATCCGGCCATATGCATCATCATGCGCATGGATTCTGGCACCGCAATGTAGGGACTCGTCGCCACGTCGTTGCTGAGGTTGGGGTGACGACTCCCCAATAACTGTGCTTCCTCATTGGTGATGCGATTGGTGCCATTCCTCGTCCCCTGCATCCACATGTGCATCAGGCGGTAGGAGAACATCACCTCCCCCGCTTCATGGGTGTGCTCTCCCATCATGCCGATTGGGCCATGGGCATTCGGGCTGGAATTGGTGTAAAAATTTCCCGTTGTCAACCGCTCATTTTTTTTCGCCAGACCTTTCGCCAGGGCTTCCTCGACCGTGTCAAGCATGCCATCCAGTAACGCCGCGTGAGCCCCCTGACTGCCCGACGCCAGCAGGCTGAAGACAAGCAGACCGGTGACGATATGTCGATTATTTGCGTTCCGTACTCTGGTCACGCCCTATTCCTTTCTCAACAAAAAACAGGTGAATCCACGGTTGGAAGAGTGGTACTCGTGTGCCATGAGTATCAATGGCAGAACACTCGTCCTTCCGCAGCCGGTTCGTCTATTCCGGCAAAAATTCACAGGATGAATTGTTGGAGCAATCTGCAGGTGTTACGAAACGGGAGGACCGCGTGAAAGGCGGAGCGTCGGAACAGCCAGCGCGACAGGCTCAGGCAGGGAGAGGTTGACTAAATAGATGACGTTGAATGTCGTATCAAGAACCGGCTCGTCGACATGGACCACCTGCCCCGTTGCACAGATAAGGGAGCAGAGGATATGCGAATGGGTGGCCGCATTATGGTGAGCATGATGGAGGGAATGGGATGCAGCCTGGCTTAAGACTACGCCACTCATGACCAGAAAGCAGGTCATGACACCAGAAGCGATCCATGTGCGTGGCAGGCGAGTCATCATCCCAATCACCGTTTGTTCAACCATAGGAAAATGTCCGTTCCCTGTCAGGAACGTCGCACGGGAACGGTGAAGACCGTCAACCTTCCCGTTTTTCGGATCATAAGGAAAAGGGGAGCCGGATGCAACAGGGCGGTGACGCCGTCGGTTTACGCCAACGATAGACGAGAGGGTGATTGAACGGGGGATGACATGCCGAGTTTCTGAATGGCCACGGTGGTTGGCCAGGATGGGAGGCGAGCGATGGAAAAGAATTGATTTTCCATCGCTCACATCTCTTTTCAACGTGGACTAACGGTAGTCGCGTCCACCGCCACGGTCGCCACCGAAGCCACCACGGGAACCGGACCTGTCTTCCTGTGGCCTGGCTTGGTTGACGGTCAAGGCTCGTCCCTCTAGCTGGGTACCATTCAATGCCGTAATCGCTGTCTTTCCTTCCTCTTCCGAGGGCATTTCGACAAAGCCAAAACCCCGGGATTTTCCGGTGTATTTGTCGGTGATGATTTTTGCCGAATCCACATTGCCGTGTTGGACAAAGAGATCCGTCAATTCGGTTTCGGTCATTGCATACGGCAGACCACCCACGTAAATTTTAAACGGCATAGCACAACTCTCCTTTGAAAAGATCGGGATTTACACTCGAGAAAGAGGAAAGAAAAGGGTGGGCCGAAGACGCGAAAAACGGGGGCGACTCTGGTCAGACTTTCGATTCAGATTCCCGACTGAAACCTCACAATTAATAAACGACGGTTTTTGATCTGCGTACAGGTCATGGCCGTCACATCTCAAATGAGAGATAACACATTCTTTTCCGAAAAACAACCCCCCTGGCAACCGGCTATCTGACTCCAGGGGCGACTGTCATTTGACGCCACAGGCACACTATTTGACAGAAAAGACAGAGAATATAGTACCGTGAGTCCTCTGTCCTGGTAAACAGGAGTCATGTGGCTGTCACGACACAACGATGAGATGGTTTGCACCGCCGGCGCGGCCGTCTTCGGTTGCTTGCCCTGTCATGCGCGCTCTTGCGTTCGCTGTCCGTCAGGCTGGACCAACATGGGTGGGCGTTGGGCGGCGATGTCGGCATAAAAGTCCTGCCCTTCGTGATTGATGACGATGAAGGCCGGGAAGTTCTCAACGTCGATTTTCCGGATCGCCTCCATTCCGAGGTCTTCGTATTCAAGGATCTCAACTTTTTTGATGCTGTGCTGCGCCAGTCTGGCCGCGGGGCCGCCGATGGATCCCAGATAAAATCCCCCGTACGTTTGACAGGCCTCGCGCACGTGTGGGGAGCGGTTGCCTTTCGCCAGCATGACCATGCTGCCCCCTGCGGCCTGAAACTGCGCGACGTAGGCATCCATGCGTCCGGCGGTGGTAGGGCCAAAGGAGCCAGAGGCATAGCCTTTGGGTTGTTTGGCGGGACCGGCATAGTACACAACATGATCTTTGAAGTACCCGGGGAGCGCCTTGCCCGCGTCCAGACGTTCTTTGAGCCGGACATGAGCAATGTCTCGCGCCACCACAAGAGGCCCGGTGAGCGACAACCGGGTGCCCACGGGATGGTTGCGCAGTTCAGCGAGGATGTCCGACATGGGTCGGTTGAGGTCAATGGCCACCACCGTCTTCAGATCTGTTTCGCGCACGTCCGGCAGATACTGTGCGGGATTGGTTTCAAGCTGTTCGAGGAAAATGCCGTCCCTGGTAATGGTGCCCAGGATTTGTCGGTCGGCTGAACATGAAACCCCCAGCCCCACGGGACAGGATGCGCCGTGGCGCGGGAGGCGAATCACCCGTACGTCATGCGCGAAGTATTTGCCGCCAAATTGTGCTCCGATGCCAGTCTCCACGCAGAGTTGTAAAATATTCCGTTCCATGGCGAGGTCTCGGAATGCGCGACCACGGGGGTTGCCGACGGTCGGCAGATCATCAAAATAATGACAGCTTGCGAGTTTGACGGTTTTCAGGGTGAACTCCGCGGACAGCCCTCCGATGACGATGGCCAGATGATAGGGCGGGCAGGCAGAGGTGCCGAGGGTGCGGATTTTTTCCGCGAGGAAGGAGAGGAGGGATTGCGGATTCAGCAGGGCTTTGGTCTCTTGATATAAAAAAGTCTTGTTTGCCGAGCCGCCGCCTTTGGCGATGAACAGAAAGCGGTATGCCGCACCCCTGTCGGCATAGAGATCGATCTGCGCCGGAAGATTCGCGCCGGTATTGCGCTCGGTATACATGTCAAGAGGAGCCATCTGTGAATAGCGCAGGTTGAGATGCGTGTACGCTTCATGAATGCCGCGTGAGAGCGCCTCCGCATCATGGCAACTGGTGAACACCTGCTCCCCTTTATAGCCGATCACAATGGCCGTGCCGGTATCCTGACACCCCGGCAAGACCCGTCCTGCGGCGACATTGGCATTCTGGAGCAGTTCCAACGCCACGAAGCGATCGTTTGCCGAGGCGTCAGGGTCATCCAGTATGTGAGCCAGTTGTTGAAGGTGGCCCGGCCGCAACAAATGCGCGACGTCATCCATCGCTTCGCGCGCCAGGAGGGTGAGCGCTTCGGGCCGGACTTTTAAGATTTGCCGCCCTTCGAAGGTGGCGACGGAGACATGGTCTGACGTCAACTTTCGATAGGGTGTGGTGTCGGCTCCGTGTTCAAAGATTTCCTGATAGTGAAATTCCGCCATGTCGTTCATCCGGTGTGTGTCTGGTTACCTCGCGCCTTGAACAGGAAAGGACGTTGTCCCATTGTCCCGCACGTGATGGTGCGCATGCGTGTTACCCAACGGGCGGGGCCCAATCTTCATCGCGCCGTTCCTTTTGCGCTTCAAGGTACGCTTTCTCGTCGTCTTCCAATTTCGTCGCCGCCTGTTTGTCCAAAATCTCTTGAGGGGTCAGATATTTGAGCACCATTCCCGTCAAAATTTTCTGCCGAATCGTGCCTTTCGTTTGAATGTTGATAATGGCGTGGGCCCCGATATTGTGCGCACGTTCCAATAATTCCGCATGCAGGACGTCCCAATTCACCAACGATTTTGACGGGGGCTGTTCCACTTCCAGTTCGCCCAATTCCCTGTAGGGAATCACGGGCCATTCGTCCAGGACTTTGACCGCGTCATGAGGCGAGGCGGTTCCGGTTGCCTCCGTGTTCGTTCTCGGCTCTGTGGCGTCGGGTGTGCCTTCGGGTTGGGCCGACCGGGACGTGTGGGCGGCATGCACGTCAAAGGCTTTCAGGCGCTCGGCGGCCACGGAGGCTTCGTGAGGGTTGTTGCTCGCCGCCATGCGTTTGAGTTTTTCGACTCGCTCAAGCGCTTCCTGCAGGCTCATCTTTGCCCCCTGTTTCCGTAGCGCATTGATTGGCATGAGAAGAATTCCAACCCGTGATGAAACGCGAAGAGGATGGCGACCGGACAAGGAAGATGACGATTCAGCCGCATTGCCGGTCATCAGCAAACAGGCGGCGAGAAACAGGAATCTTCCTCTCGCAACGCGAGGTTGATTCTCTACCTGTCGGCCCAGCCGATTGTCAACCGATTGGTGTGATGCTTCGGGTGATGATGGGGATTGCCTTCACGCGCACCACGAGCCTGGACAACGTGATGGCGTCCGAGCAACGTGCGGAAGCCAGAGCCCTGGCCGACGCGTGGACGCCGAATGGCCGGGAGACGGTCTTGTAGACACCACCCGTTCGACCACGCCATGACATGCTAGACGTTGAATTTGAAATGACAGACATCGCCGTCATGCATCACGTATTCTTTGCCTTCGGAGCGAATGAGGCCTTTCTCCCGCAGCGCCTGCTCCGAGAGATTCCGGTCAAGATCGGCGAAGTGGTACACGTCGGCTTTAATGAACCCTTTTTCAAAATCCGAGTGGATGACGCCGGCGGCTTGAGGGGCTTTCATCCCGACGGGGATCGTCCATGCTCTGACTTCTTTTGGGCCTCCGGTAAAGTAGGAGCATAACCCCAGGGCGTGGTACGCCGCCACGATCACCTTTTCCAGCCCCCTTTGTTGCATGCCCAGGTCGGCCATGAACAGGGCGCGGTCCTGACCGGACAGTTCAGCCAGATCGCTTTCCAGTTTGCCGCAGATCACGACCGACTCCGAACCGCGTGCTCTGGCCAACGCCTGGAAGTTGGCGATGACGGCTTGATCCGGGTTTTCGTCGGTGTTGCCGACATAGAGGACCGGTTTGGCCGTCAGCAGGGAAAATGTCTTGAGGCTGTCGGGTTCGAGTCCGAGTGCCCGCACGGGGGTGCCCGCTTCAAGCCCTGTCCGCAGTGTCGTGAGGACTGTCAGTGCCTCTTGCGACGTCTTGTCTCCGGCCCGTGCCTTGCCCGATATTTTGTCGATCTGCTTCGTGAGGCTTTCGAGGTCGGCCAGCATTAACTCGGTTTCAATCACTTCAATGTCACGCGTCGGGTCCATGTGTCCCAACGTATGCACCACGTCCTCATCCTGAAAGAGCCTGACCATGTGGAGAATTGCATCCACTTCCCGGATGTTGGCCAAGAACGCGTTGCCGAGCCCTTCGCCACTGGCCGCGCCTTTGATCAGGCCGGCGATGTCAACAAACCGACAGAATGCGGGCGTTGTTTTTTTCGGTTTGAACAGTGCCGTAAGGCGGTCCAGCCGTGAGTCGGGAACGTTGACGACGCCGATGTTAGGTTCAATGGTGGTAAAAGGATAGTTTGAGGCGGCCGCACTCCCCGCTGTCAGCGCGTTAAAAATCGTTGATTTACCGACGTTGGGAAGCCCGACAATGCCGATTTCCATAGAAGAGACATACTAGCAAACCGGTTCTGGTCATGGCTAGTGGGAAAATGAATCGTGCGTTGTCGTTGCCAGGTGATGGCCTTCTCCGCTCTTGATTTCACACAGAAACTGGTTATGAAAGAGAATGCGGGGACAAGCAGGCGTCTTGTGCGTTGATGATCATGACGCAACCGAACATATTGGATGAGGAGAACACCTTATGAAATGTCATCGCTGTACAGGGTTGTTGGTACGAGATCATTTTTATGACCCGGATGGCCCGTTTCTCCATATTGAGACGTTGCGGTGCTTGAATTGCGGGGAAACCGTGTATCCGAACACTGTGGAACAATCGGATGAACGGTCTGGCCGGGGCAATGCAACACATGTCTCTCAAGCCACGTAACATTCGGGAGCGGGAGAATCAACAGGGGAGTCATGCGTCAATCCACGTTGCCAGGCGCCGTAGACCCGGGCGTTGCTCCTGATACACCTTCTCGTCTGTCGCATGCTTCCGTGCGTTTGAGCGGGATGCTTTCTCACAACGAAGAGGGTGCGCATGGGGCTACCCATGTGTTTGTGAAAGACATCAGCGAGGATTGTGGTGTGACGCAGGAACGGGTTCGCCACATTGAAGCCACCGCGTTCGGCACATTGCGTCGGCAGTCGAGCAGGGCATTGTTGCCAGATCGTGTTGAAACGCCTTCATCCGCATCCCTGATTCTTGATGACCGACGGTCCCGTCACGAGGCCGTCATGGGTTTGGACCCCGCAACGTGCTTTCCTCTCCCGTTCGTTCGGAGCCGCACATCCTCCTCTCTTCCCATTTGTGTTAGACTGCTCGACAGCTGTCCTGGCGTGCCGTTTGTTGCATTCCGATAGCGAACACAGGCAAGGAGGCCTGGAATGGGACAAACAACGATTGGCCTCACTGGATCATCCGCATAGTCCACACAGGAGGGATTCCTCATGGGCGCAGAAACGCAAGTCTTTGGTACTCTCGCGGTCTTGTTCCTTTTCTTCGTGTTCCTGGCGGGGTTTCTCTACCTCATTCCCATTCCGTTATGGATTGCCGCCTGGGCTTCGAATGCGTACGTGGGGCTTTTGACGCTGGTCGGCATGCGATTGCGCCGGGTGCCGCCAAGCACGGTGGTCACGGCACGGATCAGCGCGGTCAAGGCGGGCCTGGAGATTCCCACCAATGACTTAGAAGCCCATTTTCTGGCTGGCGGCGACATCGTGAAAGTGGTGAACGCGATGATTTCCGCCGATAAGGCGAATATCCCCATGTCGTTTCAACGCGCGGCGGCTATTGATCTCGCCGGCCGCGATGTGCTGAAAGCCGTGCAAATGTCTGTCCTGCCGAAGGTGATTGAAACGCCGAGGATTACGGCTGTCGCGAAAGATGGCATTCAACTGATTGCCGTCTCACGGGTGACTGTTCGAGCCAATATCGATCGGCTTGTCGGGGGAGCCGGAGAAGAGACGGTGATTGCCAGAGTCGGCGAGGGCATGGTGAGCACCATTGGATCGTCAAACCGACATAAAGATGTGTTGGAAAATCCCGATGAAATTTCCAAACACATTCTTAGCAAAGGGTTGGATGCCGGCACCGCCTTTGAAATTTTATCCATTGATATCGCAGACGTGGACGTTGGCGAAAACATCGGCGCCAAATTGCAAATTGACCAGGCCAATGCCGACAAGCAAATTGCGCAGGCCAAAGCCGAAGAACGTCGGGCCATGGCCGTGGCGTTGGAACAGGAAATGCGGGCCCGGGTCATCGAGGCTGAAGCGGAAGTGCCTCGCGCCATGGCCGAGGCGTTTCGGAAAGGCAATCTCGGGTTGATGGATTACTATCGAATGAAGAATGTGCAAGCCGATACCGCGATGCGGGAGTCTATTGCCCATGATGAAGAGACACCCTCAAACGGGCTGACCAAGTGAGGCGATCGTGAGACTCGAACCCTTTGTCTTTTTGGGTATCATCCTCCTCGTCTGGTTCTTGAGCGCCATCGGAAGTTGGCTGCGGCAGGCGGCGGATCGACAGTCGCCATCCTTTCCAGAAGTTGATCCCCCCGCGGACGCTGTGGAAGATCCGCCTTCTCCGCATGGTGGGTCTGTGACGCCCGAAGAGGCGACACAGGACGTGCAAGAGGAAACGATGGCTGTCTTGCGCACTGTTTCCATGGAGAGACGGTCACCTCCCACCTCCGTCCGTTTGCGATATCGCAGTTCCAAAGCCGTGCGCGAAGGCATCGTCATGATGACGGTGTTTGGTTCGTGCAAAGCACTGGATGTCCGAAAGGACCCCTGGCTGCGAGATGGGTGATGCTGAAACGAAGGCGGGTGGCCGGACGGGCCTGGTGAGCACGGGGAATGTTCAGGTTTCCACTTTGACGGCGATGACGTTCACGCGGACTTTGGTCAACCCTTTTTTGTGAAATCCAAGTTGTTTGGCGGCGCCATAACTCACATCAATAATGCGTTTCCCCGAGGCCGCGTTCTTGATGGATGGAAATGGGCCACGATCATTGACCCGCACAATAATGGATCGTCCGTTTTTCAAATTTGTCACTTTCACATTGATCGGCAAGGGGAGATATTTGTGTGCGGCGGTTAAGCCCAACGGATTAAACGCTTCCCCATTCGCGGTCATATGCCCTCCTGTTGTTTGACGAGTCTCCTCTCCATACCATGACGCGATGCCTGTCTCATCATAATCTTGTGCCTGTTTGACGCTCATGGGCACGTAGCGTTTTCCTTTCACCACATAGGGTGCCCATTTGACGCGACCCAGGCGAATGGCTTCTTTGACCAGCAGGCCACCAATCGTTTCGATCTCGCCATGAGTCAGGGGCCATTCCATCGGCGCCCGCACCACCTCGAACGTAAATTTTCCAATGTGGTAGACGATCTTGCTGACGCCGGTCGCCAGTGTATAGGTGCCTTTGACGATGTAATAGGCGCTTTTCGTGGCGCCTTTGACCACTTCATAGGTTGTTTCAACGATCGCGCATCCCTGTAACAGGGCCAGCGCAAGAAGCAGGGCGTTCAGGCTGTGATGATGTCGCCAGGGGGGCGATGGGACACATGTGTTCATTTGGCACCTCTGTGAAGGCATGGTTTGAACATGGCGCATCTCATGAGTCCGGTGTTCCATGTCTTTCCGTCGGCAAGTGTTGACGGCGAATCCTTGGCTATGTGGTATAGGATGCGTTGATTTTCACGTAGTCGTAGGACAGATCCGTGGTCCAGAGACGGGAGTATCCATGTTGATTCCCGACCGAGAGCGTGACGGTGTATTCCCTGTTCCGCATGACCCGTTGGGCGAGTTGGTCAGCCCGGCCTCCCACGCCATGGCCGTTCTTTACGACCGGCGTTGTGTTGATGTCTAACGACAGTCTGGAAGGGTGAAAGGCCACTCCGGCGCGACCAGCGGCTGCCACGATGCGGCCCCAGTTGGGGTCTTCTCCGAAGAAGGCGGTTTTGACCAACAGCGATGTCGCAATCGTTTGGGCAATGGCTTTGGCTTCATGGTTCGTTTTCGTTCCGCGGACGATGACCTCGACGAGTTTTGTGCAGCCTTCTCCATCACGGCAAATTTGCCGCGCAAGCGACAGGCAGACTTCGTAGAGCAGGGCATGAAATTTTTTCCATTGCGGTGTGCCCATTTGAATCATCGGGTTGCCGGCTTGCCCATTGGCGAGGCACAGCACGGTGTCATTGGTACTCGTGTCGCCATCAATGCTGATGCAATTAAAGGTTTCGTTGGTGATGCGGGTGAGGGCGGCTTGAAGAGCCCGCGGGGCAATGGAGGCATCGGTGGTGAGATAGGCGAGCACGGTCGCCATATTGGGATGAACCATCCCGGCGCCTTTCGCCATCCCCCCTATCGTGAGGACCCGCCGGCCGATGGTGGCTCGGCAGGCGATTTCTTTGCTGCTGGTGTCCGTTGTCATGATGGCCCGTGCGGCTTGCGTATGACCTGATCGGTTCAGGCGTTGAATGAGAGGAGAGACGGCGTGACGAATGTGCCGGATTGGCAGGGGACGGCCGATGACTCCCGTTGATCCCACAAAGACTGAATGGACGGGAAGGCGTAATTGCGTCGCCACGAGTTTTCGCATTTCCATGGCGTCCAGCATCCCTTGCTTGCCGGTCAACGCATTGGCGTTTCCGCTATTGACGATCATGGCCTGCCCCTGGTGTTGTTTGAGTTGACGGCGACACAACAGAACCGGGGCGGCCACGATTCGATTGTTCGTGAAGACTCCCGCCATGATTCCAGGATGGGTGGACGTGACGAGGGCGAGATCCAGCAGCGGGGGAGGTTTGATACCCGCACGGATCCCCGCGGCGAGGAAGCCTCTTGGGGCCGTGACGCCGCCTCGTATTTTTTGGGTGTTGACCATGACGTGTGACCGAGGACAGAGACAGGGTGAGCGTGTGGCGCTATCAGGGGAAAATGCCGGGTGACGTCAATGCCGTCTCTTCCGGAAATCCCAGCATGATATTCATGGACTGGATGGCCTGTCCGGCCGCGCCCTTAACCAGGTTATCCAGAGCTGCCACGGTGATGATGTGGTGTGTTCGAAAATCCACAAATATTCCGATATCACAAAAATTCGACCCGCGAACGTGCCCGGGGCTGATGGATGAGGGATCCTCACGAATTCTGATAAATCGTTCGTTGCGATAAAAATCCCGGTACATCTTTTTCACGCTGAAGTCCGTGATTGATTTCTGCATCCTGGCGCAGGCTGTACTAAGAATGCCGCGATTCATCGGAGTCAGGTGCGGGGTAAAGACAACCTTGATGGCTTTACCGTCGCGTCGTATGGGGTTTGGTGTTGGGGCGATACGATTCAGCTCCTGCTCGATTTCCGGGATATGGCGGTGTCGGCCAATGGCGTAGGCCGTCATGGAGTCATGCGCTTCCGGAAAATGGGAGGCCGGAGCCGGGTTTCTGCCTGCTCCTGATATGCCGGATTTTGCGTTGATGACAATGGTGTCCGTCCAGATGACCTGACGGGCCAGCAATGGAGCCAATTGCAGAATGGCTGCCGTCGGATAGCATCCGGGCACGGCCACAAGCCGCGCTCGACGGATCTTTGCCCGGTGGAGTTCGGGAAGCCCGTAAACGGATTTTTTCAGGAGCGCGGGCGACGTATGCGGTGTGCCATACCATCGTTCATAGGTTTCCGCCTTGGTCAGGCGATAGTCGGCACTCAAATCAATCACGGGTTTCCTGGCGCGGACGCATGCAGCCACCGGTTCCATGGAGGCCGTATGCGGGAGCGCCGCAAACACCAGATCGACTTTTTTGATGATGCGTTCAATGTCCAGTGCTTCAAAGCGTAGCGCATGAAACGTGTCGAGAGACGGAAACACCGCCGTGACGAGACGCCCCACGGACTTGTCCGCGGTCACCGTGGTGACGGTGACACGAGTGTGGCCGCTTAAAAGCCGCAGCAGTTCGCCACCCGTGTACCCACTGGCTCCAAGAATTGCCACCTTGAGTCGAGTGCGTCGCATGAATTATAACCGTGGATGTGCCTGCGAACGTGGAAAACGAAAAAAGGGAAGGCATGAAAGCCTTCCCTTTTGTTCGTGACCCCTCGTGAAGGGCCACGCTATTACCGCTTGGAATACTGGAATCGGCTTCGTGCTCCTTTTCGCCCGTATTTTTTTCTTTCCTTCACGCGCGGGTCGCGCGTCAGTAATCCGGCTTTCTTGAGATCCCCGCGGAAGTCAGGATTGATCTCAACCAGCGCTTTGGCAATCGCATGACGCAAGGCTCCGGCTTGTCCCGACACGCCTCCGCTAGAGACCGAGGCTTTGATGCGAAATTGTCCGCTCGTCTTGGTGACTTCGAGTGGTGTCTCAACCCGCACGCGATGCGACAGAAGAGTAAAATATTGTTCAAACTCCCGTCCGTTGACCGTAATTTCCGGAGGCCCCGGCTCAACCCAGGCACGCGCAATCGCATATTTTCGTTTTCCCGTGGCGTAGTAACGCTGTTGTGGCATAGAGGTGATTTTCCTTCTACGATCCCGCGTGCGGTACGACGCGGATGTTGTTGTCTAATGAGTGAGTGTCCATGGTTCCGGACATTGCGCCTCATGCGGATGATCAGTCCCGGCATAGACTCGCAATTTTTGACCCATTCTTTTCCCCAGAATGCTTTTGGGAAGCATGCCGCGAATCGCTTTGACGACGATTTCCTCGGGGTGTTTCCCCATGAGCCGTTCGGCAGTTGTGGCTTTCAGTCCCCCGGGATATCCGGTGTGACGGTAATAGGTTTTTTCTTTTAATTTTTTTCCGGTCAGCCGAATCTCTTTGGCATTGACCACAATCACATGGTCGCCTGTATCAACATGCGTCGTGAAGATGGGTTTATGTTTGCCGCGGAGAATGCTGGCGGCCTGGGTGGCCAATCGACCGAGCGCGACCCCTTTGGCGTCAAGCACGAGCCATTTTCTGTGAACTTCGTTGGGTTTCGCTTGAAAGCTGTGCATCACACATTCTCCGTCAGGTTTGTCGTGTTGGTCTTCATTGCGTGTCCTCGGGGAGTCGTCTGACGTTTCCGGTTGGCCAAAGGCTTTGGGACCCGAGTTTTGCCAGCCATGCCTCCACGTTGTCACCGCCTCCCTTTTTCAGTACGTCCCGTGTGACATAAATCGGGCGCCTGGTTCGCAGGGCGAGGGCAATGGCATCGCTTGGCCGCGCGTCAACCGTTCGTTCAAGTCCGTTGGACAGGTGAATGGTGGCAAAATAGGTGTTGTTTTGAACGTCGGTCACCACCACATGGGTAATGTTTATATTGAGATGCGTGGCGAGACTGGCCATTAAATCATGGCTCGTCGGTCTTGGCGGAACGATATCCTCCAGAGCGTGGCGAATGGCCGCACCCTCGGCCGGACCCATCCAGATCGGCAGAACATCGGCATTGGTTTCGTCACGGAGAATCACAATCTGGGTATCCGTATTGGGGTCTTCGGTGACGCCCAGCACCTTTAACGGTATCAAATCGGTATTTTGTTCCACACTCATGGAAGTGAAGTCATTCCTGTCAACGGGGTTGGTGCATGCAAGTAACCGCGAACACGTTGACGTCCCCTAGGTGTCCAGTTTTCCAAAATCTTCGGGCTTTAAATTTTCAAGCCATTGCTCCAACTCTTTCTTCGGACTCTGTTTCCGGAACACGTCCTCCGAGGTGAAGATGGGTGCTTCGGCGCGTAGCGCAAGCGCAATGGCGTCACTGGGCCGTGAATCAACGGCGTATTCCGAATCCCCGTACCATAAATGGATTGTGGCGTAGTACGTGTTGTCTTTCAGGTCGGTGACCACGGCGCTCAAGATTTTTGCGTCAACATTGTCCAGCATGGATTTTATCAAATCATGCGTTGTGGGACGGGGCGGTGAAACATTTTCCAGCGCAAAACTGATGGCGCTCGCCTCCGATTTCCCCACCCAGATCGGGAGCGTGTCGGAGCGGTGTTCATCGCGAAGGATGACAATATAGGCGTTATTGTAGGGATCAAACAACAGTCCCCGTACGTTCACTTGAGTCAACATTTTCCTGTCTTTCGATGCACAGGAGTCCACGTGTTTGTTGTGTGCATCAGGGATTGCGTGGTCTGGACACGGCATCGCGCCAACCACGCCTGAAATTATCACTTCGTTCTTTCTTTTGTCAATGCATTGCCTGACGCCCGTAGAGGTTGGAGGCCTGGCTGTATCAGAGGAACAGTCTTGCCTCCTGCGGGCATGGTTGCGGTTACACGTAGGGAAGATCATAGGCGGCAAGCAGGCCCTGCACATGAGGCAACACCTCATTCGGCGGCAGTTTCCACACGGCTCCGGTGTCGCGACGCTTGAATTCAACGATGCCCTGCGCCAGGCCCCTGTCGCCAACAAGGAGATGAAACGGCGCTCCAATTAAATCCGCGTCGTTAAATTTCACTCCGGCACGTTCATCGCGATCGTCCCATAAGACTTCCAGACCGGCTCCGGTCAGGGCATCGTACAGCATGCGAACGGTGTGAAGCACATTTTCCGAAGCCGTGACCGGTAATAAATGAACGTGAAAGGGCGCAATCGGTACGGGCCACACTATGCCCTTGTCGTCATGGTTTTGTTCGATGGCCGCGGCAGCCGTTCGGCTGACCCCTATGCCGTAACACCCCATCACAGCCGTACGTTCCTGTCCGCTCGCATCGAGGAATGTGGCATGCATGGCGTCGCTGTACTTGGTTCCCAATAAGAAGACATGTCCGACTTCAATGCCTTTGGCTTCCCGTAATCGGCTGTCACCTTTGGGGGAAGGGTCGCCAGCACGGGCTTGTCGCAGATCAAGAAAAGCCTCGACAGAAAAGTCCCGCTCCCAGTTCGCATGGATCAGGTGCGTGTCCTGTGTGTTCCCGCCGACCACAAAGTTTCGCATCGCCTTGATGGCCTGATCGGCGATCATGCGGATGTTGGTGAGTCCGATTGGGCCGACGAAGCCGACGGGAGCCGATGACACCTTGCGCACAATGTCTGAGCTGGCCAGCGTGATGTCCGTGGTTCCCAAAAAACGATTGAGTTTGATCGTGTTCGCTTCATGATCCCCGCGAATCAACACGGCGATGATTTCCCGCGCCGGCGTTTGGTAGAGCAGGGTTTTCACCAGTTGGTCCGGGGCGACCTGTAAGAACGCACAGACCTCATGGACGGTGTGTGCGCCGGGGGTGTGGACGGATTCAAGGGGGAGCGGCGGCGCGTCGTTTGTATCCGTGGGAGGAGACACCTCCGCCTGCTCAATGTTGGCCGCGTAGGCAGTCTGTTCGTCATACACAATCGTTTCTTCTCCCGTCTCGGACAGGACCATAAATTCATGCGACATGCTGCCTCCGATCAGCCCGTTGTGCGCCTCGACCGCGCGAAACGTCAGCCCGCATCGTGTGAAGATCCGTTCATAGGCCGCATACATTTTTTGATAGCTCACCCGCGCGCCGGCCTCATCGGTGTCGAAGCTGTACGCGTCTTTCATGATAAATTCGCGTCCGCGCATCAAGCCATAACGCGGGCGGATTTCATCGCGGAATTTGGTTTGAATCTGGTAGCAGTTCAGGGGCAGTTGCCGATAGGATCGTATCTCATGCCGCAGCAGGTCGGTGATCACTTCTTCATGCGTGGGGCCGAAACAAAAATCGCGGTCATGTCGGTCCCGGCAGCGCAGCAATTCCTTTCCATAAAAATCCCATCGTCCCGTTTCGCGCCACAGTTCGGCCGGAGCAAGGATCGGCATGAGCAGTTCCTGCGCCCCGGCACGATTCATTTCCTGGCGAACGATACATTCAATTTTTTTCAGGACGCGCAGGCCGAGCGGGAGGTAGGTGTAAATCCCTGCCGCCACCTTGCGAATCATCCCGGCCCGTAGCATCAAGCGGTGGCTGATCACGTCGGCCTCGCCGGGGGTTTGACGAAGCGTGGGAATGAGCAGTTGGCTGGTTCGCATCAGAGAACGCGGTTCCGTAAAAGGGGTTGACCACCGTCTCCGCGCCACGCGCGGAGGGCCGCTGGTTGTCGGCGTGCGTCGGTTAACTCATGATTCGGTCTGGAACGGGGACTTGGAATTATTGCAGCAACCGTTGGATATCATTGAAAAAAGCAAACAGCATAATTCCCACCAGCAACAGGATTCCCACTTGTTGGGTAAATTCCCGTTGTCGTTGGGCAAGCGGACGTCGCAGCACGGCCTCGCAGGCAAAGAAGAAAAGATGGCCGCCGTCCAGGATCGGAATGGGCAACAAATTCAGAATGCCCAGGTTGATACTCAAAATAGCCGCCAGGAACATCAGGTCGGGAAAGCCTCGTTCGGCTGCCGCCCCCGAGGCACTGGCAATCATGATCGGCCCCCCGATATTTTTTGAGGAGATTTCTCCCGTCAGCATTTTGTAGATGCCGATCACGGTGAGCTCCGACCATCCCCATGTCGCCCGCGCGCCTTGCCATATGGCCGTGAACGGTGAGTCGGCGCGGATCACCGATCGCCCTGAACCCATAATGCCGATTTTGCCAATCGTGGAGGGTCGCCCGTCTTCACTGATGTGATGGGGCTCGGGAGTGATCATGAGAGTCAGGATCGCGCCCGCACGATCCACCCGGACCATGAGGGGGGTGTCGGGATGCGCCCTGATCACCCCGGTCATCTGTGACCAGGTATGAATCGGCTCGCCCTCAATCGCAAGGACGCGATCGCCGTCCTTGAATCCCGCCGTCTCTGCCGGCATATTCGGCATGACGGAGGTGACAATGGGCGGAGCTTCTTCAATGCCAATGACGTATCTTGTCTTCTCTCCGCTGTCCGGATCGTAGGGAGCGGGCGGATCGTAGGGTTCGGGGGTGACGACAAAGGCTTTCAGGGCCTTGCCCCGCCGCACTTCGACGGTGACTGCTTGCCCACCGTTGTTGGCCAGGGCCGCATGCACATCGCTTTTCGTGGTGATCTCGTGCGCATCAATTTTTGTAATCAGGTCGCCGAGGCGAAGGCCGGCCCGGCTGACTGGTGACTCCGCTTTGAGGGCGTTGATCGTGGGTGAGAGCTCGCTGAAGGAGGGGATGGGCAGAGGCATGCCCGTGGCCAGCCAGGCGGAAAAAATCAGGTAGCTTAAGAGAAAATTGAACCCCGGTCCCGCCGCCACGATGAGGCTGCGTTTCCAGAGGGGTTTATGAGAGAACGACCGTTCTCGTTCTTCCGGTGCCACGGTCTCACCCGTGTCTTCCCCGAACATTTTCACGTATCCGCCAAGCGGAATGGCCGAGATGAGATATTCGGTCTCGCCGATGCGGCGCCACAGCACCTTGGGCCCGAAGCCCAGGGAAAATTTGAGCACTTTCACGCCCGCCCATCGCGCAACAATAAAGTGTCCAAACTCATGAAAAGTCACGAGGAGACCCAGGACAACGGCAAACCACCAGATTGTTTGGGCGATGTCGTAGATGATCACGAGAGACATGGCGTGTCGTGCCAGGACAGGAAAGAACACACTTTCATAAGGCGACGCGGTGAATGAACGCTGATGCGGTTTCTCTGGCCCATCGGTCAGCGGCCAGAGCGTCTTCCACTGACGCGAGTGGGTGAATGTCGGCACATTGTAGTGTTTGGTCAATCACGTTGGCAAGGTGTCCAAAGGGGAGTCCGTGATTCAGAAACGCGTCGACGGCGACCTCGTTCGCGCCATTGAGAATTGCGGGACAGGTTCCGCCACGTTCCAGTGCTTCATACGCCAGCTTCAGGCAGGGGAAACGTCCGTGGTCGGGTTGATGGAACGTCAAGGTTCCGAATTGCCATAACTCCAGACTGGGAAGATCCAGCGGTATGCGTTCCGGGTAATTCATCGCGTAACTGATCGGCGTGCGCATGTCGGGCAAGCCCAATTGGGCGATGACTGATCCGTCATGATATTCAACCAGCGAGTGGATAATGCTTTCCCGGTGAATCAACACGTCAAGTTGCGCGGGCGGGCAATCAAACAGCCAGTGCGCTTCAATGACTTCCAGCCCTTTATTCATAAGCGTGGCGGAATCAATCGTAATTTTCGATCCCATTTTCCAATTGGGATGCCGGAGTGCCTGTTCGGGTGAGGCCCGCTCCATCTCGTCTTTGGAGCAGTCCCAAAATGGTCCGCCGGAGGCGGTCAGAATGATGCGGCGGACGTCTTCGCGTCGGTGGCCGACAAGCGATTGAAAAATCGCGCTGTGTTCGCTGTCAATGGGGAAAATGGGTATTCCCATGCGGCGCGCTTCTTCTTGCATCAGTTGTCCGGCCATGACCATGGGCTCTTTGTTGGCCAGGGCCACCTGACGCCCCGCGCGAATGGCTGCCAGGGTCGGCACCAGTCCCGCGCCGCCCACGATGGCCGAGATCACCAGATCACTCTCCGGACAGGCGGCCACTTCGGTCACCCCGTTGGGACCGTCGAGGATCTGGATGGCGGGATCGTGAAGGCGGGACCGCAGTCGTTGCGCGGCGTCGGTGTCGGCCAGGGCCACGAATTTTGGACGAAACAATCGAATTTGCTCTTCGAGTTTCTTGTCATTGCGGTGGGCGGCCAACCCCAGAATCGAAAATTGCTCCGGACATTTGGCCACAATGTCGAGGACACTGTCCCCAATGGAGCCAGTCGAGCCAAGAAGAACGATCTGTTTCATAAGAGCGGGACGCCTTCCGTTGACGCGGGATCGGCCTATGGGCCTTTCAGAAACGCCATATAATAGTAAAAAGCCGGCACGGTGAGAAGCAGGCTATCAATGCGATCAAACACGCCCCCATGTCCGGGAATCAGGGAGCCGGAATCCTTGACGCCGGCATGGCGTTTCAAGGCCGATTCAGAGAGGTCGCCTATTAATCCCAGCACGGTTAATAGCAGACCCAGGACCAGACAATCCAGTGGCGTCACGGACGGGAGAAACCACAGATGGCCGAGCCATGCCACAATGGGGGCCGCAATCAGGCCGCCCAGAAACCCTTCTCTGGTTTTCTTCGGGCTTAATTGCGGAGCCAGAGGCCGCGACCCCCACATTTTGCCAGCATAATATGCAGCCGCATCGCCCGCCCATGTGACCAGTAGCACAAAAAATACCAACAACGCCCCGTCGTGCCGGTTTCGCAGCCAGAGCAGGTGTCCGAGCATGTACCCGATATAGAGCACTCCAAACAGGAGGATGAACAGCGAAAGCTGCCGGACTCCCGAAGGCGCAAAGCCGACTTGATAGCCAAGCAGGAGGGTGAGCGTGATCGCGAGGGCCGGGGGAAGGCCGAGAACCGTTGGCCATTGCATCGCCACCAAGAGAAGCAGGGATCCAAGAAAGCCGACGATGGCATGTTGCAGACGAGAGCGTTGGTCAACGAACAGACCCACGAATTCCCATTGCGCGAGCAGGACGGTCGCGCTGATGAACACAAAAAACGTCCATGGTGGAAGATGGCGGGTGAAGACGTAAAAGAGCGGAAGAAACACCAGCGCGACACACACACGCTTTGTGCCAACGCTAAGCGCGGACGCCCGGGACAAGAGAGACGCGGGATGATACGGGCGGCGACTTGGGGCTGGCTCACCCATGCGTGTGCTCACAACTGACTTTGGAGAGAAACGGCATGGGAGAGACGACCGAAACGACGTTCTCGTTTTTGGTAATCAAGCAGGGCCAGCAAGACCTCTCGTTGTCGGAAATCAGGCCAGAGGGTTTCCGTAAAATACAACTCGGTATAGGCAATCTGCCAAAGAAGAAAATTACTGATTCGCATTTCCCCGCTTGTTCGAATCAGCAGGTCCGGGTTCGGAAGATCGGCCGTGGCGAGGTACTGTTCAAACTGGGTTTCATGAACGGGGCCGGACACGTTGCCGCATTGCACGTCTTTGATCAGACGGTTCGCGGCATCAAGAATCTCGGACCGTCCCCCATAACTTAGAGCGACGGTCACGATGCGGTCGGTGAAATGCGCGGTCTCCCGGGCGATGGCATGCACGATGTTCTGAACGGACGAAGGAAGCGTGTGGATCTGGCCAATGGGCAGAAACCGCATGTGCCGTTCATGAAAGGTCTGGCGTTCCTGACGGAGAAATTCTTCAAGGAGCGACATGAGCAAGGCAATCTCGGCCTGGGGCCGATTCCAGTTTTCCTGTGAGAACGCATAGATCGTGACGAGCGGAATCTCCAGCAGATAACAGGTATGCAGGACGTCCCGCAGGGCGATCAGCCCTTCTTTGTGCCCGGCAATGCGAGGCAGTTTTCGCTGCGAGGCCCAACGCCCGTTCCCATCCATAATCACGGCCACGTGACGGGGAAGAGCGTCATGGTCAAGCTGCGACACCAGATCGTGCTCCGTCAGTTCTGAAATGCGGTTCGCTGAACAGAGCGTGATCATTTGTGAAAGCGTCCTCTGCATCACATGATTTCTCCGGTCGGAGAGCTACCCGAAAGCTAATCTAATCATGATTTCCTGTCTTGTCAAACGGGGGATGAGCCAGCCGTCGCGCTGGGGAGAAATTTTGCCCGATCACGGCTGTGCATGCCCCTTCGTGGTACGGCCGTATGTATCGTACGTTCGTGTCTTGCGTCCGTTTCGGGTATCGTGCTAAGGGTACGGTTCATGTCTCACGACCTTGTCACACTTGAACATTTTTCCCTGCAGGACCGCGAGGTCGAGCAGGCGTTGGCGCGCGTGCACGTCCGTGACGTGGATTACGCGGATATCTATTTCGAATCAACGATTTCCGAGTCCGTATCCATGGAGGAGGGCATCGTCAAGCGAGCCGTCAAAAGTATTTCTCAAGGCGCCGGGGTGCGCGCGATCGCTGGCGAAAAAACGGGGTTTGCCTACTCCGATGAATTGACGAAACGGGATTTGGACATTGCGGCGGATAACGCGCGTCATATCGTCCATTCCCCCAAGGGGGATGCCCCGGTCCCGGTGACCCATCGTCCGGCAAGGGCGCAGAATCTCTATCCTCTTGACCAGCCGCTGACCGATATTCCCGTACGCGCACGCGTGGAGCTGCTCAATCTGATTGATCGTGAAGCGCGTCGCTATGATCCTCGCATTACCAAGGTCATGGCTTCGTTGGCGACCGAGCAGAAAACGATGTTGGTTGCGACGACCGAAGGCTTGAGAGCCGGCGACATCCAGCCGTTATCGAGACTGCAGGTGACGTGTATCGCCGAAGAGGGACCCAATCGCCAGGTCGGGACCTTTGGCGGCGGTGGGCGCGTGGGATTTTCTTTTTACCATGACCAGGATCGCGCGCGATCGTATGCGCGGGAAGCCGCCCGGCAGGCGATACTGAATCTCAACGCCGTTGATGCGCCGGCGGGCATCATGCCCGTGGTGCTGGCGGGAGGCTGGCCCGGCATTCTGTTGCATGAGGCGATCGGCCATGGGCTGGAAGCGGATTTTAACCGACGAAAGACGTCAGCGTTCAGCAATCTGATTGGACAGCGTGTGGCGTCCGACACCTGCACGGTCGTGGATGACGGGACCCTGCCCTTCCGGCGGGGTTCGCTCAACATTGACGATGAAGGCACGCCCACCACCAGAACCGTCCTGATCGAAAAGGGAATCCTGCGCGGCTATATTACGGATCGTCTGAATGCCCGGTTGATGGGAATGCCCTTAACCGGGAACGGCCGGCGCGAGGATTTTCGCAGCATTGTGCTGCCGCGGATGACGAATACGTTTATGTTGGCGGGTACGTCTGAACCGGAAGATATTCTTCGGTCCGTCAAAAAAGGCCTGTACGCGGTGTCGTTCGGAGGCGGGCAAGTGGATATCACGAATGGCAAGTTCGTGTTCTCGGCCAGTGAGGCCTATCTCATTGAAGATGGCAAGGTGACGAAACCGGTCAAGGGAGCGACCCTCATTGGGAACGGGCCTGACGTCCTGCAGAACGTGTCCATGGTGGGCCATGATTTGCAATTGGATTCCGGCATCGGCACGTGTGGAAAAGAAGGCCAGTCCGTCCCGGTGGGTGTGGGGTTGCCCACGATTCGCATAGACGGCATTACGGTGGGCGGGACCGCAGCCTAGCCACGGCACATGGACTCGTCCGGGGCCATCAAAGCATTCTGCACACAACGTCCGATGCCGGGTATCCAGGCTGTGTGAATTGTTTTTTCGGAGGGGGTCTTCATGAGACAACTCCGTGCAACAAAGAGACGTGATCACCTTGTGCCACCGGTGTCCTGGGAAAAAGAATCATCCCATGGCATGGCATTTTTTTTGGTCATAACAAAAAACCCAGTGCCGTCCTGTTGAGGCGGTGTCATCCCGTCTTTGGTCATGTGTCATGGATGAATCACGGAACAAGTTGAGCGCATTGGCCACCGACCTGGTGGCTCGCGCCAAAGCCCGTGGCGCCACGGCCGCGGACGTTCTGGTGGCGGAAGGGGAGTCGACCGAGGTGCAGGTGCGGTTGTCGGACGTGGATCGTTTGAGTCGTGCGCGGGAAAAGCGTTTGGGGCTTCGTGTGTTTTTCGGAAAACGATCTGCCAGCGCGTCCACGTCTGATTTTTCCAACACCTCACTGGATCAGTTGGTCGTCGATACCTGCGCCTTGGCGAAGGAGGTTGCCGAGGATGAGACATCGGGGCTTCCGGAAGAAGCGGCGATGGCGACCGATATCCCGGATCTGGATCTCTATGATTCCACCGCCACGACCGTGGAGCAGGAAATTGAATCGGCGAAGCGCGCGGAACGGGCCGCGCTGGACGTTGATCCGCGCGTCACTAATTCGGAAGGCGCCGAATGTGCGTCGGCGCGAGGCGCCGTGGTGCTGGCGAATACGCACGGGTTTGTGGGCTCCCATCGAAGTTCCCGGTTTTCTCTGGTCGTGACGCCTGTAGCCGAAGGCGTAAACGGTCAGGGTATGCAACGGGACTCCTGGTACACGGTCTCGCGGAAATGGCGCGCCTTGGAGAGCCCGGAGGCCGTCGGGACACGGGCGGCGGAGCGGACACTTCGACGGCTGGGGGCTCGAAAGGTGAAGACCCAGCGGGTTCCCGTCATTTTTGATCCGCAAATCGCCGAAAGTCTGTTGGGGCACCTGTCGAGTGCGGTTTCCGGGTATGCCCTGTATAAAGGCGCCTCCTTTCTCCTGGGGTGCCTGGGACAATCCATTGCGCCGAAACACGTGAGCATTGAAGATAACGGCCGCATGCCAGGTCGGTTGGGGTCTCGTCCTTTTGACGGCGAAGGATTGCCGACGCGCAAAACCATGATCGTCGACCATGGCGTCCTTTCCAGTTATTTGCTGGACACGTATTCCGGAAAAAAACTGGGCATGGCCTCCACGGGCAACGCGGCCAGGGGGGCGGGTGACAATCCGTCCGTGTCTCCGATGAATCTCTTTCTCCATCCGGGTGCCGCGTCGTCCGAAGATGTTATCCGATCTGTCAGGCAGGGGTTGTACGTGACCGAGTTGATCGGTTTTGGCGTCAATATGGTGACGGGGGACTACTCCCGTGGCGCGTCCGGCTTTTGGATTGACAACGGTGAGCTGGCCTATCCCGTGCAAGAGGTGACGATTGCCGGTAATCTGAAACGGATGTTTCAGGATATTGAGTTGATCGGGAATGATTTGGAATTTCGAGGGAGTGTGGCGAGCCCGACCGTCAAAATTCGTGAAATGACGGTGGGAGGTCATTGACCGAAGGAGTCGTGATGCCGCTTGACGTTGAACATGGGGCGAAAGCCTTGCAGTTGATGACTTCGCGATATGACCGGCGGGAGTGGAGAAAAAAAATTGAAAAGACCTTAAGCCTCCCGTCCAGCGGATTTGAGGATGCCACGCAACGGAAAATTTTCATGCACCTCAAGCGTCAGCTCCAGGCGTATAAATCCCGGCGTGCCGACCCACCGACCTGGATTGTCGGCGGGTATGTTACCAAAGAAGTGATTGATTGCGTCCGGTTGCGTCCCACGGAGATTGATCCGGGCGTGACGGAAGCCGACGTGTCGTGTCTGGGAGTTGATCCCGGCACCGACGTGGATGAGGCGTGGTGGGAAGCCATGCTGGTCCTGTGGTTTGAGAACCCGGAAGACGACGATGACGATGACGCCTCCGAGGCGTCTGATGACGATCGGGTTGACCGGGAACGTGCCGACGATGGGGAGCGTCGTGAGGATGGAAGCGCCCCCGAAGAAGATGCACGCTCGCCTGCCTCGTAATTTCCGGACTTCTTACAACAAATCCATTTGCACAGGGCTGACGGCGGGCGTTTCCTGTCGCGTCATGGCCATCTGATCCACCAGCCGCTTTAATGTTTGAAAATCTTCGCGCAGGGTCGGGAGCAGATTGCCCTGGTGCAGGGCGGCGGCGGGATGAAAGAGCGGAAACAGGAGAAAATCCGATAATTGAAATTGCTGTCCGTGCACTTTCGAAACTCCGACTTTTCTGCCCAGCAGCGTTTGGGTGGCGAAGTTCCCCAGTGAACAGACCAGGTGCGGTTTGATATGTTGAATTTGCTGAAGAAGAAAGGGTTTGCATGTCTCAACTTCATCGGGCGCGGGATTGCGGTTCTCCGGAGGGCGGCATTTAATGACGTTGGCAATGTACACGTGATCCCGCGTGAGTCCGGCCGACTTCAGTAATTCCGTCAAGAGATTTCCCGCCGCGCCGACAAACGGAACCCCCTGCCTGTCCTCGTGAAACCCGGGGGCTTCTCCCACAAACATGATAGACGCTTCAGGATTGCCGGCACCGAAGACCACCTGGGTTCGTCCGGAAGCCAGGCGGCATTGCCGGCAGTCGCGCAGGGAATCGTGGAGGTCGGCGAGAGACATGAGGGGGCATCATAGGAACAGGGTTTGGCGGCTGTCAATGCGAGCGGGGTGTGCATTGTCCGATGGTCGGGGATGCGGGGCGTGAGACCGGCGCGTTATCTGCTGTCGCGATGCGTCACGCGCGTCGGGAAAAACGATTTTGCACCGATGCGCGCGCCCAGGCCGTCAGGGCAAGCGCGAGGCGAAGGGGGTGCGGCACGCGAATGCGCGATGCAAAAACGGCAAAGCGGGCTTTTTCGATACGAGTGAACAGATCAAAGTAGATCGTGCGCATGATTTCCGCCGAGAGCAAAGCCCGACGATTGGTTGATGACAGGGCATCGTACACGGCCTGCGCTTTCTGGTAATACTCACGGGTCCTGGCGGCCTGGAATGCCATAAGCCGGACAAATTGCGGCGAATAGGTTTTGGCCAGCAGCTGTTGTTCGGAATAGTCAAATGTGGCCAGGTCTTCCTGTGGCACGTAGATCCGGTTCCGTTCCGCATCGGCTCCAATGTCGCGCATGATATTGGTGAGTTGAAAGGCCATACCCAAATGCATGGCATACTCGTGCGCGCGCGGGTCCGTGGTTCCGAAGACGTGTAAACAGATCAGCCCCACCACCGACGCCACCCGATAGCAGTAGAGAGACAACTCTTCAAATGTGGCATACCGCTTGATGGTCAAATCCATTTCCATTCCGTTCATGAGTTCCTGGAAGTATTCGCGTGGAATCGCCAGCCTGTTGACGTGGTCGGCCAGACCGATGGTCATCGGGTGCTGTGGCGTGCCGCGATACATGGCTTCAATTTCGCGACGCCATTGCGCCAGTTGGTCGTGTGGGTCAACGCCGCAAGGAGGGTGGTCAACGGTCGTGTCCACCTCATGGCAAAACGAGTAAATGGCGGACATGGCTTTCCGTCCCGGACGGGGGAGAAAGAGGAAGGAGTAATAAAAACTGCTTCCGCTGTTTGCGGGTTTCGTCGCGCGAGTGGCGGGTGTGTCTGTCGTCATCTGCGTCATCATTGATTCATCGCGCGAGAGCGAAGGTTGTCGTCTAGAACTGTGCGCGCAGAGACTCTTCCGGAATCCACCCGGAGTGTTCGGATTGTGTCTGGACGAAATAGAGCCACTGATGATTGATGAGCCTCCCGTCAATGATGGTGAGTACATCGCCGGTTTGCACTGAAGGTCCAGGCTGTGTCCCCCCGGTATCGTGGCTCAACTGGAGACGGGCATGAGGTTCTCCGGTCAGTGTGATCACGACATGTTGTCCTTCATGGAAAGCGGGAAGAGGCACGGCCTGCGACAAGAGCGCGGAGTCTGTGCCGTGGTCGGATTGAAGCGAAAGGTCTGTAAATCCGGGATTGAATATCGCGCCGATGGCCCCAGTCACGCGTTTGAGAATGGATGACGGCATGTTCGAATTCGCGACGACGTACCAAACGCCTGCGATCAAAAGCAGAATCAGCGCGAATTTCAGGAACGGCCGGCGACGAGGATGCTTCGACCGGAAATCATCAAAGTCGTCGTATTCATCTTCATCAAAGTCGTCATCGTCAAGTTCTCGTGTGGTGTGTTGAGCAAAGAAAAGAGGCGTGAGTGGGAAGAGAGGGGAACCGGTTGGGACAGGCATTGTCAGCGTCATGAGGGGTCTCCTGCGCGGCGCGGAATGCCGGGATGGGAGGGCTTGTGCAGGTTGGGCCACGCGGCTCTTGTTGTTGCGCCGACACGGTGTTGGCCCACCACAATACGACGGCACGTATCCCTATCACTTTGCCTGAAGGATGTCAAACAGAGACGAGCCGTGCGCATGTGCCATGAATGGGAACGTGCGCGCGTGTTGTCGAGTCCACACAGACGCCGACGTCCGGCGGGACTCTGCCCCGTCTTTTTGATTCGCGACGTCCGTTCCCGTTCCGGCATGGCATGGTCATGGAACATTCCTGGTGCTTGCATGTCGAATTTGTCTTATTGCAGAATGTGTGTGTTGAGATGCGGTGGCGGGATCGTCGCAGGGAGAGGATGCCTCAAGACACCTTCCGGATACGAGGGTCATGCGGGACGCTGTGGTGCTGGACAGTACGATACAGATTGGCGCGCGCGTCCGGCGTCATCGTCTTGGCGGATCAAGGCGTGCTGTGTCGGTGACGGCAACAGGCATGAACGGACAGGCGAACGTAAACGTGCGCAATGGTGGCGGAAGCCGATGTTGAGGTTCACAGGTGTCTAGCTGGTATCGTCCCGATCCTTTAACCCGTGACCTGATTCACCTGATCAATGCGCGTCGCCATGATCATGGCGATTCCGAACTGGCCATTGAAATTCTGCAGGCTCTGCTCGAACAGGACCGGGAACATGAGGTTCTGACCGTTCTGGCGGCGCTGGATGAAGAAATGGCCGAATGGCTGTTTGACCTCCTGGCGGAGGCCGCCTGTTCGGTGTTGATTGAAGGCGGCCCGGATGACGATCCCGCCTATGCCGTGTTGGGCTCGTTGGAGCTGTCGTTGCAGGTGAATCTGGCCGCGCCGCTTGGATTGAAAATTGATCCGGAAACAACGGCGGAATTGCTGCGGCAATGTTTACACATCCCGGCCGGAACCGTCGTCACGGTTGAACCGCGTTTACTCACCGATACCACGTTCGATTTTATCACGCTCCAGAAACTCCACGATCATCTGTCGAGCATGGCCGCTTCGAACCGGCGACGCTCCATTGCCGCTCGCCTGCATCCTCCGGTTGAATCAACGGCGTTTTTACTGTTTGAATTGATTGGCGCGCGCGAGTCGTCGTTCCCGGAGACCATGCGGGACGACGATCGGGAACGGTTGTTGCAGGGCCTCACGAACCAGTGTCCGGAGATCGCACTGGCGCCGAATATGCTGGATGTGCCGGTTCATGCCGCCTATGGCATGTTTGACGCGCAAAACGCCGTCAAGCTCCATCGGTTGGCCGACGAAACGGCGGCGGTCTGGCATGACCTTGATTCGCCGGTGCGGAGTCGGGCGATTGTGCATTTGCACACGCAATGCGGGAATGGGGTGTACATGCCCGTGTGGACGGACCTGTTCGACCCTCATTTGTCGGAGGATCATGGTCCGATCTGGACGTCGCCGGACGTGTGGATTTTTACGGCTGATCTGCCGATTGAATGGCCGGGTGAAATGTTGACCAACCGGTTATTGGCCGAAGGATGCACCAGGTTTGAGAATCACATCGTGGAAGCGTCGGAAAACTGACAGCATGGTGCGCACCACCGGGCCATCCAGCCTTCCCGTGCAGATCGAAAGGCCATGGAAGGCTCATGTCGTGACGTGCGTGTCCTGCAATGACGGCCGACGTTGAGCCACGAGCCGCGCGGTGATGGTATGCGGAGCGGCGGGTTGGGGGCCTTCCTGATAGCACAACACTCTTAGCTGGCTGGTTGCGTGAAGCAGTTCATTCTGCCCCAAACAGAATTCCTTCCTTTGCGGATGGTGATGCCGGAGATGGTTGTCAATCAGAAACGTTTCATAGATGAGGACTCCGCCGGGTTTCAGCGCTCGAAGGATTGAGGGCAAGAGCGGTCGAAAGAGATAGAAAAACACCACGATGCCGTCATATTCCTGCTCGCCGAGACTGGGCGGGGTGTCCGGGTGGCTTTCCAGATCCACGGTCCGCGTGAAAAGATTCGGCAGACCACGTTCGCTGGCCGTGTGCGCCAGGGCCTTCAGGGCTTCCGCATCCCAATCAAGACCGACCACCTCATACCCATGAGACGCCAGGTACAGAGCATGTCTGCCATGTCCGGCGGCCACGTCCAGAACTTTCCCTTTGGGGATCAGATGGACGTTGGCGGTCAGAAACGGGGAGGGTTCTGATGACGGCGATTCTGTTGCGCTTGCGCGTAGTCGCGGATACGTCAGGCGCACACCGACCGACCCGGTCACGTCCGGGAGAGGCGGCGCGGCTTTGCGAAGCCAGATCGTGACGCGCTCAATGGGGAATTCCGCCAGCAGCGCATGCACGATCCTGTCCGCCAGTTTTTCAATCAGCGCGGTTTCACGGGCTGTGCCCACGTCAATCACCCGTTGGACGACCTTGGCGTAATCCACGGTTGTCGCGAGGTTGTCGGACTGAATGGCGTTGTGAGCCGGGCAGGAAAATGTCAGGTCGGTCAACAGCAATTGAGGGCGTTGGCGTTCGTCGGGAGTGACCCCGCAGTGGGCCTGAAACCGTATGCCTTCAATGACGAGCTCGTCATTCATGTCGGCATTGTCGGGGAGGTGGGAATGCGTGTCAAGCCGTTGGGAGCTGTGTGTTCGTTGCTTGACCGGCTTTCCGGCTGGCTTCTATAATGGGTTTTCATTTTTAACGAAGGATGATTCTTGGCCGTGGCCGATTTGACCCATTTTAACGAAGATGGACGCGCGAGGATGGTTGACGTGTCGGCCAAAGCCGCGACGGAGCGGGTCGCGGTGGCACGGGGTCGGGTGTGCATGTTGCCGGACACGCTCCGCCGCATTCACGAAGGCGTCATTGCGAAAGGCGATGTTCTGGCCGTGGCCCAGGTGGCCGGGGTCATGGGTGCCAAGCGGACGTCGGACGTGATTCCCATGTGTCATCCGTTGATGATTACCAGTGTGAATATCGCGTTTCAGGAAGACGCGCGGCCTGATGCGCGGGGGCAGTGCGCCCTGACCATTCAGGCCTCGGTCAAGACCAACGGCCCAACCGGCGTTGAAATGGAAGCTATGACCGCGGTGGCGATAGCCGCGCTCACGATTTACGATATGTGTAAAGCCGTGGATAAAGGCATGGAAGTGGGCGAGATATGTCTGGTCTTGAAATCCGGCGGAAAATCGGGAACCTACGAACGAGCTGGCGTCGAGGTGTTGACGCCGGCCCAGGCCTCCCGCTCATGACCGTGACCGTAAAACTGTTTGGCGCGATGAAAGCCCTGCTGGGTCATGTCTCCGAACTCACGGTGCGGTTGGAGCAAGGCTGTCTGGTGCGCGATTTAGTCGCGGCTATCCACGCGGTGAATCCCGAAGTCGGGAAGTTGTTGCTCGACAAAAAAGTTATTGTGTCGGTCAATCATGACATTGCGCATGACGACACTGAACTGGCAGGTTCCGATGAAATCGCGTTACTTCCGCCGTTTTCCGGAGGCGCGTGCGCGTCCAGTACGTCAAGGAGGATCCATGTCCCAGCCCGCCCCCCCGTCTGTCGTTGATGTCGAAGAAGCCATGCTGGTTCGCGTCCAGCGCGAGGATTTTTCGCTTGATGAGGAAATCGGCCGGGTTCGGGGTCGGTCCTCCCGCATCGGGGGCATTGCCACGTTTCTTGGGACCGCGCGAGATCGGTCGGAAGATCGAGACGTCAGCCGCCTCGTGTTTGACCATTACGAAGGGATGGCTCAAAAGACACTCCGCGAGATTCGGACCCGTGCCCTGCGGGATTTCGACGTCATTGAAGTGCTGATTCTGCATCGGTACGGGGAGATCGCCATTGGCGACAATATCGTGCTGGTCGTCGTGGGTGCCATGCATCGGGCGGATGCTTTCAAGGCCTGCCGATGGTGTATTGATGAATTAAAACACATCACCCCCATCTGGAAATGTGAACATACGCCGGACGGGGAAGTCTGGGTCGAGCAACATCCATGAAACATGCGGCGGCGCCATTGACCGGTTCCGAAGTTGCGGATACGTTCGGTCGTCCGCTACGGAGCGTGCGCGTCTCGGTCACGGACCGGTGTAATCTGCGCTGTCAGTATTGCATGCCGGAAGATAACTACGCGTGGCTTCCCCGCGAAACCCTGTTGAGCTTTGAAGAAATCAACGCGCTGGTGGGCATGCTGGCGGAGTGTGGCGTTGACAAAGTCCGTCTGACCGGGGGAGAGCCGTTGCTGCGTCGCGATCTTCCCACGCTGATTCGTCTGTTGAGGGAGCGGGCGGCTATTCGCGATGTCGCGTTGACCACCAATGGCGTGTTGCTGGAAGAGCAGGCGCAATCGCTTCATGACGCCGGTTTGCAGCGTATCACGGTCAGCCTTGATACCCTGCGGCCCGACCGGTTTCAGATCTTGACCAAACGCGACGCGTTTGATCATGTCTTGAGAGGGATTGCGCGCGTCAATGAGGTCGGGTTGCCTGGGCTCAAAATCGACACCGTCGTCATCAAAGGGTTCAATGATGATGAACTCGTCGCGCTAATCGAGTATGGCAAAACGGTGAACGGGGAGGTGCGGTTTATCGAATACATGGATGTGGGTGGCGCGAACGACTGGGCCAACGAAAAAGTTTTCTCCATGGACGACATGTTGTCGCGCCTTGAACAAGCCTGCGGCCCGATTACGCCGCTTCGGGAACGCAGTTCGGCCCCGGCCCAACGGTTTCGGTTGGCCGACGGGACCACCTTTGGAATTATACCTTCGACCACGACGCCGTTCTGCGCCACGTGTGATCGGAGTCGGTTGACGGCCGACGGATTCTGGTATCTGTGCCTGTATGCCAAACACGGACTGGATTTGCGGGAACCGCTTCGGAGGAACGATGTTGCGGTTGTGCGGGAACGCATTCGTTCGGGATGGCAGCGTCGCACGGATCGCGGCGCTGAAGAGCGCAAGGCGCTGGAGTCCACCAGTGCGCGCGGCCAGTTTATTGAGATTGACGAGTTGCGTCATGACCCGCGTCTGGAAATGCACGCGCGCGGCGGGTGAGGGTTTGTGCTTTCGGTTGTCTTGCCATCAGTAGCCAGCCTTCAAGTCGATACAAAACTGTATGCGTATGTAGAAAGAATGTGCCAAATGTTTGTTTGCAGGTCGAAAAACGAACATCCAAGAGAGGGTCTTTCTTTCTCTGAAAAGTGGGGTGATACTCCTAGTAGCTTAATCACCTGCCACGAAAGGGGTTTGGAAAAACGTGAGCAAGAGCCCGAATTAGCACTGAAGGCAACTAAAGGGGAACTCCCGATATTGGCATGGCGTGGCGGGATTGATGAGGAGAAGTGTCCAGAGACAATAGAAGCAAAGTACGGTAGTTTGAATTACCTTGCAACTTGGCAAGGGTTACGCGGTGAGGACTTGTGTATTGACTTGACAAAAGATACAGAACTAATCTGTTCCAGAACAGGTTTAAAATTCATCTACACAAGTGATGTTAGCAAATTTGAGCTGGTAATTTCCAAAAAGGGAAATTGATGCAGTGAATTTTGTAGCCATTGATGTTGAAACTGCCAATCCCGACCTGTCGTCAATCTGTCAGATTGGAGTGGCAAAATACACCGAAGGGCAGCTTGTGGAAGCATGGTCGGAGCTAATCAATCCCGAGGATTTCTTTGACCCCGAGAATATTGCCATACACGGAATAACCGAACAGGCTGTGCAGGGACACCCCACATTCCCAAGAGTAGTTGATACATTAAATGCTTTTTTAGACGGAAGCATTGTCGTCAGTCACACATCCTTTGACCGTGTATCTATGAATCAAACTTACTCCAAGTATAAACTCCCACAGTTTAATGCAATTTGGTTGGATTCAGCCAGAGTCGCACGTAGAACGTGGGATGAATTTGCATGGAAGGGTTACGGACTTAGCAATGTCTGTAACAAAATTGGCTATCAATTTAAGCATCATGATGCGCTGGAAGACGCCAAAGCATCCGCACAGGTGTTATTAGCGGCCATACAAACTACAGGACTTTGCATTCAGGATTGGTTGGAACGTGTAACGAAACCCATAGATTTAGAACGTGCGAAGCAAGCAAGACAAAGTATTAAGAGAGACGGAAATCCCCAAGGAGACCTCTACGGCGAGGTAGTGGTTTTTACAGGGAAACTGTCACTTCCACGGAGAGAAGCCGCAAATTGGGCATCTTGTCTCGGGTGTGATGTAGCCCAAGAAGTGACAAAGAAAACAACACTACTTGTAGTGGGGGATCAAGATATTTCAAAATTGAATGAAAAAGAAAAGAGTCGCAAATATACCAAGGCACAACAGCTTATAAAACAGGGGCAAGAAATACGGATTCTAAAAGAAATTGATTTTAGGAAATTATCGGAAACAGCTTGCGTTAAGGGCAATGACCTATGACAACAATCACGCCTCACAGCACAGTTGACCAACAGGAGTTCCAATCCTAAACATAGCCACGATGTGAGTCGTCCGACTCCATAATCGAAACCATATCTTGCGAATGACGGAAACAGTTTCTTGAGACTCCCGTCCTGCCGTGCTACATTCCCATTCCTCTCGTCGTGTGCGATGTGAAAGGATGCCCCGATGAGCTGGTTGCACAAAAGTCGGTCGCACGATCCGGAAAAAAACAGGCTGAACATTGTGCAGGGCATGTGGGTGAAGTGTCCCTCATGCCGCGCCATTATCTATCGGAAAGAGGTGGATCGCAATCTCAAGCTGTGTCCCAAATGCGGCTATCATTTGCCCCTGTCCGTTCAGGAACGCATTGACCTCTTGCTCGACCCGCACAGTTTTCATGAATGGGACGCCGCACTGGCGCCCAGTGATCCCCTTGCTTTTGTCGACACCAAACCGTATCTCAAACGACTTGAGGCCTGTCAGGATAAGACTGGACGACGCGATGCGATCGTCACGGGCGAAGGGACGCTCCATCATTGCCCTGTGGTGCTTGGGATCTTTGATTTCGGATTTATGGGCGGCAGCATGGGCTCCGTGGTGGGAGAAAAAATCTGCCGCGCCGTGGATCGCGCCGTGGACAGCCGGTGTCCATTGCTGCTTGTGACGGCGTCGGGCGGAGCGAGAATGCAGGAAGGGATACTCGCTTTGATGCAAATGGCAAAGACTGCCGCGGCCATGGCGCGGCTCCATGAAGCCGGTGTCCCGTTCATTACGCTGCTCACCGACCCGACCTTTGGCGGTGTCACCGCGAGTGTGGCGATGTTGGGAGATGTCATCCTGGCCGAACCGAAAGCCCTGATCGGGTTTGCCGGGCCGCGTGTCATTGAACAAACCATTAAACAGCGTTTGCCGGACGGGTTTCAACGCGCGGAATTTTTGCTTGAGCATGGGATGATTGATGCCATTGTCAGTCGCCCCCATCTTCGAGAGACCATCCATACGGTGTTACGGCATCTCATGCCCGGCCCGTCAACGCCGGCACCGGGTCACCTGCGCGCTGGTTGACCCATGGCATGATGGCGTCGCGGGGCCGGAGTCGGTACGCGGTTATGGAGCGTGCCAGTACCCGGACATGCACGAACCAACCACGAAGATAGGTGTTGATGGTGCGTTCCTACGAGGCGACACGACGGCGTCTCTACGCGTTGCAGCGATTCGGCATGAAGCCGGGGCTGGAAACGGTTTCCGCGTTATTGTCGGAATGGGAGCATCCACAACGGCGCTTTCCGGCTCTGCATGTTGCCGGAACCAACGGCAAAGGGTCCGTGGCCGCCATGCTGGCTTCAATCCTGCAAGCTGCCGGAGTTCGGGTCGGGCTGTATACCTCTCCTCATCTGCTGGATTTTCGCGAACGCATTCAGATTCAGGGGACGTACATTCCCGAAGAGCGCGTGGTTGACCTGTTTGCCCGCCTCCGTGCCCTCCCGTCCTGTGTCGTGTCACCAACGTTTTTTGAAGCGACGACCGTCATGGCCTTTCAGTATTTTGCCGAAGAACGGATTGATCTTGCCGTGGTTGAAGTGGGGATGGGGGGGAGACTTGACGCGACGAACGTGTGTCGTTCCATCGGCACGGTGATTACGAATGTGACGTTTGACCATGAGCAGTATCTGGGATCGTCCCTTCCGGCCATTGCCTTTGAGAAGGCGGGCATTATGAAGCTGCGTGTCCCGGCGGTCATTGGGCCGGTCGCTCCCTCTCTGGATCGTGTCTTTCGGGACCATGCGCGATCCATGCAGGTTCCGATGCTGACCTTTGGCCATGATTTTATGAGCGTTGAGCGGGCGTCCGGAACATTCGATTTCCTGGGGATGGGCAGCGACTACCTGAATCTTCACTGTGCGCTGGAGGGGCGGCATCAGATTGTGAATGCGGGCTGCGCCCTGGCCGTTCTCAAGTCCGGCGAGATGTCCCGAATGGCGATTCCCGAGTCGGCCATTCGACAGGGGCTGACGCGCGTGGCCTGGCCGGGTCGACTTGAACAACTGGGGAGCCATCCTCTGACGCTCTGCGATGGCGCGCATAATCCGGCCGCGGCGGAATGTCTCAAGGTGTATGTGCGGCAGAAAATGTCTGCCGAAGGCCGGCGTCGTTTCATTCTGGTCGTCGGGATGATGCGGGATAAAAACCACGCCGCGTTTTTGCGCATACTGGTCCCGATGGCACATGCGGTGATTTTGACGCACATCGCCTCTCCCCGTTCGGCCCCCGTGGATGTCCTGAAACAGGCTCTGCCGGCTACGGACGCCCCGTTGTATGAACGCGATTCTCCGCAAATGGCCATGGACCTGGCCATGAATCTGGGGGGCGAGAACGATCTTGTGTGTGTGACAGGATCGTTGTTTCTTGTCGGGTACGTGAAAAGTCTCTTGGCGGGCATGAAATATGAACCTGTTGTGGGGTAGCCGACCGGAGATTCGCGCCCGCTGGGTGACCAACGGGCTGCTGTCGGGTCTCCTGCTGGTCGGTCAGGTGGCCACTCCCGTGGTGCGTGACGGGCAGGCGCAGCCGACGCTTGCCACGATGGAGTGGTCGGGATCACCGGCCGCTTCCCCCCTTCGCCTCACATGCGAACGAATCGAGTTTGATCGGGTCACCGAGGCATTCAAGGCCGTTCATTCTGTGGTGGTGCGACAGGGCGCCGTGCGGCTGACCGCGGACCGGGCCATGCTTCATAAACGTTCCGGCCGTTTGACGGTCACAGGTCACGTGCATTTGAACGATCGCACGAGCGACGTGTGGGCGGAGGAGATGACCATCAATACGAATACGGAATCCGCGACAATCACGAACGGCAGGGTGTTTCTGAAAAACACCAATACCTGGATTCGCAGTCGCCTGTTCCAGCGGTTTTCCGAAACGCATTATCGCGTGAAGGACGGCACGTTTACGAATTGCGATGCGGATGACGGACAAATTCCCGACTGGAGTTTTTCATTTCATGATCTGGACGTGGAACAGGGTGATAGTGTTTTTGCCAGCGGGGTCTGGCTGAATGTCCATGATTACCCGATCGTTCCGCTGCCTGCGTTGTACTATCAGGCGCCGGGCGACAGACAAACCGGATTGTTGATCCCAACGGTTGGGTTCGACGACGTGTTTGGCTTTCAATACCGGCAGGGATGGTATTGGGCGGCTTCTCCCAGTCAGGACCTGACCGTGACGCCGCAATTGTTATCCCAACGGGGACAGGGCGGAGACATTGGCTATCGCTATGCGCTGGATCGGCGGTCGCGGGGAAGGTGGCTGCTCAACGTATTTCATGATGCCGACGAGGAGAAAGTGCGCGCGCAAATGACCGGCGCCCATGCGCAGCATGTGAACGATGATCTGCTGGTGCAGGCGAATATCAACTACGCGACGGACCGAACGCTTCGACGGGATTTGAGCACCTCCGGAGCGTTTCGGGCATTGCCGAGCCAGGAATCCGTGCTGAATATCACGCGGCGACTGGCGGGTGGACGCGCCTATTTCAAGGCCCAGTATTTGCAGCCGTTGGACTCCGGTGGGCGAGAGACCTTTCAACGGTTGCCCGAAGTCGGGCATCGGTATCGCCGCCTGATTCCGGCGGGAGAAACGGTCATGCTTGACGTGGGCATGGATTCGACGTTTATTCACTTTGTTCGAGAGCAAGGGTTCGATGTCAGCCGTTTCGACATCGCGCCTTCGGTGTCCGTTCAGGGGTTGCATCTTGGACATATGCTGGGTCTTCGCCCGCACTTGATGGTCCGGGAAGTCATCTATTCCCGGAGTGTCGCCCCTCAATCCATGGACGATGACATGAAAGAAGATGCTTCTGGCGCTGGCCGCGGTCGCGGGACGTTCTGGCTTGGTCTTGAAGCCGTCACGAACCTGTCACGCAGTTTTTCAGTGGGCAAGGGGCATCGGTTTCGCCATACGATGATACCGCGTCTGTTCTATGAATATGTTCCGCCTTCCAGGCAATCGGATCTGCCGCAGATTGACGCCATTGATTATTTGCCGAAGAAACATCTGTTGACGTATTCCATGAGGACCGGCGTGCAAGATGAACGGAGCGGTGCATCGTCAACCACCATCGCGGATATCGAGGTGGCTCAGAGTTATCATCTTGGCGACGCGCCGGGCCTGGCGAACACGTTTTCCGACGTGTGGGTAAAGGCGGCCTTTCACGTTCCCGTGACGTACGTGTCGGCCATGTTGAATCGGGTCCGCTTCAGCATGGATGCGTTCTATGCCCCGGACGATCACGACTTCACGCAGTTGAACGCGGATATCGCCGCGCGGTTTCATCAGCGGGCGTATCTGGAATTGGGGTATCGTCGCACCCGGGAAAAAGCCGTTCCGCGCCGTGGCGACATCTGGAATCCATTATCCTTCAACGAAGTGCTGGAGGCCGAATCGGACATTCACTTCTTCACCGGCGGCGGTGCCGTTCGTCTGTCGCGGGGATGGACCGTGGGGACGAAAATCTATCATGACCTTGCCACGGGGAAAACGCCCGAATGGGATGTCGTGGGTTTGTATCAAAACCCGTGCCGATGCTGGTCATTTGGCCTGTATTATATTCGCCTGGGTGCGGGTGGCGATCTTCCCGGGCGCAATCAGGTCAATTTTGTCCTCACGTTGCGTGGCGTGGGGGCGACGATCGGAGCGGGAACGCGGATCCTGCAGAGCATATTAAGTCCGTTGCTGGAGGACGAACCCGGTCTGCCGTGGGCACCGCGTTGAGAGGCGGCGCGGATGTGCTCGGCGGTCCGCCTTCCCGTCACCGTGCGGCGCGAAGCACCCGTTCCGTTGCTCTGGCTAATGCCGAATCGGCGTGATGATCTTCGGCAAAAATTCGGAGCTGCACAATCCGCGAAGGTAAAAACTCGAAGAGTTCACGTAGCGTTTCTTTTTCGACGGATTGCGTCGCCGGGTCATAGAGATAAAACTGAAACTGCCCCATGTTGAGAACATTGAGAGGGCGCGTGTCTTTGCTGGCCATGTCCACGCGAAACGTCAGGTTGTGCAGTCGGCGCGGCAAGGCCTGACGAATGCGTTTTTCCAGCGTGGCGGGGGTCATCGCGGAGCCTTGCGGAGGGCAGTCGCGAATCGCCAGGGCTTTGCTGTACGCCGTTTTCCATTTGACGTAACGTCCCAGCACGAGACCCCATTCCTTGCCGATACGCTGTTTGTTCCGATTGGACGAACACTCCCATGTGCGAACCGTTTCCAGCAGGGACCAGTCCGTTAACCGCCGATAGCGCTCCAGGTGGTGAAGGGGGTTATAGGGGAAGATATATTCCATGGTTTCGCGGAAAATTTCCAGGATGTGAAGATCAATCGCTCGCGATGTGCGATGATAATAGACGTTGGAATAGAGATAGAGTCTCGCATTGAGAAACATCTGGAGGGCCGGCAGGCCGTTTGTATGGAGGGCCAGTCCCTTCGGCGTAATCATCGTGTAATGCATCAGTCGGGGAATATCCACCGGGCCGACCGCGACGCCGCACATGTAGGAGTCGCGCAGGACATAATCGAAGTTATCCGCCGTAAACAGTCCTCCGATTAACGGTTGGAGGAGCCGAAGCCACCGGGGATAATGCCGGCTCGGCTTGTTGGGATCTTTCAAAATCAGCGAGGCGACATAATCGGGGTTGAGCGTTTCACCTGTGGCAAACGTGCCGGAAGGGCTGCGTCTTAATCCTTGAATCAGGTGGCCGAGCTGGTCGCGAATAATGGCTTGTCCCAGACGTTCATGGGATAAATCGTACCGTTGAAGAAAATGCCAGTCAAAAAAATGACAGAAGGGGCCATGTCCCACGTCATGGAGCAACGCGGCGACCCGGAGCAGGGCTTCAATATAGGGGAGCGTCGGCACGTCCCGAATGGTTCGGGCGAGGGAGGGATACACGTGCCGGGCGTATTGTCCGGCAAGGTGCATGGAGCCCAGCACGTGTTGGAACCGGCTGTGTTCCGCCGAGGGATAGACCCACCGTGCGCTTTGCAGTTGATAGATGCACCGAAGACGTTGGACCCAGGGAGAATCAATTAAATCCTTTTCCGTGATTTCGTTCACGTCCGAGGAGGGATCGGGAACGGTAAATTGAATGTAGTGATGAATGGGGTCGGCAATGAGAGAAACGCCATGAGGTGCGGGGGTGGACATGATGGATGACATCGCAAGAGAGCGGAAAATCCGGTGCGAATTGTACCGGAGCCGCGTGGAACGAACAACTGTGTATCATCCGCCGCCCGTGGTCTTCACTCCATCTATGTTTGCGGTCACGAGACACCCGGAGCATCCTGCTTGTCCCCGCTTCCACCGACGGGACGGTGGCATGGCTTGCCTTCTGGTTTGGAGCGCTTCAGGTTGTTGAATGGATGCCGGGCCGCGTTGTCCGGTGTTGTTACGTGGATTTGCTGATTGGGGCAGGGTGCTGTTTGGCATAACGAGTCGCCAGAAGCAGGCCGACAGGGTAGGCAAGGAGGGCGCTGAATACGCCAAGGGTGAGAGCCCCCAGCGTAAAGGGAAGAAGGAGGGGCATGACCCATTCGTACAGCCCGTGGAGGGAAAAGTGTTCCCAGGCAAAGTCCGGAACGTTCGGCATGCCGACAAGGCAAACGCCGGTCCACATTGTCGCTGCGACAATCGGGACCACGGTCCATGGATTGTTCGTGAGTGACCCCACCAGAAGAGCGGGAAAATTCAGACGAAACATCCAGGCCACGAAGACCACACTGGCAAAATGCAGTCCATAGGTGGGCGAGAAGGCAATAAAGACTCCGAGGGAGAACGCCAGGGCCGTTTGATGAGGCGTGTAGTGAAGAGCCAGCGCCTCTCTGATTTTCGCGCGTATGGTTTCGAGTGATATCACGAAGACGGCGTTTGCGGGGAGATTGTTTGTGCGACAAAATGGCGATAACTCTTCGGAACGAGTTTTCGGGTGAGGCCTTGAGGCAGTATCAGCCACTGACCGGATTTTTTCGGTTTGATGTCTCCAATCCAGGCAATGGGCACCTCTGTCCGCCTGGAGAGGTTCAGCACTGTTTCGTGGTGTGTGGCCCCGGCGGTAAACAGAAGCTCATAATCTTCTCCTCCGCTCAACGCGAATGTGAAAGGGTCCAGATGATTGCGGCGGGCAAATGCGTGCAGTTGCGGGGAGAGGGGCAGGGCATTCGCCCGGATCTCGATGCCCACCTGACTGTTCTCGCAGAGGTGTCTCACGTCACCCGACAGTCCGTCGGAGAGATCAATGGCGGCATGCGCCAGGCCCCGCGTTGACAAGGCCTGCCCGATGTCGAGCCTTGGGGTGGGTCGTAGATGGCGCCGGATTAAAAAATGTTCGATCGCGGACAGCCTGGATTTTTGACGACCACGAGATCGGGTCTGCAGGATGTGAAGCCCGGCGCGCGCATCACCCAGCGTTCCGGTCACGTACAGACGATCGCCCACCTTCGCGCCGCTTCTGGTGAGCGCGCAGTTGGATGGAATCGTACCGATGATGGTCAGGTTGAGAAAGATGTTTCCTGGAGACGATGAGGTGTCTCCGCCGACCAGTTCGACCCTGCTGGAGCCGCAGGCGTCCCGGATGCCTCGATAGAGCGCTCGAATGTGTTGCGCCGGCACGCGGGCGGGAACGGCCATTGAGACAAGCAGGCACAGCGGTCGCCCTCCCATGGCCGCAATGTCGCTGAGGTTGGCCGCTCCCGCTCGAAAGCCGACGTCTCTCAAGGTCTGAAACGCGAGGTCAAAATGGACGCCTTCAATGAAGGTGTCGGTGCTGATAAGCAGCTGTTGGCCCGCCACGGTTTTCAGAACCGCGGCATCGTCTCCAATGCCTTTCAGCACGAGAGGGGACGACGTTGGCCATTGCCGTTTCAGCTGTCGGATCAGGCCAAATTCTCCAACCGTTTCGAGGGTGTCGCGTCCGGGGGCGATACTCATCTGTCATGCAGAACGGTCGGGGCTGTAGCGGTGTGCCGCCTGGTCTTTTTCGCGGGCAACGCGGCCACCCGTTGTTTGCGATTCGGCGCACCCGTTTTGGCCTGTGTGGGTTTTGATGTTTTCAGCGCCGCGCGCATGCGGGGCGGCAAAAGGAGCGCCGCGGCAAAGACCTGATCCATGGTTTCCGCAAAAATAATCTTGAGGTCTTTCAGTAAATGTTTCGGGAGTTCCTCCAGATCTTTTTCGTTATGTTTGGGGAGAATGACCGTTGGGATTGCGGCTCGCTTTGTCGCCAGCAATTTTTCTTTTAATCCGCCGACGGGGAGGATGCGGCCACGCAGCGTAATTTCTCCCGTCATGGTCATGTTGTGGCGTACCGGAATGCCGGCCAGGCCCGAGGCGATAGCCGTGGCCATGGTAATCCCCGCTGAAGGCCCATCTTTGGGGATGGCGCCCGCGGGAACGTGGACATGGATGTCGTTCTCGGCAAAGTCGTTCTGGTTGATGCCAAGAGACTCGGCCTGGGTGCGGACGTAGCTCAACGCGGCTTGGGCGGATTCTTTCATGACTTCACCCAGATGGCCGGTTAACGTCAGGTTGCCTTTTCCCTTCATGCGGATGGCTTCGACGTGAAGCGTCTCGCCGCCCGTTTCCGTCCATGCGAGTCCGGTCGCCAGACCGACCTGGTCTTTTTCTTTTTCGATTTCCGGCTGATGTTTCTGAACTCCCAGATAGGTGCGGAGCGACTGGGGCGTGAGGACGTACAATCTGGGTTTGCCCTCGGCCACCCGTCGGGCCACTTTTCGCATGGTGTTGGCGAGTTCCCGTTCCAGGTTTCGGACGCCGGCTTCGCGCGTGTAATGGGTGATGATGCGCTGAATGGCGGCATCGGTAATGCGAAAGTGCTTCTCGGAGATCCCGTGTTCTTCCAGTTGTCGCGGGATTAAATAACGCCGGGCAATGCCCAGTTTTTCTTCTTCGGTATATCCGGGAATTTCAATAATCTCCATTCGGTCCCGGAGAGCCGGCAGGACGGGATCAATGAGATTCGCCGTCGTGATGAACATCACGTTGCTTAGGTCAAACGGGACTCCCAGATAATGATCCGTGAACGCATGGTTTTGCTCGGGGTCCAGGACTTCCAGCAGGGCGGCCGACGGATCACCACGAAAATCCATTCCGACTTTATCCACTTCATCCAGCATGAACACGGGATTGTTGGTTCCCGCCTGCTTGATACACTGGATGATGCGACCGGGCAGGGCACCGACGTATGTCCGGCGGTGTCCCCTGATCTCGGCTTCATCCCGCACGCCTCCCAGACTCATGCGCACGCATTCCCGACCCAGTGCCCGCGCAATGGATTTCCCCAGCGATGTTTTGCCCACGCCCGGCGGGCCGACAAAGCAGAGAATCGGACCCTTGAGTTTGGCTTTGAGTTTGCGCACGGCCAGATATTCGAGGATGCGTTCTTTGACTTTTTCCAAATCATAGTGGTCTTCGTTGAGGACCGTATGAGCGGCCCGAATGTCCAGATTGTCCGTGGAGGCCTTGCTCCATGGAATTTCGACCATCCATTCCAGGTAGGTGCGCACCGTCGCCGATTCGGCGGCATCCGGGTGCATCTTTTCCAGCCGTTTCAGCTGCTTGTCCGCCTCCTTCAGGACCTTGTCCGGCATGTTGGATTCGTCAATGCGCTTCCGAAATTCCGCCACTTCTTCGGCGCGGTCATCCAATTCTCCCAGCTCTTTTTGAATCGCTTTCAACTGTTCGCGCAGGAAATATTCACGTTGCGTTTTATCAATTTCATCTTTGGCGTCGGCATGGATTTTTTGCTGCATGGACAGCACTTCAATTTCTTTCGAGAGTATCTCGCTCACGCGCTGTAACCGGGCCACCGGATCGTCAATTTCCAGGATGGCCTGGGCCAGCTCCACTTTGACCCCGAGGTTCGACACAATCACGTCCGCCAGGCGGCCGGGCTCCTCGACGTTTTCGATGACCACCATGACGTCCGGCATGAAGACTTTCCCCATGCTGGCGATGCGATCCACCTGCTCTTTGGCTGCGCGAATCACGGCTTCGGTTTTGAGAGACGGGGGCTGTTCCGCGGGAGCCGGCACCGTGCGAAGACGAACGGAATAAAACGGACTGGACTGCGCATAGTCGACGATTTTCGCTCTGGCCAAACCCTGAATCAGAATTTTGACCCGTTCGTCCGGGAGTTTCAGCATGCGTCTGATGATGCCGACTGTGCCGATTTTGAAAATATCTTCCGGTTGCGGGGATTCCGTGTCGTGGGCTTTCTGTGTTGCCAGCAACACCATTCTGTTCCCGGCGAGAGCCGTCTCAATCGCGTGAATGGACATGGCGCGTCCGACAAACAGGGGCAGCACCATGTACGGGAAGACGACGATGTCCCTGACGGGGATCAACGGCAACTGATCGGGAATGTCACTGTCTTGTGGAGTCGGAGGCAAGTCTTCATTCATGGAGATGTGGTTGACCCTTTGCTGTTATGATCCCTGGCGAAGATGGCAGGGAACGAGCAGAAGAACGGATGTGTGGTTGGGGCGCACACCGGGGATGCACAACGCCTCGCGCTTTTTTGGTCCATGCGGGTTGCGACGACAGGGTTCCCCCGAGGCCTGTTCCCATCGGGCATCGGATAGTAGGGGAACGAAAAAATGAATGTCAAGGCAGGACCATCCGTGCGATTCCCGAATGGCGTTCAGTGTCGTGTCGACACGCGGTGGATTTTTCCGCAAACTTTACAAGTTTCGCGCCGCCATTTATAATGCCGTCGGCTGTTTGGCCCTCTTTTTCATTTTCAATTTGTTGATTGCCTGAAGCAGACCCGTCAATCACAATCTGTCAGGTGTGTCGTAAAGGGGTTCAGGTTCTGGTTGCTTGTTGCCTGTGCCCGGCGTCTGGCTGTTGTATGACAGGTCGTTGTTTGCACACATGCCCGTGAGTGATGACATGAACAACGATACAGGGCGGCTCCCGGCCGCGACAATCCCCAATGCGTTTCGGAAACTCTCCGTGAAATTCGGCGCGATGTTGTGGTGTGTGGTCGTGGTCATGAGTGTGCCGTCGTCCGGTCTGACCCAAACGGGGGATGTGGCGGTCGAACGCATGGCCGTGCAGGGGAATGAACGCATTGAATCAACGGCGATCCTCGGAAACGTGACGCTGAAATTGGGAGACCGATTGACGAAGGAGAACGTGCGCGAACAGATTCGGCTGATTTACGCCATGGGATTTTTTGATAATGTGCGTGTTGAAACCGAGACGACGCCGGGGGGCGTGAACGTGTTTTTTGTGGTGGAGGAAAAACCATTTGTGGTTGAGATTGCCTTTGACGGGAATAAGGAGTTGTCGGAGGATGCATTGCGGGAGGCGATCACGCTTCAGAATCAAGTGTTTCTGGATCAGAAGGAGATTAAAGTCAGCGCGGAAAAGATTCGGGAGAAATATGAAAAGGACGGGTATCATAAGGTAAAAATTATCCCGATCGTTCAGGCGTTGGGCGAGAGTCGCAATCGCGTGACCTTTTTTATTCAGGAGGGGACGCGTGCCATGATCGAATCAATTCATTTCGTCGGGATGACCCTCTTCGACAGGGATGACCTGTTGGACATCATGGCCAATCGTGAAAGGAATTTTTTGTTCTCGCTCTTTACGGACGCCGGCATTTTGCACAGAGAAGAACTGCACAATGACGTGGAACGCATCAAGGAATTTTATTCAAACAGAGGGTATCTTGACGTGCAGGTCAGTCCGCCCAGCCTTGACCTGACTGACGATAAGGAATTTGTGACGTTGACGTTTCGGATCATTGAAGGACATCCCTATACGGTACGGCATGTTCTCTATGAAGACAATGCGATCTTTGACGACGAGGAGCTTGCGCAGTATTCGTTTCTCCGTGCCAACGACGTGTTTCAACGGACGATGATTCGGGATGAGGTTGATCGCCTGACGGACCTGTATGGGGCAAAAGGGTATTCATTCGCGGAAGTCACACCGACGCTGGACCCGAACAGTGACACGCTGACGACTGACGTGACGTTTACCCTGAAGGAAGGCTCACTCATTCGCGTGAGAGAAGTTCACATTTCCGGAAATAGTAAAACGCGCGACAACGTCATTCGACGGGAGTTGCGGGTGAATGAACAGGAAGTCATTGATTCGGTGGCCGTGGAGCGCAGTTTTCAACGGCTCAATAATTTGAATTTTTTTGAAACTGTTGAGATTATTCCCACGCAAGTCGAGGAAGATAAAGTTGATCTTGATGTCACCGTCAAGGAAAAGCCGACGGGGCAGTTCAGTGTTGGAGGCGGGTTCAGCACGCTTGATCAGTTCACCGCGATTGCCAATATCTCGGAAGGCAATTTATTTGGCTTGGGGTATCTGGTGCGGGTGCGGGGACAAATAGGCGCGCGCCGGACCATTGGGGTCGTCACGTTTAGAAATCCGGCGATGTTTGACAGTCCCACGTCTTTTCAGGTCAGCGGATTCAGCACAGACACCAATTTTTTGACGTATGGGGAAGAACGACAGGGCGTCACGCTTCAGTTTGGACGAACCTTTTCTGAATATATTACCGGGAGTCTGACCCTGGTCGGGGAGACGGTGAATATCAAAAATCCAGCCAGCGAGTTGCGCTGCCCCGATCTCGCTACTACTACCGCTGCTCTTGCCGCTGCTACCGCTGCTCGTGCCGATGCTCCCACCGAAAAAATAGAAGAGTATGATCAAAAAGTCACTGACGCTACCGCTGCTCGTGACACTGCCGTTGAAATGAGAAACACCATTTGTACCCAGGTGGGGGCGCAAAGCACGACGGGATTTCGCGTGAATGTGTTTCGCGATACGCGGGACTTTTTCCAGGATCCTCGCCGTGGGTCGCGTACGGGCATACGTGCCGGCTTTGGGAGCGAATTGCTTGGAGGGACCAATAATTTTTATCGGTTCGATCTTGACGGGCTGAAATATGTCCCGTTGCCCTTTTGGGACCTGCGGCTCGCATTGCGTGGTCGTTTTGGGTTAGGGCAGGGGTTTGGGGGAGACGACCTGCCCCTGTCGGAACTGTTCTTTGTCGGTGGGATTAACACGGTGCGCGGGTTTCGATTCGGACTGGCGGGTCCGGTGACCGAGCGCGGTACGCTGGAGGGCGGCACGAAACAGGTGATTTTTAATACCGACCTGATTTTTCCGGTATTGCCCGGCGCGAAGTTAAACGGCGTCCTCTTTTTTGATTATGGGAGAGGGTTTGCCAGTGACGAAGACCTGGACCTGGAGTTGCGTCCCGCCGCCGGATTTGAAGTGCGATGGATTTCACCGTTTGGTCCTTTGCGAGCGGCGGTTGGTATGAATTTGGATAAGCAACCCATGGAGAAGCCAACGGTATTTGAGTTTTCTGTCGGGAATGTCTTTTAAGGCAGGATGGTGTTGAGGATGGCGTGGGTATCAAGCGGAACACGCGGGAGAAGGTGTCGCCTGTGGATGGTGTCAGTCAGCCTGGCCCTGATTGGCGGGGCCACGGCCGGGTGTGAAACGGTGCCGTTGGAAGTGGACGGCATCGCACAGCAGACCGTGTTGCCCGGCTCGTCCGTCCCGGCGTCCATCGCGGTGGTGGATATGCAATGGCTTTTGAGCGAGTCGAAGATGGGACGACACGTTACTGAAAATCTCAATCAGTTCAGGGATGATCGGCAGGCGCTGATGGTGCTTGAACAGGAAGAACTTCGGAATTTGGAAAATGAGCTTGTGCGTCTTAGCGGTGTTCTTAGCCCATCGGCCAGACAGCAAAAAGAAGAGCAATTACGTCAGAGCATGGTGGACTATCAACAAAAAGTCGAGGACATGAACAGGGAGTTGCAAACGAAACGGGGCGACCTGTTAGACGAATTTCGCAACCATGTTGATGGGGTGGTGCAGCAAATCGCTCAACGGCGGGGAGTGATTCTGGTCGTGGAAAAAGGGCAGAACACGCCAACCCGGTATTATGAAGCGGGTCTGGATCTTTCGGCAGCGGTGCTGAAGGATCTGGATCAGATATTTGTTCAGTAAGTGTCCGGGCCTCCGGCCTTCGCGGTGTTCATGCGGTGCCTTTCGGTATGGTGAGGAACCGTTTCTTTCAGAATGTGTAGGAGATGGGAAGATCGAGCGTATGTCTGACCTAACACCCGTCATTGATAATATCGGCCTGCAAGCTATCCTGCCGCACCGTTACCCGTTTCTGCTCGTAGATTGCGTGGTGGAATTTGAGCCGGAGCATCGGGCGGTCGGGGTGAAAAACGTCACGGCCACTGAACCGTGGTTTCAGGGTCATTTCCCAGGCCGACCGATCTTCCCTGGCGTACTCATCGTCGAAGCCCTTGCCCAACTGGGCGCCGTGTTGGCCATTCAGTCGTTAGGTCAGGGCCAATTGCCGATTGTGTATCTGGCGGGCATTGAGAAGGCGAAGTTTCGGAAACCCGTTCTTCCGGGAGATCAGATACGGCTGGAAGTCGAAGTGATCAAACGCCGGCCGCCGTTCTGGAAGATGCAGGGGAAGGCCTTTGTGGGGTCCCATCTGGTCTGTGAGGCCGAATCCACGGCCATGGTGTCGTCAGAGGCCGAGGCAAATACGAATGTTGAAACGAGTTAGCGCCTATCATCTGTTGAGGGTGGGGCCGGCGAGTGGGTGACCCGTTCATTCATCCTGCGGCCTACGTACATCCCAAGGCAGCACTCGCCGACGATGTGAAGGTGGGTCCGTTTTGCGTGATTGGCGAACACGTGAAACTCGGTCAGGGAACCGAGTTGCGTGCGCACGTGTGCATTGAGGGCATTACGGAAATCGGTCAACGATGTACCATTTTTCCTTATGTGTCCATCGGATCGCCTCCCCAGCATTTGCAATATCACGATGAACCGACGCGTGTGCAGATGGGCGACGACAATATCGTGCGAGAGTACGTCACGATTAACCGTGGAACAGCATTTGATGAAGGCGTCACGACGATTGGCCAGCATAATTTTCTGATGGCGTACTCGCATGTTGCGCATGATTGTCATATCGGCAATCACGTGATCATGGCCAATGTTGCGACCCTTGCCGGCCATGTCTCCATTGGCAATTACGCCGTGATCGGCGGGTTGGTTGGTGTGCATCAATACGTGCGAATCGGAGATTATGCCATGATCGGCGGGTGTTCGGCTGTGGCGAGGGATGTGCCTCCGTTCATGCGTGCCGTTGGTAATCGGGCCAAACTGTATGGGTTGAATGCCATTGGCCTTCGTCGGGAGGGGATTTCGGTGCAGCGTATCCGGGTGTTGAAACAGGTGTACAATGTGCTCTTCCGAACAAACCAACGCATGGCCGATGCCATTAAAGTGGCGCGTCATCAATTTCAGGATAGTCCGGACGTCTTGGTCCTGCTCACGTTTCTGGAAACCTCGACGCGCGGAACGTGTCGCCCTGTGCGCAAAGGTCGCGACGATCAAGAAGACTTTTAGGTGGTCACGCGTTTGGTGACTCAAGAACGTTTGTCTCCAGCACCCCCTCTCCCTGTTCCTGGCGGATGGATTGGTCTCATCGCCGGGAATGGCCGTTTCCCCATCATTTTTGCCGAGAACGCCAAAAAGCTCGGGTTGCGAGTGTCGGCCATCGCCCATCGCGGCGAGACGTCTCCCGAGTTGGAGCGGGTTGTTGACCGGATACACTGGGTGCGCGTTGGTCAATTCGGGAAGGTCATTCAGTCGCTGAAAGGTGATGGTGTTCGGCAAGCCGTGATGCTGGGAGGGATGAAAAAAACGCTGTTCTTTTCCAATGTGCGTCCGGATTTCCGGGCCATTGCGTTTTTGGCCACACTGAAGTCGTGGAAGGATGATCATATTCTCCGGGCACTTGCCGACAGACTTGAGGAGGAAGGCATTACGATTCGGGAATCCACCTTTGGACTGTCGAATATTTTGGTTCCGGAAGGGGTGTTGACGCGGCGTCACCCGTCAGAGAAGGAACGGGAGGACGTCGCCTACGGGTGGAACATTGCGAAAGAGATTGGCCGGATGGATATTGGTCAATGCGTGGTGGTGAAGGATCGTGTGATTGTCGCCGTTGAGGCGGTTGAAGGAACGGATGACGCCATCCGGCGCGGTGGCCGGCTGGTTCGGCAGGGAGCGGTGGTGGTCAAGCGCTGCAAACCTCAACAGGATTTACGTTTTGATTTGCCCGCGGTGGGTCCTCAAACCATCACGGTGATGAATGAAGTCAAGGCGTCCGTCCTCGCCGTCGAGGCCGACAAGACCATTATGCTTGACCGGGCGGAGATGCTGGAGCGGGCGCATCAGGCCGGCATCGTGATTCTTGGGGTCCCGGAGTGATGCCGGGGGTTGTGCCGGTCGGCGTTATTGGTGTCGGACATCTCGGGCAGCACCATGCTCGTATTTATTCCGAGTTGCCGGGGACACAGTTAGTCGGTGTGGCTGACTGTGACGACACCCGACTGGCGGAAGTCGGCAACCGTTTCGGGGTACCCACGTTTTCACGTTACCAGGACTTGTTCAGCCAGGTTGCCGCGGTCAGTGTCGCGGTGCCCACGGTGCGGCATCTGGAAGTGGTGCAGGACTGCCTGGCGGCGGGTCTTCATGTTCTGGTTGAAAAGCCCCTTGCCGTCGTGCCGGACGAAGGACGGTTGATGGTTCGGCGAGCAAAAGAGAACGGGCTGGTGTTGCAGGTGGGACACGTGGAGCGGTTTAATCCCGTCAATGACCGGGTTCGGGAGATGATTCGGAATCCGCAATTTATCGAATGCCATCGTCTCTCGCCTTTTCAGGAACGGGGAACCGACGTTGACGTGACGTTGGATTTGATGATTCATGACGTGGATCTTGTGCTGTCTTTTGGGTTGGGAGAGGTGAGCAACGTGGAAGCCGTGGGTGTCTCGGTGCGGTCTTCCCGCATTGATTTTGCCCATGCCCGTGTAAAATTTTCCAGAGGCTGTCTCGTCAATTTGACGGCGAGCCGAGTGTCAATGGGCCGTTTGCGAAAGATGCGTCTCTTTCAGGACATGCTGTATCTTTCCGTTGATTTTCATTCCCGTCGCGGCATGGCGTATCGTCAAACGGGACAGGCGCCCCCCCACGCCGTGGTGGAGGAATTGATTCAGGGAGAGGACATGGAACCGCTGAAACGGGAGCTGGACGCCTTTGTGCAATCCGTGCAAACGGGCACCCATGGTGGTGTGTCCGGCGAAGAGGGTCTGGCCGCTCTGGAAGTCGTCCACGCGATTAGTCATTCCATTCATGGCGTGACTCGTCCGCCGGCCGGACTGTCCACGGCCATGCCGTAGCTGTGTGTGAATGATGGCTGGTCTGTCAATCATGATTGTGGCTGGTGAGGCGTCAGGGGATCTCCATGGCGCCAATCTGGCCAAAGCGTTACGCATACTCCAGCCGGACATCAGACTGGTTGGGGTTGGCGGGTGGCACATGCGAGCCGCAGGGATAGAATTGGTGCAAGGGTTACATCGTTTGGATACCATCGGGGTCCCAGGGCCCGTGATGATTTGGAAGGGGCTTGCGAATATGGCGACCCTCAAACGGTTTTTCAAGCGGGAAGCCCTGGATGGGGTGGTGTTTATTGATAATCCGTCCATGAATCTTCGATTGGCGAAAATTGCGAATCGGCTTGGCCATCGAGTGATCTACTATATTGCTCCGCAAATTTGGGCATGGGGCCGACGACGGATCCATGTGATGAAGCATGTGGTCCGTCGGATGATCGTGATTTTGCCGTTCGAGGAACCCCTGTACCGGGATGCCGACGTGCCCTGCCGTTTTGTGGGACATCCGTTGCTTGACAGTATGGCGTCGGGTTATGAGAGGGCCTCTTCGCGAACACACCTGGGGCTTCCCTCTGAAGGGGTTATTCTTGGCGTGTTTCCGGGGAGCCGTCGTGCCGAAATTCAGTCGCTCCTGCCGGTCATGATGGAGGCGGTGGTACGAGTCAACGCATTGTTTCCCATCCTGCATTGCGTGATCGGGCAAGCACCCACGGTGCCCGATGCCTGGATACACGAGGAGCTTCGCCACATGCCATTTCCCGTGACCGTGATCCCGAACCAGTCGAATGAGGTCATGGCGGCGGCCGATTGCCTGTTGGTGGCCTCGGGCACCGCCACGTTGCAGGCGGCCTTGGTCGGTACCCCGATGGTGCTCGCATACCGGATGTCATGGCCGTCCTATTGTCTTTCCAGAATGGTTCTGAACGTTGAACACGTCGGGTTGGTCAATCTGGTGGCCGGGCACAGGGTGGTCCCGGAATTGCTGCAATCGGAAGCCACGGCGGAACGACTTGGCGAAGAGGTCCTTCGATTGCTCAATGACCGCGTACAGTATGAGCACATGCGAGAAGCCTTTGGGCGCGTTCGCGCGCAGCTTGGAACGCCCGGGGCCTCCCGTCGGGCAGCGGAAGAGGTGTTGGCTGAATGTCAGGCATGACCATTTTTTTCAGAATTGTGTCCTGCTTCCGCGAGTACAAGTTTCGGGTGGCGGTGGCCTGTTTGTGTTCGGTCGGCGTGGCGGGCCTGTCGGGTCTGTATGCCTGGCTGGTGCAGCCGGTCCTGGACGGGATTTTTATCGAGAAGAATCAGACGCTCCTTGTGATCCTGCCCTTCGTGATTCTGGGGGTGGCGACGCTGAAAGGCTTTTTCGCGTACGGGCAAGCCTATTTAATGAGTTATGTGGGACATCGAACCGTGGCCACTATCCGCGAGCGGTTGTTTGGGCAGTTCCTCCGGCAGTCGTTGACGTTTCATCATCGCTATACGAGTGGCCGCCTGGTGGCGAGAATCGTGAACGACGTCAATGAAATGGCCTCTGCCATTCCCAGCGTGCTGAAGGATGTGTTGCAGCAAAGTCTGACCTTTCTTGCGATGGTGAGCGTGGCGTTTTATCAGAATTGGCGTTTGGCGATGATCTTCATTGTCGTGATGCCGTTTTCCGCCTATGCGATTATAAAAATCGGCCCGCGGTTGCGACAATTTGCCGCCAGTGGACAAGAATCAATGGGAGACATGGCGTCCACGTTAAAAGAGTCCTTTGCCGGCATTCGCATCGTCAAAGCCTATGGGGGGGAACACATTGAACAAGAGCGTTTTGGCAGAAGTAACACGTCTTTCCTGCGGGCCCGTATCAAGTCGGCTCAACTCACGGCCTTCGCCTCGCCGCTTTTGGAAGTGATCGGGGTTGGCGGGATTGCCCTGATTGTCTGGTACGGAGGACTGTTGGTTATTGACGGCCAGATCAAACCCGGAGAATTCTTTTCCTTTTTGGCGGCGACGTTTATGGCGTATGCTCCGGTGAAAAAAATCGTGGGAGCCAATGCGGTGATTCAACAAGCCCTGTCCGCCGCCAGTCGAGTGTTTCACATGATGGATACGGAGCATGAATTTGTCCATGATGGAGGCCGGAGGGCGTTGCCGGGCATCTGGCGTTCCTTTGAGTTTCGGAACGTGAGTTTTCGCTACGATGACGCAGAGAATCCGGTCATTGACCATGTGAATCTCACCGCCAACTTTGGAGAAGTCATCGCGTTGGTTGGCAAAAGCGGAAGCGGGAAATCCACCCTGGTGAGTCTGATTCCAAGATTTTATGATCCGTCTGACGGTCAGTTGCTCATTGATGGGCGGGATATCAGGGATGTCACGTTCGCCTCTCTGCGCGCGCAGATTGCCCTTGTTTCTCAAGAGACCATGCTGTTTGATGAAACCGTCCGCGGCAACATTGCATACGGACGACCGGAGGCCAGCGAAGAAGACATCATCCGGGCGGCATGGGCGGGACATGCCTGGGAATTTATTGAGACATTACCCAATCGGCTGGACACGCCGATTGGAGAAAACGGCGTCAAACTTTCCGGCGGGCAGCGCCAGCGGCTGGCCATCGCACGCGCGATCTTGCGCAATCCGCGGCTGTTGATTCTGGATGAGGCCACGTCGGCGCTGGATACCGAGTCTGAACGACATATTCAGGTTGCGCTGGCCGAACTGATGAAAAATCGCACGACGTTTGTCATTGCCCATCGTCTGTCCACAGTGCAGCGCGCCGATCGCATTGTGGTGCTGGATGCGGGACGCATTGTGGAAACGGGAGTCCATCATGAATTGCTTCGTCGGAATGGAATGTACAAGCGTCTGCATGACACGCAATGGCATGACGCGCCGGCTGAATCCGCCGTGCGGTTGTACACGTAACACGAGTCTTTCTCCATGATACGCTGGCTACACGAGAACCTGTCCCCGCTCATCGGTGCCAGGGTGATGCACATGCTTGGACGATCCATGTCGTGGCGCGTGAATGGATTTGAACACGTTGATCGGTTGTACCGGCAAGGCCGCCATATTATTATCGCGTTTTGGCATGGGCAGCAATTGATGATGCCGTTTGCCTACCGCGGTTCCGCCGCGAAGATTCTGATCAGTCAGCACCGCGACGGGGAGTTGGTGTATCGCATCGTGAAGCAATTCGGGTTTGGCGCGATCCGCGGATCAACGACGAGGGGAGGGTCGGGAGCGTTGCGTCAACTCATTCGCGCGGGGCGACAAGGCGTGGATCTTGTCATCACGCCCGATGGCCCAAAAGGTCCCAGACATGTCGTGCAGCCGGGCGTGCTGGCCCTTGCCAAATCCACGGGCATGCCGATCGTCCCGTTGACGTTTGCGTGCTCAAAAAAAAAACTCTTTCGAGTTGGGACCGGTTTATGATCCCGTATCCGTTTTCGCGCGGAATGTTTCTGTGGGGCCCCCCGATCTGGGTTGACCGATCCGCTGATGCGGAGGCCATGGAACGCATGCGGCGGGAGATCGAGGCCACCCTCACGACCATGTCGTCCGAAGCCGGGGCGATGGTACACCGGCCGGATTGATTGAAAGACGGGTGTTGCGCGTTCAACCACACATGCCCTGGCCTCTCGCGTTGGGTACGCAAAGCCTGATTGTGCTCCTGGTACACCGCTAAGAACCGGCAACCGAGATGTGGTATGGTCTGTATAATGTCCTCCTGATTCTCGGCTTTCCCGTTGTGCTTGGCGTTCTGTTGATCAAAAAACGAAGTCGGTCCGGCCTGTTGCAAAGGATGGGATGGGTTCTGCCTCGTCGTGGGCCTTCTGATGAAAAAGTTCTCTGGATTCATGCCGTGTCACTGGGGGAAGTGTCTGCCATTGTGCCGTTTGTCACCGTCCTTCATCGTCGGTATCCCCAGATCAGGCTTGTTGTCTCAACCGTCACGGAAACCGGACGAGAAGCCGTTGAACGACTTCTGGCGGGCATGGCGACCCATTGTTTTTTGCCGCTTGACTATCCCTGGATTGTCCGCCGGTTTATCGAGTCTCTGAACCCGATGGGGTTTTTCGTGGTCGAAACCGAACTGTGGCCGAATGTGTTGCGCGCGCTGTGTCGCCGCGGCATTCCATCCATTATCGTGAATGGCCGATTATCCTCCCGCTCCTTTGCCCGCTATCAACGGATTCGGCCCTTGATGCGGCAGGTACTTGCCACGGTGTCATTGGGGCTTCTGCAATCCCGACGGGATGAACGTCGCTTTGTTGAGTTGGGGGCCGCTGCCGCTCGGATGCACACGACGGGGAACATGAAGTTTGACCTGATGATAGAGGGAGAGCCGTCCACGGGGGGAGTCATTGAACGGTCGGCGCTGGAGCTTCTGGAAGACGAAAGGCTGATTGTCGCGGGCAGCACCCATCCTTCCGAAGAAGTCATGCTTCTGGAAAGTTATCGCGCATTGATACGGTCGGTTCCCAAGGCCGTTTTGCTTCTGGCCCCGCGACATATTGAGCGAAGTGATGTGCTGGCTCGCGCCATTCAGGATTTTGGGTTTCCGGTGACGAGATGGAGCCGGTTACTCCGGGACGGTTGTCGTCCCGGCACCGGAGGGCCTCGCGTCATTGTGCTTGATACTCGCGGCGACCTGGCCCGGATATACGGGTTGGCCGTGATGGCGTTTGTCGGAGGGACGCTGGCACCCGTTGGAGGGCATAATCTTTTAGAGCCAGCGGCCTGGGGAACGCCGGTCTGTTTTGGCCCGCACACCGATCATTGTCAGGATATTGCGGAGTTGTTTGTTGAAACCGGAGGCGGTATTCGGGTCCATAACGTCCAGGAATTGACCGAAACGTTTCTGAAAGGTATGCAGGATCGGGCATGGTTATCGCATATGGGACAACGTGCGCGGAAAATCATTGATGACAATCAGGGCGTTGTTGAAAAAAATATGAATATGATTGAACAGATTATCGGTTTTCGTGGACGCTAACCTTCCTGGTTCTCCAGGGGGTTTGTGTGCCATTGGCAAGGTCTCGCCGGGTGTTCACCATCCAATGACCAATGCATGGAAGTTGCTGATTGCCGTCCCGTATGAATATCTGATGCGTTGCCGAACGTGGCTGTACGAACACGGATGGTTTCCGCGGCATCGGTTGCCATGTCCGGTTGTTAGCGTGGGCAACCTGACGGTGGGCGGTACGGGCAAAACACCCATGGCCATGTATGTGGCCAACATGCTCGCGGAACAAGGGAAGAAGGTGGCCATCCTTAGCCGGGGATACCGACGAACAAGTCGGAAGACATTTTTGCTGGTGTCCGATGGAGAGTCCATGTTTGCCGGACCCCATGAGGCGGGTGATGAACCGTATTTGATGGCGCGTCGCTGCCCTGGAGTGGTCGTGGCGGTTGGTGCCAACCGTTATCAACTGGGGCGTTGGGTGTTGCAGCAAATGTCCGTTGACTGTTTTGTGTTAGATGACGGGTTCCAGCATGTGAGCCTTGAGCGCGATGTGAATGTATTGTTGATTGACAGTTCCGATATAGATGGCCTGCAAGCGTGGTTTCCCGCGGGCAGGCTTCGGGAATCGCCTGGGGAAGCCAAACGAGCTTCGACGATTATCCTGACCCGTGTGGATGATGCCGCAACCGTGCCCCGCGTTGTGGAAACACTGGAAGCGGCCATGGGTTGCAGGTTCGATCCCATTACCACGCGATTTACGCCCCAGGCATTGGTGGGGGCATCGGAAGCCGTCGTGCGTCAGCCTCTTTCCATGGTTCGGGGGAAACGCGCACTGATTTTCAGCGGAATCGGCAACCCGAATCAGTTTCGCCGGATGGTAGACGCACTCGGCGTTCAGGTGGTTGATGAATGTGTATTCCATGACCATGTGGCGTATGCCTCTTCGACGTTCAGGGAGCTTGCTCGGCGTGTGGAACGGAGTCGTCCGGATGTGGCGCTCACGACGGAAAAGGATCTGGTGAAAATTCAATCACAGTGGTCCATGGCCGTTCCCGTCTTTGCCGTGTCTCTTGCGGTGGAGTTTCTTGATGGTCGGAACCGATTGGAAGACGCGTTGTCGGGTCTGTCATAGACAGCGAGACATTGAATGTTGAGCGGCGTCAGAAGACCTGACGCACATGTTCCCACAGCCATGGAGATCAGGACCGTGACGATTCAACCGGACAGCATAAAGAAGATTCTGGTGCGCGCCCCGAATTGGATGGGCGACGCCGTGATGTCTCTCCCGGCTCTGGATGCCGTTCGCAAAGCGTTTCCGGATTCGGAAATTTCCGTTCTGGTTCGTCCCGTGATTGGCGAGTTGTTTGTCGGCCATCCCGGCGTGAATCACGTGGTGATCTATGATCATCACGATGCGCATGCGGGCTGGCGGGGAACGATCAGGTTGGCGCGGAGTCTTCGACGGGAACAATATGATCTGGCCCTGTTATTTCAAAATGCCTTTGAGGCTGCATTGCTGGGTGTGCTTGCCGGGATTGCGTTGCGGTATGGATATGCCACGGATGGTCGAAGGTGGTTGCTGACGCATCCAGTCGAGCTTCCGGATCCCACACGGGCTTTGCACCAGGTTCAGTATTATATGCATATGCTGGCCCCGCTGGTGCAAGAGACGTCCACCCCGGAGCCCAGGCTGTATGTGTCGCCAGCCGAAGAAACCATGGCGAACCGGTTGCTGCAGGAACATGGTGTCCGGGCTGCGGAGGTTCTGATTGGCTTGAATCCGGGATCCGTGTATGGTGGGGCCAAGCGCTGGTTGCCTGAACGATTTGCCTCGGTGGCCGATCGGTTAATGGTTGATGTCCGTCAACGCTCTCCGAATCCCGTGCGGTGTCTGATTGTCGGCGGTCCGGGAGAAGAGGCATTGGGTGAGGCCATCGCGCGACGAATGTTGTCGAACGTCGTGGTCTTGTCGGGAAAAACTTCATTGCGGGTCTTAAAGGCCGTCCTGAAACGCTGTTGCCTGTTTGTGACCAACGATACGGGGCCGATGCACGTGGCGAATGCGTTGGGCGTGCCGGTCGTCGCGGTGTTCGGGTCAACGGATCCGATGGCCACGGCGCCCTATAATGGGTTGTCCTCGGTTGTCAGAAACCCCGTGGATTGTTCCCCGTGTTTGCTTCGCGAATGTCCCATTGATCATCGTTGCATGACGTCCGTATCGGCGGATCAGGTGGTACAGGCCGCACAGGGGATACTGGCCAAGCGGGTCATGCGCTGACAGTCGACTGAACGTGAAGGAATTTTCGACCAAACCTGCAACGCATGTCGCGGTGTTTGTGGATCGTGATGGGACGTTGAACCCCGACGTCAATTATCTTTCGTCTCCCGATGCGTTTGAATTGTTTCCGCAGGTGCCGGAGTCCGTGGCCCGATTAAATCGCGCGGGGCTGAAAGTCATTCTGGTCACGAATCAATCCGGCCTCGCGCGCGGATATTTTTCTCTTGGGGATTTGGAAGCCATTCATGAGAAATTGAAGTCCGGCCTCGCGCGGTCAAAGGCCTGGCTGGATGGCATCGTGTTTTGTCCGCATCATCCCGATGCCGGATGCCGGTGCCGGAAGCCGAATCCCGGAATGATTGAGCAAGCCACGGCCCGTCATGCCATTGACGTGTCAAAAAGTTACGTGGTCGGCGATCAATCCCGCGATGTCGAGTTGGCGCATCGCGTCGGCGCCAAAGGTATTTTGGTGATGACTGGTCCTCGCAGTGATGAATCATTGGCCATCTGTCACACGCAACGGGTGTTGATTGATTTCGTTGCGACCTGTTTTTCCGATGCCGTCTCATGGATTCTTGGGGATTGGACACAGTCTTCAGGTCCCGGTTCGCTCTAGGCACGGGTTTCTGTTTGCCGGCTGTCGCAACGCATGGCGATGCTCCAACCTAAAAACCTGCTGATTGTCAAGCCCAGCTCTATGGGCGATATTATCCATGCCCTGCCGGTCGTCAGTGCGTTACGAACGGTGTTGCCCGACGCCAGGATTTCCTGGCTGGTCAAATCGGAATGGGCGGAATTGCTGGAAGGGCATCCCGACCTGCACGAAGTCATCTCCGTGGATTTTTGTGTCCGTTCGTGGCGTTCGCTCATCGCCACAGTGCGCGCGCGAGCCTTTGATTGCGTGGTTGATTTGCAAGGTCTGTTTCGGTCCGGTCTGATCGCCCGGTTGTCAGGGGCTCCGGTTCGGGTGGGGTTTGCCGGAGGACGGGAGGGCAGCCCATGGCTGTATACGCATCGGATTTGGTTGCCGAATGACCGCAACACGCACTGGCGGTTGCTGGATATGCATGCGGTTGACCGCAACCTCGCCATGGCCGCATTGTTTGGTGCGTCCACTGACGCCCCTCGGTTTGTCTTGCCGAGATTGGAGAACGATCAAGCCGTGATCAATCGGTTGTTCGCGGAGGCCGGAGTGGCGCCGCACGATCAGCTGATTGCCATCGCTCCAACCTCAAGACAGACGATGAAACGCTGGCCGGTTGGACGGTTTGTGAAGGCCGCGGCGGCGTTGGCGAAACACAAGAATATGAAAATCGTGCTGCTCGGATCGCCGGACGACCGCTCCATCGTCCGGCCTTTTTCCATGGCGCTTGGTCCCGCGTTAGTCAATCTGGTTGGAAAAACACGGATTCGCCAATTAAGTCTGATCTTTGATAGAGTCCGCCTGTTGATCGCAAATGATTCCGGGCCGATCCACGTGGCTGCCGCCTGTCGGGTTCCCGTGCTGGCATGTTTCGGACCCACGAATCCCAAAGCCACCGGCCCCTATGGAGCCGGCCACGTGACGATGGTGAGTTCCACAACCGCGTGTCGCCCTTGTGGGTTGCGTCAATGCCATAATGCGTATTATCTGGAATGTCTGGATTCTATTGCGGTTGAGGACGTGGTGGGTCGGGCGAAACGGATGCTGGCGGGCGTCTGAAGCCGAAAGACGATGCGTGTTGTGAAGAGAACGGCTGCGGCTTTTCATGTGTGATCACCTGCGGGCACGGAAGCTCCTCGCGTGTTCAACGTGCGTTGGCAAATACGATGGCACCTAAACTATCAGCGGTTATCATTGCGTATAACGATGAGCCTAATATGCGCGCCTGTCTTGAGAGCGTGAAATGGGCTGATGAATTGATTGTCGTGGATTCGTACAGTACGGATGCCACGGCAGCCATTAGTCGTGAATATACCGAGCACGTCTTCCAGCATGAATTCTCCGGATTTGGAACACTTCGCAATGACGCGGTGGCCCATGCGACGCATGACTGGATCTTCAGCCTGGATACCGATGAACGGGCGACGGAGGAGATTCGCGAGGAAATTCGCCTGCAACTGGAACGCGGGCCCGACGCGCAGGCCTTTTTCGTGCCTCGTCGGAACTATTTTTTAGGCCGGCGAATCAAACGATGCGGGTGGTATCCCGATTACCGGCAACCGCAATTTTTTCACAAAGGCCGTATGCGCTATACACAGGACCTGGTGCATGAAACCTACGAACTGGACGGCCGAGCCGGATATCTGCGCGCGCATGTTGATCAATATCCTTTTCGTGACATTGATCATTTTCTCATGAAAATGGGCCGCTATTCGACGTTAATGGCGAAAGAAATGGTCAAGCGGCGGAGACGGTTTCGCATTCACCAACTGTTCTCGCATCCCCTGTTTACGTTTCTGAAAATGTACGTGCTGCGAAGAGGATTCATGGATGGAACGCCAGGGCTGATTCTTTCCGGTCTATACGCGTACTATACGTTTGTGAAGTACGCCAAATTCCGGGAAGCGACGAGGAGCGCATGAGATCGCTTCGGATTTTTCAGACCGAATCATCAATGTCGCTCGGCGGGCAGGAGTGTGCCACGTTCCTCACCATCTGCTTGTGATGGGCAAGCCGGTGTATCCCTGGGCCATGGTGAAACTGGTTGCTCTCTTGTCCGATCATCACATTGACATCGTGCATACGAATGGGTCGCGTGGTGCCTGACATGCATGTGGCGTCTCGCAAGAGAAGAAAGGTCTTTGTATGAAGGTCAGCGGATTTACATTTATTCGGAATGCCGTTCAATTTGATTTTCCGATCGTTGAAGCTATTACGTCGGTGTTGCCGATTGTGGATGAATTTGTCGTGAACGTTGGAAAGTGCGATGACGGGACGTTGGCGCTCGTGCAATCAATTGACACACCGAAAATGAAGATTATTGAAACGGAATGGGATGAATCATTGCGCACGGACGGTACGGTATTTGGCATACAACAAGACATCGCCCTATCGCATTGTACCGGCGATTGGGCGATGCTCATTCAGGGCGATGAAGTGCTGCATGAAGACGATTATCCGGAAATTCAGCACGCGATGGAACGATATCTGCCTCATCAGGACGTGTTGGGGCTGGTGCTGCGAATGATGCAATTCAAGGGAGACTATTGGAGTCTGGATCCCTGGATGTACAGAAAAGCTACGCGTATCATCCGCAATCATTGCGGCATACGTTCAGCCACCGATGGTTGTGATTTTTTTCCTCAAGACATTGACCGGATGATCAAAGCCCTCCCGTATAAGCGACTCATCAAGGCGCGGATCTTTCATTATGGCTATGCCAGGAAATCCCATTTCCTGAAAGCGAAGTTGCAAGACCAGACCAGCCGGCACCATGGTGAAGAAATGTCTGCAAGTGATATTGCGTTATATGCCGCCGTGCGTTCCGAATATCCGAAGTATGATATTCTCAAAAATTACAAGGGTACACATCCCAGTGCGATGAAAACACGGATAGATGCCGCGATGCCGTTGCGACGGCGGCGCAATCGGTGGCTCAATCCACGATTCTATAAAGAGGTGCTACTCCACGGTTTTCATGGGTAAGCGCGAAAGGGTTGGAGCCTGCGCCCACGAAAGCTGTTTTTGTGCAGTGTGTGGGCGCGTCCGAAGGATTGTTCATCCGGATCAGGCGGGCCGGGACGCGATAGCGCAATGCCGACATCGAAGAGATTCCCAAATTTATGAGTGCGTTACAAGGCATTGACAGGGTTTTTGTGCTTAGCGTGAAGTCCTTTTCCGACCGAATCAACCATATTACAAGGGAACTGGGGAAACACAATATCAGTTTTGAGTTTGTTTTTGATTTTGACGTTCCGGATCTGCAGACAGGGGATTTGGCTATCTTCTCTCACGACGACATGGAAATGTCCGGGAAGTCTTTGGTTCTCAAACATATCGCCGTCTGGAAAAAAATGGTGGCGGACGGTCTTCATCGCACCCTTGTTTTGGAAGACGATGCCATACTCAATGATGATTTTAGAGAGGCGATGCTTGAAATCATACGTGCTGCGGATACATTGTCGCCCGGATATCTGATATTTCTGGGGGGCGCTGACACGAAACTGCCAAAAGTTTTTTGGGAGTCTCCGTCAACGCTTATCCCTCACCGAATGACCACCGCAGAAGGTTTCATCATTGACGGAACACTGGCTCGCAGACGGCTGGAATGGCTGAACCGTCATGCGGTGCAGTGGCCCGCCGACCACCTGATGTGCCGGATGGATGAGGAGATCGGCGCCCCGCATTTCTGGCCCCGCCGGGCCATCATCCAACAGGCAAGCTGTACCGGACAATTCAAAACCACCATTGACGGTTCTCGTTCCAGGCAGAACCTTGTGTATATTCAATTGCGCTATCGCTGGAGGAAATTTAAAAATCAATCCGTCAGGCGATGGATAAAGAAATACTTCTCCAATTCACCCATGAGGTCATAAGTGAATACCATTGAACATGAAAGCTGTCGCACGACTGTCTGGGCCACTTACGTGCTGTTGTCTCTGCTTTTTGTGAACGTGCTATCTCCGACCCTGACAGGCTTGCTGGAAGTCGTGCTGTATCTGTTGTTCATCGTTACTCCTGAATTGCGAAAACGGTTTGTCGACAGCCTGTCGCAACCTATGGTCATCTTTGGTTTCTGCCTGTATTTCATCGTCATGATCTCAAGTTTTTGGAGTAGCGCAAATTGGGAGCTCAAGCTGGAAGTCATTCGAGGCTGTCGAAAGATTCTCTTGTTGCCTATTGCCATATCGCTTATCAATACCTCTTTGTTGAAAGATCGTTTTTTGCTTGTCTTTATCTTTTCAGTCACCGGCATAGGAATTTTGTCATGGTTTTCCTGGATTAGCGGGATCACCATCCATAAGCCGGCAGAAGGCATTTTGAGGAATCACGCAACGCAGAGCATGATTTTTTTCGTTGTGGCTTTTGCGTCGGTGTGCATGGCCATATACCACAAGGGGATTTCATCGAAAATTAAAAGACTACTGATGGGATGTTTTCTCGTTACCATATCGAACAGCGTTATTATCTCAATCGGCAGAAGTGGGTATCTGCTGGGGATCGTGCTTGTTGGTTGCTTTGGCCTGTACGCGGGCGGAAAAAAATCTCTTGTCATTACGCCGCTTCTTTTGGCAATCATCGCTGGCATTTTCTATCTGTTCCCCATGCCGCACTATCAAATCACCACAGGTTTGAAAAATATGATGAATGCGGAACATTCCAGCGAAAACACTTCTGCTGGTCTTAGGGTCATATTTTGGAAAAACACCCTGCCTGTTATCAAACAATCACCGATCATTGGTCATGGATTAAAGGGTTTCAAAGCGGAGTATGCGAAACAGGTTGCGGGCATTGAGGGTTGGAAAGGCATTGTCACAGATGATCCGCATAACCAATACCTGTTTATGCTTGCAGAGCAGGGGATACTTGGTTTGGCCGCATTTCTGGCCTTTATTATTTCCTGTTTTTTTCAGAAAACCGAACCGTTTTATAGATTCATGGGTCTGTCCATACTTCTCGGATGGATGGCCACTGCGTTATTTAATGGTCACTTTTCTTCATCGGTTGAAGGAAGATTCGTTTTATTGTGGTGTGCGGCCATGCTGTCCATGCCTGTAGCGACCAGGGCCTCTCAATCGTGTGCAAAGAACAACACGGCCACTGTGTCACGAATGGCATGATGGCCAGCATTCTTGCGAACAGGCCAATATCACGCGTTTCCGAATATTTTCCAACGGAAAATGCCAATAAACAATATTCTGATTATCAAGCTCCGGTATATTGGAGATGTCCTTCTTTCGACTCCGGTCATTTCGCTGTTAGCGCGGCATGTTCCACATGCCGACATTTCCTGCCTCGTGAATGCCGGTACGGAAGCCGTGTTGACGCACGACTCCAGACTGAAAGACGTCATTGCGTTGCCGCGCGGTTCCCTCCGGTCTCAAATCCGATTTCTCCATAGGCTTCGGTCCAGGCGCTATGACTGTGTGATTGATCTGACGGACGGAGATCGTTCGGCGTTCATCAGCGCGGTGACAGGGGCTCCCGTTCGCCTGGGGTTACACCATGAGCGTCGGTGGCGTCGCTGGTGCTATACGGATTGCGTGGAAGGACTGTATGGAACCATGCATATGGTTGATTATCATGCGAAGGTCCTGGAGGGTTTGGGAATACGCGATGTTCCCGATAATCCGCGACTCTCGGTGTCGGAGGATGAGACCCGCGCGGCTCTCCATACGTTGGAAACCGTTGGGCTATCCGGGCAGCCATGGATTATGATCCATCCTGCGGCTCGTTATTGGTTTAAGGCGTGGCCAGCCGAACGATTTGCGGCATTGGGAGATGCGTTATATGACAAGGGCTTCCGTGCCATATTGGTCGGAAGCCGGCATGAACAGTCGCTGGAAACGGAGATTCTTCAGTATGCGAAATGTCCCTTCGTTTCACTGATTGGCAAAACGAGCCTTTTGGAATTGGCGGCGCTGATGAAGCATTGCCGTCTCTTTATCGGCAACGATGCGGGACCGATGCATATGGCCGCCGCTGTTGGATGTTCCGTTGTTGCCCTGTTTGGCCCATCCGATCCGGCAGTCTGGGGGCCGCGAGGCACACAGGTTCACACCGTCTATAAAGGGCTTGATTGTCGCGAGTGCTTTTATCCCGGCTGCTCCCGTGGAGAGCAGAGCTGCATGAAATTGATTACCGTTGAGGAAGTCTTACAAGAAGCGGAAAAGTTTTTGGGTGACGATGGCACGATGGATTATGGAAAGGGGGAAAGCGGGGCATAGGTCATGGGATACATGCACAAATCCTCAAGCCAGCGGGTCACGTCATCCATCGGGAAGGGCAACATGTTCAGTCGCACTTCAAGCTGATAGCGGCCCTCTGTGCCCACAAGACCGATGACGATAACGGCGTCCGGGTGACGAGGAAATATTGATTGCGTGTGAAATTCGGAAATTGTGGTGTACAGGCGACCGCCTTGTCCAACAATGGTTGACAGTTCGGGGAGATCGGTGAGGCAGGCATGAACGGAGCAGCGGAAGATTCGGTGGGCCTCGGGTTCAATGGCCTTGAACTCATGCAAGGCGTCATCGGAAAATCCCGTCAAATATATTCGAACCTTCGCGGTCGGCAGGTGATGCGTGGACGCCAGTCCGCTGGCGGACACAAGAAAGGCAAATGGATCAGGGGAATTGAATTCAAACTGACACGGTCCAAATGCATCGGGCCAGGAACAAAAAAACGGGACCTCGCGCTGGGCGTTGTGCAGCACAACCTGGTCTTTGTGGATCGAAGCGGTGACCGGGAGATCGAGAAGGGTAATCCCTTCCTGAAATGCGGCTTGCCGTTCTTCCAGCCAGACCGACTGGAGGTGGGAAGCGTGCATGTCACCCGGAGTCATCACTTCGGTGGTGTGCAGTCGGAGTCTGATGAATGAGTGGGTTTGGCGAAATCCAACCCAGAGCATGGCCAGGGGATGTAGCGTGACCAAAGGGCCGGACAGACGCCACGGGTGGCTGATTGAACAATAGGTGTCCATGGCCTGATGGCGTCGAAACGTGGAATGATGCCGCCCGGCCAGAAGAAAAAAATCACCGTTCCATGCATCAATGACGTGGACCATGGTCACGTCTTCAGTTGTCCAGCACTCTAATTGTTGAATGGCAGAAGGAGTCGGCACCGGCCATTCTTCAATGTAGCAGATGATTTCTTTTTCAGGATCGACAGGATGCAGTCCTTTGGACTGAAGCCGATCAAGCATGCCGAGGACTTGAGAAAAATTCAGCGTTTGACGGGATTCCCACCGTTGTTCACGCATGACGGTGAACCCGTTGGAACTGGAAACAGGGTGTGAGCGTGAAGCCAGGCATGTCGGTATGATGCGCGAGAAGGAAGGGCATGCCCGGAGGGTTACGAGACGGAGTATGTCTCAAAGGAGCAAACCGCTTGAGCGTTCTGGTGAACTGAAATGGCGGAGAGGGCGGGATTTGAACCCGCGGTAGGGGATTAACCTACGACGGTTTAGCAAACCGTTGCCTTCGGCCACTCGGCCACCTCTCCGCATTTGGTTTGTTTGCGATTTTCCAACTGGTTATAGCGGATTGCGCAGGGAACCTCAAGCGCCTGTTGCGGTGAGCTTGAGAACGCGCCATTTTCTTGTTCTTCATCCCACCGATTGATGATGCGTCGGTGTGTGTCCTCTCAAATCGTGGATCGCCAATGCCAGGGTCATGTTCATGCTGTTATGCCCCAACGGATTCTGAATATGATAGTGTCTGTTCTGTCTCATGTGATGGGTGGAACGTTTTCGCAGAGGAGAACGCGTGAAAGGTATTCTTGTCGCTGGCGGATCAGTGTCCCGTCTGTATCCGCTCATACATCTGTTCCTGAAAACGGCGAAAACCGGCGAATGCAGACACAACGAAGGCAGCGACCGGGAGGAGTGGGTACATTGAGGCATCCGTTCAGGCATGTCCGGACAATGGTTCGCTGTTCTCGTGTTCCTGTAAGGAGGCCGCGTTGTTGCCGATTTGTTCGGCAAGATTTTTGAATTTTTTCACCTGCGGATGTTCGGGTGGCAGGGGATTGCCGTACTCATCAGTGAGCAATTCATTCATGCCTTCAAGCATGGTTTCCATTTCCGGAAAGGAAATTTTAGGCGTTTTCTTTTTACTCATGGGTGTCCCTCCGGTGTCCGGATGAGCGGCGCCTCATCCTGCAATGTCAAGAACCCTTTTCCGGTTCGTCCCTGTGGTCAGCGAATGTCCAGATTGGACTGCGCCTGTTGGACGCCGTCGTTTTTGAGAATGCCTTTGATGATGGTGCGAAAATTGTCAATGCGAAGATTTTCAATCTTCAGGTTGCCATCAAGCACGACAGTCGGTGTGTGTGTTACGCCGACTCGCACGCCCCAGGTCTTTCCTTTGTGAAAGGCTTTGTAAGGCTCGCCGCTTGCCAGTCCGGCTTCAAACGTGTTGCGGTCCAGACCAATTTCCTTCAACAGAAGTCTGCGCAGGTTTTTATTAAAAATACGGACCTTGTCGTCATGAATCGTTCGGAACAGCACGGTTTTCATTGCGGAGCCTTTCCCCATCATTCTGGCTTGTTCATACATTGCAAAGGCCGTGGGGAGGGGTCCGCGAATCACGGGAAAACCGACGAGGCGCACTTCCAGACGATCACCAAATTCTTTGTCCAGCGTTGATGCCACAGTCCTGTCAAAAAGATGGCAATGCGGGCAATAAAAATCAGCAAATTCCACAAGCAGAACTTTTCCGTCACTGTGAAGAGACGACTCGTCGTGTAAGACTTGATACTCGCCCGGCAATGTTTCCGCAGCCTGTACGCCCGCTGCGAACAGATGGCATGACACAATGCCGATCAAAAATATCATCCGGCTTATCATGGGGATGTGGATGCCTCGCATCATGCACCGCAGTGTGAATATGACCGGCTCACGCTATCATGATTGAAGGTTTCATGGCAAAATCCTGACGATGCCTGCATGAATCCGGAGAGGTTTTTTGTTGCCTGACGGGATGGGAGGGAAAGACGGGCCTGGATTCCCGCCTGCCGGCGAGAATGACGGACGGGGAGAGTGGCGAGAATGGCGAAGAAGGGAGCGGCGAGAGTGGCGAAAGGTTGCCGTTACTGGGTTTGCTCTTTTGCTGTCATTCTCGTGGCCGCCACGGGAATCCATGCCCTCATTCTCCGTGCCGCGGTGTCTTTCTTCCGCCGTCATGATGGCGGCAAAGCCGCAAAAAACCCGACGGCTACGCCGCAACCATCCCCTCCGTTTTTCTCGGGCGTATTGTCTCCCCTCCGTCATTCTCGTGGCCGCCACGGGAATCCAGGTTTTCATTGCGAACAACGGGCCTGGATTCCCGCCTGCGGCGAGAATGACGGACGGGGAGGCCAGCAAGCATGACGTGTCTTTCTTTCGCCGTCATTGTCGTGTATGTCGTTCTTTCGCTGTCATTCTCGTGGCCGCCACGGGAATCCAGGTATGTGAACCGGCGGCGGAGCCGCTATCGACGGGGGTGGGGCGGGTTTCCCGCCTGTCATGGATGGGGCAGGGTGGAATACCATCCTGGTTTTTTCAATATTTACTACAGGGGAGGGTCACGGATGAAGATCGTCAGCATGGCTGATTTTCAGGGGTTTTCCGGTGAAAAAATGAAGAAACAGACTGTGTTTGCCACGCCGAGATTTTTTTGCGACGTGTATTGTTTTGAAGCGGGTCAGGAACAAAAGGGACACGTTCATGCCGATGAAGACAAAATCTATTTCGTGTTAGAAGGCCGAGGCACATTTCGAGTTGGCGATGAGGAGCACGTCCTGGCTACCGGCCAGGGGACGTTCGCGCCGGCCGGAGAAGAACATGCCGTTGTCAACAACTCCGGAGCCAGACTGCGGGTGCTGGTCTTCATGGCGCCGAATCCTTCGTAAGTCACAGCAACGTCGTGCCCCGGCGATCCGTCGCTTACCGGGCCATGTGGATGCTACGAAATGTTTCGGCATGTTCGTTCCCTGTCACTGATAAAATTCCGACAGCTCCTTTGGCCACGCGGAAGATGCTGTGATCCACCAGAAGATAATCTCCTGGGACATCCATTTTCATTTCCACGATGGTGGCTCCCGCCGAGGGAATCAACGTGGTTTGCACGTTGTGATTGACCAGGCCGCCAATGGCGCCTTCGACGTAGACGGTGTCAAAAATCTCGCCAATGATGTGAAAGGATGACGTGCCGTTTGGTCCAATGTTGCCCACATAGAGTCGGACGGTCTCCCCGACCTGTGCGGTGAGCGCGCCTTCGCCGGTCAGGGCCCCCTGGCGACCGTTAAACACAACATAATCAGGATGCTCGGCCAGCCCTTTTTCCATTGACAACTCCAGCACGTTGTTCCCTTTCGAGGGCATGGTAAAGAATTCGCTTTCCAGAACGTAGTATTCTTTCTCCACCGCAGGAAGCCCCTGTTCCGGCTCCACCAGAAGCAACCCGTACATGCCGTTGGCAATGTGAGCCGGGATGTTGGGAATGGGTGAGGCGCAGTGATAGATAAAGAGGCCAGGGTTCAGTGTTTTGAATGCAAAGGCGGCTTCCTGGCCCGGAGACACGAGATTCACTGCCGCTCCTCCTCCGGGACCGTTCACGGCGTGGATGTCAATGTTGTGCGGAAATATGCTGTCTTTGTGGTTTTTCAAGTGGAATTCGACGGTATCGCCCACGCGGACCCGGATCATTGGCCCGGGAACTGTCCCGTTAAACCCCCAGAATTTGTAGGACTGGTCGTCCGTGAGTTGTGCGGTAAATTCCCGGGCTTCAAAATGAACCACGACGCGAGCGGGTGCCGTGTAGGTGATGGGCGGAGGAACCTGGGGTGCCTGGGTCAAGGTGGCATGGACCACGGTTTCCTTCGCGTGCCCGATGGCAGGGGCCCCGTGAATCAAGAGCACGACCAGCAACGTGAACGAGCAGATATTCAACCGATCGGGCATGGTTTCCTCCATGGTGAACTGACAAATAGAATGGTTGTGTAACGATGCTTCGGGCAAGATGTAACGCTGAAACGTACAGAGATTCCACAAAAGTTTCAAGTGCATGTACTGGTTCAATACACATTCCCTTGTGAAGGCCAGATGCGGGTATTGGGTAGCCATGATCCGCAAAAAATATGGCAGGATTTTTTCTTTAATTTGGGGGGAGTGGGTTGGGGACGTGGGTGACGGATGGATGGGGGGGGGGAGGGCCTGGATTCCCGAGCAAGGCCCGAGAATGACGAAAAAAAGAAAGACACGACACTGACAATGGCGGCCTGGATTCCCGAGCAAGGCTCGAGAATGACGGAGGGGAGAAAGACACGCCCGACACCGACAATGGCGGCCTGGATTCCCGGGGATGCCCCGAGAATGACGGAGGGAAGGAAGGACGGGAGGGCCTGGATTCCCGTGGATGCCACGAGAATGACGGAAAAAGAAAGAGACGCACGGCATAGAAAATGAGGGCCTGGATTCCCGAGCAGGGCTCGAGAATGACGGAGGGGAGAGAGGTCGATGAGGGGGGGTAAGTGGGCCGCGATGGGGGGCTCCCCCCCAGCGCCATCTTTAACGGGTTGTTTCTTGTTTGAGAGAAGGGAGTTGGGTCAAAATGATGGAGCGGGCCTGATAGATACCGGGCAATCCGGACCCCATGGCATAGACCAGGCCTTTGCCCCGCGTTCCCAACGCCAGATGTCCGCGCTGACGTCCTCTGCTGTCAATGCCGACGATTTCAAGAGTGGGTGGAGCAAGGGCATATTGTTCCAGATCGCTTTTCGTCGGACTGACGGAGATTTCTGCGGGAAGATCAACAAGGCGGCTGACAAACAACGACACTTGCTGCTGGTTCACGCTCTCCGATTCCCTTCCTTCAAGATGCCATTCCCCATGTTGCCGGATCAGGGTGTATCGCCGGTCGCCGGTTTTCACAGTGAACAGCGCAATGTCTTTGCCTTCCATTCCAAATAAACGTTTGTCCTGAAGGAGAAAAACCTCACGGGGTAATTGTTTGAGTGTGCCTGACGGTATGCGATAAACAGGCTCATTCGCCGACGTCACGACATAGGCGTCGTCGTCAGCGGTAGCCGGCGAAAAAAACGTCATGGCGTGACGCTTTCGCTTTGTCTGTACCGTGACCGTCAGCCAGGGAGCGTGAAGCGTGTTCAGCAGGGCTTGTTTGTCGGCCCGTGAATCAAGAAATCCGGTCGCGGTTAAATCCTGGAGAATCATGAGCAAAACGCCGACGGCGGTTTTATCGGCCTGGGCCTGAATCGGAGACGTGACATTCCAGGTTGACACCGGGCCATGGAACGCCATCCCACGCTGCAGAATGATGGTTTGATCCGGTGTCTGAAGTTGGATATGTTCGGCATCGGCGGGATTGAACAGGACAATGTCTTTCAAGCGAAAGGTGTGCAGGGTTTTTTTCCGAAAATCCGCGACCGAGAGCGTCGTCAACACAATGTTCTCATCTGATCCACGCTGGGCGTACAGGGTGGATGAGAGGGGTCCCGTGTCACCCAGCGCCAGCGTTTCGACAGCATCCTTCGTCGTGATGGCCATGGTCACCCGAGGCGATTGCAACCCGTAGTGTGTGAGTGTTGTTCCCTGCTCCTCAATCACCCGGGCGACCCTGCCAATTTCCAGGGCGCGCAACACCTTTCCGATCTCGCGAGCATCGCCTCTGGCCGCAATCGGCTTCACAATCCGCCAGCGATTCCGTGTGTCGCGACTCATCTCAATGCGTTCGGTTTGCGTGGCATAGACCAGATGCGTCACATCCCGGTAATCAAAACGCAGAAGGCGTTGGGCGTCGGCCTGTCGCGCCGTTTCGGCTTCCATGGTGGGCATTTCGATGGTCGATACGTAGATGCCAAGCGCCAGGAAGATGATCGCCAGAAAAATCGTGGTGCGAACGTTTGTCATGGAAAGCCTGTCCGGGCTAGAGGCGCCGTCGCCACCGCCAAACCGTGATACCCAGAACAAGGAGAAGGAAAGGAACCGAGAAGACTTGCACGGCAAACAGCATGTGCTCTTGTGCGGGATTGGGAATAAAAGGCGCGAATGAAGATGCCTGGGGGCCGACCGCAATCAACGTGCTTTCATCCGCCAGCCAGGCAATGGTATTCAGGAAAAAATCGGCGTTGCCCGGAAACATGATATAGGCGTTGCTGGCAAACGCTGAATTGCCGATGACCGCCAGCGAAGGCGTATCGGGTGACTCTGGCGAGTCCGTTTTTCGTGCCAGGGCACCCGCGAGGGCAAACGGACCTTTGACGTCCCGCCCTTCTTCATAGTCAGGAGCCGTGTTCCGGTCAAAATTCGTTTCAGCCCAACTGCGTTCCGAGGAGTGCATAAGAGGCGTAAAAGCCATATTCGTGGCGGATGATGAGTCAAACGACACCGGTTGCAAGACGGGCAGCACCAGAGGAGTGGTAAACCCCTGGGTGATTTTATGATTGGTAAAGCGACGAACGAGTAAGGCTGTGGGACTTCCCTGGGCGATACGATCCTCGGGATCCACCACAATCCCAGGCCCCAGCGTGATGCCCCATTGCGCGATCCATTCGTCAAGTCCGGTTGCGGTACGGGGATCAAGCAGGACAAGGAGCCGCCCCCCCTCGGCGACAAAATGCGTGATCCGTTGGAGTGCGTCGTTGGCAAGGGATTCACGAGGACCGGAAAGAATGAGTACGTCGGTGTCCCGGAGAAGATTGGGGTCGTGTTGGAGTGAGCCGCGTGCGACCCCGTATCCTTGAGCCTCGAGTTTTTCCCGGGCCGTTGAAAATCCGCCCCGTTCCCGGTCCGTGATTTGGCGTTCGCCATGCCCTTCCAGAAAGACAAGGCGTTTGACGTGTTCTTTTGTCATGCGGATCAACGCGCTTGTGAGTTGCGCTTCCGTGGGGCTGGTGACCTGGACGGTGTGGCCGCCGCCTTCAAAGACGGCCGTGTTCATTTGGGAAATCCCATATTCGCGGGCCCTGGCTGGTTCTTGTTCAGGATCAACATAGGTGACAGACATTCTCGGAGTGGCATGCATGTAGCTCTCCAGCAAATCCCGATAGGTTCGAAAACCTTCAGTGCCTTGATGAGAAAAGACCGTGACCTTCACGTCTTTTTCGAGGTGTCCGAGTATTTGCAGGGTTTGCGGGGCCAGTGAAAAATGTTGCGTTTCGGAGAAGTCCCACCAGCCGCCGTGTTGAATGGTCAGAAAATTGATGAGGGTCAGAATGCCCGCCATGAGGACAATGGCCAGGATGTTGTTCAAGCCAAGTCGCGTTGATCGGGAGCCGGAAAAAGTCTTGAGTCGTTTCCAGTTTCCTGCGAGGTACACGGTGAGGCAGAGCAAGGCCACGCCTTCCAGCAGCATGGTGGTGGAAGGCCGACCAGGGTTGATTTGCGAAAACACGAGTCCGCCCAGGCCGAGTCCTGTGCCAACAATGCCCAGAATGGATACGAGGTGGTTTACTGCCATCGGTGTGAATCAACGATTCGGTGCGCAATGAACAACATCAGCACGATGCCAGACAGGTAATAGACAACATCCCTGGCCTCCACGAGGCCACGAACCAGTCGGTCATAATGTTCGTGGAAAGACAGATAGGACAAAACAGTGCCGGTTGCCGTGTTTCCTGACAATGAACCCAGCTCACCGATGAGCCACATGACAAGAATCATCCCGAAACCTAAAAAAGCCGCCACCACCTGGTTTGTCGTCATGGCAGAGGCCAGGACGCCGCAGGCCAGGAACAATCCGCCCTGTAACGCCAGAGCCATATACCCGGTCGCCACAGGCCCCCAATGGAAACTGCCGAACAGGGACAGCAGAAGCGGGGTGAGTCCCGTCAGGGAGAGAAGGCCCAAATAGATCAAGAGGACGCTCATGTATTTGGCCGAAATAATTTCGTGAATCCCGATGGGGGAGGTGAGCAGGAGTTCAAACGTAAGCAATTTCCGTTCTTCCGCAAACACGCGCATCGCAAGGACGGGGAGGAGAAACATGAGAACGAACTCCAAACTGTAAAACATCGGGCGGAAGACCAGCGCATTCAGGTTAAGCTGGGGATAGGCATTTTGGATTTGTAACAACCGAACCGCTTGTTGGCCCGCGTTTGCCATCATGAGGTGGGCGATCAGCCCGGACACGCAAAGAAAGATCGCTCCGACGACATAGACAACGGGTGATACACACATACATCGCAATTCTTTGGCGAGCATGGCGTGAAACGGTGTCATGCCGACGTTCGCTCGCGTTGGCCTGGCGGCGGGGAAGGATCGGGCTGGCCGGGCGCATGCATCCCGGATGTTTCATCCTGTTGCGTGAGCTGGAGAAACACGTCTTCCAGGGAAAGGGAAAGGGGCTTGAGTTCGAGGAGGCCGTATCCCTGACTCACGACGTATTGGGAGAGTGCTTCCCGGAGGTCCCGTTTCGGATGACCGTCAATTGTGCAGGTATTGGGCGTGGAACCCGGAAAGACGTTGAGCACGCCGGGAATCGTTTTCAGGCGTGCGTGCCAGTCCGGTGCGGGCTGTTTGACGGTGAGGCTTATCTTCTTGACTTGCCGTAACCGGGTGGATAACTGCTCCGGCGAATCTTCAGCGACGATGCGACCCTGGTGAATAATGACGACGCGATCACATACTGCCGTGGCCTCGGGAAGCACATGCGTGCTCATGATGATGGTGTGTGATCCGGCGAGACTTTTGATCAGCGTTCGCATTGCGATGATTTGTTTGGGATCAAGCCCTACGGTCGGTTCATCCAGAATCAGCACCGGTGGGTCATGAATCAGCGCCTGGGCCAGACCGACACGCTGACGATAGCCTCTGGAAAGCTGTCCAATCACGCGACGTTGCACGGGGCCCAGTCCAACCTGATCAATCACGTCGGCCTTTCGGGAAGCGACCCGTTTTGGCGTCAACGCCTTCACTCGACCCACGAACGTTAAATACTCATCAACGGTGAGTTCCTGATAGAGGGGAGGGGTTTCAGGCAGATAGCCGACACGTCGTTTGACTTCCATGGGCTGCTCCAGGCACGCAAACCCCGCGACGCTGGCCATGCCTTCACTGGGAGGCATAAAGCAGGCCAGAATGCGCATGGTCGTGGTTTTCCCGGCGCCATTTGGACCAAGGAAAGCCAGAATTTCACCCTTGTTGACGTGAAATGTCACGTCATGAAGAGCCGTGTGCGTTCCGTAGCGTTTCGAAATGTGTTGGACGGTAATCATGAAAGCATAGAGGCGAATGACTCTGGAATGCTCTGGAATGCGCCTTCAGTCACATCACATTTCAGAATATAGCACAGGGAAGGATAGATAATTAACCTGACGAGAGAAAATGTTCGTCAAGGCAGCGTATCAGTCCGTCACCCGCGGCGCTTGGAGTGAGCTGATTGCATGAGGAAGCGGACCGGAGATTGCGCGCCGAAGTTGCGAGAGAAGGAACGGTCTATTGTGTTGACAATGTGAGCTGTTTCGTTTACTGTTTCGTCCATTAGACAGGTCTCCTGCTTCCAGTACGGGTTCGGGAGAGCCGGACCTTCTCACATCCCATACATTTTTGCAGTTTTAGAGCATTTGCAGAATTGGTTAGTGAAGATGGTTACGTGCGACAAACCAGGAACGATCGGACAGTCATTAAGGTGCGTGGCTATAAGTCTCAATGCGGAGAAAATGTGATGAAAGGAGTACGTTCTATGTTGGTAGTAAGGTTCAGAAATTCCTTAGTCTGTGTTCTTGCTGGCGCAGGACTTCTGGTGATGTTGTCGGCATGTCAGACATCGAAACATGCGGAAGTCATGAGTAGAGGAACTTTGCAGGGACAGGACGGAGAGATGGGGAGTATTTCCGAAGAAGAAATTGGCACAAGCAGTGTCTTTAAGAATGGCCACATCCAGGGTTTGACGTCTTCCGACCTCATGAAAGATCCCGACCACATGGTGGAAGGGGACTCTGGTATGATGACAGACACGGAACGGACGAAGCAGGATGGGACGGATTTCGGACTGTCGCATGTCTTTTTTGCTTTTGATAAATATGCGATTGACGATGCGGCGACCAGCGTGTTGCAAGCAAACGCCAGAATGCTGAAGAAGCAATATAAAGATGCCGGCGTGCTGATTGAAGGGCATTGTGACGAACGTGGGACAGTGGATTATAACCTGGAATTGGGTAAACGTCGGGCCCAGGCCGTCAAAGACTATTTAGTTGATCTGGGAGTGGGAGCATCAAGAATTCGCATCGTCAGCTATGGGAAAGAGAAGCCGTTTTGCATGGAGTCCAACTCGGATTGCCTGGCACAAAATCGACGCGGACATTTTCTGTTGCAACAGTAGAGAGCATCGTGAGTGTTGTAGAAGGGGAACGGGTTGGTGAATTTCTCGTGACTTTTTCTTCTTTCCGGATGCCTTTCTCTCCGTCGGTGAACACACCATTGTCTCAAGCGGGAATGATGATTTTACCCGGAGTTCCCAGGTTCCTCTCACTTTTTTTGAAATGATCCTGCCATCCTGGGCTGAAACGGACACGATCCATACGTCGCTCCGTTTGCAGGTTGCCGACGCGTTGCCTGCATGAAAACCAGCGTGTTCCTGACATTTGAGAACGAGTTTGCTCCGCTCGGCGGGCTGGCGGCTGTCATGCGTGTGCTGCCTAAACGCATGGCTGAACAGTGGAACGGTCCATGTGTGACCATCACCCCGTTTTTTCGGGAGATCATGAAATGTCGACCGGATGTTCTGGAATCTATTGATTCAACCGGGATCGCTTTTTCGATCAAATTTGGCAAAGACACCCAGGCGGTTAAAGTATGGCAACACGAGGATACGCAGGGGTTTACCACCTATTTCATTGATTCACCGGCGTTTTTTAATGCGCCATGCGATTGTGGTGATCCACCCGGTGTCGAGACTCCATGCAACCCCTATTTTGATCCGGCACATCCCTCCCAACTCCTTCACGATGCCCTGTTTTTTTGCGCGGCCATCCCACATGCGTTAGTCGCATTGCAATTCACAAAGAATCTCGTTCTCTGTCTCCATGATTGGGAGACCGCCTGTGTGGCGATGACGGCCAAACAGGATGCCCGTTTGGTGTCGGTCTCGTGTGTGCTCACGTTGCATAATTCGTATGACCGGCGTGTATCGGTCCTGGATTTGAAACCCCTGACCGCCCAACGTCTTCCAGGTCGAACGATTCTGACAAAAATGGCGGCATTTTTGGATGGTCCCCTTTGCACCGTTTCTCAACATTTTTCCCATGAGCTGGAACAGGATCCGGTACAGCGAAAAATTTTCGCGCCGCATTTGCAAAAAATATTTCACCAACAAACAATTCGCGGAATCAATAATGGCACGTTCGGTGCGCTTGATTTTCCACAGAAAGCTCGAGACAGGGCGTCTCAAGGGTCTTGTCGCCCGCTTCTCAACGAAAAAGCCAAACGTCGTCGGGAGATGGTGAAACAATTGCAAGCCTATGCGTCGCCACGCGCCTGGGGATCTTTGGATTTTACGGATTTTGACGGGCCGGTTTTTTTGTTTTTTGGCCGGGATGATCCTCGGCAAAAGGGGTACGATGTGGCCGCGGCGGCCATTCTGCGCGTTCCAGCCGGCCGCGCCCGTTATATTTTTACTCCCATCCCCGGTGATGAAGGTGTGGAAGGCTTATTGTTTCTCAAGCGGCTGGCCGAGAAACGGCCGGGGGAGGTCAAGGTGTTTCCGTTCCGCATGGCGCAAGGCTATCAAGCCTTGCAGCGCGGGGCGTCCTTTGCGGTGATGTGTTCGTTCTATGAACCGTTTGGCGCTGCCACGGAGAGCTATGCGGTGGGGACGCCGGTGGTCGCGCGCGCGACCGGCGGACTGGTGCAGCAGGTTGTTCCCTGTCCCGGAAAATCCCTGACCGACGTCGTCAAACAGATCAGCAGCCGATACCATGATGCGTCAGCCTCGCCGACCGGATTTCTCTACAGGGAAGAGACCGCGAACGCGAAAGCCATTGAGCGTGATTGGAGAATGATGCTGAAGTGTGGGTATGGGCCGAGGCGGGATCGTGTCGCCGAACGCTCCTCCATTCCCGTGTTTCAGTCCATGGTCAAACAGGCGGCGACGGCGCTGCGGGATGCCGTGGAACTCTACGAAACCGACCAGACGCAGTACGCGCATATGATCGTGAACGGGTTTTCCATGCTGGAAAATTTTTCCTGGGATTCGACGGTTCACCAGTATCGTGAAGTTTTTATGACGCTCTAGCGCGGTTTGTCGCGTGGTCGTGTTCCGTCCGCCTGCGTGTTCACGTGTTGGTTTCTGTTTATGCCTGACGCCCGCGGTCATGGCTGTCATGAGGAGTGGCAGGCGGATTGTGCGTTTGGTGCGGCGAGAGATGAACAGACGGGGGCCACCACGTTGACGGGGCTTTGGCGTAACAGACGGATTTTTCTTTCGGCACGGCAAGATAGTGAAAGACGAATGCCTCGGCCTGTTCCATTGGTTGGCCTTGCAAGGTGACGATTCGATAGTCGGCGTCAATCAAGCATGCCCGGCTCTCCCATTCCTTGCAGGAGTGTGTCTCGCATATCAGGACAGGACGAGACGTTCTTAGAATGTCTCGCATGCCGGCCAGCACGTCGCCGCTCGCACCTTCAACGTCAATTTTTACAAGGTCGAGTTTCTCGCTCCGGTCAAAATATTGATCCAGGCAAATCGCCGGGATCGAAAATTCCACCGTGCCGGTTTCGTTCGCCGGCGCAACAATGCTCCACTCGGCGCCACTGTGATGTCTGCCGGGATACACATCCACGCAAGGATGCAGGCCGGCGTTCACGGCGACATTTTCCACCTTCCTCCGGTCACGAAAACGTATCGTATTGTATTGAACCATCCTGGCATTATCAGGATGCAATTCAAAGGCGTACACAAAGCCGGATGCTCCGGCAAGCTTCGCCATCACAAACGTATATTCGCCACGATTGGCCCCGACATCAACACAGCGCCAACCTTGCGCAATATTCCGGTGCATGAATTCCCAGACGGCGGGTTCGGATTTTTCCGCGGGAGAGGGATCAAACCAATACCCTCTCATGAGGCAGACCATCTTTGTTCGTTTCAGTTGTTTCAGGAATGCCGGCACTTACTCCTCCAGCGTTGAGATGTCCCCTGGGTCCTGGCCGAGTTCTTTGGCTTTCAGCACGCGGCGCATGATTTTTCCCGAACGGGTTTTGGGGAGCGAGGTGACGACCTCAATCTCTCTTGGCACCGCGATTTTTCCCAACTCTGTTTGAACGTGCTGTTTGAGGTTTTCGATCAGTTCGGGCGTTTCGCGTTGCTCCTGTTTCAGGATCACAAAGACTTTGATCATCTCCCCGGCCGTTTTATGCGGTTTCCCGATGGCTGCAGCTTCGACCACGGCCTCATGGCTGACCAGCGCGCTCTCTACCTCGGCGGTGCCGATACGGTTGCCTGCGACTTTAATCACGTCGTCCGCTCGCCCCATGAACCAGAAATAGCCGTCGGCGTCTTTGTGACAGACGTCCCCCGCGGTATAGCAACCCGGGATATTGTTCCAGTAACTCAAGTAACGGTCGGGATCGTTGTGGATGGTCCGCATCATGGAAGGCCAGGGTTTTTTGATCACCGCGAATCCGCCACCGGTCCCGATGCTCCGGCCTTCTTTATCCACGACGTCTGCTTCAATTCCTAAAAATGGCCGTGTCGCAGATCCCGGTTTCAGCGGGACACATGGAAGAGGGGTGACCATGATTGAACCGGTTTCTGTTTGCCACCACGTATCCATAATCGGTTTGTCGCCGCCGGTGACCCGATGGAACCATTCCCACGCTTCGGGGTTGATGGGTTCGCCGACCGAACCCAGGATGCGCAGGGTTGAGAGATCATGTTTGCGGGGCCAGTCTTCGCCGTACTTCATGAGGAGGCGAATGGCGGTGGGGGTGGTGTAGAAAATCGACACCCCGTATTGTTCGACAAGCCCCCACCATCGGGCAGGGGTGGGGTAATCAGGCTTCCCTTCCGCCGTGAGGATGGTGGCGCCGTTGAGGAGCGGGCCATACACGATATAACTGTGACCTGTGACCCAGCCCGGGTCGGCCACGCAGAAATAGACGTCTTCGTCTTTCAGGTCGAAGACATATTTGGCGGTGATGTAGGTCCCGACCATGTACCCGCCATGCACATGTACCACGCCCTTGGGTTTGCCCGTGGTCCCCGATGTGTAGAGAAAATAGAGTGGGGCCTCGGCGTCAAGCGGTGTTGCGTCACAGGTGGTTGATTGTCCTTCGAGCCATTCATCCCAATCGAGTGCTCTGCCGGCGTCCAGGTCAATGCCCGGCTTTTCCCGTCTCACCACAATGGTTTTCTCGATGGTGGGGCAGTGGGCCACCGCTTTGTCCACCACGGTTTTCAGGGGAATGGCTGTGCCCCGATCGTATCCATAGTCTGCCGTGATGACGAGGCGGGCTTCGGCATCCTGGATGCGGGATTCCAGCGCGGGTGCGCTGAAGCCTGAATAGACGACGGAATGAATCAGGCCGAGTCGCGCGCAGGCCAGCATGGCGATGATTTGTTCGGGAATTTTTGGAAGATAAATCGTGACACGATCGCCTTGTTTCATCCCAAGACCCTTGAGGGCATTCGCGCAGCGGTTGACCTGACGGTACAGCTCGGCGTAGGTGAAGATCCGTTCTTCGCCCCGCTCTCCCACCCAGATCACCGCAACTTTGTTTCTTCGCCACGAGCGCACGTGGCGGTCCAGGCAGTTGTATGTGATGTTGCAGGTCCCTCCGAGAAACCATTTGGCCCATGGATACTTCCATTCCAGAACGGTATGCCACGGAGAGAACCATTCAAGTTCTTTGGCGACGCTGTCCCAGAATTGTTCAGGATCGGCAATGGATGCTTGATAGGCTGCGTCATAGTCCTTGATATAGGCCCGTTCCACTGTTTGACTGGTTGGGCGGTATACTGCGGACGTTTTCAGCAATGTTTCTATGTGTTCTGCCATGGATGCATCCTCTCAAAAGCGTTCAACGTGATCCCGGGAGGAACAATATCGTCTGTGCCGCCGACAGCGGACGCATTATGCGTGGGTTGAGATAACGGTGCAAGACCCTTTCATTACGCGCGTTCCGGTGGTTGATGAGCCGGCAGGAGCAAATCCAGAACGGTTTTGACCGGATTGAATGTGTGGCGGGGCATCTCGACAAACACGGAATGCCATTTGGCCATGGCGCCGTTCCAGAGGCCCGAACGTTCCAATGTTTTCAACGCTCTCCCTTCATGGGATTTTTTTGAAATCCATCCCGCATCGCAATCATTGAATTGGTGAAGGTCAAAACGGCCTCCTTTGTAATCTCGAACACCGCACACGAGATCAACGGGGTTCACGTGCGTTGAGGATTGGAAGATGTCACGCTGGTGCGGAGAATCCGGGTCCACCTGGATAGATTCCACAATTTGTAATGTGCTGACGCCGTCACGCCGTTTCACCCAAAAAGGCCCGCCGCCCGGCTCTCCGCTCGTGGGGACCATGCCGCAGACTCGAAGTGGGCGATTCAGCCACTTGAACAGCCACCGTGTTTGTTGATCGTTGGTGAATGTGCCCCATTCGTCAGGCAGGGGCATGGCCAATGTATGGCATGCCCATTCCGTGACCTGCTTGAGGACGGCGGATGATGCTGACCCGGATTCGAGTTGCGTCAAAAATGCAAACAGGGTGTCCTGCAAGCTGACGAGGAATCCACCGAGTGTCTTGTGATGGTGATGTGTGGTGGGCTTCAAATGGTCGGGGACAACGTTATCAATGTTTTGGATGCAGACAAGGTCGCTGCCGAGTTCCTGGAGATTCGAGAGCAGGGCCCCATGTCCCGCTGGCCGGAACAGCAGGTTCCCCTGGGAATCATGGAACGGTTGGTTGTCCATATCAACGGCGATGGTGTCCGTCGAAGGGCGTTGAATGGAACAGTCCACATTCCATATCACGGCGTCCTGGGCCAGTCTCTGACAGGCGTGTGTCATATGGTCCTGGGTGGCTTCCCGATGTTCAGGGGACACCGTCAAGTGGAGGCGGACATGGCCGCTGTCATCTTTGGCACAGGACGCGGCGTCGACCAAATGTTCTTCAATTGGCGTGCGTGTTGAGGCGGCATATCGGTGGAATGCGAGCAGGCCCTTGGGCAGCCTGGCATAATTCAGTCCCGGTGAGTGAAGGAGCGCCTCAAGGATTGGGCGGTCGTGTCCCTTCGAGAGTAATGCCCCAAGCTGGCAGCCCTGTTCATCCAGCGCGTTCGCAAGATCGTCATAAAAGGCGAATTTCGGAAGATTGGAGAGAAACTGATTCAGGACGTCTTGGTCCGATGCCGATACCCGCGTGGAATCCGTTGTGAGGCGACAGGCCTGTAACGTATGAAACATGCGAGTGGCCACACCGGATGCCGGGACAAACTGTGTGACGCGCCCGGCAGCTCTGGCTTTTTCAAAATGTTGCAGAAACGTTGGCACGTCCGATGGGGTCAGACGCTGAATGCCATCGTTGAGCACGCAGGGTCTGTTGAGCTGCGTAAAGGGAACGCCGTGTCGAAAGATTGCCAGGTGGCGCTCAATCATCTGGAGAGAAATTCCGCGTTCCTTCAGTTGTCGGTGATCCTGCGGGGTCAGCATTGCCTCAATGGCAGGTAGGGGTTGGCATCGTGGGGATGCCGTGTGTGAGGGTGTCGCATACAATTCCGGAGAAGGGGGTTCTGCCGTTCATCAACGCCGTCAATGATCCCCATGTCGTCAACGTCGGATCACCGCGTGTTGCGGCGTCAGGCCGCGCCTCCCTGCAAATATCCAAGTCCGATTTTGACGGCACGGCGCGTGATTTCGCACCAACGGTTGGGGGGGTATTCCTCCAGACTTTTTACCACCTTCGGATCCTGAATATCCAGTTCAATGATTTTAAGTATGCCCGCTTCGATTTTTACTTCAGCCACGGTCGACCTCCTTCATGACAGCATGGATGGGCACGTTACGATTGACGGAACTGGTGATGCGTCTGTCATGCCGTCGTCTTGCAGGTGATGAATGTCCAAACGAAATGGAGTCCATGATAGCATGTTGGAATGGTTTTCTCTAACCTTTCCCGCACTCCCTGTCCCGTTGTCATTCCTAAACAATCTCCAGCCATTCCCCGATTGGGGCATGAAGAGTGCGGTGTGATGCTACCCCTGTTTGCGTCGTCGTCTCGAGTGCCCGGATGACACGTTGCCTGCTGCGGGGCCACATGTCCGATTCCCTCGAAACAAGAAGGGCTACATGATTTGATAATCGAGATCCACCATTTTGGTGGCCACATTGGCGGCTTCACGAAGTTTCTTCATGGCGTCCGAAGTATCCCGAATGAGCCAGATGTTGATGTTGAGCTGCTCAATCGGCTGAATGGATTTTTCATTGCGAAGTTTGGCAATGGACCAGACCACTTCGGTGAGCACGGGAAAATCAATGTCCGACGATGTCTCCATCTTTTCCAGATTGGCATTGAGATAATCGAGGAGCGGAGGGGTAATATCAGGGTCTCCGGTGTACGCGCCAATGAGTCCCAACCCTTTGGCGGCGGCGGCTTGAAGGTGGGAATGTTTCGTGGTGACAAACATATTGGTGAGGATGGGGGTCGCCAGGTTGCCGAGTCCGGCCAGAGCGAGAATCGCCTCTTCGGCATACTCGGAATTTTCATCGCCGGCCAGTTTCACCAAATGTGGAAGTGTCTCTTTTGCCTGGACTGTCGATAGCGTGGCGAGAATGCGAAGTTTGCGGCGTTTATCCGTCTCCGGGGTTTCCAGGAGTCGTCCTAACCGGTCGGTATGCCGCCATTCCGTCGCGACCATGACCGGAAAATCGAACTCCTGCAATTTCAGGTTTAACTGTTCCAGGGCGTATTGTCCAGAATGTTTGGCGCTGGCCTGCTGCGCTGCGGCATAGGCGTCCGCGAAATCGGTTCGCGTTTCTTTATACCATCCCAAATCCTGGCCGTTGAGGCGATAACTGAAGATGCAGGCCGGCCCTTTCCAGAGTCGGGATGGGGCGTCGTCCAACTCTGCGTCTCCGCCGAAACGCGTGGTGCCGGACCACCGTTTTCGTTCTTCGCATTTGACCCGGAATTCCACGTCGTGGGCGTTCTTCCGGTCGGTCACAATGGCGTATCCAATGTTTTCCAGCCGTGTCTTGACCGTGGCCAAGAGATCGTCCGGGGGTACGCGCCCCTGTTCGGTGACGGCCATGACGTTGACATAGATGGTCTCGATGCCGGCCAATTGTGCCCGTTGCTCGTTGGTGATATGGATTCGACGCGCGAGGCTTTCGTCGGTAAACGCCACAAGGCAGAAGCAGACGAGCATGCCGGATACCTGTTTCATCATGCATCCTCCAGAGGGGAACCGGGGTCAATGTGGACACGAAAGCGAAGATCCATGCGGGCCTGTCGGCCTAACTCACGTGGCCGTCCAGATCGAGTTGCTTGTATGTCCAGTTTGACGCCTCTCGCAACGCCGCCATTTCCTTTGAGCGATCATTGATGAGCCAGACTTTTTGATTCAGCTCATCCATGGGTTCAATGGAATCCTCATCCCGCAGTTTGCCGAGACTCCAGACCACTTCGGTCAACACAGCGAAATTAATATCGGCCGAGGTCTTGAACGTTGGCAGGATGTGTTTGAGGTAGTCCAGCAGTGGGGGGATGGCCGTGGGGTTTCCACTCCTGCCCGCCACATCGCCCAACGCCTTGGCCGCCGCCGCTTGAATCGTGGGATGGGTTGAAGATTGAAACAAATCGGTGAGAAACGGAATCGAGTTTTCTCCGACGCTGGTGAGCGCCTCCACGGCTTCCTGTGCCAGATCTTTATCCCGCATCAGCTTTGTCAATTGCGGCAGTGCGGCTTCGGCTTCTATGGCGCTCAAGGTGGAGAGGATAAAGAGTTTACGAATGTTCGACGTCTCCGGCTTGTCCAGCAGCTTCATCAGGCGGTCGGGTTGTCCCCATTCCGCCGCCAGAAGCACGGGAAAGTCGTATTGCGTAAGGCGTTCGAGTAATTGGGCGAGCGCGTAAGTCCCGGCGTCTTTGGCGTCTGCGGATTGTGCGGCTTGCATGGCATCCTGAAAGGGGGTGCGGACTTCCTTATGCCATCCGAGATTGCGGCCGTGGAGGGCATAGGTCAACAAACATGCCGGCCCTTTCCAGAGCCGCGACGGCGCATCAAGCAGTTCGGCGTCTCCCCCTTCCGCCGTGGTGCCGGTCCAGGTTTTCCGTTCCTCGCACTTCACTTTCAACTCGACGTCGTGGGCATGTGTTCGGTCCCCGACCACCAGAAAATCAACCTCTTGTAGCCGCTGGGAGACGAGGTCCTGAAGTCGGGTGGGGTCGGTTCGTCCTTTTTCAGTCAGGGCAAGGGCATGGACGAATATCGTGCGGGCTTGCCGCAGTTGTTGTTTTTGTTCCGGCGTCAAATGGGTTCGGCGGGCAACACTGTCAGGCACAAGGACGGCCGATACGCCCATGATCGCACACATGGCGAGGAAGCAGAGTCGGGTGTTCATCGTGAGCATCCTTTCACACGACATCTCGTCCGTGCAGACAGGGTGGCGACTGGATCATCACTGCTCCCTTCTATGGCCATGGTACGATCTGGAGACCGTCTTTGGATGCTTTTTCGCGTGTGTTGACTATACGCTGATCTCAAAAAAAACGGCAAGTCTGTCGCCATCCCTGTGTCCCGTTCAGGGGGGTGCGGAATGTTCAAAGGCGGCGCAAAGTTGAAAGAGATGTTCTCTTCGCGCTATACTTCCGCCTCCATGCTGAAGAGAAAGAAAATTGCCATCATTGGCGCTGGAAACATGGCCGAAGCCATTGTGGTCGGTCTGCTGAAAAAGGGAGCGGTGAGTCCCGGACAGATTGTCGCCACGGATGTTGATTCCCGACGGCTCGCTCATTTTCAGAAGACCTTTGGCGTTCAGGTTGGCCAGGATAATCAAAAAGTTGCTCAATCCTCTGACATCATTCTGCTGGCAGTCAAACCTCAAGTCGTGAATGATGTTTTGGAAGGGCTGACGTTATCTCCACGGGCCGACCAGTTCATGATTAGTGTGGCGGCTGGGATTTCAATTGCCACGATTATTGCGGGATTGTATCCGCGTGCTCGTGTGGTACGGGCCATGCCGAACGCGGCGTCGAGTGTTTTGGAAGGCGCGACGGCCCTGGCCGGAGGCCCCGGGGTCACAGAAGACCAGATGCAGATGGCCCAGGCGGTGTTCGAGGCGGTCGGATGCGTGGTGGTGATGCATGAGTCGAATTTGGATGCGGTGACGGGCTTGAGCGGTGGGGGAGTCGCGTATGTGTATACGTTTATTGAAGCCTTGGCCGATGGCGGAGTGAAAATGGGATTATCCCGCTCGCATGCACAACTCCTGGCGGCGCAAACGGTGTTGGGTGCGGCAAAGATGGTGCGGGAAACACAGGAGCATCCCGGGGTGTTAAAAGACCGGGTCGCGTCACCGGGTGGGACGACGATTGCCGGGTTGCACCAACTTGAGAAGGGGCGGTTGCGCGGGACGGTGATAAGCGCGGTTGAGAGTGCGACTGTTCGGTGTCACGAGTTGGGACAACAGGCGTACGGTTCCAGGTCATCCTCTCCTGCAACGTCTTCGGTGAAGCGAGTCGCGTCGAGAAGATGACGTCAGCCTTGTCCTCGTGTCGGGTGCGGGTGGAATAGCGCAGTGTGCGCACAGCAAAAGGGGTCTGTCGTGCAGTATTGGATCAAAGCGGTGTTGACCGATAATCAGGAACTCATGGTCAATGACGCCCTTCGCCATACCATCAGTGATGATATGGAAATCCTGGAAATTGATACTCCCAAGGAAGTCATCATTATCCCCATGAAGCAATTGAAGTATTTTTCGTGTGATGCCACGGTCTTTGACAAGAAACAATAACCAGCCGCAATTCTTTCCCGCATGTCCCTGGGCAGCGCCCTCCCGCATCGTGTCTCGCAGGAGACGATGCTTGCCGGAGGGTGCTCACGCCGGAGAGGAACAACAGAGGTCAATATGGAGAGGCGAGTGACATCCCATACGGAAGAAGAGGAGATGAATCAGCGCCGCCTTTTGTTGGCGCAGGCTCGCAAAGGAGTTCCCGCGGCCATCAAGCAACTGATGGACCTCTATCAAGTGCGGGTGTACAGCGGGGACAGCGTGAAATCTCTCAAAATTCGTCAGGCTCTCCTGGCATCGCATGCGTTTAAGCCCAAGCCGACGCGCGCGCTTTCGAAGCCGCCATTAAAACCTGTGAGGGGCCACGGCAAGGATTCTGGCTCCAACGCTCTCATCACACAGCCCCCGGTTGCCAAGGCGACCCCACCCAGGCAGTCGGCCGTGGCCAGGCGTCAAAAGACGAGTGAGTCCGGACAAAAATCAAACGTTGCCAAAAAACTTCGAACGCCACCCACGCGCCGGGTAACGTCCAAGCCCAAACCCAGGCTGACCGCAACCCGTGCCGTCACACCTTCCGCAAAAAAAGGTTCCCGCAAGACCACACCAAAAGTTCAGTCCAAAAAATCGACCAGGCGTCCCATGCGCAAACCGGTAGTCAGAACCACGTCACGGATGAAGGCCAAGGTCAGACCGCTGGCGAAGGCGAAAGTCCGCCCAGCTTCACAATCAAAAAAATCAACAGCCAGACGATTTCGCTGACACTAGCGAACCTCGACTCGCAATCCACCCGCAGCCAGTTTATTTGCGATCTCGTCAGCCAACTTTCGAGGCCCCTGGTAGACCCGGGCGCTTCCCTGATTATCAATTTTCCACGCCAGCTCAAAGGCTTTGGCCGGTGTCATTCCGGGAATATGCCGGCAAAACAACTCGATGACTTGTTGATACGTATGACAATCGCAATTATGAACGATTATTTCAGCTTCAAAATCCAGACCGGTGCCCGTTCCGGTTTCTTCTTCCGTCACCTCTGTTACTTCTGTTGCGGGGAGCGTTTCCATACATTTCCTGTCGGATCGGTACAATGATACCAAGAGCTTGCACGTGGCTCAATATGGTGCATCTTCTCCCGAATCGTGCGCGGCGTTTCTGTTTCCCATGCCGACCGAACAATCGTAGTGTCGCACAAAGAAGGGACGATGAGTAAAACCATCCTGGTGACGGGAGCCGCGGGATTTATCGGAAGCCATACCGTCCAGGCGCTGGCGGCGCGCGGGGACCGGGTTGTGGGTCTGGATAATCTGAACGATTATTATGATCCGGCAAGAAAACGGGCGAATGTCCGGGAAGTCCAGGAAGCCTTGCGTCAGCATGACCAGGGAGCCTTGTTTACGTTTCTTGAAGGGGATATTCGCAATCAGCAAACCGTTGCCGATATCTTTGCAACCCATGCGTTTGACGGGATTGTCCATTTGGCGGCCATGGCCGGCGTGCGGTTCTCGATTGAGCGGCCCCAACTGTATTGCGATGTCAATGTGACGGGAACACTGAACGTGTTGGAGGCTGCTGTTGGAAGGGGAGGGATCCATCCTCCGCGTTCCCCGTTGCCCACTGTTGTGTTCGCTTCCACCTCTTCCGTCTATGGCGGGACGACACACCAACCCTTTCAGGAACAGGATCCATGCGACCGGCCCCTGGCGCCCTATGCGGCCAGCAAGAGAGCCGGGGAACTGTTGGGATATTCGTACCATCACCTGTACGGGTTGGCGTTTACGGCGTTGCGGTTTTTCACGGTCTATGGTCCACGGGGGCGTCCTGATATGATGGCCTGTAAGGTGCTGGACAATATGTTTTCCAATCGCGAGGTCCCACTGTATCAGGCCGGACACATGCATCGGGATTGGACATTTGTGGAAGATATTGTGCAGGGAGTGGTCAAGGCGGTTGACCGGCCGTTGGGATACGAAGTGGTGAATCTCGGAAGAGGAACCCCGGTGTTGCTGGCCGAGTTTATTGCATTGCTCGAAGCCTGTGTCGGACGAAAGGCCCGTCTGATTCCTGCGCCGATGATGGAGGCGGATATGGCCTCCACGCATGCCGATATTTCAAAAGCACGGGAGTTATTGGGGTACCATCCTCGTGTGGCTGTACCTGAAGGCATCAGCCGACTCTGGACCTGGTACAAGAAGAACATATTGAAGACCTAGGCTCCTGTCCGTCTTCGGATGCAGCATCTTCAGCTCGCCCGGCTGTGGCATGTGACCCGCTCCGGAACAATCCTGAAACCCGCTTCGTTTTCGACGATCCTGTTTCGTTCACAAACGACGCGAGAGATCGTGTCTTGTGCCGCGGCCGTTTCTTGCCACGCTGGTGGTGTGATGGTAGAGTCTTTCCCCCATACCGGTCTGGTTGCTGGAGTGGTGGAACAGGCAGACACCCGGGACTTAAAATCCCGTGCTTCGCAAGAGGCGTGCCGGTTCAAGTCCGGCCTCCAGCACCATTTCATCCATCGTTCAGGCCGGTCTTTCCTTGCGGACGGGGGTCGGGGCACGCCGGGAGGATCGGGGCGTTATTTGATGCCAATGACCATGGACTCGGGACCGGCCAGGTGTTGAACGCGGGTTTCGCGGAAGCCGACTGCCTGCATCCATCCGCAACAATCGGCCCCGGTATAGTCAAACCCTCCAGGGAGTTCAATCAGCATATTGAGGCTCATCAACAGACCAAACGCATTCGTGCGTCGTTCGTCATCAATAAGCGATTCAAAGACCAGGCAGGCGCCACCGTCGGGCAGGGCGTCATGGGCTTTGGTGAGCAACATCTTTTTTTGATCCAAATCCCAATCATGCAGGATGTGGCCCATGGAGAGCACGTCGGCATGCGGGAGCGGATCGCGGAAGAAATCGCCTGGGATAAAACGTGAAGCGGTCACTCAAGCCGAACGAGGCCACATATTCCTCAAAAATCGGGCCTGTGGCCGGAAGGTCGAACCCGCCCCCTGTCACAATGAGAATGCGCGGTGCCGACCTGAACCACGAGTCCGCCTTGAGCCGATCCGATGTCAATCAATGAGTGATAGTTTTGCCATGGAAATTTTTGGGCAATGGCCCTGTTGGTGTCCATGCTGATGCCGGTCTTCAATCCTTCGGTCAGCGATCCCCAAAATCGGTACAATCGCCTGTTGGCCATTTCCAGAAATCCGCCGATATACGATGGCTTTGCTTGATCAAGATAGAAATCCGTCTCGGGCGTGTTGGCATAGAGGTTGTTCTGTCGCTCCAGCATGCCCAGCGCCACCAGCGCGTCGAAAAAATCCAGGGCGCTTCGTGTGTGCAGACCAAGTTCTTTGCCCAGAGTGTGGGCATCTTTGCGCCCCTTTGCCAACATCGTGAATACTTGAAGTTCGACTGCGCTTAATAACGTCTTGGATCCCAAAAACGCCATGCCCAGTTGCATGATTTTTTCGGGGGAGGCGGGGCGAGTCATTGGGATGTTTTGAGGTGACGGCTTGCTGACAACAGGTTTCCGTACGCGGACTCCGGACAACGCGGTTTGTATCGCGAAAGTCCGGCGGGCGTCAAGCACGGCAGGGGTGGGCGGATAACGATGGTTTCACCGTCTGAGTTGAAAAAACATTTCGGGCGGATCCAGACAGATACGCTTGGACTCTATGTGCACATACCTTTTTGCCGGACCCGCTGTCAGTTTTGTGCGTTGTATATGGAGATCCATCGTGAGCATCGCGTTCGTGCATTCCTGCAGGCACTGGAACAGGAACTCCGTCTGTATGCGCATGACGCCGGACTCCGCGAGATTCCGGTTCGCACGATTTATCTGGGCGGGGGCACGCCCACGATCTTAACCTCACGGCAACTCACACAGGTATTGAACGCCATTCGCGGATTTTTTGTGGTGGATGACGATGCCGAGGTGTCCGTTGAAGTGCATCCGGGGACGATGACATGCGAGGGTTTTGGGGCGCTTCGGCAAGACGGGGTGACTCGCTTAAGCGTGGGAGGGCAATCCTTTGATGCGAATGAACTGCTGGAATTGGGCGGGCGCGCCTTTGGCACGGATACCCGGCAAGCCGTCCAGTGGGCGAGGGCTGTCGGCTTTACGAATATCTCGCTGGATCTGATGTTTGGATTTCCGGGGCAGTCGGAGGCATCATGGCAACGGACATTGGATGAGGCCATTGCCTTATCCGTCGCGCATCTTTCCTGTTATGCGTACATGCTGGAGGAAGGTTCGCCCTTTTATCGAAAGTTTGTGCGTGGATGCGGAGAAGAACCAGACCAGGCGTTTCAGGTGGCGCTGGAAGCAATGGCCGTTGCGCGTCTGTCCGCCGCGGGATTCAGGCGGTATGAAATTTCAAATTATTGCCGCCCGCGCCATGAATGCCAACACAATATGCGGTATTGGCGAGGCCAGGCGTATCTTGGACTGGGCCCGAGTGCACAATCGTACCTGGGCCATGTCCGGTTCGGCAATGTGGCGGATTTAACATGCTATGCCAATTCCATCACGAAGGGCCTGCTCCCCCTGGATGAGTTCGCCTGTTTATCGTCTGAACAGAGAGACCGTGAGCGGGTGGTCATGGGGTTACGCATGTTATCCGGAGTGCCGGCCGGGTCGGCATTCAGGGAGAAGGGTGCGCAGGCAATCCTGGGCCGCACGATTCGCCAATTACAAAAGGACGGTTTGTTGGTTGAAGAGCAGGGAACGGTCAAGCTGACCGATTGGGGGATTCGTTACGCCGATACCGTGGCCGTGGCGCTTTTGTGAACCTGTCTTACCGCCATGACCCCGTTACCGCTGGACAGGTCTTTTGACCATCCCCTACAATGTTGCGATGCGGATTCGCAGGGTTTGGTGGTTCCTGATCGTGGGATGTGCGGTTGCCTGTCCTCTGGTCCTGTCCCATCCTTTTGTCACACAACGTGCCGGTGCGCTGGCTCAAGCCGATGTTGCCGACACGGACATCCTTGAGCTGACATCGTTGAACATTCGATTGAGCCAACGGGCGATTCATCCGCCGCAACATCTGGTGCGGGCAGTCGTGACGTTGCCGCCGTCCATCCGGGCGGCTCGCACCAGGATTGCGCCTTCACCGCAAGCCGCTATTCTGGAAGATGACCATCATAACCGCGCACTCATTGTGTCCGTGCTGGACGATGGCCGTTTGCAGGTAACGATGCTCGCAGAACTCGATTTTGCCCCGGCCATTCCCTTTATCACCGCCTGTGCCGGAGATCGGGGATGCGCGTACGACCGGAGTCAGGTGACCGGCGGACTGGGCTGTGTGGCCATTTGCATTCAGCGGGCACTCGACCCGACCCGTCAACCATGACTCGGCTTGCGCTCCCGCCATTGTTCGTTGGGCCTGATGCGTTGCCTGCCTGTCCGGTGAAACGTTCCGGTCGCAAGGCAGGTCATATTCAACGGCAGGCAGGAGGAAGAGATGCACAAAAAATAGGCATTGTGTCTGATGGTCTATGGCTTCTGAACCGAGGATAGTTATTCACATGGTTGTCAACAATTTTCAAACAGAATTTGTGGACAGTATTTTCGGTGAAATACACACATATCTCATCATTTCAAAAACTAAACCTTTAGATTGAATAAAGCTAGATAACCCTTATTTGAAAGATGTAATACGATTCTATCATTCTAAAAGCCTTACTGGGAAAGGCAAAAAACGGCCAGAGCCTTCCCATGCCCTGTATTCGAGTGATAATTGAAATTTTACCAATGTTATCCACTGTCATAAAAGGAGCATCATAATAATGGATCCAATGGCAAACATCCGGTTGCCGGAATGCGTGCGGGGTGTTCGTACACAAAGCCTGTGCCGGAGCGACCAATATTCATGATAGACCACACACCTGCCCGTCCTCCTCGTCTTTCCAAGTCCAGGTTTCTCTCCGGTCTCCAATGTCAGAAACGGTTGTATCTGGAGATCCATGCCCCGCATCTGGCAACGGCGCCCGATGACCGACGCCAGAGTATGCTGGATGCGGGACAAGAGATTGGCCGCTTCGCGCACCGGTGTTTTCCGGGCGGGGTGCTGGTAGCCGAGACGCATCGTCATGTTTCGGCCGCGTTGGAAAAAACGGCCGCGTTGATGGCCGACCCGCAGGTAACGGCTATTTTTGAAGGGGCGTTGCAATTTGAAAGCATCCTGATTCGGGCTGACGTGCTTGAACGGGTTGATCAGTCCTGGCGGCTGATTGAAGTGAAGGCCGCCGCTCGAGTGAGAGCGGTGCATCTCGACGATCTGGCCGTCCAGACGTACGTACTCCGGGGAAACGGACTTGATCCGGCCGGGATTTTCCTGATGCATGTGAATAGACAGTATGCCTATCCCGGCGGAGACCTGAATCCGGAAAAATTATTTGTGATGGCAGACTGCACCGAGGCGGTCGAGGAACGGCTTCGCGATATGCCCGCCCGCCTGGAGCAGATGCGCTCAATCATTGGCCGCAGTCAGGCGCCGGACGTCGAGCCGGACGGTCATTGCCATTCTCCCTATGCCTGCCAGTTCTGGGCGTCTTGCACGGCATCCAAGCCGGCTCGATGGATCTATCATTTACCCGGAGACGGGAAGGTCGTGCGTCGCTTGAGGAAGCAGGGGATTGAAACGATTGATGCGATTCCTCCCCAGACGCCGCTGACCCGGGTGCAGCGATGTGTGCGGGACAACGTTGAATGGATTTCGCCACGGCTGGCGGGGGTGCTGCAATCGGTCTGTTACCCGGTTCATCATCTGGATTTTGAGACCTTTATGCCCGCCCTTCCGTTGTATGCGGGCACCCGTCCGTATCAACCCCTTCCGATGCAATGGTCGAATCATACGGAGACGGCTGACGGCTCATTGCATCATACCGCCCGTTTATGCACGTCACAGCATGATCCACGCGAGGAAATCGCGATGAGTGTGCTGGAATCGGTCGGCGAAGAAGGCAGTATCTGCGTGTACTCCGATGCGGAAGAATACATCCTGAAGTCGCTGGCCGACGCCATTCCCCACTTAAAGAAAGACCTGCTTCGAGTCGTGGCGCGCCTGTGGGATTTATTGGCGGTCATACAATTGCACTATTACCACCCGGATTTTCAGGGATCGTTTTCGATGAAATCCGTGCTGCCCGCCCTTGTGCCGCCACTGGCGTATGGCGACCTGGAAATCCGGGATGGCATGACGGCGTCAATGATGTACCGGAGAATGATGTTTGTGGAGACCGATTGGGTGGAGCGTCAACGCGTGGCAGCGGCGCTACATGCCTATTGCGCCAGGGATACGCTGGGGATGGTGGAGATTCGGCGCACATTGTCTCGCAAAGCGCGGGCTGCGGCTGGTTCGCCGGGGAGTATCGAGACTTGAGTCGTTGGTCGGCTATTCAAGAAACAATTCGCACATGCCACGTTTGCCAGAGTACCGAAGCTCCCGTGTTTGCACCTTTCAATGGCGATTGGCCGACGCTTCCAGAACCGTGCTCAAAAGCCGTCCTCTTTATTTCCGAAGCCCCTCCGCCCGATGGCGGCTTCTGGACAATGCAGCCCAGGCATATGAAACAGGATGACTTGCGCGAAAAACTGCTTCGGCTTCTCGATCTGTCGCCATCAGGTTTGGATTGCGGACTTACCGCATTCCGCGATTCGGGCTGCTATCTGCTGCAAGCCTTTCCGCGTCCACTTAAAGGAAGCATCGGCGGTATCGGCGATACAACGCTGAAGCGTTTGTTGGATCATCAGGTGGAGACGCATCTCCATGACCAAATCAATTTTATTCAGCCTTCCGCGGTGCTGGCTCTCGGTGTGCCTGCCGCCACGGCGGTTTCCATGTTGTGGCCCGATTCCGCGTTTGCATATTCGTTCGGCAAGGGAGGCTACAGGCTAACGATTGTGCATGGGGGGATTTTTGAAGAATCCTGTTATCCAGTCCTTTCCGCCACGTATCTTCCGTCGGGAAATGGACGGTTTCGGAAGGAGGAGTGGAAACAAGACATTCCTCGTTTTATCGAAAAGGTTCGTTCGCAGGCATGAGTCAAGAGCTTACCAAGGGGGACACTCCCGAAGAGCGTGAGCTTTTCCAAAAACGTGAAGAGTTGTCGGGGCTTCAGGTCGTACTTGCTCAACGAGAGTTGGACCTGGCCACGCTTCAGGCTGAATTGAATGCCTTTGAACGCCGCTATTTCCGGATTGTCGGGGTTTTCTACGTCGAACTCGACGAGATTGAGGCGCGGATTGCGGAGCGATTGTCGTCATTGTCGCCGCGCGACCCGGAACTGAAAAAGCAAGCCGCCGAAGGGCGCGCACGGGCGAATGAATCGGCTCGTGCGTCACAGGCGTTTCAGTGTCCAACGGCGCGCGGAGAACAATTCAAACCCAATGAAGCCTTGAAAAAATTATACCGGGACGTTGCCAAATGTCTCCATCCCGATCTGGCAATAGACGAAAATGATCGTGTGCGGCGGGAACGTTTTATGGCCGAGGCGAACCGGGCCTATGAAGAAGGAGACGAGGCTCGTCTGCGGGACATTCTGCGCAAATGGAAACACAGCCCTGACGCCATTAAAGGCGATGGCGTGGCCGCGGAACTCGTCCGTATGATTCGTCAGCTCGCACAGGTCCGGGAGCGGTTGCGGATAATCGAAACCGCCATTGAGCGGTTACGGTCGTCCACCCTGTATAAGTTGAGCGAGCAAGTTGAACGCGCGGAAGCCGAGGGGAAAGACCTGCTGGCCGAAATGGCTTCGCGTCTGGACCGACAGACGACAGAGGCAAAAGAGCGGCTTGCCGGTCTTGTTCAGGAACAAGCGAAACATGGCTGACAAAAGACAATCAGAATCGAAACATCTGGAACCATCGGCTGGACAGAACGTACCAGAAGTCCGCGCCAGTCTCGCCGACCGGGGGCTTGATCTGGCGTTGAATGTTCAGAAAGAGGATGAGCAAGAGAACAAGCGCATTCAGCCACAGGGGCTTGCGGAAGATGAGATATTGTTGCCAGCCCGCACGTTGCGGTTTCCAACGGATCGTTCAATGGGGGAGCTTCTGTTGCGTCGCTGGAATAGTCCGATCGTAACGTGGAATGACCGACGAGATGGAGATGACGAATCATGGCTTGGCTTGGGGGACGCGCGGGGAGATTTCCATATTCCTTCAGGGGGAGAAGTACTTCTATGCCTGAGGTTGCCTGAAGAGCATTTTGATTTTTCACGACTTAGTAGCTTGGCTCCAAATGACATTCAAGCTATTGCCTCGTACCACTTCCATGATGAAGCTATGGCCTGTCTTCGAAATCTGACTGGATTGCTGATACTTAGTTGTAGTCGATATCGTGTCCGTGATGGGAAGGTGGTTTTTGTCGCAGAGGAATACATTGCCGACGAGGGGCTAAAATTTTTGCGACACTTGGTTGGCCTTCGATCGCTTAGCCTCAGAGGACAGTTCATTACCAGTAAGGGGTTATATCATTTGCGGGAAATGAAGAAATTGGCATATCTTGACCTTGCAGGAACGCTGGTTAGTGACGAGGGGTTGGAAAACCTTGCTCATTTGAGTGGTTTGGGAATCCTAGATCTGGGCAACACTGCCGTTACGGATGCCGGATGTGCCTACCTTGAGAATGCCTTGCCGGATTGTGAAATTGACGCAGAGCCGTATTGGGTGTATGAGCAGGATGATGAAGGTTAAAATGAAAAAATAGCTTATTGAAAAAGGAGGAACAAAATGCCTTGTGCATTTTGTCATCAACCTGTCAAGCGAGTGAGTGCTGCAACATTCAACCCAACAAACCAACCACGTCCCTATCATTGTTACTGTCGTCCTCTGCACACTAAAAATGACAAAACGAACGAGTGTCATTGGTGGGAATACAAAAATCCAGAGGAAGCGTATTGTAAAGGTGGTCATTGCGAACCCTGTACAATCTGCTTTCCGAATGGCGTTGCAAAATAATCCTGGATTCCCGTTTGCACGGGAATGACAGAACAGGAAACTTCAGCTCAACCCAACCGTCACCATCACGAACTAAAGGAGGAACAAAATGCGTTGTAATTTTTGCTACAAGCCTCTTGGGGAAGTGATTGCTGCGACAGACAATCGAACAGAACCACATGGTCCGCGTCCTTATCATTGTTCCTGCGAGAAGTGCCCACACACCAACAAGCACAACAAGGACGACGACAACTGGAAGACATATCTAACGCCAGAGGCCGCTGGTCGGGCTGGTCATGAAGAACCTTGCTCAATCTGCTTTCCGAATGGCGTTTCAAAATAATCCTGGATTCCCGTTTGCACGGGAATGACAGCGAAAGAAACACGCGCGGGAATGACCCGCCCCATCCTCGTCCTCGTCCGTCATTCTCGCCGAAGGCGGGAATCCATGCTATTGTCCTTGCCGGTAGGCGGGAATAATGCGGCGCACGTCACTGGGTGAAGACCTGAATTCCCGTGGCGGCCACGAGAATGGCGGCGAAAGAAAGACATACACGTCGCAGAGAATGATGGCCTGGATTCCCGTGGCAACCACGAGAATGACGGCGAAAGAAAAACGCGCGCGAGACAATGACGGCAACACACGCCCGTCCGTCATTCTCGCCGAAGGCGGGAATCCAGGCTATTGTCCTTGCCAGTAGGTGGGGATAATGCGGCGCACGTCACTGGGTGAAGACCTGAATTCCCGTGGCGGCCACGAGAATGACGGTGAAAGAAAGACAGGCACGACGATGGTGGCGAAAGAAACAAGGCCGAGAATGACGGAACAGCGAACTTCAGCTCAACCCAACCGTCATCATCGCGAACCAAAGGAGGAACAAAATGCGTTGCAAAAACGAGCATGATCATTCTCAAAGGAAGGTGTCTGTTGCGCAAAAGAACCCAACGAAACCGCATGGCATCCGTCCTTTTCATTGTCCAGATTGTCCGGAAGTTCGCAAGGCCAACAAGAACTCTGACAATTGGGTTTGTGTCCCAATTGGTGAAGCAGAGAACGAGGGGAGAGGTCACTGCAAAGTGTGTTTTTAGCTCCTTCATTGACCGAATGCCTGCCGCTTGTTAGAATCCCTTCCCTGTCAAGAACTTGAGCATGTTCGGCGATTGAGTACTGTTTCAGGTGTTTCGCCCGGGAATCAGTATGATATTAACCACCACGCCTTCGGTTGAAGGCAAGCATATCGGCGAGTATCTCGGTATCGTGTGCGCACAATCAAATAAGATGATCAGGGGCACCCTTTCAGAGCAGGGCATAAGCGGGGCGTTAAGCGAAGTGGAAAACAAGGCAATCGAACTTGGTGCGGATGCGGTTGTTGGCGTACAGTTTGTTGGCCCTCCTGAACGGAGTTACGGCACGATTCATGTATTCGGCACCGCCGTCAAATTCAAATAACTTTTCATCGCCGAAGGCGGGATGACTCTGAAAGCGCCACGACAGATGGGTAGCGTGTGGTGTCCAGCGCAGGTGTTTCAATTAACAACCGACCGACAAAGGCCTGCTTATGATACGAATCCTGGTTTTGCATGGGCCTAATCTGAATATGCTTGGTGTGCGTGAGCGGGAGTATTACGGAGCGGAGTCTCTTCAAGACGTCAATAACCAGCTTGCGGCGTTGGCGAAAGCCGAGGGCGCGACTATCGAGGCCAGACAGTCAAACAACGAAGGCGAATTGGTGTCATGGATTCAGGAAGCCCGGGATCGGTTTGATGCGATTGTGATTAATCCCGCCGCTTATACGCATACCAGTATTGCCATTCGGGATGCCGTTTTGAGCGTCGGGGTGCCGACGGTTGAAGTGCATGTGTCCAATCTTCATCAACGTGAAGAATTTCGCCGGCATTCGTATCTGGCAAGTGTGGCCATTGGCCAAATCAGCGGGTTTGGAGTGTTGAGTTATCATCTTGGGGTTCGGGCGGTTCTTGAACATCTGAAAAAGAGCCAGGCGACGCCGGCTTAGGGCATGTTGAAGATGCAAAAAAAATTCACGCTGCCATCATCCGTTGCCGCTAAAAGGAGACGTGGGTCATGATTTCAACGGCGGAGTTTCGGAATGGCACTCGCATCTCATTGGAGAAAATTCCATATTTCATTGTGGAATTTCAGCATGTGAAACCAGGCAAAGGGGGCGCGTTTGTTCGCACCAGGCTGAAGAATGTCAAAACCGGACAGGTGCTGGACAGGACGTTTCGGTCGGGCGAAAAATTTAATGAGCCGGACCTGGATGAATGTACAGTGCAGTTTCTCTATGCCAGCGGAGGATCCTACACCTTCATGGACACGTCTTCCTATGAACAATTCACGTATGACAAGGCCCAGCTTGGAGACGATATCGATCTGCTCAAAGAGGAAACGCAGGTTGACATGATACTCTACGAAGGTGTCCCCATCTCCGTGGTGTTGCCGATATTTATGGAATTGAAGGTGGTGGAAACCGACCCGGGTGTCCGGGGCGATACGGCCTCCGGAGGCAACAAGCTGGCTGTGGTGGAAACGGGGGCAACCGTCAAGGTGCCGTTGTATCTGGAAATCGGTGAGGTGATTAAAATTGACACGCGCACCAGAGAATACGTCGAACGCGTCAGATCGTGATGGAGTGGTATGGAAAGTGAACAACGAAAAAACATTCTGGAATTGATCACGATTCTGACCGACCAGCATTTGACCGAAATTGAGGTTGAACAAAACGATTTACGCATTCGTGTCAGACGGGAACCCCCTGTCGCTCCACACTCCGCTCACCAGTCGGTCGCTCTCTCCGCCCCGCAGCCCACTCACGTGCCCGATGCGACCACCGAATCCATAGACGTGAATCTGTCTCAATTCCTGACGGTGGCCTCGCCCATCGTTGGGACATTCTACCGGTCGCCGTCACCCGATGCCGATTTCTACGTTGAAGAAGGCAGTGTGGTCCGCAAAGGGCAAGTCCTGTGTGTGGTCGAAGCCATGAAACTGATGAACGAAATCGAAGCCGAGGCTGACGGCCGCATTGTCAGGGTATTGGTCGAGAATGGGACGGGGATCGAATATGGGCAGTCGTTGTTTTTAATCGAGCCTCTTCCTGTGACTTGAGTTTCATCCGCTCCACGAAGCACTCCACGGGGACAACATCGTGTTCAAAAAAATCTTGATTGCGAATCGCGGGGAAATCGCCTTGCGTATTATCCGCGCCTGTCAGGAGATGGGTGTGAAAACGGTCGCAGTCCATTCTGATGTTGACGCGCAGTCTCTCCACGTGCGCTACGCGGATGAGCATGTGTGCATTGGACCAGCCGACGATGCGTTGAGCTACCGCAACATTCCCAATGTGTTGAGCGCGGCGGAAATGACCGGGGCCGACGCGATTCATCCCGGCTATGGGTTTCTTGCGGAGAACACGCATTTTGCCGAAGTCTGTGAATTAATCGGGATGACCTTCATTGGGCCGGCCTCCGAGCACATTGCCCTGCTTGGCAATAAGGTCAAGGCGCGAGAAACCATGTTGCAACACAAAATTCCCGTGATTCCGGGGAGCGAAGGCGAGATTCGCAATCTTGGTCAGGCCGTGCAGATTGCCCAAAAAATCGGGTATCCCATCATGGTGAAAGCCTCGGCCGGAGGTGGAGGACGAGGCATGCGAGTCGTGCATCGCGAAGAGGATTTGGGGAAAGCCATTCTGTCGGCGCAGGTCGAGGCAAGAGCGACGTTTCACCATGACGGCGTTTACCTTGAAAAGTATTTTGTGGACCCCCGGCACATTGAAATACAGGTGTTGGCCGATACCCATGGACATGCGGTGCATTTGGGGGAACGTGAGTGTTCGGTCCAGCGACGCTACCAGAAGTTGATCGAAGAGTCCCCGTCGCCTGTTGTGGATAATGCGTTACGGAAAAACATGGTGAAAACGGCGCTCAAGGTCGTCAAAGCTGTGCAATATCGCAATGCCGGAACCGTGGAATTTCTGCTTGACCACAATCGAAATTTTTATTTCATGGAGGTCAATACACGCATCCAGGTGGAACATCCGGTCACTGAAATGGTGACCGGAACGGATCTCATCAAAGAACAGGTCCGCGTGGCGGCCGGGTTGCCGTTGCAATTTCGCCAGCAGGATATTTGTTTCAACGGCCACAGTATGGAATGTCGCATTAACGCCGAGTGTTCGGAGACGTTTACTCCGAGTCCCGGCGTGGTTCCGCGTTTTCATATGCCCGGGGGGCCTGGGATTCGGGTTGATACGGCCCTGGAATCCATGGGAACGATCAACCCCCATTATGACTCCATGATTGCCAAGTTGATTACGCATGGGCGGGATCGGGAAGAAGCCATTGCCCGGGCAAAACGCGCTCTTGAAGAGTTTGTCATTGAAGGGGTCAAAACGACGATTCCGCTACATCGGCTCATTTTGAGCCATCCCGATTTTCGACAAGGCGGGGTCACCACGGGTTTTCTGGATCGGCTGTTGGCCAGCCGTATGCCCTAGCGTTTCAAGATTTCACGGTGTGCCCTGTGTCACAACCTTCCCTTTCCGGCGTCTATCTGTTGTTGGATGAGTGCTGGGCGTCCAGGCTTGATTTGTGCCACGTGCTGGAGGTGGCTGCAGGATGCGGCATCCGGTTATTTCAGTATCGTAATAAAACCGGATCCATGCGTGACGTGTTTGCCAGGGCCGTGGCATTGCGAGACGTCGCCTCGCGACTCGGCGCATTGTTCATTGTGAATGATCGGTGTGATGTCGCCTTGGCGGCAAAGGCGGATGGGGTCCATCTGGGGCAGAAGGATCTTCCACTGGATTTGGCTCGGCAAGTCATGGGACGCGACAAGCTTATCGGCATCTCCACCCATTGTCCCGAAGACGTGGAAGAAGCGACCAGGGGAAGTGCGGACTATATCGGCTATGGGCCGCTTTTTCCGTCAACGACCAAAGAAGCGCTTGAGCCGACCGTGGGGCTTGACGGGTTGCGGGGGATTCGCCACCTCACGTCGTTGCCGGTGTTTGCCATTGGCGGGATTACCCCGCCTGCTCTTCAGGGTATCGTTGACGCCGGCGCCAATGGTGTGGCCGTTGCCTCCGCCGTGCTTGATTCGTCCCGGATTGAGCAGACCATGCGTGACTTTGTCAATCACTTTCCCTCACCATTTTCGCCACCTCCCGCATCACCGTATCGTCAGCCAGCGCGCTGATGCCATCCTCCCAATGGAAAGCCATGTCCGGTCGAAAGGGGAGCGGACCAAAGACCGGAACGTCGCTGAACGTACGGATCAACGTGACGGTTGACTCCCTTTGTATCTGCGCATCGCGGCTGTCGTCCGCACTGGTGTGATTGAGCAAAACGCCCGCAATCGGAATGCCAGACTGACGAAGGCCCATGAGGGTTAATCGCGTGTGATTGAGCGCACCCAGGCTGGTTCGACTGACGATCAGGCAGGGAAGTTCCAGAAGTTTGATCAGGCTGCCAACGTCCTCCGTGCGCGTCAGGGGTACGAGTACGCCGCCGACGCCTTCCACCAGCATGCAATCATGTCGGCCCGCAAGCACCCTGTAGGCGTCGAGAATGACCGACAATTCGATGCATGTTTGAGCGAGATGCGCGGCGTCGATTGGCGCCACCGGCGAGGAGAAACGATACGGGTTCAGCAGCTCCATGTTGTCTTGTGGCGTGCACAGGTTCCGCAAGCGCCGTGCATCGGAAATGGACGTCATGGCATCCTGCGTAGAGCCTGTCTCGACGGGCTTCATGACGCCGACGTCGGTCCCGGTTCGTTGCAACGCGACTGCCAGGGCCGCGGTCGCGACGGTTTTGCCAACGTTCGTATCCGTTCCGGCAAGAAACAGACCTTTGGCAGTGCGGGGAGGCTGGTGTGGCAAACCGGCTGCTTTCACCACAGCCGATTATCTATATTGTAGACTTGACCTGAAATGTCACGAGCGGTGGTCAGGCGGTAGATAAAAGCCGCGACTTCATCGAGAGACGGGGTTCGTCCCAGCACGTGGTCGCAAAGCTGATCCTGACCAGGAAAGGCGGCTCCCGTCAGTGGCGATGGATGCCAGCCGGGGAAGACCGCGTTCACGCGGACGTTAGCGCTTCCGAATTCCTGCGCTGCCGATTTGACCAATCCCAGGGCTCCGGCTTTGCACGCGGCGTAGGCTGTTTGACCCGCGTGGCCCAGGGCGCTGCTCAATGAACTGATCACGGTCACGGAACCTTCTCGCCGCTCGGAAAAGATCCGCCCGGCCTGTTGAAGAGAGAGAAACAGGCCAGTGAGGTTGATGTGTAGCATGCGTTCCCACTCCGATGGCGTGAGACGGACGGTGATGCAATGAACGGTTTGGCCCACCGACCAGACACAGGCATCGAGTCCGGACCATACGGTTTGCACCCGATCAAACAAGGCATGAACGTGTGCCGGGTCGCCGATGTCCGCTTGAAACGATCCGCCCTGCCGACCAAGTTGTTCAATCATATGCAACGTGGCGTTGGCTGCGGCGTGATTGGTGTGATAATGGACGGCCACGTTCCACCCATGCCGGGCGAATTGCAGACAGACTGCGGAACCAATCACTCCGGATCCTCCAAGGACAAGCACGGTTGGGGCGGAAGGGGCTGTGGAACATGGATCACGGTCGCATGGCTGATCAGGCAAGACGCTCATATCACGAACGGAACGTAGCAAGGCGAACCGCAAAGAGCAATAGCGATGCTCGCTGTCTTGTCACTCCATGGGAGGCATGCTACGGTGAAACACCGTTGAGTGCGTGTTGTGTGAAGGACAGCGAACAGTCGTTTGGAGGAACCGTGACCCGGTTGCAACGTGAGACACCCGTGAGACTTCGGTGGCTGCAGGCCATGATTGCCATCGGTCTCATTGTGGGCTGGGTTGGTCATGGGGTTGGGCAGGTGACGCCAGCCGTGATTCACGATGCCGGCGTCTATTTCCCCGATGAGCCGGGTAATGAATGGCGATACCGGGGGCGTATCACCGAAGGCACGGTTGATCGGATTCAGGATACGACGTTTGTGAATGTCTCGACGGTGACGGGACAAGAACAAAAAGACGGCGTCAGTGTCATGGTGTTTCATGACACCAATCCCGGCAATCAGCCGCCGGTTGACAGTTACTATCTTCGCGATGTTGCGGGTATTCGCTATTACGGGTCCAAACCCGGGACGGGCCTGGAACGGCAGTTGATCCCTTATCAGATTGTGCGGTTTCCTCTTGAAGTACCCAGTTCCTTTCAGCAGCTGGATCGGAAAAACCTCAATTTAGGTCTTGATATTGATCATGACAACCTGGCGGAAACAGTGGACGTTGAGGCCACAGTGACCATCTATGGGCGGGAATCCGTGACCGTGCCGTTGGGTACGTATGACAACGCGATTCGCCTGGAATCGCACATGCGGTTGTTCGTGCACTTATCGCGTGACGGGACTGATGTGTATGGATCTGACACCCTGACGGCGTGGTTTGTGAAAGACATCGGGCTGGTCAAATATATCGAACGTCAGATGATTCCGACAATGGAGGCGGGAAAAAGACGTCTGATTGAGATCACCGAGGAATTGGAAGCTGCCACATTGCAGGGTGGGAACGTTGTCCTTGGTCGGCACCGCATTCCGACACATGGCGTGCCCGTTCGTGTGCCCCATTGGATGAAGAATAGCCGTACAGTCCCTTCCCTGTCCGCCCCGACAGCCCATCACTGACAAGGCCGTCATCCATCCAGAACATGGTCGTTCAATCCACGATGTCGATGTGTCAATGCCAATGCGGGGGGTGTGATTCCGGGAGGAGCGCTACGCTTCCTGACCGGCCTTGACCACGGGTAATTTCTGGTTGAGGAATGTAATGGTCTCTTCCCAGGCTTTGCGGGACGATGATTCATTGTAGATGTCGGGCCGGATGAGATCGCAAAACCCATTGCGTGTGCCGGGATACCGACGCACATCCGCAGCTTGACCGGCTTCCTGCGCGAGGCTCCCCAGTTGCTCCAACCCCGCGGCCGTCACCGTGTCATCGGTTTCAGCCGCATGGTACAGGAGATGGCAGTAGATGGTCCTGATCGAGTCAATGGGGTCGGGCAGTTTGCCGTAAAAGGAAATTGCCGCTCGCAGCCGTTTTCGTTTGAGGGCAAAGAGGATGGCCAGCGTTCCGCCCAGGCCCAGCCCGATCACGGCATGCGCATTTCGCACCGTCAATTCCATCGTCGGATCTTCGGTGATATTCGAATTCAAAAATTCGCACGAGGCATTGATGTCCTGCAGGACCTTGTCGCAGTCAATTCTTTCAGCCAGGGCATCCGCGACTTCCTCGCTGGTCGTGACCATGCCGCCCTGTCTGCCATACAGGTTCGGGACCATGACCACATAGCCTTCGCAGGCCAGCCGCACGGCCAAGTCTCTGGAATCCGGCGTGAGCCCCCACTTGTCGTGAAGTAGCACAATGGAAGGACATTTCCCTGTGCTCTGCGGCCAGTAGTAAAAGCCCTGTACCTGGTGTTCTTTGGGGATCCTGGTGGCGACATAGGGGTCCACCATATGGTCTTTGTGTGTCGAAAAGACACCCTTACTGGAAAAGCGAACCGCTTTATACACGATTTGATCAGTCGTAAAAGGTGTGACGTGATCCGGCATGATGGTGCTGAACGTGACGAGATGGATTCAGGAAACCGTTGCGAGGATGAACGGGACTATAGCGAGCGAGTCAAAGGCTTGTCAACGAAACGAACAGGGTGGGGGAGTCGGGGAGCGTCATCGTCAGGCTGACGCGGCGTGAAACGAAAATTCCGCAAGCTCGGCGGTGCCCGTCCCTTCCTTGACCATATCCTCGACGGGCAGCAGACGTTCGACTTGTCGCACGTCGTCAAGGCGACTTCGGGTATTCGGATGCGGGGGGACAAACAGCGTGCAGCAGTCCTGGTCCGGTTCAATGGATGTTTCAAACGTGCCGATGTGTTGCGCTTCATTGATAATTTCGATTTTATCCATCCCGATTAACGGTCGAAGAATGGGCAGGTGAGCCGCCTCGCTCACGCTCCGGATGTTTTCCGCGGTTTGGGAGGCAACCTGCCCGAGGCTGTCGCCGGTGACCAGCCCCCAGCAGCGTTCCTGTTCGGCCAGTTGTTCCGCAATGCGCAGCATCATCCGCCGATAGATGACCACGCGAATCGGCGCGGGGGAGTGCACGACAATGTGACGTTGAATCTCTCCAAACGGTACAAGGTATAACCGGGATTTTAGTTGATAGCCTGTGAGATGGGCGACGAGATCGCGGACTTTTTCTTCGGATATTCGTGACAGATAGGGGCGTCCGTGAAAATGAACAAAGATCACCTTACAGCCCCGCTTCATCATCCGGTAGGCCGCCACTGGCGAGTCAATGCCTCCCGAAATGAGGCAGAGTACGTTGCTGCTGCTCCCGGTGGGGAGTCCGCCCGGCCCAGGATATTTGAGCAAGGAATAGTACGCGGTGTGATCCACGATTTCGACGGCAATCGTGAGGTCGGCCGCGCCAAGACTCACGCGTTTGCCGGTCACGTGACACAGGTACGCGCCGATCTCCCTGTTCAGTTCAACGGAGGTTTTGGCAAACCGTTTGTCGCTTCGTTTGGCGGTGACGCGAAAGGTCTCAAATGTTTTCGATTGGAGTGCGGCTTCAATCGCCCGGCACAGGGGTGCGATATCGGGCGAGGCATAGCCAATCGGCAGGGATTCCGCCAGGGAATAATTTGCCACTCCAAAGGTATGACGAATCCGATCCCGAATCATCTCCCAGGAGGTGTCGTGCTGAAACGTAATCCGGATGCGACCAGGAAGAGATTTGACCTGGGTGACGCCCGTTTTCCTTAGAGAGTTTTGGAGATTCTGAATCAAGCATTGTTGAAAAAACCCACGGTTGCGCCCCTTGAGCGCCAACTCGTGATAGTGAACCAGAGCCTGTGGCATTACCCGTTGGCCTCCAAAAACCGTTCGGCGTCCAGCGCGGCCATGCACCCGGACCCCGCGGCCGTGATGGCTTGGCGGTAATGAGGGTCCTGAACATCGCCGGACGCAAACACCCCGGCAATGTTGGTCGCGGTGCCCTGCGTAGTTTGAATATACCCATTGAGGTCCAAATCAAGCTGACCGCGAAAGAGCGTGGTGTTGGGCGTATGCCCAATGGCGACAAACACGCCTTTACATTCAACCTCCTTCGTTTCGTCGGTCTGCACGTCGCGGAGTCGGATACCGGAGACCACATCCTCGCCCAGGATTGCTTCGACGGCGGCATTCCACTGAAACGAGATTTTCTCGTTTCCGAACGCGCGGTCCTGCATGATTTTTGACGCCCGGAGTGTGTCGCGGCGATGTACGAGGAGCACGTGGCTCGCGAATTTTGTGAGAAACAGGGCTTCTTCCAGAGCGCTGTCGCCGCCGCCGACCACGACAAGGGGCTGACCCCGAAAGAAAAATCCGTCACAGGTGGCGCAGGTGGACACCCCGTGACCCAGGAGTCGGGCTTCGGAAGGGAGGCCGAGCGGGTTTGCCGTGGCGCCGGTGGCGATGATGAGTGTTTTGGCCTGAATGGTTTCCTCGTCGTTAATGGTGAGTTGAAACGGTCTGGAACGAAGCTCGGCTTTGGTCACGTCCGCCGCCCGAAAGATCGTTCCAAACCGTTCCGCCTGCGCGCGCATGTCCTGAATCAATCGAGGCCCCATGATGCCGTCCGGGAAGCCGGGGTAATTTTCGACGTCGGTGGTCAATGTGAGCTGACCGCCGGCCTGCGAGCCTTCCAGCATCAGAGGAGCAAAATTCGCGCGAGCGGTATAAATCGCGGCGGTGAGCCCGGCAGGGCCGGATCCCGCAATCACAACATTATGCATGGCCGTCATCCTTTGCGAGAAAAAGATAATCGTAAAAAAGATTGAGGGTTACGTGCGGCGTGTCTTGCGTTGTTTCATCTGCCGTCGCAGGGCCGCTTCCTGAAGAAGCTCTTGATAGAGCTGTCGAACCTGTGTGCGAAGTTGAGGGACGGGCAACATGCCATTGAGCAGATAGTCGGCCATGCGGCGTTTTGTGGCCAGGGGGAATTGACCATGTATGCGTCCCAACGCTTCCTTTCGGGTTAATCCATCACGCTGTCTCGCTCGTGCAATCTGGACGGCTTGCGTGACCGTCACCGCAATGATCCGATCCATTCGCTGGTGGGCCTTCGCCTCAAACAGAAGCGCCGCATCGTAGATGATCACGGCGTTGGGATGTTGGCGCACCAAGGCCCGCGTGTGCCGGGCCTGTTCCCGTGCGATACGGGGATGGACGATGCGATTCAGCTTCGCCAGCTTGACGGGATCATGAAAGGCCATCCGGGCCAGGACTGTTCGATCAATCCTCCGGTCGGGTTGCAGGATCCGCACGCTAAACGTTTTGACAAGATCTTTCCATGCCGCTTTGCCCGGTTCAACCACGGTGCGGGCCAACCGATCGGCATGAATAACCAGCGCGCCGCATTCCTGAAATAGCCCGGCCACCGTTGTGGTGCCAGACGCAAGGCCGCCGGTCAATCCCACCAGTATCATCGTCATTCTCCTGTCCGGAAATCATTCACGCTCTTCGCCGACCGGGGCGCGGCACGGAGCCTTGACCGGGGAAACGCGCTTCCTGTATGTGCCCACGGTATGCACACATGGGATAGCGTAACAGACGGAACGGAGTCAAGCACGGTGCGGTTGGGATGCGCGTGGCCATGACGCGCAGCTATGGCGCGCGCGTTATGCTCTCCGCGAGTGTGCTCGTCGTCGTATGCGGCGCAAGCCTGGCGACGGCTTCGACGTGGAACGTGGCGCCGGATGGTTCCGGGCGTTTTCAGTCCATTCAGGAAGCGATTGATTACGCGCAGGCCGGGGATACCATTATGATTCAGGCGGGACGTTATATGGAAGACGTGACCGTTCACAGCAAGGAGCGTCTGAAAATTATCGGAGAAGGACGGGAGAAGGTCGTGATCACAGGGTTGAATCGGGTGGGAACGCTACATATCGGGAAATGGCCGTATGGCGCCACCGACGTGGAAATCAGCGGATTGACCATTCAGCAGCATGGCGGCTTGAGCGTGGGGATATTTAACGGTAAGCAGATTCTTCTCAAGGATCTGCGCATCAATGGCATGGTCTTCGGGCAACAGGTTCGGGACGTGCGCATTGAATACTGCGTCGTGGGCGGCAGTGAAACCGCCGGACTGGCCTTTGCCGACTCTCATGTGACACTGACGGACAATCTGATCCACGATAACGATCATGGCGTGTCTGTTGGAGGAGTCTCAACTGTGCGGATGGAGCGGAACGTCGTGACGCGCAGCCTGTTTGAAGCGGTGTTCGTGACGGACAGCGGGCAGGTAACGCTTCTGAAAAATACGCTTGTGGCTAATGGAGGAGGGGTCGCGTTTCAGGACGAGGCTGCCGGGCGGGTGGAAGGAAATATCATTGACGGGGCCGGGGTGGGGATTGCGTGGCTGGCAAAATCCGCCGTGACCATTGCCCGTAATGGCCTGCATAACAACGTGTTGAATTATCAGGTTGACGGCAAACCCATGTCCTCCGCCGTTGCTCTCAAGGCCTTTGCCGGCATCTATGCCCCCCCGCGGTTTGTGGCACCGGAGCGCGGAGATTACCGACTCAAGGCCGATTCGCCGCTGCTGCGTGTCGGTGGGTTTGCGTACCTGGGCGCGCTTGGTCCCGCCCGCGACTAGTCACAGCACTCGCCAGCATGACATCCCCGAAGATGTTAATGCGCAAGAATCACCTGCGTGAGCGTTTTCCCGCCAATCAATGCCCCGATTGACAGTCCCACGTTCGCCAGTATGTGGATGGCCCACGTGAGATACTGCGCGTTGTCCAGAAGGTCGGCGGACTCCAGCGCAAACGAAGACATCGTGGTCAGCGAGCCGCAAAATCCGACGGCCACCACAAGCGCATGGCGGGCATCCATGTTCCATTGATGAAACAGGACGACAAAAATGCCAAGGATAAACGCGCCCATGACATTGACGATCAGAATGTTCAGTGGCAGGGCATTGAACAGGAACGGGCTTTCCGTCATTTTATACCTGACATAGGCTCCAACAGTTGCCCCGGCGGCCAGTAGCGCAAAGTCAATGCCTTTCATACGGCAACATTCTTTTCGTCTGTCTTGACCGCGCGACGTGAATCAGTGGCTTTCAGCCGCCGTTTCACGCTTCGGCTATTGACGTACGGTGGAAGATACATTCCCGACACACTCGTCATGGAATTCCGCGGATGCTGTCTTGTCATTCATTGCCCACAGGCGAAGACCGAATAGAGGCTTCACGGCGACACGGTGTCACGCCCCTGTCGGTCGCATGCCTCACGTTGAGGTTCGATTGGGCCTTTGCAAGTCCCCGGTCGGCAGATTGCTGAAGAGTCTTCAACGTTTCCTCTGACAGACCCCCGCAACCGACAATCGCCGGGAGAAACATTGTCAGGCATGAAACAAGAACGCTGACTGTGTGTTGCTACGCATGGGATGACGGTAACGGTCGTGTGCGGACATATGCAACGTCTCACACTGTGCGTGGGCTGCCGGACTCTTCACCGCGGCCCGTCAGACCGGCCAGCGTTCTTCACGCCAGGCCATGTCCCAGAACATCCATTCATAGCGGGAGCTGGTGAGAAAGGCCTGTGTCATGCGTTCCTTTTCATCCCGGCCGGCTCGACCGGCTGCTGTGTCCACCAGCGTCCGCATCCATCGGGCGACTTCGGCAAATTCTGGCGAGCCGTATAACAGCAGCCACTCGCGGTACGGATGACCGGCGGCGGGTGGGCCGTTTTTCAGCAGATGCTTGCCGACGACACAATAAATCCACGCGCAGGGGAGGGCGACCGTCGTGAGTTCGGCCAGTGTGCCGGTCTGGGCCACGCTTCGCATGTGCGTGCAGTACGCATGGTTTGTCGGCGCAAGGGGCGTGCGGCGCATGTCGGAGGGCGTGAGCTTCCATTGCCGTCCGAAGGTTTCGTGCAGGCCGCGCTCAACCACGATGGTGTCTTTGACGAGTTCGGCAAAGCGAAGGGCCGTCTCGGGGTCCGCGGCTCGCTGCGCTCCCATGGCGAAGACGCGGGCGAGTTCTTCCAGATACCGCGCGTCCTGCAGGATGTAATATTTGAACGTGCGTTTGGGGAGCGTCCCGTTGCCAAGAGCGACGACGAAAGGGTGCGTGAGCTGGGCATCCCAGATCGGTTTGGCTATCCGCCGCATGGATGCCGTGAAACTCATCGGTTGTCCTCTTCGTTTGGAATGGACTGCGTCACGGGATGGCAGGCGAGGAACCGCAGGATAGCGGGGTTGACGACGTCTGGCTGTTCCCATTGCGGGATATGCCCGGCATGGGGAATTTCCAGCAATGTGCTGTCGGGAATGGTGTGCTGTATGGCGCATCCCACCGAAGGCGGGAAAATTTTATCGCGCGCGCCCCAGAGAATGAGTGTGGGGTGTGGGATGTCCGCCAGCCGGAGCGCGAACTCTGTTTCCCATTTCGGGATCTGCGCCATCTGCGAATAGATGGCGCGCATGGCTCCGTGTCGAAAACGGCTGCGGTACGCGCGCTCCGCCACGAGCGGCGTGATCAGGGTGTGATCATGCACCATCTCTTTGAGTATTCTGTACGCGGACCATCGGCCGGCGCTCCACATGCCCCACGTAACCAGCCAGCGCGGCAGTCGTGTTCGGATACAGTGTTTGTACGCCGGAGAGTCCATATTGTCGAGCACGTTGGCCGGCAGTCCCGAAATCAGCACGAGCGCGCTCACCCGTTCGGGATACGTCAGGCTCATCCCAATGGCGAGACCGGCGCCCAGGGAGTTGCCGATGAACGCAGCATGGCGAATGCGACGATCATCCATAAAGCCGAGAAGGACGTCGAGGAGAAAGGTCGGTGAATATTCCACGTCGGGTGTGTCGGACAGGCCCGCGCCAGGCATGTCAGGCGTCAGCACGCGATGCGAGCGGGCCAGCGCGTTCTGCTGATGTTCCCAGTGCCACATCGAGCCTCCCAACCCGTGGAGCAGAATCACGGGCGGGCCTTCTCCGTTGTCCAGACAGGCGATGCGATGCCCGCGCACCGTGCTTGTGCGAACCGCGTGGCGCTGGAGCAGGTCAACACGCACGGGAATTGGAGAGGGAGACTCGGTGCGGCTGGTCACGATATGCAGGTTCGGGATACGGGAACGGTTGAGTGGATCTCTTGTGCGGAATCGTCGGCTTATTCGAGCTGGATCAGTGTCTCGTCGGCGTTGACCTGGTCGCCCTCTTTGACGTGGATGGCTTTCACCGTGCCTTTCACGGGCGCGACCACCCGGTTTTCCATTTTCATCGCTTCAACCACGAGTACGAGATCGCCGACAGCGACTTTGGCCCCCTCTGTGACGAGAATTTTCACCACGCGTCCCGGTATGGGCGTGGTCACGTCTCCCGGTCCAGCCGGTTTGAGGCGGTTTCCCTGTGTGACGCCGGACGACACGGGCACTTCCGGTCCGCTGGCGAGTACTTCCTGCAGCGGTTCCAGGTAGACTTCTTCAAGTTTGTCGTCAACTTTGATGTAGTAGGGTTTGATCCCTTTGACGGTTTGCCCGGACCCCGACACCCGCACGTGATACGTTTCGCCGTGAAGCATGACGTTGAATTCCACTGGCGCGAGATGCAAGTCATGGGCCGGCAGGATCTCTTTGCCACCTTCAATGTGCGGCTCAAGCCCGTTGGGTTTCAGTGTCCCGCTTGTACGATCATTGATAAACTCCAGCGCAATGGCGGGAAACAGGGCATAGGACACCACATCTTCTTCGGAGACGGCATACCCGCGCAATTCTTTTTTGGCGGCTTTGAGTTCGGGATCCAGATTGTCCGCCGGTCTGTTGGAGATGGGACGCTCGCCGGCAATGGCTTTCTGTTTCGTGGCCGCGTGCAGAGGGCCGGGCGGTTTGCCGTACAGCCCCAGGAAGTAATTTTTGACTTCGGTGGTGATGACTTTATACCGTTCGCCAGTAATGACGTTCAGGGTGGCTTGCGTGCCGACGATTTGACTCGCGGGAGTCACCAGCGGGGGGTAGCCCATATCTTTACGCACGCGGGGGATTTCCTCCATCACCTCCTGCATTTTCTCAATGGCGTTTTGTTCCGCCAACTGGGAAGCCAGGTTTGAGGTCATGCCGCCCGGAACCTGCGACAGCAGAACGTCCGTGTCCACGCCGGTGAAATCGCTTTCAAACTGAAGATACTTCTTTCTCGCCGCTCTTAGCTGTTCCGCCACGGGCTTGAGCTGGGCTAAATCCAGGCCGGTATCATAGGGGGTATTGCACAGGGCCGCGATACAGCTTTCCGTGGGCGGATGCGAGGTGCCGCCGGACAGCGGAGACATGGCCGTATCCAGAATATCCAGGCCGGCGAAAATCGCCATCAACGAAGACATGGACGCCATGCCCGACGTGTAATGGGTATGCAGATGGAGGGGCACACGAACGGCCGCCTTCAGGCGTCGAATCAGTTGATAGGCTTCAAACGGCGGCAGGAGGCCGGCCATGTCCTTGATGCAAATCGTGTCGGTGCCAAGATCTTCCAGCTTTTTGGCCTGGTCCACAAAGTGATTCAGGTTGTGCACCGGACTGCTGGTATAGCAAATCGTGGCCTCCACATGCTTGTTGCACTGCCGGACCACCCTGATGGCGTGCTTCAGATTGCGAATATCGTTCAGCGCGTCGAAGATGCGAAACACGTCAATGCCGTGTTCCGCCGATTTGACGATGAATCGTTCCAGAACATCGTCGGCATAATGCCGATATCCCACCAGGTTTTGTCCGCGGAGCAGCATTTGCAATCTGGTCTTCGGAGCGGCCCGGCGGAAGGCCTTCAACCGTTCCCATGGATCTTCTTTCAGGAATCGCAAACAGGCGTCGAACGTCGCGCCCCCCCAGACTTCCAGAGACCAGAACCCCACATTGTCCATCAGTTCCGCGGAGGGGATCAGGTCTTCTGTCCTCATGCGAGTGGCCAGCAAGGATTGATGCCCGTCTCGCAGCGTGACATCCGTCAGATGCATCTTCCGGCCGCGCGAGGCTTTCACCTCTGGCGTTTCCAGACGTGAGGCGCGGATCCGGTTTCTGTCCCGCGTTGCGGGCGGAGCCGCGGCGGATTTTTTTGCTTTGCTTCCGGATGTTGATTGCTTTGCCATACAGACCCTTACGTTTCAGTGTGCGTTGCGCCCGCTTCCCTCGTGAATGAGGGGCTACAGCCCTTCGTAGGCCGCGATGGCGGCGGAGAGCGCCAGCACCAGATCCTCTGATTCCAGGACATTGTCGTAGTCGACCAGTTCCGGATGGGAAGTCAGGTACGACGTATCAAATCTGCCCGCGCGAAAATCGGGTTCTTCCATGATTTTCTTCATAAAGGGAATGGTCGTCTTGACTCCACGCAACACAAATTCTTCCAGCGACCGGTGGGTTCGCCGAACGGTTTCGTTCCACGTCCGGCCATGGACCGTCATCTTGGCCAACAGCGCGTCATAGTATGGAGGGACGGTATAGTCTTTGTAAACAACGCCGTCAATCCGAACCCCGATGCCGCCCGGAGACAGGTACGCCGTGATTTTGCCAGACGAGGGAGAAAATCCGTTTTGCGGGTCTTCGGCGTTAATCCGACATTGAATCGCATGGCCTTGCAAATTCACCTCATGTTGCCCGAAGACGAGTGGGCGTCCCTCGGCAATCCAAATCTGGTTTTGCACGATGTCAATGGTGGTGATTTGCTCCGTGACCGTGTGTTCGACCTGGATTCTTGGATTCATTTCGATAAAATAGTACCGTCCGTCCTGATCCACAAGGAATTCAACCGTGCCGGCATTTTGAAATTGGGCGGCACGGGCAAGGGCGATCGCGGCCTCGCCCATTTGCGTCCGCAGGCGACGGTCCAGAACCAGGGAAGGGGCAATTTCGAGAATTTTTTGATGGCGCCGTTGAATGGAACAATCCCGTTCGCCCAGATGAACGATGTAGCCTTCCTTGTCGGCGAGCAGTTGAAATTCAATATGGTGGGCGCGTTCAAGATATTTTTCGATAAACAGATCGTCGTTGCCAAACGCGGCCAGGGCTTCACGCGCGCTGGACTCCATGGCCTCCTGCAACTCTTTGTCGGAATACACGACGCGCAGACCGCGTCCGCCCCCGCCGGCGCTGGCTTTGATCATGACCGGATAGCCGGTGGATTGTACAAACTGCCGCGCGTCTTCCACGTTTTGGATCCGGCCCTCCGTTCCCGGAATGACCGGCACGCCAATCCGTTTGGCCAGAGCGCGAGCTTGAATTTTGTCTCCCAGCAGTTCCAGAGCTTCAGGAGGGGGGCCGATAAACGCGATACCGGCTTCGCGGCATAAACGGGAAAATTCGGCGTTTTCCGCGAGAAACCCATAACCCGGATGAATCGCATCAACGCCAATCCGTTTGGCCAGACGCACAAGTTGCCTGGCGTCTAAAAATCCCTGGATCGGACCGGGGCCCACCAAATACGCTTCATTGGCTTTTTTGACATAGATGGCCGTGGCGTCGCATTCAGCGTAGATGGCGACCGTGGCGATGTTGAGTTCGCGACAGGCCCGGATGACCCGCATGGCGATCTCACCGCGATTGGCCACGAGGATTTTTTTAAACATGGGCGAGCCTGCAAGGGGATCGGGAAACGTGAGAGTCCTGATGAATGTGGAGAATACTCCAGCGTACGGCGTTGCTCCCGGGAGACTTGCTCCCGGAGGAAGCGTCAGGGTTTGCGAGGCGAAACCTGTGTACCATGGACAGTAAGGATCCTGTCAAGAGGGAGGGCTCGTCCGGTCGTGATTACTCTCCCTTGAGGGGATAATATTTCACGACCGAGCTGGTTTTGTCCTGAAACAAACCGCTGGCGCCGATTTTAATGGCGCGTTGTCCCGCGGGAGATTGTACGTATTCCAAAAAGGCCGTGGCAACCGGAGAGGCGTTGGGGTTCATGACAAAGACCACCGGGCGGCGCAGTGGATAGGTGCCGTCGAGGACGGTCTGGTATTCGGGTTCAATGCCATCAACAAACAAGAGGGTGACGCCATATCCATCTTTGCGCGCCTGTAACGCGGGTCCCATTGACACATAGGCAATGGCATAGGTGTCGCCGTTAATGATTTTAAAGGTTTCGTTTTCTTTTTCAATGATTCGCGCCCGGACCGTGGTCTGATGTGTGATGTTCAGGAGCGTTTCAAACTGTTGACGAATATTCTGGTTCCAGGTTCGCTGTACCAGCCCAATGCGGACTTCAGGCCCTTCCTCATACACTTGCGACCAGAAGGTGAAGTGTCCCGTGAAAATTTTCGCCAGTTGTTCTTGCGTGAGCCCGTCAAGCGAATTGGCAAAATTGATCACCACGGCGATGCCATCCCAGGCGACCGTGATCGAAGGAAGATCGGGTTCCGCCTGACCGGTAATCGCAATGTCGGCGCCGCCGTTTCGAATTTCTTCAGTGGGTCGGGCATTCTGATGCCAGAAGAAATCAATGGACGTTTGGGGATGCAGGGTTTCAAATTGTTTTGCCAGAGACTCGATGGCATACCGTTCCGGGCCATTGCCAACGACAAGCGCGCCACCCGTGAGCGTTTCGGCGGAGCCAGCCGCGGGCACAACCCACAGCAGCAGGACGGACAACAGGGAGAGTGAGCATGTCTGTATCAGCATGGCCTGTTCCCGCAAAGGGCGGTGTGGTCGGACCCGCCGGGCGTTGAGCGGCGACGCGAGACTGTGAGCACACACCTCACGATGCGATCCGTTGCGCCCGGTGAGACATGGGACAATCCATGTGCCACCTGCGCGGAGCATTGATCCTCTGTCAATCGTGCGGGGAATCACCGAATGGCAACGCGGGCGAAGTGAGTCAAGTGGGTGCTAATTTCCCTCGGAACCGGAATCTGAATGTGGCGTTATTCTGGGATCGTTGGGCATGGCTCGTGCGCCCATGATCGGCGGAAGCTTTTTAAACTTGTCCATGCGTTCGTCATACATGGCTCTGGCTTTCATCTCGCTGAATCCGGGTTTCTGCTCTCCTTTGACCAGGGAAGTGCAAGCGGACATGAGACGATGGACGCTGGCATGGTCGCACTGGGGACAGGCGGTGCCTTCCGACCTCGCGTTCACGGATTGGAGCAATTCAAATTTATAGTCGCAGGCGTTACATTGATATTCATAGACGGGCATGGATCGGGTCGCTCCTTTTGCTGCGGATTGATATCGGTCGTCACACCAAGTTTATTATACAGGATTGCAACGGCTTCTGGCCATCACAAGATGTCATGGAATGCCAGGATGTGCCGTGTCTTGACGTATTGAATTTTTCTCCTTTAGAATCAGAATGTTTCAGGGGGTTTCTGTTCATTACTCATGTATCGGGGGAGGGGACATGTCTTTTTTGTTGAGAACGTATCGGTTGGCAAGCGGGTTGCAAAAAGAAGAACGGATTGATGATCCGGACCGTATTGAACGGTACATGAAACTGTTTGATCGTGACGATCTGAAAAAAATCCAGACCGGAACAAAAGTCAAAATTGAAAAGGATGAATGGCAACTTTTCCAAGACTGATTGCCGCATGGTTTCTTGTCTCCCGGAGCAAGGCTGAAGCGGGTTTGTAAGATGGCTGTCTGGATCAACATCCGACGATCAGTCAATGAGGCCGTTCTGCACAAAGAGCGTTGCATTGAAGTGCCTTCCGTGCCCATGAATTCGGACTTCTGGGAAGGCGGCTGGTTTGAATATCCCGACAAGGACACGGCCCTTGATGCGTTGGAAGAGTCCGGCATGATGCGTCAGTTGAAGTGTCAGTTGTGTAAGCCTTGAGACGTTGCATCCGTTTCCCGCCTGCTGTGGTTCCCCCTGTCCTGTTCTCAATGGTTCACAGACTCGCCGGCGGTTTGGTGACGAGTGGAACCAGAGTCTCTCCGGGACAGACCCATGGCTGAAAAATTTGGCGGATATCGGTGGGTGAAAACCGGCTATCTTGATAATCGCACGCAGGGGGTCGTGGTGGGGACCATGCAGTTTGCCGTCATCGGCCCCGTGGACTTTTATTTGAACGGCGATTTCAAGCCCGACATTGCCGGCCGGATTTTTTCCTTTACGAATTCGCAATTTTCCGATGATCCCAACGCCGCGTCACGCTTGACGGATCTGGGCCATGTCCAGATTGGCACCGTCAGCTCAATTTCCTTTGACCCACATCCTCTGCTTGACCCGCATCCCTATATTGAATGGTTTGCATGCGATGGGAGTCATTATCGGATTGAACTGCAAGAAGGCGATGCGAGGCTACTTGATCCGAACGAGGCCTCGCGCTATGAGGAGAGCAGTCGGAAGATCAGAGACGCCTACACCGCCCAATCCGTTCAGACTCCGGCAACACACGAGCCCGCCGGGGAAGAATGGTTCTAGCCTGTGTCCGGAGTCATGGACGTGACCGCGGCTCTTCCGGTTATGCAGCATGCCGTTCTCGTTCATTGACAGCGCTTTTCTCCCATCCGTACAATCTTTCCCCTTATGACGAATGATCGTTTCTTGAAAGCCTGTCGTCGTGAGCCTGTGGATCGGACCCCTGTCTGGTTCATGCGGCAAGCCGGACGATATATGAAGGCCTATCAACAGATTCGGGTGAAGCATGGCATCCTCGAAATCTGCAAAACCCCGGAATTAGCCGCGGAGGTCACGTTACAGCCTATTGAACGCTTTGCCCTGGATGCCGCGATTATTTTTGCGGATATCCTGTTGGTGTTGGAGCCGATGGGTTTGGATCTGACCTTCCATGAACAAAAAGGGCCGGTCATTCTCAATCCGGTGAGGGATCAGGGCGACATTGCGCGATTGCGTCGCGTGGATGGCGATGCCTTTCGATTCTCGTCCGACGCCGTCAAGTTGGCAACAACAATGCTGGATGGACGTGTCCCGCTCATCGGGTTTGCCGGGGCTCCCTTTACCCTGGCCAGTTATGCGATTGAGGGAGGGAGTTCGCGAAACTATGTCGCCACCAAGCAATTGATGTTCAGTCACCCTGATCAGTGGCATACCCTGCTCGAAAAATTTTCGGATGGGATCACGGCGTATTTACAGAATCAAATCCGGGCGGGTGTGCAGGCCATTCAGATTTTTGATAGTTGGGTGGGTTGCCTGTCTCCGAACGACTATCAAGAATATGTCTTGCCGCATGTCACCTCGTTGGTTGCTCGCTTGAAGCCCGAGGGCGTTCCGATTATTTATTTTGGCACGGGGACATCCACATTGCTGCCCCTGATGCGACGCGTCGGCAGCGACGTCCTGGGGTTGGACTGGCGCGTTGAACTTGACGAAGCCTGGTCCCGGATTGGATTCGATGTTGCCGTTCAGGGCAACCTCGACCCCGTGACCTTGTTTGCGCCCCTGCCGGAGATTGAACGCCGCGTGGCCGACATTCTGCAAAGAGCCGGGAACAGAGTTGGACATATTTTCAATCTTGGACACGGCATTCTTCCGCAAACCCCCGTCGAACATGTTGAGGCGGCCATTGCCTACGTGCATGCCCACAGCGCTCGTTGAGCCGCGCTCCGGCCTCGGCGACGGCGGCGATGCGCGCGATCTCATGGGTGAGCCACCACGATGAAAACCATGCTGTACGGTTATTACCAAACGAGCATTCATCTTCCACTGTCGGGAGTGGCCAGAGGATGGCGGCGGTTGATCCGGCGATGGAGAAACAAACAGGGAGGATTGCTGCAACAGGTGGCGTTGCCGGGGATTTCGTGGAAAGCCTGCACGGGTCGGCGGCTGACCAGGATATGGGAGTCGGACAAGGGCCATCTCAATGTCAGAACAAGTGAACTCGGCGTGATCAATCTGCTTGCGGCGGAATGTGAGGACGGCGCCCTGCTGTTTGAAATCGGCACCTTTGACGGCCGCACATCGTTGAATCTGGCGTTTTCGTGCCCGCCCCGTTGCCGCGTACACACATTGGATATGGCTCCGACCATGCCGCCGTTGTCGACGCCGACAGGTGCAAGGATAGCGCCATACAGACAGTCCCATCCCGCCATTGCGGCAAAAATCACCCGGTTGTTCGGCGACTCGGCAACGTTTAATTTTGCCCCGTATGTCAATGCGTGTTCGTTGGTGTTTGTTGATGGCACCCATACGTATGAGTATGCGATGTCCGATAGTCGTGCCGCGATGAAGATGGTTCAACACGGGGGAATCATTCTCTGGCATGACTATGGAATTTTTGAGGGTGTCACCAACGCGTTGGAGGATATTGAGAACACTGAACACCTGGGGCTCAAGCATATCCACGGGACCAGCCTTGTGTGGTGGCGTCAGAATGAGCGGGGAAGGTGAAGGGTGGCGCACGGTCAACGCCGGGGGGCCGTGGCCGACTTCGGACCATGATGTCGCATGGCTGTTCCTAAACGAGTCGCGATTGTGGGAGGGGGGATTGCGGGCCTTGCCGCCGCGTTTGCGTTGGCGGAACGGGCGAAAGCGCGGGATCAACCGCTGCACTGTACTGTCCTGGAAGGGCAGTCGGCGTTTGGCGGAAAAATTGTCACAAACCATGCGCATGGTTTGATCGTGGAGGGCGGTCCCGATTCGTTCCTCACGACCAAGCCTTCGGCTCTTGCACTGTGTGACAAGCTGGGGCTGACATCGCAATTGCTCAATACGAGTCAGGGGAATGGTCAGGCGTTGACCTATTCAAAAGGACGATTGCGCGCGTTTCCCCAGGGACTGATTGCCATGGTGCCCACGCAGTTGGGTTCTCTGTTTCGTAGCGGGGTGGTGTCCTGGACTGGCATTGCGCGAATGGGAGCGGAGTGGTGGATTCCCGTTCGACCCGAAACCGGCGTGGAAGAGACCCTGGCCGGGTTTTTCAGTCGGCGTCTCGGTGCGGAGGCCTTTCATCGCCTGATTGAACCGTTTGTTGCGGGGATTTATGCCGGTGACGCGGATGAGTTGAGTGTGGCCGCGACGTTTCCTCAATTTCTCGAATGGGAACGCACGCACGGCAGTCTCCTCAAGGGAGCGTTGGCCATGCAGCGAGCGCGGTCCGCTCGCCGGCAGGGTGCGACGTCCGCCCGTACACTCTTCACGAGTCTGCGAGGCGGACTGGGTGATTTAATCACGCGGTTGACTGACAGACTGTCGGATGCCGGTGTGTCGCTTCGTCGCGGCGCGACAGTGCTGACAATGCGTTTGCCAGGAGACGCCCATCCCGATCACCCGCATCGGCTTGAATTGGAAGGGGGAGACACCGTGGAGGCGGAGGCCGTGGTGCTTGCGACGCCGGCGTATGTTTCCGCGGAGCTGCTGCAGTCCATTGACCACGAATCCGCGACGTTGCTCAACGCAATTCCTTATGCCTCCACCATCACCATCTCCATGGCGTATGCCGAAACGGAAATCACAAATCGGCTTCAAGGATATGGGTTTGTGGTGCCGCGCATCGAACATCGCGAGCTGATCGCGGCCACATGGTCATCAATGAAATGGGCCGGGCGCGCGCCGTTGGGTCAATGTCTGATTCGGTGTTATATGGGTGGTCGAGGACGGGAGCGCTTGCTGGAGTTGGACGATGCCGAATTGACGACCCTCGCCTGTCGGGAGTTGGAAGCGATGGTGGGGATTTGCGGTCGGCCTTTCCACGTGGAAGTGTATCGGTGGCATCGGGCCATGCCTCAATATGTCTGCGGGCATCGGGACAGTGTGCGGCGTATTCGCCAATGCGTCGCCCGGCATCCCGGGTTGTATCTGACGGGGGCGGCCTATGAAGGTATCGGCATCCCGGATTGCATTCGCGACGCCGAAAACACGACTCAAGCGTTGAGCGATTTTTTGTGGGCATCATCATGATTCGGTCGGTTGCCTGGAAAAGACCTGGGATGAGACGGCCATGAAAAACCTGCATGGCGTTCGGGCTCGCGTCATGATCCGGGGCCGGGTTCAGGGAGTCGGATTTCGCGCGTTTGCGCAATCTCAAGCTGTCCGGTGCGGGTTGAGTGGGTGGGTCAGCAATCTGTTGGATGGTCGGGTTGAAACCGAAGTCGAAGGAGCGGGCATGCTCGTGGATGAATTTATTCAGACTCTCAGACATGGGCCGTCCCTGGCTGACGTTGAAGACGTGCAGGTTGAATGGCTGGATCCGAACGCACAAGGTTCGGCCTTTGAGATTCTTGATTGACGGTCGATAGCAGCCCGGAATGGCGTGGTGTGTCCCTGTCGGCGGATTGTTCAACAGTGCCATGTGAGGTATGAACAGGGTGGGATTGCAACAAGAAAGGTGAAGGAGTGAGATATGAATTATAAAACATTCATTCGCGAGGTTCCGGATTTTCCCAAACCCGGCATTCTGTTTTATGACATCACCACATTACTGAAAGATTCCAAAGGGTATGGCCGGATCATTCACGACCTTACGGAGCGCTATCGGCATGAGCGGATCAGCAAGATTGTGGGCATTGAATCTCGAGGTTTTATCCTGGGATGTCCGTTAGCGTACAACCTGGGTGTGGGATTTGTGCCGATTCGCAAACCGGGTAAGCTGCCTGCCGAGACGTTTGAGGTGGAATATGATCTGGAATATGGGTCAAATTCGCTGGCGATTCATCAGGACGCTGTGTCAAAAGGAGAACGCGTTCTCGTGGTTGATGATCTCCTGGCCACCGGAGGGACTGCGGCGGCGGCCGTACATCTGTTGCGACAAGCCGGAGCGGACATTGTCGGATGTGCCTTTGCGATTGAATTGCTGTTTTTGAGCGGACGTCAAAAAATCGAGGGGTGCGAGATCCATTCCTTGATGACTTATTCATGAGTTGCTAGAATCCTCGCCCTGTCACTCTTGTGGTTCCGGGAGAAGCGCTCTGATGCAGAACGGGATGCGTGACATTCCACAGAATGTTATGGGGTGAAGGGGGACGTGCTATGGCAGGAAAGTCAACAAAGAAAACCACGAAGACGGTCTCCATGCGTTCATCCAAAACGTTGAAGACACAATCGTCTGCGTCTTCCAGGCAGCAGACGGGGAAATCGGCTTCGCGTCCTGGCACAATAAACGTTGCCGGGACAAAAGTCGTTCAGAATAAGTCCCCGCAGAAAAAAACCGTTCCCGGGAAAGCTGTTCTTCAGGAAGTCGTTCACCTTCAAGCCGTGCCCCCCCACAAGAAGACATTGTCCGCGCGATCCGTGAAGTTGCAGACTATTCTGTTGGAGAGACGGGTCAAGCTGATGAGGGATATTCAAGGCCAGATCGGCCATGCGTTGACGGAGGAGCAGCAACGGCAGTTTGAGTCGGCCATGGACACCGGAGATCAGGCCTTGCTGGATCTTGAGCGGGAGCTGGACATTTCTCTTCAGGAGAAGTGGAATCGGGAACGCCAAATGATTGACGAATCGTTGGTGAGTCTGAAAGAAGGGACGTATGGCATATGCAATGAGTGTGGCACTCACATTAACGAAAAACGACTGACGGTCATGCCATTCACGAGGCTGTGCATTGCCTGTCAGGAAAAAACGGAGATCTTTGAGAAAATCGAACGCAGTGAACAACGTAGCTGACCGACCGCGCCCTGATGACACATGTGTCATGGACGATTTCCCGCCGCTTTCTTTGTCGTCGTTTCCTGGCCTTTTTTCAATCGTTTCTCCTGATCCATAGCAGACCAGGAGTGGTTGAGCCATGTTGCTGAACCGGCATGTCCCTGTATGATTGGGCGTTTGCGAACGCGGACGGGAGACCGTATCCTGTCTTCTGGAACGAGGACGTCTTGTCCAATCCTGGATGGTGAGAGCGTCGTGGTGTGTTTCGTGGAAAGGTCAGGCTGTACGCGATGAAGGCCGTGGTGTTGGCCAGCGGGGGACTTGATTCAACCGTGACGGCTGCGATCGCGCGGGACGAAGGGTACAGGCTGTATTTTCTGACGGTCATGTATGGCCAGCGTCATCAGGTTGAAATTCAAAAGGCGCAACATATTGCGGCATGGCTTAAAGTTGAGGAACATAAAATTTTCCAATTGGGTCTGCACGAATTTGGCGGCTCGTCTTTGGTTGGCAGGGGAGACGTTTCCAAAAACCGGTCGGATGATGAACGGCAAACCGACATTCCGTCAACGTATGTCCCGGCGCGCAATACGGTCTTGTTATCATTGGCATTAGCCTATGCCGAATCCGTGGATGCTTCCTGTATTTTTATCGGAGCCAATATCCTGGATTATTCCGGATACCCTGATTGCCGCCCGGAGTTTTTGCGTGCGTTTGAACACGTGGCTCGACTGGGCACAAAAAAAGGCGTGGATGGCTGGCTCTTGCAGATTAAAGCTCCCCTGCTCTTGTTGAGTAAAAGTCAGATTATTCATCGGGGACGGGCGTACGGTGTGCCCTTTGAGTTGACTCACAGTTGTTATGACCCGGAAGAGGGGGGCCTGGCGTGTGGGCAATGTGATAGTTGTGTGATTCGGTTGCGGGGCTTTCAAGAAGCCGGATTGCAGGACCCGGCACCCTACGTGACGAGGGTGTCAAGTCCGTAACCTTTGGAATTGCCGGAAAGGAGATGGCCAATGGTTGGTGTTGAGGCTGCCATGTCCCTGCGTTTCAGGAGACAAGCGATCACGAGTGCCTTGTTGCTCGTGGCTGTGATGTACGTGGTCGGTTGCTCGCAAGAGCCGGAAGACACGAGTTCCACGGGTGCTTCTCGTGACCATGCTGCGCAGATGACGTCCGTGCTTCCGGGCGCGGCCCGTCCGGTTCCGGAGGAATATCAGGAGGGTGAACAACAGTTTGAGGCGCTCTGCGCACGCTGTCATGGCAGGGCGGGGGTCGGCACGAACGCGGGGCCGCCATTCGTGCATAAAATTTATGAGCCTTCGCATCACGCAGATTCTGCGTTCATGCGAGCAGCCGCACAAGGCGTTCGAGCCCACCACTGGGGCTTTGGGAATATGCCAAAAGTGACCGAAGCGACGCCTGACAAGGTCGCAGCGATTATTCTCTATGTGCGATGGTTGCAACGCGAGGCGGGTATTTCATGAAACGCATACGTGGAACACGTCATCCGTCATACACATGGGTTCGTCGCGAGGCATGTGTCATGGTTGACCAATGACCGATGGGGTTATTTCTGGAGTGTATAGACGAGGTGAGTATCGGTTTGGGAGACTCCCTCAATGGAACGGGCTCACGCAGTCAACGCTTTCAAATCAAGGAAAGCCCTCCCCTCCGGCTTGAGCGAGATCGCATTACAGGAGAGTCAACGGCGCCCGGATATGGCCGACATGCCGGCACGCTCAATAAGACGGCATCAGGCGTGCGTGGGACAATGCGGCTGTAGGTATTTTTTGCAAAATAGAGTACGGTATACGCGATAGTCGCTTCGTATCCGCATTTCGGCGATCCACTCTTGGGTGAACACCGGGACCTGGTGATCATGATGATGGGAGCAGGAGAGTCGGGGCGATGTGCGGACGCGATCAGGATGATATACCGTTGTCTGCTCGTGCTCCTAGTTCAGCTCTGCCTGCCGCCCGATGCCGACGCCGAAAAGGTGCATGTGGCGGTGGCGACGAATTTTGCGGCAACGCTTCATGAGATTGTCGTCGGCTTTGAACGGGATACGCAACATACCGCTGTGGTCAGTTCGGGGTCGAGCGGCAAGATCTATGCGCAGATCAGGCATGGTGCCCCATTCGACGTGTTTTTTTCCGCCGACGTCATGCGTCCAACGGTACTGGAAGAAGAGGGGCTCGCGGTTCGCGGGAGTCGAATGACTTACGCGGTGGGACGATTGACGTTGTGGAGTGCGGCACCCAACGCCGTCAAGGCAGATGGCCGGTCCACGCTGTCCGGCCACTTTGCGCATCTGGCCATGGCCAACCCCAGAACGGCGCCGTATGGCGCCGCCGCCAAACAAACCCTGCAAGCTTTGGGGCTGTGGAATCAGATGCAGGATCGGATTGTCCAGGGAGAAAACATCGGACAAACCTTCCAGTTCGTTTTCTCACAAAACGCCCGGTTAGGGTTTGTGGCGCTTTCTCAAGTCCTGGATGCCTTCATTCATGGGGCGGGGAGCCGGTGGGACGTACCGACGAATCTCTATGACCCCTTGCGCCAACAAGCGGTGTTGCTGGTCAACGGGCACACCAATGAAGCCGCAACGGCCCTGCTGGATTATGTGCAAGGGGAGAAGGCCCAGACCATCATTGAACGGTTCGGCTATGGATTGGAATAAATAACGCCGAGTAGTTGTGTGATAAATTTGCTCGCAATGGATTGGGGCCCGTTGTGGCTGACCATGCAACTGGCCGGCGTGACCGTCGCTGTGTTGCTGGTGCTCGGCACTCCACTGGCGTGGTGGCTGGCCTTCACGAGATCGCGAATGCGGACTCTGGTGGAGGCGATTGTGGCGCTGCCCATTGTGCTTCCGCCGACCGTCCTCGGGTTTTATTTATTGGTTGCGTTGGGTCCCCATGGACCGATTGGCGGACCGTGGAAGGACTTCACCGGATCGGCGCTCTCCTTTACGTTTACAGGGTTGGTCATCGCTTCGACGTTCTACTCGCTTCCCTTTGTGGTGCAACCCCTGCAGGGGGCCTTTGAGGCTGTCGGGACCAAGCCGATGGAAGTCGCCCGCTCGCTACGCGCCTCAAGGCTGGATGCGTTTTTCACCGTCGTGTCGCCCATGGCTTTTCGGGGCTATGTGAGCGCACTCGTGCTGGGCTTCGCCCATACCCTTGGTGAATTCGGCGTCGTGCTCATGGTCGGAGGCAATATTCCCGGCGTGACCAGGGTGCTGTCCATAGCCATCTATGATCACGTCGAGGTACTCGAATATACGCAGGCCCATGTTCTTTCAGCCGCACTCCTGATCTTGAGTTTTCTCATTCTCACGATCGTGTATACGATTAATCGCCGCCTGCCCGTTCACGTCTGATGAGTCAACTCACCGCGCGATTCCGTCTTGACTATCCCGATTTTCGATTTGACGTCGAATGCGTGTTGCCGCTTGAAGGGACTGTGGCGATCTTTGGCGTATCCGGGAGCGGCAAGACCACATTGCTGCGGTGCATCGCCGGGTTGCCGCCTGTGGCGTCGGGATTTCTCTCGTGTGGCCGGGACATCTGGCAGGATGATGCGCAGAAGACTTTTGTCCCAGTCGAACGACGACGCGTGGGAGTCGTGTTTCAGGAGCCCAGACTGTTTCCGCATCTCAATGTGGAAAACAATCTGACCTATGGTATGAAGCGCACGCCTCCGTCCCAGCGACGCATGACCGTTGAACAGGTGAGTGAGCTGTTGGGGCTTACGTTGTTCTTGCGACGATATGCGCATCAGTTATCGGGTGGCGAACAGCGTCGTGTGGCGATCGGGCGGGCATTGTTAACCAGTCCGCAACTGCTGTTGATGGATGAACCGTTAGCCTTCCTTGACCAGGAACGCAAGAACGAAATTTTTCCGTTCATCACGCGGCTGAATCAGGAATGGGGAATCCCTGTTTTGTATGTGAGCCACGATCTCAACGAAATTTTACAACTGGCCCGATACGTGGTCTTGATGAAACAGGGAAGCATTGTGGCCGCCGGGCCGATTCAGGAGGTCTTTGCTCGACTGGATCTGCCGGAATTGGTTGAATCGAACGTAGTCGGTGCCGTGATTGAAACACGGATTGCCGAACATGAACCGCAGTTTGGATTAACACGGGTGGAATGTTGTGGACGAACGCTGTTTATTCCTCAACAGGATCTTCCCGTTGGGGCCTTGCTGCGCATACAAATTCCGGCTTGCGACGTCAGTTTGACGACCGAGCCTCCGTCGGCTTCCAGCAGCGTGCTAAACGTGCTGGAAGCCACGATCGTTGAGATTGGTCAGTCTTCCGACAATCGGTATGCGGTCGAAGTCAAGCTCGATGCGGGTTGCCCTCTGCTGGCCATGATTACCAGAAAATCTTTGCAACGACTGAAGCTGAAAATTGGCCAAAGGGTTCACGCCCACTTCAAGGCGGTGGCGTTGAATTCATGACGATGGAACACCATGGCGAACCTTCCTGGTCAAGGGGTGAAAGCGGGCTGCCATGATGATCGTCGTCGAAAGAAAGATCCTGAAGGTGCAAGCATGTTATTGCCGATGCACCGGGACTTCCGTGGCGTGTGAATCCTGAATTCGGTAGGCGCGCATGACGGGATTGGCTGTGTGTTCGAGAGAGACAATCACGTGCAAGGGTTGAGGAAGATTGAGCGCGGCGCGGCAGTGTTCAAATTCCATGGCAAGGGTGATATCCGTGGCGGATGGGCGGGCGGGGCTCATGGTATGGGAATGGTAAAAGGCCTTGAGCGCGAGACCTTGTTGCCGAATGTCTTTTTGGGCCTGGGATAATTCTTGTGCGTCCATCTGAAAGGCAATATCCGCTCTTGCTTCCGGAGAAAGTTGTTTGAGGTCGGCCAGTTTTGGCTGATCGAACTGGGCAAGTTCAGCCTCGCTCAATTTCGCCAGAATGTTCGAAATCCGATACTGCTGCGTCACGTGGTTGTCCCTGCCGGCTAAAATGCCGCAACACTCGCGGGGAGTAAGGCCCTGAGCATGGGCGATCATGTCTTCCCAAATGTCTGACGGGATAATGAGCATGCGGATCAGATCTGACAGGAGACGTGATGTTCTTCCAGCGTGGTGATCGTCGGGGTGGCGCTGCAGAGAGGACACCGGGGGTCTTTGGGGCGGCGGACTTTGCGGAATGTCATTTCCAGAGCGTCATAGATCAGCAAGTGGTTCGCGAGCGTCTCTCCGGTCTGCAAAATTTCTTTGATGGCTTCGTTGGCCTGGAGAATACCGATCGTGCCTGCCAGGACGCCTAACACCCCCGCTTCCTGACAGTTCGGGACCAGTCCGGCTGGAGGCGGTTCGGGGTAAAGGCAGCGATAGCAGGGATAGCCTTCGTGAGGCTTGATCGTGGCAAGTTGTCCTTCGAAACGAAAAATACTCCCGGATATCAGGGTTTTGTGGGCAAAAAAACAGGCATCGTTCACAAGAAATCGGGTGCCAAAATTATCTGAACCATCCAGCACAATGTCGTATTCCGGCAGGAGATTCATAATGTTCGCGGCGTCGAGAGGTTCGTGATACGTCTTCACCTGAACGTGGGGATTCAAGGCCTCCAACAACCGGCGTCCGGACTCAACTTTGGGTAGACCCACATGCGGGGTCGTATGGAGTATCTGCCGTTGCAGATTGGAAAGATCCACCACGTCGCCGTCAATCAATCCAATCACGCCAACGCCCGCCGCTCCGAGATACAGCGCGATCGGAGAGCCAAGGCCACCGGCACCGACAACGAGGACCCTGGCCTGCCCCAGCTTGTGCTGCCCTTTGCCTCCGACTTCCTTCAGGATAATTTGTCGGCTGTATCGCTCTAGCTGTTCTTCGGTAAAATCCATCGTTCGTTATTCCACCACGTTCAATTCAATGGGATCGACGGCGATGCCTTTTGTGCGCAGCCCGTCAATGGCCCGTTCGATTTCTTCGATTTCACCCGACAGTTCAATATCCATCCAGCCGGTTGTTTCACGCACATCGGCTCGGCGGATGCTGGTTACCACCCGGTATTCATGCCCGATGTGATACACGATGGGCTCGGGAATTTTTTCTTCCGGAAAGCGAATATGAAATCGCAATCTAGCCATGGGTTCCACCGGCAATGGCGGGAATAATGGACACCTCATCACCATCCCCGACGGGCGTGTCCCTGCCCGTCAAAAAGCGAATATCTTCTTGATTCAGATAGATATTGATGAACCGGCGGATTTCTCCCTGCTCATCGCAGATTCGGTCTTTGAGCCCTGGATGTGCGACGTTGATCTGTTCAATCAATTCGCCGATGCTGTTGCCCTTCCCTTCGATTTCACCCTTACCCCCGGTCATTGAACGAAGAGGAGTGGGTATCCGTATCGTGATCATGCTACCCCCTGTTGTTCACATGTTTGTTCAAATTTGGCCAGACTCGGCGGAATACGGAATGGACGCCCGACCGAATCCACCACCGCTTCTTGTGTTTTTAATCCATTGCCGGTGATGTAGGCGACGGTCACGTCGTTTTTTTTGATCATGCCCTGTTTCACGAATTTTTGAAGGACTCCGATAGTGACGCCTCCCGCGGTTTCCGCAAAAATTCCTTCAGTCTGGGCCAACAGCTTAATGCCCTCTCTGACTTCGTCGTCGGTGACGGATTCCATGCCCCCTCCGCTTTCTGCGGCGGTTTTGAGCGCGTAGTATCCATCGGCGGGGTTCCCAATGGCCAGAGATTTCACGATGGTATTCGGCTTGACCGGCTTAAAGAAATCCCGTCCATTTTTGAAGGCTGTTGTGATTGGGGAGCAGCCTTCGGCCTGGGCCCCATTGACCTTCGTCTGCACGTTCTTGAGAATCCCGATGGTTTCAAATTCGTGCAGCCCCTTCCAGATTTTCGTCAACAACGAACCCGACGCCATTGGCACAATGACCTGATCGGGTGCGCGCCACCCCAACTGCTCCACCACTTCAAAGGCCAGGGTCTTCGAGCCTTCGGCATAGTAGGGGCGGATGTTCACGTTGACAAAAGCCCACCGCCGTTCGCCGGCAATCTCGCTACACAGGCGATTGACGTCATCATAGGTGCCTTCGACTTCCACCACTTTGGGGCGAAAGATCAGGTTGCCCAGAACTTTCGCGGCTTCAAGGTCGCTGGGAATAAACACGTAACATTGCATGCCGGCCTGCGCCGCATGTGCCGCAACGGAATTGGCCAAATTGCCAGTGGACGCACAGGCGACGATTTCATATCCCAATTCCCTGGCACGAGTCAGGGCCACGGCCACCACGCGATCCTTAAACGACAGCGTCGGATGATTGACGCAGTCGTTTTTGATGTAGAGTGCATCAAGCCCCAAAAAGGCCCCCAGATTTTGTGCATGCACCAGCGGAGTCATGCCGGCATGCAGACCAACGGTTGGATGGCCTTCAATCGGCAGCAGTTCTTTGTATCGCCACAGCGACTTGGGGCCGTCCTGAATCGAGGCCTTCGACATCCTGCTTTTGATGTCGTCGTAATTATATTTGACCTCCAGCGGCCCAAAACACAGCTCGCAGACGTGGAGGGCTTCCGTCGGATATTCCTTCCCGCATTCCCGGCACACGAGAGCTTTCATCTTCGCCATGGGTTTTGCTTCCGACATCAGGATACGCCGACCGCCCCGGGCTGGTGAATCTGGCACGTGTCCTGTTCGTACTCCACCAATGCGGTGATCGTCGGGTGAGTGCCACACAAGGCACACTTCGGGTTGCGTTTCGTCCGTATCTCACGAAAGGCGGTTTTGCGCCCGTCAAAGTCGAGGATGCGGTCGGTGAGCGGATCGCCGATTCCAAGAATCAGTTTCAGCACTTCAGTGGCCTGAATGGTGCCGATGATACCGGCGACCACCCCGATGATGCCCGCCTCCTGGCAGCTGGGAACGAGTCCGGACGGAGGCGGCTGGTTGAAAATGCACCGATAACACGCCGACTGTCCTGGCAGGATGGAAAACACGCGGCCCTCGAAACGGAGAATGCCGCCATGGATGAGCGGCGTGTTCGCAAAATAACAGGCGTCATTGATGAGAAACTTGGCGGGAAAATTATCCACCCCGTCAATCACCACGTCGTAGGGTTTGATATAGTCAAGCGCGTTTCGGGCGTTCAGTCGGTCTTGATACGTGTTGACCGTCACATCAGGGTTCAGCAGGCCGATTTTTTCTTTCGCGGATTGGACCTTGGCCTGTCCGATGTCAGGCGTATGATGGAGTATCTGTCGCTGGAGATTGGACCGATCCACCGTGTCGGGATCAATGCATCCAATGGTCCCAATGCCGGCCGCGGCCAAATACAACGCCGATGGCGAGCCCAGTCCTCCCGCGCCGATCACCAACACTTTTGCCTGGGCGATTTTCTTTTGCCCTTTTCCGCCCACTTCAGGAAGAAGAATGTGCCGGCTGTATCGAGTGATTTGTTCTTCCGAGAAATTCATGCTGCCCTCAATGAATGAGCGCGTCAGATGTTAAAATATTTTTCGATGCTCAAGTATCGCTCGCCCGTATCGCACAACACCGTCACCACGTTTTGATCGGGCTTCAGACCTTCCGCCACTTGCTGAGCGGCAAAGACATTGGCCCCGGAGGAAATGCCCACGAGCAGCCCCTCTTTTTTCGCCAATCCTTTCGTGGTTTGATAGGCCTGATCGTCCGTGACGCGAATAATATCATCAATGATTGAACGATTCAGCACATTTGGCACAAAACCCGCCCCGATGCCCTGAATTTTGTGCGGCCCCGGTTCCCCTCCGGAGAGCACGGGGGAACCCGCCGGTTCGACGGCGATGACTTGAGTGGCCGGCGCACGTTCCTTCAACACTTCCCCACAACCGGTAAGGGTTCCACCTGTCCCGACGGCCGCGACAAACGCCGCGATGTTCCCGTCCAGCGCATCCCAGATTTCCACCACGGTGGTTTTTCTGTGCATCGCGGGATTGGCCGGATTGGAAAACTGATCGGGCATACAATACTCGGGATGCTGGCCAAGAATGCTTTGCGCCTCTTTGATGGCGCCTTTCATGCCCTCCCATGCCGGGGTCAGGATCAGTTGTGCGCCATAGGATGACAGGAGACTGGCCCGTTCGAGGCTCATGCTTTCCGGCATCACAAGAATCAGTTTGTACCCGCGTATGGCAGCCACTAACGCGAGCCCGATACCCGTGTTCCCGCTGGTCGGCTCAACGATGGTCCCTCCCGGCTTGAGGGTGCCGTTCTGTTCTGCCTCGTCAATCATGTTGAGGCAGATACGGTCTTTGACGCTCCCACCAGGATTGGCAAACTCCACTTTTCCAAAAATCGCGGCACCGCCCTTGGGGGAAAGGCGCTGCAGGTGCACTAACGGGGTCCGGCCAATCCCCTCCGTCATGTTTGATAAATATCCGACGGTCATGCTCCGCCACCCATATAAAACAGGAATTCCACCTGATCGCCTTCCTTGACAGCCGTGGTTTCGAGTTGAGTGCGTTCGACAATGTGGGCATTGAGTTCAACGGCCACCATATGCGGGTCAATGGCTTTGTGTTTCAGGACATCCATGACTGTGCCGGCCTGAAGCTCTTCAAGTTTGCCATTAATGGTGATTTGCATGGTTTTCTCTACGGCAACGGTTTGACGTGCGAGGAATAAAGCTAACAAACCGCCGCCAATCTCGTCAAGAAAATGCGAAATTCCAACGGCTTAGAAAAGCAGTTGGGGAACGAGATCTTTCGCGGATCCGTGGATGGCCATATCCACGAGGTCTGAATGTGGTGTTGGATCCAGATTCAATTCGGCCACAAAGGCCCCCTGTGCTTTGGCCACGGAACCAAACGACGCAGCCGGGTAGACAACGCCGGACGTGCCGATAATCAGGAACACCTCGCACTGGCGCAGGGCTTCAACACTCTGTTGCAGATCCGCGGGGTCCAGCGACTCTCCAAACCAGACGATGTGGGGGCGGAGCAGCCCCTGACAGGTTGAGCAGTGCGGCAGGATGGCGATCGGCACCTCGCGGTTCACGGTCACCCGTCCGCATTGCGTACAACGGACTTTCCAGATGTTTCCATGAATTTCCGACAAGCGTTGCGATCCCGCCAACGCATGGAGTCCGTCAACGTTTTGGGTCATGAGCCAGAAACGTGCTCCCCGGCGTTCCAGTTCCACAAGGGCATGGTGGGCCGGGTTCGGTTGCCTGGTTGCGATCAGTTCACGGCGCCAGTTGTACCATGTCCACACGAGGCGAGGATCACGATCAAAGGCCTCGGGTGAGGCCAGGTCCTCTGGGCGATAACCGTTCCAGAGGCCATCTTTCCCACGAAACGTCGGGACACCGCTATCCGCGGAAATGCCCGCTCCGGTCAGAATCGTGACCGCGGAGGCCCGGGCAAGCCGCATGTTCAATTCCCGAATCATGGCCGAGACGTTCATGGGGCATCCTCATGCTTCCCGGTGTGATCGGGGTGGATGGCGCCTGGCTGGCATAACGAAAGAAGCCGCATAAGAAGCGGCGGGGCAGAATCCAGAATCGTGTTCAGGATTTAAACCTGGCCGAAGTGTTGCTTCAGTAATGCCTGGTAGGCGCGGATACGTTGGACGTACTGGACGGGCTCCCACCCACGGGCGTACCCATGCTGGAGAGCGGTGTAATATTTTTTTTGGGACACGAGCGGGAGGACGGTTTTGATATCTTCCCAGGAATAGGGATTTTTCCCCAATTGGCGGGCCAGTTGTTGTGCGTCGTTCACATGCCCCATTCCCACATTATATGCCGCAAGGGCAATCCAGATCCGTTCATGGATTCCACTACGATCCGAGATTCGTCGTTTCAGGCCAGCAAGATACCGGGCTCCTCCTTCAATGCTTTTACTTGGGTCCGTTCGGTTCTGAATGCCTAACGAGGAGGCGGTGCTACGAGTCAGCATCATGAGGCCCCGAACTCCGGTCGGACTCACAGCATGCCGGTTCCAGCGTGATTCCTGATAGGATTGAGCCGCCAGCAACATCCAGGAAATCCCATGGATTTGAGCGACGTCTTCGAATTGCCGACGATATTGCGGCAGTCGCGTTTCGATATGATACTGGAAGCGTTGCACGTCCCACCATGTAAGGTCGGCCTTCGCCAAATCAAGCGCGTATCCGATGGTCTTGACGGGTGGGTCGGTGAGCGGAACGTTCCGCCACGCCAATGTGACAAGGAGAAGGAGGGCCAGGCATGTGGTCAGGCTCATCACCGCAACGGACGCCGTTCCGGGACAAGTCAGGATATTTCGTGTCTGGTGGGTTGTCGGAAAAAAGAGCATGCTCGTCATTCCTTTCTTCACGGTGAAGGTGGATGACGCAGGGTGGGGACAACTGTACGATTAAGACCGGTTTCATACTGGCATGCATGGCGGCGACATTGCAAGCGTTTTTCTTTTCATATGCGGAACATGTCACATTGTTGCGCCCAAGAAACATATTGGTCTCGTGTGAGACTTGTGTTACAACCCTGTGAGGGTGGTCGTGGAACGTATCATGGGCCATGTGCCCCATTGCGGCGCTTTTGGGCACGGTTCGACAATGACACAAGGAAAGGGTCGCAAAGCATGACAGAAAGAACGCTGGCCATTATCAAACCCGATGCCGTGAAAAAATGGGTGATTGGCGATATTATCCAACGATACGAAGCCGCTGGCCTCAATCCCGTTGCGATCAAGATGCTCCGGATGTCGAAGGCGGTTGCCGAAGGGTTTTATGCGGTACATCGTGACCGTCCGTTTTTCAAAGCGTTGACCACGTATATGTCTTCAGGCCCCGCAGTCGTTCTCATACTTGAAGGAGAAAATGCCGTCGCGGTCAACAGGGAACTGATGGGAGCGACGGACCCCCACAAGGCGGAGCCGGGAACGATTCGATCGGTGCATGGGGCTTCGATTGAAGCGAATGCGGTGCATGGATCGGATGCTCTTGACACGGCCAAAGTTGAGATAGAATATTTTTTCCCGGACATGACTGTGCATGCGTAATCACGCAGGGTCCGACCCATTCGACCGGAAGCCCCGTCACGGGAATGCCGCATTCATGCGGTAGAACTTCGCCGCATGCCGCGTCTTGCTTTCCATGGTCGCTTCATCGTCGCCACGCTTTCCCTCACGCTTCTGCTGAATGGATGTTTCCGATTCACCGAGCCGGATCCGGGAATGCGGGCGTTACAGAACCTGGTTGAAGGGCAGTTACTGCACGACGCGAAGCGGGCATTCGTTCGGGCCGACTATGCAAACGCGATTCTGTTACTGCATCGGTTTGTGCGCACGCATCCCCATTCTTCCCAATCGCCGGAAGCGCGATGGTGGTTGGCCCGGTCGTATCAGGGGTCGGGAAATCTGCCTGCTGCCATCAAACATTTTCGCCTTTTGGCCAACGCACGGCCGCTGAATCCGTATCAGGCCGAAGCCCTGGTTCGTGCAACCCGGCTTGAGGACCGGTTGGGGAAGCCGACAACTGGCGGACAGGTGAACGGGATCTTGGTGTCGCTTGCCTCGCTCCGCATGTCGGATGATCCGGCATCCGTCATCGCGGACAATCAAACAATCGAAGGGGACGTCATGCTCCTGGACGTCCCGTGCGGGCTTGACGGGAATGGCTTGCGCAACGGACAGCCGTTGTCTCCTCGTGCGATAGACTCCGTGATTCGGCATCTGCATGGTCGAGGAGCGGCGGTCTACCTCGGAGTCACCCTCCGGTGTTTGGGGCACGTAGCGGAGGGCCAACGTCGTGCGTTGGAACAGTGGCAAGACTGGGAATATCTCCCAACAGCAGGAGCATTGCGGCGTTCACCCTACTACTCATTGGCGTTTGAAGGCTACCGGGAATTTCTGATTGACTGGTTCTCCCAACTTCGCGACCTTCCGCTTGCGGGCCTGGTGTTTCGCTCTGAAGTGCCTTTGGGAATATATGAGGGGTTCAGCCCATTGGCCCTTCATGCGTTTAAGCGGGAATTTGACTTGAACTTTGATCCGGTTCAGATCTTGAACGACGATGGACATCTATCGGCAACAGGGTCCAATGCCGACGTGCAACGACCCGCTGTGTTGTGGAAATGGGCTGGATGGAAAGCACGGGAACGGCTCCGGACGCTCTGGAACCTGGTTGACACCTTGCGTGTTCGTCTTCCTCACGTTCAGTTTGGGATTGAAGTGCAGCGCCAAAGCGTCGCCGACCCCGCGCATGGGTTGATGCACTTTGCCGAAGACTGGGCTGATGTGGCTCGCGGTCCGTTTGACGTGTTCCTGACGACGATCAAAGACACGAGCCCCGCGTGGCCCCACTCCGCATCCAGAGGTTCGCCCGAGTTTCAGGGTTTTTCGGCGGGAGGTTCAGAGGGATGGACGGATGCCGTTTTTCGCATGGTTCGGCACTTGGGGAAGCCTGAAAAAATCTGGGTCGTTTTGCCGCGCCAGGCCTTTCAGGCACTCGGTCAGTCGTGGATACTTCCCGATGGCGTGGGACATGTCTACGACCATCGTCTGATTCCTTGACAAACACCCCCTCCTTCTTTATGAACGATTTTTGGAACGCGGGTGGTATCCGGTGTGCGCTGGTGAGAGAGGAGAGTGCGGGTTGATTCCTGAAGATTTGCGGTATCACAAAGAACATGAGTGGGTACGGCTTGATGAACGGCGCGCGACGCTGGGAATCAGCGATTTTGCCCAGAACGCCCTGGGTGATGTCGTCTTTGTGGATCTGCCGAAAGTTGGCACCGAGCTGATCGTGAACCAGGAAATTGGCGAGGTGGAATCAACGAAGGCCACATCCATTCTGTACTCGCCGGTGAGCGGAACGATCCTGGAAGTCAACAGCGAATTACAGGACCATCCTGAATGCCTGAATCAGGATCCCTATGGAAAGGGATGGATCGCGGTGGTTGCATTAGCCAATCCTGCCGACGTTGAAGCGCTGATGACCGCTTCGCAATACGAGGAATTTCTTTCCTCGCAACGTTAATGTCTTCTCAGCGACATATCGCCATTCTTGGCGCGGGCCCCGGCGGATACGTCGCCGCGATTCGGGCGGCGCAACGGGGCGCCAGAGTCACGGTGATCGACAACCAGGCTCTGGGTGGCGTGTGTCTCAATTCGGGATGCATTCCCAGCAAGGCGCTGCTGGCCGTCGTGGAGTTGGGAGAAAAACTGAAGAAGGCTGACGAGTTTGGCCTGCAACTTTCACAGCCTCCCGTCTATGATCCTGCGCGAATGGTGGCGAGAAAGAACCGCATTGTCGGCGGTTTGGTGAAAGGCATCGCCACGCTGTTGAAGAGTTGGGGTGTCTTGCACGTCCAGGGGACGGGACGGCTTGTGAATGACCAAACCCTTCGCGTGTCCTGTGCCGACGGTTCTGAAACCACGATTCAGGCTGATGGCATTATCATCGCCACGGGGTCATCGTCGCCGGCATTGCCGATGTTTCCCGTGGATGGCGTTGACGTGATGACGAGCAGAGAGGCCCTGGAGATTCCGCGTATACCCGCGCGATTGTTAATCATCGGCGGCGGAGTGGAAGGCTGTGAATTTGCATCCCTCTATGCGGGATTGGGGTCGCACGTGACCATAGTGGAAATGATGCCCCGCCTGTTGCCGACGGAAGATGACGATGTGTCGGCTTTGATTGAACGCGAACTGAAAAAGCGCCGCGTGCGCAGTGTGGTCGGAAACTCCGTGACGCGCATTGAAAAAACGGCTTCGGGAATCCGGGCGGACCTGGCCGATGGAGAGCGCCTGATGTATGACGGGGTGTTGGTCTCGGTGGGACGTCGCTTGAACACAACGGGGATTGGGCTGGAAGAGGTGGGTGTGACACTTGGCGACACAGGCGAAATTGCCGTCAATGAACGCCTCCAAACGAATGTGCCCGGCGTCTATGCCATTGGCGATGTGGTGGGCGCACCCCTGTTGGCACATGTCGCATCGGCACAGGGCAAGGTGGCCGCGGACAATCTTACCGGACATGCGGGAACCATACGGTACGACGTGGTACCGACGGGCATTTTTACATTACCGGAGATTGGTCGTGTCGGATTCACCGAACGGCAGATTCGGGAACAGGGCATCTCTCCCAACATTGGGCAATATCGGTACGGTGGACTGGGGAAAGCGCACGCGGTCGGGGATAGTGTCGGGCTGGTAAAAATTCTGGCCGACCCCAAAACTGATCGCGTGCTGGGCGCGCATTTGGTTGGGTTACACGCGGCGGATCTGGTGCATGAAGCGGCGCTGGCCATGCAGTTGAACGCGACGGCCTCGCAGATGGCCGACATGATTCACGCGCATCCCACTCATGCCGAAGCGTTGATGGAAGCGATCGAAGACGTCAATGGCCTGGCGATTCATCTGGCCCGGAAGCCATCGCGGTGATACGGTGGTTTGTCGACCATGTTTCGTGGTTCCAGTCCTTTGGAGTGAAACTTGTCCTTCTTGGCGGAACCATGGGGTGGCTGTACGTTGCGGGGTTGTTGCCAGGTTCATCTCACGTTGTGCCGAATGGCCCTCGCGTGGAAAGGCCGCCCGTTCGGGCCGTACAGGCTGTTCGCGTGGATATTAACCATGGTTCGCTGGAGGCACTGCAGACGTTGCCGGGCATCGGGGTGGTACTGGCCGAACGCATCGTACGATATCGGCGCGAGCATGGAAACTTTCTGTCAACGACGGCGATGAAAAATGTCAAGGGTATTGGCGCAAAACGGTTTGAACACATTCAGCCGTACATCCGCGTTGGTCAATCGAAAAATTCCCCCAAAGGATAAAGACGTGTTGAGCGGGCGGCGGCGGTCGGGTCGGCAGGAAAGACGATGGCAGATCAAGAATTGCAACGACAGCTTGACCTGATCACGCGCGGCACCGTTGAAATTATTCCGCGGCAGGAACTCGACGACCGCGTGAAGGATGCGTTACGGGAAGGACGGCCCTTGCGGGTGAAGGCCGGGTTTGATCCCACGGCACCCGATCTGCATCTCGGTCATACGGTCCTGATTCAGAAACTTCGGCATTTTCAGGAACTTGGGCATGAGGTGATTTTTTTGATCGGCGACTTCACCGGGATGATTGGCGACCCGACCGGCGTCTCCGAAACGAGAAAAGCGCTGACCAGGGAACAAGTGGCTGCCAATGCCAAAACCTACGAGCGGCAAATTTTCAAAATATTGGATCCGGAGAAAACGCGCATTGAGTTTAACAGCCGTTGGATGCGAGATATGCGCGCCCAGGACATGATTGAGCTGTGCTCACATTACAGTTTGGCGCGCCTGCTGGAACGGGATGATTTTTCCGAGCGTTACCGGACCCAAAAGCCCATTGGCATCCATGAATTTCTCTATCCGTTGGTGCAGGGCTATGATTCCGTGGCGCTTCGAGCGGACATTGAACTCGGCGGAACCGATCAGAAATTTAATCTGCTTGTAGGACGCGAACTTCAGCGTGCGTGGGGTCAGGTTTCCCAGGTCATTATAACGATGCCGTTGCTGGAAGGGACCGATGGCGTACGAAAGATGAGCAAAAGTTTGGGCAACGCCATTGCCCTGGAAGATGCTCCCACGGACATGTTCGGCAAGGTCATGTCCATTAGCGATGATCTGATGTATCGGTACTATGCATTGCTCACCACCGAAGATCTTCATGCCGTCAGGCAACGTCATCCCATGGAAGCGAAACTGGCGCTGGCAGAAATCCTGGTGGCATGGCATCATGGGACGGACGCCGGGCAACGAGCCGGAGACGACTTTCATCGGAAGTTTCGCAAGCGGGAATTTCCCAAAGAACCCGACGTCACGGTCGTGCTGACGGCAACCGATTTTTCAGATCCGAAACATCCTGTCATGGGGCTGGTGGATCTCCTCATGCGAACGGGATTGTTGCCGAGCAAAGCGGAATCGCGTCGTCTGATCACACAAGGCGCCATTGTCATTAATCAAACGTGCCATCAAGACGGCGGTACGGTACTCTCCTTGCAGGCGAACGAGTCCTATCAAATCAAAATCGGCAAACGGAAATACGCACTCGTGCACGTGCGGATCTAAATGAGGACAAAAACCTGCCCCCCTTGCTTCGTTGCGAAGAACGGGAAACGTGGGGCGTCTGTGTGTCTATGCCCGCATGGTATGGCGTGAGAACGTACATTTCTTCACGGGATCTTCTTGCGTTCCTTGCGGGCCCTGCTTAGAATAAATCCCCTGTAACAATCGTGAGCGGGTGTAGCGCAGTGGTAGCGCAACGGCTTCCCAAGCCGTTGGTCGGGAGTTCGAATCTCCTCACCCGCTCCAATTATTCCCACATCATCTTGCTCGAATTTTCATTCGCAAAGCGGGTCTGAAGACAGAATGGGCGTGTGTTGTTTGCTGCGGTAGGCTGGTTGCTGGAGCCGGTGTTATGATGGGATAAAAAAGCGGATCAGGCGTGGCCGATTTGTCCATGACGATCATCAGGCGGAAGGCCGGAGGGGTGATCCATGAAGGAATTGCCGCCGAATTCCTGGGCCATAAGGACACTGATCACCTGGTTCAGGCGACTACTCACTTCGTCTTCCGAGACGTGGTCGGGAACCTGGATATTGAAAACAATCTGGACGTTTTTCATGGAAAGACGACTCCTTCATCAGTACGGGCAGGCGTACGGGGATTGCCGGGACGCCAGTCTTCTACCTTCTTGAGAGATTTGTACGCTTCTTCTTTTGCGTTTGCAATGTTCGTGGTTCGACGGATCGCGCGTGACAGAGTATCGGAACCGGGTTCTCTGATTTCCGGAACATGAAACGATAGCGCGTTCTGCGGTTTCCCCGGCATGCGTGGTCTTGGTATACTGCCCATCATGAATCTGTGTCCGGGCTATCACGCCCACGGAAAAGCAAGAGGTCGGTTGACGTATGGGTAAAATCATCACCGGCAAGCGAAAAGAAAATGAGGCGCACCTCGCCGAAAACTATATTCGCACCTATATTCTGTTCCCATCGGGGCTCTTGGGTTTGTTGGCCATGATTATTGGAATCCTGGCGTTGGTGTATCAATTATTTATTGAAACCTATGATGCGTGGACGTTTGGCAAAAGTTTGGGGTTGATCGCAGCCGGCATTCTGCTCGGATGGGGTCAGACATGCTACCACCGTTATCTTTTCCGAAAATTTCCAGAATTCTGGGCGAGCCGCATGCGAGCGTCCGGCGTTCGGGGAACGCAACGATTCAAGAAAATTTCCCCGGATGCGAAGGTGGAGCATACGGGTCGGGCATTGGTTCCGTTGGGCTATGTGATGGGGATTGGAGGTTTAATCGGCCTGTCGGCATGGAGCTTCAACTCCGGGTCTTTGGACTATATGGCCGCCTTTGCGTTGCCGTGGGCGGGATTTTTCTGGGGAAAACTGTTCACCTGGCATGCCATCATTTCTCCTGTGCCCCATCGCAAGTAGGCCGACTCTCCCGTGCGGTGTTCCACTAGTGTGACTTTTGGGTTTTGCGAGGTGTGGCCGTTCGGGTTCCGGCTTTCATCTCGGCGAGACGTTGTTCCATCGCAGCCACCTGTTGGTACAGTTCCGGAAGGCGGTTCACCAGGACTTGTGTGCGGAGAGAGACGGCATGCCGTTTGGCGGGCTGTCCCGACACCGTGGCGCCGGACTCCACGTTTTTTTGCACTCCCGCGCCCGACGCGATTCTCACTTGATCTCCAATAGTCAGGTGATCAATCAGGCCGGCCTGGCCGCCAATCATGACGTGTTTCCCGATTAACGTGCTGCCCGCAATGCCGACTTGCGCCACGACGAGACCATATTCTCCCAGCGTCACATTGTGGGCAATTTGCACTTGATTATCGATTTTGGAGCCCTCCTTGATCAGTGTGCGTCCAAAGGTGGCGCGATCAACGGTCACATTGGCTCCAAGCTCCACGTCGTCTTCGATGATCACAATGCCGCGTTGAGGAATTTTATGGTGGCGGCCTTCGTGTTGAATGTACCCGAATCCGTCACTGCCAATGACCGCTCCGGCATGGATGATCACTCGCTTGCCGACCTGGCATTCGTCCAACACGCTGACGTTGGGATAGAGCACGGTGTCGTCACCGATGGTCACGTCATGACCCAAACACACCCCGGGGTGGATCGTCACCCGGTTTCCGATTGTTGTGCGATCTCCAATGGTCACGAATGGGCCAATGGATGCGTCATGTCCAATGCATCCGTCCTCGCCGCGCACAACGTTCGGAGCAATGCCGGGAGGGGGAAGGCGTTTGGCAAAAAAACGAACGGTCAGCCGGACAAAATCCACATGCGGGTGCGTCGAAATCAGTTGGGTCATTTTCAAATCAGGATCGTAGGTGGACACGATCAATGCCGAGGCGCGCGATCGTCTGGCCGCGGCCATCATCCGCTTGCTGGACAGAAAGGCCATCTCGCCGGATGTGGCTGCTTCGAGACTGTTGACCCTGACAATGTGGATATCCGACGAACCGCAAATGTGTGCGCCAATGGCATCGGCCAATTCGGTAAGCGGATAGCCTTCAGCCATTGAGTGAGTCATCGCCTTCCCCCTTTGCATGTGGCCGCAGTCTTGCGTGTCGTGGTTTTTTCGATGGTTCTGATCGTCGGTATGGACGTGACGGATGCGGTGTGAGTAGCCGTGGGGATACATCCATTGCGTTGTGTGATGTGTCAGGGTGCTTGGGGTGGCCTAGTATCGGACTTTCAGAAAGAGGTTGAGACCCACAAAAAGAAACATCACGCACGTGATCCATGCCGCAACGACAGGAAGGAGTACACCACTCCTTCCCAACTCGATACTCAAAAAATGCGCGGCCCAAAATACAAAACCGATGCCCAGCGCCTTCCCGATGTTTTTGGCAATGCCGGGTGCGTGGGAGTCACTGCCCAGAAGTCCAATGGCCATGCCGAGAATGGTCATGACCAACGGGACAAACGCCAACGCGATACGTCCCCAATAGTCTGTCAGCGGTCTTGCAATCCTGTGCCCTTCGTCTTGCAGATGTTCAATATGTCTGCCGAGTCGGGCCAGTGTCATCTGTTCAGGCTCGAGCGAGATCCATGTCTTCAGGTCGTCTGGCGTTAAGGACAGAAGCAGGGGTCGCGTAGGAACCTGCGTAATTTGCATCCGGGCATCCAACCCAATCGTTCGTTGGGTAACCTGTTGCAACGTCCATTGTCCTGCGGAGAAATTGGCGCTGGCCGCCGAGGTGACTTCGTACAGATGAAAGCGGTCGTTCATCCGGTAGAGTGTCACGCGGTGCAACCTGGCTCCTTCGGGATCAACTCGCTGAACGTGTATGAGCGAATCCGTCTGAAAGCGCAACCACAAATTTTCCGTTCTAAAAAACAGCGATTGCGGTTTCTGGCGGATTTCGACCATTTGAATGTATTCCGCCCTGGCGTTGGCCAAGGGCACAACGACCGCCGCGAATCCAAACAGGACGACGGTGGCGAAACTTCCAACCGCGATAAACGGCATCGTAACGTGCAGGAGGCTGGCCCCACAACTTCGCATCGCGTTGATTTCATGGTTTTTGTTTAACAGCCCGATGGCAAGGAGGGAGGCCATTAACACGGCAAACGGTGTGACCGTAAAGACCATCTCCGGTATTTTAAAGAAACAATACGCGAAGACGGATGATAATTCTGCGTCGTGTCGGAGGAATTTTCGCAGTTTCTCGAAAAAATCCACCACCAGGTAAATGGTGGTCAGTCCGGCAAGACACAACGTCAGAATTTTGAGGTAATGTCGAGCAATGTACCAGAACAGAATGCCCATCTTAGCGCCGGCTCACTCGATAGAACAAAAGCCCCGTGATGAGCAGGAGGCAGACATTGGGAAACCAGGCGCCGGCAAACGGATGAAAGATGTAAGCCGTGACCCCAAACTCCCCCAGGATGTTGAGCAAATAATAGCCCACCATGATGACGATTCCCAGAGCAAAGCCGCCGATGTGTCCCGATCGCTTTGAGACGATGCCGACTGGCACGCCCAGGATGCCAAGAATGAGCGTGGCCACGGGAAACGCAAGGTCTTTGTAGTATTCCATGAGGCGACGAAGCATGCCGCTGTTGCGCCAGCCAGATGCCTCCAGGGCGGCCATAATGTGTTGGTAGTCAGGGCGTACGGGCTTTGCAACGCCGAGGGTCGAAGAAAAATCCATTTTGATATCATAGGTCGTGAACGAGACATGATGATAGTGTTCGACGTTCCGGGGCGCCTGGTGAATCGTGCCTTCATAGAGCCGAATGCCGAATTGTTTGTGCGTGCGGTCGTTGAGCATACGAAACGATGTGGCGGTGATGATCAACGGACGGTCCGGATCGCGGCGATCCGAGATGAAAATCGCGTCGACCTTTTCTTCGGCGTCTGGCTCCGGAACGAACATCATCAGGCCATCCACGGGTTCCTGAAACGTCCCATGCTCCAGCGCCAACTGCACTTGCTCCTGAACCAGGCTGATGGCCAGTTTTTTGAGAGAGATTGACGCCCAGGGTTGTCCCCATTGCGACAGGCCCCACGTTCCGAAAAAGACGAACAACGAAAAAACCAGGACAGGCACCGTGATTCTCAACAGACTGAAACCGGCCGTTTGCATGGCCACAACTTCACTGTCAAAAGACAGGCGGCTGAATGCGGCAATGGACGCAATCAAACAGGCAATCGGAAGCGTGAGCACCAAAAAAGAAGGCATGAGATGACCGATGATTTGCAAGACGGCCAGCAGCCCCACGCCTTTGCTGACCAACAATTCAACCAACCGCAGCATCTCTTTCGTCAACACGAGAGAACACAGGACGGCAAGGCTGATCCAAAAAGGCGTCAGCAGCTCTTTCAAAATGTACCGATCAAGTATGGTGATCATGACAAGACGAAAAGGACACGAAGCACATCAACATTCCCGCCAGCGGATCTGAAAGCATATAACATGACCGGAAAACTGTAAATGGCCTTCGGGGCGGATCGATCTCGCATCACGCAATACGCCGGACTCACACATGGCGTCTCCGTTCCTTGTCTGCTCCGGAGTGCGGGACGGGTCCCTGTACTCGATTCCGGCACGCGACAGCATGGTCAGGGCACGTCTTCCAGGACGTTTTGTCGCACCGATGTGCGGCATGTTTTGCGTAAACGGCGGCCTGTGTGGTAAATGCGCGTGGTACCTGTGAGAGGAAAGGCACTGATGATGAATGTCCGACCGAAACGAGCGCATGCGCGACCCCGTCGCGTTTCCCATGCCCGAATCCTGAAACGCATTCGGCTTTTCGCAACAGACGTTGATGGGGTTCTGACGGACGGTGGTCTCTATTATGCGAACTCGGGTGAGCAAGCCAAAAAGTTTAATGCGTGGGACGGTCTTGGGTTGGCGCTGTTACGGCAAGCCGGCCTCGTGACAGCCATTGTGACGCTGGACCAAACCCACCTCGTGCCCCTTCGGGCTGCCAAACTCGGCATTATGGAAGTGCACCAGGGCGTGTCGGACAAACTGGAAGTGTTGAAAACGCTGTCGGCTAAATATGAAATCGCGCTTGAGGACATCGCCTATATGGGGGACGATCTGAATGATGTGCCCGCTCTCCGCGCGGTCGGATTTTCGGCGACTCCCGCGAATGGACGAGCCCCGGTTCAGGCCGTGGTGCAGTATGTCTGCACCGCCAGGGGCGGCGAGGGGGCGGTTCGTGAAGTGGCCGATCTGATTCTGGCGGCCCGGGGCTTCCCTTCCGACACGATCCCGGCGGGTCCGTGATGCTCTCGGCAGCCCCATCGTCACTCATCCGGCGTTTCGTTGCGCAACGCACATCGAGAGACACCATGACTCGTTCTGACAACCGCGGTATCGGATTATTCATGGTCCATGGGAGACGCATGTGAGGCGATCCCACCTGTACGCGGTCATTCTTGCCGGCGGGAGCGGAACACGTTTTTGGCCCTTGAGTCGGGCGCTGTTTCCCAAACAGTTGCTTCAGATCATTGGAGGGAAAGGGACGCTTCTTCAACAGACGGTCCGGCGTGCGTTGCGCGTCGTCCCCGCCGCGCGCACGTGCGTGGTGACCCACTCCGCACAAGCCGACGCGGTCAGACTGCAATTGTCGGATTGGCACGATGCGCTGGCTGACAATGTGATCCTTGAGCCGGAAGGTCGTAATACCGCACCGGCCATTGGCCTGGCCGCACTGTGGTTATTGCGCCGCGACCCCAACGCGACGATGTTGGTTCTGCCGGCTGATCATGTCGTCAAAGGGGAGAAGCCATTCAGGCATGCCGTTTCCCTGGGGTATCAACTGGCGCAACAGGGTGCCTTGGTGACGTTTGGGATTTCCCCTACCACCCCTGACACCGGGTACGGCTATATTCAACCGAACCGGCGGTCGTGTGTGGGCAGGTTGGACATGCTTTCGGGATATGCGGTTGCGCGTTTTGTGGAAAAGCCCGACCTGAAACAGGCCCGGCGATTCCTGAAGGCGGGTGGGTATCTATGGAACAGCGGAATGTTCATGTGGCGTGCGACTGACCTGCTGGAAGAATTGGCGCGCCATCAGCCCAGGCTCATGAAGGGGTTGCGGGCCATTGACAAAATCATGGCAGCGGGGCAACAGGGCGATCAGCTTGCCCGGCGCTATCAACGGCTGGAGTCGGTCTCGATTGATCGTGGGTTGATGGAACGGTCCAAGCGCACCGCGGTGATCCCGGTTGATTTTTTCTGGTCGGACATCGGGACGTGGAGCAGTCTGGACAGCGTCGCTCCACGGGACAAGCGGGGCAACGTGGTGACCGGGAACGTGGTTGACCTGGACAGTGAGCATTCGGTGTTGTTCGCCAACAAGCGGCTTGTCGGGACGATCGGGCTTTCCAATATGGTGGTGGTCGATACGCCCGACGCGACGTTGGTCTGTCCCAAGTCCCGCTCGCAGGATATTAAAGTCCTGGTGGAGATTTTGCGGAAGCGTGCGGCGCCTGAATGTCTGGAGCATGTGGTGGTGGATCGTCCCTGGGGGTCGTACACCGTGCTTGAAGAGGGGCCTGGATACAAGGTCAAACGTATTCGCGTGTTGCCCGGTCGGCGGCTGTCGCTTCAAATGCATCGTCAGCGCAGCGAGCATTGGGTGGTGATTGCGGGGACGGGTCGTGTGACTTGTGGGAAGACGGTGTTTGATGTTGGCCCTGGTGAGAACGCGCTCATTCCAAAACGCACCAGGCACCGATTGGAAAATCCTCGCAAGAGTCCCCTCGATATGATCGAAGTCCAACATGGTACCTATGTGGGCGAAGATGACATTGTGCGGTATCACGATGATTATGGACGCGGCCCCACGCGTGCTGTCAGGAAAATTCTTCCATGAGCATTTTTCGTGAATATGATATTCGTGGAGTCGTTGGAAAAGATTTGACGACGGCGGTGGCTGAATCCATTGGCCGTGCGTATGGCACCGTGGCGCGCCAACGCGGATGTCGGACGGTGGCGGTGGGGCAGGATGGGCGACTGACGTCTCAAGAACTGCAGGATTGCCTGGTCGCTGGCATCACGGCTGCGGGGGTCAATGTCGTGGATATTGGGATATGTCCGACCCCCTTATTGTATTTTGCGTTATTTGAATTGCCCGTTGACGGCGGTGTGATGATTACCGGAAGCCATAATGCGGCCGAGTACAATGGCTTCAAAATGTGTGTGGGGAAGTCGGCGTTTTACGGCAAGGACATTCAGGAACTCAAATTCCGAATTGATGCCAAAGACTATGCATGCGGATCGGGAACCGTCTCCAGGGCGGAGGTGATTCCACGCTACCTGGGCGATCTCAAGAAAAAATTTTCCGGGATGCCTGCCAGGGCCAGGGAGTTGCACGTGGTGATTGATTGCGGAAACGGTGCGGCAAGCCTGGTGGCGAAAGACGCTCTGGAGCAATTAGGCTGCCGCGTCACGGCGTTATATGATGACCTTGATGGCCGTTTCCCCAACCATCATCCCGATCCGACAGTGGTTGAGAATCTTCAGGATCTCATCCACGCGGTGAAAACCGCTCGGGCCGACGTGGGCATTGCGTATGACGGTGACGCCGATCGTATCGGCGCGGTTGATGAACACGGTCAGATTTTGTGGGGCGATCGTCTGATGTTGCTGTTTGCGCGTGACATCTTGCGGCACAAACCCGGCAGCACGTTCATTTCCGAGGTCAAAGCCACCCAATTGCTTTACGAGGACATTCGGGCGCGAGGGGGCCACATCATCATGTGGAAGACGGGCCATTCCATCCTGAAGGAAAAAATGAAGGAAGAAAATGCGGTGCTGGCCGGCGAACTGTCGGGACACATATTTTTTGCCGATCGTTATTTTGGCTATGACGATGCCATGTATGCGTCGTGCCGGCTGATTGAAATCTTGTCGAACACATCAAACCCCCTTTCTTCTTTTCTGGCTGATTTGCCATCCACGCAGATCACGCCGGAAATTCGCGTTGAATGTGCCGACGACGTGAAATTTCAGGTCGTCGAAGCGATACAAAAGCGAATGCTTGCGCTCGCGAAGCAGCCAAACGTCCTGGCCCCTGACCTTGCGATTCGCGACGTCATCACGATTGACGGTGTTCGCGTTCAATTTGACGAAGGATGGGGACTCATTCGCGCGTCGAATACGCAACCCGCGCTGGTCCTGCGTTTTGAGGCGATGTCGTCCGAACGGTTGCATGTTCTTCGTGCCTATATGGAACGGGAACTGGCATCTTGTCGCCAGGCTCTGGCGTCATAACGCACCTGTCGCCGCGCTGGTCTTCCCGTCACGATTCTTTCCACCGCCGTCATCCCGATTTCCGCGCCGCCACCAGGCTGAAAACCCGCGAAGGAACAAGACTGTGTGTTTTGGCGGTGGTGTCGTGTAAAATCCTCGCATGCATTCCACTCGGAAGCCACAGTCGGATATCGGCGCGATGGTCCGCAGGCTACTCCCGGTCGTCCTCGTTGGATTGGCCTGTTCCCCGGCCGCATTTGCCGCTCCGGTGGAAGAACGTCATCGCTATGCCATTTCCGTGTGGGGTATTCCGGCCGGGAAAGCCACGATGAGCGTTGAGAGCGTGGACTCAAACAGTGAACGGTCGTTGCGACGGTTGGTGACCACGATGCGATCCAATGATTTTATTTCGTTCTTCTTTCCCGTGAAGAACAATGTGGATTCTCTCATTGACATCCAAACGCTGCTTCCGCAGCGACTGGTGTTTCAGCGTCGGGAAGGCAATCGCCATGAAGACTTTGACGTGCGGTTTGATCATGCCGCCAATCAGGCGACGTTGCTGAAGGATGGCCAACTGTCGGTCCATGCTATTCTCCCTGGCACCCATGATCTTTTATCGTGTCTGTATTTTTTGAGAATGAAACCCGTTCTGGAACCTGGCTCTTCGGTGCATATGAACATTCATCATGATCAGAAAAATTACCGGGTGGAAGTCAAGGTGGAAGCCGTTGAACAGGTTGCCGGTCCCTGGGGCAACATCGAAACGATTCGTTTGCTGGCGGTCATGCCGTTTCACGGGATTTTTTTGAATGAAGGCAACATTCGATTTTGGCTGACGAATACAGAGGAACGCATTCCCGTGATGATGGAAGCCCGTGTGATTGTCGGGTCGGCCAGAGCCATGATTGAAGGATGGGCACCGTAACCCGGAATCGTTCTCGACTTTTTTGGCAAAGGTTCTATAATACGAGGCCGCCGCGCGCGGAGCATTGATGAGTCGCCTCCATGATTTCCCTCACTCGCCACATTCTTGAACGGCAACCGTTCGATTCTGAACAGACCGGGGAATTGTCCGTCATGATGACCCACATTGCCCGGTGCGGGAAACTGATTGCCCGTGACCTGAACCAGGCGGGCCTTCTGGGCACGCTTGGGATGACAGGGACGACGAACGTTCACGGCGAGCAGGTACACAAACTGGATGAACGCGCGAATCAGACCTTTGTGGATGTGTTTGAAGAAAGCGACATGGTGCGGGTCATGATCTCCGAGGAAATGGAAAAGCCTTTGGCCATCAAGCGCGCGCAAGCGTCGGGCACCTATGCCGTGTTTCTGGACCCGCTGGACGGTTCCTCCAATGTTGACGTCAACGCGCCACTGGGTTCGATTTTTTCCATCCATCGTCTGAATGCCGCCGGCACGTTCCTGAAGAGGGGGCGGGAACAGGTGGCTGGCGGATATCTGTTGTACGGAGCCAGCACCATTCTTGTGTATACGTGCGGAGATGGGGTGTATCAATTGACGCTTGATCCTGCCGTCGGGGAATTTTTCCTGTCCGGCTCGCAGATGCACATTCCGCCGCGCGGGAAAATTTGCAGTGTCAATACGGGAAATCAATCCAAGTGGCGTGAAGAGATGAGAAAAACCGTGGATGCGTTTCAGATGGATGATGACGAAACCGGCCCCCCTTATACCTCCCGGTATTCCGGGTGTCTGGCGGCTGATGTGCATCGCATCCTCTGGAAAGGGGGCCTCTATCTGTATCCGGGTGAAGTGAAGAAGCCTGCGGGAAAACTGCGTTTGATGTACGAAGCGGCGCCCTTGAGTTTCGTCGTTGAACAGGCCGGAGGGCTTGGCAGTACGGGGGAGGAACGGATTTCGTCCATTCAACCCAATGCGCCCCATCAATGTGTTCCATTCATTATCGGCAGTCGCGAAGATGTGGAAATCGTTGAGCGCCGACTGAAGGAACGCTCACGGTCTCCGAAGCCTTCAGGTGGCGCCGGCGGGAATGCGGATTCCAGTCTATGAGGCCGTCTCAAAGAGCCGGCCCATCAAGACGCATGGTGAGTTTCGCACGTGGATGAGTTAGTCGTTGCAGTGGTCCCTGCCGGAGGACGTGGGGTCCGAATGGGGCGCCATGTCCCCAAGCAATTTCTTCAATTCGGCGACGTGCCGCTTCTTGTGCATGCCCTTCGGGTCCTTGAGTCCAGTCCCACCATTGATGCGATCGTGATGGTCGTTCCCCAGGACGACGTGTCGTATTGTCAGCGCGAACTCGTACCCCGGTTTGCCTTTTCAAAAATCAAACATGTGGTCGGCGGCGGAGCCCGCCGGCAGGATTCCGTGTGGAACGGCCTGCAAGCGGTTGATGCCCGCGCCGGAATCGTGTTGATCCATGATGCCGTGCGGCCATTTGTGACAGGAACGATGGTGCGGGACGTGGTTGATCGTGCGCGAATCCACGGCGCAGCCGCGGTCGCTGTTCCCGTCCGCGATACGGTGAAGCGGGTCACGCCCGACGGCATGATTGAGACCACACTTGACCGGCAATCCCTCTGGTTGGCGCAGACGCCGCAGGCCTTCAAAATTGCGGTGTTGCGAGACGCGCACAGGTTAAGCCAGCAGCATGACGTGGAGGCGACGGATGACGCTTTTCTGGTGGAGCAATTGGGGCATGCGATCTCCATCGTGAACGGAAGCACGGACAACATAAAAATGACCCGTCCGGAAGACCTCTCTGTGGGCGAAGCGATGTTGTCCGCCAAATCGCATGGTCCCTCCTCATAAATCATTTTTCCCTTTTCACCGATTGCTTCTTTCCTGTATCGTCAATAGGTTTGGCGATGTGATCGCGGAGAGCCACCGTCGGGGCGACGTATGCGCGTTGGAATCGGATACGACATTCACCAACTCAAAGAGGGCAGACCGCTTGTGCTGGGCGGAGTGCACGTTCCGCATACCCATGGACTGGATGGCCATTCAGACGCGGATGTCCTGACACATGCCGTGTGTGACGCGCTGTTGGGCGCCATGGGAGAAGGGGATTTAGGCCGATATTATCCCAGCAGCGACCCCAAATATTCCAATATGGACAGTCTGGAAATGCTGAAGGATGTCCGGGACAAACTTGCAGGATGCGGGTTGTGTCTTGTGAATCTGGATACGGTGATCGTGGCGCAGGCTCCCCGGTTGAACAACTATATGGCGGCGATGTGTCAGCGGTTGGCAGACATTTTGCAGGTTGAGCCGTCGCTGGTGAACATCAAAGTCAAAAGCCATGATCATATCGGGGCGCTTGGAAGAGAAGAGGGGATTGCGGCCCAGGCGGTCTGTCTTATTGCTCCGAAGCCATAGGACGATCGTGTGCGGTCGTGCGTACGCAAGATTCAACAATGTTTAACATGATTCAACAGGATCTCCATGCCGTCTTTGATCGGGACCCCGCCGCCAGAAACACGCTGGAGGTCTTCTTGACCTGCGCGGGCTTCCAGGCATTGCTGTCCCATCGGTTGGCTCACCGATTGTGGAACATGCGGATTCGATTACTCGCTCGCATGCTTGCACAGGCGGCCCGTTGGGTCACGGGTGTGGAAATTCATCCCGGTGCGAGCATCGGGCGTGGGGTGTTCATTGATCACGGGATGGGCGTGGTGATTGGAGAAACATCGGAAATCGGTGATTGTGTCACACTGTTTCAGGGCGTGACGCTGGGCGGGACGGGGAAAGAGAAAGGGAAGCGGCACCCCACATTGGGCAATCACGTGGTCGTGGGTTCCGGTGCCAAAGTGCTGGGGAATATCAGGATTGGGGACTTTGTAAAAATTGGAGCCAATTCAGTGGTCTTGCGCTCGGTCCCATCCAATGCCACGGTCATCGGCATTCCGGGCCGCATCATCAAGTCGGTCGGCGTTCGTGTGCCCGAAGAGGCCATGGATCACGCGAATGTGCCCGACCCAATCATGGAGCGTTTGGAAGCCATGGAGCGGGACATGATTGATCTGCGAAAAAAACTGGAACACGCGGGTGGCGACTCGCGGCAATAGCTTCCGGGAAACAGAAGCACACGTCATTGTCGCATGCACACAGGAGGAATCACTTGTGAATGAAGGTCTCCGTATCACCGGGCGCGTTCAGGAAATCCTTGGTTATTATCACAGCGATGCGCCGGGCATCCGGGTGAATCTGGCCAAGCTGCTTATGAGCGGCCGCCTGGCAGGAACCGGCAAACTCCTAATCCTGCCGGTGGATCAGGGGTTCGAGCATGGTCCTGCCCGCAGCTTTGCCGTCAATCCGTTGGGCTATGATCCGCGCTACCATTTTGAATTGGCCATTGACGCCGGCTGTAACGCCTATGCCGCTCCGTTGGGGTTGCTGGAGGCCGGTGCGGCGGACTATGCCGGGCACATTCCGCTGATTCTCAAACTGAATAACAGCGATTCGCTCTCTAGCGGCGATGATTATAATCAAGCCGTCACCGGCAATGTGCAGGACGCGCTTCGTCTGGGATGTTGCGCGGTCGGATACACCATTTACCCGGGGTCGGCGTACAGCCAGGAGATGTATGAGGATTTGCGGGAAATTGCCCTGGAAGCGAAGTCGGTCGGACTGGCCGTGGTCGTCTGGTCCTATCCTCGAGGCGGGCAATTAACCAAGGAAGGTGAAACGGCCATTGACGTAGTGTGCTACGGGGCGCAGATTGCGGCCCAGCTTGGAGCGCATGTGATTAAGGTCAAGGTGCCCACGGATCATATTGAACAGGCGGCGGCGAAAAAAGTCTATGAAGCCGAGAGGATCCCGATCGGCACCACAGCCGACCGCATCCGTCACGTGGTGCAGAGCGCGTTCAACGGAAGACGGATCGTGATTTTTTCCGGCGGGGCGAAGGGCGAAGACAAGGAAATTTTTGATGAAGTGCGGGCCATTCGCGATGGCGGCGGTTTTGGATCCATCATCGGCCGAAATTCCTTCCAGCGTGCAAAGCCGGATGCGTTAAAGTTTTTGGAGACCTGCATGAATATTTACGCGGAACAGATCAAATAGCGCTGGACCGAGAAGAGATTTTTTCGCGTACTATCACCGGAGCAACTATGGAATTACCAAAATATCACGAAACATTTATACCGATTCTTAAGGTATTGGGTGGTGGAGACACAATGCATTATCTCGACATGCGCAAAATTGTTCGTGACACATACTATTCTCACTTGCCGGAAACATTGCTGAACAAAAAAACGACAACTGGTGCCAATGTTCTTCTTGATCGTATTGGATGGGCAAAGTCTGCATTGAAAAACGGAAAGTTTTTGAATTACCCGGAAAGGGGAAGGGTGCAAATTACAGAGAAAGGTAAAGCGGCTTTACAGAAAGGTCGTTTGACACGGCAAGACGTGATGAACGATCCGGATTCTTTGGCCTATCGTGCCGCGAAAAAGGCGGAAAAAGAATCGGAATCGGAAAACAAAGAGATTGGTGTTGAAGATGCATCTCCGCAAGACCTGATTGACTCGGGCATTTCGGCGATTGAATCACAGGTCAAAAGTGAACTGTTGGATAAATTAAAGATCGTTGACCCGTTTGATTTTCAAAAAGTGATTTTGGTCCTTCTTGAAAAAATGGGATACGGTGATTTTGTGGAAACACCAAAATCCCGCGATGGCGGCATTGACGGGATTATCAATGAAGACAAACTGGGGCTTGGGAAAATTTACATGCAGGCCAAACGCTATGATGAAACTAAAGTGCGCGAACCGGACATTCGAAACTTCATAGGAGCAATGTCGGGAGATACACAGAAAGGCATTTTTGTAACCACATCTTCTTTTGATGAGAAGGCTGTTGACAAAGCGCGCACCGCCTCGCATACAATCGTTCTTGTCGACGGAAACAAACTTGTGGACTTGATGTATCAGTACGGTGTTGGTGTGCAGGTTCGTGATACGTACAAAGTCAAATCCGTTGACCAAGATTTCTTTGAAGAATCCTGATTCGTCAATGCAAACCGGTGTCGACGACGTCCTGCCGACCCATTTCTCCAGCGCAACGCCGGAGGATGCCCCGCTTCATTGTTGACCCCGCTTTTGCTCCTCTTCGTACTGAACGTGCAGCAGGTATAACCCCTGCGGCGGTGCCGTTGGCCCGGCCGTCCGGCGATCCCTGGCTTCCATGATGGTGATCAGGTCATCGGGCGTTCGTTTGTGCTGTCCGATTTCCACCAGCGTGCCGAGTAACGCCCGAACCATCTGTTTCAAAAACCGGTCGGCCTGAATTGTGAAACGAATCAGAGAGCCTTCCCGGACACAATCGGCCTGTTGAATGTTGCAGACAGGATTGCGCGCATCGGTCGACGACCCCTGAAACGAGGTACAGTCGTGCTGCCCCAGCAGGTGACATGAGGCCTGGCTCATGCGAGGCACATCAAGGGGTTTGACAACGTGCCACACTCGAAGCCGATTCAGCACCGGGCGGGTCGTCTGATTGAGAATGTGATATTCATACGTTTTTGCACATGCGTCGTATCGCGCATGGAATAAGTCGCCGACAGCCTCCGTGTGAAGAATGCCAATGTCTTTGGGAAGGATGCCGTTGAGTGCGCGAGTCCACTCGGAAGGCGGCAACGGTTTCGCCGAAGAAAAGCTGACTATTTGCCCCAGGGCATGCACCCCGGCATCGGTTCGACCGGCCACCACGGTCGAGGTCGGACGTTGGATGATTTGGGAAAGCGCGTCTTCAAGTGCCGCCTGGATCGTCGGACGACCGGGCTGCCGTTGCCATCCGGCATAGGCGGCCCCATCATATTCAACCCATAACTTATAGGTGATCATGAACGGTTGCGGGGATGCGGGCAGGTGGCCAGCCTCGTGTCTTCAGCATGCAGCCGCAAAGGGGGCCGTTTCGGAAGGACAGGGAGGGCCGTGATGACAGGCATGAACGGCGTTCTTGTGCCATAGAACGTTGGCATCGGTCATTGACCGTTGTTTGCTTCCTTCACAGGGAGGCACGGGGCTTCGGATGACTGCGTGCATCGCTGGATGCTTTGATAAATTCCCTCCGCCAGTTTTCTTTGAAAGGTCTCATTCCGCAGGCGTTTTTCTTCCGTGGGATTGGAGATAAAGCCGATCTCGGCCAGAATGCCCGGCATGGGCGTCGCGCGCAGGACGTGAAACGGCGCTGTTTTGACCCCATGATCTTTGACCGTATAATCCTTTCGTAATACGGGGATAAGCGTTTCTCTGGTGGTCCATGCAAAGTTGCGGGACGCCTCGATCTTTTGATCATGCAATTTATCAGCGATGATGAATTGCCAGGGCGGGTCGTCCTCTTTTAACGGCATGCCATTTTCCCGAGCGGCCACGGCCAGTGACCGAGGGTCGCTGGCTTTTCCAAAATAGTAAATTTCCACGCCTTGTATCGAACGCATGGAATGCGAATTCGCATGAATGGAAACAAAGAGATCCGCTTTGTTCTTTTCGGCAAACTTCACGCGGTTTTTGAGATTAAGAAACATGTCCTTTGAGCGCGTCAGGAATACTTTGACCTTGAGGCGTTTTTGAAGTAAATCGCGCAATTTTTTCGCCACCTGCAACACAACGGTTTTTTCCTGTGTGCCGTTTTGTCCGATGGCTCCAGGGTCTTTTCCGCCGTGTCCGGGGTCAATGACTATCCGAAATTGCGGATAAAACAGGTCCACCACCACGCGATTGGGATTCTGGAGAGTCAGAAGTTTGTACATCCGGAGGGTGTCCATATGCAGAGTCACGTTCACGGTGTTGGTTGTTGACGGGGATATGGCAAGAGCATGAGGAAACCCTTTGTCCTTGATTTGCCGTTGCGCATGCGAACTCAATCTGGTGTTGGTCAAGGCAATCGTGGCCTTGGTCCGGCCTTTGGTTTCTTTGATGGTGACGGGTCCGGTCAGAACCAGGACAACGCGGGTATAGGTGTGATGATGATGATAACGGATGCGGTTGACCGTCACGGACGGGCTGTCCGTTTTTGCAAGAAGCCCCGGAGTCGTGAATGACGTCGGGCCGGCGGACATGCGGTGAGCAGGTTCTTCGGAGAATACCCCTGAAACGAACGCCAGGATCATGGCGCCACAAGCGAGAACAGGGGAGAGACGAGCCGCGTTTTTCATGAGACAAGGCGAGAAGAATGACGAAACGTAACGTACATTGTCCAAAGCTATCCGGCCCCGTCACTGTCGGTTCAAGGGATTTTAAAGACACGTTTCGTATTTTGGACTGTGGCCAGCGCGATGGAGTCAAAGGATTCCGGGCCATGGCCAAGAATGTCCGCCAACATGTGTACCACGTGACGCACATGGGCGGGTTCATTCCGCGTGCCGCGATGGGGCACGGGTGTCAGATACGGGCCATCCGTTTCAACCATGATGCGGTCAAGGGGAACGGTTCCGGCAATCTCCCGGAGACTGGTCGCATTCTGGAACGTCAACACGCCGGAGAAGGAAAGATAAAAGCCCAGGTCCAGGGCCTCCCTGGCAAGCCAGGCGTCTCCTGAAAAACAATGAAAAACGCCACCGACAGCTTGTGCGCCTTCTTCCCGCAAAATCATCACGGTGTCTTCCTGGGCTTCGCGCGTATGAATGACCAGAGGAAGGCGTAACTCTCGCGCCAGTTGAATTTGCTCACGAAAACGTTGACGCTGGGTCTCCCTCGGTGAATGATCGTAGTGATAGTCCAACCCGATTTCACCGTATGCGACGACCTTTGGTTGTTGGGCCAACGACCGAAACGTCTCATACCAGTCTTCCGTGATTTCCCTGGATTCGTGCGGGTGGACACCAATGGTGGCAAAGACGTTAGGACAGGCCTGGGCTAACGCAACGGCAGCCTGACTGGTGGCGACATCGCAGCCAATGGTGACACAGGCTTCAATGCCGGCGTCCTGTGCGCGTTGCAAGACTTCGTCTCGGTCGCTATCGTACCGTCGGTCATCCAAATGAACGTGACTGTCAATCAGCATGCACGGGTTTCCTTCGTGTTGATTGTTCTCACGACATTCTAGCATATCGTCGTTCATCAGAGAAGCGCGGGAGGCATCGCCGGGCCGTGTATTGGGATACTGCGTTCTTCCACATCATCAATGGGTGGGTCGGTCAATCACCAGCCCTGGACTGGTTCATGTTGCAATGTTCGGCGGCGAGAAACGTTGTCGCGCTGCTTGTCGCATGGCTTGCCTGGCGAATGTGGATCAACTGGCGCCAGAGTCTGCTGGCCGCGTCGGTCCTGGGCATCCTGGTCGGCGTGGGGGACTTCGCAGGCGCCCAGCTGAAACTATGGATTGCCCGCCCGCGGCCATGTCAGGCCCTGCTGAACGTCAATGAGTTGACCTCCTGCGGTGGAGCCTTCAGCCTGCCCTCCAATCATGCGTTGAATGCCGCGACGGTTGCGGCCTTTCTTTGGGTGTTGTTTCCTTCAACGCGCTGGATCGGGGCCGTCCTTATGGTGCTGATTGGCCTCTCGCGCGTCTATCTTGGCGCGCATTATCCCACGGATGTGATGGCGGGATGGGCCCTCGGAGGGATGTTGGGTATGACCGTTGGATATGGTGTCGTGAAACTGTCTGCAAAAACCTTCTAACGCGGTACTGTGCGAATCTGCCGCCCCGATGGATTTTCAGGGAGCGGGGAATGCGGTATCACGCGGAATGGATCACCCTGGGTTCTGTCCGAACCTGAAAACGAAAACCGTTTTTCCAATGAAGCATGGTGTTGTTGCAGTCGCGCGGCAATATGTTGCCAATGAGATTGAGATCGGGCACGTTGGAATAAATGCCTTTGATGAAATGGGAAAAGCGGCAATCGCAAAATGTATCAACCGTCTCCGAATTTTTCGGTTCAAAAATGAGCGTCTGGTCACTGTCCAGGAAAACAAACCACCGATGAAAGGGCCACCCGCGCTTGGAAACATCCGAAAAATTATAGCCCTGTTCATAAAAAGGACTTGGGGTTTCAATATACCCGGAACGACCGACACGCATGAGTTCACGACAGGCCACGGCGGGATCCTGCACATGTTCAAGCACATGGCAGGCATAGATAAAATCAAAGGTTTGGTCTTTGAACGGCAAGGCTTCCAGGGTTGCCACAACCAGAGGACGGCCATGACGCTTGAGAGGTTTGCCTCGTTCGGTATCGTCTTCAGGGAGAAGATCGACAAGATGGGTGGCATCCTCGTGCGGACGATGTCCTGACCCGACGTCTAACACGGTTCTCCCGTCACCAAGGCCAAACCGACGACGACAATATATCCTGGCCGCCGTACGCAAATCGCTTAGTCTCACGTGTTACCTTTCCCTCATCAATGCCGAATATCCCACATGATGCGGTTCTGCCGTGTTCAGCGGGGGTCGCGCGCCGGCGACTCCGGATAGCCGTGCCGGACGCCTCCCGTTACAGCTTCTGTAGCGCCGCCACCCGTGCCTCAATCGGCGGATGCGTGGAGAAGACCTGCATGAAGCTACGCGACCGGCCGGAAATTTTCATTGTGGCCAGGGCGTCTTCTGTCTGGTAACGATACTGCGATTGTGTCACCCAGTGATTGATGGATTGCAGGGCCGAGATCATGTGTTCTTTGCCCACCGTGTTGGCCGCAAACCGGTCGGCGGAAAACTCACGCCGGCGCGACCACCAACTGATCGGAATCATGGCCAGAATGGATAAGACGACTTGCAAAAAAAAGTACGCCCCGAAGGCCAGCATCGGACTCCGTTCCGCGAGAGTGCGATAGACCATGCGGCTGATGAAATAGACAAACGTGTTCATCAACCCGGCGAGCACCGTCGTCGTGAACATATCACCGTTATGAACGTGCCCCATCTCATGAGCGAGGACGGCCCGCACTTCGCCCTCGTTGAGGTTCTGCAATAAGCCGGTCGAAACGGCCACCATTGAATTATTTTTTGACGGCCCCGTCGCAAAGGCATTGGGATCCGGTGAATCGTACACCCAGACTTCCGGTGCCGTGATGCCGAGTCGTCCGGCAATTTTTCCGACCGTCTCATGTACCACGGATTCGGCCTGGGTTTGAGGTTGGGTAATCCGCCGACAATCCAACATCATTCGGGCCATCTGTTTGGAAAATGCCAGACTGGCAAAAGCCCCGCCGAATCCAATCACAAAAGCCCACAAGAGATCCTGCTGAACAAATGATCCGCTAAGATCAATCCCGAACGCCGGAAGAATGACTTCCGAGAGCAGTGTCACGGTGATGGAAAGGGTGATGAAGATCAGAATATTGGCCATCAACAACAGGCCAATGCCTTTCATTTTTTTCATTTGCTTCTCCTTTGCACAGACGACTCGTGCCGAAATGGGGCATGTCTGAACGGTCAAGGCTCACCTGAATCGTTCAGGTTTTGATATAGGATACCATTTTTGAAAGTCAAGGCAGATCCTTTCCTTCGACATTTGTCATGAGGGAGACATGCTCCTATGATGGCCTGTGTCGGCCCATGTTTTCATATCGGGGTGGCATCCTCCTGGAGCATAATCCAATCAACGGCGAGTAAAGGATGATCGTGAGACGTCGAACGTGGCCAGAGTTGCTGTTGTTCCCCAGCCATCGAGAAGAGGGGATTGGAGGGCCGTCTTGAGATGTGTTAGTGCGTCACGGATGAGTGCCATCGAACGGTATGTGCTTCGGGACGTGTTACGACACGTCTCACGATCATTTTATCTGACGCTGGCGGTGTTGCCCTCTCGCGTGGCCAAGCAAGTCGGGCTGGCCTATCTGTTTGCACGGGCGGCCGACACGATTGCCGATGCGGGACACATGGACAGGCCTGCCAGAATGGCGCTTCTGCGGCAGTTCAAATTGCAATTCGTTCGTCAACGGTTCGAATGGGAGGACATCGCGGCAATCCAGGCCATGCTGGGTCCGCAACAACAGCATCCCGGCGAACGGAGATTGATGAAACACCTTGAGGATTGTTTTCGGGTGTATGAAGGCTTCGGTCTCGACGATCAGGAGGCAATCCGGCGCCTTCTGACAATTCTCATCAGTGGCATGGAAATGGACCTGGAACGTTTCCCCGGAGAGTCTGACGACCAATTGACCGCGCTTCCGTCCATGGACGATTTGGACACCTATATTTATCACGTGGCCGGCTGTGTCGGTGAGTTCTGGACGAATCTCATGTGTGCTCATCTGCCGAGCCTGCACCGGACATGGGACCAGGAATCCAACGTGCGGGCGGGTGTACGATTCGGCAAAGGCCTGCAACTGACGAATGTGTTGAAAGATTTACCGCGGGATTTGCGGCGCGGGCGGTGTTATATCCCGCTGGAATGGCTGGAGCAGGAGGGGTTGGCACCCGTGGATTTACTGGATCTGCGCACGATGCCTCGATTCAGCCCCATTCTTCACAGGTTGGTGGGCATGACGTTGGCCCATTTAGACCAAGGCTGGTTGTATACCATGTCCATCCCGCGACGCGAAGTTCGTCTTCGTCTGGCCTGCATGTGGCCGATTCTTATCGCACTGAAAACGCTGCGTCTTCTGACGACGTGCGGCAATGTGCTGGACCCCGACCGGGAATTGAAAATTTCGCGAGGCGAGGTCTATCGGATCATGGCGACGACGGCCATCACCGGCGGCTGTGGGTATGCGGGCATGGCGTATTGGGGGCATTTGCGCAAGGCAATCGGGCACAACGGTTATTCCGCTTGAGGCTCGATGACCTTTTCGCCTTTTTTAAACACCGCATAAATAGACTGCGTGGGGCAGGCGTCGAGGCATATCCGGCACGTTTCCACACACCGGGATTCATCAAATTTATACGGCGGGGTTGAAAGCCATGCCCCGGTCGGACAGACGGGAATACACACGGCCTGATGCGTACAGCGGTCCGGATGACGAACCAGGCGTTCACGAGTGACCATCATGGGACTGATTCCTTCAAATAGCCCGCCTGAAAACATGTCCAGCATATTTTCGGGACGTCGCATGGCAAACATTCCACATCAACAGGCAAGTGGCGTGGCACGGGATTCCAGTGTACGGGGAGGTCGGTCGTGTCCGGGCATAAGCAGACGTTCCACCAGATCACCTCGGACCACATGCCGTTCCATAATTTCGGTGACGTCGGCTTCATTTCCCACCCAGTACCAGACTCCTTCCGGGTAAATGACGAGGCTGGGGCCGTATTCGCAATGATCCAGGCACCCCGCCTTGTTGGCGCGGACAATGCCTTTCAGTCCGAGCCTCTGCACTTCCTGTTTAAAGAAAGCATGGAGCTCGACCGACCGGTTGGCGGCACAGCACCCCTTCGGGTCTTCTTTGGGCCGCTCATTAATGCAGATGAAAATATGGTGTTTGAATCCGCTCATGTGTACGTTGTGTCCTTGCCTCGCCTGCCCTGATGACGTGACATCATTGTGGAGTCGCAGGAAACCCATGGTACAGGAGGCGTCTTTCTTCTGTCCAGTATCCCAACTTCAGGGAATGCGAGAACCACACATGGCAGTCCCATGCCTTGACCGACGCGGCCATGCCTGATTATAGTCCGGGGACGGGTTGTGTCGGGGCGTAGCGCAGACCGGTAGCGCACCGCGTTCGGGTCGCGGGGGTCGGAGGTTCAAATCCTCTCGCCCCGACCATTATTCTGCAGGTCCGTCATCACGATGGACGAGTGTCCATATTCCTGAACCTTGCGAGTGGCCAGGCCCTGTCATGACGACTGGGCAGTCTGATCCGATGAATCTCTGGATGATTATTGGCGGCGGACTGTTGGCTGGAATCATCGCGTTGGCTTGGTGGCGTCTTCAATCCCTGACGAACACAGTCGAGCAATCCACCCGCCGACAGTATTACGACCAGAGCAAAGCGCTGGACACGGCTCGTCAGCAGTCTGAAGCCCTGGCCATTTTGCGATTGCAACTCGCGCAGGTGATTGGCGGGAACACTCCGGACGCCGCCCTTGTCCTGGCGGGATCTTTATATCATCAGGTCAGCGCGGAGGATGCCAGGCAGATGGTGTCTTCTCAAGCGACGGAAACGAATACGGAGCTCATTATCGTGGATGTTCGCAGTCAAAAAGAGTTCCTGACAAGTCATATTCCTGGAGCCCGGCATGTGCCACTCGAAGAACTGGAAACGCGCGGACAGCGTGACGTGCCCAGGGATGCCGCCAAAGTGCTGGTCTATTGCTCGCAGGGTGAGCGAAGCCGGTTGGCATGCGACTTTTTGAGCCGGCAGGGCTATATGAATCTCGTCACCATGCACGATGGTTTTCAAAGCTGGACGGGCCCCGTTCTCGGGACGGGGAATGCGACATTGATCCAAATTCAACCTCCCGGAAAACTGGCCCCCTCCAACGTCGAGCCGGCAGAACACCGTCAGCATGGCTGAACCGTATACAATCCTGAAGGTGATGGGACCGTATCGCGAGCCGAGAGAATCGGCGTTGTCGTTTGATTATTCGATCCAACGCGAGACGTGGGCAACACCCCAGGGTGTTCGGGTCAAAATCGGTCTCCAGGAGGAGTTGGACGTGCTCAAGGCGAAAATGCAGCTGGCGTCCGAGGGCACGCCCGGGCAGCAGCTTCGCATCAATCAGATCCTGGGACGGGCGATGGCGGATTGCAAACTCGACATCGCCAATGCCGAACATTTGTTTGATGAACGACGGGATATCATGATTGCGCCCTTCACCGAATCGTTTTCCCACTTTTTTCCTCGCCTTGAATCCTGGATGAATCAGGAACGTGACAAGCTTCGTCGGGATATCACCGAGAAGGTTGGTCTGTAATTTCCGAATCGTCGCGTCGGATACACCCATCGGCTTAAAACAGGGGAAGATAGCGTTTCGAGTACAGCCCCGTGGCGTCTTCTCCGAAGCCCAGGGAGGCATGTTCGGATTGTCCCTTGTCATCGAGAGTGACGGTATAATGGCCCCGAACGTGTTCCATGGCTTGCTCATAGGGAATGGCGCTCTGGTAGAAATCTCCCGGTGCCTGCGCGCCAACGGACAAAACGTGGACCGCCTCGTCGACCGCGTACTCCGGATCTGAAAAAATGTAGATGTCGACAACGGCAAATTCACCAAGGGCATGCCCCGGCGTGGTCGCCGGCAGGTGCGAAGACAGCGATTGATTCTTTCTTAATTCCCGCACATGATGGAGCAGAGCGACCATTTGGCTGTCAGTGGTGTGTGTGGACACGAACAGACCGATGGCCTTCGTCTCCTCAATGGAGGCCGTGACGGTAAAGCGAGGTACCGGCGCCGACCGGGCTTCGTTGAGTAACGTGGCCATCTGTTCCGACCGTGCTTCATTGCCCTGCGGGATCTGGATGTTTTCAGATTTTGGAATAATCGCCTGAATAAAAATCCAGAGTCCAATAATGATCCCAAAGATCACCAACGCCGGATGCAGACCCACGCGTTTATTCTGTCCATTGTGATTCGAATCACTCATGGCGCTGATTGTCGGGAGGCATTGACGTGCGTGAAGCGGGCATGGATTCCTGACGTTTTGCCGTTTCCCATAACGCATCCCATTCTGCGGCCGTCAACTCCTGCAACGGCCTGCTGTCCTGCGCGGCCTGCCGTTCCATGCACTGAAACCGCGCGAGAAAACGTTCATTGGCCTTTCGAAGGGCCTCCTCGGGATTGATGCGCAAAAACCGCGCGACATTGGCCATAGTCAATAACACATCCCCGAATTCGTGTTCAATGGCCGCAGGCGTCTCCTCTAGCTGAACGGGCTGCCCTGCCCCGGGCGTTTGCGTGAGGCGGACGGTTTCCGTTCGCAACTCCTCCAGTTCTTCATTGAGCTTGTCCGTCACCTGCTTGGAAGTGTCCCAGTCAAACCCGACGCATGCGGCCCGTTTTTGCATTTGATGCGCCCGTAAAAGGGCGGGGAGGGCGGCGGGGATTCCTGCCAGGATCGAATCAGGGCCGTGTCGGGTGGCCCGTTCGGCTTGTTTGATGGTCTCCCATTGCTTCTCGACCTGGTCGACCGTGCGCCCGGTCGCCGCCTGCATGTCGGAGACAAAGACATGGGGATGTCGTCGTATCAGTTTCTCCTGCAAATCGGCGATCACGTCGTCAATGCTGAAGACGTTCTGCTCGGACTCGATGCGGGCATGGAGCAGGATTTGCAAAAGGAGATCCCCCAGTTCTTCGCGCAAGTGTTGCGGATCGTGGTGATCCAGCGCATCAAGGACCTCATACGCTTCTTCAAGTAAAAAAGGTTTCAGGGAGTCGTGGGTCTGCTTCAAATCCCACGGGCATCCCCCGGGGGAGCGAAGCCGTGCGATAACATTGACGAGATCGTGAAAGGCTTGAGACATGAAAGCGGTTACTCCGTTCCGGGTGCGGACATCCGTGACGCGATCCGTCGCCGTTTGCACGTTGCCGTTTCATTCAACAGGCCCGGTGTTGTGTTCGTGGCACGGTTAAAATAACCGGTTTTCCACCCCGCTTCAATGGGCTTCTTCTCGTGCGGGTGACTGCTCATGTTGCGGGTCTGCCGGAATTGTGGTACTTTTTCTCTCTTGGGCGCATGGAGCGGGGTGGCCATGTCTGAAGCTGAAGAAACAGGATTTGTTGTTCGCGACAAACGCGGCCAATCGCGAGAGGAATCCGTTCCCGGGGTCGTTCCTGACGCGCCCGCTTCCCCATCCGCCACACTGCCTCCATCGTCTGATTCAGGGTCTCCCCAGGCGGGCCTGCCACTCTCCTTTTCTTCGTTTATTTTCTCGCTGGGCACTTCAGCCTTGATGTTGATGGGAGAAAAGTTGTCACCCGATCAGCCTTCGCCCACGGTCAATCTGCCGCAAACCAAAGAAATCATCGACATTCTTGCCATTTTAGAGGACAAAACAAAGGGCAATCTGACCGAAGACGAAACCGCCATCATTCGCGATTTACTGTATACGTTGCAGATGAAATACGTCGAATTAGCTTCAGGGTCTCCCCCGTCCTCCTGATTGCAACCATACACTCAAGCCGCATGGTTTGTGTAAAGATCCATGGACCCTGTCAATCGCAAACGTTCTTCCGCATAACATAACAGGAACCGGCAGGTTGCCGGCGGCTTGCTGACCCAGGCCGTGTCTTCATTCACAAACGAATGGGGCATGTCTCCGTGTTCGGGGTTGTGTCTCTGGCCTCATGATGGCGACTTCTTCGAAACTATCCCCGCGTTTATTCTCGTCCTCGAAGACCAGGAAACGGCTGATTCTCGATGATGAGTCCCGTTTCCAGGACCGGAGTCTGCATTTAAAACCCGTCTGGATCGTGCTGTTCCTTCTGGTTCTCTCTGTGCTGCTCACCCTGTATTACGCATCGTATGGCTGGGTTGGGGGAGGGACGTCAGACTCGCTTCTTCCCAGCCCGAGTTACGCGTTGGTCTTGTTCCTCCTCTATCTGGACATCGTCGGAGTGGTTGTCCTGGCACTCCTCTTGTCCCGAAATTTAATCAAAGCCTATTTTGAGCGACGGCACCGGCTGTTGGGGTCGGGGTTTCGAACCAAATTGATTGCCGCCTTTATTGGATTTTCGCTGATCCCGACTGTGCTGCTGGCATTTGTGGCCAGTGGGGTGATCAATGAAGTGATGAACGTCTGGTTTAGCAATCAGATTGAGGAGGTCCTCGGCGATGCGGAGACGCTGGCCATACAGCATCATGAGGAGCATAAGATCCTGGCCGTCAACAGTGCGTGGGCCATCAGCAAGGAAATTTATCGCGAAGATTTTTTGCGTTCGGAGTATCACGAATTACTGCTGACGACCATGGCCAGAAGGCGCGAGGAATTCAACGTGGCCGGTGTGGAAATCTTCTCATCCAAATTGGAACCTCTTGCGCAAATGTTTTCCCCGACAGTGCCCGTCCGGGCTTTTCTGCCGGTTGGGCAACTCGTTCTGCAGGTCATGGATTCCGGTACGGAAATGACGTCGGTGCAAGCCGCACCGACCGGGCGTCTGATCCGTGCCGCCGTGCCGATTGCCTCCAATGCCCGGATCGGAGACATTGCCGGCGTCGTGATTGTGAATATGTACATTCCCGAGGCGCTCCTGGCGAAAATGGAAAACATCGTCAAACAATACAGAGAGTTCCGGCACATGAGAACCATGAAAAATCCCATTAAAGCCGGAGCCTATTTATTCGTCGCGATGATTACCCTGCTGTTGTTGTTTAGTGCCACCTGGTTTGGATTTTACGTCGCCAAGAGGATTACCGTGCCGATTCAGAAACTGGCCGAAGGGACGGAAACCGTCGCCAGAGGAGATCTCAACGTGAGAATTGCCGTCAAGGCCACCGACGAAATCGGGATGTTGATTGGCTCGTTTAATCGCATGACCTCGGATTTATCAAGCAACAAAATCAAACTGGAAAAAGTCAATCAATCCCTCCGGCAATCCAACGTCGAAATTGATCGTCGGCGGGCGTATACGGAATTGGTTGTGGACACCATCGTGTCCGGCGTGCTGTCCGTTGATACGCATGGCACCATCACGACGTTCAATCATTCCGCCGAACGGATTTTAGGCGTGGCCGCCGACATCATTCGCGGGAAGCCCATGGCGGACATCTTCAAGGCCCATCAGCTCACGTTGTTCGAAAAGGCCTATGATCGTATTTTAATTGATGGTCGGGAAACGGTGACGCTGGAAGGGCAACTTGAGCGACAGGGGAAATTACTCACCATGGGACTGAGTCTTTCCAGGATCAGAAATGACGCGGGGCATGATTTTGGATTTGTCTTCGTGTTTGAAGATCGCACCGAATTGATTCAGGCTCAAAAAACCGCAGCGTGGCGGGAAGTGGCGCAGCGGATTGCGCATGAAATCAAAAACCCGCTGACCCCCATCCTGCTTGCAGCCCAGCGGCTTCGGAAAAAGTTTTTTGAGAAGTCCCCTGACTTTCAGGATATTTTTGATCAATCAACGAACGTGATTGTGCGCGAGGTTGGCAGTCTGAAACGCATGGTTGATGAATTTGCAAACTTTTCGAGGATGCCCTTGCCTCATCTGGTCAGGGAATCGCTGCACGACATCATTGAGAACGTGAATATGCTCTATCAGGGAAGGCATCAAGGCATTGAGTTTGTGTCAACGTTTGATTCCTCCGTTCCGCTCTTCAATCTCGACGGTGAACAAATACGGCAGCTCTTTGTGAATTTGTTTGATAATGCCATTCAGGCAATGGGGAAGAAGGGGCGGATCTGGATTGCCACGGAAATGGATTGGAGGCGCACACGGGTTCGCATTACCGTGGCCGACGAGGGGCCGGGCATTCATCAGGACGATCGGGAAAAATTATTTACGCCGTATTTTTCGCGAACACAAACGGGAACCGGACTCGGATTGGCGATCGCGCATCGAATCGTGACGGATCATGATGGGACGATTCAGGTCGCCAACCGTCATCCCAATGGGGCCAGCTTTACCATTGAGCTGCCCGTTGCCTGATCCGCTGGCTCCGGATTGTCTGCAACAGCCTGGCCGTTGACCCCGACGGCTTGCGCAAGGTCGCCGCATTGGGGACATGGCGAAGCGGTCCCGATCGTTCTCGCCTCACGCGCCTAATCTGGAGGAAGAAGGATGCCCTGCACGGTCTGCATCGTTGATGATGAAATCGAGATTTTGAATACGCTGGGCGATATTCTGATCGACGAAGGATATCAGGTCATGACAGCGCAGAACGGCGGGGAAGCCATGAAAATCATTCAAACGGAATCTCCGGATGTGATGATCCTTGATATCTGGATGCCCAAACCCGACGGCCTGGAAGTGTTGCAACGCGCCAGACAGCACTGTCCCAATATACCGGTCATTATGATGTCCGGGCATGGATCCGTTGAAACGGCGGTGAAAGCGACAAAACTCGGCGCGTATGACTATTTGGAAAAACCGCTGGACCTCGAAAAAATCACCATCCTGGTTCGCAATGCCCTGCATCAAAGCAAGCTGGAGAAAGAAAATTCCAGCCTTCGCAGCCGGGTTGCACGCCATTCACAATTGGTCGGAGCGTCGCCCGCCATGGAGACACTCCGGCAACACATTGCGGCGGCGGCGGCCGTGAATAGCCGTGTGCTGATTTCCGGGGAAAACGGGACGGGGAAGGAACTGGTGGCCAGGGCCATTCATCTGCAAAGTGCGCGTCACAGGAATCCGTTTGTGGAAATGAATTGTGCGGCCATTCCCGATACCCTGATTGAGACGGAATTATTCGGGCATGAACGCGGCGCGTTTACCGGAGCCGTGTCTCAAAGGCGGGGAAAATTCGATTTGGCGGATGGCGGCACGTTGTTTCTCGACGAAATTGGGGACATGAGCGCCGCCACACAGGCCAAAGTCCTTCGCGTGCTGGAGGAACAACGCTTTGCCAGGATCGGGGGTGGAAAACTGTTAAAGGTCAATGTCCGTGTGATCGCGGCATCCAACAAAGACCTTCGTCGGGCCATTGAAGAAAAGCATTTTCGGGAGGATCTGTTCTATCGTGTCAATGTCTTGCCGATAGACGTGCCCCCGCTTCGTGCCAGACGTGAAGATATCCCGGCCCTGACGCAACATTTTTTGAAACTGCACGCGGAAGAGCAGGGGGTGAAGCCCAAGGAGATCGTCCCCGAAGCGTTGGACGTGTTGGCGCGGCATGACTGGCCGGGCAATGTTCGAGAACTGCGTAACCAGATCGAGCGCATTATGATTATGGTCCCTCACAGTCCCATTGGTGTTGACGACGTGATTCCACTCATGCCCAGGGGCTTTGACGCGAACAGGGTCAACCGGATGGACAAGGCTGATTCCCTGCGCGCGGCCCGACAGGCATTTGAGCGAACGTATATTGCGACCCGTTTGCAAGAGAATGATTGGAACGTGTCAAAGACCGCCGAGGACCTGCAAGTGGAACGCAGTCATTTGCATCGCAAAATCAAACTCCTGAACGTGGAGCTTCACCCGGAACGGGAAAAGCCTCCACGGGCAGGTTGACCGATGGCGTCATCATGGGGCTTTGCTGCGTGAGATGAGAAAACGGCCATGCGCGTGACTCGACTGGGTATTCTTGTTTCAGGGAGAGGATCCAATCTTCAGGCCATTATGGATGGGATTGAGGCCGGGATGGTACCGGCCAGGATCGTCGTGGTCATCAGTAATAAACACAATGCTCCTGCCCTGAAGTACGCCGGACATCATGGCCTGACGACCGTCTTTCTTGATCCAAAGTCCGTGACGTCCGCGACAGATCCCCGACAGGCCTATGACCGGAAACTCCTGCAGGTGCTGAATCAGCATCAGGTCGAGTTGGTGATTCTGGCGGGCTATATGCGCATCGTCTCATCGGTACTCATTGAGGCGTATGCCGCACGCATGATGAATATCCATCCTTCATTGCTGCCGAGTTTCCCCGGGTTGTGCGCCCAGCAACAGGCATTGGATCATGGGGCGAAGATGTCCGGCTGCACCGTGCATTTTGTCACGGAAGGCGTGGACGAGGGGGCCATCATCCTGCAAGAGGCCGTGCCGGTGCATGAGGAAGATACCGTCGAAACCCTGTCCGAACGCATTCTCAACGAAGAGCACAAGCTGTTGCCACGGGCGATCCGGTTATTTGCGGAGGGACGATTACATGTCACGGGACGGGCCGTCCACATACGCGGGGAAGGCGCCTGATTGCGGGGCCGAGGCATGTTTGATAGAGTGCAAAGCGTGGGGGGCTAGCTCAGTTGGGAGAGCACAACGTTCGCAACGTTGGGGTCGGGGGTTCAAGTCCCCTGCCCTCCACCAAAATTCCCGATGGATGCGGGCATGGTCAATGTCCTGGACCGATACACAGTAAGGGCATTGTTCGATTGCGCGACGGCCCCGAATCATCAATCCGGGAAATCTCCAACACAACGCATCGTCGAAACCCTCGGCATGGCTCAATAAGGAGTGGCCTATGGATACACATTTTCGGAGTATGGTCAAAGGCATAAGCTGGAGGATGTTGGCAACTTTTGTGACCATCATTGTCGTGTTTCTGTATTCCGGCGAGTGGAGAGCAGCGGCGCTGGTCGGCCTGATGGACGCACTCGCCAAAATTGTCTTGTATTGGGGGCATGAACGCCTCTGGCAACGCGTGACGTGGGGCCGCCTGCTCCCCACAGTCTCTTCACCCTGACGCACGATGCGATAGACGGTGAGGGGACACCAGGTCATCGTGTGTCTTGCACATAATGCTTGACAATGACCTGCCCCCGATGGTATGTATCCGAAAAATTTCGAGACACTGGCGTCTTGAACGAGACATGGTGGACAATGAAGTCCTCGGCTTGGCATGCAAGTCAGAGGACTTTTTTTTATGGGGAAGGCATGACGGATTCTGTGGCTTGCCATTGTGCGCACAGCAATTCATGCGCAAGAGATGCCGTGGCGTGGCGTCGTACGTTTTCAATCATCACTTTCGACAGAAGGAGAACCTGAACATGGTGCAATGGATTTTACCCCGAACAGCCTTTCGTATTTTGAGCGTGACTCTCCTGGGAGGTGCGCTTTTCATGAATGCCGACTACCGTGCTCTGGCACAGGAAAGCGGACAATCCCTGGCAGAGAAACTTGATCTTTCGCTGTATGGCTACGTCGAAGCCTCGTATACCCAAAATTTCAACAATCCCAAAGATGGAGTGAACCAACACCGTAGTTTTGATGGCGATGCGAATTCCTTTCGACCGAACATGACTCAAATTGTTCTTGAGAAAGCCGCCAAAGCCGGAGGCACGATGAAAGATCGGGCAGGGTTCCGCGTGAAACTGAATGTTGGCGAAGACGCCAAATTTACGGGTGGCAATAGCGGCAGCGACGAATTTGACTTTCAAGAGACGTATATCCAATACATTGCGCCGATTGGAAATGGCCTCACGTTTCAGGCGGGGCGGATGAATACGCTGATCGGCTATGAGGTGATTGAAAGTCCTCTCAATCCGAATTTCTCCCGGTCATTTTTGTTTGGCATGGGGGAACCGTTCACGGTGACAGGGTTGCGGGCCTCGTATGATTTTAATGACAAGGTCTCGTTTGCCATCAGCGCCATTAATTCTTTTACGGGCGCGACGGCGGACGACAACAACAGCAAATCCGTCGAGGCGTTGCTGTCCTATGCTCCCTTGGACAATGTGGGGGTTTCCCTGTTTGCTTTCTGGGGGGTTGAAGGCGACGAGAGCAGAAATGCAAATAATGCAAAGGATCGCGTTCAGGTCGGTGGTATTCTTGACTGGCAAGCCACCGATGCTTTGGAGTTTGTGATGGAAGGCTACTATGGTAATCAGGCCAATGCGTTCCCTGATGACAATGAGTTCAATGATCCAGGTAAGAATGCCCAATGGGGTGGTATCGCAGGGTATGTCATCTATGACTTCACCGATGCATTGGGCATCCGGGTTCGCACTGAATACTTCCATGACGGGTCGGGTCTCTTTACATGCGGAGGCGAAGGCGGGGATTCATCATCCGGGAATGCGTTACAGTGTGCTAAGGGATGGACCCAGCATTACGGCAACAAACCCGATCCCGACCTCAACGACGAGTTCAACACCGACTATCGTGTTGCGCAAAATCTCTGGGAAATGACTTGGACGCTTCAGTATAAGCCGGTGGAGAATCTGATCACGCGGCTGGAGTACCGGTACGATAAATCCAACAAGAACTCGTTTTGGGATGGGGCCGGGTACGGCAATAATCAGTCCACCCTGGCCGTGGAAGCGATCTTTCTCTTTTAGTAGGAGGAATAGGGGAGGCGAAGATGGACCCGAAGCTGTGCCTCTTCCTGGCGTGACATGATGAATGGCAAGACGAGTTGGGGCACCATGACGTCCTTGTTAGGAGAAGGTCAGTGGCCTTCGCATGTGTTGCGGCATGAGTGGCTTTCCACTGTCCTGTTTTTCCGCCAACGTTTTTATTGTTAAAAGGGGGTAGATCCATGAAATTTGTGAAAGCCGTTATCAAGCCATTTAAGCTGGATGAAGTCAAAGAGGCCCTGGTTGAATTGGGCATTCAGGGGATGACGGTCACGGAAGTCAAAGGCTTTGGCCGACAAAAAGGCCATAAAGAAACGTACAGGGGGACAGAGTATCAAATTGATTTTGTGCCGAAAATCAAGATTGAACTCGCCATTGCTGATGACATGGAAGAACGTGTCATTGAAACCATTATTCGGGCTGCGCGAAGCGGCAGCATTGGTGACGGGAAAATTTTTGTTTCGGATTTGAATACGACGGTCCGTATTCGGACGGGAGAGATAGGAGCCACGGCGCTCTAACCGATTGTGCTCCAATTGTCTCTGTTCAACTGGCTAACAGACAGGTTCCAAACCCTTTAAGCAGAGGTGGCATTGTGAAGCAGTTAACCGTTTTGTTCGCGTGGTCGGCGGTGGTCATCGCAAGTTTGTCTTGTGGCATCGCAAACGGGTGGGCTCAAGACGGGACGTCGGGGGCCATTGACACGGGAGATACGGCGTGGATCCTGGTCTCTTCCGCGCTCGTGTTGTGCATGGTCCTGCCCGGGCTGGCGCTGTTTTATGGCGGGCTTGTCCGAAGCAAAAATGTGCTCGGAACAATTATGCATACCGGCAGCATCCTGTGTCTCATCAGTATCGTATGGGTGCTGGTGGGATATTCCCTGGCATTTGGAACGGACGTGGGTGGCATCATAGGCGGTCTCGGATTTATGGGTTTGATGGGTGTTGGGGAGGAGGCCTATCCCGGCACCGGCATTCCTCATTTAGTCTTTATGGTGTTTCAGTTGATGTTTGCCGCCATCACCGTCGCCCTGATCACCGGAAGTTTTGCGGAGCGGATGAAATTTTCGGCGTTGCTCCTGTTTGCCGTACTCTGGTCGGTCTGTATTTATTCGCCGCTCGCCCATTGGGTATGGGGCGGAGGATGGCTCGCCGAGATGGGTGCGCTGGACTTTGCCGGAGGATCGGTCGTGCATATCAGTTCCGGGTTTGGCGCGCTGGTGTGTGCGATAGTGCTTGGAAAACGGAAAGGCCACGGGAGTGAGCCTATGCCGCCGCACAATCTTCCCATGACGGTGCTGGGAACGGGGCTGTTGTGGTTTGGCTGGTTTGGGTTCAACGCCGGGAGCGCCCTGGGCGCCAATGGCGCCGCCGCGTCGGCCTTCGTGGCCACGCATCTTGCGGCCTGTGCCGGCGGATTAAGTTGGATGGTCGCAGAATGGATCCGAAGTGGAAAACCCACCGTGCTTGGATTGGCGAGTGGAGTGATTGCCGGGTTGGCCACGATTACGCCGGGGGCTGGCTACCTTGGGCCTATGTCGGCTCTTCTTGTGGGATTGCTTGCCGGGGTGCTGTGTTATGCAGCCGTCGTTTGGAAAACCAAACTTGGATACGATGACTCGCTCGATGTGGTGGGCATTCACGGAGTCGGCGGATTCGCCGGAATCATCGCGACGGGGTTCCTGGCTTCCGTTGGCGGGCAAACGGGACTCTTCTTCGGCAATCCCGACCAGTTGGTCACTCAACTGGTGCTTGGCGTGGCTTCGGTGATTTTTGTGGTGGTGGGAACGTATATTATTTTGAAAGTCGTTGACTTTTTTGTGGGTCTTCGGGTGACGCCGGAAGATGAGAACATCGGTCTTGATTTGAGTCAGCATAACGAACGTGCGTATTCCTGAATGTGATACATGAAAAAATCCGTACGGCTGACAACGACTCTGTGGGAAAAAGGAGGTATGCGATGACTCCGCGTGAAGTGCTGGATTTTGCAAAAAAAAACAGGGCGGAAATGGTTGATTTCAAATTTGTGGATCTGGTCGGTATGTGGCAGCATTTTTCGATCCCGACGTCTGAACTGACCCTTGATGTCTTCAAGGATGGATCGGGGTTTGATGGGTCTTCCATTCGTGGGTGGAAGGCGATTCAAAATAGTGACATGCTGGCGTTTCCCGACCCCAACACCGCCATCATGGATCCCTTTACCGCCATTCCCACACTAAGTATCGTGTGTGACGTCAAGGATCCGATTTCATGCGCCACGTACGAGCGCGACCCGCGTGGCGTGGCTCAACGGGCGGAGCAGTATTTGCGGCAAACCAAAATCGGGGATGTGTCCTATTGGGGGCCCGAAGCGGAATTCTTTACGTTCGATCATGCCAGCTACGATCAGAACGCACAATCCGCCTACTATTTTCTTGATTCCGAGGAAGGCATTTGGAATTCGGGAGAGGAAGGCCACAATCTGGGAGCACGGCCCCGGCATAAGGAAGGATATTTTCCTGTTCCTCCCGCGGACACGCAACAGGATATCCGTTCCGAAATGGTCCGGGAAATGGAACAAGCGGGGATTCGGGTTGAAAAGCATCATCATGAAGTGGCGACCGGAGGGCAAGCAGAAATTGATCTTCGCTTTGACAGTCTGGTGAAGATGGCCGACAAAATGATGCTGTATAAATACATCGTCAAAAACGTGGCTCGCCGTCATAACAAAACCGCGACGTTCATGCCGAAACCTTTGTTTCAGGACAATGGATCCGGCATGCATACTCACCAAAGTATCTGGAAAGACGGGAAACCGATCTTTGCCGGCAAGGAATACGCCGGGGTGTCCAAAACCTGTTTGCATTACATCGGCGGCATTCTGAAGCATGGTCCGGCCCTGGCAGCCTTTACCAATCCCACAACCAATTCATACAAACGATTGACCCCTGGATTTGAAGCGCCGGTGTTACTGACCTATTCCAGCCGGAATCGCTCTGCGGGGATTCGGATTCCCATGTATTCTCCCAGCCCGAATGCCAAACGGATTGAAGTGAGATTCCCCGATCCGTCCGCCAATATGTATCTGGCATTCAGTGCGATGCTGATGGCCGGCCTTGACGGGATTCGAAATGCCATTGATCCCGGAAAAGCCATGGACCAAAATCTCTACGATTTGACGTCGGCAGAAGCGAAACGTGTGCCGAAGCTTCCGACAAGTTTGCTTGAGGCGACCGAGCTGCTGAAGAAGGATTATCAGTTCCTGCTGGAGGGCGGTGTCTTTAGCGAAGATCTGATCAAAACATGGATTGAGTACAAGGTGGAGCAGGAAGTGAATCAGGTCAGAATTCGGCCCCATCCATATGAATTCTTAATGTACTACAATATCTAAAAATGGGTCTGTAAGGACCCATGCTTCATCAAACAGGGGGCGCGTGATCCGAGAGGGTACGCGCCCCCTGTTGCTATGTCCGTCCACACCAGACGGATGGGAGGGCCTGGATTCCCACCTTCGGTGAGAATGACGGAGGGGGAGGCCAGTGAGAATGACGGATGGCTCACCGCCCCAGCTTCGTCATGCACCCCATGCACGGCCTGCCACAACGAATCATGGTCCCGCTGCCATGCCGGTGACTGCCAACATCGCATTTTTTCACGGACAACTTCCTGACACCAACAGGCTGTGCGTATGAGAGAACGGGGCCGGACGGCAAGACCGGGGCGTCGCATCTGATTGCTCCCTCCTCATTTTTTACGGTATGTGACTCCGCCTTTCTTGATTTTCTCGCAGAGGTGGTTATCTCTGGATGGAAAGATGATCGCGGATCGAGACCGGAAGGAACGGAGTCAGCGACGATGGATATGAACCGCATGACATTACGAGTCCAGGAGGCGCTGCAATCAGCCTCTGCTCTTGCCATGGGTCAGCATCATCAGGGAATAGATGTCGACCATGTGCTCATGGCCTTGCTGGAACAATCCAATGGATCGTCCGGCCCTATCCTGGAACGGGCTGGCGTCTCCATTCCAGCCGTGAAAGCCGAAGCGGAACGGCAACTGGCAAACATTCCTCAAGTCAAAGGCCCAGGAGCGGCTCCCGGGCAAGTGTACATGACCCAACGCATGGCGACACTGCTCGACCTTGCAGAGGATGAAAAGCGATCTCTGAAGGATGAATACTTGAGCGTCGAGCATCTGTTACTGGCCATGGTGGCACAGGGCGGTGCGTTGAAAGCCGTCGGTGTGACGCGGGAGACACTGTTGGCCGGGCTGCAAAAAATTCGCGGCAATCAACGAGTCGACAGTCAGGACCCTGAAGGCACCTATCAGGCGTTGGAAAAATATGGCAGGGATCTCACCATGCTGGCGGGACAGGGAAAGCTGGACCCGGTCATCGGTCGTGACGAGGAGATTCGACGGACGATTCAGATTTTATCGAGACGGACAAAAAACAATCCCGTGCTTATTGGCGAACCGGGAGTCGGGAAGACGGCCATCGTGGAAGGATTGGCCCAACGGATTATGAAAGGTGACGTTCCGGAAGGGTTAAAACAGAAACGCATCGTGGTCCTGGACATGGGAGCGTTAGTGGCGGGGGCCAAATTTCGAGGAGAGTTTGAAGAGCGGATGAAGGCCGTTTTGAAAGAAATCCAGTCATCCCACGGTCAGGTTCTGCTCTTTATTGATGAACTGCATACCGTCGTCGGCGCGGGCGCGGCGGAAGGAGCCATGGACGCGGCCAATCTGCTCAAGCCCATGCTCGCAAGAGGCGAATTGCACCTTGTCGGCGCGACCACGTTGAATGAATACCGCAAGCAAATTGAAAAAGACGCCGCGCTTGAGCGTCGTTTTCAACCCGTGTTTGTGAAACAACCGTCCGTGGAGGATACGATTTCGATTCTTCGGGGACTGCGGGAACGCTATGAAGTCCATCATGGGGTTCGGATTAAAGATGCTGCCCTGGTGGCGGCTTCACGGTTGTCTCATCGGTACATTGGCGACCGATTTCTTCCGGACAAAGCCATTGACCTGGTTGATGAGTCGGCGGCTCGACTTCGCACGGAAATCGAAAGTGTGCCCGCTGAATTGGACGAGGTGTCCCGAAAGGTCATGCAACTGGAAATCGAACGGGAAGCGTTAAGGAAAGAAGATGATGTGAGCAGCAAAGTCAGATTGGAAAAACTGGAAGGAGAGCTTGAAAGCAAACGGCGCATATTGACTGCATTGACCACGCAATGGGATGTGGAAAAATCCGCCGTCGGGCGCTTGCAGCAAATCCGGCAACGCATTGAAGATCTCAAGCCTCAAATTGAAAAAGCCGAACGCGAATATGATCTCAACCGCGTTGCGGAAATGAGATACGGGACCATGCCTCGACTGGAGCGAGAGCTTCAAGATGAGGAAGAGCAGCTTGACCGAACAAACGGGGAGACGCGTCTTCTCAAGGAGGAAGTTGACGAAGAAGACATTGCGGAAGTCGTCAGCCGATGGACGGGTATTCCTGTCAACCGGCTTCTCCAGGGAGAAATAGACAAGCTCCTGCATTTGGGAGACGCACTGCACACACGCGTCGTGGGACAGGAAGAAGGGGTCCGGGCGGTGGCTGATGCCGTGCTTCGGGCGCGATCGGGCATCAAGGATCCCAATCGGCCAATCGGATCGTTTTTATTTCTCGGCCCAACCGGAGTGGGAAAAACTGAATTGGCGCGCGCCCTGGCGTATACTCTCTTTGACGAAGACGCGAATCTTGTCCAGCTTGATATGTCGGAATATATGGAGAAACATGCGGTGTCGCGACTCATTGGCGCCCCGCCCGGTTACATTGGGTATGAAGAAGGCGGACAATTAACCGAGACGGTTCGGCGGCGTCCTTTTTGCGTGATTCTGTTGGACGAAATTGAAAAAGCGCATCATGATGTGTTCAATATTTTATTGCAGGTCCTGGATGATGGCCGGCTGACCGATGCCCAGGGCCGAACCGTTGATTTCAAAAATACGGTGTTGATTATGACGTCGAACATCGGCAGTCAGGACATTCTGGATGCCCAGCAACAGGGACAGACCCATGAAGCATTGCACATACTTGTGACCAATGAGGTCAAGCGTTATTTCCGTCCTGAATTTTTAAATCGTATTGACGAAACCGTCGTGTTCCGTCCATTGCGTTCAGATGAACTGGGTCACATCGTGGAGATTCAATTGTCTCGGGTCAGGGACAGGTTGAAAGATCGACGCATTCATTTGGAAGTGACCGAAGCCGCTCTGGTGAATTTGGGAACGCGAGGATACAATCCCATGTATGGGGCCCGACCATTGAAACGGTTGATCCAGCATGATGTGGAAACGCCGTTGGCGAAGCTGTTGGTTCGGGGAGACGTGACGGATGGAGACACGGTCACCATTGATTGCAAGAATGATCAGGTGATTCTCGTTCCCGCCATTCAGCGCTAATGCGACTCCTGCCCAGTCTCCCTTCCGAATAATCCAGTCACGGATGTTGCCGTCGCGCAGGCATATTGGCCGGTCGGACTATGGCTTCGTGACGGTCTCAATGGTTGTTCGGAGCTTGGACGAATGACGGTTCGTGACGGTTCCTCTCACAAGAATATCCACCGGTCGAACGTGTTCCCCGTAATAGGATTCATTGGCATCATCGTCTGCGTAAATAATGGACCCTTCCAGTGAGACGCCGATATACGCGCCCTTTGAGCGAGAAAATGAAAGAAAGGCGGCATTGAGATTGGGAGAGGTTGAGCTTTCAACGCTGCCGGCCACTGCAAGAGTTGAATCTTTCGCGACTGTGGTTCAATCAGGGGTTGACGCATCATGGATATGGTCTCCTTCAGGCAACAATGCATTCTACGCGGTCATTCGTCCTCTCGACATTCTGAAACACACCGTCATCATTCACCCATAATTTGCACGGCGATCTCTCGTGGCCGCGCCCGCGTGTCAAAATCAAGAAGAACAATTTCCTGCCAGGTTCCCAGAAGAAGTCGCTTCCCGGCAAAGGGAATCGTGAGGGATTGACCTTGAATTTGTCCCCGTAAATGACTGTGCCCGTTATCTTCTCCAGGATTGCCAAGGTTGTGCTGCCACGCCGGATCAGCGGGCACAAGGCGGTCCCAGAGTGTTTTGGTGTCGGTGCGCAATCCCGGTTCGTCTTCGATAATCAACACCGACGCGGTGGTATGTTGTACGAATATCGTCGCAATCCCGTTCTGCAGGCTACTTTGGGAAAGGAAGTGTTTGACGTTATCGGAAATGTTCTCAATATGTGAATGGCCTTGCATATTGACCGAAAAATTGTACGTGAAGACCGGCATCGTGTTGTTCCGCTAGAGTGATTGCAGAAAACGTTGTTCGTCGGGAGAGAATGTTCCCCCTCGAGCAGCTTTGAGTATGGGGTCAAAGACCCCCGAGGCCGTTAATTGTCGAACAGCCTTCACCACTCGAACGCTTAACCGGTTCCGCTGTTGCAACGCGTCAAGATAGTTGAACGCCTCCACAAAGCTTTCCCGCGTGCGTGTATAGTAGTCTTGGCCCCGTCGCCGGTTGCTGTAGGCTTCCAATTGCTCACAGGCGACAAGAATTTCTCCCAGTTCCCTGACCCATCCTGGAGACTTCGCCAGTTTTTCAGGATAATAGTAGTACAACGTAACGTGTTCCATCCATGGCAACCAGCAAATTCCCAGGCGTTCCAACGTTGGCTTCGCTCGTTTGAGTTGACGACGATGACGACGAGCAAAACCCAGTCGCATTTCAATTTGCTCACACGCCCACTTGGTCAGGGGCAAACCTTCGTCGGCTAACTGTTGGCGATAGGCCCTCACAAAGTCTTTGTCTTCTCTGCCGTAACGTGAATGGGGATGCTGTTCCCGCCATTCAGCGGGTCTGGTCGGTACGTGGTGTTGGCGTGCCCAGGACCATATTTTTCCAAAGAGAGGCCGGTCAAGCCCGGCTCGTCCCACATCATGAAGCAGGCAGGCGATGTGAAATTGTCGGAGTCGCGATGGTTCATGGGACAGGTATCGGAAAACGGCCGCGCACATTTTTGCCGTTCGCAACGCATGGACTTTGTCATACCCTTTAATGATGGTATTGGGCTTCAGTGGGTGGGGATAGTCATATAATTGCAGTATCGCTTTCACCAGAGATTGCGGCAGGAGAAGAGCGGAAGATGCCAACGGACGGAACCCTCGATCCGGAACGCGATCGGATGAACCGGAAACTAATGCTGGCATGGCAAATGGACGTCGGATAAAATGAAAAATGACCGTAACGGTACGATTGTCAGTGTGTCAAGCGCACAATCAATCCGGCATTCGTATGGAAATGTGGCATGAAAATCGCGGAATGGGTATCTGAACGGACAGGAATGCGTACGTGACTGCCAAGAGAAAACGCTGGATTGTTGCCCTGTGTCTCACCCTGCTGTTGTCTCTGCTGGGCGTGGCCTATGTTGTGACCTTTCAAAGAGATGTTTTGCAACACGTGGCTCAATATCTCATAGCCGGATCCCTGGGAGAACAGATCACCATTCGAGACATTCGCGTGGGAATCTTCCCTCGTCCGGAGCTACAACTCACGGACGTCAGCATCGGTGTCCCGGGTCGGGACACCCCGATTTTTCGGGCCTCGAACATTCGCATGGGAACAGATTTTTTCTCGGCGGGAGAGGATGCGCTGAAGCCAAATATCTTGATTGTTGAGAATGCCCACCTTGCGCTTGAGCGGGATGAAGATGGGCGATGGAATTATCAAGACATCCTTCAAGATGGATCATCCAATCAGTTGGGGGCCTTCCTTGTGGGGTCTTCACTGGAACTGGTCAATGGATCAATAGATATTGAAGATCGATTCCACCGCGACTCGCCTTTGCGCCTTCACGCAGAAGCGGTTGAACTGCAGGTGGAGCGATTGGCGCTGGAGGGGCCGACTGAAGTTTTTCTTTCCGCACGACTGGCCGATCAGGGCAATGGATCCTTGCTGTCGTCCTACGGCACGATCGAGCATATCGGCGGATTTCTGGATTTTGAACCAACGGAAGAGTCGGATTTGCCTCCGCAACTTGCGCTGTACACTCGCATGGAACTTGACCGGCACATGCTTTTGCAAATGACTGAACTGTTCAGAGTCGCTAAGGTGCCGACAGGATTGCAGGGACAAATCAGCGCTCAAGGACACATTCGTTTTGCTCCAGGCATGCAGGGATATGATCTGGTTGTCTCCAATCTTGTGGTGTTGACGGACGTGGTTGACCTGAACGTGGAGGCCAGCCTGTCAGGTTTATTCCTTCCCGACCCTCCGACCTTATCCAGTCAATGGACGAGTACGCCTCTCGCCATTCAGCATGTGCCGCAATGGCTTCCAGAGGACTGGCTTTCCTCTCCACTGTATCAGAAGATTCGCCGTCAAGGCCTTCGTGGAAAGGTCCAGGCGACGGCCGTGACGTTTTCAGGATCTTCCCGTCAAGGGTTGGGATATTCCCTGGGTGGAGAATTTCACCTCTCGGATGGAACCGTGACCTTCGGGGACGAGTGGGGAAAAGCTGAAAAAGTCGGAGGGATCATCCATGTTCAGTCCGACCGGATTCAGCTGTCAGGTTTTCATGGCATCTACAATGACATTCCCGTCACCGACGGAACAGGCACCATTGCTTTGAAGGAGGGCGGACCCTGGCTGACGACCACGTTGGTGGGAACCGTTTCCCCTGCACAATTGCTCGGTGTCGTACGCAAGTTCCTTGATGGGGATGTCGGACAATATCTAATGCCGTCTTTTCACGATCAGGCAGGCCACGGGTCCGTGACGATAGGATTCAGCGGCCCTCTTCGGCATCCTGAAAACATCGTCTTTCAGAGTGCGGAATATCGCCCGGAACAGGTGACGGTGCGACTCCCCGGATTGCAGGGGATCGTGACCCACGTCAGCGGACTCCTGGCTTTTTCGCCGCAACATCTTCGCATTGAGAACGTCAGGGGACGTTACGGGAAGAGCGATTTTCAAATCAAAGGGCAGATGAACTTTGCCAAACAATCTTCCATTAACGAGGTCATAATTCAGGGACGCATGTATGGCCATGACCTCCTCACACTGTTTCCCCAACCCAACAGTGCAGAGCGTGAGATGCTTGCGGGTGCCGCCAGATACATGGTCGTGGTCGCCGGAAAACCGGACGCTCCGACCATTCGAGGCGCCGTTGATTTGCAAGGATTGGGCATTGTTGTGCCGGGGATCGTCAACAAATCTCCAACCCTTGAGGGACAGCTCAATTTTAACATTCAGATTGGCAAACATCGTCGAATTCTTTTCAGGCACATTTCCCTGGGTGTTCCCTCTGTCGGTCTGGCGGGACAAGGATACATTCGTTATGGTCAAACGCCGGCCATTCACGTCTCATTCACCACGGATCCCATTCACTTTTCCGCACTGCCTCCCGGGCTTCAATTGTTTGACGGGATGATGTCCGATGGAAAGCTGGAAGTTTCCCTGGCATTGCGGGGAACAGGACGGGATTGGCGGTTGTGGAACAAGTCGGGATGGGTGGCGTTAACAAAAGGCACGGTCAACATTCAAGGGCTGACGCCCCCGATTTCTCACGTGTTTCTTCGGGCCAGACTGAACGGGCACGTCGCGGATCTGAAACACCTGCAATGGAGGATGGAAGAAAGCCGGGCACGAGTCACAGGCACCATTCAACAGTGGGACAGTCATCCAAGCATGACAGGGACATTGACGTCATCTCAATTTGATCTGGCTCATCTGGTCCCCAAGGGGCAGAAAACTTTCCTGCGAAGCATATTGGAAACCATTGCCCGGACGGCCACAGTGTCCGGAGACCTGCAGTTCGATCGTGCACGGTATAAAGAATTGTCTTTTCAGACGTTAGCCGGTCGGCTCCGGATTCAGGACGGCATAGTCGGCATTGAAGATATTCAGGGACGTACCGAACATGGCACGATACAGGGACGGGTGTTAGCCCATCTACCCCCACAACAACCGGCCACGGTGAAAACCTGGTTTGAGGTGGACAAGATTCCGATGTTGGCCCTGGAACAAACGTTTCTCGAAGCCACCACTCTGGATGAACAATTCATAACGGGCATGGTGTCGGCACAAGGCGTGCTGGCGGGAGATGGAAAAGATGCGCGTGGGATCCTCCCGACTCTCAATGGCCACCTGACTTTTTCCGTTGTGGATGGACGCATTGCCAAAAGCACGGTGGTCCCCAAAATATTAACCATCTTGAACCTTCCGAGCATCTTGCAGGGACAAGTTGATCTCCGAAAGGCGGGCTATCCCTTTGACGAACACACCGGAACGTTGACCGTCGCCAACGGCCTTATTACCTCGGAAGACATTGTCATAGACGGACCGATTATGACAATGACCGCCGCGGGACAGTATGATTTTCTGCACGACAATTTGGACGTGGTGACGGCCATCAGCCCGTTTGGACCCTATTTTAATCTTCTTCGGAACATTCCGTTATTTGGGCTGTTCGTTGACAACGGCGAAGGGGAAGTACTCTCGGCTTTGTTTCAAATCAAAGGCTCGCTCCACGCGCCAGATGTGACACCCATGCCCCTGGAATCCTTTGCCATGGGATTAACGCGATTTGGCATGTTGGCTTTTAATGTTTTGAAAAATACGATTACCCTGCCATCGAAAATTTTTTTCAACGACGAGAACACGTTGCCACCGTCGTCTTTGCCTGCTGATTCCCTCGACGAAGAAGGGGAATTTTGATGGCGCGCCGCGTCAGGGTTCGGACATGATTCCCACCGTTGAATGGAAAGATGGCGTGATTTGTCTCCTTGACCAAACACAGCTGCCCGGCCGCACAACAATTTTTGAATGCAAAGACGTGGCGACAGTGGCATCCGCCATTCGTGAGTTGCGGGTGCGTGGAGCGCCGGCTATCGGCGTCACGGCGGCGATGGGCGTGGCGCTGGGAGCCTACGAAACGGCAGGGACCGATGTCCGGATACTGACGAAAAACATCCTGACTGTTTGTGATGAATTGGCCGCAACGCGACCCACGGCGGTCAATCTTTTTTGGGCCATTGATCGCATGAAGGGTGTCTTGCTGACAATCCGTGATCGTACCGTGTGCGAGATTCAGTCCCGGCTGTTAGAGGAAGCGTTGGCCATTCAACAGGAAGATATTGCCATGTGTAAAGCCATCGGCCAATACGGAGCCGAGCTTGTCAAACATGGACAGCATATTTTAACGCATTGCAACGCGGGCGCGTTAGCGACAGCCGGATATGGCACTGCCCTGGGAGTGGTTCGGGCTGCGTGGGAACAAGGGAAAAACATTCATGTCTTTGCCGATGAAACTCGACCCGTTCTTCAGGGTGCCAGGCTGACGGCCTGGGAATTGATGGAAGATGGCATTCCCGTCACCCTGATCACGGACAATATGGCCGGAGCCATCATGCAACAGGGCAAGATTGATCTCTGCGTGGTGGGTGCGGACCGGATCACGGCCAACGGAGATGTGGCGAATAAAATTGGCACGTATTCTGTGGCGGTGCTCGCCAAAGCGCATGGCATCCCATTTTATGTGGCGGCGCCTTCGTCGACTATCGACATGCTGACCCCATCTGGTTCATCCATTCTTATTGAAGAACGTCCCATCCATGAAATCACCACGTTGCATGGGGGGGACAGGATTGCTCCACAAGGCGTCCATGTCCTGAACCCGGCTTTTGACGTGACCCCTGCCAAATATATCACCGCGATTATTACGGAGCAGGGCGCGTTCGCGCCAGACCAGATCGTGAAAAAATTTGCAGGCTGAAACACGGTCGGGTGGGGGAGCGCGGCCTATCCGAAACACCCTTCCATGACGATTTCATTCAGGGAACGTCGGCCGCTGGGAAACTCTCGCTTGAGAAGCTGGGGCGGCAAGGATTCTTTGGACGCTCGCTTGCCAATGGCGACCATGGCCAGGACTTCATACTTCTCGGGGACACGAAGCGTTCTCCTCGCCTTGTCATAATCAAATCCCTGCATACCGTGAACGGCGAATCCTCTACGCGTGCCTTCCAACGCGAGATTTTCCCACGCCGCACCTGCGTCAAAGGCATGCGTGGCGGCCGGCTGATCGTCGCGTTCAAAGAACTTCCTGGAGGTGATGACAAGCAACACGGCGGCATGTTGAGCCCAAACTTTATTGCCTTCGACAAGCAGATCAACAAACGCATCCCAAAACTTTGAATGCCGCTTGGCGTAGACAAAACGCCACAGTTGCGCATTATTCGACGATGGCGCCCAACGAGCGGCTTCAAAGAGCGGCATGAGTTCATCGTCCGACATGTCCTCGCCGGTCATGGCGCGGGGAGACCATCTGTTCAAAAGAAGGGGATGAATGGCGTAGTGTGCCTTTCTGTGCTGCGTCACCTCTTCGGTGAGTCCATCGTCCATCACACGTTCCTTTCTGCCTGACTTATGGAAATTGCGCTGACAACGCCTGGTAGACGGCTGAAATGTTGATTCCCATATGAACCCAATCCCGGAATGCGTCCCCCTCAAACGTCGGCATGGAAAGCGATGAGTGGCATCTCTTTGAGAGAGACATCCGCCAGCGATAGCCGTTTGGACTTCATTCTGCAACGTTTCCGGATAGTGAATGGGACAATCCCTGTGCCGGATCCGCTCACCCGCGAAGAATCATGCGGCACAACCGGACCCCTTGAGTCGTTCCAGGCGTGCCTGGCTCACAGAGACCCACATGGTTTTTCCACGGGTCACCGTGACGGATCCCGGCTGTGCCCCCTTGGGTTTTTTGACGTGTTTTTTCAGTGCATAGAGGATTTCACCTTTTCCGCTTTTTCGTAAATTGCTGTAAAACACCGCCAGCGTGGCGGCATCTTTCAATGTCTCTGGCTGAATGTCTTGTTTTTTTTGCAGCTTGACGATGACATGAGACCCGGAAGCGCCGTTGGCATGTAGCCAGAGATCGTCAGGGCCGGATACCGTGAAGGTCAGGACGTCATTGTCGCCGGCGTTTTTCCCAACCAAAATGGCATGCCCATCTTGAGAGCAAAAAGAACGGTAGGCCGTCGCTGTCTTTGGGATGACCCGTCGCGGCACGTTCGGTGAAACGTCCGTGCGTGGTCTGGTCTTGTACTCGGTTGGTGCCGGCATCTTGCCACTTTCCAATTCGCACAATGTGCGTTGGAGGTCGGCTAACGTCTGTTGTGTCTCTTGAAGGCGTGGAACCAGATGTGTTTGTGCGCCGATATATTTTCGATATTTTTTAAAATAGTCCGCAAGATTCTCCGGGCCATTTTTTGTATGGTCTAACGGCAGGGTGAGCGTGGGTAACGTTTCATCGAAATAATCAACAACCACAACGTGATCCTGCTTTTTTGTGAGAGCGGAGAGATGACTTTTTAACAATTCGCCGTATCGTTTATGTGCATGGTAGGGAAGGACTTTGTCAAGATCTCCGGTGAGCCTTTCGATCTGTCGCTGAAGTTTCTTGATGTGTTTCCGTACACAGGTTGCATGTTGACGGCGTGCATCTTCGCGATGTTCGTCCTGTTCAGCCGCGAGATGGGTTTCCTCAATCCGTTGAGACACGGGAAAGTCCGTCTCGTCTGCGACGTGCAAACGCGAAGAAAATTCTCGCGTGGATTCCCGTGTGTCCACGACCAAAGGCACAGGAGAAAGGGCAAAGGATTGCCCCGCGACCCGACCGCTGGATTGTTCCGGTTTTAACGATCGCAAAACCGTGGCTTGAGCATCCAGCACAAAAAGATTGGCTGAACGTCCGGTGAGGGCCGCAACCAAAAAGGAAATTGTGTCATGTTTTTTCAGTTCCAGCCAGACAATACGATCATGGGGCGTTTGCACGATGCGACACACCTTTGCACCCATGAGGTGGGCGCGCAAATATTGACAAAACGATGGGGGAGTCGGCGCACCCGATATTTTTTTGTGCAGGATATGCAACCGGCCGTGTTGGGCATGTGCCGAAAGAAGGATCGCAACCGACCGCTGTGGTCGGCGAAGGGAGATGCTGATCGCATGAGGCGTGCATTGCTGAATTTTTTGGATAAATCCACCGACGCAGACCGGCGCCACTTCGGCAAGAACCGCACTCACGTCATTGAGGCTTAGCGTCATGTGCTCCCTTCAGACCTTGAGGCACGGAACACGTCGCAAGAGGAGGGGTTATCGTGCCTCGTTGCAAGAGAGAGCCGCTTTCAGATCGGCTGTGAATTGGCTGATGGCCGGAATGCAATCGGGGGCGTGCTGGTGTTCTTCTATGATTCGGACGAGGGCGCTTCCCACAATCACACCATCGGCAAAGGCCGCGATGACTCGCGCCTCATCGGGCGTGGCAATGCCAAACCCCACGGCCACGGGTTTGCGTGTTTTTCGTTGCAGCACCCGGACCCGGCGTTGAATGGCATCCACGTTGCGCAGCGTGGCCCCGGTGATCCCGGTCATGGACACATAATAAATGAATCCATGGGTTCGTGTGATCACGTCGGTTATTCTTGCGGGCGTACTGGTTGGCGCCAGGAGAAAAATCAGGCAGGGGCCGCTCGCAGCCGATGCCTTCTGTAACACGTCAGCTTCTTCGGGAGGCATGTCCGGCACAATGACTCCATCCACCCCGACTGCGGACGCCTCGCGACAAAACTCTCGTTCCCCCATGGCCATCACCGTGTTGTAATAGGTCATGAGTATCAGCGGCACTTGCGTTTTGGCTCGCAAAGATTTGACCATCCGTAAAATCTTTTGCAGTGAGGCACCCGCTCGCAAAGCCCGTTCAGCCGCCCGTTGAATAATGGGACCATCGGCAATGGGATCGGAAAACGGGACGCCGACTTCAATCAGATCGGCTCCGGCCCGCTCCAAAGCCAGAATCAACGTTTCCGTATCATCCAATGAGGGATCCCCGCCCATGATATACGGAATCAGGGCCTTTTCATCCCGTTGACGGAGCCGATGAAACGTGGCGGAAATACGATTGGCATCCATGGGCATGACCTAGAATGCGGCGCCCCGCATCGTGGCAATCTGATTGACGTCTTTGTCGCCTCGTCCGGACAGATTGAGAATCAGGATTTGGCTTTTCTTCATCCTGGGTGCGCGTTTGACGACTTCCGCAACGGCATGTGCGCTTTCCAGAGCCGGGATAATCCCTTCTTCCCGTGACAACAAATCAAAGGCTTCCAATGCTTCCTGATCCGTCGCCGAGGTGTACTGAATACGGCCAGAGTCATGATGCATGGCATGTTCCGGGCCCACTGCGGGATAATCAAGCCCGGCGGACACCGAATGTGTGGCATTGATTTGTCCATGCCGATCCTGCAAGACGTAGGTCATGGTGCCCTGCAGCACCCCCGGCACTCCACCGGAAAATCGTGCGGCATGTTTTCCGCCGGCCAGGCCCAGTCCTCCGGCTTCAACCCCCACCATGTGAATCTGCAGATCTTTGATAAAAGGATAAAATAAACCAATACTGTTGCTTCCGCCTCCCACACAGGCGACCAGACAATGAGGGAGTTGCCGCTCCGCCGCCAGAATTTGCCTTCGAGTTTCACGTCCAATCACCGATTGAAAATCACGAATGATCATCGGATAGGGGTGCGCGCCCAACACAGAGCCGAGCAGGTAATGCGTGGTTCGCACATTGGTGGTCCAGTCACGCATCGCTTCGCTGATGGCGTCTTTGAGCGTCCGGCTTCCCGCATTGACCCCGGTGACTTTCGCCCCGAGTAATCGCATCCGAAAGACGTTCAACGCCTGTCGCTCCATGTCTTCCACGCCCATGTAAATTTCTGCTTCCAGGTCAAAGACGGCCGCCACGGTCGCCACCGCGACGCCATGTTGCCCGGCACCGGTTTCCGCGATGACCCGACGTTTTTTCATGCGCCGGGTCAGCAACGCCTGGCCAACGGCATTGTTAATTTTATGCGCACCGGTATGACAAAGGTCTTCTCGCTTGAGGTAGATCTTTGATCCACCCAGGGTCTTGGTGAGTCGTTTGGCAAAATAGAGAGGCGTGGGACGTCCCACGTATTGTTTCAAACACTCCTGATACTCTTTCTGAAAACGTCGGTCATGGCGAAGGTTGGCGTACACGGCTTCCAGTTCAAGTATGGCCGGCATGAGGGTTTCGGGAACGTATTGCCCTCCATATTTGCCGAAACGACCTCGCTGATTCGGAACAGGTGTCATGGAATGCCGCGTCAGTCTTGCAACGGATGGATGAAAAGAGATGCCCGGCGGTCTCGGCCCCTTCCAGACCATAAGGGAAAGGTCTGTCTGTCGTCAGCCAGACGCAGTATACCGAGTTGACGACCGTGGACTCAATTGCACCGCCTGGATAAAGGCCTTCACTTTGACCGGATCTTTTTTGCCCGGCATGGCTTCAACGCCGCTGCTGACGTCCACGCCATACGGCTGAACTTTTTGAATGGCTTCCTGGACGTTTTCGGGCGTGAGTCCTCCGGCCAGCAAACAAGAAAAAGACTGTGCCGCTTCGGCAGCCAGAGTCCAGTCGGCGGTTTTCCCCGTCCCTCCATAGGCGGTGTCTGAAAAGGCATCCAGGACAAAGCCTCGAACGCGAGCCCGGCCTGTGTACTCCGCCATGGCGACCAGGGTATTGCGGTCACGAAGTCTTATCCCACGGATCACCGGACGTCCAAGCGATTCGCAATAACCGGCCGATTCGTCTCCATGAATCTGGGCCAACGCCAATCCGCAATCATGCATAATCGTTTGAACGTTCCCCGATTCTTCATTCACGAACACCCCAATGGGCAACACAAACGGCGGCAAATCAACCACGATGGATTTGACGACGTGTGGACTCACATTGCGCGGGCTGTGTTTGCAAAAGACGAAGCCGAGCGCATCAGCGCCGGCATCAACCGCCTGCAAGGCGTCAATCGTGTTTGTAATCCCGCAGATTTTGATTTTAGGCATTGGCATGACAGGAATACCGGCGTTATATCCAGCGTATGCCCGTGGCGGTCTGCCGCACTTCATGCGTCGCCTGGGTCACTCCGCGCAAGTCCCGAATTTTTGCGCCGACGTCATGTGCCCGAATCAACGATTCGCCGACAAGCATACCGCTGACGCCGGCTTCCAACACCCGCAGGACGTCATCTCGTTCATGGATTCCGCTTTCGCTCACAATGATTTTATCAGAAGGAATCCTCCGGGCAAGTCTGGTGGTTGTCGCCAAATCAGTGGAGAAGGTTTGAAGATCACGATTATTGATCCCGATCAGCCCGGCGTCGGGAACTCGTTCCAGGACGACATCAACTTCCCGCTCGTGATGTGTTTCAAACAGGATGTCCAGGGCCAGACCGTTGGCGATCGCATAAAAATCTTCGAGTTGTATCCGATCCAACGCGGCCACAATCAGCAGGACGGCGTCCGCCCCGTACGCGCGCGCTTCATAAAATTGCACCTCGTCAACCATAAATTCTTTGTTCAACGCCGGCAGCTTCACATGATCCTTGACCAGGGCCAGGTCGTCCAAATGGCCTTGAAAGAATTCCTGATCCGTTAACACGGAGACCGCCGCCGCGCCATGTTCCTGATACCGATGGGCCATCGCGACCGGGTCAAAACGGTCCTGAAACTCCGGGCGCATCACCCCCTGGCTGGGTGAGGCTTTTTTGATTTCGGCAATCAGGGTCGGGGCATCCGGGGTGCAGCCTTCCTTCACGGCTGTGAGAAACCCCAGCGGGTCCGGACGGTCGGCAATTTTCCCTTTCAGGCTGATCAGATATCCGCGGGTTTTTTTTCGACGAAGCTCCGCGGTTTTGTGTTCCAGGATTCGATCAAGAATCATGCGGCTATCCGATGGGAAACGGTGACCAGTTTTTGGAATTTCTCGTAGGCCGCGCCGCTATCCAATGCCGTTGCGGCTTGATCATATCCTTCTTTCAGGCTGGCGGCTTTTCCGCAGGCCACAAACGCCGGAGCCGCGTTCATGAGCACCACATCGCGTTTGGCATTACGATGACCTTTGAGAACATCCTGAATAATCACCGCATTTTCTTTTGGGGTCCCGCCCTGCAGCTCTTGCGGGCGCACTCGGGTCAATGCAAAATCTTCAGGGGCCACCTGATAGCTGGAGACCCGTCCGGCCTTGCTCTCGGAAACATAGGTGCAATCGGTCAATGTGATTTCATCCAATCCGTCTCTGCCATGCAGGACAAAAGAATGTTGGGTGCCAAGGCGCATCAGAACCTGCGCCAGCTTTTCCGTGAGGGCGTGGTCAAAGACGCCCAGAATTTGTATGCTCGCCCCGGCGGGGTTGGACAAAGGCCCCATGATGTTCATCAATGTCCGTATTCCCATTTCAGCACGAGGCGTGGCACAGCGCTTCATGGCTCCGTGGTAGAGCGGTGCGAACAAAAAGCCAATCCCGATTTCATTGACACAGGCCTCAACTCGTTCCGGCGAAAGATCAATGTTCACATCCATGGCGGCCAGCACATCCGCGCTCCCGGATCGTGAAGAGACGGACCGGTTCCCATGCTTGGCGATGGTCATGCCTCCACCGGCAATGACGAATGCGGCGGCCGTGGAAATATTAAAGGTGTTGGCGCGATCGCCGCCGGTTCCACAGGTATCCACGACTTGGGGATCGCCCACATAAATCCGGAGGGCCCGTTCATTCACGGCTTTCACCGATCCCGTTATTTCCTCGACCGTCTCACCCTTCATGCGAAGGGCCATGAGATAGGCGGCAATTTGAGCGTCAGAGGCGTCGCCCTGCATAATCTCAAGCATGACCGCACAGGCTTCTTTTTCCGTGAGACTGATGTGTTCAGCCAGCTTTTCGAGCGCGGCTTTGATCATGCCGACGCCTCGTTTGCGCGCTGTGTCTCTTGTGTCGGGGAAGACAGCCCCTTCCCGGAATCGAAGGCAAGAAAATTACGCAACAACGCCATGCCGGATTTCGTGAGAATCGATTCCGGATGGAACTGCACGCCTTCTGCGCCGGTCGGCAGATGCCGGAGGCCCATGATTTCACCCTCATCCGTCGTCGCTGAAATTTCAAAATCACTCGGCAGGGTGTCACGGTTGACGATCAGCGAATGATATCGAGTGGCCTCAAACGGATTGGGTAGCCCCTCAAACAACATGCGGTCGTCGTGCCTGACCCACGATGTTTTGCCGTGCATCAAACGATCGGCGCGGATAATCTCTCCCCCAAAGGCCGCCGCCAGCGACTGATGCCCGAGGCAGACACCCAGGAGCGGAATGCGTCCGGCAAAACGTTGAATCACCTCCACGGAAATGCCGGCTTCCCTGGGAGTACGCGGACCGGGGGATACCACGATCCGCTCCGGCCCAAGCTGTTCAATCTCTTCAATCGTGACCGTATCGTTGCGGTACACCTGAATGTCGGCACCCAGCTCCCCCAGGTATTGAACCAGGTTGTAGGTGAAGGAGTCATAATTGTCGATGACAAGCAGCATACAATACCCATCAGGCACGGTGTTGAGCATGGCGTGAACGGTGAGCGCCTTGCCCACATTCAGAACGCCGACCCACGAACCCGTCGCCGGTTACTCCAATCCCTGTTCCGCCATTTCAATGCTCCGCATCATGGCGCGGGCCTTGCTGCGGGTTTCCTCATATTCTCTGTTGGGGTCGGAATCCGCGACAATGCCGGCACCGGTTTGAATGAACGCGTCGCGGCCTTTAATGACAATCGTTCGGATGTTGATGCAGGTATCCATGTTGCCCGAAAAGCTAAAATAGCCGACGGCGCCGGCGTATGGTCCCCGCTGTACGGGTTCAAGCTCTTCGATGATTTGCATCGCCCGAATTTTCGGTGCGCCCGAGACGGTGCCGGCGGGGAAACATGCCTTCATCGTGTCATACGCATTGCTCTCCGGATGCAACGTTCCCGTCACCTGCGACACAATGTGCATGACGTGAGAGTATCGCTCGATGATCATAAACGGATCGAGTGACACCGTGCCTGTTTGAGCCACGCGTCCGACATCGTTTCGTCCCAGATCAACCAGCATCACGTGTTCGGCCCGTTCTTTTTCGTCGGCTAACAATTCTTCGGCCAACGCCTGATCCTGCGTCACCGTGGCACCACGCGGTCGAGTCCCGGCGATGGGCCGCACCACAATGTGATTCTCTTCGCACCGAACCAGCACTTCCGGTGAGGATCCAACCAATTCAACGCCGGCCACCCGAAGATAGAACATGTACGGTGAAGGATTAATCACCCGTAGTGCGCGATAGATTTCCAGGGGAGACGCGCGAATCCTGGTCTGCCATCGTTGCGACACCACCGCCTGCACAATATCGCCGGCCTGAATATAGTCCTTTATCTGCCTCACCATTTTTTCAAAATCGGACTGCGTCATATTGGAGGTAAAGCGCGGGGGCTGCCGACGCGCGGAAGACGACCGGTGACGCAGGGGCTTCTTCAGCCTGGCAATCATCTGCTCAATGCGGGTCGTCGCGCCCGCGTACGCGGATTGGAGTGCCGACTGTGCGGAGGACGCCACATGAGCATTGGCCACCACTTTGATCGTATGCATCACATTATCAAAGACCAGAAACGTGTCTGTGACAAAGAACGCGAACAGGGGCAAGCGGACGGGCTCCTTGGGATACGCGGGAATCTGTTCAAAAAATCGAACGACGTCATACCCGAGATAGCCCACGGCTCCGCCGGCAAATCGGGGAAGACCGGAGACCCGAACCGGCTGAAACGCATCCATCATGGTCCGGATATGGTCTAAAGGATTATCGCCCAACGGACACGTTTCTGTTGTTCGACCTTTTTTCACATGGAGTTGGCCGCCGTCTTCCCACAGGACCTGCTCGGCATTGCTTCCCAGAAAAGAATACCGGGCCCAGTTCTCGCCACCCTCAATGCTTTCAAACAGGAACGCCGTATCGCCGGCATTGATTTTGGAAAACGCACTCACCGGCGTCTCCAAATCTGCCAGAATTTCACGATACACCGGCACCAGATTCCCCAGCGTGGCCAATTGGCAAAATTCATCAAAACTTGTTGAATAACAAGGCGTTTTCATGATCTAAACGGTATCATGGGCCTTCCGGGCAAGTCAATGAAACTTCGCAGAGTGATCGCAGGGGACACAAGCGACTGAACCGTCTTCGGGCTTTCGTCTGTGTTCAGTGAGAAAATCCCGCAGGACTTGATGCCATGACTCGGGGTCCTTACAGTGAAGTCAGGAAAAACCGTTGATGAAAATTGTCAGGTTTCAGGATAGTGCCGGCGTGAACCACTATGGTCAGTGGGCGACGGAGACCTCGGCCCGACTCATCGAAGGCAACATCTTCGACCAGTATGCGGTGACTGATCAGGTCATTGAAATTGCCAAACTGCTCGCTCCGATTGTACCCGCCATGATTCTTGGTATCGGACTCAACTATCGGCGACATGCCGAAGAGACCGGCGCGACGATTCCTGAATATCCGGTGCTGTTTCTCAAGGCTGTGAACGCGCTCAACAATCCGGGGGATCCCATCGTCATTCCCGTGGTGGCTCCGGGACAGGTTGATTACGAATGCGAATTAGCGGTGGTAATCGGCAGAGCCGGGAAAAACATTGCGCCACAGCACGCACTCGATTACGTACTGGGATACACCGGGGCGAATGACGTCAGCGCTCGTCGCTGGCAGAAAGAGGGTGGGGGACGACAATGGTGTCGGGGGAAATCGTTTGACACGTTCTGCCCGCTTGGTCCGTGTCTCGTGACACGGGATGCCATTCCCGACCCCATGAATCTTCGTATTCAAACCAGACTCAACGGCGAAACGATGCAGGATGGGACCACCGCCGATATGATCTTTGATGTCCCAACCCTGATCAGTTTTCTTAGCGAAGGCACAACGCTGGCGCCGGGAACGGTCATTCTGACGGGCACACCGCAGGGAGTCGGCTTTACAAGACGTCCGCCGGTCTTTCTCAAAGATGGCGATCATGTCACCGTTGATATCGAACAGGTTGGAACATTGTCGAATCCCGTTCGCGACGAACTGTAACGATCGGCACGGGAAATGCGTCGGGCTGTCGGGTTCATGGCATTACGGCACGGCAGGGTCCCGTGTCGAATGCCCTGTGGCCGACCGTCCGATGTCCACACAACCGCCAGCCCGCCATATGAGGAAAAGCACGGGAAGGCCGAGGACCGCCGTCATCATGAAAAACGAGGAATACCCGAGGCTGTCCACGATGGTTCCGGAGTAGCCACCAAGTATTTTAGGAAGCAGGACCATGAGTGAACTCAACACGGCATACTGCATCGCGGTGAACTGAATATTCGTGAGGCTGGAGAGGAACGCCACAAACGCGGCGCTGGCCAACCCGGCCGACAGGTTATCCGCTGAAATCACCAGGTAGAGCATGCGGAGATCATGTCCCATGGAGGCCAGTGCGACAAACAGAAGGTTGGAGACCGCCGACAGAAGGGCACCCAGAAACAGGATGCGCATGACTCCGTATCGTACGGAAAGGATGCCTCCCAGCACCCCTCCCGCGATGGTCATGAAGAGTCCAAATGTTTTGACCACGCCGGCAATCTCCGGCTTGGTGAAGCCCATATCCTGGTAAAAGACGTTGGCCATCACACCCAGGACGATGTCGGAGATTCGATACACGCCAACCAATGCCACAAGCAGCACAGCGGTCCTGATTCCATAGCGACTGAAGAAGTCCTTGACCGGAGCGATATAGGTGTCTCGCATCATGTCCTGACTGACGATCCCCGCTCGCATGACGAACATGGCGATCAGCCATGCCACGAAGACACCCGTACCCAGGCATGCCGCGTCAACCAGAAATCCGACCAGGGGGTTGCTGTCCGTCATCCCCGTGATGGTTGCGGCGACACGGTTCGCCAGATCCGCCGTCCAGTACACGGTCATGATCAAGCCGGTGACAGAGAGGGCAAACATGACGAGAACCCCCACGACATCCCTGACCGAACGAGAAGCGCGGCCTGTGCCCCTGGTCTCCGGTTCCGAAATCACGAGTGTCGTCACCACGCCGACCAGCATCACCAGCGCCATCATGCCATAGGACCACTGCCATGCCTGATACTGATAGGCGCCGTGAGTCGACCCAAAGGCGCTGGCAAGCCACAGGGCGCCGGCTCCGGCAACCAGCATCCCGACACGATAGCCTGCAATGTAGGTGGTGGACATCATGGCTTGCAGCGATGTGTCCGCCGACTCGATGCGGTAGGCGTCAATCACGATGTCTTGAGTCGCAGAGGAAAACCCGAGCAGCGTGGCGGCCATGGCCATGAACGTGAGACTGGTCTGGCCCCCGGCGGGATCAATGAGGCCCATGGCAAGAATGGCGGCCATGACGGAAGATTGCGCGAGCAGCATCCATCCGCGCCGCCGGCCCAACATGCGCGTCAGGACGGGGACGGGCCATTGATCAACGAGCGGCGCCCAGACGAATTTGAATGAATAGCCCAGTCCGGCCCAGCTAAAAAAGGTGACGGCCGTCCGCTCGACCCCGGCTTCGCGCAGCCACAGGGACAGGGAGGAGAAAATTAACAGAAGGGGGACCCCGGCCGAAAAGCCGAGAAACAACATGGTCAGAACACGCCGATGCCAAAAAGCCCGGAAGGCATGATGCCAGCGTTGTTGTACGTCGACACGCAATGTTTTACTCCTGTCCGACATGCGACATGGTCTCAATGGCTTTGCCACTCATGCGTCGTGCCAGGCGGGAATCGTGTGTGCCTGTTCTGTGAAGCATACCCAAACAACCATACCCGCCTTCCAGCATAAAAGCGTTGTCCGGAGAGAGCCATCACGAAAGCAGTCAGGCGTAGTGCAGGCCTGCCATTCTCTACAAAGGCAGACCACACTTCAAGCGTTGGCCCATGGCGATGCAGAGCCTGCCCACCGCATTGCCCGCATTTTTCAGGATATGCTAGCGTTGGCCGCCAGGAGTGGTTCCGTATGACCAAGTATACCGACTTTATCAACTACCATCTGTCCATGCTGATGGACGAAACGCGCACCGGCGCCTACCGTCAGGCTGTTTCCCAGGTTGTCAAACCGGGCGACGTGGTGGTCGACGTGGGGTGCGGGTCGGGCATGCTCTCGTTCCTGGCCTGCCGTGCTGGCGCGCGTCATGTGTATGCCATTGAGAGCGAAGCGGTCATCGAAATGGCCAGGCTGGTGGCGGCCCATAATGGGTTTCAGGATCACATCACGTTTTATCACGACCATTCTTTCAAGGTTGAATTGCCTGAACGGGCCGATGTGATCGTGACGGAGACGATGGGCACGTTTGGTTTTGAAGAAGGCATCATCGGTTCACTCACCGATGCGCGGGATCGTTTTCTCAAACAGGGCGGGACACTCATCCCCCACGGCCTGGCATTATTTCTTGTTCCCGTTGAACTGCCGAAATTCTATGAACACGTTGTTGATTTCTGGGTGAACCACTGTCAGGGATTTGACTTTTCACCCGTGCGCGCTCTGACCGTGAACAACTTCCATCCATTGAAGCTGCATGACGGAACGTTTCTTGGCGCTCCCGTCCGTGTGGAAGACGTGAGATTTTCCAACATGACACAGGCGGAGGTCAGCGCCGACTGCTCCATCCCTGTCACACGCCGGGGATGGTTTCATGGTCTGGCCGGCTGGTTTGACGCCACACTGACGCCGACTCTTCGCATCTCGAACGGTCCTCAAGAACGAGCCTCTCACTGGGGACTGGCTTTTTTCCCCATTGATCAACCCATCGCAGTGGAACCCGGTCATTGTATTGAAACCGAAATGCGGTCAGGCGGGAACGGGGAGTCCTGGGCGTGGAACGTCACCGTGAACGGACATCGGTTTGAACAGTCCACCGAAAAAGGTTCCCCGCCTTCCTTGTCTGAAGACCAATCCGCCAGGGAAGTCCGTTAAGTGTTGTGGATTCGATCAGGGCGTACTGACGATTAACCGTTGTTCGATAGCAATGATATTGTCGGTCAGGTTGTTCCATTTTTTCAACTGCGCAATCGTCACACCGTAGCTACGAGACAGTCGGTACAAGGTTTCACCCTTTACGACAGTGTGATAAAACGGCGTTCCGGAGCTTTCTCCATCGAAGTCCTGAAAAGCCGATTCCTCAAAAGAAAGGTCGGGCAACCCAAGTTCCGAAAGCGAGGTTTCGGAAAAAAACATACTGTCAGCTTCGCCAACGGAGTCTGACATGGCAGGGGCGCTCCCGGAGGGGACGCGTGTTGGCTGATGGTTGACCTGCTGTTGCAGGACATCAAGCTGAAGGGCCATCTCATCTTTTTGCGAGCCCAGCGAGTCCATCTTGATTTGCGCTTCCTGCAATTGGGTATTGATCTCGTCGGCCCGATTTTCTTCCTGCGCCAGCAACCGTTGAAAGTTTAAGGCACGGGTCTTTTCCGCCTTATATTTTTCCACACTCACACATCCGGAGAACAGCGCAGAGCAGAGGGCCGCACTCACCAGCCAGCGAGTCGCCCCGCCAGCCGTCCATCTCGTGGACCATGGGTTATGTTCGTGTTGAGGTCGCTTTTCGTGTTGAGGTTTGGTCATAATCAGTCTCTTTCTGATGGGTGATCGGTGTTTGGTTTGATTGCGTTTGCATGAGACTCAAGATCCGCTCATGACAGCATACACATTTTTATACTAGAGACAGATGTCCGTAAAAGTCAAGCGCCGACACCGCGACAGTCGGAACCCTGCAGCGCTCATTGACCCTTTGAATAGCCTGTGCTAGCTTTTTCTCTCTCCCGTAACCACAACATCATTGTCATGGAACGGACTGTGGAATATCTCAACAATTCCGGACAGAAGCAAACCGGAGACTGAAGAGATTGCATGACATCTTCTCCAGCCTGACCCTTCCGTCACAGGTCAGATCATCGCCGGGAGCCGTCCAGTATGTGTGCTGACATGATGCAGTCTGAATTACCAACTCCTCCTCCCGACGCGCAAAAGCACATCATGGCATTGCGCGAAGCCATTCGTCATCACAACCATCTGTACCATGTTCTGGGTCAACCGGAAATTTCAGATTCGGCATACGATACGCTGTTCAAATCTCTTCTGGATGTGGAAGGCCGGTATCCGGCCCTGATAACGCCGGATTCGCCAACCCGGCGGGTGGGGGGAGTCCCTCTTGAATCATTTTCCAAAGTGACCCATGAACGGCCTTTGTTGAGTCTGGATTCGGCTGTGGCTCTGGATGACGTATACGCCTTTGATAAACGCGTCAAAAAAGAACTGGCCGCCGACCGTATCGAATATGTCGTTGAACCAAAATACGATGGCCTGTCCGTTGAACTCGTGTACGACGATGGCGTCTTTGTCCGCGGGGCGACGCGGGGCGACGGACACACAGGAGAAGATGTTACCGAGAATCTTCGCACAATTCGTTCTCTTCCGCCTCGTCTTGCTCAAGCCCTGTCCCCGCCACAGCATATGATCATGCGAGGAGAGGTCTATATGCGCCTTCCTGATTTTCAGGCACTCAACCGCCGCTTAACCGAAAGAGGAGAAAAGACATTTGCCAATCCTCGCAACGCCGCAGCCGGTTCGCTGCGGCAGCTCGATTCCCGGATCACCGCCTCGAGGCCGTTGGCGCTGACCTGCTATGAGCTGATGGTGTCCTCTGATCCGTTGCCCGCGACGCATTGGCACACCATCACCCTGCTGGAAACGTGGGGCTTGCCCATTCCCGCCCAGCGTCAGACTTGTCAGGACATTGAGGACGTCACGGCCTTTCACCAAAGCATGTTGCAACAGCGAGAGCGCTTACCCTTTGAAATTGACGGCGTCGTGGTGAAGATCAACGCCCATATCGACCAGCAACGACTTGGCGACAAGTCCCGAAGTCCCCGCTGGGCCGTTGCCCTGAAATTCGCCTCCCGCAAAGAATGCACGCAGGTCCGGGATATTGTGGTGTCCGTTGGGCGAACCGGGACGCTGACGCCGGTGGCCTTATTGGCCCCGGTGGACGTCGGCGGCGTCACCATCAGCCGGGCCACGTTGCATAACATGGAAGAAGTCGCGCGCAAAGATGTGCGAGTCGGCGATACGGTCAAAGTCGAGCGGGCAGGGGACGTGATCCCCGACATTGTCGAACGGGTCCCGATTCCCGGTGAGCAACGCACCAGCCCGTTTGCGGTGCCGGATCGCTGTCCAATGTGTCAGTCGGCCGTGGTCAAGGAAGGCCCCCTGCAGTATTGTACAGGACAGACGGTGTGTTCGGCGCAACTCAAAGGCAGGATTGAACATTTTGCTTCCCAGCGCGCCATCAATATCGAGGGCATGGGGGAGAAAACCGTCGCGCAGCTTGTTGATGCGGGCTTCGTGACGGATTTGTCGGAGATCTACCGTTTGAGCAGGGAACACATTGTCAGCTTGGACCGATTCGCCAAGAAATCAGCCACGCAACTTCTTGCCGCCATCGCGCACAGCAAGCAGCCTTCCCTGGAACGTTTTCTTTTTGGCCTTGGCATTCATCACGTTGGCGCTTATGGAGCCCGTGTTCTCGCCGGTCAATTTGGTTCACTGGAGACGCTGATGACTGCCACACAAGACAGGCTATTGGATATTCCCGACATCGGGCCTGAAATTGCGCAGAGCGTGGTGCGCTTTTTTGCCGAACCCCGAAACGTGAGTGTGCTGAACAGCATGAAGGCATTGGGCGTCGAGGTTCAGGACGTTCCACGTGAGACGAATGCGCCTGTGATGTCTTTGAGCGGGAAAACGTTCGTGCTGACCGGCTCGCTTGATCGTTTGAACAGACGGGAAGCCAGCCGGAGGATTCAGGAACGGGGAGGAAGGATCACCGCAAGCGTCAGCACGCACACACATTACGTCGTGGCGGGAAAAGATCCGGGGAGCAAATTAGACGATGCCAAACGGTTGGGCGTTTCGATCCTTGACGAATCACAATTGCTTGGACTCATTGGGAACGCCGACACCCACTAAACACGCCGACGGTCGCAGGCGGTATTATTTGGAAGGGACCATGGTCGGCGGCTCCGTTTGTTGGGACGGCACCCCTTCCATGATATGGATCTGGACGCTTTTAATGGATTTTTCATCGGCGCCACGAACCGTCAGCATACAGCCGTTCACGTACAGTTCTTCTCCCACCGAAGGAATGTGTCCGAGTTGCTGTTGAATCAGACCACTGATGGTGTTTTGGTCTTCTTCGTCTAATTCGACGTTGAGGAATTCGTTGATTTTTCGAACTTCTGTTCGTCCATTGACCAGTATTTTATTGTCTCCGATTCGCTTGATGAGTTCTTCGGTCGTATCGGTCTCGTCCAGAATCTCGCCCACCACTTCTTCCAGAAGATCTTCCGTAGTGACCAGTCCCATCACCTCGCCAAATTCATTCACGACCATTGCAATATGCCGTTTCTGTTGCTGAAACTGTTTCAACAAATCATCCGCCGGTTTGCCCCCCGGAATGAACAGGGGCGAGCGGGCCAGTTCTTTCAGCGTGATTTCCTGATTTCCCTGCGCCAGCTCACGCAACGCATGATTGCGATACAGAATCCCCGTCACATTGTCGAGATTGCCGTCATGGACGGGAATCCTGGAATATTTGGAGGTAAATAATTGTTCTTTGGCGGCGCCCAAAGAGAGATGTTCATCCATGGTAAACATGGAGATTCTGGGGGTCATCACATCTTCAGCCTTCAGATCGGTGAATTCAAAAACGTTTTTGATCATTTTCACTTCGTCTGTTTCGAGAACCCCGGCTTTGCCTCCGGCCTCAAGCATGATCATCAGCTCCGCTTCCGTCACAAACGGCACGGCCAGACCCCGTCCTCCGGTCAATTTCGAAATCAGCGGTTCCAGCAGGAACACAATCGGGAAGAAGAGTCGCTCGATCCAGTAGATGGGATAAGCAAACATCTGGATGGCCGAGGCCGCATGCCTGGCGCAGAGTGTTTTCGGAACAATTTCTCCAAACAACAGCACCACCATCGCCAGGACCCCCGTGGCCACCGCGACTCCTTCGGATCCGAAAAATTGAAAGGCCATGATGGAGACCAGGGCCGCGGCTGTCAGATTAACCACGTTATTCCCGATTAAAATTGTCGAAAGAAGCCGTTGGGGATTTTGTCTCAACAGAAGTGCCCTGTGGGCGGCCCGGCGTCCTTCCTCCACCATGGTTTGCAAACGGCTTTCCGTGATGGAGAAAAACGCAATCTCCGCTCCAGAAAAGAATCCGGAGAGCAGTAAACAAATCAGAATGGCGACAAATTCCATGGAGTCAAATCAGAGCGGACGCTCATGCCCGGGAAGGAAGGCGGAAAGCCGTGGGAGACAAACCATTTCCTTTATCTGCGAAGGCCGTGCATTGGAAAACGGTGAAAGAATAACGGGAAGGGTAGTTGGCGATCCTTGCGCTGATGACAGGAGCTTCGTCTGGGACCGTCGTCATTCATCAATGTGAACATCCTAGCACAGGACTTTCTGACTTTCAACCACATTTGCCGAACAGTGCGTGACAGAAACAGCACACAGCCGAACACGGATCGTTCAGGATTTTCCCTCGGTCAAAAACAGGAGACGGCAAGGGACACTTCAGGCCATGCGAGCCATATTCTCTAACGTATCAAATAGTTACGATCCATCATTCTGAACGGGTACCGGCTCAAACGCATAGCATGACTTACTCAACACAGGGAACACGGTAAAGATGGGCGTGCTGTGAGGAATCACGCCGGTCTCCGTTCCAGGATTCAACGTCAGATGTAAATTGACAAAATTGAAACTCAACCCCTCCTGCCAGGTGTGCGCCTGTGCTACCGCATACGTCTCGACCTTATCCGAGGCATAGGAGCGGGTCATCAGCCCGGCGCCTCCATGGATCCCATATTCAGCCAGGTCAGGGGCGCCCTGTATCAGGATGGAAACCCTTGAGGCGTCAAACCAGATTTTGAATTTGCAGCTCACCTGAATGAACGGCCCAAGACTGCCGATCTGTTCAAGCACAGAGAGAGGATAGGCATATTCTGGAGGCGCGTCGCCGGACGAGGGCACTGGCTGGGCGAGAAACGCCGCATCCTTGACGCCGGAGACGGACACAAACAGGAGATGCGGATCATCGAGCGCAATGTCATGGACCTGTCCGTCATGGTACCCACAGAGTTTTCCCATTTCATATCGAAGCGGATAGGAGAACCCCGTTTTTGCGTAAAAAATTCTGATGCCCGCTTCAAGCGGGTCATCGGGGCGGCGGCTGATTTTCAAATCGAACGGCAGCAGCATATGAAACCCGGTGGTCCGAACGGCCATGAAAGGGGCACAGGCGCCGGGAAATTCTTTATGCAGAGCCGTATGATCAGGTTCAAATTTCCCGGGTGGCCCGCTAAAATTCTGAGCAATTTTGGCTTCCTTTGTCAGCTTGTACTTGCTTTGGTAATAGGCACTGGCGCGCTTTTGAGCCAGATCCAAAAAATATCCGGGAAGATCCGTCTCGACAAGCAATGCGTGGCGGTCGGGCGACGAACGCCGGTCTGATTTCATCGCGTCGGTATAAATGCCGAACTCGGCGCTGGTTTTCTGAATATCCTGATCCAGTTCCCTCGCAAGCTCCGGATCAAAAAATCGCGTCTGCGACAGCAGTTGGCGCGCCTTCCGCAGTAATTCCAGTTTGAACGAGTATCGCTTCGGCTCCGGTGCAATTGCCCTGGCAACGGCAAACGTCAGTGTAAACTGTTCCTCCGCGGAAAGACCGAGCGTTGTCAGGTCCTGCTCGCGAAGAAACGTGACGGCCAACGGGCCGAATGCCTCTTCGCGACGAAGATGTAATGTCAGGAGATAATTCAGGTGTGAACGGGCTTCATCCTGAGTCATGAGCGCCAATCCAAGCTCGTTTCTCGGCATCCGGCTCCGGTCGGACACGTGACAGGCACGTCGAATGGAGCATCAATCACAGGCTCTTCATCTTTGCATAAAACACATTTTTTGCCAAGAACAAGCCCCGGGCTGTCTCCATGTCCGTCGCGTATGGAGATGCGCGGCGAACAAGCGGCGATCATCGTGTTCCGCTCCACTCCGTACACCGCAATCAGCTCGGGAGAGACAACAGACCGGACAGAGAAGAAGAAGGCGACAGCGGTTGGGAAGGCGTCTCATTGATCATTGGTCAAGGCGATGGCGACATTGCGTTGCAATCCTGAAAATTTCGCACGACGAATAGGGGAGCCTTCAAAGCGACGGGTAAATTCTTCTTCGCTCAATTGTGCCAAGTGAGACAGATTGGGGCTTTGCGTCATGCCGTGGGGATAAAAAGCCGTTTCGTCGGTTGCCGGAGCAAAGGCGTTATACGGGCAGACATCCAGACAATCATCGCAGCCAAAGATGCGGTTGCCCATTTGAGTTTGAAGTTCCTGTGAAAGAGTCTGTCTGTCTCCACGATATTCAATCGTGAGATATGAAATGCATTGCCTGGCATCAACGACGTAGGGCTCGACAATGGCCCCGGTCGGACAGGCCTGGATACAGAGGGTACAGGTCCCACACAGATCCGTCCCCGGTTCATCGGCCTCCAACGCCGTCGTCGTTAAAATTTCTCCAAGAAGAAGCCATGAGCCGAACGCAGGGGAGACGAGATTGGAATGTTTGCCGATCCAACCCAGTCCGGCCTGTTGAGACCAGAATTTTTCCATCACCGGACCGGTATCCACGTAACGGCGTGTGTGACAGTCCGGCTCAAGGCCCTTGATCTCCCATTCCAGCTTTTTGAGCTTTTTCCTGAACGTATGATGGTAATCACGGCCCCAGGCATACCGGGCAATCCGTCCGTTTCCCTGTCGCTCATCCGCCGCAACGTCAGTCCAGTAATTCATGCCAACGGCAATGATAGAGCGGCAGTTCTCCAGCACCTCGGAGGGGTCGGCACGGCGGCGAGGAGTGCGGCCCATCCACTCCATCGCGCCATGATACCCCTGTGCCAGCCAACGTCCCAAATGGGCAAGGCGATCGTCACGGGAAAAGCTCCCCGGATGGGTGTCCGTGGTGGATGACGCTGATGGAACACGAGCAATGCCCACGGCGTGGAAACCAAGATTCAGGGCGGCGTGCTTAATACGGTCGGTTGCAGAGGACACAATGTGAGAGAGAACGGCACGGCGATGACGACAAGATCGCCTGCCGGTTAATCCTCATAGATTTTTCGTGGTTGGACCGAGGAAGGACTGTCTTCGCACGTGAACATCACACTGAACCGGGCGGAACAATGATCAGTCCCGCACGCACCGCAGGAGCCAACGATCCTGGTTGTCCAGTCGGTTTTTTCATTATCAATGGCACAGGAGGTTTTCCCGCCCTGGGAGATGTCAATCCACGGGGCTTCATATCCGGGAAATTTTGCGACCTGGCAGCCGGACGGTATCGGCACTTCACAACTGCGGCCCTGTTCTCCATTGACCATTCCCAAATTGCAAATGGATTCGGTGCGGGGCTCCGCTCCGCCCGCCACACTCCCCATGAACAGCATTCCACCGACAATGACGGCCATACCCACATGGTTCATGAGCATCCTCTCCTGATTCTGAAGCTTCCGCTTCCCAAACAACATCGTCTCCACTGTAACACAACACTCCGGAACGGGGCCAGACCGACCCGTTTGAGGCTCAAACAGGAAGGCCCAGGGAACATCCCCGGGCCTTCAATGTCCGAAACGGTCGCGTCATGAACGGACCCATGGCACGGCAATTACATCATGCCGCCCATCCCACCCATGCCACCCATGTGGTCATGGCCGCCACCCATCCCACCGCCTTCTTTTTTCTCCTCTGGCAAATCGGTCACGGTGACCTCGGTGGTCAACATAAGCCCGGCGACGCTCGCCGCATTCTGCAATGCGCAACGCGTGACTTTGGTGGGATCGATGACACCCGCCTCCACCATGTCAACATATTCGTCCGTCGCGGCATTGTACCCATGGTTTGCCTTGTCCTTGCGCACCTTGTCCACGACGATTGAACCTTCAACGCCGGCATTTTCCGCAATCAGCCGGATGGGTTCTTCGCAGGCCCGTCGAACAATGTTGACGCCAAATTGCTGATCGCCCTGCAATGTCAGCTTTTCCAGGGAAGACACGGTTCGCAGAAGTGCCACGCCGCCGCCGGGGACAATCCCTTCTTCAACCGCGGCTTTCGTCGCATGCAACGCATCTTCCACGCGGGCTTTCTTTTCTTTCATTTCGGTTTCGGTCGCCGCACCGACGTTGATGACGGCCACGCCACCCACGATTTTCGCCAACCGCTCCTGAAGTTTCTCGCGATCGTACTCCGACGTGGTTTCCTCAACTTGCGCCTTGATCTGCTTCACCCGGCCTTCAATCTGCTTGGGATCTCCGGCGCCTTCCACGACGGTCGTATTGTCTTTGTCAATCGTGACTCGCTTGGCGCGGCCAAGATCCGTCAGTTTCACGTTCTCCAGTTTGACGCCGACTTCTTCGGAAATGACCTGCCCGCCGGTGAGAATGGCAATATCTTCCAGCATGGCCTTCCGACGATCGCCAAACCCCGGGGCTTTGACAGCCGCGATATTCAGGGTACCGCGCAGTTTATTGACCACCAGGGTCGCCAGCGCTTCACCTTCAACATCTTCGGCGATAATGACCAGCGGTTTGCCCATTTTGGCCACTTGTTCCAGGATGGGAAGCAAATCTTTCATGGCGCTGATTTTCTTTTCGTGGATGAGGAGGAACGCGTCTTCAAGGGCGACTTCCATCCGTTCCGCATTGGTGACGAAATACGGGGAGATGTACCCTCGATCAAACTGCATGCCTTCAACCACGTCCAGCGAGGTACTCATGGATTTGGCTTCTTCAACGGTAATGACGCCATCTTTCCCAACCTTGTCCATGGCTTCGGCAATCAGGTCGCCGATGGTGGGATCGTTGTTGGCGGAAATCGAGCCAATTTGTCCGATTTCTTTCTTGGATTTACAGGGTTTACTGAGCTCCTTCAGCGTTTGAATGGCCGACTCAACGGCTTTATCAATCCCCCGTTTCAACTCCATGGGATTCGCACCGGCACTCAAGTGCCTCACGCCTTCACGAAAAATGGCCTGTGCCAGCACGGTGGCTGTCGTGGTGCCGTCACCGGCCACGTCGCTGGTTTTGCTGGCCACTTCTCGAACCAGTTGTGCGCCCATGTTCTGGTAGGGATCTTTGAGCTCGATTTCTTTCGCGACGGTGACGCCGTCCTTGGTGATCGTCGGAGCACCAAATTTTTTGTCCAGAATGGCGTTCCGGCCCTTGGGGCCCAACGTGGCCTTGACGGCGTTCGCCAACTGATTCACGCCATGGAGAATTGCCGTCCTCGCCTGATCGCCATACAGCAGTTGCTTTGCCATGTTAACCGTCCTCCTTCAAATTGAAAGTGTCGCTTGTGTTTCTCTCAACGCCTTCCCGGCGTGCCCGGAGCAGGGGACAATTCCTTGTCAGGAATCAACAAAAACTCCCAGAACGTCCTCTTCCTTCAGAATCAGACAATCGTCGTTTCCGATTTTGATTTTGGTGCCGGAATATTTATCAAACAGGACCTGATCGCCGACTTTCAGGGATTCGACGTCTTTTCCCGCGCCTTCAATCTTGCCGCGTTGCGGTTTTTCTCTCGCGGAATCGGGCACATAAATGCCACCGGCCGTGCGTTCGAGTTCTTCTGTGTACGTCACGAAAACCCGGTCGCCAAGGGGTAAAAATCCTCTAGCCGCCTCCCCCTTGCTCGTTGCTTTTTCCTTCGTTTGTGTACTCATGTCAAAAATGCCTCCTTTGGTTGCCAACGTCAGGTTTCGATATTTGGTGCAGGGCTAAGCATGCGGAGAGTGCGAAAGCCTTAGCTTTAAGGCTGTCCACAACCCGCTCATCCAACAGGTAAGACGTTTGCTTTAGAAGTCAAGGCGGAAGGACGAAAAAATGTGGCGATCATGGGGAAGCCGTGACAGGACGACGGAACCGCATGGATCGGCCCTAGCCCCGCAGTTCATCAAAGTCCTGCAACTCGGCTTTCATAAACTCCCGTAGTTTCTTGATAATTTTAGCCTCGATCTGCCGGGATCGCTCTTTGGTAATCGAATACTTGCGGCCGATCTCCTCCAGGGTCAGTGGCGTTTCCGAAAGCAGCCGGTTTCGAAGGACATCTTCATCCCGCTCCGTCAGGGTTCGCGAAAATTCCCCCAGCTTTTTCCGAAACAGGCGCCGCAATTCTTCCTGGGCCAACGATTCATCAATGCCGGACGTTTGAGAAGGGAGCAGATCCAGAAACGTCTCGCCGTTCCCTTCCTGGCTGATGGGCTGATCCAGCGATAATTCCCACCCGTTCAGTCTCTGGTCCATTTCCAGTACGTCCCGTTCCCGCACCTGGAGACGGTCGGCGAGCAGCTTGGCGTCGGGGACAACCCCCAGACGTTCCAGCTTGGCCTTTTCTTTTTTTAAGTTATAAAAGAGCTTGCGTTGTTCCTGCGTCGTGCCGATCTTCACCAGGCGATGGGAATTAAGCAGATACCGGAGGATATACGCCCGAACCCACCAGGCCGCGTAGGCATAAAAGCGTACGTTTCGGGAGACGTCGAATTTTTTAATGGCCTGCATGAATCCGACGTTTCCCTCCTGAATCAGATCCATCTGATCAGCGCCGGTATGGGCATATTCCGAGGCAATGGCAACCGCTACCTGGAGATTGGCCAAAATCAACTTGACAGCCGCATCACGACTGCCTTTCACCCGATACTCGTGAAACAGCCGCAATTCTTCCTCTTTGGATAAAAACGGATAGCGCCGGACCTCGGCGAGATACCGGTCCAGCGTGCTGCTTGGCACAAGGTCCGTCTGACTGGAGGCATCGGAGACGGGCGTATCCAGACCAAAGAAAGCATCCACGCCAAGCGGCGCAGACACATCTTCTTCGTCGAGTTGGCTGTCGTTCTGATGAGACAAAAGGGTTGGATTCTCCATCTGTGCATGTCCGGGCAACCGGTCCGGGTCAAACACGACGATCGCCTGAAAGTATAAACTCCGGCCCTGAAAATCACAAAAGCCCGGCCCTGCCCACGCGCTGGCGATCATTCAGCCGCCCGCATTCGATCGCGACCGGCCATTGCGACGGTTCATGACGATATTCTATTCTAGGGTCCGGAAATCGCCTCGGTCCATGCCCAACCTGTTTGGTGACACGCACCCCATGTCAGCGTCACGCCGTTTCATCGTTGCACTGTGCCCTTGCCCATGAAACCCCGCGCACTTGCAGGCGGTCACTGGCCCTCGTTATTGGGGGCCTGGCTGCACTTTGAAGTGAGTTTTGTTGTCTGGCTCCTGATCGGCGCGCTGGGCATTGCCATTGCGCAGGAATTCGACTTGAGCGCCACGCAGAAAGGGTTATTGGTCGCCACTCCGCTACTGAGCGGAGCCTTGTTGCGTATTGTGGTCGGGGCGTTGACGGATCGGCTGGGCGCCAAACGGATCGGCCTCGGCATTCTCTGGATCGAGGTGGCAGCGCTACTGTTGGGATGGCAGTGTGGCCACAGTTACGCCCAAATGATTGGCATCGGTCTTGTGCTGGGATCGGCGGGGGCCAGCTTTGCCATTGCGCTGCCAATTGCGAGCCAGGCTTATCCGCCACGGCATCAGGGGCTGGCCATGGGAATCGCCGCGACCGGAAACAGCGGTGTGCTCCTGGCCGCCTTTTTCGCGCCGCGTCTCGCCGACTCCATCGGATGGCATGGGGTGTTCGGTGCGATGATCGCTCCCGTCACGCTCGCAGCTTTGGTCTTTTCCGTGATCGTCAGGGATCGCGCCGCGCCGCAACCGGCACCGGGCGGGAACCATCTGACGGACTCGTTCCGCACGATCATTCAGGAACGCTTGATGCAATGGCTGTGCTGTTTCTACGCGGTCACCTTTGGCGGATTTGTCGGTTTTGCAAGCTTTCTGCCGATTTTTTTTCACGATCAATATGGCGTTGATATGATCACGGCCGGGACCATCACGGCGGTCTGCGGGCTTGCCGGCAGTGTCGCACGACCGCTGGGCGGATACGCGGCCGACCGAATTGACGGTCTGCGTTTACTGCAAGGGGGCTTGATGCTTGTCGTGGGCCTGTGTGTGCTCCTGGCCCGGTTGCCGCCGCCTTTCTGGGCGGTGGCCCTCCTCATGACGACCATGTTGCTTCTGGGTTTCGGAAACGGGGTCGTCTTTCAGGTGGCCTCGCTACGCTATCTGGACAGGATGGGAACGGCGTCGGGATTCATCGGGGCCGCCGGTGGTTTGGGCGGGTTTTTGCTGCCATTCTGGTTCGGCTTCTTCAAAGACGTCACCGGAACGTATGCGAGCGGATTTCTGATTTTCGCGTTACTGGCCGGGATCGCCACGGGCAGCACGGCCCGCGTGCGACGATCAATGGCTGTGGTCGGAACACGTTGACGCATCTTCCGACCGTCCGGTCACGGTTTGATGTACACGTAGCCCTCCCGTTGAAGATCGGCGATGCGTTTGACCGCGACGGGATGTGCCGTGGGCCGGAATCCCGCGACGATCTTTTCGAGGGGCGTGCCGAATAATTTCATGGACACCTGGCACATTTCGGCGTTGACGCCCTCATCAATGATGGTTTGCAACTTGTTCTTCAACACGGGATCAATGGATTCTTTTTTAAACAGATGCAAAGCCGGCCCGTGCACGACCAGCGTGACGTCAATGTTGTCGGGGCCGCCTTCAGCCTCGATATGTTTATGAATCAACGCCATGGCATATTTCGCCACATCCAGATCTTTTCCATCCACATGGTAGAGCACTTTGACTTTGTCGTCGGTCGATGCCGTGGCGGTGTCCGACACAACGTTGCCCAATGCGAACATGCTTAGCATGGCCAGTGACAGAAAGATGAATGTCTGTTTTCCTGTCTCCATGTCTGTCTCCTTTCTGCGAAGGACATTGAAAAATATGGCGGTCGGAAAGCCCTCGGGCAGTCTATCGAACGGTCGGCGATAAACGCAAGTTGGTACCGGCTTCCCCTCGCGCCCCGCGCCACCCGGATTTCATTGACAGGCGAGTGGAAACCCCCTATATGCTTACACCTCGTTCCGCGCTTTTCGGGAGGACGGATGCAGCATGATGCCTTTTCATACCATTGACGAAGCCCTTGACGACATTCGCGCCGGGAAATTTGTCATCCTGGTGGACGATGAAGATCGTGAAAACGAAGGGGACCTGGTGATGGCCGCCGAATCAATCACCCCGCAAGCCGTCAATTTTATGGCCAAACACGCCCGCGGTCTCATCTGTCTCACACTCACGGCCGAGCGAGCCAACCAACTCCATCTCCATCCCCAGACGACGGATAACACCGCACCGTTCGGCACCGCATTTACCGTGTCCATTGACGCCGCGCGGGACATCACCACGGGCATTTCAGCCGCTGACCGGGCCACCACAATCCGCATGGCCGTGGACCCGTCCTGTACCCCCTCCGACTTCACCAGGCCGGGACACATTTTTCCTCTGCGGGCCCACAACGGAGGGGTCCTCAAGCGGGCCGGTCAGACCGAGGGGTCCGTTGATCTGGCCCGCTTGGCCGGTCTATGTCCGGCCGGAGTGATTTGTGAAATCATGAACGACGATGGCACGATGGCGCGGGTTCCGGACCTCGCGGCATTTGCCGAACGCCACGCCGTGAAACTCATTACCATCAAGGATCTTATTCAATACCGGCTGGTTCGCGAAACCTTTGTCAAACAATCCGTGAGTGCCCGCCTGCCGACCATTTTTGGAAATTTTGAAGTCCGGGTCTTTGAGAATGAACTGGATAACGGCACACACATCGCCCTGGTCAAGGGCCCTGTTGACGCCTCGCCAACCCTTGTGCGCGTGCATTCCGGCTGCCTCACGTCGGATGTCTTCGGCTCCCTGCGGTGCGACTGCCGGGAACAGTTCCAGCGCGCCATGGAAGTGATTGAAAAGGAAGGCAGGGGGGTTGTACTGTATTTGAATCAGGAGGGGAGAGGCATTGGATTACTCAATAAAATAAAGGCCTATCACCTTCAGGATGAGGGGAGCGATACCGTGGAAGCCAACCTGCAACTTGGATTGAAACCCGACTTGCGGGATTACGGCGTCGGCGCGCAAATGCTGGTGAGTCTGGGATTACAACACATCCGCCTCATGACGAATAACCCGCGAAAAATCGTCGGACTGGCAGGATATGGGCTGACGGTGACCGAGCGCGTGCCCCTTGAAATCGTCCCCCAAAAGGCCAACATCCATTATCTGCGGACGAAAAAGTCAAAACTCGGACACCTTTTGAACAATGTCTGATCATCTGAACCTCCGCATTCCGTGACCATGAACCGCCTGGCCGTACTGTGAAGCCCACTGAAGGCAATCTGGACGCCCGGGATTTGCGCTTTGGAGTGGTGGTGAGCAAATTCAACGAATCTGTGACCAGTCGTCTGGAAACCGGCGCGCTGGAAACGTTGACACATCACGGAGCACGAGAGGATGCCATTCAACTCGTTCGCGTGCCAGGGGCATTTGAAATTCCGTTCGTGGCCGGACAATTAGCCCAATCCAAACAATTTGACGCGGTCATTTGTTTGGGAGCGGTGATCAGGGGAAAAACCCCTCATTTTGATTTCATCTGTGCGGAAATGAGCCGAGGCATTGCCCAGATTTCCCGGGACGCGGGCATTCCTGTTGTCTTCGGCGTACTGACAACCAATACCGTGGAAGAGGCACTGGCCAGAGCAGGCACCACCGACCTCAACAGAGGAGTGGAAGCCGCGCAGACCGCCATTGAAATGGGCAATCTCATGAAGGCATTGCATGAACTCGACCGAAAGCCAACCGGTTTTCGGCAACGCTGATCGTGAATGTCTGCAACAATGACAGCCATGGCAACACGGGAACGACACGATGATTCTTTGGCCAACCCTCGAGGGGGTTCCACGCGGCATAACGCGCGCGAGCTGACTCTTCAAATTCTTTTTCAATGGGATTTTCACGGCTCCACGGAATTTTGGCTGGAGCAATTCTGGTCTCAACGAAACGCGACGCACGCCGTTCGGGAATTTGTGGCGCAATTAGTCACCGGCGTCCAGGCCCATCACGCTGAACTCGATGCCCTCATTACGACGTATGCCAGAAACTGGACGATTGATCGCATGCCGGTGGTGGATCGCAACATTCTTCGACAAGCCATGTATGAATTGATCTGGATCCCCGACGTGCCGGCAAAAGTAACGGTGAATGAAGCGCTTCAATTAGCCAAAAGTTTTGCAGACGACGAGACCAGAAAATTTGTGAACGGGATCCTGGATCAACTGATCAGACAAGACGCGAGGCTTGAGCACAAACGTCTCGCGCTCACCCCTTAATTTCTGCCTTCACACCACGGGATCATGGTATTGCCCACAAAGAGAGTCTTTCGATGATTGCACGGTATACCTTGCCTCGCATGGGTGCGGTCTGGACCCCGGAGCGAAAGTATGAAACGTGGCTGCGAGTCGAACTGGCGGTCTGTGCGGTGCTTGAAGAAACGGGCCAAGTCCCGAAGGGCGTGGCGCGACGGATCAGACAAAACGTGACCCTCAATCCGGACCGAATCGGGGAAATTGAACACGTCACTAAACATGACGTGATTGCATTTCTGGAATCCGTGGCCGAGCAGGCGGGGCCGCCGGCCAGGTATTTACATGCGGGGTTGACGTCCTCCGACGTGCTGGATACCGGCCTGGCCATTCAACTGGTCGAGGCGACGGCCATTATCCTGGAAGATCTCGAGGCCTTATTGAAGATCCTGCACAGGCAAGCCTTGACACACAAAAACACGATGATGGTGGGACGGTCCCACGGCATTCATGGCGAACCCATTACCTTCGGATTGAAATGTGCCCTGTGGTACGCGGAATTCACGCGTCAACGAACGCGCTTCATCGCCGCCGGAAAAGATATGGCCGTGGGAAAACTTTCCGGGGCCATGGGCACGTTTGCGCACCTTCCGCCGCGCATCGAAAAAGCCGCATGCGCGAAGCTGGGCTTGCAGCCGGCTCTCGTATCCAATCAGGTGGTGCAACGAGACCGGCATGCCGCGTTTGTCGGCACGTTAGCCCTGATGGCCGCCAGCATCGAAAAGGTGGCCACGGAGATTCGCCACCTCCAGCGAACCGAAGTCATGGAAGTCGAGGAATATTTCAGCGCCGGACAAAAGGGGTCCTCGGCCATGCCGCATAAACGCAATCCGGTGAGGTCGGAAAATCTCTGCGGCCTCGCGCGAGTTATTCGAGCCAACAGTGTGGCCGCACTGGAAAACGTCGCGCTGTGGCATGAACGCGATATCAGTCATTCGTCGGTTGAACGCATCATTATTCCGGACAGTGCGATCCTGATTGACTACATGCTTGTGCAACTGACAACCCTCCTTGACACACTGGTGGTGTATCCGGATCGGATGCTGAAAAATTTACACCTGACGGGCGGGTTGATCTATTCCCAGCGCCTCTTGCTGGCGTTGGTGAATCAGGGTATGGAACGCAAGACCGCGTATGAAACGATACAACGCCATGCCATGCAAGCCTGGAACACACGCGGCACATTTCGGGATCGCATTGATCGGGATCCTGTCGTCTCAAAAATATTAACACAAGACGAAATCCGAGCCTGTTTTGACCCTCAATGGTACGGCCGTCACCTCACCCAGGTCTACCGTAGGGTCTTCGGCGCACAAACCGCTACTCGACCACGCGGACAACAACGGGGAAAAAAACGCAAGGCGTCTTCATGATCAAGGCCACCATTCATGTCACCCTGAAGCCGGGCATTTTGGATCCCCAGGGTCGGGCCATCCGACAATCGCTGGGCAATCTGGGGTTCTCTGTCGTCAACGACGTCCGGGTGGGAAAGTTTTTGGAAATCGAATTACACGAACAGGATCCCGCTCAAGCAGAAGCACAACTGAAAGCCATGTGTGAACAACTTCTCGCCAACCCGGTTATTGAACAATACCGTTACGAACTGGAACGCCAACCTTCCGTGCCCCCGTCATGAAGTGGGGCGTTCTTGTCTTTCCGGGGTCTCATTGCGACCGCGATTGCGCACATGTCCTGTCGGAGAGACTGGGGCAAAGTGTTCACTTCATTTGGCACGGCGACACAGCCTTGGGCGGGGTGGATGCCGTGGTGCTTCCCGGAGGCTTTGCCTACGGGGATTACCTCCGCACTGGCGCCATCGCCCGGCTGTCGCCGATCATGAAAGCCGTCAAGGAATTTGCCCGGACGGGCGGGCTTGTTCTCGGCATCTGTAATGGCTTTCAGATCCTGCTTGAGGCGGAACTCCTGCCCGGAGCCATGCGACCCAACATCGGGCTGTCCTTTATTTGTGCGGACGTCCGGGTGAGACTGGAAAACGCCGCGACTCCATTTACCCGGGTCTGGGAATCCGGACAGATTCTTCGACTCCCCATCGCCCATGCCGCGGGCAATTACTACGCCGACCCGGTCACCCTCTCCACGCTACAGGCCAATGCCCAAATCGTATTCCGTTACTGTCAGGCAGACGGAACCGTGAACGAGGACGCCAACCCCAATGGCTCCCTCGATAATATTGCCGGAATTCGGAACGCGGCGGGCAACGTCCTGGGTCTCATGCCGCACCCTGAACGTTGCGCAGAATCCGTGTTGGGCAATCAGGACGGTCTTCCCCTGTTCCGCTCCATGATCGAGGCTGTGACGGCCACGCAGGGCAGGGCAGGGTAAAAATTTCCCTTCGTCATCAGTCAACTCATCGTCGGCACCGTCGGGTCGCCACGTCAGGCGACACCACGGGATCGTTCGCATCGTCCCTCACCGTCACGGTCAGCTAATCTCCCTTGTCGATGGTTTTCCCTGGAGTTCCGACCACTCCCCACAGGCCCAGGGTCAAGCAATCCTCCGCTCCGCACATGAAGGCCCGACCGACTTTTGAGCCAGACGACGACCCTTCGCGAAACGTGAAGATGTCCGTGCGGGATTCCGTGGACGGCTCGAAACGGAGCGGCGGCCCGGCTCATGTTCAGTCGAAACCGTCATATCGCAACTTGAGCTTTGCTTTACGTTTACATCGTGGACACTTGAACCTTACTTGAACTTTTCCACATAGCAGCCGATAGGCTCATTCCAGTGCGATCTCTGGCGCAGAGTTCAAAAAAATGACCTACGATGTCCCGTATGATGTTTCCTGGGCAAAGCAGTATGGAGACGGAAAAAGGCGGGACTGAACCAGAAGAGAGGCCATTGCCGGCCAGGGGTATGATGGAAAGCCGCAGGCTTCCGGCACGAACCACAGTCATGCAGGCGACTTAGTGACTCAACAAGATGGTGCCGAGGGGCAGAATCGAACTGCCGACACCAGCCTTTTCAGGGCTGTGCTCTGCCAACTGAGCTACCTCGGCACACGGCATGAGTAATGGGAGAGACCGCAATATCCAGTTTGCTGAAAAAACGATGGCGACATGGTGTAGCAGGGTTATACGGGGAAAATCAAGGTGATGACCCAAAAACAGACTGGCCGGCGGCACCGACCGGAAGAAGACCTGAACCGTCTTCGCGTTGTTTCGATTTCTTTGCCAGACACTGACAATGCATGAACAAACCTTCTCAAGCAAGACGGTTCCCCTTTGCTTGACCTTGACTGTCGGGCATGGGTATTCTCGATGATACGCACGACGATTGCCGATACCGAACACCATATTGGAATTGTGCCAAAGAACGACTTTGGCATGAGCACGAAAGCCATGAAGGAAAAACTGAGCGAACCGCGCATCACCGAGCCAACCGACGATCCCGACATCCTCACAGACGAGAGCGTTGATCTTCCGACATATCTCCAGACACTCCTGGAACAGGCCCAGTCCGCATCCCGCACGTTAAGCTGTTTAACAGCATCGGTCAAAAATAAGGCGCTCCTGGCCATCGCCGAAAGTCTGGAATCCGCCACCGACGTGCTTCTTGAAGAAAACACGAAAGACCTCAACGTCTTTGATGCGGGCAACGGACGAGAGGCCATGGCAGATCGACTCACGCTGACCCCGGATCGCATTCGGGACATGGCGGACGGCATTCGTCACATTGCGACGTTACGCGATCCCGTCGGCCAGTCGTCCGGCATGCAGGAACGTCCCAATGGCATGACCGTCGGGCGGGTTCGTGTGCCCATTGGAGTCATCGGGATTATTTATGAATCCCGTCCGAACGTGACAGCCGACGCGGCGGCGTTATGTCTCAAATCCGGAAACGTTTGCGTGCTTCGAGGTGGATCGGAAGCGATCCATTCCAACCGGGCCATCGCCCGGATCGTCTCCGACGCCGCCCAGAAAGCCGGGATTCCAGAGGGTGCCGTTTCCCTGGTCGAACGCACCGAACGGGAAGCGGTCATTGCCCTGCTGAAACAGGACAGATTTATTGACTTGATCATTCCGCGGGGCGGCTCATCGCTGATGCGCACCGTCAACGAACATTCGACCATCCCGGTCATTAAACATGATAAAGGCATGTGCCACACCTATATTGATGCCGACGCCGACGCCGCGATGGCCGAAGCCATCAGCGTCAATGCCAAGATCCAGCGGCCGTCAACCTGCAACGCGATGGAAACTCTGCTGGTGCATCAGGGCATCGCCAGAAATTTTTTGACCAGTCTGGGAAAAACCCTGGCCGACGCCAACGTGGAAATTCGCGGCTGCGAAAAAACCCGTCGCTATATTCCCGAGGCGCAAGTCGCGACTGACGACGATTATGGCCGGGAATTTCTCGCGCTGGTCCTGGCCGTTAAAGTGGTCAAAGACATGGATGAAGCCATGGATCATATCCACAGATATGGCTCCCGGCATACCGAAGTGATTGTCACCAAGGACTACGGCCGGGCCATGCGGTTCCTGCGGGAAGTCAATGCCGGCACAGTGATGATCAACGCCTCTTCCCGGCTCAATGACGGCTACCAGTTTGGGCTGGGCGCGGAAATCGGCATCAGTACCAGTCCCATTCATGCCAGAGGCCCCATGGGGTTGGAAGATCTGACCTGTTCCAAATACGTCGTCTATGGATCAGGACAGCTTCGGGAATGAGCCGCGCGTCCGTATCAACGGACATGGGTGCCCGCACTCGCCGGGACAGGGGTCTTTGATCGCATACCCGATACATGCGATTGCCAGCGAGACGTTTCCGGGCGGTTGCCGCTTTCGCGGCCCTTCCGCACGAGTGCGAGTTTGAGCAATCCTTCCCCATTGTTTTCGTCCATTCTCCACACTCCGGGAATCTTGATGTTGCAGGGCAACCGGTCTCTCGCGACCACGCAAGCGACCGGCCATGTCACATGTCGGCGGCTCGCCACCGGCCATCTGGTGTTTGACGGCCCCCTGGGACGGCGCATCCTGCTGACCGATCCCGACGGTCACCCGCTGCATGAATGTGAATGGCGGGAATGTCCCGACGGGACGGTTCAGCTTGTGTCGGCCCGGCTTCATTTGGACTGGGGGCAATGGGTGGGGCTGAAACCCGGCGGGCTGGTGAATACGATGACCCTGGATCTGACAACGCGTCCCGGGTGGCAGACACTGACCCGGCAGGATTTGCGCGTGATGGCCGCCCGTGCCATGAACGTCACTCTGGAAGAAGTCGAATTTTTTTATGCCGATGACGATCTGGTGATCGAGTCAACCGGACATGCCACGATTCAGCAACGCAAAGACGCGCTGTATGTGTTGGAAGACGGCACATTTGAGCAAGCGCGTTTCATGTCCTGCATGAGCGCGATGCACTGGACATGCATTGATTACCTGCCAGTTGTGGAACTGTTTCAGTCGTTATTGCCCGGAACGGGCAGTGCCGCGTTTGAATTCATACGCGGGTTGTATGATGATCAAAACCGTTCCCCCCCCCGCCCCCTGCGCTACCGGGGCATTCCCACCTACCCGTCGGAAGCCGCCTTTGGTTTGTTCAGCAATTTTTTTACAGCCGGGCACCCTGGCCAGGAGCGTCCCCTTGCCGTATTCATGGATGCGCCCCGGTCACATGAGGTGGAGTGGCTGCCGACTGCGCATCCATCGGTGCGTTACATGGCTCCTCATCATCGAATATGCCTGACGGTCAAACACGGAACCGTGCGCAAGGTGACCAGTCTGGATGACACCAGCGGTCTCCCGTTTGTGCCCCCGAACCAGCAAGGATTCGCTCCCTGCGGAAAACAGCTGGCCGTGCACGACGGACAACTGTGGCTGTCCGATCACCGGATCTCGCACGGGATTCCTCTGGAGCCGGGCTGGGGCGTCACGCAAAGCGCGGAGACCAAAACGGCATCGGAGACGGGGAGACGGGACGAACATTCATGGGAAGACCTGTTCCCTGACGGAACGCCCGCGGTCTCGCCGTGGGAAGCCTGCTCGGCCATCCTGTTCTATCCGGAGGATGAGACGGTGATCGGCGACCTCGCGAGTCAGCCGTTTGTGGCGGATTTCTGGAACGATCTTGTTGATCACGATTCATCCCTGGGCACCCATGTCAGATGTGCCGACCACGTACTCATTCACGGGTTTGACGCATGTATCGGCTCCTTGCCGATCAACGATCCACCATCTGCGACGATTGTCTATCGTCATGACGCCCATGCGCAGAAACAGGCCCAGGGCCTCTGGAATCAATTCGCCCGGCGCCGCCATCAGGGCCAGGACGCCGGGCCAGACAGGCAGCATGTCCACCGTTTTGTGAGCGAGAAGACCGGCCTGCATGACGTGTATCAGACCATGCATGACCTCATGTACGTCTGGTTGCCGTTTCTTGCATACGATGAGACGGCCACACTTCAGGAACACATGCAACGCATCAACGGGGGGCTCCGGCACAACGGGCTGGCGTGGATCGCCGGGCCGGACTCTCTTCCCTCCCTCATTTCCGGGCTGGCACTGGACATTGTGGGAAAAGAGCGAGTGTCAACGTTACAGCCCTTTTGTCTACACAAATCAATCTTGCCACGGGCCACACTACATCCGCGCCTGCATGCATGGATTCTTAAAAAACGCTGACCCCGCCTGCTGCGCTTCTGATGTCCCCAACGGGCCATCATCCGAACCAGCACCCATGGGCCACGTGGGGAGCAGACTGATGCCGGCGCTTGACTCACCACGCTCAAACTTCGTAGGATAGACGCACCTTTACGACTCATCCGGTGAGGTGAGGAAAGGGCTTATGTCATGCTGAACGCCTCGGGCAGATTCTGCCCACAATGTCAGTAGCCTTCTCTGCCTTCCGCGGAGAGGGTTTTTTTTTGCCCTCGGGGAACCATGATGCAGCCGCAACACAACGACGAATCGGTCATCATGGACGGGCATGACATGACGCGCGCACTGACGAGGATCGCCCATGAAATTCTGGAACGGAACCAAGGCTGCCAGCATACGGCCCTAGTCGGCATTCGCACCGGCGGAATCTATCTGGCTCAACGATTGCAACGATTGATCCGGCATATTGAACATACGGACGTCTTGCTGGGGGAATTGGATATCACCCTCTACCGGGATGATCTGGCCATTCGCAAAGATCAACCCGTGCTGAAAAAAACGGATATTGCGTTTCATGTCTCGAATCTCAATGTGGTGCTGGTGGACGACGTGTTATTCACCGGCCGAACCGTTCGCGCGGCCATGGACGGACTCACGGACCTGGGACGTCCGTCGGAAATACAGTTGGCGGTGCTGATTGACCGGGGACATCGGCAACTGCCCATTCGCGCCAACTACGTGGGCAGAAACATTCCGACGGCCAAAGATGACAACATTCGGGTGTTCCTTGAAGAATTGGGCGAACGGGATCGCGTGTCCAGACTCACGGGCAGTGAGAAAAGCCCGTCATGAGCTTCAAACGAAAAGACCTTCTCGCTCTTGGCTCGCTTTCTGCGGAAGAAATTTCGCTTATCCTGGAAGCTGCGCAACCCTTCAAGGAAGTCAGTGGGAGAGAGATCAAAAAAGTGCCGGCCCTTCGGGGAAAAACCGTGGTGAATTTGTTTTTTGAGCCCAGTACGCGAACCCGCACTTCGTTTGAGCTGGCCGCCAAACGGTTGAGCGCCGACGTGGTGAACATGTCACCGTCGTCGAGCAGCCTGGCCAAAGGGGAAACGTTGCTGGATACCGCCAGAACGATTGAATCCATGCAGGCCGATATTCTTGTACTCCGACATTTTTCGGCGGGCGCCGCGGAAACCATGGCCAGACAGGTTCACCTGTCCGTCATCAATGCCGGCGATGGATGGCATGAACATCCCACTCAGGGACTTCTGGACCTGTTGACGATTCAAGAAAAAAAAGGGCGCGTGCGCAATCTGCGCGTGGCGATCGTTGGCGATATCACCCATAGCCGGGTGGCGCGATCCAACATTCATGCCCTGACAAAAATGGGAGCCAACGTGCGCGTTGTTGGACCGCCCACCATGATTCCGCCGTTTCTTCACCGGCTTGGGGTCGAGGTGTTTCACAATCTGGATGAGGCGCTTGACGGCATGGACGTCATCATCATGCTGCGCCTGCAGCTTGAACGCCAGGGGCGCTCGTTCTTTCCCTCCATCAGGGAATATGTCCGTCTGTATGGCCTGACGGCGGAACGTGTGAAGCGGGCGGCCAGAGACGTGCTGGTCATGCATCCGGGACCGGTGAATCGGGGCGTCGAAATATCCCATGACGTCGCCGACAGCGAAGCCTCCGTGATTTTGGATCAGGTCTCAAACGGCGTGGCCGTGCGCATGGGGCTGATGTATTTGCTCGCACAACAGAATCAAGTATGACGTGACCGCACCCGGCGGCTACCGCCGTGAAGACCGCATGGAGACACCCATGGAGAACGATATGAAAACCCTGATTACGGGAGGCCACGTTATTGACCCCGACCGATGGAACGGCGTGGCCGACGTGTTGATCGAAGACGGGCGCATCAGCGCCGTGAAACCCAACCTGCGCAAAACACTGCAGGCCGCAACGCTGTCACGAACGATCAACGCCAGTGGCCTGATCGTCTGCCCAGGTTTTGTGGATTTGCACGTCCACTTTCGTGAGCCGGGCTTTGAATATAAAGAAACGATCGCCACCGGCGCCGCGGCAGCCGTGGCCGGCGGGTTTACCTCGGTGTGCTGCATGCCCAACACGCAGCCCGTCAACGATTCGCGGGCCGTCACGGAATTTATTCTTGCCCGTGCGGCGGCCGCCAGGAAAGCGCGCGTCTTTCCCATCGGCGCCATTACCAAAGGCTCGCAAGGGGAGGAGCTGGCGGAAATCGGAGAATTATATGATGCCGGCTGTGTGGCGATTTCCGACGATGGTGTGCCGGTCATGAACAGCCTCGTCATGCGTCGGGCCATGGAATATGTCTCGGCCTTTCATCTTCCGATTATTGATCATTGCGAAGATGCCCATCTCTCCCGTGGCGGTAGCATGCATGAAGGCGCGGTGTCTACGGAACTGGGCATTCCCGGAATCCCGAAAGCCGCCGAAGAAGTCATGGTCGCCAGAAATATCATTCTTGCCGAGTTGACCGGTGCCCGATTGCACCTGCCGCATGTCAGCACGTCCGGGTCCGTCCGTATGGTTCGAGAGGCCAAGGCGCGGGGAGTACCCGTGACCGCCGAAGCCTGTCCGCATCACTTCTCGTTAACGGATGAAGCTGTTCGATCGTATAATACCCAGGCGAAAGTGAATCCCCCGTTGCGAACCGATGAGGATGTTCAGGCCGTCAAGGAAGGATTGCAGGATCACACCATTGACATCGTGGCCACCGACCATGCGCCCCATGCCGCCCAGGAAAAGCAGCTGGAATTTGACGCGGCTCCGGTCGGCATGGTCGGATTGGAAACGGCTCTCCCCCTCACGCTGAATCTGGTCGGAGAGGGAATCTTAACGCTGGAGCAGGCCATTGCCAAACTGACGATTGCGCCCGCTCATGTGTTTCGCCTGCCCCATGGCACACTCGCGCCGGGAGTCGACGCCGACATCACGTTGTTCGACCCGACCGCCACGTGGACGGTGGACCCCGCACGGTTGCATTCACTCAGCCGCAACACGCCATTTGCCGGTTGGACCATGAAGGGACGGATTGTCAAAACGCTGGTGGGCGGGAAAGAAGTGTATGATGCGACACATGACCTCCCTGACACATAAAACGGCATGGCCGTTCCCGGCCCGTTGCGCATGACGCCGTGTCCGCGACACAGGGCACGTTGGGAGTCTTGAATGGCTCAACGCACCGCGGGATGGCAGCAGTCCTGTTCGTTGCTGGAATGGCTCGGCCTCATGATGTGGATTGGAGGGTTTACGGCCATCCTCACGATGGTGGTGCCGGCCGTCTTCAATACCCTGGACATGGAAACGGGCGGACGGTTTTTGCGTCGCGTCTTTCATGGCTATCATATCCTGACCGGTGGCATTGTCATCGTGTTTATCGGCACGACGCTCTTTCGATATTGGCGCTATCGGCAGGAACCGGAACAAACGCCGCCGACACGGACTGAAATCGGCCTGGTGGCGACGCTGGCGGTGGTGACGTTTGTGATTGTGGGGGTGATGGGGCCGCAGACCGTCAGGTTACAGGAGGCCGCGTTTGCGGCGGAGTCGCAGGAAGCGAAGCAGGCGGCCTTTGATGCGTTTTTCCAACTCCATATGATTGTGCGCGCCCTTCATCTCTTCAATGTCGGAGTCGCTGTGAGCCTGCTCGTGGTCAAATTCAGACAATGGGGGCAACCGCAATGAACAAGGCGCTTCTTGCCCTGGCTGACGGCATGATCTTTGAAGGACATGCGCTGGGATTGACGGGAGACACTGCCGGAGAAGTCGTCTTCAACACCGCGATGACGGGATACCAGGAAATCCTCACGGACCCATCCTACAAAGGACAGATGGTGTTGATGACCTGTCCCCATATCGGCAATTACGGCCTGTCGCGGGAAGATGCCGAATCCCGGCGCGTATGGGCCGAGGGCTTCATTGTCAATGAGGCCTGTCGTCGCCCCAGCAACTGGCGCTCGGACCTTTCGTTGCATGACTATCTGGTGCACCATCGCATTGTGGGCATTGCGGGCATTGACACGCGACATCTCACGCGGCACCTGCGCGATCATGGCTCTCAAGCGGGCGTGATATCCCACAGCGATTTCAACCCCGACCATCTGGTCGCAAAAGCCAGGGCGCTGCCTTCCATCACCGGTCGGGATTTGGTCGGGACCGTGACATGCGATGCGGCCTACGAATGGAACGAAGGCACCGGGGCCTGGCCCCAGAATCTCAACGCCAACGGGCGTTTCACACCAGCGACGACGACGCCATTGCGGATTGTGGTCTATGACTTTGGCCTCAAACAGAACATTTTGCGGCGGCTGGTGGATGAAGGATGTGGCGTAACCGTGGTGCCGGCATCAACCACGGCGCAAACCGTTCGAGAGCTGAATCCGGACGGCATTCTGTTGTCCAATGGCCCCGGTGATCCTCAAGGGCCGTCGTACGTGGTACCGCATATTCAAGCGTTGCTGGGGTGGCGACCCATCATGGGCATTTGCCTTGGTCATCAAATCCTGGGCCTGGCGCTTGGATTCTCCACGTATAAATTAAAATTTGGACATCATGGCGCCAACCATCCGGTACTGGATTTACGATCCGGAAAAGTGGAGATCACTTCGCACAATCATAATTTTGCGGTGAACATGCCGACGGCGGAACGGGCCAGAGACCGCCTGGATACTCCATGGGGCCTGTTTGAACCGACACATGTGAGTCTCAATGATGATTGCATGGAAGGTCTGGCCAGTGCCTCCGCGTCGGTTCTGTCGGTTCAATATCACCCGGAAGCCTCTCCCGGTCCCCATGATGCGTCCTACCTGTTTGGACAATTTCGACGTATGATGGAGCACGACCATGCCTAGTCTCCTTTGGCCTGGCCTGATGATACCGACGTCCGCGGGATGCCTGCCCCGGTCGTTCTTCCCCCGGCCAGGGCCGCTGACGGAAACCGTGCTTGCAGGCCACGGTCGCATTGAGGGTCCGCCGGCATTGTTCGACTTCTGGCTACCATGCGAACCATGAACACCATACACGGGGAGACTGGAATCACCACCTATGCACAGAGCACCGAACCCCTATCTGGGGGCCGTCCCGTATTCGGATGCATGCTGGTCATGTGCGGAGTCCTGATGCTGGTCGGCTGCGTCAAGGCCCCGGGGACGGCACGCGATCAGTTTATTTTCATCTCGGAGGAAAAAGAACTGGCTCTGGGAACTGAAGCCTTTCGCGGAGTCCTTCAACAGGCCCGGCTAAGTACCGATCCCGAACTCAATGAAATGGTGCACCGCATTGGGCGGCGCATTGCGTCCGTGGTCGACAAACCGGAATACCATTGGGAATTTGTCGTGATTGAAGATGACACAATGGTCAACGCCTTCGCCCTTCCGGGGGGAAAGGTGGCCATTTACACGGGCATTTTGAAACACACGCAAAATGAAGCCGGGCTGGCCGCGGTCATGGCGCATGAAGTGGCGCATGCGCTGCAACGGCATGGCGCGGAACGCATGAGCCGGGGCATTCTCGATACCATCGCCCAGCTCGGCGCGATTGCCGGAGCCGCCAGCGGTGCCGTGGATCCCGAATTCGCCATCGGCGCCATGAGCGCGTACGGCGTGAGCGTCACACTTCCACACAGCCGGCGCCAGGAATCAGAAGCGGACTATATCGGCCTGCAACTCATGGCGAAAGCCGGATACGACCCTCGCGAAACCGTGCACTTCTGGGAGCGAATGAGCGGGTGCCCCAGGCAAATGATTGGAAAATTTTGTTTCCGATCCAATGCGGCCATCCCCGAATTTCTTTCCACGCACCCGTCCGACATCATGCGAATTCGAAACATTGAAAACTGGCTTCCGGCGGTCATGCAGTATTATCAGCCGGAGCTTGACGATGCCGAGCGGGCCCTGATCCCGACGTCGCCGCTCTCGCTGCCGCCTCAACCTCTGAACCCCGCACTCAACTGACGCCCCATGCCGAGACGAGACGACTTACGGCGCATTCTTCTGATTGGCTCCGGACCCATTGTCATCGGTCAGGCCTGCGAATTTGATTATTCCGGCACCCAGGCCTGCAAAGCGCTCAAGCGCGAAGGGTACGAGGTGGTACTCCTTAACAGCAATCCCGCCACGATCATGACCGATCCCGACATGGCGGATTGCACGTACATTGAACCCATCACCGTTGAAATCGTGGAGCGGATTCTTGACCGCGAACGTCCCGACGCGCTGCTGCCCACCATGGGGGGGCAAACGGCACTGAACGTGTCTCTTGACCTGCACAAGCGGGGCATCCTTGAAAAGTACAACGTGCGGCTTATCGGAGCCGGGTACGACGCCATTTGTAAAGCCGAAGATCGTGAAGCCTTTAAGCGGGCCATGAAGAAAATCGGCGTGCCCACGCCGCACAGTCAGCTCATCCGGACCCGCGAAGAAGCCGTCAGTGCGGTGGACAGCATCGGCTTTCCCGCCATTGTACGCCCCTCCTTCACCATGGGCGGCGCCGGTGGGAATATCGCCTGGAATCGCGAGGAATTGGAACGCGACGTGGAGTGGGCCCTGCTCACCAGTCCGGTTGGCGAGGTCCTGATCGAACGTTCATTGATTGGGTGGAAAGAATATGAGCTTGAAGTCATGCGCGACCTGCACGACAACGTCGTCATCGTCTGTCCCATTGAAAACGTGGACGCCATGGGCGTGCATACCGGGGACAGCATCACGGTGGCGCCGGCTCTGACCCTGACGGACAAAGAATATCAACGCATGCGGGACGCGGCCGTTCGTATTATCAGGGAAATCGGCATTGATACCGGCGGCTCGAATATTCAATTTGCCCTCAACCCGAAAAACGGGGAGATGATCGTGATTGAAATGAATCCGCGCGTGTCGCGGAGTTCAGCCCTGGCCTCGAAGGCCACGGGATTCCCCATCGCAAAAATCGCGGCTCAATTGGCCGTGGGCTACACGCTGAATGAAATAACCAATGACATTACCCATGTGACGAAAGCCTCCTTTGAGCCCGCCATTGACTACGTGGTCGTCAAAATCCCGCGCTTTGACTTTGAAAAATTCCATGGTTCCAATCCCACGCTCACGACGCAAATGAAATCCGTGGGTGAAGCCATGGCATTGGGACGCACATTTAAGGAAGCCTTTCACAAAGCCCTGCGGTCTCTGGAAACAGGCCGATGCGGATTGACGTCTCTTCATGGCCTGGACCGGCACATTCCGGGAGACGCGGTTGAACCTGGCATTCCGGAACGGATTCGCGCGGCCATGCAAACGGCCCATCCGGATCGTCCCTGGCATATCGCCGACGGGATGCGACTGAACATCCCCAAACACGACATCGCGGCGGCGACTCATATTGATCCCTGGTTTCTCGATCAAATAGAAGAACTCGTCCATTGTGAACAAGCCTTGCTGGCTCACGCGCGCTCAATCTCTTCGCCGTCGGCTCATGAACCGGGGGACGGGGCGGGGAGGCCGCCGACTGTGCTGTTTCATGAACCTGAATCCCGCGAACTGCTCAAGCAGGCCAAGCGTCTGGGATTTGCGGATCAGCGACTGGGCCAGTTGCTCCACACCACGATGGAGGCCATCCGGATGTTCCGAAACACCCACCTGCCCGAGCAGCGGGTCACGTATTCACGGGTGGATACCTGCGCCGGCGAATTTGAAGCCCTGACGCCGTATTTGTATTCCACCTATGGCCAGGCCTGCGAATCGCGCCCGACGAACCGGGACAAAGTCGTGATTCTGGGTAGCGGACCGAATCGGATCGGGCAGGGGATTGAATTCGATTATTGCTGCGTCCATGCCACACTGGCCTTGCGGGAACTGGGCATTGAAACGATCATGGTCAATTGCAACCCTGAAACCGTCAGCACGGATTATGACACGTCCGACCGGCTCTACTTTGAACCGTTAACCGAAGAAGACGTGCTCAACGTCATGGACGTTGAAAAACCCATGGGGGTCGTCGTGCAGTTTGGCGGGCAAACGCCGCTCAAGCTGGCACTGCCCCTGGAACGTGCGGGGATCCCGATTTTAGGCACAACGCCCGACGCGATTGACCGATCCGAAGATCGTGAGCGGTTCAGCGAACTCATCGCGACACTGGGTCTCCGGCAACCACGAAACGGCACCGCGCGATCCGACGACGAAGCCCGTGCCATTGCCACGCAGATCGGCTACCCGGTCATTGTGCGCCCGTCATATGTGCTGGGCGGACGAGCCATGCAAATTATCTATGATGAAGATTCACTTCGGCGCTATATCGCGCGTCATATTTTAACGACCGCCCAGTATCCACTGCTCATAGACCAGTATCTGACCAACGCCATTGAAGTTGACGTGGACGCGATCGCCGACGGAACCGACGTCGTCGTGGCCGGCATTATGGAACACGTGGAAGAAGCCGGCATTCATTCCGGCGATTCCGCCTGCTCCCTGCCTCCACATTCTCTCACCGCGGACGTGATTGACCACATCCGCGAACAGACCATCATCCTGGCGCACCACCTGCACGTCGTAGGACTCATGAACGTGCAGTTTGCCGTGCAGGGCCGCGACATTTCCGTCCTGGAGGTCAATCCGCGGGCGTCGCGCACCGTCCCGTTTGTCAGCAAGACCCTTGGCGTTCCCCTGGCCAAACTCGCCATGAAAGTCATGGTGGGACATTCACTGCGAGATCTGCATTTCACCACTGTTCCAACCGTGTCACACATCGCGGTCAAGGAATCGGTGTTCCCCTTTGCCAAACTTGGGAACGTTGATGTCCTGTTGGGCCCTGAAATGCGCTCAACCGGGGAGGTGATGGGGATTGATCGGAACTTTGGATGGGCGTTTGCCAAATCTCAAGCCGCCGCGGGGTTAAGCCTGCCCCATACAGGCACCGTCATCATGAGCATGAAAGACGCGGACAAGGCCGGCACCGTTCCCGTCGCCGGACAGTTGCAGGCGATGGGATTCACAATCCTGGCCACTCGAGGCACGGCGTCGTATCTGCTCGATCACGGGCTCACCGTCGAAACCGTCAACAAAGTCAAGGAAGGTCGGCCGCATCTGGTGGATTCCATTAAAAACCGTCAGGCGCACATGGTCGTCAATACCGTCGGCTCCGCCTCCTCACATGATGATTCGCTGTCCATTCGACGAGAGGCCCTCCGGCAGAACATCCCCTATTTCACGACCATCCAGGGTATCCGGGCCGCGGTAACGGCGATTGAAGCCATACGGAAATCGTCACTGACGATCAAATCGTTGCAGGCGTACCATGCGAATTGACCCGCCGGGAGTGCGATGATCCGGTGCCCTATAGCCATCATGCCTTTCAGCATTTCGTGGCATGACTGACATTGAAGCATGGCCGATGGTTGGCATGCAGCAGAATTGTCTCGACATGCCGCAGGGCGAGCGCAAGAAAATCAACATACCCGATGCCGAAGTCTGGCTCTACTCGTCTCTGTTTTCGCAGCGGGAAGCCAATGCCCTGTTTGACGCATTGAAACCGGAAGCGGGGGAAATCCATTGGGAACAGCAACAGATACAACTGTATGGAAAAAAGCACAACATACCCAGGCTCACGGCCTGGCACGGCGAACCGGACAAGACCTATCGCTATTCAGGCATCACCGTCACAGCGAGCGACTGGACGCCAACGTTGTTGACCATCAAGAAAGCCATTGAGGCGGTATCGGAGATTGCATTCAACAGCGTGCTGCTGAACTTGTATCAAAGCGGAGACGACAGTGTTTCCTGGCACGGCGATGACGAAAAGGCACTGGGTCGCCATCCCGTCATCGGCTCGGTGAGTCTTGGCGCAACGCGCGAATTTCAGATGAAACACAAAACCAAAGTGAATGAAAAGCAGACACCAATCAAGCCCGCGTCACCCATCATGCTGACGCACGGCAGCTATCTGCTTATGCAAGGCCCCACGCAGCATCATTGGCTGCACCAAATCCCCAAAAGCAAACAACCCATGGGGCCGCGCATCAACCTGACGTTTCGGGTGATCGAGGGCTAACCTGAACAGCAGGCACCCATGAGAGAGAGACGTGGCCATGAAGCCAAGCGGCGTCTTTCATCTTGTGACGTGTGACGAGGGATCCAGGCAAAAGGGGCTGGAGGAAACTTGGCGACTGGTCTGCGTCCTGAAGGACGGCGGCAACATCGCCATCTGGGGCCGCGATGACGCGATGGAGAACACGTCTTCCTGGCCCTTCAGAAAAACGAGCGACAACGCGACTCGACAGGTTTACACTACGCAGACAGAGGTGGATGTATTATGCGCGTTCCGATGACAAAAAATGGCTACGAGACACTCAAAAGAGAGTTGGAAAAAATACGGAAGGTGGATCGCCCGAAAAACATTCAGGACATTGCCGAGGCGCGTGAACATGGCGATTTGCGGGAAAACGCCGAATTCAAAGCGGCCAAGGAACACCAGAATTTTCTGGACACACGCATCGCGGAACTCACACAGAAACTAAGGCAGGCGGAGATCATTGAAATCGGCACGGGAGCCAGTGACACCGTGGTATTCGGCACGACCGTCCGCATTCTGGACGTGAAATCCAAAGCTGAAAAAACCTATAGGCTGCTGGGGGCGGAAGAGGCCGACGTCAAAAACGGCTCAATCTCCGTGCAATCGCCGCTTGGACGTCAGCTCATCGGGCGTCAAGTGGGCGACGTCGTGAAGGTCAACCGTCCGGCAGGCCCGATTGAGTACGAAATTCAGGACATCTTTTTCCAGGAGTAACCCGCCATGCCGTCCGCCATCTCCGTCGTCACGCTCCTGACCGACTTCGGCGACCGGGACTACTTCGTGGCCAGCATGAAAGGGGTGATGCTGGGCATTAACAATCAGGTGCGCGTCGTGGACATCTCGCACACCGTGACCCCGCACGCCGTTGAAGAAGCCGCCTTTCTGCTGAACGCCTGTTATCATTATTTTCCCGACGGCACCGTGCATGTCGCGGTCGTGGACCCGGACGTGGGTTCACCCCGCCGCAGGTTGCTCGTCACCACGTCACGCTATTTCTTTGTCGCGCCCGACAACGGCATCCTGACCCATATTTTTGAAAACGAACAATCCGTGGAGGTTCGGCAGATTGAAAATCGCCAATTTCACCTGGATGCGGAAGGCGCAACGTTCGATGGACGGGATGTCTTCGCACCGTCGGCCGCCTGGCTGACTCGTGGACAAACGTCCGGAGCCTACGGTCGTCTGGTATCGAACTACCACACGTTACAGATTCCCAAACCCGAAATACGAGACGGCACGCTGCATGGCCGCGTTGCCTACATTGATCATTTCGGCAACCTGATGACCGACATCACGCCCGATGACATTCAGGCATGGCGGGCGGGACAGGGCGTTGGGGGGCGACAGGGCATGACGTTGACCATCGGCGACACGACGATTGACAATCTGAAAACGCATTACGCGCAGGGATCGTCCGACAAACCGGAAGCGCTGATCAACAGCAACGGGTATCTTGAAGTGTTTATGAAAGCCACCCACGCCGCGCATGCATTACACGTCACGACAGGCACACCGGTAGCCATACACTAACGTCAATCCGGCACAGGCGTCGGGAAGTGGAAAGTGGAAGCCCCGTCCATGCCGCCAGCTTTTCTCAATCGCCTCCGTCCAGAGCATCCTGATCGTACTCGTCCTGCATCTCGTCAGACTGGGCACCCAGACCTCCCTGAAACGATTGCTGAATCGTCGTGACGCGCTCGTACACATCGCTTCCTCCGATGTGCGCGCCGAATCGCTCAAGAAACTGCCGGGTCAACTGTACGCCTTTTCGGAAATGTCGGGGAAGGGTTTCCTCGGTGACCTGCTGCCACGTGGCAAAGATCAAAAATTCCTGAAACGCCTGCGCCTGCGGAAAGCGCTCGCCAATGACCAGCAGGGTTTCATACGCGCACGTTGCCTCCGCGCCCGTCTCGGAGGAAAACACGGCTTCCGCTTCTTCGATTTCGGCACAAGCGTCACCAAGCGCGTCATGGGCACAGGCCCGGTCCAACGCATCACGAGCCGCAACGGCGGGATCAAAATTCATTGCCGCTCCGCGTCCCGTGTCGCATGCGCATGCCGGCAGGCTGTGATCAGAATCCCCGCCATCCGGCGCAACTCCCGCTCCGACGCGGACAGCGGGGGAACCAGGATCACCACGTTGCCGATGGGCCGAATCAGAAGGCCGAGACGACGACATTCTGTGGCCACACGGTCGCCCATCCGCGCGGAAAAGGGGAACGGTTCACGAGTGGTTTTGTTGACAACCAGCTCAATACCCACCATCAACCCGCATTGACGGATGTCTCCCACGATTGGCGCCGTCGCCAGGGGGGTCAGCAGTGCGCGAAGCAGCTTTGCACGTTTCCTGACATGAGTCAGCGTCTTCTCTTGTTTGAAAATATCGAGGTTCGCCAGCGCCGCGGCACAACCCAGCGCATTGCCCGTATAGCTGTGGCCGTGAAAAAATGTTTTGAGATCGTCATGCTCTCCAAGAAACGCCTTGTAAATGTTGTCCGTGGCGAGGGTGGCGCCGAGAGGCAGATACCCGCCAGTGCACCCCTTGGCAAGACACAGCAGATCCGGCGTCACCCGTTCCTGTTCACAGGCAAACATGGTTCCGGTTCGGCCAAAACCCGTGGCGACTTCATCGGCAATCAGCAACACATTATACTGTGTGCACAACGCCCGAACGCGTGAAAGCCAGCCCGGCGGCTGCGTGATCATTCCCGCGACCGCCTGCACCATGGGCTCGACAATCACCCCGGCAATGTGCGCATGTCGCTGTTTCAGGACCTGTTCCAACGAATCAAGACAAGCCGTCCCGCATGAGGGAAAACGCAACTGCAGGGGACAGCGATAACAGTAGGGGGCGTCAATGGCGCGTGTTGGAAAAAGCAGACTCTGAAAGCGTTGATGAAAGAGCACCTGGCCGCCCACGCTCATGCTCCCCACGGTATCGCCGTGATAGGCGGCATCCAGACGGATAAATTCCTTGCGCTGTTTCCGCGGCGGACGTTGCTGTTGCCAGTACTGCACGGCCATTTTCAGAGCCACTTCAACGGCCGTGGAGCCATTATCAGAATAAAACACACGCGTCAGTCCTTTCGGTGCCAGCCTGACGAGTTCCCTGGCCAGCAGAATGGAAGGCGGGCTGGCGGCGCCCAGCAACGTACTGTGGGCCACTTTGCCGAGTTGCCGCTTAATGGCCTTGTCAATGGTGCGATGCCGATGTCCGTGCAGATTGACCCAAGTGGACGAGGTGCCATCCAGATATTTGTTGCCCTGATCATCGTAGAGCCAGGAACCCTTGCCTTTTTCGATGATGAGCGGGACGTTGTTCGTCCATTCCTTCATCTGTGTAAACGGGTGCCACACATATTGTTTGTCCCACCGTGCCAGCTTCGACGCCCTGGCTGGCCTCTTTGCCTGTCCGAAAGGGCGGGCGGCCGCATGCCCGGACTTGTGCGTGGCAATTTTTTTCGATTGTTTCATCAATGCTCTCTCGTCCGTCATGCCGGCAGAAGCCGGTATCCAGTCCCCGCCGCTACTCGTGTCAGCAAAGTCATAAAAAAGCTAGATTGCCCTTGCTATGGACAATCCGACTTCGCCGATTCCATGGTGTTTATCGCATCTTCTTTTTCCCGTAAGTAACCTTTGCCTTTGAGATTCTTCTCACGTTTCCGAAGCATGACCTCCCATTCTCGAAGGTCTTTTTCCCATTCATTAAGTTCTTCCTCCCAGGATGTTGTGGACCCGCTAGGTTTCTTTTTCCTCGGACAAGGATAGAAGCATAAATCCTCCGGTGGGATTACCTTACATTGCGTCTCTCGTTTTTCGATATTTTCCTCCCATCGCCAAAGTCCATCATCCCATCGCCAGAGCCCGTTTTCCCATTGCCAGAGTTTTTGCTCCGCCATCTTGTCCCCCTGTTGAGTGAATGAGTTGCTTGTTACCTGGCAGAGATGTCTCCCCGCCAGGTGGCATGTGCTTAATTCACGACAAATCTCACGGCGCGGCTTTCCGGGCCGACTTCACCTCAATGGTGGTTCGATTGCGCAAAGCTGGCGGATTATAGGCATATTGAAAAATGGATACGCAACAGCACAGAAATGCATGCTGTCTTTGACAAGACGCCGAAACCCTCATAAAATCGGAACATTGTCTCGTGCCTCCGTAATCACAACAGCGTCAGTCTCCGTGGTTAAAGCTACGTCAGTCCGTGGTGCATATGAATAACGCCTCCGCTATCCGTAATTTTTCCATCATCGCCCATATTGATCACGGGAAATCCACCCTCGCCGATCGTTTTCTGGAATTGACCGGCGCCATTACACCAAGGGAATTTCGTGAGCAAATCCTGGATGACATGGACCTGGAACGCGAGCGCGGCATTACCATCAAAGCCCGCGCCGTGACCACATCGTACAAAGCCCATGACGGACAGACCTATCAATTGAATCTCATTGACACCCCCGGGCACGTGGACTTTACCTATGAAGTCTCGCGCAGTCTGGCGGCCTGTGAAGGAGCCTTGTTGCTCGTGGATGCCACACAGGGCGTGGAAGCCCAGACCATCGCCAACGTGTACCTGGCCATGGCCAACAATCTCGCGATTCTTCCCGTGATCAATAAAATTGATCTGCCCAGTGCGGACATCGAAGGCGTCCGGCAACAAATCAACGAGATCCTGAACCTGGAGATGAAAGAACCGCTCTTGGTCAGCGCGAAGCAGGGAACTGGAGTGGACAACGTGCTGGATGCCGTGATCCGGCACGTGCCTCCGCCCACGGGAATCGTCAATGCTTCGCTCAAGGCGCTGGTGTTTGATTCCTGGTTTGACAGTTATCAGGGCGCGATTGTGCTGGTTCGCATTGTCGATGGCGTGGTCAAGCCGGGCATGACGATCAAGCTCATGTCCACGCAACGGACGTTTGAAGTCTCGGAGGTCGGGGTGTTTGCTCCTAAACGCACCAAAAGCAGGGAACTGACGGTCGGCGCGGTGGGCTACATTGTCGCCGGCATGAAAAACGTATCCGATACCAAAATCGGGGACACGCTGACCCAGGCTGATCGCCCGACGGAGACGCTGTTGCCGGGCTATCGCGAGGTGAAGCCCATGGTCTTCTGCGGGCTTTACACTCTGGACCATGCGGATTATGAAAGCCTTCGTGACTCACTCGACAAACTCCGGCTCAATGATTCCTCGTTTGTGTACGAACCCGAATCGTCGCTGGCGCTGGGCTTCGGCTTCCGTTGCGGATTCCTTGGTCTGCTGCACATGGAAATCATTCGTGAACGCCTGTATCGTGAGTATGACCTGGCACTCATCAGCACGGCGCCCACCGTGATTTACCGGGTCAGAACACAAAGCGGAGAAACACTGAACATTGACAATCCTGCCAAATTTCCCGAACCCGAAACCATTGCGAACACGGAAGAACCCTTTATTCTGGCCACCATCATTGCTCCGGAACGGTATGCCGGCAGCATTATCGAGCTTTGCCAGGAACGGCGAGGCACCCAGAAAAGCATGCAGTATCTTGACCCCACTCGCATCCTGTTAAGCTATGATTTGCCTCTGAATGAAATGGTGATGGATTTTTACGACAAATTAAAATCCCGCACCCAGGGCTACGCCTCGCTGGATTACGAGTTCGCCGATTATCGGGAATCGGAACTGGTGAAACTTGATCTGCTGCTGAACGGCGAAACCATTGACGCCCTGTCTTTTATTACGCACAAGGCGAAATCCGCCTCCCGTGGTCGTCAACTGGTGGAAAAAATGAAAGAATTGATTCCCAGGCAAATGTTTGAAGTCGCCATTCAGGCCGCGCTTGGCAAGCGCGTGATCGCACGCGAGACGGTGGCCGCCATCAAGAAAAACGTCACGGCGAAGTGTTACGGGGGAGACATCACACGAAAACGGAAGCTCTGGGAAAAACAAAAAAAAGGCAAGAAACGGATGAAGCAACTCGGGCGCGTGGACGTCCCCCAGGAAGCCTTTTTGGCGCTGCTGAAAATCAGTGATGATACATGATTGATTCCAAACCGAACCCTGCCACCGACGAGAATGTCGATCTTGCTTCTTCCGGCGAACAAGACGGGAGCGGTGACACCGCTCCGAAAAAATCTCTGTGGCGGGAATATGCCGAAGCCATGATCATCGCGGTGATTCTCGCATTGACCGTCCGGGCGTTTGTCGTCCAGGCCTTCAAGATTCCATCGGGGTCCATGATTCCCAGTTTGTTGATCGGCGATCATATTCTGGTCAACAAACTCGCCTATGGCCTGCAACTTCCCGGGGAGTGCGAATTTGAGATCGCTTTTCCTCCGCTCACCTGCTATGCCTCCAACGCGCTCATTGAATTTGGCGAACCCCAACGGGGAGACATTATTGTCTTCCGGTATCCGAAAGACGAACATAAAGATTTTATTAAACGCATCATCGGTGTGCCCGGAGACACCATTCGCATGGAAAACAAAGTCGTGTATATCAATGGCGAGCCGCTACACGACGCTCCGTTCACCCAACGCGTGGATCCCGGCATCATTGATGGCCGCATCAACCCCCGTGATAATTTCGAGCCACGAACGGTTCCGAAAGATTCCTATTTTGTCATGGGCGACAACCGCGACCAGAGTCTCGACAGTCGTTTTTGGGGCTACGTTCAACAGCACAAAATCAAAGGGCGCGCGTTTCTCGTCTACTGGTCATGGAATGGCCGCGGCGCGTGGACTGAATGGGTAAGATGGAGTCGCATTGGCACAAGCATCGACTAAGGTCAGCAGAAGGGGAGTACCCCACTTGCCGGCCAACCCAGCACGGGGTTCTCGCGGTCAACACTCCGATTGCGTCACGGTAGCGGGTCGGACAATCACTCCGGCTGCGTGGGAACGGCACCTTCACCGGTTCGCCAGGGGAAACGTGCTGGTTCTCGGCGACCTCATGATTGATCACTACATCTGGGGCGCCACCAACAGGATTTCTCCCGAGGCTCCCGTGCCCGTGGTGCGCGTAGAGCGGGAATCCCTCCAGCCGGGAGGCGCCGCCAACGTGTACAACAACATTCTGTCCCTGGGGGGCCGGGCCCTGCTCTGCGGCGTCATTGGCGCTGACGACTCCGGACGGACGTTGATCAGGACATTGCGCCTGAACGGGAAAAAACATCCGGGGATTTTTGTTGACCCGACGCGGCCCACGACAAAAAAAACCAGGGTCGTCGTCCATCGCCAGCACGTCGTTCGCTACGATGTGGAGCGGTATCATGACGTGCCACCCGCCTTAGTCAGGGCGATGCTGCAATACATTACAAAGCAACTCCCGTCGCTGTCCTGTATCGTGGTGTCTGATTATTGCAAGGGCGTCGTCACGCCTTCGCTGATCGCCCGGCTTGTCCCACTCGCGCGCAAAAAACATATTCCTGTTCTTGTTGATCCCAAAGTGGCCCATATGCCGTATTATGCCGGGGTCACCATCCTCACGCCCAATCATCTGGAAGCCGAACAGGCCTCCGGCCGCACGGCACACGACGATAAATCCATCCATGACATCGGCCATCAATTACGCAGACAGCTTGGCTGTGACGCCGTGTTGGTGACCAGGGGCGAGCAGGGGATCAGCCTGTGTGAATCCACGGGGAAAAGCTGGCACATCATGGCCATGGCCCGGGAAGTGTACGATGTCACGGGCGCCGGAGATACGCTGGTGGGCACTCTGGCACTGGCCATGAGCGCGGGAGCGTCCATCCGGGAAAGTGCGATCATCGCCAACCATGCCGCCGGGGTGGCCGTGGGCATGCTGGGCACCGCAACCATCACCGCCGCACAACTGCGAGAGGCTCTGCAACGTGCCGGCACCTGACCCGCCCGTTATCGTCATCGTCATTCCGGCCCGCCATGCGTCCTCACGATTTCCCGGCAAGCCGTTGGCGCTCCTGGCCGGAAAACCCCTGATCCATCACGTCTATGAGCAGGCCGCACGGGTCCCCGGTGTGGCCCGGGTGTTTGTAGCGACAGATGACACGTGCATTCACGAGACCGTCCAAAAATTTGGCGGCTGTTCCACGATGATCACCGAGCCATGCCGGACCGGAACGGACCGTGTGGCCCGGGCCATCCAGGATGTTCCCTGTGACGTGGTCGTGAACCTCCAGGCCGATGAAATTCCGGCATCCCCGGATCTTGTCATGGATCTCATCACTCCGTTTCTGGCCAGTGACGCGGAAATAGGCACCCTGTGTCGTCCGTTAACCGCACGGGCGGAGCTTGACCATCCTTCCATCGTGAAGGTGGTCACGGATCTGCACGGGAGAGCCCTGTATTTTTCACGATCTCCGATCCCACACGTGCGGGATCAGGCGTTGGGATTGTCCGTCCCGCCCTTTGCCTCTCTACACGTGGGAGTGTATATTTTCCGTCGGGACACCGTGCATCGCTTTGCCGCATTGCCGAGCGGCCGGCTGGAGCAGGCCGAAAAACTTGAACAACTGCGGGCGCTGGAACACGGGATTCCCATTCACGTGTGGAACACCGCACACACGTCGCTTCGGGTTGATACGCCGGAGGATTTACAAACGGCCAACGATGCGTGGAAGGGGCGGGGTCATGACGAAACAGGGACATGAGGCCACTCCGTGAGCATGTGCGACACACATGAATAAATTCATTTTCGTGACCGGCGGCGTGGTGTCATCCCTGGGGAAGGGGTTGGCGTCCGCGTCTATTGGACACCTCATGGAAAGCCGGGGGCTGACGTTGTCCTTTCTCAAACTCGACCCCTATATCAACGTGGACCCCGGGACCATGAACCCCTATCAGCATGGGGAAGTCTACGTCACGGACGACGGGGCGGAGACGGACCTTGACCTTGGACATTATGAACGGTTTACGAACCTCACGCTCTCCCAGGAAAATAATTGCACGACCGGCCGCATTTACGACTCGGTGATCAAAAAAGAACGCCGAGGCGAGTATTTGGGAGCCACGGTCCAGGTCGTTCCGCATATTACGGATGAAATCAAACGCACGATTATCAACGTGGCACACGACGCGGATGTGGTGATTGTGGAAATCGGGGGGACGGTTGGCGACATTGAAAGCCTGCCATTCCTGGAAGCCATCCGGCAAATGCCATTCGACGTGGGTCGGGAAAATATCCTGTATGTTCACCTCACCCTTGTGCCGTTTATTGAAACCGCCGGAGAGTTGAAGACAAAACCCACACAACATTCCGTCAACAAACTTCGTGAAATCGGTATCCAACCCCATATCCTGATGTGCCGGACCGACCGCTTCCTGTCACCGACGCTGAAAGAAAAAATCTCGCTGTTTTGCAACGTAGAAAAAGGCGCGGTGATCACCGCGAAAAATGTGGACTCCATTTACGAAGTCCCCATTGTGCTCCACAAGGAAGGGCTGGATGAACTGATCGTGCAATGCCTCCACCTGGAAGCCGGTCCGCCCAACCTCCGTGAATGGGATGCCATGGTCCAGAAACTCAAGCGTCCGACCCACGAAGTCACCATTACGATGGTCGGCAAATACATGGAGTCCAGGGAATCCTACAAAAGTTTGTCGGAGGCGATCACGCATGGCGGGCTTCCCAACGATACCGGCATCAACCTGCAATGGGTCGAATCCGAGGCGCTTGAGCGATCCGGCATAGAGCAGTTCTTGAGTGAGTCCGACGGCATTTTGATCCCTGGCGGCTTTGGCACGCGCGGCATTGAAGGCAAGGTGGCAACCGTTCAATATGCCAGGGAAGCGAAGATTCCCTTTCTTGGTCTCTGCCTGGGGATGCAATGCGCGGTGATTGAATGGGCCCGTCATGTGATGGGACTGCAGGGCGCCAACAGCACTGAATTTGACGCGGATACGCCCTACAATGTGATCGATCTCCTTCCCGAACAGCGCACCGTCAGGGACAAGGGTGGGTCCATGCGGCGCGGCGCCTATCCGTGCCGTCTGCAGGAAGGCTCACTCGCCCAACGAGTCTACGAAACCACCGAAATTCATGAACGACACCGTCATCGCTACGAATTCAACAATGATTTTCGAGAGAGACTGGCCACGGACGATTTGGTGTTGAGCGGCATGTCGCCGGACGGACAACTGGTCGAAATTATTGAATTGAAAAACCATCCCTGGTTTTTGGGGACCCAGTTCCATCCCGAGTACCATTCACGACCTCATGCCCCTCACCCCTTGTTTTGTGCATTCGTTCAGGCCGCGCTCCAACGCAAAGTTGGCCGATAACGGGTATGTCAGAGTCCACCGGAAATCGTGAACCACAGGCGTCTGTCCCTGCATCCCGTCTGTGCTGCGCTTCGGATGGGGGCTCGGCATCACGCAACACGGGAATGACGGCAGACAGACACGGGGCGCACCATTGCAGATGACGCGGGACGTATCAGTGGGAGAAGTCGACCTTGGAGGGATGCACCCGCATATCCTGATTGCGGGACCATGTGTGATCGAAAGCAAAGCGCTGGTTGTGGAGACGGCGTTGGCCATTGCCGAGATTGCCCGGGACGTCGGATTTCCCTATGTCTTCAAATCGTCTTACGATAAAGCGAACCGAAGCGCCATTGATTCATACCGGGGACCGGGCATTCAAGAGGGCCTGACCATTCTGCAGACCGTGAAAGACACCGTGCGCGTCCCGATCCTCACCGACGTGCATAGCGTGGAGGAGGTTCGGCAAGCCGGACAGGTCGTGGATATTGTTCAGATTCCCGCGTTCCTGTGCAGACAGACCGATCTCCTCATCGCCGCGGCACACACTGGCAAAACCGTCAACGTCAAAAAGGGGCAGTTTCTTTCCCCCTGGGACATGAGCAACGTCGTCAGAAAACTGGAGGAAAGCGGGACGCAGCGCATCATGCTTACCGAAAGAGGATTTTCCTTTGGCTACAACAATTTGGCCGTTGACATGCGATCGCTCCCGGTAATGCGAGGGTTGGGCTATCCCGTGATTTTTGATGCCACGCACAGTGTGCAACTGCCTGGAGGAATGGGCAAACAATCATCCGGACAACGGGAGTTTATTGCGCCATTGGCCCGCGCCGCCGCCGCTGCGGGCTGCGACGGGTTTTTCATGGAAGTGCATCCTGATCCTGACAACGCCCTGTCAGACGGACCCAACATGGTCCCGCTGCACAAACTGAAAGCTCTGCTTCAGGAATTGAAGGCAGTCTGTCTGGCATCCGGAAAAGGATCGACTATCACGCTGTAACGCGTAGTCCTGTATCATTATATGTTACCCACACATCGCCATCCATCTCATCGGCAAGCATGACTGCACCCCAACCAGAATCGGCCTCGAAAGAGATCGGCGTTGAGCAGATATTCAATCTTCCCAACGTGTTGACGTTCTTGCGCATCCTGCTGATTCCGGTATATGTGGGACTCTTTTCCACGCCAACGGCGAGCCGGTCCCTCGCCGCAGCCGCGGTCTTCTGTCTGGCGGCGTTCACCGACTTGCTGGATGGATATATCGCAAGACAACGCGCACAAGTCACCAGAATCGGCCGCCTGTTCGATCCCATTGCCGATAAATGCCTGGTGGTCGCCGGACTGGTGCTGCTCGTCCAGTTCCAGCGAGTTGAGGCATGGCTGGCCATCACGCTCATTGTACGCGAACTGGCCATAACCGGCGTCCGTTCCGCGGCCGCCAGTCAAGGGCTTATCATTGCCGCCGGCACATTGGGAAAATATAAAGTTGCGCTTCAAGCCACGGCGATTATCCTGTTGACCATGGAAGGCGCAATGTCCTTGCCAGGCTTCACCCTGTTCAATCTCCATCAGGCAGGCATCGCGGCCCTGTATGCGGCCTTGGCCTTTTCTCTCATTTCTGCCGGACAATACATACGCGATGTCCGGAACGGGCTTTTTAAATAAAGGGGCGTTGCCTGATTGTCCATGTCGCTCGAAATTCAGGGAACGCTTGCCTGTCTCGCAGCCTACCTTTTTGGATCAATTCCCTTTGGCATTATCTTTTCGCATGTCTGCGGAACACCGGACCCTCGACAGGCGGGTAGCCATAATATCGGCTTTACGAATGTGCTGCGCGTATCGGGAAAGACGGCAGGGATGCTCACGCTCATCAGCGACATGGGAAAAGGCTGGCTGGTTGGCTGGAGCATGCATGGTGCCCTGATACCGAATCCGTGGGCGCTCATGGCCGTTTTCGCTGTGGTGCTGGGCCATCTCTTTCCGGTTTTTATCGGATTTCGCGGAGGAAAGGGCGTCGCCACGGGGCTGGGAGCCGTTGCGGGGCTTCACCCGCTATTGGGCATGCTGCTGATGCTGTTGTGGGCGACAGCCGTGGGCATGTGGAGATACTCTTCAAGCGGAGCGCTGGCGGCCTTTGGGGCACTTCCGGTGCTTGGCTGGTTCGTGACGCTCGATGTGGAATTTACGATTTTCAGTGTCCTTCTCAGCGGGCTTGTTATTGTCAGGCACAAAGACAATATCATGCGTCTGCTCAAGGGGGTAGAGTCGCGGGTTTGATCATGCCTTGCTAAATCTCTTATTTGACATAATAGTTCTTATCCGACATTATTGATTTTGGTAACTGGCCAGTGATTCAACGATATTTCAGCCGCCGACGCATTGTGGGCCTTCCCCGCATCCCAGCCACATCCAATCACCTACCGCTCAAGGGACTGTTGAAATCCAGGATGATCCCGCCGTGTCTGGTGTGTCTGGTCTTGGCCGCCACCCTCTGCATGTCGGATTCGGCGCAAGGTTTTGATTCCAAACTGCTTGAGGAGTCTCACGGTCTCCAGGTTCTGGAAGAGATTCAGAACGCGATTACGCAGTTAGCCGAACACGTCACCCCCACCGTTGTTGGGGTCTCAACCATCAGAACACCGTCCCAGCCAGGCGGCCTGCCGCGTCAGGGCGGCACGCATGTCCCGGGGTCCGGTTCAGGCGTGGTGATCCACGAAGATGGCTATATCGTCACGAATAATCACGTCATCGGCAATGGCAGGCAGGCAGAAATCCATTTTTCCGACCGCTCCACGCTCATTGCGGACATCATGGGGCGAGATCCCGACACCGACCTCGCGCTCTTAAAAGTCCACGCTGACCGCAAATTTCCAAGCGCGACATTCGGAGATTCCAATACGGTCAAAATCGGGCAATGGGTCCTGGCCGTGGGCAACCCGTTTGGATTGGACCAGACCGTCACGCTGGGGATCGTAAGCGGCATTGGTCGGGAAAACATGAATGTGTCCCGTTACGAAAATTTTATTCAAACCGATGCGTCAATCAATCCCGGCAATTCGGGCGGACCGCTCTTTAACTTGCGTGGCGAAGTGATCGGGATTAACACGGCCATTATCAGTTTTGCTCAAGGCATCGGATTCGCGATTCCTTCCAATATGGCGAATCGCATTGTCAGGCAGCTCAAAACGGACGGCCGAGTGGTTCGGGGCTGGCTTGGAGTCGGCATTCAGGCGCTGCCTCCTCAACTCGCGCACACCTTCGAGGTGCCGGACGGTTTGGGCATTGTGGTCAATGAAGTGTTTGCCGACGCGCCGGCGGCCCGTGCAGGCATACAATCCGGGGATATCATCACGCAAATCGGGAACGAACGACTGACGTCAACCAATCAGTTGTCCCGTGTAGTCGCAGGTTTTACTCCGGGAGAAGAGGTCCTGGTCCACGTCATACGGGATGGGAAGCCGTTGCAACTCCACGTCTTTCTGGGCATCAAAAACGATGAGCCTGTCGCGGCCTCGCGTCCCCTCACCGCCACAGAAATTGACCTGGGCATTGACGTGTCCCCCATTACCGAAGATCTGGCCCGGCAATTTTTACTCGAACAGCACACGGGCATTCTGGTGGTTGACGTGGTCAGGGGAAGCATCGCGTACGCAGAGGGCGTGCGAAAAGGTGATGTGATTCAGGAAGTCAATCGCGTGGCCACGCCCACCATTCGGACATTTCGCCGAACGCTGGAAGCGATCCACCCTGAAGAAGCCGTCCTGCTCCGGATCCTTCGAAAGGCAAGAACGTTTTTTATCGTGTTAAAACCGGATAGATCACGCACTTCTGATGTCCGATGAACAGATTCCACAGGAAGATGACATCGGCCCGGCACGCAAAAGAGCATGGGCGGCATTCGTTCTTCTCGTCGTTCTCTTATTCGTCATTCTCGCCGGTAGGCGGGAATCCAGGTGAATATGCGTCTGGCGAAGCCGCGAGAAACCGACGGTTTCGCCGCTGACTAAGTTTCATGACTGGATTCCCGGGGCAACCCCGAGAATGACGGCGGGAGGGTGCATTGGATGATCACTGTGTCAACCTTCCTTGATCATGCCTCAAAAAACAACGCGCTCAACAGGAACGAGCGCAATGTTTGGGGATGACCGGCTATCGGCGAGCCGCATTGATAATGCTGACAAAGCTTTTTTCGCCGCCATGCGAGGCGCGCACCTGTTCGAATATCTCGCACAGGCGTTCGCCAGATTCAAGAGGCGCGGAAGGGAAAAACGTGTTCAGTTTATTGATTAAGTGGGCATCCTTGCAGGCCAAGTCCAGGGTAAAGCCCGGCCCCGACCCGTCTTTGAGTAATGAGGGGACCAGTTTCTCCATCACCCAACTGTTGCCGGCGCTCGACTGGACCATTGTTGCGAACTGGGTCAAATCAATGCCGGCTTCCTCGCCCAGGGCGAAGACTTCTCCTATGGCTTTGGCATTGACGAAGCACAGATAATTGATCAACAGCTTCAAAATCGAGGCATTGGAAAATTTTCCAACATAATAAATTTGCTTGCCCATCGCTTCCAACACACCTTTGACTTTCTTGAATGACGCCTCCTTGCAGCCGACAAATATGGAGAGCGTCCCCGCCTCGGCGGCTTGCGTCCCGCCCGACACGGGTGCGGCGATTGATTCAATGCCGAGTTCGTCGGCGCGAGTCGCAATCGCCGTCATGGTTTCGATGGAATTGGTGCCCGTATCAAGCCAGATCGTTCCCGGCCTGGCATGGGCCAACACCCCGGAATCTCCGAACATAACCGCTTCCAGTTGTCGCGGCCCAGGAAGACAGGTGATGATGACATCGGCATGACTGGCCACGGCCTGCACTGAATCCCGCCACACAGCGCCCGCGGCGGTGAGGGCGCTTGCCTTGGTTGTTGCGATGTCATAAGCGGAAAGCGTGAAGCCGTGTTTGAGAAGGTTGGCGGCCATGTGGCCTCCCATGTTCCCAAGACCGATGATGCCGACACGCAGGGCGCGTGCGGCAGTCGAGGCTGACGTCGTTGTCGTTGCGTCGGCACCACTCGCCGTAGCGGCGCGAGAGGCAGTCCCGACAGGCGTGAAGACCTTGGATCCTGTATACGCCGCGTCAACGATTGCCAAGGCGCCATCAATCACGGCAAAGCCTTCGTCAAGTTGTGCCCTGGTTATGCAAAGAGGCGGTGACATGAAAAGCCAGTTCCAGCGCAACAAGGTGTACAGGCCTCGTTGCAGAAGATAGGCGTTGACTTCGCGCATCACGCCCATTTCGTCCGGTTTGGCGTTCCAGGGCACCGACGGTTCCCTGGTTTCGCGATCTTTCACACATTCAATCACGCCATAGAGGCCCAGACTGCGAACATCACCCACGGAAGGATGTTGGGTCTTCATCCGCTGAAGCCACTCGGCCATATAGTGACCGAGAACCCGGCTATTCTCCACCAGATTCTCGTCTTCGTAGATGGTCATTGTGGCCAGAGCGGCAGCGCAGCCCAGGGGATACCCACTAAAGGTCAGTCCGCAGCCGAGAGGAATCTCATCAAAGTAATCGGCGATATGCTGTCTGACAACGACGGCTCCCAAAGGCACATAGCCGCAGGTAAGACCTTTGGCCATCACCATGATGTCCGGCACAACATCATAATGCTCGATGGCAAACATTTTCCCCGTACGCCCAAAACCGGACAGGACTTCGTCGCAGATCAACAGAATGCCGTGTTGGTCCGCATAGCGTCTTAACGCTTGCCAATAGCCGTCGGGGGGAATGATTACCCCGTTGAAGCCGGTGATGCTTTCCATCAAAATAGCCGCGACGGTCTGCGGACCTTCCAGCTCAATGGTCTGGATCACATGATCAATGTACACTTGAGGATTGCCTTCCGGCGCGTACCCGAATGGACAGCGATAGGCGTAGGGATCATGGACACGCACAAAGCCGCTCACCCCCATTTCGCTGTACAAGCGCCTGGGATCGCCCGTTGCCGTGCCCGCGCCCAGCGATGCGCCGTGGTAACTGCGATAGCGGGTGACGATCTTATGCCGGCCGGTGTATTGCCGGGCTATTTTAATGGCATTTTCAATGGCTTCTCCGCCGCCGAGGGTGAACAGGGTTTTGTTCAGGTCGCCCGGTGCGATGGCGGCCAGTTTGGCTGCCGCCTTGGCCCTGATGTCGGTCGCGGCGCCGGCATGGGCAAAGGAAAGCTGCTGCGCCTGCTGTTGCAATGCCATCAGCAACCTGGGATGGCTGTGACCGATATTCATATTGACAGACTGACTGGAAAAGTCGAGATAGCGTTTCCCCGTATTGTCCCAGAAGTACACGCCTTCAGCGCGGTCCATCACCATGGGATTGGAGACGCTCTTCTGGGCCGCCCATGGATACAAAACATGGTCACGATGGGCTTGGACAATGTCATCGGCATTCATCGGCTTTCCCTTCCTGGGCAATGATCCCGCTGGCGACCGCGCTCCGTCTGGAAATTCCCCCTCATTGTTTCCGGACGTCGTTGGATGACGGGCGACGAAAGTCAAGCAAGCCCCATTTAAACAACCCCTGTTTGGCGGCCTCCACCCAATGCGCGAATCCGGCTTGCGTCAGCTTTAAAAATTCAGACGAACAGCGCGTGCTCAATTGCGCGTAATGGTCAACGACGGCCTCCTGCCATTTGCTGTAGTGGACCAGCAGGTGCCCGGACAAATCAATCGTCGCACGACATTCAAATCCGAGAGCATCCGCCGTCGCCTTGTAATACTGGAAGGAACCAATGCGCGCGTGGTGGATATTGACCCGGTTCAGGGCTGTCCCCAACGCGCCGTCGGGGCAATCATCCGATTGCAAAATATCCATAAGGAGAAATTGTCCACCCGGTTTCAGCACTCGATAGGTTTCCGCCAGGACCAGGGCCAGCTCATCCGTATGAAACAAGGCGTCCTGGGTCCATACCAAATCGAAGCCAGCATCGCCCAGGGGCATGGCCTTGAAGTTGCCGGGCACGATGTCAATAAGGGGCTCAAGGCCCTGCTCGCGATTGAATGTTTGATTTCTCGCATTCTGCTCTTCGCTAATATTGAGACAGGTCACATGACAGCCATAGGTCCTGGCCAAATAACGGGCCGCGGGTCCATAGCCGGCGCCGATGTCCAGGACGCGGAAATCGGCATTCAGTCCCATGGCCTTTTCCGCCATCCACTCGGTGGTTTTTTTCATCGCTTGCGCAATGGTGCGTGTGGGTGGATCATCGTACAAGCCAAGATTAAGCGTTTCTCCGCCAATGACAAAATCGTACAAATTCCGCGCATCTTTGCTGTTGTAGTGTTGACGTGCCTGTTCCGTGGCGGCATGAAGCTCTTTGGCTGTACCCATTGTTTAGTCAACCTCCATTAATTGCGCGGATGAAACGGCGGCCACATGGCCGTTTCCCTTGATCCGAGGGCGGCCCGCCTGGCGGCGAAGACAAAAAGCGGCGACGTCTTTGCGCACCGTCTGGATGGTCTGGGCTGTTGGCGTGCCACTTAGCATCTTGTCTATCATCGCCGCGACAAAATGCATTTCCCCATGGCCATACCCACAGGAGGTCATCGCAGCGGTGCCTATGCGAATGCCGCTACAGACCATGGGTGGTTGCTGGTCGTAAGGAATCAAATTTTTGTTGACCATGATGTTGACACTTTCCAGCCGGTTTTCAGCCTCAGCTCCGGTGATGTTTTGCCGACGCAAATCCAGCACCATCAGATGATTATCCGTTCCCCCGGTGACGAGCTGAAAGCCGTATTGCATCAGGTTCTCCGCCAATGTTTTGGCGTTATTGATGACACCACGCTGATAGGCGGCAAAATCAGGCTGCAAGGCCTCTCCCAAAGCCACCGCTTTGGCGGCAATGGTATGCATGTGCGCGGCGCCCTGGGTTCCGGGGAACAGCGCGCGGTCAATTCGCTGCGCAAACTCACCGGCGGTCTTTTCACCGAGTAAAATCATCCCGCCACGCGGACCGCGCAGGGTTTTTTGCGTGCTCGTCGTCACAAAATGCGCGTGGGGCACGGGAGAGGGATGCAATCCAGCCGCGACCAATCCTGCGATATGGGCCATGTCACCCAGAAGGAATGCCCCGACTTCATCGGCAATTTCGCGAAAGCGCTTGAAATCAACGATTCGGGGATAGGCGCTGGCTCCGGCGATAATTAACCTGGGACGCACCTCTTTCGCTTGGACGAGGAGTTGATCATAGTCAATTCGCCCGCTGTCTCGGTCCACATTATAGGAATGGCTGGTATAGTGGCGTGCCGCCATTGTGCCTTTCGCGCCGTGGGTCAAGTGCCCGCCGTGCTTCAAGTCCATTCCCAGGAGACAGTCGCCCGGTTTCAGATTGCACAGATACACGGCTTGATTGGCCTGTGAACACGAGTAAGGCTGCACATTGGCATGCGTGGCGCCGAATAATTGCTTGGCGCGTTCCCGGGCCAGATTTTCCAGCTTGTCCATCTCTTCACAACCGCTGAAATAGCGTTGCCCCGGATACCCTTCGACCACGTTGTCCGTGACGTAAGAGCCCATGGCCTCAAGCACGGCGGAACTGACAATATTGGCCGAAGCGATCAGTTGAATGCTTTCCTGCCGCCGTTGGCTTTCACATTCGATAACGGAAAAAATCTCACGGTCCTGTCGCCGCAGGATGGAATATCTCTGAGACGTATCATTGGTTATCATCTGCGATGGTTGAAAACTCATCCATATTCCTTTCGGTATCGGGCTGTAGATTCAGTGTACGGGTAACGGCTCCAGGCCGGGCAGGCATTGCTGGAGCTGCGAAAAAGAGAGGGCGCCTTCACGCAACAGCACCGGGGCGTCCCCCGTAAAATCAACCAACGTGGAGGCGTCGCTCCCCAGGCTCGGCCCACCGTCCAGCACCAGTGGAACCCGATTCCCCAGTTGTGTTGCGACACCATGAGCGGTGTTCTGCGTCGCCATCCCGGAAACATTTGCGCTGGTCACAACAACCGGATGCCCCACCCGTCCCACCAGATCCAAACAAAACTTATGGTCGGGAATGCGCACCGCCACCGTTTTTTTGCCCGAAGTCACATAATCCGGGACCACATCATCGTTTTTGAGAAAAATCCCGGCCATGGCACCGGGCCAGACATTCCGCAGAGAACGTATTGTCCTTTCGCAAACGCCGACGGCAATTTGCAGAAATTGTTCAAGGCAGGTGACATAGATCATGATGGGTTTGTCACGACTGCGCGATTTCACGTCATAAATCTTCTCCACACCGGATTCCATCGCGATGCTTGCGGCTATGCCATAAATCGTATCAGTGGGAAACACGACCACATCGCCTGCGTGAAGCAGTTCTACGGCCTTGCTGACAGCTATTGCATCCGTCGCGGGCAAAATCTCGGTCATAATGTCTCCCTTCAAAAAACATATCCTGATGATTCTTGCGAGTTCAGCTGGATATGAGACAGCGGGTTTACAGTGGCAGTCAGGAGGCCAGCCTGTGGATTAACGATCACCACAATCCAAGAGGCCTCCAGTCGCCACATCGTATTCTAAACCAGAGTAGAACACAAATGACGCTACGTAACGTGGCGTTTTTATGTTACTTATAAGGAAAAAGCGGGATCGGCACACCACACAAACAGACGAACCGCGTGACGGTGGCTTCCGGGACCGAATCTGTCCGACGAAGAAGCGCGCGCGTGATGTCATCCGTCGAACGCGTAGCGTCCGTTAACGCCGAACAGCCTCGATGATGACGCCGTCCCAATCACCGGTTCCACGTTGTAATTGAAGACAGCGGGGGTGGTGAAATCCGCAGGTCTTGAGCCATGCCTGCACGTCCCGGGCGCGATAGGTGTTTCCCTCCGGCGTGTATAAGAGCATCGTGACGGCAAACAAGTTAGTTGCCGTGGCATCAAACCCCGGTGTATCCATGAGAAAGGTGTCCTGAAGAAGAAGACGTCCTCCGGGGTTGAGCCCGCGCTTGAGTTTGCGAAACAGGGTTGTGTTTTCGGCCGGCGAAAACAGGTGCATCACGTTCGAAACCCATATCACATCAAACGTTCCGGGTACCGGACTGTCGAAGAAATCGCCGGGGTAACAGGACAGTCGCGTACCGTACCGTACAGGCTCGGCGATCTGTCGGGCGACTTCCAGGGCCGCCTCACGATCCCAGACGCCGGCCCGCAACCGTGGATTGTGCTTCAAAAACTCCAGGGCATAGGTGCCGGGTCCGCCACCCACGTCCAAGAGCGATCTGGCGTTTTTCAGATCAAGTTGCGCGGCTACCTGTTTCGCAGCTTTTAAGGACCGCTGATGCATCGCCCAGGTAAATGAGCGACGGTAGGCCGGGTCGTCCGGCCCGTTGTGTTCAATGGGCTTTCCCGTTCGAACGACAGTCGGCAACTGCGCCCACTGTTCCCACTGGTGTTGAAGCAGATCAAGATACGCTCCGGGACAGTCCGGACTGTTCCGATTCAGACATGCGCGTCCCAACCTGCCGACACCATAGGTGGCGCCTCGTTTATGCACCAGACCGGCGGTTTCCAGGTTACGAAGAAGAATCTCGACCGCGCGTTTGTCGGCTTTCAACGCCACGGCCAAGGCTTTGGGAGTCCACGACTTTGTCCCCATACGGGTAAAGACATCGAGATCAAGCGCCGCGGCCAGCACGCGCGGCAAACGAAACGCATACAGGGCGTTCCTGAATGCCTCCATGGTGCGAATGGGCGATGGCGCGGTCATGACGTCGTTCCTTTCCTGGCTGACTCGTCTGTTCGTCACGGCAGATTCCCTTGACCCGCCAACCGTTGCCGCAACGCCTGAAGGCGGCGGGTATTCTCCTCCAGCTTCGGCAAGCCGTAGGTTTGATCAACGCGAATCACGCGATCCAGAAATCCCGCGGCTTCCTCATCGCGTCCCGCCGTTTCATGACAGTCGGCCAGCACATACCAGGCCCCGCCCATGCGCAAGTCATCCCCAAGACGCTCGGCCATGGCCAAACTCGTGTGTGCGCAGGCCATGGCATCATCAGACCGTTCCCATGCCAGGTACATCCGCGCCATCATCTTGAAGACATCGGCCTGGCCGACTTGATTGCCGACCCGCTTCATCAGAGTGATGGACTGCGAATAATAGTCCATGGCTTGTTCAAACTGTCGAGTTTCTTTCGCCACCAAACCCAAATCGGAAAGCAGCACCGCCCTGGCGGCATCGTTTTGGAAACGATCCATCATGTCCAGGGCTTCCAAATAGTACGCGCGGCCCCGTTCCCATTCGCCGGCGTCCACGTAAACATTGCCGAGGTTGGCCAACGTCGCGCTCATGCCCTGGTCATCGCCGACGGTCTTTTGCAACTCCAGTGTTTCCCGATAATACTGTTGGGCCTGTTGGCGTTGTCCGCTCACCGCGCAAATGTTCCCAAGATTCCCCAGCGTGACCACCAACGCTCTCGGATCACCGCTTTTCCGGTCGGCATCCAGCGCCTTGGCATAACACCGATACGCTTCCGTGTAAAAGCCACGGGAAAAATGGGTATTGCCCTGCCCGTTCAGTTGTGCCGAATGAGACTGTTGCATGGTCTGTGGACAGAACACGCCGGAGCGAGGGGCCTTCCCTGCACGCGAGACGGAGAGACGATCAGACAGCGGAGACGCCACCCGCATGGAGCGTTCATTGCAACGCCCGCTCAACCACGGCTTTGGCGCCCGTCATGATGGAGGTTCCATCACCGACCAGCAGTGAATCAAAATTGTATTTGAGCAAACGACGCAACCCGTCGCGTGCCTTGGCCGGATCGGCGTATTTTGCGGCGGGCAACAGACTCACCGACCCCGCGGGTGTGCCAAGCAGGGCGTCACCGACAAGCAACACGCCCCTCCCCTGCTGGATAAACAGGGCTGACTCGCCAGGCGACTTTTGATCGGACAGGTGGATGACCCAAATGCCGCCGGGTAGCAGTTCTCCATCAACAAAGGTTTTGTCGGACGTCACCGCCATTTCCTGGGCGTCCGCGTGCGGAACGTACACACGTGTACCCAACGCGTCCCGATACCGCGCGGCTTCGCGTTCATGGTCCCGATTGGTGAGCAGGATGTAATCCATGCGGCCGGCGGCCACGAGCTGTGCCAGATCGGCATCCGGGAGAAGCGGAGGGTCAACCAGAATTCGATGTTCGCCAACGTCCAGCAAATGGCCGTTAAAATCAATCTGCTTTTCCTCGGAAAACCACGACCACGTAGCGATACCTGGAAGAATGGGTTTCATAATGAGGCTATGGCCTCCCGGAGCATCGTGGTCGTTTTCTCCCGAATGTCCTCTTCGGACGGCAGATCGAGCATATCGTCTTCAGGCAACGTCAGAAATTTCCGGTTGGCCCCTTTCGTCAGGGAAATCAAAAACCGGCCATTGGAAGGAACGGTGGGAATGACGACCTCAACCGCGCCGTCAATGCCCTTCACCAGCTCAAGAAATTTCGTTTTTCCCTCTTCAAAATCTTCCATTCCATCTCTCCGATTTCTGCGCTGACGATCAGGTGCAACACGCGCGACAGTCGCCGCATCGTGCAAGGCCCGGCAAAGCGCCGACAGAAAGACCCCCGCGGGCATGCCGTTTATAAACCTGTTGAGCCTGCGGATGTCCCGCCGGCCAGCAATGTCTTCACTTCATCCAGAATGGCCGTATGATCCGCCAGCGCCATGTTCCCGACGCGCTGCCAGCGAATAATGCCGGATTGATCCAGAATATACACGTTCGGAATGAACCGTCCGCCGCCATACAGTGTATCCGTGACTTGATCGGAGTCCGTCAGGTACGGATATGTGATGTTCACGGAAAACGTGCTGAGAAATTCCCGCACGTCGGCCGGGGAATCGCCCGAGGAGTTCACTCCGACCACCGAGACGTTGTGTCCCCGCATGGCCTCATGGACTTTTTGCAAATTTGTGCTCTGTATCCGGCAGGGTTCGCAAATATGAAACAGGCCCAGCACTACAACACGGCCTCGCAAGTCATTCAGCGAGAGGGTTTCCCCCGTGATTGACGTAAGCGAAAACGTCGGCGCCGGCTCCCCAACCTTGAACAATCCTCCGGCCATGACCGTTGGAGTGAGAACAAGAAGCAGTGCAAGACCGGCCAGTCCAACACAGTAACGTTTCATGGGAGCCTCCACGTTGGCGCCGGACGGAAAACCGGCGCGGCGTCCAATACAATTAAGAGCCATCAGGTCAGTTCTGAATCCACTATACGCTTTTTGAGGCGAACAATAAAAGCGGGATATTGAGGCCGATCAGTTGCCGCCTTTGACATTGACACCGAGGAGAACGGATGACGTGGTGACACGCCGTTGCGGGGTTTGGCTGTGGTTTTCTTCATAAGACACATGACGGCGCCATGCCAAGCAGAACGAGAGGCACGGCTGGCACACCCCGTCCTTCTCGAATTAAATTATACAGTTCTCGTTCGTCATAGGACGGCCCACTGGACATTTCTACTTGCAATGACTTCATGGGAAGAACTTCCACTCCAATGTCAATAATATCACCGATGTAAAAAGCCAAATGCTTTACAAATTGCACTTCAACCGCAACCCGATTTTTTACCGCAAATTGGTGGGTGTATCAATATCAAACAGACCAAGCTGACTTTCTTCGGCCTTGGTCATGGCGATGGGATATTGTTCGGAGAAGCAGGCATGGCAGTAGTGATCGTTTCGGCCAGGCATGACATTGAGCATGCCCTCCAGACTTAAATAGCGGAGACTGTCGGCGGTGATGTATTGGCGGATTTCCTCGACGGAATGGCTGAACCCGATCAGTTCTTTTTGTGTGGGCGTGTCAATGCCGTAAAAACATGGGGAAATCGTCGGCGGAGAACTAATCCGCATATGCACTTCCTTGGCGCCGGCATTGTGGATCATTGTCATAATTTTTCGGCTGGTCGTGCCGCGCACAAGAGAATCATCCACAACCACCACGCGCTGGCCGGACAGCACACCAGGGACGACGTTCAACTTCAGCTTCACGCCAAAGTGACGAATGGCCTGTTCCGGTTCGATAAACGTTCGTCCGACGTAATGGTTCCGCGTCAACCCGATGTCAAACGGAATGCCGGACCCTTCCGCATAGCCCATGGCTGCCGGCACGCCGGAGTCCGGAACGGGAATCACCACGTCGGCATCCACATACGCTTCTTTGGCCAGCTGACGACCCAGGGCTTTTCGGATGGGATAGACGGCATGATCTCCGAAAATACGGGAATCCGGACGTGCGAAATAGACATATTCAAACACGCACTTTGCGGGAGTGTCGGGAAGGGCAAAGGGACGATGAGCGGTGATGCCCTTGTCATTGATCACAATGATTTCTCCCGGCTCGACTTCCCGCACGAATTCGGCCTCCATGAGATCAAACGCACAGGTCTCCGAAGCCACGATCCAGGTGGTCCCGAACTTCCCAAGGCACAAGGGCCGAAACCCATACGGGTCCCGCGCCGCGATCAAATCGTGATCGGTCAGCATCACCAGCGAATACGCCCCGCGCACCAGGGAGAGCGCCTCAATCGCCCGTTCGAGCAGCGTATCCCCTCTGGAATGGGCCATGAGATGGATGATGACTTCCGTATCGGAGTCGGATTGAAAAATGGCTCCATACGCCTCAAGCTCGCTCCGCAGCACCAAGGCGTTCGTGAGATTCCCATTGTGCGCCACGGCCAGATTCCCAAAGGCAAAATTGACGCTAAGCGGCTGCACATTGCGGAGCACGCTCTCCCCTGAAGTGGAATAGCGATTGTGGCCGATGGCTTTGCTGCCGCGGAGACGATGGATGTCTTTTTTGCCGAAAATATCCGCAACCAGCCCCATGCCCTTTTCCACGTGGAAATCCCGACCGTCCGAAGACACGATCCCCGAACTTTCCTGCCCGCGATGCTGCAATGCGTACAACCCCAGATACGTGAAGTTGGCGGCCTCCCGATGCCCGTAAATGCCAAACACCGCACATTCATCGTGGAATTTATCCGAGACGATCATGGGAAGCGGGGGACGCGGGGGACGCGGAAGAAGCTGGTTCGCAGGCTTCATGAAAGCCGGTCCGTGAAAAAGAGTTGAAGGGTGCGGTTTCTCATCGTGGAGGTCTCATCTCATCCCCGCCCGAGTTTGCGTTCCAGACTCCGGCTCCATGACTCATAGACTGTTGCAACCGGCACATGGATCGCATCTTCCGCTTCTGCCCCGTCCGATTGTCCGTCGGCGCGTCCCCGAATCCTGATCACCAGATCGTCTCCGCCCACACTGCCAACGTCCTCGGCGGGTACGCCGTATTCTCCGGCAAGGGCCAGCGTTCGCTCGGCATGTTCAGGTAACACTGACAGCACAACACGTGAAGGACTCTCGCCGAACAGCACGGCATCCAGACGAAGCCCGTTCGTATCAAGCTGAATCGTCGCGCCCACCGATTTCCCTTCGACGACCTGCGGCCCAAAACAACATTCCGCCACGGCGACCGCCAATCCGCCTTCCGAACAATCATGCGCCGATTGCACGACACCCTCTGCAATCAATCGCAGCACACAATCCTGCAAGACTTTCTCCGTCTCAAGATTCAGCCACGGAGGGGCTCCCTGTTCCCGATGATGCACAACTTTCAGATATTCGGTTCCGCCCAAATCTTCCCCGGTCTCTCCCAATAGAATAATCCGGTCGCCGGCATGTTGAAACCACTGCGTGGTAATGCGATCGACCGGCTCAATAAGCCCCACCATGCCGATAATCGGCGTGGGATAAATCGAGAGGCCGTTGGTTTCGTTATACAGGCTGACGTTGCCGCTGACAACGGGAACGCCAAAGGCCCGGCAGGCGTCGGCAATGCCCTCAATGGCCATGGTCAACTGCCACATCACGTCCGGACGCCTGGGGTTTCCGAAATTCAGGCAATCCGTCACGCCAATGGCACGCGCACCCGAGCACACAACATTGCGGGCCGCTTCCGCAACGGCCAGCATCCCGCCCATGTAGGGATTCAGGAGGCAATAGCGGCTGTTGCCGTCCGTGGTCATGGCCAAAGCCTTGTTCGTGCCTTTGACGCGCACCACGGCCGCGTCCGACCCCGGACACACAAGGGTATTGATGCCCACCATGTGATCATATTGCCGCCAGACCCAGGCTTTGCTGGCAATCGTCGGCGAGTCAAGCAGCCGGAGCAGGGCATCCTTCGCATCCGTGACATCGGGCAGACTCTCAACGGAAAAAGATTGCAGCATATCCTGCCAGGCTGGCGGCGCGGCCGGACGCTCATATTTGGGACTCTCGTCCGTCAGGGCCCTGGCCGAAATATCCGCCACCACCCTGCCCTGTTCCTTGATGCGGACATGGCCATCATCGGTCACCCGCCCGATCACCGCCGCATCAATCCCCCATTTTTCGCAAATCGCGATGACCCGCGCTTCGTTCCCCGCCTTGGCCACAAGCAGCATGCGTTCCTGGGATTCCGAGAGCATCAGTTCATAGGGCGTCATATGCAACTCGCGACGCGGCACATCGGCTAGTTCCAGCTCAATACCGGTTCCCGCGCGCGAGGCCATTTCGCAGGACGAACCCGTGAGGCCGCCGGCCCCGAGGTCTTGAATGCCGGCCAGCAGGTCCTGCTCTAAAAATTCCAGACAGGCTTCCAGTAGCAGTTTTTCCAGAAACGGGTCGCCGACTTGCACGTTTGGTCGTTTCTGTTCCGAGGCGTCATCAAAACTGTCCGAGGCCATCGTGGCGCCGTGGATCCCGTCCCGACCGGTCTTTGCGCCAATATACAGTACCGGGTTGCCAACGCCTTTCGCTTCCCCCCGAAGCAATTGCCCGGTGCGAACCAGCCCCAGACAGAACACGTTCACCAGAGGATTCCTGGCGTAGATGTCGTGACAAACCAGCTCACCGCCAACCGTTGGCACGCCGATACAGTTCCCGTACCAGGCAATGCCCGACACCACGCCTTCGACAAGATGACGGTTTTTGGGCAGATCCAGCTCGCCGAATCGAAGAGAATCCAACAGCGCAATGGGCCGCGCGCCCATCGTAAAAATATCCCGCAGAATACCGCCAACCCCGGTTGCCGCCCCCTGGAACGGTTCGATAAACGACGGATGATTGTGAGACTCCATCTTGAACACCGCCGAAAGTCCATCGCCGATATCCACGGCGCCGGCATTTTCGCCGGGACCCTGGACCACCCGCTCCCCTTCCGTGGGTAACCGCTTCAAGAGAACCCGCGAGCTTTTATATGAACAATGCTCGCTCCACATTACGGAAAAAATCCCAAGCTCCGTCATATTGGGCACGCGACCCAGATGGACAAGAATCTGTCCGTATTCCTCTTCCGTCAGTCCATGCTGTTCAATGACCTCCGGCGTGATGTCAGTCTGTGAGAGGGGCCTACTCATACAATGAACGTCCAACGTAAAGAATCAAGATTCTGCACGGCCCTTGAGGTGGGCAAGGACGCATCAAAATTCACGGTCCGGCAATGCGTGAAAGGCACGCGGAAACCGTTGTGCGGTCATGCTTATACACGGGGAAAACGCGAGGGCGTGGGGAACGCCGCCTTCGACATCCGTGGTTTTCTGTTGTATAACCTGTGCGATTTTTCTCATAATACAAACGGACATGATTGACGCTTCCACCAGCGACCTTCCCGATACTTCCCAGTGAACACTCTCTTCCCGATTATCATTGAGGGCGGGCTGGGCAGTCAAATCATGGGCTATATGTCATATCTCACTGCGCGGGAATCAGGGAGCAGGGGGCTATGCAATCTGACCTACTTCAGTCAAAGCCACCAGCAATCCAGACCGAAAGACGGGCTTTCGATTTGGCCATGGGGCTTGGACTATTACCATATCCGCATGCAGGACATTCCCACATCGAAACTACTGGACGGTGCAACCCCATTTTCCCGAATACTAAACCGTTTTTGTCGTGTCTTTGACAAGACCCGTCCCAGGGAATTTTGCAAAAAAATGCAATTCAATTCCGTCTTCCCCATGGCTCCGGAGACCACCGATGAGATTGCCGAACTCATGGGCGGACACGTTGATCACTATGCGGTGATCCATGTGCGGGGAGGCGATTACCATTCGGTCGCCTCACTGGTATATTCCCCGGAAGAACGCCTTCGGCAGGTTGCGTTGTTTCGTCGGGTGCTGCCGCAGACACTCTGTTTTGTATCTGATGACCCCTTCCGTTCGCGCTTCAGGGAGGAGGCGGAACGTCTACTGTCAGGCAAAACATTCCATTGGCTGGGAGGAAGGATGAATCAATACACCATTCACGGGATGATGCGAAAATCCTCCCTGTTGTTCGCCGCCAATTCCACGTTTAGCATCACGGCGGGCCTGCTGCAGGATCAGCATGGACTCACCATCATGCCGAGTCGGTATGCGTCGGATCGCCACGTATCTTTGAACAACGGTTATCGTGAGCTAGCCGAGTTTCTTGTGTTGTGACAGGAGCCACATGCAGGACGGGCTGATCCGTCAATCCCGTGCGCCAGGATTGACGCCGACCGTGTACGCAATCCACGCCCGATCGGCTTCGCCTTTTTCCGCGCGCCGCCAGGTGTCGTCGCCGGTGGCGGGGTCGGTACATTCCCACAGAACATGCACGTCCTGGAAGCCGGCCTGTTTCATGACCTCCATGACTTCGACGATGGTCCACATCCGCCATTCATAGACGAAGGCATTGCGTATGCGACTGCCGTCCCGAAACCTGAAATGGATGCGGGTGGTGCAAAAGTACGTGATGGGATCAAAGGCGTCCTGGTCCCAGATAAAGATAAACTTGCCGATACCGTCGCGATTGGAGTTCTCAATCTCACGGGGTTCTTCCTGCAGCACCTGGCTTTCACTCCCCCCCCAGATATCCAGCACCAGCATGCCTCCGGGCCGGAGGGATGCTTTGGCTCGCTTGAAGTACCGAAGTAGCGTACGCCGGTCCAGAAACACCATGTAGCTGAAATTCATGGCCACGACCAGTTGCACCTTTGCGGGATGCGGATCCAACACGTTGCCATGGACGAGGGTCAGGCGTCGCCGCTGACCGGCGGTCAGGCGCGACACATTATGCGTGCGGCCCCACTGAAGCGTGGCCTCGTCCAGGTCAATGCCGATGGCCCTGTTGCGGGGATGCGCCTTCACGAAACACGCGGAGAACGCGGCCGTGCCGCAGAAATCTTCACGCAACATGCGAAGGGGCTGTCCGGTATAACCCTGAAAATACGACGCGAGAAACGGCACGTCATAGTCGGGGCTTTGCACGCTTTTTTGATACAGGGCATGGGGATCAGCCAGGTCAGCCATGCGCAGTCGCGTTCCGGCGCGTTGCTTGCGATGTTTCATACACGAGTCCTTTCACTACCGAGGCGGATGTCTCCACGCCCGCGTTGATGAGTTGTTCAACCGTTCAGATTCTTTTATCATGCGATCCTACTCGGATAGATCATCCTGGCAGTCTGGACTGTTTTTCTGGCACACATCGAAAAGGAGCATAACGATGGAAACTTCTGCGCGCGAAGAAACCACGACCGACACCGCCGACGATCCCAAGGCGCGTCAGCTCTTACAGCATGCGTTTGAAAACACCGCACGATGGCCCCATGGCTTTGGAGGATTTACGGCCGATCTCCGCATCAATGTCAATGGCGAAGAAACCACCGGCACGGTGACGGTCAAGTCCTCAAAAGATGTTGACGTGGCGCTTCCCGATGAAGATCTTCGGAAGTGGGCCCAGGGCCAGTTTTCATCGATTGCCACCCATCGAGGCCCGCGAAGCTTTGATGAATCCGACGGGCAATACCGTCTCGCCTTTGCCGGCGAGGAACAACATCCCCAGGGGCCGCGCATCAAGCTGGGCGATGCCATGGGATCATCCTATCGAATCAAAGATGATCGCATTACCCAGATTAACCGGAAGATGCCGCATGTGGCGTTTAGCATCAACATCGAAGACAGCGCCCTGACTGCGGATAAGAAATATCTCACGACCCGCTACACCGTGTATTACTACTCCCCCAAAGACAGCTCGCTCACCAACGTCGAAAGTTTTTCCGATTCGCACGCCAGAGTCGGGCATGCGGATCTCCCCTCGGTTCGCCGCATTATTTCGTATGAAAAAGGCGAGATGGTGACACGAACCATCACGCTTGAAAACCATAGACTGTTATAAGGCAGGCGAACACCCCCGCTCCCGTGACACGTCGGGGAACACGCCGTTACGAACGAACATGCGGCGGCAGTTCATGGCCGCGGGGGTCCGGCACAAACCCCGCGGCCTGAAGGCGGTCCATGATCCCGACGAAGGGCGGAGTCTCCCGCAATCCGGCCTTCACCGTCATCATCCGGTATTGCAGTCGGCGATTGCGATCAATGGTGGAAAAAACCCGATTGCGAAGCCACATGATCAACGGATTGCCCGTGTTCCAGAAAAACGCCTCTTCATCCGCCAGCCGTTGCAGCATTTCGACGGCGGGACGACGCTGTGTTTCATACGCGCGCAGTTTTGCCGCGGAAAAATCGTCTTCGGCCAGGCACGACGGCACCAGGTCCGCCAGGGACACGGCATCGGCCATGGCCTGCATGCGCCCCTGCGACGCGTGCGGATTCATCCCGTGAGCGGCATCCCCGATCAGCACAGCCCCATCGGCAACCCATGTGGCGGCACGAACCCGACCAGTAGGCATACATGCCGACTGCTCCCAGGTCTGAAACCCCCGAAACGTGGCTGACAGATCCGGGTAAATGGCAATCCATCGTGCTTGCAGGGATTCAACTCCCGCCGCTCGCAGGGCATCCATGGAGTCGGCCATGATCATGTACACAAGGTAGACTTTCTCCTCCGCGGCCGGGAACACGCCAAAAATTTCTTTTTTCCCCAGAAAATACTGCGCGTCGTCCAGCCGTTCCGGACAATCCAGAATGGCCACAAGATAGCTGTCGGCATACCGGTGCAGAGAGGCCGGAATCTCAAGCGCGCCACGAACTTTGGAAAACGGGCCGTCCGCGCCCACGACAAGTTTGGCGGCAATGCGCACGGGTTTGCCTTCAACGTCGGCTTCCACCCCGATGACGGTCCCGTCCCGCTTCAAGACCTTGACAAAGGATGCGCCATACCACAGCCCCCCCGGATTGTGTTTCTCCAGGGCCCCCAGCACCGCTCGGTGGACAACATGCGGCAGCGTCCCCAGGGCGCGATTGTAGGGAGGGGGCAACTCGCCATAGTCAATCGAGCAGAGGCGCCCGCTGCCGATTTGCCGAAAATGAAAATGCCTGATGGGACGCACCGCATCAGCGGGCAAGTGATCCAGCAGACCCAGTTCATCCAGAATCCTTTGCCCGTTCGGCTGAAGAATTTCTCCGCGTATGCCCACGGGGGGACCGGGGGCTTGTTCAAGCACAATGGAACGAATGCCCTTTCTGGCCAGCGCAAGGCCCAGAACGGCTCCACCGCCGCCTGCGCCAACCACCACGACATCAACGTGAATATCCATGAGTCAGGGGAAATGGGGAGGATCGCATCCTTCGCGCGGACCGGTTCCGCATGTGTCGAGTGCCCGCCGTCCATCGTGTGATGAACCTACCCTTGTCATCGTCCCTCTCTCCTTACAGCCAGACAGCACTACACCTCTCCACGTGCAACCCGGAACGATCCGGAGCCGTTTCATACAACACATCACGTTCCGTTTGAGACAAGGGGACAGCTTCGTGAACGCGGAAGAGCACATTTCGATTCCACATCAGGCAGTCACGACGGACAAAAAACGGCAAGGCACCACATGTCATGGTGGCAAGGAATCGGTCGGAAAGTCAAATCCTGAACAATCGCGACGTTGCCTCTCCTGCGTGCCGCACACATTCAAAAACCTTTGGCGTTCTCACCGCTCTGTCCGTCCGCCAAACCACATTCGCCCTCGTGCTTGAGTTTGCTCTCAAGATTGATATAAAATCCGTCTTTCCTCATGTTGACATATTGTCCATAATGTTCTGCGCAGAGGCTTCAATCGAATGAAACCGTCGTCGGTGTCGTCTCATGCTTTCAACTCATCGGAAAAGGAGTGCCATCCCATGCAACACTCGATCATCACCGGATTGCTACTGGCAGGTTTGTCCCTTGCAGGCTGTCATGGAAACATCGCCACATTGCATCTCCCAAACATGGAAATGGAGCCTGCCATGCAGGAATCCAGTCTGGCCGTTGCGGTGGCCGCCTTTCAGGATCAGCGCGACGAGACCGAACACCTGGGCGTCCATATCAGTCGTGGAGGGGGGAAAGAGTCTATCGGTCTGAAGGACGGCAGCCTCAGTCACACAGTCACACAAAATTTTCTTCACTTCCTGAATCAGTCGGGGGTTTCCGCCTCCGCCGACACAGACGCGAAGTCCTCCAAGATCCGCATTGAGGCCGACATCAAGGAATTCAGGGCCGACGTCACCGACAGAATGCTGTACTCCTTGCTTGAAGTTGAGGCGACGATGACATTCATGATTCATAACATCGCCGATGGAAACACGATGCGAGTGACAATTGCGGCCGGTAAAACCAGTAAGAAGATGTTCTTCAATCACCACGACATGGAGGCGCTTATCAACGCAACGCTCCGGGAAGGATTCACAGAATTGCTGAAAGCGACTGAAGCCCGGGGAGTCGTGCTGACCTTCGCACGTCACATCCTCTTCGGTCCTCAAATCGTTTTCCGGAGTGGCGCGTCCGCACACCTTCCCCATGCCTCTTTGACCGCTCCATCTGTCTAAGTTCACATCTTGCGATTGCGCAAAGAAATGATGGGAGCAAGCGGTTGGCTCACGGCATGTCGCTGAAGCTGGAGCTTGACTGGCAGGGCGTACGCCTGCGGGGGTGGACACGGGCGACGCCCTCTACCCGTTTTCAAATACCGTCCGAAAACAGTCATCGGCTTCTTTCCAGGCATCGGGATTGGCGCGTGTCAGCCAATCCTTCAAAAATGTTTTTTGCCCGGGAGAAAGCATCTGCCTGATTTGGTGGGTACGCCCCTGTAGAGGCTGCAAAAATCCGACATTTTTGACGGGATCAAGCGTGGCCGTCCGAACGTACACAGTGGTATAGGCCGAAGGCCGATCATCCTCCCCCTCCCCCTGCAGCCAGACCGAAATATACTTCTCCACGTGCAGCCCGGAACTGTCCAGCGCCGGGTCGGTTTCATAAAACACGTCCTGTTCCGTTTGCGGCAACGGGACGTCTTCGTGAGCACGAAAGAGAAAATTTTGCTTCCACATGAGATGGCCACGCAGGACAATCAATCAACGAACGGCCGGGAATCACACCGCGTCATCGTGGCAAGGAGAAGGCCTGAAAGTCAAACCCCGGATGACTCAACAGACCCGAACCAACGATAGCGATACGTCGCCACAAGCCGGTAGAGCGCACCCAGGAGCCGGCGGCCCGCGCGAAACCGCCAGAAAAACAGGAAGATCTTTCCGGCCATCAAGCCCGGCAGCAACGGAAGAAACGCCTCCGGTCCGCCATACACCGTTCCCTTCCCGTCAACCCAATACGCCATGGGAGGACGGCGGCCGGCCTGATAGCGTTCCCCAAGACATTCCCGCGCCCTGCGGCTATCGTAAGGCACAAACTGAATAATCCCGCAACGCCCCGTCCGCTCCAGTTTGTGTTTCACCGCCACACAAAGACGACAACGGGAATCATAAATAAGACACCCGGACACCGGCTCGCCTGGAACGTCGCGTTTCATCATCCGCCACCCTCTCCATTCCAGTGCACCACGTTTGGCGGGCGGACGCAACACAAACCGTGCCGGACAGGGCGAGCTTGACATCTTGCGCCGCTTGCTCTATAAGCCCAGCAACAGGCTGGCATGGCGTGATGAGAACGACGAAGTTCTCTCACAGGCCACCGAAAAATCAGACAGGGACAGCGACGTCCTTTTGGTTCACAGGAAGAACCAGGAGGGCGTTTTTTTTTATCCGATCCTCCTGGCACAATCACTCCGAAACGCCATGGCGCTTCGGTCTGGACGTACGACGAGGCAGGAAAGGACACCACGTTATGGATAGATTGACCAACAAGATAGTGGCGATTGTCTTTGCGGTGAGTATGTTGATCGCGCCGCCCGTGTTTGCGGGGGCAAAGCTGGAAATAGACGAGACCAAATGGATCAGTATCGGCGCCGGCGCACGCACCAGCTTCGCGGTACAGGGAGAGCGGACGGGCGACGGGCAGATGACCGATGCCAACGATTTCAAACTGGACAATATGCGACTCTATGTCAATGGGCAAATCCACAAATACATGAAAATCGAGTTCAACACGGACTGCACGGATTGCGGGGACGGTGGCACAATGATCGTCCTCGACGCGATTGGGAAGTTGGAATTCAATCAGTATTTCAACGTCTGGGCCGGTCGGATGCTGGTTCCCGCAGACCGCGCCGAACTGGATGGCCCCTATTTTCAGAATACGTTTGACTTCAACAAGACACCGTTTTACCCGTCTGATTTCGGCAACTTCGTGGCCGGACGGTTTGGCCGTGACGATGGCGTCAACGTCTGGGGCGCCTTCTTCGAGGATAAACGGCTGACCTACGTCGTGGGTGTTTTTGACGGCGTAGACAGCGGGAAAGCTAACCGCCCGAACACCAGCGACAATCTGCTCTGGGCGGGTCGCATGAGCTACAACTTCTGGAACGTCGAACAGAATCCTGGCTATTACACCAGCAGCACTTACTACGGCAGCCAGGGAGATATTCTGACCCTCGCGTTTGCCGGGCAATACCACAAGGACGGCGCCGGGACCAAAGACAATCAATCAGATTTCCGCGGCTATAGCACTGACCTCCTCATGGAAAAAGTGCTGCCGGACAACGGCGTTCTGACGTTTGAAGGAGAATACAAATTTTTTGAGACTGGGTTAAATACGGAGGCGCTTGGTGCGGTAGATGATGCTGGTAACTCCGACTGCTTTTGCCTGTTTGACGGCCACTCCTGGACCATGACGGGCTTGTATCTTTTCCCTGAAAAAATCGGGGTCGGACAATTACAACCCTATATGCGTTTTACGGAAACCAGGCCCAGGCACAGCACCTATCGGAACGAATATGAAATCGGGACGAATTACATTATTGACGGACACAATGCCAGCATTTCGCTGTTCTACCAGTACGGCGATATCGCCACAAAAGGACGAAACTGGGCGGGGGATGTGGACGGCGACGAAATCGGCACGGTCAAGCTGGCCCTTCAATGGCAGCTTTGACCGGCAACCAGTATGCTCTCAAACCAGCACGACACCTTACAAGGAGCAACAGACAATGGACAAAACATTAGCATTGAAGCATGACCATCATGGAGAAGAGACACGGAGCGACCGGACGGACGAAAAAAACCGGCGCGAATTTTTAACGAATACCGGCAAAGTGGCGGCGGGATTTGGCGTGGCGGCGCTGCTGGGCAATCTGGGAAATTACGCGCTGTCATACGCGGCCAACAAGGAACCCATTCAAATCGGCGTGCTACATTCCTTGAGCGGCACCATGGCCATCAGCGAAGTGTCATTACGAGACGTCGTGCTAATGGCCGTCAAAGAAATCAACGCCGCGGGGGGCGTGCTCGGAAGACAAATTCAGCCGGTCGTGGTTGATCCCGCGTCCAACTGGGACCTCTTCGCGGAAAAATCCAAACAACTGCTCATGGTCAACAAGGTCGCCGTCGTATTCGGCTGCTGGACGTCCGTGAGCCGAAAATCCGTTCTTCCCGTCTTTGAAAGTCATAACGGGCTGCTGTTCTATCCCGTGCAATACGAAGGGGAAGAATGTTCGCGCAACGTGTTCTACACCGGAGCGGCCGTCAACCAGCAGGCCGTGCCAGCCGCGGAATACCTGATGAGCGAAGAAGGCGGAGCATACAAAAAGTTCTACCTGCTGGGAACGGATTACGTTTATCCCCGCACGACGAATAAAATTCTGCGCGCTATGCTGCTCGCCAAAGGCGTGCCGGCCGCCAATATCGGCGAAGAATACACCCCGTTTCATCACCAGGATTATCAAACCATTGTCGGCAACATCAGGAAATTTTCCCGTCGCGGGGACGCGGCAGTGATCAGTACGATTAACGGGGACAGCAACGTGCCGTTCTACAAAGAATTCGCCAATCAGGGACTGCGCTCCGAAGACGTGCCCATCATCGCCTTCAGCGTGGCCGAAGACGAACTGCGTAGCATGGACACGAGCGCGATGGTCGGCCACCTGGCCGCCTGGAATTATTTTCAAAGCCTCAAGACGCCGGAGAACGATACCTTCGTGTCCAAATTCAAGGCCTATTGTCAAACACAGGGCCTCCCCGGCGGCAGCAAACGGGTTACCGATGATCCGATTGAAGCCGCGTATTTCGGAGTACACGTCTGGAAACAGGCCGTGGAAAAAGCCGGGACGACCAATGTGGATGCCGTGCGAAAAGCCGTGTACGGATTGGAATTCGACGCGCCCGGCGGCAGGAAAAAAATGGACGAGGTCAATCATCATACCTACAAGCCCGTGCTCATCGGCGAGATTCGTGAAAACGGACAATTTACGATTCTTTCCAAAACCGACCTCGTGCGGGCAGAACCCTGGAGTGAATACACCAACCCCGAGAAGGGATGTGACTGGGTGAACCACAAAGGCACCTACAAAAAGACCTAGCGCACAGCGGGCCGGGTATCGTTCCCTGATACCCGGCCCGCCTTCCCGTTGCGATGGCATCGACAACACAACGAACATGAGGCCGCATTCTTCACACACCTCCCCAATGACGCGATGGTTCACACAGGCGCGGCTCCCACCGATGGCTGTGTTGTTCTGGTGTCTGTTCAGCCTGCAATCCGTGGGATGGGCCCAGGTACCGACTCCCCCGTCAACGCCGACTGACGCGGTCGGGATTCATGAAGCGCTGACCGCTCTCACGGAAGGGACCTGGACAGAAAAACAACATGCCGTGACCCATCTGCTGGAACACGGCGACCCCACCCTGCTCCCTCAACTTGAAGCACTCCGCACAGCAACACACCGACGGGTTCGAAGACTGATGAAGCCGGTCATCAATCTCCTCCGGAATCAAGCCGGCCTGGCCAGCCAGGACACGGAAGCCCGCCGCGCCGCCGCCAGAGATCTTGGCGTGCGAGGGACGCGGGAGGCTTTGCCGACACTCCGCAACGCCTTGTCCGGCGAGCAGGATCATTGGGTCAGATACGACCTGGAAGAAGCGATCAATTTACTCAACGTGGAACATGCGGACGCACAAGGCAGGCTGGTGGCCATTCAGAAGCTGGGGGATCTGCGGAGTGCCGCCGCCCTGCCGGTTTTACAGGAATTGGCCGACCTGCCGGCGGACACCCCGGAACAGCAAACGCTCCGCAACGCGGCGGTGAAAGCCGGTCACCGCATCCAAAAATGGCAGGACATCGCAAGCGGCTTGGAAATTCTGCTGCAGGGGTTGAGCTTGAGTTCCATTCTGCTCCTCATGGCGCTGGGGCTTGCCATTGTGTTCGGCCTCATGGGCGTCATCAATATGGCGCATGGGGAGATGATGATGATCGGGGCCTATGCCACGTTTGTCGTCCAGGAAATTTTCAAAGCCTGCCTCGGCGCCCAGTTCTTTGATTATTATTTTTTCTTCGCCCTCCCCTGCGCCTTTGCAATCGCCGGCCTTGTCGGATGGATCATGGAAGGAACGCTGATCCGATTCCTCTATGGAAGACCGCTCGAAACACTCCTGGCCACGTGGGGGGTCGGGCTTGTCCTGATTCAGGTCGCCCGTATCATCTTTGGGGACCTCACGGCGGTTCAGGCGCCAAGCTGGCTCAAAGGCAGCGTGCAGATCATGGTCGGCGTGCAGATTCCGCATAACCGACTCTTCATCATTCTACTCGCCTTCCTCTGTGTGACCGGCCTCTATGCGATCCTCTTTCGAACGGGCATCGGCCTTCGGATCCGGGCGGTTCTGCAAAATCGCGAGATGAGTGCCTGCCTGGGCATTCCGACCAGAAAGCTGGACGCCTATACCTTTGCATTCGGCTCGGGGCTGGCGGGGCTGGCCGGCAGCGCGCTCACGATGGTGGGAAACGTTGATCCCGAACTCGGTCGGAATTACATCGTTGATTCTTTCATGGTGGTCGTGACCGGCGGAGTGGGGAAACTGGCCGGCACGATTACGGCCGCCCTGGGCATCGGCACGCTGAATAAAATACTGGAACCGAGTTTCGGAGCCGTCTATGGAAAGGTGACGATTCTGGTCCTGGTCATTCTGTTTCTGCAATACCGTCCATCCGGACTGTTTGCGCTGAAGGGACGCCACCTTGATTCCTGAACACGACCGGGACATTGCTCGCGCGGTGGGAGGCCCGTCATTCTGGATCGCGGGATTCGTCTTGCTCGTGGGTCTTCCTCTGCTCAATGTCCTTCCCGACGATTCCCTGTTTCACGTTTCCGACTTTACCCTGAATCTCTTCGGAAAATTTTTCGCCTTTGCCATTTTAGCGCTGGGCATTGATTTGCTTTGGGGCCATACCGGAGTATTGAGTCTCGGCCACGGCGTGTTTTTCGGATTGGGCGCCTATGCCATGGGCATGCACCTGATGCTGGAAATCGGCGCGGAAAGCATGTACGGCAGCGCCCTTCCCGACTTTATGGTCTGGAATCAGGTCAAGGCGCTTCCCTGGTTCTGGACGCCGTTTTACAGTTTCTGGTTTTCACTGGCCGCAGTCGTGCTGGTGCCGATGACGTTCGCGGCAATCTTTGGTTTTGTCGTGTTTCGCAGTAGAATTCGCGGCGTGTATTTTTCCATCATCACGCAAGCGCTCGCGCTCGCGGTCTGGCTGGTCTTCAATCGTAATGAAACGAACATGGGAGGCACGAACGGGTTAACCGATTTCAAGCACATCCTGGGATTTCCGCTGAATGATCCCGCCACCCAGCGCGTGATGTATGCCTTGACCATCCTGTGTTTGGGATTGGCCTATCTGCTCTGTCGTTGGATCACCCAGTCCCGGACGGGACGGGTCTTGATCGCCATTCGCGACTGCGAACAGCGGGTGCTGTTTTCCGGATACTCGCCCGCCAATTATAAACTGTTCGTGTTTGTGCTCTCGGCCGGTTTGGCGGGCATCGCCGGCGCGCTCTACGTTCCGCAGGTCGGCATTATCACGCCCAACCAGATCGGCGTGCTTCCCTCGATTGAGATGATTATTTGGGTGGCCGTGGGGGGACGGGGAACCTTATCGGGCGCGATTATCGGGGCGACCGGCGTCAACTGGATGCGAAGTTTTTTGACCAATCATTTTCCCGAACTCTGGCTGCTGTTCCTGGGCGGGATCTTTATCGCCGTCGTCATGTTTTTCCCGACGGGCATCGTCGGTCTGTTCAGGAAGGCCCATGCGGCACTGCCCTTTGGAAAATCCAAATCCGTGGATTCCAAGACGGCGTCGGCAACCGACCAACGTGAAAGATGAACGACCGCCATGGATGATACCCCAACCGATCTGGCCAACATAGAGGAGGCAAGTGGACGAAAGGTCATGGGGTCCCGTCATCAACATCAACGCTCGATTATGTATCTCGAGGGTGTCACCGTGGATTTTGACGGGTTTAAAGCCCTGAACGTTCTCAATCTGTCGGTGAATTATCACGAGCTTCGAGTCGTGATCGGACCCAACGGAGCTGGCAAAAGCACGTTGTTGGACGTGATTTCAGGAAAAGTGCGGCCGGTATCAGGCCGCGTCGTGTTTGGACAGTCCACGGATCTGATCGGCCTTCAAGAACATGAGATCACCGCGTTAGGCATTGGCCGAAAATTCCAGACGCCCTCGGTGTATACCACCCTCCCCGTGTGGGACAATCTGGACCTCTCGCTACGCCGAAGCAGCAAGGGCGTCTTTGCCACCCTGTTGTCCAGGGTGAGCAGCGAGGAATCGGACACCATCGCCCGGACGCTACAGACCATCGGATTGATGAAGAAAGCCCATGTGCTTGCCGGCCAACTGTCACACGGAGAAAAACAGTGGCTGGAAATCGGCATGGTACTTCTCCAGGACCCCGAACTCCTTCTTATTGATGAGCCCGTTGCGGGCATGACCGACCGGGAAACAGAAAAAACCGGCGAACTGCTTCAGTCGCTGACCGACAAGCATTCCATGATCGTCATTGAACATGACATGGAATTTGTCAGACAGATTGCGAAGACGGTCACGGTCATGCACGAAGGCACCGTCCTCTGCGAAGGGCCCGTCGAGCACATCCAGAACGATCCTCGTGTCGTCGAAATTTATCTTGGACGACGAAAGGAAACCCATGCTTCGATGTGAGACGCTCAATGTCTTTTATGGAGAAAGCCATATTCTGCGGGATGTTTCCCTGGAAGTCCGGGAGGGGCAGGTCGTCTGCCTCATGGGTCGAAACGGGGTCGGGAAAACCACCCTCTTGAAAACCATCATGGGGCTGCTCAAACCGAGTGCCGGCCGTGTCTACGTCAACGACAAAGACGTCACCGGGCAGCCCCCGGATCGGCGGGTGGCGCAGGGCATCGCGTACGTGCCCCAGGGACGGGAACTGTTTTCGCAATTGACGGTTCAGGAAAACCTCCGATTGGGGTTTGAAGCCCGTCAAGGCCCCAAAGACCACAAGACCTCCGAATCGGCCCATGAAGAAATATACGCCATTTTTCCAGCCCTGCCCGCGCTGCTGGCCCGACCGGGAGGGGTGCTAAGCGGCGGACAACAGCAACAGGTCGCAATCGGAAGGGCCTTGCTGACTCAACCGAAACTGTTGCTGCTGGACGAACCGACGGAAGGCATTCAGCCGTCCATTGTCATCGAAATCGAGCGAGTGATTGCAGACTTTAAAAAACAACACCGATTCGCTATCTTGTTAGTCGAACAATATTTTGAATTTGCGTCCCGATTGGCGGATGCCTTCGTGCTCATGGCCAAAGGCGCCGTGGTGGCATCGGGTCCCGCCGCCGACTTGACAGAGGAACAGATCAAACAACACTTGGTCGTGTAACGCCATGCATCTCAGCCCGAGAGAACAGGAAAAATTACTCATCTGCGTGGCGGCGCAGCTTGCCGGTAACCGGAAAAACCGCGGGCTGAAGTTAAATCACCCCGAAGCGGTCGCGTATATCACCGCCGCGATACTGGAAGGCATTCGGGACGGACGCTCCGTGTCCGACCTGATGAGCTATGGGGCAACCATTTTGACCAGGAATGACGTGATGCCGGGCGTGCCGGAGATCGTGCCGGAGATTCAGGTGGAAGGCACCTTTCCCGACGGAACAAAACTGGTCACCATCCACACGCCGATTCGATAAAGAGACAGAGCGTTCACCATGCCAGGAAAACCCCAAAACAGGACACGGCCGCCGGTACCGAACAAGCCCCGGCCAGCCCGTTCTCCCGCCAAAGCCCCGGTCGCGAAATCCGCCGGCCGGCCAGCACGTCAAGCGGTGGATACGGCCGCACGGCCCCCTCTCATTCCGGGAGAAATCCTGTTGGCCGACGAGGCCATCACGGCATTTGCCGGCCGTCCCTCCATCACACTGACGGTAGTCAACCATGGCGACCGGCCCATTCAAGTCGGCTCGCATTGTCATTTCTTTGAAACCAACCGCGCGCTGCGATTTCCACGGGAACGGGCGTTCGGCTTTCGGCTGAAAATCCCCTCGGGCACCGCCGTCAGATTTGAACCGGGGGAAGAAAAGCACGTCTCGCTTGTCGCGTTCGGGGGAAACCGCATAGCCTATGGCATCAATGGATTGACCAACGGCTCGCTCGATGATGCTCGCGTCAAGGCGCAAGCCCTGGCACGAGCCGCCGAACAGGGCTTTGTGGAAGAGGAAGTCTCCCGATGAACATTCCCCGCCGTCAATACGTGGATTTATTCGGGCCGACCACGGGCGACAGAATCCGCCTGGCTGACACCGAGCTGCTCATCGAAGTGGAACGGGATATGACCACGCCCGGCGAGGAAGCCAAGTTCGGCGGCGGGAAAGTCCTTCGGGACGGCATGGGGCAGTCCCCCACCGCCACACGTGCCAGCGGCGCCTTGGATATGGTGGTGACCAACGCGGTGATTCTTGATTATTGGGGAATTGTCAAAGCGGATATCGGCATTCGTGAAGGACGCATTGCCGCCATCGGGAAAGCGGGCAACCCGGATCTCATGGCGGGAGTCACGCCGGGGATGGAGATCGGACCGGGGACGGAAGTCATCGCGGGGGAAGGGAACATTGTGACCGCCGGCGGCATCGAAAGTCACGTGCATTTCATTTGTCCGCAACTGATTCCCGAAGCGTTGTCCGCGGGCATGACCACCCTGCTTGGCGGCGGAACCGGACCGACAACGGGCACGAAGGCCACCACGTGCACCCCGGGGTCATGGAATATCAGCCGCATGCTGGAGGCGGCGGACGGATTTCCGGTGAACCTTGGATTTCTGGGAAAAGGTAACGCGTCTCTTCCCGACGCGCTAGTCGAGCAGGTTGAAGCGGGCGCCATCGGCCTCAAGCTGCACGAGGATTGGGGAACGACGCCCGCGGCCATCGTCACATGTCTCGACGTCGCGGACGACCATGACGTCCAGGTCGCGATCCATACCGACACGTTGAATGAAGCGGGTTTTGTGGAAGACAGCATTCGAGCGTTCGGCGGACGTACCATTCACGCCTTTCACACCGAAGGAGCGGGAGGAGGGCATGCTCCGGATATCATTCGTGTGTGCGGAGAGGCGAACGTCCTGCCGTCCTCAACCAACCCCAGCATGCCGTTTACGGTCAACACCATTGACGAACATCTGGACATGTTGATGGTCTGTCACCATTTAAGCCCCCGCGTACCGGAAGACATCGCGTTTGCCGAATCCCGCATTCGCGGGGAAACCATCGCCGCGGAGGACATCCTCCACGACATGGGCGCGATCAGTATCATGTCGTCGGATTCCCAGGCCATGGGACGAATCGGCGAAGTGATCACGCGAACCTGGCAGACCGCCCACAAGATGAAAATACAGCGAGGGCATCTGCACCCGGACGGCGCGCAACAGTCGGGAGAACATCATGATAATTTTCGGGCCAAACGCTATGTGGCCAAATACACCATTAATCCGGCAATCACCCATGGCATCGCGCATGAAGTGGGATCGGTAGAAGTCGGCAAACTGGCCGACCTGGTCCTCTGGAACCCGGCGTTTTTCGGCGTAAAGCCGGAACTGATACTCAAAGGAGGGTTTCCGGTCGAAGCGGCGATGGGCGACCCCAACGCGTCCATTCCCACGCCGCAGCCGGTGTTGAGTCGCCACATGTTCGGAGCCTGCGGCCGAACACCCTTCACCACGAGCGTGACCTTTCTTTCACAGGCGGGGATTGCCCGCGGGGTTCCCGCGAGCCTGGGCCTGCAAAAACGGGTCTCGGCCGTCCGGCATTGTCGAAGTATCAGCAAGCGGGATTTGAAACTCAACGACGCGCTTCCCCACATGGAAGTGGATTCCGAAACCTATGTCGTCAAGGCCGACGGCCAGCCGTTGACCTGCGAGCCCATGGCCGTTTTACCAATGGCGCAACGCTATTTTCTGTTTTAGCGCTGTCTCCGGCGTTCATGACAAATGTCCCGACGCGACACCAGGATGACTACTCGTTCGTTCCTCCTCGGATTCCGCCATCTCGACACGTTGTTCCCATCGGGCGGATTTGCCTTTTCTTCGGGATTGGAAACCGCCGTGCAGGAAGGGAACGTGCAAACGTCCGAAGACCTGAACCGGTACGTCGCGGATTACCTGTGGTGGGGACTGGGCGGATGCGAAGCCGTGGCGTTGGCCCGTGGGCATCGTGCCGCCTTCAGCCGTGATCTCGAAGGCATCATACGGGCCGATCGCGCGCTTGAGGCGATGAAATTGTGCAAGGAAACACGCATGGCTGGTCGTCAAATGGGGCGTAGCCTGTTCCACAATGCGATCCGCCACGGGAACGCTCACGGCATGTTTGAAGCGTTTCGCGAAGTCGTTGATTCGGGACGTTCACCAGGACATTGGGCCGTGATTCTGGGAATCAACCTGCAAGCGGACGGGTGGAACCGGCAATGCGCGGTCGCCGGGTTCCTGTACCAGGCCGTCACTGGCTTCGTGTCGTCTTCGTATAAATTGCTTCCCATCGGTCAGCGGGAAGGTCAACGGTTGCTGGCAGCATGGATCCCGCTTATCGTCGAGATCAGTCACACCGTTGACGCCGGCACGCCCATGACGTCATGGACCCCCATTCAGGATATTTACGCCATGCGTCATGCCCGATTAACCACCAGACTGTTCAGGTCGTAACCATGCACGTCGGTGAGCATTACCCCGAAGGGGCCGGCGCCATACGCACACAGAACACCGCCGTCACCGTCATTGGAGTCGGCGGGCCCGTGGGTTCCGGAAAAACCGCTTTGGTCGAAGTCCTGTGCCGCGCACTCCAGTCCCACGTGCAGCTCGCCGTCGTCACCAACGATATTTTCACAAAAGAAGACGCCGAGTTTCTGACCAAACGCGGCGTACTGCCCCCGGAACGGATTCTCGGCGTCGAAACCGGAGGCTGTCCGCACACGGCTGTCCGGGAAGATGCCTCCCACAATCAGGACGCCATTGGAACACTGATCGCCCGCGTGCCTGATTTGGAGCTGGTCTTGCTGGAAAGCGGCGGGGATAATCTGGCGGCCACCTTCAGCCCGGAACTCGTGGATGAGGTGATCTATGTGATTGATGTCGCCGCGGGGGATAAAATTCCAAGGAAGGGCGGGCCCGCGATCACACGGTCCGGACTCCTGGTGGTGAATAAAACAGATCTGGCCCCGCACGTCGGTGCGGACCTGTCAACGATGGATCGGGACAGCCGGCGCATGAGGGGAGACAAACCTTTCATCTTTACCAACCTTCTCTCCGGCGACGGCGTCGACCGGGTGGCGGAATGGGTGGAACAATGTCTGCGCGCACATACCAAACACTGACAGCATCCGCGGCATCCACGCCAGCCGCACGGGCCTCGTTCAAAAAGCGGCTCCGGGCAGTCCCGCAGTCGCCGGGCGCCGGGACGACGTCTCCCCCAACTCGCACGGGGGAACTTGTCCTGGAATACGAAAACCGGAACGGCAAAACCGTCTCCTCGTATTCACGCTGTTCTCATCCCTGGTATGCCTTCCCTCCCCTCTATCTCGACCACACGGGATGCGCCACGACGTTTCTCGGCAACCCGTCTGGAGGATTCCTCGGAGGAGACATGTGTTCGCTTCGGGCCACGCTGGGACGCGACACGCACGTGCTTTTCACAACGCCCTCGGCCACCAGAATTTACCGAACCGACACAGGCCCCGCATGTCAATCCATTGACGTGACCGTCGGTCCCAATGCCGTCATGGAATGGCTTCCCGAACTCACCATTCCGTTTGCCGGTTCGCGCTTTGATCAACGTATCGCCATACGGCTTGGGACGGGCGCCTCCCTTCTCCTCCGGGACGCCGTGGCGGCGGGCCGCATTGCCCTGGGAGAACGGTGGGCGTTTGCCCATTTCAGCAATCGGATCACGATCACGCTTTCGGACAAACGCGCCCTCGAAGAACGGTATGTCCTTGCGCCGACTCGTGACAAAGGATGTCTGACGTTTGACCGGGGATGGAATTACGCGGGATCCCTCTTTATCGTGAACGAGACGACCCCGTCGTCAACGTGGGAACACACAGGGGAAGCCCTGGCCTCGGCGATCGAGAACCACACCGGGCACATCCTGGGAGGGGTGTCGGAAACGTCCGTTCCAGGACTGGTCGTCAAAGTCGTGGCGCGCACCGCCCCCGATCTCAACGCGATCCTGGATCGCACGTGGAGCATCGCGCGAAGGCATGTATGGAAAACCGCGATTCCCGACTTGCGGCGCTACTAGGAACGCGGCGCGGACTACTCCCCCACCCGTACCAGCAGAGCGCGGTCTTTGCACAAGGAAAACGTGTATTGATACACCGCGATCATGGCAAGCAAATACAGCACGTTCAGGCCAGTCGCCCATCCGAGACGGTCCCAGGGAACCATGTGATGCAACAGGACCCCGCGCATGCCCTCAAACACATGCGCGGCGGGATTCGCCAAGGCCAGCGGTTGCAGCCAACCGGGAAGCACGGAGAGCGGATAGAACACACAGGAGATGGGTTGAAACAGAAAGACCAGCCCCCAGGCCAGAACTTCCGCTTGCTGGCCGAACCGCATAATCACCGACAGGGTGAGAATGCCGATGAGCCACCCGGTGGCAATCAGATTCAGAACAAACGGCAGGAGGGACAATCCCATGACAAAGACGTTGTACGAATAAAAAAACAGGGCGAAACACGTCATGATGATGAACACGGCGATCACCTTGAAGACGCTCATGGCCATCATCGCCACCAGAAATTCTCCGGCGGTCAGAGGGCTGGCAAATAAATTCATGAGATTTCTCGACCAGATTTCTTCCAGAAACGAAATGGTAATCCCCTGCTGCGCGCGAAAAAGAAGATCCCAGAAAATGAGCGCGCCCAGAAAAAACGTCACGGCGGCGTGCAGTCCCTTCCCGTCCTGTGCCAAATACGTCGTGATAAATCCCCATACCACCAGATCCAGCAGGGGCCAGTAAAAGATCTCCAGCAACCGGGGAAAACTCCGGCGATAGAGAAAGAGGTGTCTGGTAATAAGCGCCGTAACACGACCGACGTTCATGCTCCGTCCCTGCCTGATGAAAAGGTTGCGGTCAACACAATACCCCCCAAACCTTCGCCTCACTCCGCGGGCCTCGGAGAAAAAGCCGCGTCAACAATCCGGTGATCATCCGCATTCTCGTGAAATTTTCAGAAAGACCTGTTCAAGATCCCGTTCATCATATTGAGCCACCACCTCTTCGGTGGTACCCTTCGCGATAATTTTTCCACGTCGAAGAATCATAATCCGGTCGGACATTTCTTCCATTTCCCGCATATTGTGCGAGGCGTACAGGATACTCAAGCCCGACGTCTCGCGACATTCTTTTAAGAACCCTTTGATCCTCTGCGCAATGTCCGGGTCCAGACTGGCGGTGGGTTCATCCAGAAACAGGACTTTCGGTTCGGTCATGACGGCTTTCGCCAGGTTCAGCCTCGTGTTTTGTCCTGATGACAGTTTGCGGGTGAGCGTATGACGCATGTTCTCCATATCCAGTTTTTTCAGCATGTCGTCAATGCGTCGTTTGACGTCCGTCAAGCCGTATAATCGTCCCACCACACGAAGATTTTCTTCCACGGTCAGGGCGTAGGGCATCGAGATATACGTCGAGGAAAAATTGACCTGCTGAAGAATGGTCTCCCGATGATCCGGCAGATTCAGCCCGAATATCTCGATCGTGCCATGCGTGGGGGTCACCACGCCCAACATCATTTGAAACGTTGTGGTTTTTCCCGCGCCGTTGGGCCCGAGCAACCCCACGGTCTCTCTGGCCTGGATCTCGAACGAGACATCGTCTACCGCGGTAAAATCACCAAACCGTTTCGTCAAATTGCGAACGCGAACGATGGGAGTTGACATGAGAACGGCCACCCACGGCGTTAAAACAAAAAAGCCCTGACGTGTTTCTCAATGTGGCACACGTCGCAATCTTTGCGAAGCACCGTTCCCTCAAACGCGGTTTTATTGTCATGACACCGCACACAATCGGCCAGGGCCGATTGCCATAACGCCGACCCCTCGGGATAATCGGGATAATGCGGTTTCATGTCCAACGTCACGTGACCGCGCGGGATGACAATGGGATAGCCTTTAACCGGCGTGCCGTGTACGACGCGCGCGTGACAGGTGGTGCACCCCTCCCCCCGACCGCGCCGGTCAAACGCCTTCATGTGTTTCCGGTGGCTCATCACCAGTCCGATGTCTTTGACAGGAGCCGGCAAATCCCTCGTTGACACTTCGGACACTTTGAATATCGCGCGATGGCAACGCAAACAGACGGGCGAATCCACATGGGCACGTAAGTCATGCGGGGCAGTCGGCGTCCCAAACCACGTTATCGCCACGTCTCCGAGGCCCGCCAGTACTTTATCCTCAATCCACCCTTTCAGGCCCGGGCGTACGTGGCACTCCACGCAGGTCACGTCTTGGTGAGACGACGCTTCCCAGCTTTCCACCGACGGACGAATGGTATGGCAGGAAGCGCAGAATTGCGGATGGTCGGTGAACGGAATCGCCGCCGTTCCGGCCGCCAGAAGGACGCCGACAACCACCACAATGATGGATACGGTCCTTCGGCTCATGTCAGGCGGAAGCGGTGATCCGGGGATAGTGCCGAACGATCAACTTCACGAGCGCCGAAATATCATCGCGATCAATGCACGGCACGGCAGCTTCGATGGGTTTCATCGAGACGATGGCCAGCACCCCGTCAATGGAAATGTTGACTTCGTCAAGCTGGTCGCGCACGACGACAATTTTCGGATAGCCTTCGCTTTTCCACCCTTCCGCGATAATCAAATCCGTGTGGCCGTCCAGAAACCGGTCTCTGACTTCTTCGACTTTCACCTCTTCCGGGACGTCGGCAAACATGGCCAGATTTCCCCTGGAAACCACAATAACGGCGCTGGCGCCTGCCTGCTTATGACGCCAGCTATCTTTGCCCTTCGTGTCCAGGTCAAACCCGTGTCCCGCGTGTTTGACGGTCGCCACGCGATATCCCATGCGGGTTAATTCAGGAATGACACGCTCGATCAACGTGGTTTTCCCGCTATTCGAACGCCCGACAAAGGAAAGGATGGGTGGCGGCATGGGCTAAAAATTTCCGCTCAAGACCTGGACGCGAACCGTGTCGCCGGGCTGAACGGTTTCGATGTCTTCCGGAATATCAATCAGCCCGTTGGCTTTGACCATGGACGTCAGCATCCCGGAACCCTGCGGACCGGTGGTTCGCACGGTCAGTGTTCCGTTTTTGCGTTCCAGGATTCCCCGCAGAAAATGTCGGCGATCGGGACGTTTGGAAAATTGCTCCTGAAATTCGGCTTGCACCACCGGACGCGCCCACTGCCGATGGCCTCCCATTTTCATGATCGCCACTCGCACCAATTGTTCAAACGTGACCATGGACGACACGGGATTCCCAGGCAGGCCGAACGCCAGTACACCCCGGATCGCGCCGAAGGCCAGGGGCTGTCCGGGGCGAATCGCCAGTTTCCAAAAATGCATGTCGGCGCCCAGTTCCGCGAAGACGGCTTTCGTAAAGTCATAATCGCCCATGGACACACCGCCCGACAGCACCAGGACGTCGCATCCCAGGCCCTGCGCAATTTTCTCCTTGAGCGACTCGTGCGAATCCCTGGCGATGCCCAGCAACAGCGGAATCCCGCCAGCTTCCTGGACAGCCGCGGCAATGCCGTAGCTGTTGGAGTTGATGATTTTATGCTCGTCGAATTTTTCATCCAGGTCGGCGAGTTCGTCACCCGTGGCCAGAATCGCCACGCGCGGACGTTGATACACCAGCACAAACGACTTTGCCAGGATCGCGAGCATGCCCAGTTCCGCCGGACGCAACTGCGTGCCTTTGGGAATGATACATTCGCCTTCCCTGACATCTTCTCCCCTGGGACGAATATTGGCATACCGGGGTTCCGGTTGGAACACCCGAACGCTGGTGGCGGACGGTTCCGTGTATTCGACCCGCACGACGGTATCGGCCCCGCCAGGTATCGGAGCGCCGGTCATAATCCGAATGGCTTCTCCGGGTCCCACGGCTTTCGTCGCCACCTGCCCGGCCTGAACGTCCTCAACGATGGTCAACTCCGCCGGCTTGGTGATCTCATGCTCTTTCCTGATGTCCTCCCACCGAACGGCAAACCCGTCCATCGCTGAATTGCTCCAGGGGGGATTGTCTCTCGGCGCCACAATGTCCTCACCCAGAATGCGGCCGAGCGCGTCCAGCAACCCGACTTTTTCGCACCCCAACGGAGCGGCGGCGTTCAGGACGATCTCCTGCGCATGTGTGAGAGCGGTAAGCCTGTCCATGGAATTTGGCAACCCTATTTTTTCTTGAACGGGCTCTTGCTTGCGATGGAGACCAGCGAGCCTTTTTTCTTGCAAAAATCTTCGACCTGATTGGCGACGGCGTGATAGGCATCGGCTGTCGGCAAGTCGGAATGGAACAGGGCATACGGTTCGCCATAATCACATTGCAGCACCACCTCGGGGTCCAGCGGAATGCGTCCCAAAAACGGCACGCCCATGTCCTGGGCGGACGCTTCTCCCCCGCCCGCCCGAAAAACGTCAATGTGCTCGTGACAATGCGGACAATCAAGGCCACTCATATTTTCCACAATGCCGATGATCGGCAATTCGCTGTCCCGGACAAACGTGACGGACTTGCGCGCATCAAGCAACGCAACTTCTTGCGGCGTGGACACGATGACGCAACCCGTGACCTCCCCGATCAGGTCAATGGTCGTCACGGACTCATTGCCCGTTCCGGGCGGCAAATCCACAATGAGATAATTCAAATCCTGCCATTCCACTCCACCGAGCAGTTGATTGATGAACTCAAACTTATAGGCGTCGCGCCAGATAATGGGATCATCGGAATTCTGGAGCAGAAACGACATTGAGGCGATTTTCATGTTGTAGGCCTGATGGGGGATAATCCCGCCGCCTGTGCTGATCTTGAGTCGCTGGCCTTCGGCGCCCACCATTTTTGGAATGTTGGGGCCGTGAATATCCATGTCACAGATCCCCACTTCATACCCCTTCAGCGCCAGACTCACGGCCAGATTGGTGGAGAGGGTGCTTTTCCCGACTCCGCCTTTGTTGCTCATGACGAGAATTTTATAATCAATGCGTTCCATGCGTTTCGCCACCAGCCATCGGCTGTGACCTTCTTTGTCTTTCTGACAGGTTTCATTTTCGTCGCAAATGGCGCAGGCCCACATATACGTGCAGGTGTCGCCCGTGGTTGAGGATTGCATGATTGGCAATTCAGTCGGCATATTTTTCCCCACAGTGTCGGTTACGGTCCATGATTAAAATTGCACTATTTGGTTTTCTCGCATTTTGTAGTAAGGCTTGGTTCCACCGACTTCTGACTTCCGAAGTAGTAGTACAGCCCTTTACCATCTGGGCGAATGACGAACGCAGCATCGTAAGTTCCATCATCCTGATTCAGGTCAAAGTCCCACCGATGCGTCAGTCCTTCTGAAGAATAAGCAGCATCCTGAACGATTCCTTCAACTTTAATTGTTCCTTTATAAGTATCTCCACCAAAAGGCTCGGAAATTATCCATGCTTTTATAATCGGCGCGGGCGGGTCTCCCGCCGACCCCGTTTCCAAAAGTTCGAGGGCGTGATAGAGTCTGTATTTATAAGAATCAAAACAAAGCCAATATGCCCCACTCGCTCCTTCCGACTGCGGCGGCACGGCACACAAGGCAATCGCAATAGCCAACAATAAAACTTTAGCCAAAACCTGGTGCATCATGTTGATGGCCAATCATCTTTTGTAGATTGCAAGTAAGAAGTTCCCTTTTGAGACTCAATCCCACATAGAAAATCCACAAACTTCCCGGCTCCATTGAGAAACCTATCCTTATTTTCCTTGCGATAATCTTTCTTACTTATTAGATGCTCTTTAAATTCCACCCACAGTTGGCGAATTTGTTCATCGGTTTCTATGGTCAATGGAAGTCTGCGGCAAAGAGAATTTTTCATGTTACCTACCCTCCCGAAGCGCCCCCCGATATTTTCCCGACGGCGTGATCAAGAATCGGAAACACGGTTGACAGATTGTCTGTCGCGCCTTTCGGACTGCCGGGCAGATTGATCACCATGGTCCCGCCCCGAATTCCGGCCGTGCCACGGGACAGCATCGCCGTCCCAACTGTTTTCGCGCTTTCTGCCCGCATGGCTTCCCCCAGTCCGGGAATTTCTTTCTCGATGATTTCCCGCGTCACTTCCGGCACCCAATCCGTCGGCCGCACGCCCGTCCCGCCGACAGTGAACACCACCCGCAGATTACCGTTCTCGCACAGGCGCAACAACTGTCGGCGAATCGCGTCGCGATCATCCGGAGCGACTTCATAGGCGATAATCCGGGCGCCATGCTCTTCCAGATACCGACGAAGGCGCGCTTCTCCAGAGTCGTCGGCTTCTCCGGAATATATTTTACTGCTGACGACCAACACCGCAACAGTGATCATAATGCTCCGGCATGATCGCCCGGCAGAACCTCGACATCAGGGCATGCCCACGTATTCGTCGGACGCGGTCCCGGCCGCCCCTGGTTCGGGCGACGGTTTGGAGCGGAGCGCATCCGATCCCGTTGACGCACTTGCGGCGCCTGCAGTGTCCGCATCATGTTCCATGTCAGCCGGTTTTTTCTTGAAGAATCCGGCGCTGATAATGCCGACTTCATAGAAAAATACATCGGTAGCGCCATGAGACATTGATTAAAGGGATCCGGGGTCGGCGTCAGGAGCGCAGCAAAAAGAAACGATCCCAAAAACGCCCATTTTCGGTACCGCTTCAGAATGGGCGCGTCGGTCCACCCCAGTTTAGCCATGAGCGTCAACGCGAGCGGCACTTCAAAAATCAACCCGAACACCAACAGAAACCACAGCGCAAATCCCACGTAACTGGCAATGGACAGTTGCGGGATGAACCCGGCCTGCACGCCATAGGAAACCAGAAAATTGAGCGCGAACGGCAGGACAAAAAAGAACGAAAACGCCAGGCCCAGATAAAACGCGATGGTGCTCACCATGATAAATGGCGCCACGAATCGGCGTTCCTGCACATGCAGGCCGGGCATCACAAACGCCCAGATTTCCCACAGAATATAGGGTGCCGCGAGTACCAGCGCAAACAGGGCCGCCACCTTGAGGTTCTGCCACAACGCTTCGGCGGGCGCCAAAAACACAAACGGGACTTTCGGCAGTTCTGTCGGGATCCATTCCAGACTGCCGGCGACAAACATATTCTGCAATGGAATCCGCAGCCATTGCACCAGGGTGTCGGCGTAGAAAAACGTTCCGACAAACAACAGGGCCACGACAATGACGGCCTTGGTTAGCCGTGCCTGAAACTCAAACAAATGCTGCATGACCGGCATTTTTTTATCCTCGAAAGGATTAAACACCTTGTCCTGCAACCACGTTTTCAATCTTGACGTGTCCGCCATGTCTGCCTTCAACGCTTCAATGACGCCGTGCCCGCCTGCGCACCATCGGCCCAGCCGCGGCCGCTATCGGGGATTCACCGCCACAAACAGGTTGTTGCCCCTGCGGCTGACAAACAGCACAACGAGTTCCTCTTTGGTAATTTGCGCGGCCACCTGCTGATAATCGTCCATACTGCGCACCGTGTCGCGATTCACTTCCTGAATCACGTCGCCCCGTTGCAGCCCTGCCGCTTCCGCCTCGCTTCCGGTTTTCACGTCGGTAATGACGACGCCGGTCGTCTCGCCGGAAAGGTTAAGTTGCGTCCGGCGCTCATCCGTCAACGGTGCGACATCCAGACCCGTGAGCACATTGTCCAGTTTATCCAAGGCCAGCGGAGACGGGGGCATCCCTCCCCGCGCCAGCATCTCATCCGTTGGACGTTCTCCCACCTCAACGGTCAGCGTCCGGAGTTCCCCGTCGCGCAAAGTGGTGATTTCGACCCCCGTTCCAACCATCGTCCGGGCCACAATATGCCTGAGATGATTGATGTCCCGAATCTTTTCTCCCCGGTATTCAAGCAACACGTCTCCCCGCTGCAGAACCCCTCCCGCAGACGGGCCTTTCTCATTCACCTCGCTAATCAGCACCCCACCCGTGTAGGACTCTGGAAGCTGAAACGACTGCGCCAGGGCCGGCGTCAGTTCCTGAATGGCGATTCCCATCCACCCGCGCACGACCCGTCCGGTCCTGATGAGGCTGTTCGCAATATCTCTGGCAATATCAACGGGAATCGCAAACCCAATCCCTTCGGAGCCGCCAGTGCGGGAAAAAATGGCCGTGTTGATGCCGACGATTTCCCCCGCCATATTGACAAGCGGCCCCCCGGAATTTCCCGGATTAATCGGGGCGTCTGTTTGGATAAAATCCTCATACTCCGTAATCCCGACATTGCCGCGACCCACCGCGCTGATAATGCCCATCGTGACCGATGACTTCAGCCCGAAGGGGCTGCCGACCGCGAGCACGACATCGCCCACCCGGCTCGCCTCATTGACGCTCCATGAAATAAAAGGCAGACCGTTGCCTTCAATTTTGATCACAGCCAAGTCCGTTTTCGGATCCGTCCCGATAATGTTTGCCGGAAATTCCTTACCGTCAAACGTGGTCACCGTCAGCTTTCTGCTGTCTTCCACCACATGGTTGTTGGTGACAATGTAGCCTTCCTGATTGATAATGACCCCTGAACCGGCGCTCATGCCGGGAGGGCTAAACGGTCTTGGAGATCCGGGAGGAGGTTGCATGGGAGGACCCTGCGGACCACCAAACGGTCCCGGGGGCAGCCGTCGGGGGGCGCCGGTCTCCGACACCGCGACGTTCACCACCGCGGGTTGGACTTTCTCCACGATTTCCGAAAACCCACGGCTGAACGCTTCAGAAACGGTGGCCGACGCCGGATGGGGAGTCATCACAACCATGGTCCCGACCACACACCACGCGGTCAGCGCAATCAAGATTTTGTCCTTGCGATATTCGTGCAACATTTCCATAATCATAGAAAATTTTCCTTTGATGTGAGTGGCTTGGGTCAACACCACTCGGCCACGGCGAAGCCTGAATCCATGACCGCCTTCCGCCCTCCCGCGGAAACGACCGCCATCATGATCATCATGCTGATTCTACACTAATCTTCAGCAACTCGGCAAAGGCAAATTGTCCATGCGCGCGCTGACATTCACGACCGCCCTGGAATATCGCAGCCGGTATCCCGTGCCGACACCGGCGAGCGGAGAAGCGCTGGTGCGCGTACTCCAGGCAGGCATCTGCGCCACAGACCTGGAACTCACGCAGGGCTACATGGGCTTTCAGGGCGTGTTGGGGCATGAATTCGTCGGCATCGTCGAAGATGCCCCCCACTCACGCCTCAACGGCACACGCGTCGTGGGTGAAATCAACGCGGCCTGTCGGACCTGTCCCGTGTGCCGCGCCGGCCGACCGACCCATTGCCCCCATCGAACAACATTGGGCATTGATCGCCGCGACGGGGCCTTTGCCGATTTTCTGTGTCTCCCCATCGACAATCTGCATCCCCTTCCCGATACAATCACCGACGATCAGGCCGTGTTTGCGGAGCCCCTTGCCGCGGCATGTCAAATTCTCGAACAGGTTCCCATCAGTCCGACAGACCGGGTGCTGGTCATGGGCGATGGAAAACTGGGGCTGCTCTGCGCCCAGATCCTGCACCATGCCCCGTGCCAGGTGACAGTTCTGGGACGGCACCAGGACAAATTGCGGATTCTTGCCGACCGAGGCATTCAAACCTGTCAGGCCCCCAACACCGTCGCGTCCGGCTTCGATGTCGTGGTCGAGGCCACCGGCACACCGGACGGGTTTGCTCTGGCCAGCGCATCCGTCCGTCCCAGGGGCGTCATTGTGCTCAAATCCACGCATCGCCATCACACCTCCGTTGATATGACGGCGCTCGTGATCAATGAAGTGAAAGTCGTGGGATCGCGGTGCGGCCCATTCCGGCCAGCGCTGGCGTTGCTTCAGGAACAGGCCGTGGACGTAGGGCCGCTTCTTCAGAAACGTTTTCCGATTGAACAGGGAAGAGAAGCCCTGGCCTGCGCCGCCGCGCCAGGCATGTTAAAGGTCGTCCTGGACATGAGCCTGTGAGCCTCCGGGTTCTCCTGTCCATGGACGCGCATGACTTGAATCGGGCCGGGAGCGACTGACGCTTTGCTGATTGTTCACCTGGCTGGTATGCTTGCGCCCGGCGCGGGCTGGCGTAGCTCAATCGGCAGAGCAGCGGTTTTGTAAACCGCAGGTTGGAGGTTCGATTCCTCTCGCCAGCTCCATTGACAAGACATCAGGCATGAATGCATTCTCCAGCAGTCGTGAAGGTTGGGACCGTATGCACAAAAGACTTGTGGCATATCGTGAACAACCTCACCCCTGACGAACATCACCATCATACACCGTTCACATCCTGCCTCCACACCACAGCCGCAACGTCAGCCCGCGATCGTCACGGTCATTTCAATGCGTTCAGTCGGATTGTCCCGACTATCGCGCTTGACGCCGACCACGCGGTCCACGACATCCATCCCGCCGACCACTTCTCCGAATGCCGTATACTGGCCATTCAGAAATGACGAATCCGCCACGCAGATAAAAAACTGGCAGCCCGCGCTGTCCGGATCCTGGGCACGCGCCATCGAGAGGACACCGCGCTGATGCAATTTATCGTTGAACTCCGCCTTCACGTGATACCCGGGCCCGCCCGACCCATGCGTGGAGCGATCCGCGGATTTACTATTCGGGTCGCCGCCCTGAATCATAAAACCGGGGATGACACGATGAAACGTGGTGCCGTTGTAAAATTGTTCCAACGCCAGTTTGCAAAAATTCCTGACATGGTTGGGCGCCGCGTCCGAATAAAATTTCACGACAATGGCTCCCCATGATTCGCCGCCGGAAGTGATCGCAATGGTGGCTTGAGTGTCTGCTGTAATCGTCGGCCCGTCGGACATGCTATCTCCTTTCAAAAATAGGGCCGCGGCATTGACCGGTAACGGCCCAGGTTTTCACCAATGTTCACCCAATGGCCGCCGGCATCATGGCTACGAAAGGCTCCTGAGCTGGTTCCCGCGTACAATACACCCCGCGAAGAACCGATCAGGACCTGTACGGATAATTCCGTCAAGCCGTTGTTCACCGACACCCATTCGGCGTTCTGAAAATTGTTTTTGAAGATCCCCAGACCGGTGGCCGCATAGAGTGCCGTCTCCGTGATGACGATACCCCGGATCGAATCATTGGGCAACGAACGGCCGAGCGGACGCCATGTCTTCCCCGCATCCCGACTGCGATACACGCCTCCGTCAAATGTGCCCGCGTACAGGTGTTGATCCTGGCTCACAGCCATCACGCGAATATACGTCTGGGGCAAATGTTCTTTGGGGTCCACAAGCGGATCACCTATTTTTTCCCATCGAACGGCGCCGGAGCCGGCGGCATCAATCCGATACACTCCCCTGCCCGCGGTTCCGGCGAAGACGTGAACATCGTTCGTCACCGCCAGACTCGTGACCAACGTTTGTTCCAGGCCCGGGGCCACCACGACCCAGCGCCGCGCGGCTTCGTCAAATCGGTACACGCCGTTTCCGGTTCCCGCATACATGGTCCCGTGGCCCGTCAACAGGGCTTTGACCTCCACGGACCGCAATCCGGCCTTCACCGACTCCCATGTTTTCCCGTCTTCCAATGTTCGAAAGACGCCGCCCCGCACGGTCCCGGCGTACACCGTTCCGCGATGATCCACGTTCAGGCATAAAATGAAACGATCCCCCAGGCCGGCATTGATGGATTCCCACGTCTCGCCCATGTCGTGACTGACAAAAACCCCGAACCCGAACGAACCGGCATAGAGCGTCCCTTCATCGGTCGTCGCCAGCGCCTGAATGCTCGGCAGCACGGCGCCGTTGCGTTCAAGAGGATGGGGGTGCCGCTCTCGCGCGTCATCGCCAGGGAATCCGCCACTCACGCACGGAACAAGGGTCGCGCACAAGACAAAGGCGATCCGTACGGGAACTCCTGGACGTGTCACTGCACGGCCGCTCCCGTCACAGGACATGATGTTGATTCAGGCACATGATAATCGGTGGTATCAGTTGACAACGGCACCTGTTTTCAAACGGGCGAGTCGGACGGGAATGTCCGTTTTCGTCCGAATATCCTGGCGCCCCAAATGCCGATTTCATAGAGCACGATGAGCGGGACAGCCATCAAGAGCATCGTAAACAATGTGGTGTCCGGCGTGATGACCGCCGACAGAATCAGCGCCAGCATCGCCGCATGTCGCCGGTAACGAATCAAGTGCTTGAACGACACGAGACCGGCCCGCGCCAACAGGGAAAGGACCAACGGAATTTCAAACGCAAACCCGAACGCCAGCAGGAATTTCACGTTGAAATCCACATAGGTCCCCACGGCCAGTTCTGGTTTCAACTCGCGCTCCAGGCCAAAGGACACAAAAAAGTCAATCACCAGCGGGAGGATCACGACATTGCAAAACACCAGGCCCAGTGCAAAAAACCCAGTGGCGAGCAGAAAGAACGGAAACCCCCATCGTTGCTCGCCGGGCAACAGGGCCGGCTGCACAAACTTCCAGAACTGATGCAGCATGACAGGCAGACTGATGACTATCGCAGCCAGAAAAGAAATTTTGATGGATGCGAGCAAGGCTTCGGCCGGGCCGTAAAACAGCAAATCATCCGCAAAGGGCCGCTTAAACCATTCAATCAGATCGGTGGAAATCGAAAACATCGCCACGAACGCCACCAGAATCGTCACACCGACAATCAAGAGGCGGCGCTTCACCACGCTGATATGACGGGCCAGAGGGTGTGCGAATGTGGCCATGGGTTGTCGCGGGATGGAACCTGCCCGCAATCGCCGACCGCGCGTTACGGCGCCACGGTCCCGGATTGCGCATTACGATAGTCACGGATACGTTCCGAGATTTGATCTTTTTTGTCCAGTTTTTCTTTCTGAAGCTGTCTTTTCAGTCGTTCTTCTTCAGGCGTCAGGGCATGGTGTTTCAGTAATGTCAGGAGTTCGGCGTCCAGCCGATGATGCGTCTTTTCCAGTTTGCAAAACTCGTGATTTTCCAGACGGAGCCGTTCGGCGATCTGCTCATCAGTCAGCATGAGGATCCTCCTGTCGTTGAAACGGGTTGATTTCCTCAAGACATTCCCCGTCTTCCCGCTCTGTCCTATGCATCAGAATAGCATCCTCGTCCGGATTCGTATAGTAGGCCCTGCGGCGACTGTACGGATGAAACCCCAATGCCCGGTACAGCGCGCAGGCCGCGTCATGGCCAGCCCGCACTTCCAGGAGCGCCCGCGTCGTTCCGGATGCGCGCCCGTCCCGCAACGCGCATTGCATCAGGCGCCTGGCAATGCCTTGACGCCGATTCTTCGGCCGTACCGCCACATTCATCAGCCGCAATTCGTCAAAGACCGCCCAATAACAGACGTACCCGACCAGCCCGGCATGTGCTTCGCCTCCCGGAACAAAGGCTCCGAGAAACCGGCAGAATGGATTGCCCCGCAATTCCGCTTCAAACATCGCCGGAGTCCAGGGCGTGGCAAACGATTCACGTTCAATGGCAAGGATGCCCTCCAAATCGCGGAGGCCCAGCGATTGCACGAGACAGGCCGCACCGGATACAGCATCGGTCGTCATCGTCGCGCCATGAGGGATGACGCCGTCAGGGTAACGCGCGCCGTGTTTTCAAGTCCCATTGAAGTTCTGCCTCCGACGGTTGTACGTAATGCGGCGCGACGCGGGGGCCGGCGACGGCGCCGGTCTGAAAATACGACATGCTGGCCAGTCCGACCTCCACGGCAGACGCACATACGGCCCCCGAAACGTCGTGAACGGCCAGCTCTCCCAACGCTTCCGCGAACGCGTCGCGATGACGAAGCCAGCCTTCTCCAAACACAATCGTCGGCTGCCGCACAGATTCAACCACGTCCCGAACCGTCCCCACCCGATCGTCTGTCAGCCGAACCAGACATCCGTCCCGCCACTGAAACCGCGCCCAGTATACATCGTTGGCCCGGGCGACCAACATCGGGCACAGCGGGGGAGACGCAGGACAACCGACTGGTTGCTGACGCCATGCCATCGCTTCCAGCGTCGGCACGGTCACAAGGGGCAGGCCCGTGACGAGTCTCAATCCTATCATAGTCGCAAGACCCGCACGCAAACCCGTAAATGACCCCGGACCCGCGGAAACGGCCAGCCCCTCAACGACCGATAACGAGCCGTGCACAGACCGCAACAGCGCGTGAATGGCCGGCAGCAGAGAACCGGAGTGCCTGGCGACGTCATCACGACTGTCATGAGCCAGGACCTCCGTCCCCTCCATCAATGCCACGCTTTGGCATCGCGTGGAGGTGTCAACGGCCAGTATTTTCATCGCTCCATCTCACGGGGGAGGATCGTCAAATCGAATCACCGCACCCGAAACACCTGCTCGGGCAAGGACACGTTGGCCACCAGTTCCAGGAACACCAGTTCCACCGACCCCGACGTCTCGGAGTCCGTGGCGCTGATCGCAAAGGGCAACACCAGTGCACCCGTCTGTTCGTACGCTCCATTTTGCTGTTCGCGCGAACCGTCCCCGTCGCGTCCATCATACACAGGCCGAAAATCCGACGCCGAGAGCGCCAGCATGGTCTCTTCCTCCGACGTGCGAAATTCAACGGCGTGGATATGCGCTGAATGCCGATCCACCCACACGTGCTGACGGCCGCCGGACGGGAACGCCACAGGGGAAACCGTATAGCGATAGGCGTCTCCTTCAACCAGAATTTCTGGAGACGAGACGTCCCGGAACGCGTTGCCAAGGAGCAGGTCCACCACGCGCAGACTTAACTGAATCGGCAGGCTCACGTCGCCGAGACGGTTCAGGTCCGCCACATGCCCAACCAGGACGTCCCGGTGTTCCGGCACGCGCAACGTGTACGATTGTTCGCGTAACAGAAAATCAAAGACCGTGCCGCCGGCGCGCGTCAACCCTGTCACGCGAATCAAGTGCGGACGCTGGTAGAACAGCGTCCCGTGAATGCGGCGGGAAAACGGAAGACGCGAGCCGCGAATGTCGGCCTGAAACAACCCCTTGAGACTGTGAATCCTCGCCTCGCGCGCGTGGATGGTCGCCAGCACTTCTTCGGGAGTGCGCAAGCGTTCCGGCGTGACGGAGGGCAGAGACGAAACACCGGCGCAGGCTTCAAGCCCGAGGAACAGCATACCCAGGAAAAGCGGGAGAAGTAGCGGGGGCAGAGGAGAGAGTGGATCCCGGCGACAGACACCACGGTTCAAGACATGCCTCATACGGTTACGAGATTGACGTCATGACATGATCCAGCACTTCATCCACGGCCCGTACCCCGTGGAGCTCAATCCCGGCATGGCCCACTTGTTCGGTGATGTTCCCGTGAGGCAACACACACCGCCGAAAGCCCAACTTTACGGCTTCGCGAATCCTCAAGCCCACCTGGCTGACGGGGCGAATCTCTCCCCCCAGACCGACTTCTCCAAGCCAGCACGTGTGGCCATCAAGCACATGGTCTCGAAAACTGGAGATGATGGCGGCAATGATCCCCACGTCAATGGCGGGTTCGTCAATGCGGAGACCGCCCACCACGTTGAGATAGACATCATGTCCGGATAGTTGCAGGCCCAGTCGTTTTTCCAGCACCGCCAGCAGGAGAGCCACGCGATTGCCTTCCACGCCGTTTGCCATGCGCCGGGGCATCGCATACCCCGTCGAGGTGACCAGGGCCTGCAGTTCAACGAGAATCGGCCGACTCCCCTCCAGACTCGACACCACGACCGACCCAGCGCTTTCGTCGGGCCGTCCCGCCAAAAACAGTTCGGACGGATTCTCCACCTCCTTCAAGCCACCCTCGTTCATTTCAAACACGCCGATTTCATTGCTCGCTCCGAACCGGTTTTTCACGGCCCGCAGAATGCGGTACGCATGGCTCTTGTCGCCTTCAAAATACAAAACCGTATCCACAATATGTTCAAGGATCCGTGGCCCGGCAATCATGCCTTCCTTCGTCACATGGCCGATCACAAATACCGGCACACCCGTCTGCTTGGCATACCGCATGAGCTGACACGCCACTTCCTGCACCTGGCTCACCGTTCCGGGCGCAGACGCGACCTGGTTGGTATACACAGTCTGAATGGAATCCACGGCCAGGGCCGTCGGCTGCAGGGTGTCCGCAACCTTGAGCAACGCTTCAAGTGAGGTTTCCGCCAGCACATACAGCGAGGGACACTGGATGCCCAGACGATCCCCGCGCATTTTAATTTGCTGGGCTGATTCTTCACCAGATACATAAAGAATCGGGCGGTTGCCCACTTGCAGTCCAGGCAACACCTGAAGCAACAGTGTCGTTTTTCCAATACCGGGATCGCCGCCGACCAGCACAATGGATCCGGGCACAACCCCGCCGCCCAGCACACGATCGAACTCGGTCAACTTCGTCTCAAGACGGACATCCCCGGTAATGGTCACGTCGTTGATCGGGATGGCAACGGCCTGTTCCTCACTCACCCGCTTCCCATGGACTTCTGCCCCGCGTCGAACAGTCACTTCCTCTTTCAGGGAATTCCATTGTTCGCAATCCGGACAACGTCCCGCCCATCGAGGCGTTTGGAAGCCACATTCCTGGCAGACAAAAATCGTGCGGGATTTACCGGATTTCATACGCAAAGACGAGTGGGCGCGGGCACAAATCGGCCCCATCCACATTAGAGGTGCTGTCGGACTTCTTTCCACGCCTGCACAACCCTGGCGCGGCGCGGATAGGTCTTTTTTTCCGTCGGGTCGGGAAAAATCACGGTTTTGAGTCGTTGCTTCACCAATGTCTGCGCAAAGTCCCATGTCCGTCCAATCCCGGCTTCCAGATTGTCCCACCCGCCCTCTTTCAGCTCTTCCATCAGCGCCAGCAGAGCCTTGGAATTCTGTGGCACCATTCTGGCAATCCCCACGGGGAACTCATGCCGGCGCAGCCAGGCACGGGTCTCATGCAGGGTCGTGTCCTGATGGTCATGCACATACAGCACGTTGTAATAAAATTCGGCCAGCTTGACGAGGGCCTGCCTGGCATCTTCACTGGGCGGGCTGAAGGTCTTGAGGGACGCGGCAAACGGAAGCGCGGGCAACGGAAGGTCAGGCAAGGGATTGACGACCGGGGCGTCGCGTTGAAACAACGTGAACACATCAACCAGGAGAATCGGGCGCCGACGTTCCCATGACGCCAGGTTGCCGGCGCCTTTCACCGATTCCACACGCGGACTGGGTTCAACCGTTGCGACAATGGGATGATTGCCCCGCATGTGGGTCATGAATTCCAGAAAGGCCCGCCCGTCTCCGCCAGTGAGCGCGATGCCGGCATGACGATCCTGCACGGCAAAGGTAATGGTTTCTCCGCCCAGTCCTTTGGCGCCCAACAGGCCCTCCTGGATCAACAGGGCCTCCAGCATGACGGACGTGCCGGGCCGGGCCATGACGTCCTCGACAATCAGACGCCCCGTGATTTTTTCCGCAACCGCGACGGAGGCGAACGAACATCCGATGAACAGGGCAAGGCCGAGACTCGCTCGCACGCGAACCGGCAACGGGCACAGGAAACGGCAAGCAGGCCCAGGCCCGTACCGAAGGCATGCTCGTTGATGCGTCATCGTTGACCACTTTCTCCCGTGCTCTGCATCACGTCTCTGGTCTATCCGTCCTCATGCACCGACATGTTCTTCGTTGCGCGGCTGGTCTTCCTTCATGTTCTGACATATCCAGGTTTCAAACTCTTCCATGGACTCAACGCACAGAGACACGGTGCCGGACTTTCACTTCATCACGACGGAAGCCGATGGACCGTGACACCTTGTCTCGTCTTCGTTGTCTGTTGCAGGAGGAAAGCTTTTCGCATGTCCCGAAGCGATCCTTTGAGACGATCCGAATGCTAACCCAGCTTCCGCTTGCGTAGCTCTTCCTGATACGTCTTCTGATAGAGCACGTCCCATTCCATCGAGCCTTCGGGAACGCGGCGGGAGTATGATGCCAGACGGGCCCGTACCTGTTGATCAATCCTGACCTGGACGTTCATCGCATCCGCGAGCACGCGTTTAATTTCTTTCAACGCCTGCTCGACATCGCCACGGAGCGCGCCTTCGGTCGTATGCCGCAACGCCTGAAGCATCACGTGCGCAAGTTGGGTTTGTTTGTCTTCGGAGAGCCAGATAGCCATGACGGACGAGCCAGCAACGGCACGGTCGGGGACGGCAAGGAACGGCGGTGAAACGGAACGGCCTCCTTACAGCACCAGCCCGCGATCTTTGACCAGTTTATTTTTCACCATCTCAAACGTCCGTTGATAATCGGACCGGCGGCTTTGAAACTCCTCGTCATACTGTTTCAGGAGCGTCCGAATTTCGTCGTCAAGCCGGATTTCCACGGATAATTCCTCGTCCATGGCTTTGACCAACCCGTCCACAAGACGCGTTGACGAGCCGGTCACATCCAGAAGGCCCCGCGCCTGCAGGCGTTCCGTCGCGGCCGTCGCCAGCATGTGGACGCGTTCTTTCGTCATGCGCATCGCGTCGGTCAGACCTTCTTTTCAATTTTCATCATCGTGGCGCCGGTGGCCTGGCGAAACGCCCCGGGGTCGCCGAGCAATCGTCCAACCACGTTGACCCGGTCGGCGGGAACAGGATCTTCTCCGATACTCATGGGAGTCGGCCCCAAAAACACGGCCAGCATCCCGCCAGGACCCCACAACGCGACATCCCCGACCTTGACATTCGTCGTCGCTGTTTCCCGATGATCCTTGACCTCCGGAATTCGGCAATACACTTCTTCTCCCCATTGATTCAACGCCGCTTCAACGGGCAACGCCTCATAGATACCGGCTGCCGTGCGCGTGGGCTTCAATTCGGCCTCCACGCTGACGCCGCCAATCGTAATGGTAATTCGTTTTGGTTCTGATTCCATATCGGCCCGATAGAGAGACTCGCCAACGCCGCGTTTCCGAACCGGACTGTAGCCGTTCTCAAACGCGAAATCAAGAATCCGGACGCGGGCCTGGCCTGTATCACAGCGGCGGCCGAAACGTCGTTCCCCTGTCAATTGGGTATTTGTGGCATCTCCCCGTATATCGGTTTCGTGACACCGACATTGCCCCTGGCATCCCGCACGGGCAGAGCCAAAAACGCCCCATTGTTGGCCCGCGTCACTTCGCGCATAAGCGTTGCGTACTGCAAGCCGGTATTTGAAGAAATAAAACCCACGGCATGGATACGGACTTTACGCTTCCCTGTAATGTGGTTGGTATTGAATGTCTGAAGTGCGGTCATCACCTCATCGTAGGTGTTTCCGCTGTAATCATCGCCAAAAACATAGATGGCGATCTTTGCCTTTTGTGAGGCATAGGTGCGGAGTGCCACCTGTAACCCCTCTACGGGGCTGCTGTTGGAAAAGGCTTTCCAGTTCTGCATCACCTTCAGAATGCCCTTGCGTCTCCTCGGCGTGTCGGCGATCCATTTCTTTTTATAGGCGCTCATGAGGTAACCGCCGTTATCGTTCAACACCTGAAATCCGCGCACTGTCGGATGGATGTCCAGCACATGGCCCACCGTCTCCATGACCTGGGGCCAAATCCCCTGCATGCTGCCGGAGGTGTCAATGATGAAAATGACGTATTCGCTGTCCACGGGAATGCCTCCGACCGCGGGGTCGCGCGTCTGAACCGGAGTGCGAATGCGTAGCGTGGCACGCCGGAGCGATTCCCTGACCTGTTCAAGCCCTTCGTGTTGACTGTGCAGCGCCTTCAGACGTTGATCGGCCACGCGGACGGCCTGATTGATCACCTGATCGTTCCCGGGCGTCACGTCGCGTACAACGTCGCGCGTGCGCAGGGCCTCCCATTGCGCCCGCAGACGAGTGACAGCTTCCGTGACCTGCACAATATTCGGCTCCCGCGGCGGCACAGGCGCGACGGCACTGACTTCGCTCGGGCCTGGTTTCGCAATGATCAGCAACAGGATGACGGCACCGAAGCCGCACGTGATGACGTCGAGAAACGCCAGACCGGACGTGTCGCCGGACAATCGGGATGGCTTCACGGCCATTCCCCCGCGGGTGTCAGCAGCAGCCCGCCGGCTTGCGCGGTCCAGACCCAGTATGCCGGGGCCGCTTCCGGGTCGCCTTCAAGCGGGAGCAGAATGACGTGGACCTTTGTGCCCGCCGCCGGCGCGTACTGCCGGAGGCTCGTGTAGAACAGCTCCTTGCGGCAGGCACCGCTCACTTTGTTTGTCCCGGCACAGCCTGACAGCAAGCCGGACGAAGACAAATTTTGCGTGGGCAGTCCGTCAGTCACAACATACAGGTCCGTCACGGCCGGCGAGAATGTACCGAGCGCCCGCAACCCCGCTTCCAGATTGGTCGCCCCTGTTGGAATCAGGTCGTCCAGTTCCCCGAACAGCGTCTTCAGCGTCTCGGCGTCGCGACCATCGGCCCAGCGTCCGCCGTGAAGCCTCGTGGCCTGATCGTTAAATGCCACGACGGCGACCCGGCTCTGTTCTGGAAGTCGGTGCAGCAGCCACCGGACCGTGCGGAGCGTGCGTTGCCACTTCGGCCCTTTCCGCTTCTCGGCGTCCGAACGGATCTTGCGGGAGATGATGTCAATGAGCCGCTCATCGGTCATGGACGCACTGCGGTCCAGCAGGATCGCGATACGCCGGCCTTCGACCTTCAGGCCGAGCAGGTAGTCTGCTTCGCCATTCCGGCGCTCCTCAACAACGTCGTGGGCCTGGGCCGGCTCAATGGATTCCACCTCGATCCGCAGGGCCTCATTCCTGGCTGTGGCCTGTTTGATTTCCCGCTCAAGCCCGGCGAGCTGCGTCCGGTTGGCGGCTGACCGCGTCTCCTGAATCCGTCGCTCCCGGATCTCCCGACGCGCCTCCGCAATCCGCGTGGTGAGCATGGCGGCTTCCCGACGCAATGCCGTGACGGTGTTGTCCTCAACAGCCATGGAGGTCATTTCGGCAGGGATGGGCTGGGCCATCAGATCAACATGGCGCTTCACGATAAGGAAGAGCAGGATCGCCGCGCCCAACCCGCACGCCATCACGTCGAGAAACGCCAACTGGCTTCCTGTCTGTCGTCGTCTGACACGCATGACCTGATCAACGGCTGATGCGTTTGAGCAGAAACTCTTCGCAATATGCCTGAATGTCAATCAGGCGTTTGTCCTGCCCCCGTTGCAACACATGCAACAGCAGCATCAGCAGGATGCTCGCAAGCAGGGCCACCAACGTGGAATTGAATGCGGTGCCCAGGCTTGAGGTCATCCCCGTAATGTCGCCGACCAGCGCGTCCTCGGCTTGTGACAGGGCTTGCCCAATCCCCCGGACGGTCCCGATGAATCCAATGGACGGAATCGCCCAGATGATGTACCGGATCATCGAGTTGTCGGCTTCGAGCCGCATCCCCAGCGCGTCCACACTCGTCTGAATGGCATCGGAGGTGTTTTGCACATCCCCGGTAATCTGGTAGCGGCGGAGACTCGCCTTCAACGTCTCCATCAGTTGCGACCGATTGATCTCATCGGGAAGCGTTTCGAGCGCGTTGAGCGTCCCGGTCAACGGGGCGCGACTTTCGTCAGCCTCCCTGAAGACGTCAACCTCAAAGAGATACTGTTCCGACGACAGCACCCACATCTTCATCACGATTCTGACCGCGCAGAACACCATGAGAATCAGGCAGATTTCCTGCTCCCAATCCTTGAGAATCACCGCCCATTCCCGTGGCGCGGATTGCCCCGCCAGACGCGCCGCATCAAGGGCGGCTTCGGCCTTTGGCCGGATAACCTGGACGTAGAACAGATGGATGCCGCCAGCGGTGACGGCAAAGATAGTGAAGACACGCATCAATTCGTTCATGTCAAATATCCACCGGAAAACTGGTGGGCGCGTTCAGGCTGATCGCCGTCTGCCCTGCCTGCCGAGCCATGCCTTCACGCTGAACGCCAAAGGCAACGGCAACCAGTACAAGCGCCGCGGCAACGCCGATGACGATCAGCATACGTCGAAGTCTGCGAATGCTACGCATATCATGATCCTCCACCAGGATATCGAACGATACGAAAACCAAGTTCGGGTTTTGGGGCGCGACTCCCGGCCCGATAGGCGGCGCGCAATTCGCCAAGATCGCCCGAACGCCAGCTTGAACCTTTGACCGTATGTTGATTGCCGGGCTCGACATCCAGTGGATCGGTCTCCACACGGTCTGCGGGCGGGATCCGCAGATCATAGGTATCGTGCATCCACTCACTCGCGTTGCCGGCCAGGTCATGAAGCCCCGAGTCGTTGGCCATGAACGTCCCAATGTCGGCCATCTGCGCGAACCCGTCATCATAGTGGGGGATATAGACGGGGACCGCCCCTTTCGCCGATTCGTCGGCAAGGTTTCCACTCCCATTCGGTACGCGGGTCTCGTTGCCCCACGGAAAACGGGTTTGGATACGACGCCCGGCTTTGCGGGCCAGCCATTCCCACTCGGCTTCGGTCGGAAGCCGGTATCCATCCGCATCTGCGTGACTGCCGACATGACGGCCGCCCGCAAATTGATACACGGGTGCAAACCCCTCCCGCTGACTCAACCAGTTGCAAAAGCGGGCGGCGTCTTCCCATGCGATATCAGTGACGGGATGGCGATTGACAACCGGCGGCTGTTCCGGGTGGGTGAACCTCCGGTATTGGCCGGCCGTCACTTCGTGCATCCCGGCGTAGAACGCCCGCGTGAGTCGAACTTCGCGCATGAACTCATTGGCCCGTCGCCCGCGTTCTCCGCGTGGCGTCCCAAGGATGATGGTCCCGGGATTCCGGAACAGCTTCAGCACAATCCCGACGCCGTTGGTATACTGCGGCGGCGCCACGTCAAGTTTGGCGCGGGCTTCGGGTGCCAGCGTGACATGCAGGCTTTGCTCCGTATGCGGCTCTGGCGTGAGCGTCCGCGTCACGGCCCGGTAGCCGTCGCGCGTCAGGCGAATCGTTTGCGGCACCGTTTGAAGCGTCAGGCGCATCGGCGTCCGGCCCGCAGATGTGCCGTTGACGACGATCTCGGCTTCGGGCGCGGATTGCACATTGACCATGCCGAACGTGGGTGCCAGCGTCAATTCGATGGTACGATACGCGCCAGGTTTCAGCGTAAACGTGGTTTCAAACGGCGCGTACCCCTGCTGCGTATAGCGAACGCGATGATCGAGACCGACAGCCAAACGCAGATTGTCCGGCTCGGACACAGCTTGTCCGTTGACGGAGAGCACACCATGGTCGGGCAACAGGATGAACGAGACGCCGGCGCGCACCCGAGCCAACCGGTAGTGTCGTGTTGCCGTTGGCGCGGCATGCGTAATCTGTAGTGTCTCGGTGCGGGTCGTGTACCCGTCACTGTCAATACGCAGTTCATGGATGCCGCCCGGAACATCCAGTGCCAAAGGCGTGCTGCCAGCCGTTTCGCCGTTTCGCGTCACCGTGGCCGCATCCGGTTCCGAGGTGAGATTGATCCGTCCCGTGACAGGTGTCAGCGAAAGCCGGACGTCATACGCCGCGCCGCGCCGCGCCGTCACCTTTTGAGAGGCTGGCGCATAGTGGGGATGCCGTGCCTCCAGAATGTACTCGCCGTCCTGGAGTTCGGTGTCAAGGTGCGCGCCTTGCAGGACAAACGCGCCGTCGAGGAACCATCGGGTCTTCGCCTCGTTCACGTCAGTCGTCGCGCGAAGCGCGACAAGACGTTCGCGCAACACGACGTCAATATGCTGGCGGGTCTTCGCCGCCGCGGTGACGGCAAGTGTCATGGTCGCAAAACCATCGGCACCGACCTGCAACGTCAGCGGCCCATGCAAGGCCCAGACACTGGTCTTGCTGGCAAAGCCAATCCCTTCGATGACCGTCACGACAGCAGTCGCCACGGCAGCGGATGGAGCAATGATCACGTCAATCCGGTACACACCCACCATGAACAATGCGGCAACCACGGCCACGGCCACGGCGGCAAGCGCCATGATCGCAACCATCCTGATGCCGCGCCGCCGCCGTTGCTTTACCTGCTCCAGCTCACGTTCAAAGTCGTTCATCACAGACAATCCGGACTTCCGCCGACGAGCCTTTCTTGTATGGGACATCCACGGTCACCAACTTGGAACGATAGCCCTTGCGTTTGCCTTCAAAGACATACGCGCCGGGACGCAGTTCGATGATTTGATCCTCAATGCGTCCGATGGCGCCGACGCCCCGAATGCCAATCTCGGTCTGATTATCCGACAGGACCCGAATCGGAACCGGTGCCTGCCTGCCTTGAATGGCGCGCGCGAGTGCGGTGTTGCTGGCCGTCAGCAGGGGACTGTGTGTCATGAGCGGTGCCGCGTCACGCAGCGTCTGGCGCGCCGCCTCGGCGATGTTGGGAGAAGCAAGCCGTTCGGGGCGAGACAGAAAAGTATCCATGGCCCTCTGCGCGTCCGTGATGCGGGCCGCGAGCAGACTGCCCTCCACCGCATCGGTGTAGGTCGGCGTGAGGACTTTGGCCGCGTGAAACGCTCGCAACGCGGCGGGCCAGTCGTCACGGGCCGCCGCTTGCGCGGCGTCGGCAAGATGCCGCGCACTGGCCTGGGATCGTACCAGAGCGGCAATGCCGGTTTTGAGTCGCAGGGTCTCCGCATGTTGCGGTCGCTGTTGTTCGGCTTCGGCCAACGCCTGCATCGCCTGCTCCGGATTGGTGTCATCAACGGCTTGCCGCCCACGGGCAATGGCACGCAGGAACGCCTGCTCACGCAGTTGCCCGTCAATCGCCTGAAGACGCGACTTGACGCTGGCGTCGGTCAAATCAAGTTCGGCGATGCGTCGCAAGGCTGTCTGCTCGGCGCGAAGATCGCCCACTGCACGGGCATCTTCGGCTTTCCCACGTTCAGCCAGGAGCGCCGGAAGCTGCGCGATGCGTGATGCCCACAGCTTCGCGTCCGCACCATCAGACCACTGCTCCCGTGCCCGCATGATACGGAATCTGGCCGTCGCCGCGTCCCCATCGGCATAGGCCGCCTTCGCCGCCTGAATATGGCCTTGATAGTCGGCCTGCGCATCATGCAGCACATCCGCGGCTTCCCGGCTCGCGTCGTCCAGAAGCCGAAGCGCCGAGTCCACGTCACCGTCATCGTAAGCGGAAAGGGCCTTCTCCTTGTTCAAAGCAATCCGCACGCGCGCGGCACGCGGTCCGGGCACGGGCGCGCTTTGGATCCGGGCAAGTTGGGCTTCTTGCATGCGTTCAAAATCACTGACCGCAGCCTGAAACCGCGCCTGCATGGCCGTAATGGCATCTGGGGTCTGGGTTGAAGGCAGGCTTTTTGAAGCTGGAGCTGAAGTCGTTGATACCGGAGCCAGCGTCTTTGAAGCCGCGGGAGGCGACGCCTTGATGGCCGACGATGGAAGTGTGATGGACTCTGCTGATTTCGTGACCAGGGCTGGCGCTACCTCTTCCGACGGGGAATCCCTTGCCAGCAGGAACACGAGCCATATCCCCCCACCGACGACAGCGGCAAGGAGAACAATGCCTCCCACGCCCAGCACGAGGAACCGCCAACCGGATGTCCGTCGGGCACGGGCATGCGCGATCCGATCATGGAGTGGGCTCTGCTCCTGTCCCTCGTTCACTGGAGCTGTATCTTGGTATCCGGGATGCGTTCTGCGGCGTAGATCTTCTGAAGAAATGCCCGCCACTGTCGAAATTGCTCGTTCGCATCACCGGTCAGTTCCGCGGTCGTCCCTTCAAGTTCAATGTTCTGCGGAGCCACTTCAATGTTCAGCGACTGACCAAGTTCCGCAAGCATGTCGGCATGAACTTCTCCCTCGGCGCTGTTTTTGAAACTTTTCTCGAGAAGCGAGATCCCGCCCATCACAGCCACGGTGCCGCCGACAACGGACCCCACGCTCTCGACGGGAGAACCGGAGTACACACTCGCCAGAACGGCCGCGGCGCCAAGAATGGTCAGCCCGGCGCCGGCGATACCTTGCCAGAAGGCGGCACGCTCCGCTTCTCGCTGGCCCTTGGATGCAAACATGGCATATTCCTGCCAGGCGACGTAACTCATGTCGGTGCGCTGGACAAATGCGGCGTATTGGCGCTGCATCCGATCCATGAACAGCCCATCCTGCACGCGGATGGAACGAGTCCGAACCAGCATGGGGTCGTTCCGGTCCGGCAACGCCGTCAGCGTGAAGGACTGCCCGTCTTCTTCAAGGTATTCCGAGAAAGATTCCCCGGAGAACGTCCTGGCAAACCGAAGCTCGGCGATGTGGCGGAGAGTCGCCAGTTCCTGGTCCGACCGCTCTGTGATCATCTCCGCGACGTCTTTGGCCACATGCTGCATCACAGGCTGATAGGGATTTTTGCCTTCGTTGCGAGGTTCCTCCCAGAAATGCTCCTTCACGCGATGTTCGTAACGTCGGGTCATCCAGCGATCGCCGCCGATGTCGGCGACCGTCACCTCAATCTCAACATCTTCGCCGGTTGATTGCAGAATTTTGCCAATCACGTAGAGATCGCCGGTGACCGACGCCGTGGGCGTCACATAGATATCGCCAAACACGCCGGTGACCTGAAGTTCCTCCTTGAGGGCCATGGCAAAGCGATTCGCCTCGGCCCGTCGCAGTTCCAGCCAGACCCCTTCGTCCTCGTAGTCATCGGAATCCTCGGGAATGCCGGGATCAAAAACGGGCACGATGACATCAAGCCGAATGCCAGAATAAGGATTGGCCTTCGCATTGTCAGAGGACTCAATCTGCAGACCCACCACGGGGCCGGACGACATACCGGCACACCCCGCCAACAGCATGAGCACCACCGCAACGACGATGTGACTCGGATTATTTCCGCGCATCGGCATCCTCCTGTTCACCCACAAACGGCTTGAGGGGCAACCCTTTGTACCTGCGGTACTCGTTCCAGAGTCGGGCTTTCTTTTTCGGGTCGGTCTCTTCCGTCGCCGCCAGACGGATTTGTGCTTCAAGTTTGCTGTCGTTATCCGGATCCGACGGAGCACTGCGCCGCAGGGCCAGAATGTCTTTGGGAATCTCCCCGGACGGGGTGCCTGACAACGGATCGTTGCCAGTCATCCTCGTATCGGAAGACGGTGTGTCAGGCACCGGAACACTGGTGCCCTGCATGTCGGATGACGTGACGGATTCGATGGTGGCGCTGGCCACCTTCCTGTCCGTGTCACCCTGCATACTGTCTGCGCGATGCGCATCATTGACCCCGCCGGACATCTCGGAACTACTGACCACACGTCTGCCTGTGCCACGCCCCGTACTCCCGGACGCCTCCCCCGACGTCCCCTGCTGGCATTGCTCAAATCGGGCCAGCGAATCGTGGAATGCCTGATCCATTCGGGCAATTTTTTCTTCTTGTGTGAGCAAGGCCCCTTCCGCGTCGGCATACACTGCATGCGGACGACAGTCCGTGATTGCGGCTTCTTCGGCAGATGCCACGGCGACAATGAGACACAAGGCCAGCGCCATGCAGGCCGTCAGAAGCCTGTCTGCAACCCACGGATTTCCGACTGATCGGCGCATCTTCATCAGGGCCCGCTCACCATGCTTTGACATACCCTGCCTCCAGACAAGTTGTATGGATTGTTCGTCCATCAACGGTACCCAGTCTTTCCGGGGACCGTTGTCTCGAAGCCGACATCCGCCTCCAGACATCCAATACGGCGGCGGGGTCAAGCATCCACTCGACCTCGTCCATTCAAATCATGCCACATTCGCACCGCGGGAACAAGATACGGGGACATGGTTCGCGTTGATCTGCCATCCGCATGTGGCGGGATAGTCGATTTCGCCGCGTACTGGAATTCCGGCCATCTCGTTCTGTGACGTGGTACCTGTCATGCTCAACATTTCAGGTGCGTGCAACGCCGGGACGCATATCACCCCTCGCCGCCGCACACGATCCATGTCCCGCACAGCCATTCGTAGCCCTGTACGATCAGCCACAGGAGCAAGGGAATCGCGGTGGCCACACACACCGCAAACAACAGGACGCGCAGGGGAATGGACAGTGTTTTCCTCATGGTCATGCAGCGAGCGTGGTCACGGAGCCGGACAGATATCAGAGCAGCCCGTGTTTGCGCAGATAGTCGCGGTCAATGACCGGCGCCGGTCGTTCCGGGAGTCTGCCGCTGTTCTGGAGCAACCGTTCAACATATTTCCCGATCATGTCCGACTCCAGATTGACGGCGTTGCCGGTCTGGACCGTCCCCAGCGTGGTGACCGTGGCCGTGTGGGGAATCACCGCCACACACACGCGCGGCTCCGACACCGCGTTGATCGTCAGACTCACGCCATCCACTGTGAGCGAGCCTTTGCGTACGCAGTAGGGCAACACGGAGTCCGGCATGTCCACCGTCAACAGCACGGTGTTGCCCTGCTGCACGCGGTCACACAGCCTGCCGGTTCCATCAATATGCCCGGTCACAAGATGCCCTCCAAGACGGTCGTTCACTTTCAAGGCCCGTTCCAGGTTGACGGCTGCGCCGGCCGCGAGCGAGCCCAGCGTGGTCACCGTCAGGGTTTCCGTGGACACGTCAACCGAAAACCCCGTCTCGTCAACTGCGGCGACTGTCAGGCAGGCTCCGGAGACGCTCACGCTGTCGCCGGGATGCAGATCTTCAAGAACAATGTTTGCCATCAGCGACAGGTGCCCGCCCGCCGTTCCGCGTGTCAAGGATCGGACCACGCCCATTTCTTCAACGATCCCGCTAAACATCATCGTCCGGCGGCGGAGGACTGTCGCGGCTGAAAAACACCATGCGACACACGACCACGAAGACCACGATCAACACGCCCACACCCGCCACAGCCAGAACACCGATGACGATATCGCCCATGCTTATCCCCGCTTCCATGTCCATCTCTCCCCGTCTTTGACACCCGCCAGCCACCGACGCAACGTCAAACCAGCCATGGAACGTCAGGCAGGTTGCGCGACCGACCGGCGACAGGTCAATGCCCAAAATCCGATCGCCGCAAGAAACTGAAGGCATCCGATGATGGTGAAGGCACCAGTATAGCTGATTGTCGACACAAGAACACCCGCCACAATCGGCCCGCCCGCATGACCAATATCCATGACGGTCCCGCGCAATCCCATGCCCGCACCCACATTGCCGTCCCCCAAATCCGCAATCAGCGCGGTAGAGGATGACGTAATGACGGCTTCGCCAAAACCAAAACCCGCCGCGCACAGCAACAGCCAAACCAGGTGCGTGGCGTGAGGAATCGCCATGATCGCGCCGCCGCATATCATAAGACCCATGATGATCAGAGGCCGTCGGCCCACTCGGTCCGAAACGCGCCCCATCACCGGCCTGGAGACAAACGACGTGAATCCCTGCATCCCGAACAACAATCCGCTTTCCGCCAGACTCAACCCGACCAACAGTCCGTATAATGGCAAAAACGCCATCAAGGCTCCGCTCGCCACCATTTTGACGGCTTCAGCAACACTCACCGCGACCATCTGAAGATGCCCCAGCACAACCCGCATGCCCTGCCACACGTTCACCATGACGGTCCACGTCTCCCCCCGGCCTGTTATTCCTCCACCCGACGGTGCGGGGGCATGCCACCAGAACACCAGATACACCGCAAGCGCGGCGACCCCAAACCACCCGCCCGTGAGAAACGTGTTCGCATGTCCGACGGTATCCACAAGCCACCCGCCCAGCATCGGGCCCAGTAGCGCGCCGCCCTGGACGGCCGCGGTATACCATCCCAGCGCTACGCCCCTCGTCGCGGGATATAGCGTCGCGACCGTGGCAAGCGCCAACGGCATGAACACGGCGGTCGCCAGTCCATGGACGACCCGCAACACCATAAGCGACTCCACATCAGACACCAGAGGATAGACAAACGGAGGGCATGCAAAGGCCAGGACGCCGATCATCATCAAATGCGACCGATTCACCATGTCGGACAGCGTGCCAATCGGCAGCTTGAGGAAGACGCCCGTCATTGTGGATGTGGCAAGAATGAATCCCACCGCCATGGGACCCGCCCCCAGTGTTTCGGCAAACGACGCCAGGGCCGGCATGCGAACCACGTTGTAGCTGATAAAGCCGCAAAACCCCACGACGCACAGCAGAAGAAAGGCCGGGACGATGGTCATTCGTTCCTCGCGAACGCGCCATCGGAGCGCGACGGCATGGGGAAGGTGGACGATCGGGAAACCGTGACGGGGCGTCTCACGCGCCGCCACAAGACGACGGCTCACGCCTCCGGCATATTCTGACATTGTGCAGTCACGCCACGCCTCCACACGCTAACATCGAGGCAAACAATGGTCAAATCCGGTCCGTCGGAATGGCGGGCCTTTGTGATTCCTTCTTCGTCCTGTTACACTACGTTTCATTCATGCCACCTGCCATTCACCCAGTTGATCTGCTTGAGATCCTTCGTCGTCAGTGCCTGACCCCGGCCATTGTCTTTTTAACGTCCCGGCGAGCCTGCGATGAAGCCATTGACAGTTTTGCGAGCCGGCACGTTCCCATTCCGGAGGCGCGGTCGGCGGCGATCATGCAGACGCTCGACAAGATGATTGCCGATTATCCCAGCATCACCAACCACCCGCTGATTCCCATTGTGCAGCAATACGGCGTCGCCGCGCATCACGCCGGACATCTGCCGTCCTGGAAAATTGCCATTGAAGAACTCATGCGCCAGGGTTGCCTGGACGCCGTCTTTGCCACCACCACCCTGGCCGCCGGAGTGGATTTTCCCGCCCGCACCGTCGTCGTAACCCAGTCACAGATCCGCAAGAGTCGCAACTTTTCGGAATTGTCCGTGAGCGAAATTCAACAGCTCGCGGGTCGCGGCGGACGACGCGGCAAGGATTACGTGGGCTTTGTGGTGATCACACCCTCGCCGTATATTGACATCGGCCATCTCGCCCACGGGCTGACGAGTAACCCGGAACCGCTCGACAGTCAATTTGTCTCCTCCTACCCCATGGTCCTGAATCTGCTGAAAGCACATCCCATTGATTATATGCAGCCCATACTGGAAAAGAGCTTTGCGCAATTTCAACTCAATCAACGCGCCAACATTCATGAAACAAAACTGGACAAGACAGACGAACAATTAAAGGCATATGGCCAGCGGGAATGCGCCGACTGGATTACACTGTGGCAGTCGTTTGACCAGGCCAAACAACGCCGCTCGCACGTCCGCCTGAAAACGACGCCTCACGAATCACCGGACGTTCTCGCGCGACTGCCTTTCCTGACACCGGGCCGACTCGTCGAACTGTCCAAAGATCGGGGCGTTGTGCTGCGGCAATATCGCAGCCGCGGCCACGGCCATGTCATGCTGACCGTGGTGCGCAGTCGCGGGCGCATTGTGGAATATCCGGCCAGCGCGATAACCGCCGTGCTGGATGCCGTCATTGACGTGGCGGAAACCAGAAGATTTCCATGGAGCACCGCCCACGGGTTGGCGCATGCGAGCGACACGCTGGAAAATCTTCCCGCCCGCCTGAAACACCTGCCCGTTCGCGTCGGGCAGGACGTGACCAACGACCCGATTCTGACGGAAACGTTGAACGGTGAGTTTCCCTGTCCCACGTGTCCGTCGCGTCCTTCATGTCAAAAGGATCATCCAAAGGCATGGCGGTTGCGCCAGGACCATCAACGCATCACCAAAACCATTCATGCCTTGCGCACCGAACTCTGGCACCGCTTCCGGCAACACATGGAAGTGTTGCAGCAATTCGGCTACCTGACGCCCGCGGGCAGGCTCACCGACGATGGTGAATGGGCGCGATTGATTCGCATCAACCATTCGTTGCTGATTACGGAGCTCATCAGAATGGGCGCGTTTGAAGGGATTGAGCCGTCAACCCTGACGGGCGTGATGGCGGGCATCGCGCACGACGATGACCGTCCGGTGGCGTTTTCCCGTCGCAATACAGCCCTCGCCTCGGTACTCGGACGGGTCCGGAAGGTGGCCCATTCGTTATCCGCCCATGAAGATCCGCCCTTATTACGTTCGGACGTCGCGGCAGTGGCGGCATTGTGGATCGAGAACCCCACGTTGCCATGGAATGAACTCATTCGCTCCACCGCCATGGCGGAAGGAGACATCTACCGGCTCCTGGCCCGGTCGTTGGAATATCTCTCGCAAATCTACGGATTAAAAGCGACCCATCCGGCGCTGTCCCACGTCGCGAATCAGGCCATGGATCTCATGCGACGGGATGTCTTGCAGGAATTGCCGTGAGACGTGAATCAGAACGTTCGTCCGTGACGAACCGAAACGACGGTCACACATGACAAACGACGAATTTGAAACACACCTGGTCGCACTGCCGGGCCGACTGTTGCGCCGCCTGGCCAGAGGACGGACATCCCGACCTTTTCGCATGGGGAAAACCCGTCTGATTCAGACGCTCCTGACCCTGCCACCCGACCAGCGCGCGCAGGCCGAGACCGAGCTGACATCGTTACAGTCCGAATCCGAATCCGAATCCGAATCCGAGTCCCAGCCCCCCACGCCCGGTCCACCCCCACCGCAATCTGCGGAGACATCCAAAGGACAGGAGCATGGACACCCGACACAGGACATGCATCCGTCCCGCCACGCCGCCGAGGAAGCGCCGGCCACCACCATCGGGGCGCTTCTGGAAGGTATCGGCGTCCCTCCGTCGCAACCCTTCATCCCCGACCCATGGCAGCAGGAAGCCGTTGACCTCCTGGCGACAGGCAACGTGATCTTGAGCGTACCCACGGGTAGCGGGAAAACCTACGTCGCGGTGGAAGCCATGCGACGTGCCATCGCCGCCGACCAAACCGTCATCTACACGTCCCCTCTGAAAGCATTGTCCAACACCAAACTCACCGAGTTTGTGCAGACCTTCGGTGCGAAGAACGTGGGCATTCTCACGGGTGACCGGCGCGACAATCCGCAGGCGCCCATTCTGATTATGACCACCGAAATTCTGCGCAACCTGCTGTACGACGCCGGCGGCGGCGAGATTGATATGCGGCTGGATACGTTGGGCCTGGTGATTCTGGATGAATCACAGTTTATCGCCGATCCGGAACGCGGCGTGGTGTGGGAAGAAACGATTATTTTTTGTCCCTCGCAAGCGCGCCTGCTCCTGCTCTCGGCCTCCATCGGCAACCCCGACGAAGTGGCCACATGGATCGGTTCCATTCGCTCCACGCCCTGTCATCTGATCCATCATCGCAACCGTTCCGTACCCCTCCGCGCGGCCTATCTCGATCCCTCCGGCAAACTCACGCCCCTGTTCCGCACCCGCGACATTCTCCGAAACAAAACGCCGACCCTCCACCCCGACACCAAACGCCTGTTCACACAATACGAAGAACACATGCTGGGACCGCGGTCGTAACGGGAGCGGCGCAAGACCACATGGCCTTGCCTGCCGCGATGACGGCTGGAACCTCTGTTCAAACAGATGCGGCTTAGTATGCTAACGCTAAATCGGCGGGGATGGCGAAGCCGATGCCTTCGGTGCTTTCATCGGCGATTTTAAAGGTCATAATGCCGACCAGATTGCCCTCGTTGTCGAACAACCCGCCGCCTGATGAGCCGGGTGATATGGCCGCGTTGGTTTGGATATACCGAATGTCGTCAATGGTCCGCAGTTGCGAGACAAGCCCGGACGAAAAAGATAAATCCAGCCCCTGGGGCGCGCCCAGGCCATACACATCCTCGCCCACTGCAAGAGTGTCATAGCGGCGCACCGTGGCCGAAACACCCCACAAGCCGACCACATCCAGCAGACAAAAATCCCGGTCTTCATCCATGTGGCGGATGGTGGCGGGAAAAGCGGAATCCGTATCCGCCCGGCGGTCGACTGATTTATACACTTCAATGCCGCCGCCCTCATTCACCACATGGCAATTCGTTGCCACGATGTTGGGACGGATGATGACGCCGCTGCCCTGCCCCTCGCCGTTGACGACCACCACCACCGAGCGCCAGGCATTCTCGAACACTTTTGCGGCGACAGTCACCCCTTTGGGTGCGGCGGCGATGGCAATGTTGTCGCGGATGGCGGGTTCTTCTGTGACTTCCTCTTGACGACGGTCAATCGCTTTCAGCCGCCGCGCCGCTTCTTTTTTCGCGGCGCGGATTTCGGTTTTCGATAAATAATTATGCCATTTTTTTGTACGCAAATTCTCAGCCGCTTTCTCATCGCCGTTGGCTTTGGAAAGGGAGTACCAGATATATGCCTCATACTCATCCTCAATAACACCTTCGCCATGCCAATATGCAAGACCTAACCTGTGTTGCGCGTCCGCATCCCCCTGTTCCGCCGCCTGGTGAAACCACCGCACCGCCTCACGCTTATCTTTGGGAATGCCTTCACCATGCCAATTTGCAACACCTAAACTGTATTGCGCGTCCGCATCCCCCTGTTCCGCCGCCTGGTAAAACCACCACACCGCCTCGCGCGTATCTTTGGCAACGCCTTCACCCAAAACATATGCAAGACCTAACCTGCTTTGCGCCTTCACAACCCCCTGTTCCGCCGCCTGGCGATACCATCGCACCGCCTCGCGCGTATCTTTGGCAACGCCTTCACCAAAATCATATGCAAGACCTAAAGCGTATTGCGCCGCCGCATGCCCCTGTTCCGCCTTCGTGCGAATTTCCTCAATTGTTTCGCTTGAAATTTGCGCGCTGGCAACGGACGCCATTGCCGCTATCACGACGACGTTCATCAGGCGAAACAGTTGCGTTTTTATCAAACTCCGCTCCTGGTGTTTGCGGTGGATGGCACAAAGTGACGATGCACGTTACATCAACCTTCGCGAAGACTTCCTGCCCGACTCTGGTTCTTTGTTCGGCTGACACACATCGCATTGACACATCCGGCGAAGGTTGTTGAAGGCGTAGAGGCCGGTGTCATGCCCGTCACTCCAGCGCAGGCGGAACGCATAATGCCCCACCGGCTCAATGTCCTTCAGCATGATCAGCAACGGCACGTCGTCGGATTGCAGCTTGAGCTCTCCGGTCCATTCATCCGTACAGGCGGCGCAGGGGCAGTGCAGACGAAGATGGCGAATCGGATAGACGCCGTGATGGCCGTCGCTCCACTCAATGCCGAACACGCCCTTCTCAAGCCACTTCATGTCTGTTGGATGGATTGCGTCCGCGCTCATGCTCCCGCCGTTGCTCTGGTGTATCCCTCGATTGCGTCAACCCCGCACGACGCCATTGGACGCCGAGAACGGTTCGACCGTCAATAAATTTTTCTCCGGCAGTCGTTTACCCACCACGGTTCTCGCGTAGGTATCAATCATGTTTTCCAACTCGTCCCGCACCTGACCCGCGGCCTTCAGTCGCGTCGAGACTGCAAAGGGCATCTGCCTGGCCCGTCGAAGAAACGCCACGCTGCCCGGAGACAGGGAGATGCCATAGTCCCAGCGGCCCCGGTCGCATACGACGCACAACAGTCCTCCGGAGGCGGGAGAAAACATGCACGACCGCCCCTCCACATCCCGACCGCACGTCACACAATGATCCAACTGTGGACGAAACCCCGATTGCCCCAACACGTGAATCTGAAACATGAGCGTGAGCAATCCCGGATCATCCGTCCGCACCAACGACCGCAACCCCTCCAGCAACACATGAAAAATCGGCGGGCCGGGGTCACGATCCGCCGTAATCCCTTCAATCAGGGCCACCATGCAGGACGCCGCCGAGATGCGTTCCAGACATTCTCTCACGGCGAAAAACGGCTCAAGGATATCGGCCTGACTCACCGACGCGAGGCCGTCGTGGCGTTTTTCAAAGAGCGTCAGATTGATGGAAGAAAACGGTTCAAGCATTCCACCAAACCGGCTTTTCATCCGGCGTGCGCCGCGCGCGATCCCGCGCACTTTACCCAGTCGAAGAGAAAAAAACGTGAGAATGCGGTCGGCTTCGCCCCAGCGCGTACTCTTGAGCACAATTGCCCTTGTCGTCACAAGCGCCATATGACATCCCGATGATCAGAAGCATGCGCGGAAGAAATGATGATCATCAACGCCCCCTCGTCCGCCCCATCGCAAACGGACGGGGCCGCATGGTTATCGCAGAGACTCCAGCATCAACGTGGCGAATCCAAGGTAAATGCTGACTCCCATGATATCCATGACCGTGGTGATAAACGGACCCGCCGCCACAGCCGGGTCAATCCTGAATTTTTTGAACAGAAATGGCGTGACAGTGGCGATACTCGCCGACAGGACAAATGTGATGAGCAGGGCGCCGCCCACGACCAATCCCAAAAATCCGCTGCCCTGCCACCACCAGCCCGCCAGAAAAAGCAGACTTCCGTAGATGACGCCCAGGAGCGAGCCGATGCGCAATTCCCGAAACACCACTTTCCAAATGTTCCCGGACTCGATACGACCCATGGCAAGCCCGCGAATGATCAGCGTGGACGATTGCAATCCCAGATTCCCGCCCATCGCCGCGATCACGGGAATAAACGCCACAATGGCCACGACCTCCTGAATCGTGAATCGAAACGACCACAGAATAAACCCCGACACCAGACTTCCGGCCAGATTGGTCAACAGCCAGGGGAACCGCAAACCGGCCGCGTGCAAACTGGACGTGGACATGGGGACGTCTTCTTCATCGGCCCCGGCCATCGTGAGCATATCCTTCGTGGCTTCATCCCGAATCACGTCCACCACATCGTCAACGGTAATAATCCCCATCAACCGCCGGTCGGCGTCCACCACCGGAATCGCCAGCAGATTATAATGCGCCACCTGGCCGGCCACCTCCTTTTGATCGGTCTCCACGCTCACCGCAATCACGTCTCGAAGAAGCAGACTGTCGAGAGACGCCGTCGGCGCCGCCGCCAGCAACTCGCGCAACGAGATCACGCCGGTGAGACCACCTTCATGATCCGTGGCGTACACATAAAAGACCGTCTCGGCTTTGGTCGCCTGCTGAAGCCGCCGAATCGCTTCCTGGGCGGTCACGGTCTCGGGCAACGCAAAGAACTCCGTCGTCATGATCCGGCCGGCCGTGCCCTTGGGATAGCCCATCAGATGAGCCACTTCATGGGACTCTTCGGCCTGCATCAGCGGCAACACGTCCTGTGCCACGTCTTCGGGTAGCACGCCAAGAATATAGGCGGCATCATCCGCCGGCGCCGTTCGCAACATCGCGGCAATATCGGCGGCGGGCCGGTCCTCCAGAACTTCCAGCATCACTTTGTCGCCCAACTCACTCAAAACCTGTCCCTGTTCCGCCACGTCCCCGACCAGCTCAAAAACCGTCCGCCGTTCCTGGGGCGTGTCCAACTGCATGATCACGCGGGCAATGTCCGCGGGATGCAGACGGACGACCAGTTTCTTCAGGTTTGAAATGGCGCCCCGTTGCAGGAGCCGGCGCGCCGAGAGCCGCACCATGTTCAGGGCGCTCTCGTGCGACACGGGCGGGTGGGCAGTGGTGGAGTATTCCATGTTCACGTATCAATCTTTCAGAACATCGTTCTCAAACTTTGTACACATTTCACTCGGTCGCGATGAGGCCACTCATCGGATAGGATGACGTCAATGCACGCGGCGGCAGTCGGATTGTTCTCCACGTCCAATACGATTGACATGACCTCGCAGGCATCCTCGCCCATGCGATACCACGCCTCCACCGGGCCTTCAGCAAACGCGAACCGTGTTTCCTCGTCCACCATGGTCGCGTCAGTAGCCCAACTCCGCCAACAACCGGTCATCCTCGCACCATGCCGATTTCACTTTCACGTGCAGATGCAGAAACACTTTTCGACCCAGCGCCTGCGACAACTCCAGCCGTGCGGCAGTACCGATCGCCTGCAGGCGGGCCCCGGCCTTGCCAATCACAATCGCCTTCTGCCCGGTTCGCTCGACAAAAATGGACGCGGCAATCCTGGTCAGGCGTCCTTCTTCCTGAAATTCATCCACCTGAACGGCGACGGCATGGGGCAGCTCCGCCCTGGTCGCGTCAATGATTTTTTCCCGTATGGTTTCCGCCGCCAGATGGCGCCATGACTGATCCGTGACAAAATCGTCATCGAACGCCGCATCCCGTTCACTCATGTGATCAAACATCAGCGCGGTCATACGATCCACATTCAGCCCTGTGAGAGCCGACAGGGGCACAATCTCCGTCCACTGCGCCATGGCCTGATACGCTTCCAGCACCGGCAGCATTTTGACTTTATTCACCACGTCAATTTTGTTCACCAGCAAAAACACGGGCACGCCATCGCCTCGCCGGGACGTGGAGAAGATCTGATCAACCACAAACCGATCGCCCGTACCGGGCCTGCGGCTGCCGTCAACCATGACCGCCAGCACGTCGGCGTCGTCAATGGCGCTCCACGCCGCTCGCACCATTCGTTTCTTGAGCCGATGCCAGGCGTTGTGCAGTCCCGGCGTATCCAGCAGGGCCAACTGGCCTTGCGGACAATGCACCACGCCTAAAATCCTGGAACGTGTCGTCTGCGGAGTGTTGGAGACAATGGCAATTTTTTGATTGACCAGCGTGTTGACAAGCGTGGATTTTCCCACATTGGGGCATCCCAGAATGGCCACGGTGCCGAATTTCATGCGTCACCTGTCAAGGCACGGTCGAGATAGGCGCGGCAAGCAATGGGTGAGGGGCGGGCGGTGGGAACGCGCAAAGACACGGTGTGCTCACTGTTTATGGCGACTCCACAACTTGATAGACCGTCTCTCCCTCCCTGACATATCCCAGTCGCTCTCTCGCCAATTGCTCCAGAGTGAACGGGTCGGATTCCACGAGACGGATTTCTTCCAGCAAAGCGGCATTCTCCCGCTCCAGCTCGGCAATGTCTTCTTTTGTCTGTTCAAGTTCCTGTGTCATCTTCCAGTAATGGGGCACCCCCGTGCCTTCCAGCATCCACACCATGGACAGGGCGATCCCGATGCCAAGCGCAACAGCATATTGCGCCGGGCGCGAAAAAGACCATGGCTTCGACGACGCCCGAAATTTTCGGTTCTGATGGATCATCCTGGTTCTGGGCTCTCCCCAGGCACTCCATGAACCCCGGTTTTTCGTGGCTGCAACACCGCGCTTCCCCGATAGACGGCGGCCTGACCCAGCTCTTCCTCGATTCGGAGCAACTGATTGTACTTGGCCACCCGATCCGTCCGCGACAGCGAGCCCGTTTTGATCTGTCCGGCATTCACCGCCACGGCCAGGTCGGCAATTGTCGTGTCCTCTGTTTCTCCCGAACGGTGGGAGATCACGACGCCAAATCCGGCACGCTTTGCCATGGCGATTGTTTCAAGGGTTTCCGTCAGGGTGCCAATCTGGTTGACCTTGATTAAAATCGCGTTTCCCGCACGCTCCCGAATGCCCCGCGCCAGACAATCAACATTGGTCACAAACAGGTCATCCCCCACCAACTGCACCCGGTCGCCCAGCCGCTCGGTCAGGAGCGTCCATCCCGTCCAGTCATCTTCGTGCAATCCGTCTTCAATCACAGCAATGGGGTAACGCAGACTCAATTCTTCGTACCAGTCAATCATCTCAGCGGCCGTACACGACCCACGCCGATCCGCACGAAGAGCATACCCGTTTTTGTCATAAAATTCACTCGCCGCAACGTCCAGCGCCAACACAATATCCTGTCCCAGCCGGTAGCCCGCTCTGCCCACGGCGTCGCTGATCATGACCAACGCATCTTCATTCGACTGAAGCATCGGCGCAAAGCCGCCTTCATCGCCCACCGCGGTGCTCATCCCCTTGTCTTTCAAGACAGCCTGCAAGTGGTGAAACACCTCCGCGCCCATTCGCAACCCATCACAAAACCGCGTGGCGCCGACGGGTACAATCATAAACTCCTGAATATCCAATCCATTATTCGCATGGGCGCCGCCATTGAGAATATTCATCATGGGCACCGGCAATTCGCGGGCATCGGCGCCGCCGAGATACCGATACAGGGGTTGATGCGTTTCCGCAGCCGCGGCCCGGGCCACGGCAAGCGAGACTCCCAACACGGCGTTGGCGCCGAGACGGGACTTGTCTTTCGTCCCGTCCAATTCACGCATTGCAGCGTCAATCACCGACTGCTCCAGAGCATTCATCCCCCGCAGTACGGGGGCCAGGGCATGCGTAACATTGCGAATGGCCGTACCGACGCCCTTGCCCATCCAGTATTGTGGATCGTGATCGCGCAATTCGCACGCTTCCCGTGTACCCGTTGACGAGCCGGACGGCACTGCGGCGCGGCCCCACGCGCCACTGGCAAGGCAGACATCCACTTCAACCGTCGGATGACCTCGAGAATCCAGGATGGCCCTCGCTTTGATGTCCTGAATGTTGCTCATGCCCACTGCCCTTTCCGCCGCGACCCGACGCCGGTACCTGATGGATCAGTTCGAAATGGACATGCCCCCGCCATCATCGCGGTTTTTCAGACCGATTTCCCAAGCCATGCACACTACACAACCTTAACGGGACAGGGGCAACGCAGGAATCGGACTGCATCACGAAAGAAGCGTTGTGAGTAAAGCATGCACTTTCTGCGGATTGGCCTTGCCCCCGGAACGTTTCATGGCCTGGCCGACCAGAAAACCAAGAACGCCTTCTTTCCCCCCCCGGTATTGCGCAACCTGGGCGGCATGCTTCTCGATGACTTCCGTGACCAGCGCGCGTAGCTCCCCGTCATCGGACAGTTGCCGCAACCCCTTCTCATCCACGAGTTGCGCCCCGGATTTGGTCGTGGCGTAGAATTCCGGAAACAGCTCTTTGGCCACATTCAGGCTGATGGCGCCGTCATGCACCAGCTTCAATAATTCCACCAACCGTTCCGGAGACACGGGAGACGATTCAACGGTCACGCCGGATTGATTCAGCTCGCGCAAGAATGGGCCCATCAGAAAGTGACCGACCATGGCTGGCTCCGCAAACACGGCAACGCAGGCTTCAAAGTAATCGGCCAGGGCGCGGGATCCGGTCAGCACACTGGCGTCGCCGGCCGGCATGCCGTAGTCCCGCATGAATCGTTGGCGACGATTTTCTGGCAATTCCTGAATGGTGGTTCGCAATTCTTCGATCCAGGATTCGGAAATCGAAAGCGGGACGAGGTCAGGATCGGGAAAATACCGGTAATCATGCGCGTCTTCCTTGCGTCTCATAAGCACGGTGTGGCCGCCCGCACTGTCCCACAGGCGCGTTTCCTGTTGCACCGTCCCGCCCTCGGCAAGCACGCGGGTCTGACGCGCGATTTCATACGTAATGGCGTCTTTGACAAACTTGAACGAATTGATGTTTTTGAGTTCCACTTTGGTGCCTAACGTATCCGAACCCACGGGTCTCAACGACAGATTGGGTTCGCATCGCAGGCTGCCCTGCTCCATGTTGCCGTCGCAGACGTCCAGATACATCAACACGTCACGCAAGGATTTCACATACGCGACGACTTCCTCGGCCGAGCGCATATCGGGCCCGGTCACAATTTCCAGCAAGGGAGTTCCCGCCCGGTTGAGATCCACGAAACTGCCGTTTCCTTCGTGCGCATGCAGGGTCTTCCCCGCGTCTTCTTCCAAATGTGCGCGCTGGATGCTCACCGTTCTGACGGCTCCGTTCACCGTAAGATCAATCCGTCCGTGCTCACAAATGGGCAGATCGTATTGAGAGATTTGATAGCCTTTGGGCAAATCCGGATAAAAATAATTCTTCCGGGCAAATTGATTGATCGGACGCACGGCGCACCCTAACGCCAATCCCGTCCGAACCGCCATGGCCACCGCGCGCGCATTGATCACCGGAAGCGCGCCCGGCAATCCCAAACACACGGGACAGGTTCGTGTGTTGGCGGGCAAGCCGAACTCCGTCGCACAGCCGCAAAACATTTTTGACGCCGTGCGGAGTTGCGCATGGACTTCCACGCCGATGACGGTTTCAAAGGTCACGATTGCGTGTTGAACGATTCCGGAGAAGACCGTCGAGACCGGTGCATCGCCTCCCGACCGGCATCTGTTGCCTCCTTGACGACGTCCCCGGCCTCATCCAACACCGCGCGGCTCTTGTGGACCACATCATCCCAGGTATCCGTCGCCCGTTCCGAAAAATCCCGCATGTCCTCACCCGCCTGCCGCGCCAGTCGAGCGAGAGTTTCCCGCGACTCCCGACCGGTTTGTGGAGCCAGCAACAGGACAGCCACTGCGCCAAGCGTCATGCCGCTCAAAAAAGCGGCCAGCACACCGCCAGCCGATGCACCGGAATCATAATTTCCCATTAGAAATTCCCTCCTTCTTTACGTCTACGACCCTTCATGGTGTCGATCACCGCCCGCACACCCGACGCCATGCGCGCCACGCGCGTCAGCAACGTCACACCCTTCTCTCGAAAAACGCCGTGCATGCGATTGACAGTTTGGCCCACGTCACCGATGGCATGCACCAATACGGAAGTCTCCTCCGCGCTCTCCCGCGCCAGAGCAGACACGACCTGAACGTTTTCGCTCGTCCGTTTGATATCCCGCAGGATCTCCGGCAACGCGTCATTCACCTGCGACAACAAGCGTTCGGATTGTACCGCCGTCCTCCTGACCCAAATCATGGTCGCGACAAGATAGCCCGTGAGCACACACACGACGACGACAACAATGACCATGACGGCCACATCCAGAACGGCAATGTCTTGTATCATGCGACACCTTCCCTGTGAATAAGCGGCCCTGTTGAAAGGACCCATGGAATGCGCGGCCCCGTCCGGCCCTATCGAATCAGCGGTCGTTTTTTGCGCCAGCTGGTCGCCAATTCATAGGCACGGGCCACCTGGAGAATCACCTCTTCTTCAAACGGCCGCCCCATGATTTGCATCCCGATGGGCAGCCCCTGCTGACTGAACCCGCACGGCAACGCAATGGCCGGTATCCCGGCCAAACTGGCGGAGACGGTATAGAGATCCGACAAATACATTTGCAGCGGATCTTCGATTTTTTCACCGAGTCGAAACACCGTGGTCGGCATCACCGGCGTAACGAGCACGTCCACATCCTGAAAGGCCTGGTCAAAATCACGCCGAATGAGCGTCCGCACTGCCTGCGCCTTGGCATAGTAGGCATCATAATATCCGCTACTCAAGGCATAGGTGCCCAGCATAATGCGTCGTTTCACCTCGGGTCCAAACCCTTCCTGCCGGGTGGCCCGATACATCTCCGCGAGATCGCGGTATTCCTGCGCCCGGAATCCGTATTTCACGCCGTCGTATCGGGCCAGATTGGCGCTCGCCTCCGCCGTCGCGACAAGATAATAGGTCGCCACGGCCGCGCCCGTGTGCGGAAGCGAGACCTCTTGCAGCGTGCCACCCAGTTCCTCAAGCACGGCAACGGCTCCGCAGACGGCGTCATTGACTTCCGGGTCCAACCCCTCCGCAAAAAATTCAGGTGGGACGCCAATCTTCAGTTTTTTGACGTCTTTCTTTTTCAAGGCCCGCGTAAAATCAGGAACCGGTCTGTCGGCCGACGTCGCATCCCGCGGATCATGGCCGGCAAGCACGTTCATCATCAGGGCGGCATCCCTGACGTCTTTGGTGATGGGGCCGATTTGATCCAGCGACGAGGCAAAGGCCAGAAGCCCATAGCGCGACACCCGTCCATACGTGGGTTTCAGACCAACCACTCCGCAACAGGCAGCCGGCTGGCGGATAGACCCGCCGGTATCCGTCCCCAGAGCCGCGACGCATTCGTCGGCAGCCACGGCGGCTGCGGACCCTCCGCTTGACCCGCCCGGCACATAGGCAAGTTTCCAGGGATTGTGACTCGGACCAAACGCCGAATGTTCAGTGGAAGAGCCCATCCCAAATTCATCCAGGTTGGTTTTCCCCATCAAAAAACACCGTTGCGCCCGCAGCGCGTCCACGACAGTCGCGTTATACGGCGGGGTGAAGCCTGCCAGGATGCGCGACCCGCCGGTCGTGGGTACGCCTTCCGTGCAGATATTATCCTTCACGGCAATCGGCATCGCCATCATCGGCATGGTCTTTCTCCAGCCCTTCATCGTGTCATCCAGTTCCCTGGCCTCGGACAGCACGATCTTCTGCTCGTTCAGCGTAATATAGGCGTTCACCTTGGGTTCCACCACGCCGATCCGAAGAAAGTACGCGCGGGCAATCTCCGTCGCGCTCACGTCGCCAGACATCAATCGCTCCTGAAGCTCATGCAGGGTCCATTTAACAAGCGACATGATTATGCGCACGGTGCAGCAACCGTGCCCGTTCTTCTCACGTATCATCACCCCCGCCACGGGCATCGCCGCGACAACGGAAACACACCGGCGCACGGGAAAATCGCGAAGATCAGGTGCGCGGGAGAATCCTGTTGCGGTCGTCCACCTGAATCACCGTCGGATGATGATGCGCAACCTCGTCTTCATCGTAATAGTGATAACAAAAAATGATGACCCGATCTCCTGTCACCCCCTTGCGCGCCGCGGGGCCATTGAGCACCACGTCGCCGGAGCCGCGCTTGCCGTTCATGGCATAGGTCGTGAACCGTTCGCCATTCTGCAAATTCGAGACCATCACAAGCTCATAGGGCACAATCCCGGCCGCCTCCAGCAAATCTTCGTCAACCGTCAGACTGCCCTCATAGTCCAGGCAGGCGTCCGTGATGACCGCCCGGTGGATTTTCGATTGCAACAGTTGACGTAACATCAACGCCTCATTGCCTTTGCTTCACCGATCGCTGATGACCTGGGGAACCCGAAACAATCCGTCCACGACCTCGGGCGCGTTGCCCACCGCCTGCTCACGGGACAGCGAAGGACGCACCTCATCCTCACGCCACACGTTGACGTCGTCGGCCACCATGGACGTTGTCCCCGGAATGCCCGTTGTATCCACCGCATTCACCGCTTCCACGTACGTCACAATGCGGCTAAGTTGGCTACTGAACTGCTCCATTTCTTCCTGACTCAATTGAAGACGGGCCAGCTCCGCCACATGTTCGACTTCTTCCCGACCCACACGAGTACTCATCTGCAACAAATGACTCCCATTCTTTTCCCCGCGTTGCTCACAAAGCCCCGGCACCGCCTCAAGACCATGACAAGGCAAGGAGGCTACCGGATACCGTATTTGTACCATGAAGGACGGTGAAAAGCTATCATCTGTATCGGTTCCACCGTTGACACTCGTGGTGGATTGCATCAGCAAGCCGACCGGAAATTGTGGGCCGTGGCTCTGACGAGGGGGCATCGTTCGTCGTCATCTCCCGCAGGGCGACCCACCAGACAACCTGGCACCATCCCCCGATCCGGAGCAGTCGGCATGGCACGCCTTCCGGTTCAGTGCGCCCAATGTTTTCGAACATGAACGGGAAAAAACCACGGGCAACGGACGGCTTCTTTTCACTGCATTGCCGGACATGGTAAGATCATGTCAAAGACAGCAACAGGATCCATATCCGTATCCATATACAAGAGGGAGGATTGTCATGGCCGAGATTCAATGTCTGAAATGTGAACAAACAGCGGAAAAGATGACCGAGCCGCTTTTTCTGGGAAAGACGGAAGAAGAAATCAAAAACAACACATGTCAGGGCTGCTGGACTGAATGGAATAAACCCGGGGGAGTCAAAACGATGGTCATCAATGAGTATCACCTGAACCTTGGTGATGAAAGTGGCCGTGCCACACTCAAAAAACAAATGCGCTCCTTTTTGAAATTGCCTGACGCCGACGCGGAATTTAAGGATTATCGAACCTGACACGCAACCGGTGGCCGCGACACGGCCGAAAGGGCCGACCCCCGTGTTTCCCTGGCGCCTTCTTCTACCGGCTTCGCTCATGAAAAAAGGTCGTGACCTCTTGTCGAACGCCGTGTTCCCTTGTAGGATGGCCGTATGAAGACCCCGCTCGGCAAAGGCATCTTCCTCATTGCGAGCCCCAGCCTCCGCGATCCCAATTTTCAGCAAACCGTGATCCTGTTGTGCGAACACGGACCCGAAGGCGCGCTCGGCGTCGTGGTCAATCGCCCGACGCAGATCACCATCACCGAAGTCCTCCCCCAAGTCCCCGTCCTCGAAGGCCAGAACCACAAGGTCTTTGCGGGGGGGCCGGTGCAACAACAGAACCTGCTGATCTTATACCGGACGCCCGAAGGCCAGGCAGATTCCCACCACGTCTTTGACGGCGTGTATCTGGGCGGGAGCATGAAGGCTCTGGATGATCTGTTGCGAGATCCGTCTTCCCTGGACAATATGCGAGCGTTTATCGGGTATTCGGGTTGGGCTCCGGGCCAGTTGGAACATGAAATGCAAGCCGGATCGTGGCTCACGTACCCGGCAGACTCGACCGCCATGTTTGAGGCAGACCACCAGCGATTATGGGGCAAGATCCTTCAATCGTTCGGACCAGACCTGCCGTTGTCCACGGAGATGCCCGTTACGTTGTATACCGACATGCCCATTGATCCGAATATGAATTAATCGTCTGTCTCTTCATGAGCATACGCCGCCGCACCCATCCTTCGGCGACACCTCGGCAACCCGACATGGGTAGCCCATCCGGGGTTCCGACGGAGGAAGCCATCTGATTGAACCATGACAAACCAACCGCCATCCCCTTCGAAAACCACACAATTCAAACAGCTCCTGCTGTCCAGTCACATGGAATTTTTTTGCGAAGCGCATAATGGTCTTAGCGCAAAAATCGTCGAGGAAGCGGGCTTTAAAGGCATCTGGGCCAGCGGTCTCACCATCGCCGCTCAATTTGGCGTCCGGGACAATAATGAAGCAAGCTGGACGCAAATTCTCGACCATCTGGAATTCATGTCCGACGCCACACACATCCCCATCCTGCTCGATGGCGATACCGGATACGGAAATTTCAACAATATGCAGCGCCTGATCGGAAAACTTGAACAACGCCGGATCGCCGCCGTCTGCATTGAAGATAAATGCTTCCCCAAGACAAACAGTTTTCTGAAAGGCGATACCCAGCCCCTGGCCGACATTGACGAATTCTGCGGGAAACTCAAAGCCGGGAAAGACGCGCAAACCGACGACGATTTTTGCATTATCGCCAGAGTGGAAGCCTTTATTTGCGGCTGGGGATTAGCCGAAGCCTTGCGGCGGGCCGACGCCTATCATCGGGCGGGAGCCGATGGCATTCTCATTCACAGCGCCCTGGCGGCACCCGATGAAATTCTCGCCTTCAAGCGGGAATGGGGCATGCGATGCCCGGTGGCGATTGTCCCGACCAAATATTACGCCACGCCAACCGACGTGTTTCGACAGTACGGTTTTTCGCTGGTGATCTGGGCCAATCACCTGCTTCGCGCGGCGGTGACAGCCATGCAGAAAACGGCACAGATCGTGAAGGCCGATGAACACCTGCTCTCCATTGAAGACAAGATCGCGCCGGTTGATGAAATTTTCCGACTGCAGGACGCCGAAACGCTCCAGCAAGCCGAACAACGCTACCTGCCGCACGGCGGCGACCATCTGACGGCGATTGTCCTGGCCGCGTCCCGCGGCGACGAATTAGGCGAATTGACGCAGGACAAGCCCAAAACCATGGTGCCGATTCAGGGCATGCCGATCCTCTCGCATATTGTGGACGCCTATCATACGGTGGGCATCAAAAACATTACGGTCGTCCGCGGCTATCGAAAGGAAGCCGTCACGCTTCCGCATCTCACTTACGTGGATAACGACGACTTTGCGGAAACCGGCGAACTCGTCTCCCTGCTCCGCGCGCTGCAGAACAAAAAAGGCACCTTTCACGACACCATCATTTCGTACGGTGACCTGCTCTTCAGCAAATACATTCCGCAGATCATGATTCAGGAACCCGACGATTGGGTGATTGTGGTTGACAGTGTATGGGAAGGCAAAACCGCCTATACACGACTCGGAGGCTTTGCGGAATGTACGGCCCCCAATTCACGGGAAGCCTACAACGCCAAAATCTATCTCAAACAGTTAGGACGGGACGTTCCGCACACCGCCAGACATGGCGTCTGGATGGGGTTGCTGAAAGTGTCGGCCAACGCCGCCGAGCAGTTGCAAGGCATGCTGGTGGAGATGCTGGCCGACCCCGCCAACAAAAAAGTTGGCATGGCGCAATTATTTCGGGCGTTGCGCAAACAAAACTGCCCGATACGGGTGCTGTATACGGTGGGACACTGGCTCGATATCAACAGTATCGCCGACGTGCTGCAAGCCGAGCGATTTTAACGGTGTCCCGCCGAACCCGGAACACGGCCGTGAGAGGTTTCAATCCCGTGAGGCACAACACGTCGGAGGATCCATGCCAACCATGATCGCCCATAACAGCGTACCCATCCCGAACTTCATGTACGGCACGGCGTGGAAGGAGGAACACACGACCCGCCACGTCCTCGACGCCGTCCAGGCCGGCTTCCGGGCCATTGATACGGCAAACCAGATCATCCATTATCGTGAAGCGCTGGTGGGAGACGCCCTGTCCGCCCTGGCGCAACAGGGCATCGGGCGCGATCAACTGTTTCTCCAAACCAAATTCACGTCCGTCTCCGGCCAGGATCATCGAACGCCGTATGATCCCAACGTTTCCGTCACCCGGCAGGTCGAGCAATCATTTGAAAGCTCGCTCGCACATCTTCAGACCGAATATCTTGATTCCTACGTCCTGCACGGCCCTTGTTCGCGCGAAGGCCTCAATCAGGATGATTGGGAAATCTGGGCAACGATGGAACGTCTGTATCAATCAGGGCGCGCCAGGATGATCGGGATCAGCAATGTGCGACCGATGCAACTGCAACAGCTGTGCGAACATGCCGCCGTCACACCCATGGTGGTGCAAAATCGGTGCTATGCGGCCATGGGATGGGACAGGGACGTCAGAGCGATCTGCAAGACCCATCACATCATCTATCAGGGATTTTCGCTGCTCACCGCCAACCTCGGCGTGTTCAACGATCCGGCAATCCGCACCATGGCCAAACGGGTAAAAACGGGGCCGGCGCAAATCGTTTTTCGTTTTGCTCAACAGGCGGGGATGCTTCCCCTGACCGGCACCACCGACACGCAACACATGAAAGAGGATATGGACATCGGCGCGTTTGAACTGACCCCGGAGGAACTCGCGCACATCGAAACGCTCGCGGGGTCATGACCGATCGCGCACATCATTCAACCATCCGTCGACATTGGTGTCTGTCGGCTTCTCCGGTCACGGGCGTCATCGTGCCCGTCGCCTGTTCGGACCGCCACTTCCTTTCATCCCCCTCTCGTTGTTATGGTACACTCTGTCTATGTGTGAACATTCTGTTGTGTGACGCACAACACTGCCTCATGATGAAAACGTCTTTGCAGCAACCGACACGACCGCGGCGCAGCAAGGTTCTGTTGTGGAGCACACGGCTTGCCTTGCTCCTCGTGCTGGCGGCCGCAAGCGCTCCGGCCGTTGCCGACACCGCGCAAAGTCGCGAGACGGATATCGTCGCCAACGCGGAAGCCGAGTGGCTGGAAGGTGCCACCGCACGTGCGTTGCAGCGACTGGACCGGGGGATTCAAGCACACCCGGACGCATTGAAGCTGCACACCCTGCGCGGTCATATCCTTGCCACCACATCCCGTCGTTATCAGGAAGCCATTGAAACCTATGCCACGGTCCTCAAGAAGAACCCGCGGGACCTGGACGTTCGCTGGGCACAATGGAGTGTGCTGCTGCGGTCGGGACAGGAGGAGCAAGCCGTGGCTGCCTTGCGGCGCATTGCCGAACTTGATGCCGACAATCCCCTGTTGCCCTTGCAGCTGGCGCGAGCACTCCGTACGCTTGACCGCCTGGAAGAATCGCTGCTGTGGTATGAAAAAGCGGTGGACATGGTTCCGAACATGCCCGGTTGGCGGTTGGCGCTCGCCCGCGCCCGGTTTGATATTCTGGATGGTCCGGGCGCACGCGACGAAGTCGAGCGCGTCATGGAAATGGCAACACCCGGTTCTCCCGAAGAAGCGGCGGCCCGCAGTCTCATGTCGGTGATCTATGGGGCCACCAAAGAACGGGGGCGTCGTTTCGAACCGATTTTGACCCCGGAAGGGTCCGCGAGGGAGCGTAAAGAATGGGCCAGCATTCGCGCACAGGCTTGGAGACTGTTCGAAGCCGGTCACTATGAAGAGGTCGAACCGCTCTATCGAAAAATTCTGGCCCTCAATCCCAGCGATTACAGCGCGACCCATGAATTGGGCATGACGTTGCTGGAGCTTGATCGCTGCGAGGATGCCATCGCGGTCTTTGAAACCCTGTCCACCATGAAGCCATCGGACGAAGTGTATGCGGATGCGTTTTTTCGCGTCGGCCAATGTCTGGTGAACCTGGAACGATGGGCTGACGCCCTCCCCTATTTTGAAGCCCTCCATGAAGCGGCCGTTGAGTTCGAAGAACGTACCAAAGACGTCCCGCCCAAAGCCGGTCTGCGAGTGCTGGACACGAACAAACTGATGAAGTGGATCACGAAGGTCAAACACCATATCCCCGACCAGGCCCGCCCGCGAACGGATGTCAGCGCTGGTGCTGACCCAGCCGACCCGACGACCTCGCCCTCCATGAACGAGGAAGAACTCTACCGTCGCATCGCGGAAGCAAAGCTCCGGCCCGGGCAACAGCTTGACACACAGGGGACGTTGATGGGACGGGACGCGGATTTCAGTATGTTTCGATACGTGATTCCGGCCAATCGGGTCATGCGGGATGACCGACCCACCGGCACCCATGATTTTATCCCCATTGAACCACACGATACCTTCTCCGCCACCCAGAAAGAGATTTACCTGGTGTTTGGCCTTGTCATCGCCGCCTATGATGCCATGCCCCTCCGCACGGAATGTTTTCCTGAAACATCCGGCACGCCCCATTCGATGGAGCGCGTCCCTGTCGCGCAGGATTACGTCATCACGGGTATGGGTGATCAGTCCGGCTACTTTGTCCTGTCACCGCCGGAAACAGGATGGACGCCGGGCCTCCACCGATGCGGGTTGTTTGTCGGCAACGAAGCGTCCGCCTATACCCACGCGGATGAAGTCCGGTTTCGCATCATTCCAAGCCCGCTCGCGCGGCATGACCACGAAGACAAAGCCGCATCCCTGCAGGTCCCGACTCCACCCTTACGGTACGTGCCTGACAGAATGGATCAGGCATGACGGCCATCTTGAAGTACTCCCTTGCAGGCGCCATTGCGTTCTGGATGGTGTGGGGTGACAATGCCCGGACGTTTGCCAGCGACGCTCCCACTGGCGACGCCACTCATATCGTGACCGAACTGCATGATGCGCTCATGGCCATCATGAAAAACGGCGACACCCTCGGCTATCAGGGCCGCCTTCAAGCCATCGCTCCCGTGATTGACAAAACACACGATCTTGATACGATTGCGCGCCTGGTCGTTGGAAGACATTGGAAAGGACTCACGGAGACGCAACAGTCCGCCTTTGTCCAAACATTCCGGGACTTGAGCATGGCGACATATGCCGGGCGTTTCAAGGAATACGGGGGTGAGCGGTTTGCCATTCTTTCAGAAAAACCGTTATCCAGAGGAAACCGCACCCTTGTAACCAGCCATTTTGTGAAAACCGATGGGAAGCGCATAACATTCCACTATATTGTGCGTCAGATTCAGCACCAGTGGAAAATTCTCAATATCAGCGTCAACGGCGTGAGCGATTTGGCTCTGAAACGCGCGGAATACGGCGCCGTCCTGAAAAAAGACGGGATCACGATATTACTGCAACGGTTACAGGACCAGATTCAGGACCATGCGCATGAACGCTAGCCCCTCCCCCTCAAGTGTGAACGTCGGAACCACAAGAACCATGGTGGCGACCTTGACCCTGTTCACCCTCATGACGGGGTGCGCGACGACCCAATCAGCCGATGTCGGAGCGACGGACCCTGATCCGCTTGAGTCGGTGAATCGTCAGGTATACCTGGTCAATGATTTTATCGACCAGGCCATTGGCGAACCCGTCGCGAAGGCCTATATCAAGTATGCTCCACGTCCGATCAGGAAAAGCGTATCGAATTTTTTTGATAACGTGACATACCCGAATACCATCTTAAACAGCTTTCTTCAGGGAAAAACCCAACAAGGTTTCCATGATGTCGGTCGGTTTGTCGTGAATTCAACGTTTGGGCTTCTGGGCATTTGGGACATGGCCACGCCCCTTGGCCTGCAAGCCCATACTGAAGATTTCGGACAGACGTTAAGCTTCTGGGGGGTGAACGAGGGTGCCTACCTGATTCTTCCTTTTATCGGGCCGAACACCGTCAGGGATGCTCCGAATTTGGGCGTCAGCGCCATTACCAATATTCTGTTCTATACGAGCAATCCATTTGTCGTGCCCGTCGCTATTTTAGGATTCATTGATCAACGGGCACGGGTGGATGAAGCCGTCAAATTTCGAGACCAAGCCGCGGTTGAACCGTATCTCTTTACACGAGAAGCCTATCGGCAACATCGCAAATTTCTGACCCACGATGGGAACCCGCCCATTGAAGATGACGGGTTTTTTGACGAGACCCTGATTGATCTTGAGGTTGAAGAAACCCCGTCTCTTCGGGAAAAACCCGACGCGTCGTAACGATCGTTGCACGCAACAATCAAGGACCGTCGTCACTCTCGAACGGCCGTGCTTTCGCCCCCCCCCACTTGTCCGTCACACCTTCCGTTCAATCATGCCCACATGGCCGTCGGCAATCAGCCCCGTGCCGACTCACCCCACCACCCTCTCTGCGCACATTCAGCCATCAGAGCCGGGAGAATCACCAATGCGCATATCAGGGCCAACGTCAGCACGATCACCAGCAACATCCCCAGACTGGCCATGCCCTGATGGCGCGAAAACCCGAGCGCGCCAAAAGAGGCCATGGTCGTGAGAGCGCTGAAGAGCACAGCGTGAGCCGTACTGCTCTGCAAAACCTGGACCATGGACCCGCCTTCCCGATTCCGCAGGATCAGATAAATACCAAAGGCAATGCCCAACCCAAGCACCAGGGGCACGGCAATCACGTTGGCCAGATTCAGCGGAACGCCCAACGCCAAACAGACGGCCACCGTCAGCACCATCGTCAAAACCAGGGGCAAGAGTACGAAGAACACGTCTTTGATGCGGCGAAGGACCACGAACAGCAACAAGGTGGCAATCACGATCGCCAGCCCGGTCGCCTGAATACAGGCGTCAATGATTGATCGTCCTCCTTCCAGAATGCCCACGGGCGACCCGATTGCCCGAGGAGCAACCTGTTGTACATGATCCACAAATTGACGCAACGCGTCATTATGTTCGAGGTTGCGAGACGGAAACACCTCGACCCGGATCCGACCTTCCTGTGTGCGATAATGCCGCACCAGGCTTTCCGGCAACGTCTCCAGCGTAATCTCGTCCGGAGACATTAACCCCCGCAACCGATCAAGCCATGCCGGAAAGGTTTCCAATATCCTCGCGCGAAGCTCCCGTACAACCAGCGGCAACTCGTCGGCATCACGCAACAGATTGTCAATCGCGTCCATCAAGGCGTACAGCTCATGATGATCTTGAGTGTTGTTGTGTGCATACATGCCAAGCGTCTCGCGAAAATCTTTCATGGCCCGCACATCCGTCTCCGCATCCGGAGTCTCGACTGGCTCCTGCGGCGTGAGGATCGGATCAAGCACCACGGCCATCTCGTCAATCATGGCCAGCTTTTCCTCTTGTTCACCGGGAACGAAACTCGAAAGCGTGACAACCCGATCAACATCCGGCACCAACCGCAGACGCGCCGCCACGACATCGGCATCCGCGACATTGTCGGCAACCACCTGAATGACATAGGGAGCGGTGTCCGGATCCGCCAGCAATTCCCGGAAGGTCGACACGCCTTCGCTCGAAGGGTCCCGAATGTGCAGGGGGTTAAAATCAAATTGCAATAACGGCAGCACGGCGATCGCCACGACCGTCGCACAAGCCGCCACGCCGAGAATGACACGCCGGTGTCGAATGGGGAGAACCAGCCATTCCGACGTATCCCATTTTGAAGTGTGGGGAGCCAGGGAAGACCGAGTCCGGAAAGAAGGTGGACACAGCGTCAGCAACGCCGGAAAAAACGTCACGTTGGCCAACAAGGCCATGAACATGCCGCCGCCGGCAATGAGCCCCAGTTCCGCAAACCCCCGATACGAAGTCGGGAGAAAAGAAAAAAAACTAAGCGCGGCAGCAACCGCCGCGAGCGTCAAAGCCCCGCCGACGCCAGCGGCCGCGCACCGCAGAGCCGTCTCATGGTTGCCGGCCCGGCGACATTCCTCGCGATACCGCATGCCGAACTGAATGCCGAAATCCACACCCAACCCAATGAACAACACCGGCGCAGACGCTGAAACAAAATTCAACGAGCCGACGGCCGCCACGGCAAAAGCGGCCGTCCAAAGCAATCCCACAACAAGCGTGCACAACATCGCAACCACGAGCCGTACGGCCCGAAGCCCGACAAACAACACGAATGACACCAAACCCAGGGACAAACCCGCCGCCACGCCGGCACCTTCGGCAATGGTTGCTCGTTCTTCTTCTTCAATGGGAATCGATCCCGTCAGTCGAATCCGAACGTCAAATCGCTCCGAAAGATCCCGACTGTGCTGGCGAAGCACCCCGAGCGGCCCCCCAGCCGCCTCCAGGTTCGAATAATCAAGCCGTGGTTTCACCAACAGAAACCCGTGCAGGGGATCGCCCTTGTCCGTCAGGTCTTCGAGCATGGCCTGTTTCCAAAGCAGGGCATGGGGCCGCCCGAGTCGCTGCGCATCAATCGCCTCGCTCAATAACGCAAAAATTCTGGCAAGGAGTTTCCGTTGCTCGGGCGTCGGGTCCTCTTTCAACGCCGCCGTCAGCATGGAGAAAAGCCCTCGCAGACTTGGATCATGGACAAGCGTCCCCAGGAACGGCTCCCACGTCGTCAGACGTTCATCCAACTGCCAGAGTTCTTCGACGTCGAAATACAGCAATCCATAGCGATCAAAAAATTCATCCTGCTGGGGTTGATACACCGAGGAAAAGAACGAGGATTGCCCTTCCAGGCGTTCGGCCAGGGCGTGAACCGCATCGCGTCTGCGTTCAGCGGAGCCTTGATCCACAACGACCAGAATCAAATTATCAAGCTGTGGAAACGCCGCCTCGAAGTCCCGCTGTAACTGCCTGAAGGGAAGATCGGAATCCAGCAAATTCATGGGATCCGTATCAAGTGTCAGGTTGGTCACCGCATACGTCGCAGACAGTCCGGCGAGGACGAAACCTCCGATCACCACCCACAAAGCGAACCGACGGCACCGATCCACCACCCAGACCAGAAAAGCCTGATAGCCGTTTCCAATCCGATCAAGCAAGGCGTCTCACCCGACACAACAGGCCCATGTTATCTCGCCGCAAGGAACGGTTCATGGACGCTCCACCTTTCCACGGACACATGAGAATTGGTTTCAACAAACGCACGCCGCTCGCACTTCTGCTCCAAGCGTACAGGAGACCTTTCAGACGCGCTTCACGCCACACACTTTCTTCATCGTCTCGAACCGCAGGATTATACATTCACGTTTCGCAACCTCAACGCATTCATGATCACCGATACCGAACTGAAGGTCATCGCCACACTGGCCATGATCGGGCTCAAAAGAATGCCAAAGAACGGATAGAGGACGCCTGCGGCGACCGGTACGCCAAGCGCATTGTACGCAAAGGCAAAGAACAGGTTTTGTCGGATATTCTTCATCGTGGCCCTGCTTAGATTTCGAGCGAAGGCCACACGACGAAGATCGCCTTTCATGATTGTAATACCCGCACTTTCGATGGCCACATCGGTACCGGTTCCCATGGCAATACCGACGTCCGCTTCGGCAAGAGCCGGGGCATCATTGATGCCATCACCAACCATCGCCACCACGTGGCCATCGTTTCTGAATTGCTGCACGATGCGGTGTTTGTGTTCAGGAAGGACGTCAGCCTGAATATGGGTCAACCCCAGTTGCCGACCAACGGCTTCGGCGGTCCGCCGATTGTCACCCGTCACCATCACAATGGTGAGACCATCGCGCGTCAGAGACCGAACCGCCTCGGCCGTGGTGGGCTTGATCGGGTCACTGACGCCGATACGACCCGCCAGGCGTCCGTCAACAACCACGAACACCACTGTGTGTCCTTCTTCCCGCAACCCGTCATTGTGCCGATTGAGTTCCATGAACGCGTTCGCCGGCACACCTATCTCACGTTCCAGAAATATCTGATTGCCCAATGCCACCCTTTTCCCATTGACGCTGCCTTCGACGCCCTTGCCGGTTTGCGAACGAAAATCCCGGACCGTGCTGACGGTCAGTCCCCGCTCCTTCGCACCCGACACAATGGCCGAGGCCAACGGATGTTCGCTGGCGCGCTCGACACTGGCCGCGAATTGAAGGACCGCTGTCTCGCTGAATCCCGGCGTGGGCACGACCGACTGGAAGACGGGTCTGCCTTCGGTCAACGTACCGGTTTTATCCACGACCAGCATGGTCACTTTTTCCAATCGTTCAAGGGTTTCCGCATGTTTGATCAGCACGCCAGCCATGGCGCCTCGTCCCGTGCCCACCATAATCGACATCGGCGTGGCCAGCCCCATTGCGCATGGGCAGGCAATGATGAGCACAGCCACGGCATTGACCAGCGCATAGGCCAGGCGGGGTTCCGGACCAATGCTCGCCCACACACATCCGGTGACGGCCGCAACCAACACGACAATAGTGACAAACCAGCCTGACACGCTATCGGCCACCTGCTGGATGGGAGCACGACTGCGTTGAGCCACGCTCACCAGCTTGACGATTTGCGCCAGCATGGTTGCCTGGCCTACCCGTTTGGCTTCCATCAGCAGGGTACCCGTACCATTCAGGGTGCCCCCTATCACCCAACTCCCCATCGTTTTTTCAGCTGGAATGGGTTCGCCTGTCACCATGGATTCATTCACCGAGGTCGCGCCTTCCAGCACCTCGCCGTCGACGGGAATTTTTTCGCCGGGACGAACGCGCAGGCAGGCGCCGACGGTGATCCGTTCTAACGGGACATCTTCTTCGTGATTTCCATTCCGTACGACGCGTGCGGTTTTTGGCGCCAGGCCAAGCAGGGTTTTGAGGGCAATCACGGTCCGACTGCGTGCCCGAATTTCCAGAACCTGGCCCAACGCCGCCAACACAATAATCACGGCGGCGGACTCAAAATACACGGGCACATCGCCGCCCGGAGTCCGAAACGAATCCGGCAACATGCCCGGCCGAATCGTGGCCACCGCGCTATAGAGATAGGCCGCGCCCGTGCCCATGGCAATGAGGGTGAACATATTCAACCGACGAGTGACGAGCGACGCCCACCCACGTTGAAAAAATGGAAATCCCACCCACGCCACAAGAGGAGTGGCCAGGATGAACGACAGCCAGGTCGAGACGTTGACGGAGACGACCCCTTGCAACGGCTGACGGGGGATCATGTCAGCCATGACGAGCGCGAAGATCGGCAAAGCCAGCGCAACCCCAATCCAAAACCGTCGCGTCATGTCGCGAAGTTCCGGATTCGCCTCTTCCGCTGCGGTCACGACTCGCAACTCAAGCGCCATGCCGCAGGAGGGACATGCCATGGGGGTCTCTGATTCCACGTCCGAACACATCGGGCAGATATAGGTGCTCCCCGACACGGCCGCCGCATCGTCCATGGACCGCCCGGCCGTGCCACTCACATACCCGTCCGGATCACGGCGAAACCGTTCTTCGCACCGTGGATGACAGAACGAGTAGGTCGTCCCGCCATATGTATATTGTCCAGCCGCCGAATGAGGGTCCACCATCATCCCGCACACCGGATCCCGAACCATGGAAGCACCAGCCATCATACCCCTACACTTACCACGCCAGGCCCGCCGCTGTCATTCCCGCAAAAACAGACATGCAGCCCCTTCGCCATGCCCCCAGGATGATCCTGTCACGCAGCCCCCCTCGCACACCTCCCACCAGACTCAAAACTGCCGCACAAACCGTAAACCCGTTCTGGTGCGCTTGTAGTTCTCCAGTACGGCGTTGGAGTCCTGCAACTCCCGCGTGACAATCACCTGCGGGCTGAAACCGAAAAAGGTCAGACCGCGGTTCAGCAAAAACACGCGAAAGGTCAGTCGCCTGTCAATCTGGCGGGTCGCCGAAAACGGGACAGTGCGGCCGTATCGTTTCCTCAACCATTCGACGTTGCCGCCCACTGTCCATCCTTTGGGCAGAATCACGCTAAGGCCGGCGTTGGCTCCGACGCTGTGGTTGTCAATGCCGCTGGCGAAAAGTTCTTCGGCGAAGATGCCCCCCGCATGGCCCTGAATCAACGGCGAAAACAGGTAGGTGGCGCGTAGCGCGTATCCAATGTCGGTGTCGTCAGCTTCCGGAATGTGCCGATAGCGTGTGGTGATCCGGGACACCTGCCCATTGACGCCGAAACGCGGCGTCAGTTGGTGGCGGGCGTTCAGGCGCACGCCGAATTCACGACTATGCGGATGACCGCCGATCCAGCGTTGGGCGCCGATACCCTGCACACTGACTTCGCTGCGCTGTGCCAGCAGCCAGCGCGGCCCGCTGCGAAGCAACAGATAGCCCTCGTCAAAGATATGGTCTTCATAGTCGGTATAGGTCGCATCCACGCCGAACAGCCAACGCCAGCGTGTGTTCAACGGGGTTTGATATTCGCTGCCGCCGGACACCGACACGCCGACAGCCGAGCGCGGACGAGAGGCCTCATTCACCACAAAAGGCAGGCCGAAAATATACACAGTCTGGACTTCGCTGCCGCGGGTGATGTTGTCATTTTGTTCGATGTTCAGCGACACATAGCCGCGCCACCGCTGCCGCGCGCGAATGACGTAGAGAAACCGGCGGATGTTGGCGACCATTGCCGGCGGCGTGTTCCCGCCCAGCACATGCTCGAAATGTTTCCTTGACAGGCCGTCATCGCCTTGTAAAAAAAACGCTCGCGCCAATTCCAAACGCACCCGCATGAGAGACGGGCGGTTGACGAGGATGGCGCGAAACATGGCGATTGCCTCGTCCAGCAACTCGGATTGCGCCGCGTCGCTTCTCCCCGTCCGCTCGCCCAGCCGCACCGCCGCCAAACCGATCAGAAAACGGATGTCGGTCATGTCGGCGCGTGTCTGGTCGGCCAATGGACGCAGGATGTCGAGTGCGGCGGCGAAGCTCCCGCGATGAATCAATTCACGGGCCTGGTTGACGCGAGGGTCGGCGGAGAGATGGCTTGGTGAGGCAAGAGAACGTTCGCCGGAAGAGTCGTCGACATGTTCGGCGGCAAAAGACGAGGTCGCGCACAGTAAGACTGCCAGCAACGCATACACGAGACGAGTCAGGGATAAAGAAAAACGGGCGGCCGTAAAGCACAGCTGCCCGTTTCGCGGTTGGCGGATTACTCTTTCTTCGCCCCGAACGCCCCGACAAACGTCGAATCGTAGTTCGTGCCGGTCGTCTGACCGCCGAACGTGCCGCCGACGCGCTGGGCTTCATCCCCGAAAAACTGCCCGCCCCATTTCCCCGAAAACGAGCGCGATTCGCCACTCAATGCCGCCGTGCCGCTGGTGGTGCCGGTAAAAAATCCGCCATCGTCATTGCCGATATTGGCCGCCCCCAGCGTCAACGTTGGACTGTTCCCGATCGGACCGACGACGGTTCGGCTGACATCCACATCCTGAAAATTGCTCACCGTACCCTCGATGGAAGGATTGGATGGGCGGAACGAGGCGGTCAAGTCAACATCGGCGAGAAATTCGCCAGCAAAGACTTCACCGTTATCCTCGCCAAGATACAAGCCGGTGGCGTCGCCATCGTAGTTCACCGTGGCGGTGGTGCGAAGATAACTGGACGGCGTGAGCGCCATCGGACTATCAATAAAGGCGCCGATTTCCACATCGTCCACTGCGTCCACATCGTTAGGAACCAGCACCCACACGCCACCGACCATATAGTCAGTGTCGGCTGCATTTACGCGGTCGGTATAGATATCCACCAATACCACGCCGTTGTCGACACGTTTGCCGAAAACGCGTTCACTGTACGAATCGCCTGTTTTAGAGCCAGTCAAGGCGTTGTTGCTGCGGACGAGTTCGTCGTCGGTGCTGACTGTACCCCAACTTCCGGAGCGTTGATTGGTGACCGAGACGCGCAGGGCAGTGCCAACGTAGGTGGCGGTGGCTTCAATGTTGTCTTCCGTGATGTTGTTACCGTCCACAGTGGATGACTGGGTCACACTGCCTTCTTGAGGCGTGGCGGAAGCGGCGCTGGCCGCCTGACTGCGCGCGGCTGGCGAGTGGCCAAGATGCCCCGTTACGGTATTGGAAAGACCAGTGCCACCCCCACCCCCGCCACCGCCGCATCCGGCAAGGGCCACAACGTACATCACCGCACACACCAAGACCGTTTGTTTGTTGATCCTCTCCATACAGCTCTCCTTCCCCGTCACATCAACGGTGCGTTAAGAAAAAAATACAACAGGAGCCTTCAGCCCGCCAAAAATGGAGTCGGGCCGTTGCCATAACCGCACAGGTGTTGTGTGGGAACCCTGCCTGTTTACCCATGCAACGGGAGCGACCCATCGCACTTTGGTACAGAGGTTGTTGTATTCAGCAGGTGGCCCGACAAGCGAGGACACCTGCGCGACTATGGCGAAAGGCACGGTATAGAACAGGAGGGATGCCTGTCAAGGCAAAACGGAGTGAGCCGTGAACGGGGGAGGGACCATGAAGCACGGACGTCTAAGCACGGACGTCGGCGGGTCGCACGGGTTGCTGCTGCGTCAGACAGTGCAAGGTCCCCAAGCCCCATAGAAGATCAACCGCGTGAATCCCTGTCACGGGACGATCCTGAAACACTTCGCTCAAAATACCCAACGCGACCCGATCGTTGGGATCATTAAACGTTGGAACCAGGACGGCCGCATTCCCGATGTAAAAATTGGCATAACTCGCCGGAAGTCGTTGACCATGACAAGAGAGCGGAGCGGGCATGGGTAATGACACGACCTCGATTTTTTCCCCATTTTCCAACGTCGCCTGTGTCAATCGTTCCCGGTTTTCAGCCAACACGCGGTGATTCTCGTCACCGGCGTCATGTTCCTGACACAACACCACGGTGGTCGGATTCACAAACCGACACACATCATCCACATGCCCGTGGGTGTCGTCTCCGGAGATGCCTTTGCGCAACCACACCAGATTGGTGACGCCCAAAGATTCCTTGAGGACCCGTTCATAGGTCTCACGCGAAAATCCGGGATTGCGCACCTGAATCTCCGGATCAAGCAAACATTCTTCGGTGGTTAACGCGGTCCCCGCACCATTCACGTCAAAGCTGCCGCCTTCCAGAATTACCCCGCGGCCCTGGTGCGTGACAGGGAAGACACGGCATCGCAACCGACGCGCGACTTTGACAGGAACGTGAGTATCGTTTTTCCAATCGGCGTAACGGGCCCAGGCGGTAAAGGCAAAACGCGCGACGGCCACTTCCGCGGTCGGATGGCGGCGCGTGACAAAGATGGGGCCAGAGTCGCGAATCCAGTTTCGATCCGTGGGAATGTGAAAAAAATCAACTCTGGCAAGGTTGGCTCCGGCCCGCGAGAGCAAACTCCGCGCACGATTTTCGTGCAACTGGGAATTGACCAGCATCCGGACTCGCTCTCCTTCAGCCAGCTTCCGAACGATCTCCCCGAATGCCCAGCGGACAGCCGCCAGCTTTCCCGGCCAGTCGGAGGCGTTGTGGGGCCATCCCAGCCAGGTTGCCTCATGCGGTTCCCATTCCGCCGGCATCGTAAATCCCGATAGTGGCTCGTGGACATTCAACGCTTCAGAGCCACCGTGTTGTGGTAGGACATGGTTCGTAACGGAAACAATCACTCAATATCCCGTTACGAGAATCGGCGACAGCGCGCCCCAAAACACTTGTTGACCGTCCCTGCCATGAACCAACTTCCACAACATCCCCTTCACGATCCTGCATGTATTGTAGCGTGAATCGTATATTCATGGATGGATGCTTCCTTCCCCGTCTGCGTTCGCGACATCCTGACACTCGCCATCATCATCGCTGTCCAGGAACCGTCTGGTCATTCCACCATACGCATCAATCCGGCGGTCGCGGAGGAACGGCCAGTGACGCCGGACTTCTTCAACCCGGCCCAAGTCAATTTCAGCGAGGACCGTCTCTTCTTTGTCAATCGAAGCTTCGGACAGAACAACGCCAAAGGGATCGCAGATGAATGAACTTCCCCAAAATTCAAGGCCGTCCCCTCCAACGGCAGATGGCTCATGTCCCACTCGATTGACAGTGGCCACGAACACACCATTCGCGATCGCATGGCTTCGCTGCATGGTCTGCCAGGCGCTACGTTGCGTCTCACCTTCCTGTTTTTTTTCAGACGGATGCCACCCAATCGCCGTGGGATAAAACAACATCTCCGCACCTTGCAGCGTCGTGAGCCGAGCGGCTTCGGGATACCATTGATCCCAACAGATGAGCGTGCCAACTTTGCCCACCTGCGTTTGAATCGCCCGAAAACCCGTATCGCCGGGAGTAAAATAAAATTTTTCGTAGTAGGCCGGATCATCAGGAATGTGCATCTTGCGGTAGAGGCCCGCAAGAGAGCCATCGCGATCAAGCACCGCCATCGAGTTGTGATAGATCCCGGCTGTCCGCCGTTCAAAAACCGGGACAAGAATCACCACCTTATGCTTGCCGGCAACGCGACCCAACGCTTCCGTTGACGGTCCGGGCACCGACTCCGCCAGATCAAACAGCGCCGGATCTTCGTGTTGGCAAAAATAGGGCGAACGAAACAGTTCCGGAAGACAGACAATCCCCGCGCCCTGCCGTGCCGCCTCTTCGACCTTGGACAGTGCGGAGGCAAGATTCGCTTGAGGAGCGGCCCCGCACGCCATTTGCACCAGCGCAATCATAAGATGTCTTTGTGGACTCATGAGACGTCAGCCTACCGCACCGCACGACCAACGGCCGCCTTCATGGAGAGCGACCAGGTGAAATTGAAACGTGGCAGACCTGGCAACGATGGCGCTTGTTGCACCATCGTCAGGGTCCGTCCTGGAATTGACAGCAATGCCCGCCGTGTTCTTTTGCGCGATACATCGCATGATCGGCCTGCGCAATCAACACATCAGGATCGGTGGCATTGAAGGGATACATCGCAATCCCCACGCTGGCCGTGGCATGAACACGCTGCTTGCCCGGCATCGCAGGCTGCCTGACGGCTTCCAGGATGTTGTGCGCCACATGTTCGGCATCCTGCCCGCAATCCACATCTTGAAGAATCACGGTAAATTCATCGCCGCTAAGCCGCGCGACGGTGTCCGTAGCGCGCACACAACGCGTCAGACGGTCCGCCACGATTTTGAGTAACGCATCCCCCGTCTCATGCCCCAGGGAATCATTAATCGCCTTAAAATGATCCAGGTCGACAAAGAGGACCCCGACTCCCCGACCATGCCGCCTCGCCTGGGCCAATGCCTGCTTGAGCCGATCGTAAAACAAGATCCGATTCGGCAAACCCGTCAGGGGATCATGATGGGCAAGGTGGAATATCCGCGCTTCCGTTTCTTTGTGAACCGTCATGTCTTGATGGATGGCGACAAAATGCGTCACCCGCCCCGCAAGTTTCTCAAACCATTGAATCGTGCAGACATCAAACGTCTCTCGATGCGCGCCATAGATCACCAGCACACCCACCGCACGATCCCGTGTGCATAAAGGAACCAGAAGCCGTGAAGGGGAACGTCCGGCGTCCGGCATTGTCCCCTCGGCCCAATCGCGTTCCTTGTGAAGGTGAAGCGTCGCATGCGTGTCCAGCACAGATTCCATTTCGCGCCGTTCATCGCACGTCCACTCGTGATACGCCTGATCCGCATTCACACACAATTCGCCAGCCTGCGCACAGACAAAACGGTCTTCGGTCCCTCGTATCGCCACCCGAACCAGAGGACAGGGAAAGAGTTGAATCAACCGCTCACACAGCCGCGACAGGATTTGCGGCAACAACAAACCATCGAGAATGTGTTCGCCCAGGGCCTGGAGCAATCGGTCGCCGGCCACCCAGCGCGTCCAAACCGAACAATCTCGAATCACCCAATGCACAGACGCCATCCGTCCCGAGGCTTCCCGTAAAGCGGAGATGGTCAGCAACGCGGGAAAACTCCGAAGGCCCTTCGGCGCAAGCGTCATTTCCCATTCAAGACCGGGCTCGCCCTGCTCGAGTGTCCGAAGTTGGCGCTGAAAGGTCGCGCGATCATCCGGGGCCAGCACATCGGGCAAAGAGCATCCAATGAGGTCCTGTTGGGACACCTTCATCATGTCCATCGCCGCTTGGTCGGCCAACTGGATGATACCGTGGGAGTCGGTGACAACGTGTCCACCCGGGGGCATACATTCACGAAGCGTTGTCAGGGATGTTTGATGAATGGATGGGGAGGATTGAACGGACATCCGTGCTGGGAAAGATTGGGAACCCATGGCTGCTAAAGGTTATTCGGGAAGCGTGAAAATTCCCGCCGCCACGTCTTGTTGCACGCGCGCATACCGTTCGGGCGTACCCACGTCAGACCAGTACCCTGAAAAGACATAGCCAGCTATCGTCGCTCCTCTTTCCAGCCACGTCACATACGCGTCAAGAATCGAAGCGCAACGCCCTTGAGGCACGTGACGCAACATCAGAGGATCCAGCACGTGGATGCCGGCAAACAGTCGTCGGAACGAAGGCGCCTCACCCTCTTTCGCCGGACGCCCCTTTCCATGAATACGCAACACGCGATCGTGCTGATCTGTCTCAACCACCCCCCATTGCTCAACATCATGGTCATCACGCAACGCCATGGTGGCCAGCGCATCCTCTTTGCGATGATGGGCCACCAGTTGGGATAAATCAAGAGCCGCAACCGTGTCCCCGTTTAACACAAGAAACGGGCCGTCCTGAAAAAACTCTTCAACGTGCTTGATCCCACCCCCCGTCCCCAGCAACACGGGTTCATGAGAATAGGAAAGGCGCATGTGCCATTGCGACCCATCGCCCAGGGCCTGTCGAATGCGCTCACCAAGATGGTGGAGATTGATCATGACGTCCTCAATGCCGTGCTGACGCAACAAGAGAAGATTCCACACAAGAAGCGGATACGGGCCCAGAGGCAGGAGCGGCTTGGGAAGGGACGCCGTCAAAGGACGAAGCCGGGTGCCAAGACCCGCTGCCAGCACCATGGCTTTCATTGGCATGGTCTTCACTGCCATTCGGGGATATACGGGGTCAGGCGCCGAAGCAGAACCGCCAATTCAGGATATTGTTCCATGTTCCGTCGGACATATCCCAACGTGCGGGGAATATCCGCAAGAAATCCGGGATTCCCCTTGACCCGATCAAGGTACACAAACCGGCCGACCGCTTTCAGGTTACGCTGAATGCTCGTCAAATCAAACAGTCGCCGAAACGCCGCCCCATCCGTCAGGCCCATGCGTTCCTGTGCTTCCGGGTCCAGTCCGGCGCGCATGGACGTAAGATAGCGATTAATCATCTCATCAATAAACGCTTCATCCAGAGCCATATAGGAATCCCGGAGCAGAGACGCCAGGTCATAGGTCACCGGCCCTCGTAACGCATCCTGAAAATCAAGCACCCCGATCCGATCACCGGCGATCATCAAATTCCGCGAGTGATAGTCACGATGGGTAAACACCCGAGGTTGATCGGCAATCAAGTCGGCCATCACGGCAAACGCGGCACGAATCACCTGTTCGTGATCCGCACACATCGGTTTTCTGTCGCGCCTCGCCCAAATGCCATATTCCAAAAAATGCTCACACTCCCACAACAGGAGCGGAGCCTCAAACGATCGGGAAAAAGCCAGGCACTCGCCAACCCCGGACGCCATGAGCCGAAGCTGCATCTGAACCAGCGTATCAACAGCCGCGGGATAGTATTGCCGAACAGCAGATGCCCCGCCCTCAACGCACGCATGCCACAGGGTCTGATTTCCAAAATCTTCAAGATACAGCAGGCCCGCCTCTTTATCATAAAAATACAGCGCGGGAACCGGAATGCCGGCTTGAGCCAACGGTCGAAGAATATTCAAAAACGGAAGTTCCTGAACATCCTCGACTTCTCCGCTCACCGCTTCTTCCGAGATCTTAAATCCTTCCGGGTCGGCAAGCTGCATCACAATCAGCGAGGACACTGGCCCGCGTTGCAACCCAAGCCGATAGTACCGCCGATTCGACGCATCCCCATCCAACAACGTCACATCAGCCAGCTCACCATGAAAAGGCAGCCGGGTACGCAACGTCGTGTCCAACAACATCGGGTCCGGTTGAGGAGGTGAAGAAAGCGTTTCAGGACACATGCCATGATAGTATAAAAGGTCTTGCGGATTCTGTCACTTTGCCGGCCACTCGTCGGTCTCCTTGCTTTCGGCACCATGCGGGCAGGGGTCAGAGGCTCGACTCGGAAAGACACCGTTCTCCACCAGGAGATTCGGGAGATCCGGGGACATCAACGCATGCATTCCCGTGGTCCCGTACGGAACGCCTTGGACCGGAAACCGCGCGAGTGGCGCATCATTTCCCGCTTTGCCTTGCGGGGATTTTTGCAGTATGGTGAAGGAGTGGATTGGTGTCCACTGTGCAATTGGAAAAGGTGGCGGCTTTGTCATGTTCCTGCGTCGCGCACCGAGGTTCCCGCGTACCGGCACCCTCGTGATCCAGAGAACGCACGTTTCAGGTGAAAACGGAAAGGGTCGGTCATGGAAATCGGATTTGTCGGACTTGGCAAAATGGGCATGAATATGGTGACCCGGCTGCGGTTGAAGAATCAACACCGGGTGGTGGCCTGCGATCGGATACCGGAACTGATCGCAAAAGCGGAAGCGACCGGAGCGGTCGGCGCCGCGTCGCTTCAGGACCTCGTTGCCAAACTTGCCAGGCCACGCACCGTCTGGGTGATGGTGCCTTCAGGCACGCCGACGGAAGACACCATTCAAACCCTCGCGGGCATTCTGGAACCCGATGACGTCATCGTGGATGGCGGCAACACTCAATTCCATGACGACGTCCGCCGCGCCGCGACATTGAAAGGCAAACAGATTCATTACATGGACGCGGGAACCAGCGGTGGCATTTGGGGATTACAGGTGGGGTATTGTCTGATGGTCGGTGGAGACACAGACGTGGTGAATCGGCTTGCGCCGATTCTCACGACACTCGCCCCCAAAGACGGCTGGGCGCATGTCGGCGGTCATGGGGCCGGACATTATGTGAAAATGGTGCATAACGGCATTGAATACAGCATGATGCAAAGCTATGCCGAAGGATTTGAATTAATGTCGAGAAGCGATTACAACCTTGATCTCTTCAAAATTGCGGATCTGTGGATGCACGGGAGCGTGGTGCGGTCATGGCTTTTGGAACTCGGGGCCATGACGCTCAAAGAAGATCCGACTCTCGAAGGAGTCAAAGGGTACATTCAAGATTCCGGCGAAGGGCGGTGGATGTTGATGGATGCCCTCGACAAAGACGTGCCGGTTCCCACCCTGTCCACTGCCCTCTTCACCCGATTCCGCTCACGGCAAGAAGCGCCGTTTTCAGAGAAAATGCTGGCGGCTCTTCGCCAGGCGTTTGGCGGCCATAGCGTCAGACGGAAGTAAGGTGGCATCCGAACATGCCGAGCGAACCATGACGCCCGAACACGAGCAACCCCGCGCGCAACAAACCGGCTCCGGAGTGGCGGTCGAACCGTGCACTCTCGTCATTCTTGGAGGATCCGGAGATCTCGCCCATCGCAAACTCCTGCCGGCACTCTACAATCTGTTACTTGACGGACTTCTCCCGCCCAACTATGCCGTGATTGGATTTGGGCGCACACCCTGCGACGATGAGGAGTTCCGAACCTTCGCGCGGAACGGCATTGAAAAATTTTCCCGTCAGGCGATTCAGCAGGACACGTGGGAGGATTTTGCGCGACGACTGTCTTACGTCACCGGATCCAGTGACAACCCCAACACGTATCGGGAACTTCGCGGCCAAATCGAAACCGTCGAGACCCAATTCAATTTGCCGGGCCATCGCATTTTCTATCTGGCGATTCCCCCGAACGCTTTTGCGCTTTCCTGTCAGGGCTTACAGCAGGCTGGCATGGTTGATCCACCCAATGCTTCGGGTCGCTCCTCGCGGGTCATCGTCGAAAAACCCATTGGTCATGATTTGGAGTCGGCCAAAGCCATCAACGCGACGATTGGCAACGTGTTTCACGAATCTCAAATCTACCGCATTGATCATTATCTCGGAAAAGAAACCGTTCAAAACATCATGGTGCTCCGATTCGCCAACGGGATTTTCGAACCCATCTGGAATCATAAATACATTGACCACGTGCAAATTACCGTGAGCGAAGAAGAAAGCATCGGCACACGGGGGCTGTATTACGAACAAGCGGGCGCGCTCCGCGACATGGTGCAAAATCATATCCTCCAACTGCTTGCCCTTATCACCATGGAACCGCCCTATTCATTGGACCCCGAAGTCGTGCGCAATGCGCGCATGGAAGTCCTTAGATGCCTCCGCCCCATCCGCGGGGAAACCGCGGAAAAGATGACCGTTCGCGCGCAATATGCCCATGGAACCATCATGGGCCGGGAAGCGCCCGGATACAGACGCGAGAACGACATCCGACCGGATTCAACAACGGAGACCTACGTGGCGTTGAAATGTTACATCGAAAACTGGCGGTGGGCGGGTGTGCCGTTTTATCTGCGAACAGGGAAAGCCATGCCGCGTCGGGCCTCGGAAATCGCGGTGCAACTCAAAGACGTTCCAGAAATTCTGTTCAACGCCACCCCCCAGTCCCGCCAGGCACCCAATCTGCTCACGCTTCGGATTCAACCACACGAGGGCATGGCGCTACGAATCATGTCCAAGATCCCCGGCAGCCGGGTCAACACCCACCCCGTTGAAATGAACTTCAACTATGGCGACGCTTTTTCCGCGCCTTCGCCGGAAGCCTATGAACGCTTGTTGCTGGACGTCATGACCGGCGACGCCTCGCTCTTCATGAGACGCGACGCCGTGGAAGCCTCATGGGCGTGGATTACGGATATTCTGAACGGCTGGGAAACGCACGGCAGCCGATGGCTACCGGAATACCCCGCGGGCACATGGGGGCCGATTGAAGCCGACAGACTGATCGAAACCAGCGGTCGAAAATGGCGGGTGGTGTGAAGAGACACACCGCGTCCGCGAAGGCCTCAAACTATTCACCGAGAGACCGGCCGGAGTCAACCCTCTCATTCCTGGATGTTTTATGAAACTGAAAGTCGTGATACATGAAGCAGAAGAAGGCGGATACTGGGCTGAAGTGCCGTCTATACATGGTTGTGCGACACAGGGTGATTCGTTTGATGAACTGCCCAAGAATCTTTGCCAGGCTATTGAAATATGAAACGCCGAGAGTAAGGTAGACAAAAATGGCTAAAAGACAAAACGGCCATTCCTCTTTTCAAACATATTTATCTTCCTGTTGAGTAAATGGTTTGCCTGCGCGGGCATGACGGACGGGGGAAGCAACGCGTTCCCGCCCCGCTTTGCCTTACCCAAAGAATTGTTTGATGACCAAGCTCGCTACTACTCCCGCCAAAACCAATCCCAACATTACTTCCAATCGTAGCAGTCGCTTTTCAAAGGCGGCAATTTCCTCGGACGCCTCGCGGGCCTGTTCAGCCGATACGCCGGCGACGGTGAAGGCAGCGTAGGTTTTTGATAACATGATTGACATTCTGGATTTCCTCTTGCCGAACCGGGTTGATGGCGAGATTGTCGCGGTTACCGCAAAGGCTGTCAACTAAAGACACGCCGCGGGCGGCTAACCGCCGGTGCGTTTTCGCGCTCCCCCGGAGGCAGACTGATCGAAACCAGCGGTCGAAAATGGCGGGTGGTGTGAGGAGAAATCCACACAACCTTTCTTCGTCTTATACTCCAGACAGGGACTGTTGTTTCCACTTTTGCAGAAAAGGCCTCAAAAACCATCGCGCCTTTTTCGCAGATAACGCCTTTTCCACCGACTCCTGAATGCACCGGACCCCGTCTTCCACGCCACAGCCAAGATGAATCCGAATCACTCGCCGATGGCGGGTGGAGAGACTCTCCATGTCTCCCAGGGCTTGCGCCGCAACCAGGACGCCAAAGGAATACGGTTCTCCAGGAACGACCAGGTCCTGTTCCACATCAGCCGTCACCTGAATAAACACCCCCGTATTGGGACCTCCCTTGTGCAGTTGGCCGGTTGAATGAAGAAAACGCGGGCCATACCCCAGCGTCGTGGCCACCTGTTTCGCATCACGAACGACGGTACGAATACGCTGAAGGCATTCGTGGATCGCCGGCGTTCGTTCAACATACGCATTGATCGCCACGTAGTCCCCGGACTGCACACGGGACAGATGGGCGACCAGCACTTGGGCCAGCGAAGATGCGCCTTGCAATGCCTGTTGATTCGCGGAATCGGCAAAGATACGAATGCCGCCATCCGTCATCATGGGCGCTTCTTCCGGCAACGTTCCGTTCTTCTGAAACGCTTCAAGATAGGCCCTTGTGAAATCCTTGCTCTCTTGAACGTTGGGTTGATCGAACGCATTAATGCCTAGCAACGACCCCGCCGTGGCGACGGCAATCTCCCACCGAAAAAACTCCTGCCCGAGATTGATGACATCCGTCACGTCAATACGGACGACCGGATGCCCGGCTGCCTGCAAGGCATCAACCGCGACATCCTGCTCCGGTTCCACGCCATCCGCATAGCGGATATACACAAACACACGATCCGTGCCATAGACGTGCGGCGCGCCCAACGGTTCATCATCAACGGGAATGATGCCCCGACCTTCCTTTCCCGTACTTTCGGCAATCAATTGTTCACACCAGCCGCCCAGAGCGCCGACGGCGGGAGAGCTGATCAACGTCACCTTGTTTCGCCCGGCTTTCGCCAAAGCGCCCAGAGTCGCACCCAGCACGACCCCGGGATTGTCCGTCGCCGGCACGCTCGCATCGCAACTGAAACGCATCCGTTCGGCCCGGGATAGCAGAGAGCCGACGTTCACGCCCATCAGAGCGGCCGGCACGATCCCGAAATTGGATAAGGCCGAATAGCGCCCGCCAAGTTCAGGCACACCGGAAAAAATCTTACGGAACCTGAGTTCTCTGGCCATCTGTTCCAGGAGAGAGCCAGGATCGGTAATGGCGATAAAATTTTCGCCGGCGCGGTCGCCCTTCACCTGCCGCATCCGTTCAAAGAAATACTTCTGGAACACCAACGGTTCGGTGGTTGATCCGGACTTGCTGGCCACAACGCACAATGTGCGTTCAAGATCCACGCGTGCCTCAAAACTCTTCACTTGCGAAGGAACGGTACTATCCAGGACGTGCAGCGCAGGACGGCCATGAAGCACTCCAAATGTCATGCGGCACACGTCCGGGCAGAGGCTGCTCCCGCCCATGCCCAACAGGAGGATATGTTGAAAGCCGGCGTCCCTGATATCGTCGGCAAAAGTCTGTAGCCGGGAGACCTGGCCAATCTGTCGTTCGGAAACGGACAGCCAGCCAAGGGCTTTTCGAATGATGGCCTGCTGGACGGGATCCTGGTGCCACAGCGTGGGATCGTTGGCCCACAGTCTGCGAACAAAGTTCTTCTCATCAAGCTCTTTGAGCGCGGAGTCAATGACGGCATTGCATGATCCCGCCGCACAGGTTTGGGGGTTGATTTCCGAACCAAGCATCTTGAGGCGTTTTCGACTGATCGCCCCCATGAGTTGATCATAGGATGCGGCAAACATCCGTACACCGTCCTGACGTAACCGGTCGGTCACCGCCGTCATGTCAATGCCGCATTCCGCGGCCCGCTTCATGACCGCCTGCGCCTCTTCCACACCTTCCGTGAGGGTCGTCGCGACGGTTCCATGATCCCGAAACGCCTCGAAGGTTGAGGCGGGCATGGTATTCACCGTGGCGGGGCCAATCAGTTGATCCACGTAATACGTATCCGGGTATTGCGGATTTTTTGTCCCGGTACTGGCCCATAACAGACGTTGGGGTCGCGCACCATGTGGCGTCATCGCCTGAAAGTGTTGACTCTCAAAAATCTCCTGATATTTCAGATAGGCCATTTTGGCATTGGCAATCGCCACGCGCCCTTTCAGCCCTTCCACCAGCGCACGGTTGCGCGTAGCGGGCTGTTCTTTCAACGCGGCATCAAGTTGCCGATCCACCATGACATCAATGCGACTCACAAAGAAGCTCGCCACCGACGCCACTCTGGACAGGTCTCCGCCATTCGCGCCAAATTTTTCAAGACCGCGAATATACGCACAAGCGACCTGCTCGTATACGTCCACACTAAACAACAGGGTCACGTTGATATTCATACCCTGTCCCACCAAACGTTCAATGGCCGGCAACCCTTCCTCGGTTCCCGGTACTTTGATCATCACGTTGTCCCGATTGACCTCCCGCCACAGATGCCGGGCTTCTTCGATGGTCTCTTCGGTCTTGAACGCCAAATCGGGCGATACCTCCAGGCTCACATATCCATCACGGCCTTTCGTCTCCTGATACACGCGCTTCAGCAAATCCGCGACGTTCTGGATATCGCGAATGGCCAGCGATTCATAAATCTGCTTCACGCCGATCATCCCGGCAGAGACACGTTTCAGTTCCTGATCATAGTCAGCGCTGCCGGTAATCGCCTTTTCAAAAATAGATGGATTGGAGGTCACCCCCATCAATCCATCATGATCAATCATGGTTTTCAGGTCGCCCGACGTGATGAGACTCCGACGAAGATCGTCATACCACGGACTCTGTTCGGCCTGGCGCAATGCAACAAGAGGATTCATGGTTCAATGCCTCGCGAGTAAGAAAAATGTACGGAGCGCCATGCGGTGACAGGCTGTTTCAATGGCAGACTCCTTCTGTGCAACGTCAACGGACGGATGTGTTCCCCTGCCTCTCTATCTGCTGTTTGGCGGCGGCAACAACCCGATCAACGGTCAATCCAAAATGTGGGAGCAAATCCTTCAGCGGCGCCGACGCCCCATAGGAAGTCATCCCAAGACTCTGGCCGGTCAACCCCACATATTGACTCCATCCAAACGTGGCGGCTAGCTCAACAGACACGCGTGCCGTCACATCAGGCGGCAGAACCGTGTCCCGATAGGCCTGACTCTGCCGCTCAAAGAGTTCCCATGACGGCATGCTCACGACTCGGGCCTGTATCCCCTGCCCTGCAAGCTCTTCATAGGCCTGCACGCAGAGAGAGAGTTCACTCCCGGATGTCAGCAACAGCACCTCCGGCCTGCCATTCCCGGCATCGGCCACGACATACGCACCACGGGCGAGGCCGCCAGCCGACGCATATCGTGTCCGGTCCAACGTCGGCAACGCCTGCCGGGTTAATGCCAGCACCACAGGGGCCTGTTGCAGTTGCATAACCACGCGCCATGCTTCCGCCACTTCATTGGCATCTCCCGGCCGAATCGTCACAAGACCGGGAATGGCGCGCAACGACGCCAGATGTTCAATGGGTTGATGCGTGGGACCGTCTTCACCCACGCCAATGGAATCATGGGTAAACACATAAATCACGGGAATCTGCATCATGGCCGCAAGGCGAATGGCCGGGCGGCCGTAATCGCTGAAGATCAAAAACCCGGAGCCATAGGGACGAACTTTCGAAAGCGCCATGCCACTCAAAATCGCGCCCATCGCATGTTCCCGAACGCCAAAATGCAGATTGCGGCCACCTTCCGACCCACTCTGAAAATCTCCAGCCCCGTCAAACGTCAGGCGCGTCTTGGTGGAAGGGGCCAGATCGGCGGAGCCCCCCATGATCCAGGGCACGGCCCCGGCAATGGCATTGAGGACTGTTCCGGAGGACTCCCGAGTCGCCAGCCCTTTAGGATCCGCGGGAAATTCCGGCACCTGGCGATCCCAGCCTTCGGGAAGCTGCCGACGTTCCATGGCGGACAGGTGATCCGCCAGTTCAGGATACTTCTGCTGATACTCCCGGAAGAGGTTCGTCCAGGCATCCCGTTCGGCCTTGCCGCGTGCTCCCATTTCGGATTGAAAATGTGCCGGCACTTCTTCGGGGACCAGAAATTTCGCATCCTCGGGCCACCCGTAATGCCGCTTCGTCAGACGGATCTCCTCTTCGCCCAACGGCTCGCCATGCGCCTGATGCGTATCCTGTTTATTGGGCGCCCCAAACGCAATGTGACTGTCAACGATGATCAGTGTCGGCTGGCCGGTTTCCTTCCTGAACGCCCTGAATGCCCGAGTCAACGCTTCCAAATCATTGGCATCGTCGACGTGAACGACCGTCCAGTGATAGGCACGGAACCGCGCGGCCACGTCTTCGCTGAAGGCCAGGGATGTGTTTCCCTCAATGGTAATACGGTTGTTATCGTACACCCAGCACACATTCGACAACTTGAGATGACCGGCAAGCGAAGCCGCTTCACTGGACACGCCCTCCATCAAACACCCATCCCCGCACAAGGCAAAAATATCGTACTTGATGATGTCAAACCCCGGACGGTTGAAATACCTGGCCTTCCACCGTTGGGCAATGGCCATACCGACGCTATTAGCCAATCCCTGCCCAAGGGGCCCGGTCGTGGTTTCCACACCCGGCGTCCAGTGATATTCGGGATGCCCGGGACATTTGCTGTTCAACTGCCGAAACTGCCTGATGTCGTCCAGGCTCACCGCCAGATCGTCGGTGGGACGCTCCCCGTCCCGCACCGCCCTGATTTGGCAGAGATGAAGCATGGCATACAGCAACATGGACGCATGGCCCACCGACAGCACAAAACGATCACGATCAGGCCATACGGGATCGGCGGGATCAAAACGCAAAAACCGATTCCAGAGGCAGTACACCACCGGCGCCAGTGCCATCGGCGTGCCGGGATGACCGGACTTCGCGGCCTGCACCGCATCCATCGCCAACGTCCGAATCGTGTTAATGCTCAATTGTTCTATGGATGGGCGATCTGCCACGAGCATCATGCCTTTCCCGCAAAGATGCGCAAACTGATGATCGACGATTCGTAAAATCTAATTACAACCGTCGCAAGTTATGGCGATTGGTTGGTAGCTTGGCCCTGAAAGCTTTACGTTTATCGTATCGTGGCTACCCAATTCCGCCAACACATTTTCAACGTCAAATGCCGGCGCAAAGGCGTTCGCCAACACCCCAATCGCCAGCACGGCAAGGATAATTTTCGCTGACCTCTCCAGCTTGATTTCGTGTGTTATAACTCGTTTAACCATTTTGCCTGTCTCCTCTTCCAATGGTCAGGGAAATAGAAACATTCCTCGATTTAATGTAGGTATCGCACTGTAAAACCCAATTTAATCAAAGCACCTATGGCATTATAAGATCCTGGTGAATCTGTTGATTCAGTAGCAAGCCGAATTAATTGTCTTGTCGGGAATCGTTTTTCTTCGAATTCCACATAGTAATCTGTGACGTTTTTCGGATCGAAATCTGCGGCAATTTGTCTGACCTTCTCTACTGACACGTCATAAGTTTTACCCTTGATGGTTAACCTGACGCTATCCATACATAACGCCTTCGCATGTTTTTGTTATTTCCCCAGACTAAAATTCGGTCAAACGGATACTACTATCCCGAAGGCAACCTTGCCAAATCGTAGCGACCGGATTCATTCTCCCACATCCACCCGCACAAAATCGCAACGTGGCGCGGCGACCGATTCTCCCGCTTCTTTTAATCCTTCAATATGAAATTGGATTGCCTCTTGAATAAGCGTGAGCGTCTCTTCCCTTGTCTCGCCGGCAGCGATACATCCCGGAAGATCGGGAACGAACGCGCCAAAACCCGAGTCGCCTTTTTCAAGCACGATTGTGTATTTCATGTTCAGACCTCGCTATTCTATATCACAGGATAGGTCTGCCTTGTGCAAGCGTCCACCGCATTGACCGCACCGCGTCGACTATGCCACATTTCGTTTCCTCCTGTGCGGCAGATTTTTACATAACAGAACGAAAATTGGAGAACGCATATGGCATCGGATTTCAAACACAAAAGTCGTGAATTGACCGAAGGCCCCGGACGGGCGCCGGCGCGGGCCATGTTGCGGGCCGTGGGGCTTCAGGACGAAGATTTTTCCAAACCGCTCATCGCCGTGGCCAATACCTGGTCCGAGGTCACGCCCTGCAATATGCACCTGCGTGAACTCGCCACGTCTGTCAAAGCGGGGATCCGCGAAGCCGGCGGGGTGCCGCTTGAATTCAACACTGTGGTGGTGTCCGACGGAATCAGTATGGGCACCGAGGGCATGAAAGCCTCGCTGGTCAGCCGTGAAATCGTGGCCGATTCAATTGAGCTGGTCGTCCGCGGTCACCTGTTTGACGCGGTGGTGGCCATTTCCGGATGCGACAAAACCATTCCCGGCACGGTCATGGCGCTGGCCCGACTCAATCTTCCGTCTCTGATGCTGTACGGAGGCTCCATCATGCCCGGCCAGTTCCAGGGCCGCCAGGTCTCGATTCAGGATGTCTTCGAGGCGGTGGGTGCGCATGCGCGCGGCACAATGTCGGAGGCCGAACTCCATGACCTTGAACGTGCCGCCTGTCCAGGCGCGGGCGCGTGCGGCGGACAGTTTACCGCCAATACCATGGCCATTGCGTTTGAATTTCTGGGAATGTCTCCGATGGGGTTTAATGGCGTTCCGGCTTTGGATCCGAAAAAAGCATCCATCGCGACCCAATGCGGACACCTCATTATGGATCTGTTGAAGCGCGACCTGCGCCCCGGCGCCATCATCACGCGCGACGCCCTGGACAATGCGATTGCCGCGGTGGCCTCGACCGGCGGATCAACCAACGCCGTGCTCCACCTGCTGGCCGTGGCCCATGAGATGGGCGTGGCGCTGGAGATTGATGATTTCGATACCGTCAGCCAGCGAACGCCGTTGATCGCCGATTTGAAACCCGGCGGCCAGTACATGGCCGCGGATGTGTATCAGGCCGGGGGCACCCGTCTCGTCGCCAAACGCCTGATTGACGCAGGCTTGCTCAAGAGTGAGTGCATCACCGTCACGGGACGCACCCTCAAGGAAGAAGCCGCCACCGCTTCGGAAACGCCAGGACAACGCGTCATCCGTCGCGTGGATGAGCCGATTAAACCGACGGGCGGTCTGGTGGTGTTGCACGGCAACCTGGCTCCCGACGGATGCGTGGTCAAAGTTGCGGGACATCAAAAGCTGACCCATACCGGTCCGGCCAAAGTGTTTGATTGCGAAGAAGACGCCTTTGCCGCGGTGCGGAATGGCAACATCGCGGACGGCGATGTCGTCGTGATTCGTTATGAAGGACCGCAAGGAGGGCCGGGGATGCGGGAGATGCTCGGCGTGACCAGCGCCATTGTCGGCGCCGGACTTGGGGAGACTGTCGCCCTGCTGACGGATGGCCGGTTTTCCGGAGCCACGCATGGATTGATGGCCGGACATGTGACGCCGGAAGCCGCGCATGGTGGTCCCATTGCAACAGTCAGGAACGGGGACACCATCACGTTTGATATCCCGAATCGGCAACTCAATCTGGACATTGCCGGGAAGGAAATACAGACCCGATTGCGCCAGTGGAGCGCCCGTCCTCCGAAATACACCAGCGGGGTCCTCGCAAAATACGCGAAGAGCGTTGGGTCCGCGGCACAAGGCGCTGTCACCTCGTAAGACCGTCGGCCGCGCCTTCGAGACGATTGAACAAGGCCGCGGCATGTGCCTTCTGTTACGCTTTCGCACAGAAAGTCTTTCGCTCTTCACCGGCAGGTCCCCCGTGCCAAAAACCTGCCTCCCATCGTCGCGGGAAGGCATAAAAAAGGCGGGAAGGATCGTACCCTTCCCGCCTCGTCGTACAACCGATTGCGCCTATTGTGTTTTCAATGGAATGTTTTCTTTGTAATGACTGATCCGGACGGATTGGAACGCACGATCTTTTCTGCCCAGGGCAGCCCGCCGTTCGACTTCGTTCACAAAATCTTCAGGGCCATGAATCGGCGAATAGGTCATGGTGACAAGCACATCCATGGACGGAGCATCACTGGGGGTCGGGATGGTAAATATTTCCACCCGTTTTTCCTCGGGCTTGATCACATTGTCCCGCAGGACGCTCACCGCTTCAAAGTCAAAGATCGTGGCTTTTCCGTTTTGATCGCCAAAGACGCGCTCGTAGTATCGTTGTTCGGAATACGTTTTTCGTAAATTTTTTCCCAAAATCGTGACATCCAGTTCCACGCGAGACCACCCCGGATGGGGCAGAGGAAGATTGTGCGGGACGCGGCTCTGAATCGTGACTTTGACTTCGGATTCTTTCCCTCGCACTTCCGTCTCGACATCCATTTTCACGGCATCGGCACGAACCTTTCCAAAACGACCAGGAAAACTGTGATTCGAGATTTTTCGGTTCCGCTCCCCGTTGGCTGATTCCCCAAAGGCCTCCGGCATATGACACGACTGGCAATGTTGACCATTCTTTTGGGATGCAGTCCGTTGCCAGGGGCCCAGGAGGTCCGGGAGCTTTGCTGCATACCCGGGCAAATTTTCATGACAGGCCACACAGTACTGCGATTGGCCATACAGCGCTAATGGGACCGATTGATGGGCCAGATTGTCTGCGGGCTTCTTATAGCTGCCAAACACGACCCGTCCGAGTTCATACATCGGATACGGAGGATGCTGTTTGGGGTCCACGTCTTTGATCAAATGGCATTGCGAACACCCGACTCCGTCCAGCGTCGGATCACCGGATTCAATCTCCTCGATATAGATATTCACATGGTCCGGATATTCCAACACACTCGGCGCATGGCATCGAAAACACATTCCGCCGTCCGTGCCGTCAGAGGTCCTTCGATATCGCTCCAACGACACACGGAATGAAGCACTTGAAATTGAACGGGATTGCGCGGACGCTTCCCATTCTTCAAACACCCGCAAATGACATCGCTTACATTTTTGAGAATGGGGAAAGGCTTTTTCGAGCGGTTTCGCCGTCCCTTTCCCGGCAGCCAACGTGACAGTTTCGGCGACGGGGAGACCAACAACAATCGCCAGGATGACGTTCACCGCAAACAGGCCTGTCATCCAACGCGCCACATGGGGGAAACATTTCATGAAACCGACCTCACACGCATCCCGCTGGCATGAACGAAAAAACTGTCAGGGTTCGGATTGCAAATATTTCGTTCGGAACGTGAGCAGTCGCGGCGACGCATAACTCACCATGATTGCTTTGGCTTTCTTTTTATCCCGTTCGTGCTCAAGGGTCGCAAGATATTTCTCAAGCAAGGCCTGGCTTGGTTCGGGAATCAGGGCATAGCGTAAAGTGGCCTCGACGAAACTCGGAGAGGTCCCTGCGTCGACCTGAATCGAGAAAGGCACTTTCCGTGTTGTGCCCCCGTTGACAAGCGGGTTTGGAATCGGGCCACGAAGAATTTTTTCAAACGGCAGTCCAAATTGTTCTTCTCTGGATCCAAGAATGTGCCCGTCGGCATCTTTGACCACAACCGCCACAAAAAACTGCTTGAGAACGGGATCGCCTCCTGGAAACATGTGAGGAAGACTCCCATTCCTGACCAACACCGTACCCTCGACGCTCCGCCCCGACTGCCGGACGTCAATGTCCACACGGGAAAACCATTCCGCCTGCAGGTTGCGATTGCTGAGCATAATACCCGGAATCACAATCCCCTGAAACCAGTGCCGACCGATCGGCCGTGTCAGCGACCCGCGCTTGGAGGTGGAACTGCCCGTTGACCGCTCCATGTGGCAATCCTGACAAATCGTCCCCTGCAGAATTTGCCCCGGCAACGCGGCACTGGTCACATCTTTCACTTTGCTGAAATGGCAGGAAGCACAGAATTGCGCCCCTCGATACACATCAGCCTGTTTCGAGGGATGCACGAGATTGTCCTCGGCGTCCGCATAGGGGCCAAACATGGCCTTTTGGGGATTGATGTGAAACGTGGGATAATCCGTCGGATTGTCCATGACTGAATCAATAAGATGACAGGACGAACAACCGATCCCTTCGACGCGAGGTGTTTTTTTAGCCTTCTTTTTCCATCGTTCAGGCTTTTCAGACAGGACTTGAGCAATGATTTTTTCCGTATGCTGAGGAAAAACCGTCACGGCGGGAGCATGACATGCCAGGCATCGGCGTTTTTCATCTGCGGTTGGGTCAGTTTGCAGCCAGACACCAAGCACCGTTTTGAACACGGGAGACATCAGCGCGGTCCCATGCAACAGCGCCCCGTCCACGCGACCAAATGTTTTGAGGTCGGGGGTTTGCTCGCGCATCCCTTTCCATTCCTCGTAGTGGCGATCATGGCACTGCTTGCATTGATCGGAAGGGATAAAGACTTCTTCAATTTCCTCGATCCACGCATGGGGTTCGGAAACGCCTGACGGGGCTTGTTGAGCATGCGCACAGGGCAACGCACCCCACACGACTCCCGACACAAGCGCCAGCACACTCCATCCCGACAGGCCACGGAGTCCGGCATCACGCCTGGAGTGGTCAAAAAATGGCATGGCCTCGGCTAACCCTTCTCAACGCGGACGAAGTGGAAGTTTAATCCACCACCCACTCCCTGATCATCAATGCCAGCTACTTCAAAGGTGGCCACCGAAAAATTCTGCGTCGGCATCGCCCTTTCCAGCGCCCGGCCCAATTCCAGCAAATTGCGTATTTCCTTGCCGTCTACTTCCTTGATAAGGGCTTTCACTTTGATGCCGGCCCGATCCGCCGGTGTATTGCCAATCACCGCAAAGACCACCACGCCTTCGGCCTTGGTGAGTCCGAGAATCTCTTTGATCTCCTCGTCAACTTCTCCAACCTCCACGCCAAATTCTTCGGCCAGGGCATAGGCCTTGTCCTCGGTCATGTCGCCTTCGGTCGTGTTTTTTGTAGATTGGGCACGGTAGACAGGATGACCAGAGACAGATTCTTCTTCTTTGGCTTTCGGTATCTCATCAATCTTTGACCCAACATTCGGCTTTGTCTTGTGTTGGGTAACCGCCTTGCCTACAGCCTTTATCAAAGGGGCTATTGGAATTGCCAATGCTTCTGAAGTCCGCACAGTGATTCCCTCTGTACATGGAACGGCGGTGAATGACCAGGCAGCCACAAGGCTACCGAGAAAAACCAGCATCGTACCCGCGCACCTGGCCGAGGTACTCCCCACGCGGGAATGACAATACGGCGAGATGGTCAAGACATTCATGGCTGTCATTTCGGCCCGCCAACGGGATCAATGAGCAACTGGAGCCAGGATGCGACTCCTTTCTGTCCGTTTCGTTCTTTATTTTCGCCGTTCCAGACGGCAAAGGATACGGCCTGGATGCGGCCGGGCACCAACACGGCTTCATTGTCCGTATCATCCCCCGATTGGGTCAAGGGACGCTTCATCACCACTCGCCAGAATCCGCTTTTCCACTCGGCTTCCCCTTTGATTTTACCCTGGCGGATTTTGCTCGTCAGGGTACTGAATCCTCCCCCGATGAGATCTTCGATTGATGAAGGCCGGCGAGGAATGACTTCAAAGCGACGAATGCCTCTTTTGCTTCGTTTTTTTTCTTTGGCTTTGGCTTTTCTGCGATCCACGTCGCTTTGCCAATCCGCTTTCCAGTGCCAAATATTCACATAGTGGTCCAATTGCCCCATACAGAAAAACGCAGGCGCGTCTCCCAGAGGGAGAGCCAGGGCCGCCCCGTCACGAAACACCCCGGGAGTGAGCCGTTCATTTTTGGTCGCATCCTGCCATTCCATCAAAAACGAAATGTGGGTGCCATCATGGACAGAACGGACCGAGATGACTTTGGCGCTTGGTTCAGGCCAGACCGGTCGAGTGATGATCTGACCACTAAGAGGAATGGGAATGGGCGCGATGGCCTCCCATGCGGTATCGGAAGGCCTGTTTGGAATGTCGCCTTCAAGGAAGTGCGACCGGATGACAATCCCCTGGGAACTGACCGCGGGAACACCGAACCAGCCAAGCACTCCCGCCACAAAAAGGATGCCTGCTCCCGTGGCGAGAAGGACACGAGAAGGTGTTCGTTTCACTTTCACAATGTCGCGTCCGGCGTTCGGGGAACACTCCATCAACGTGCCTGAACCATCATATGCAAAACGGGTGCAACCCTACAATAGCTCACACAGGACACTGAATGTCCCTACCAGAGTTTGACGCGTCGAATTTTATTTTCATTGCGCTCACAAATATACAGATGGCCCTGCGCATCGAGGGTTAATCCGGACGGCGCGTTCACCACGGCACTGACCGCCAGATTTCCGTCGCCATGCGCCAGCATATCCGCGCCTTCTTTGGCCACAAACCGCGCGGCGCCGCAGCCACCCATATTTTTGTCATCGTACCCACTGTCCCCGTTTCCCGCGGCGGTTTCGATGAGGCCCGTGACGGCATCCACTCGACGAATGCGGTGATTCATCGAATCCGCGATATACACGTTGCCATCGTAATCAACAATGGCGGCCTCCGGCACGTTCAGCATGGCTCTGACTGCGGGTTTTCCATCTCCATCGTACCCATAGCGACAGACCCCGGCGACCGTGGAAATAATGCCCGTTTGCGCATCAACCTTTCGAATGCGGTTGCTCGCTTTGTCCGTGAGAAACACGTTTCCGTGGCGATCCACATCAAGCGCCACAATATCCCACAGTTTCGCTTCGAGCGCCGACCGGCCATCATCAAGATAAGGGGACAGATCCAAATCATCCGAACATTGAGGGCGAAGCCATCCCTGATCATCGGTGAAGTCAATGCCGATCGCGTCACCGGAAAGCACCACTAAATTCTGCGCGGTCAGGGGACTGATCCAGTCTTCATCTTGTCTGGTCCAGGTCCCGGCAATCGTGGTCACCATACCCGTCCGTGGATCGTACTTCCGAATGCCGTGGGCCTGGGTATCGGCGATATACAGATTGTCTTCCGCGTCAAGCGCAATCGCACCTGGGTAGCTCAAGTTGACTTCCAGTGCGGGACCGTCACCCCGAAAACCCGAATCACCGGAACCCACGATTGTCGTAATGATGTCAGTCGTATGATCGACTTTCCGAACACGGTTGCTTCCCGAATCGCAAATATACAAATCGTTATTCGAATCAACCGCCACGCTAAGCGGCAGGTACAGCCCGGCTTCTCCGCAAAGCCCGTAATCTCCGCTATAACAGGTTTCTCCGATGCCTGCATAGTCATGAAGGGTCCCGGTTTCCAAATCAACCCGTCGCACCCGATCGGACCCATTTTCAGCGATGTAGAGCCAACGACCGTCCCTGTCCACACACACATGATTCGGCAAGGGAATTCCCGCTTTCTTCGCACGTTTCCCATTACCCGTACTTCGGGATTTTCCATTCCCCGCAAACGTTTCAATGGTTCCAACCAGTGTCTCTACCTTCGTTTCCATACCACACCCTCCCTGTCCTGTGAGGACACAATCCCGCCTTCTCGCTTCGAATCAAGCCCCCGCTAGGTCTTCGACGACTGAGCCGACTCTGCTCGGGAAACCGGTGTTGAAGATGAAGAAACAGCTCCCTCCCGATCGCTTTGTGCGGTCGGTGCCGTGTGTAACACATTCTGGCCGGACTCTGAAGCCGGTGCCGCGACGGACGATTGCGGGGAAGCAGACGACTGGTCAGGCTGCCCATCCGCAGTCTGCGCGTCGGTCTCAACGGCTTCCGCTTCATGCACGGATTGTTTGAAACCCCTGATCGCCTTTCCGACTCCCTCGCCAAGCTGAGGCAATTTGCCGGCGCCGAAAATGATCAGCACGATGAAGAGTATTAAAATCAATTCGGTAAAACCCAAGCTCCCAAACATGATGGCATGCTCCTTATGCGATGCAAACAATCAAGACGACGCCTTTTCGCGAGTGCGCTTCGCAAATCGTTGTTTTAAACGTTGGCGCGCCTCTTCGGCCTGCTCAAACATTTTACACTTTTCATAGGTATTGATGAGATTGTAGTACGCCAATGGCTCGTCCGGACTGTGCATCACAGCTTCTTCCATAATTTTCACGGCCATGTCGTGTTTTTTCAACGTGAAGGCAATATCCATGAGTTTAAAACTCGACTCCAAATGCGACGGATCAAACTCCAGCACTTTCATATAGGCCTGAACTGCCATATCCAGCGTATTGTAGTCTGATACTTGAGGATTATCCAATTGTTCATAGACCGCCGCCAGATTGTACCACGCAATCGGATCTTCGGGAGTAATTTCAATCAATCGCTCAAAATACTCCTGGGCCCGCATATAGTCTTTTTTCTCGCTATGGAGTCTCCCCAGATTGAACAACGCCAGCACGTCATACTTATTTAATTCCAACGCTCGCTCGAATTGCGGCCGGGCGTCATCCATCATGGATTTGGTGCCATAGATGGTTCCCAGGTTTGAGTAATACATCGCCAGGGAACGGTCCATTTCCATCCGCAACCCTTCGGCCATTTCAATAGCCTTTTTGACTTCGGTCAGGGCTTCGTCGAATTTCCCTTTGCCAAAATACAGCTCACCCAACCGACAACGGGCTTGAAAATCATCGGAGGACTCACCAAGCAATTTTTCAATTTCCGCGATTTCCTCGTCCGGAGTCAACGCCTGCTCTGGCGCTTGAGATTCCGGCTGTTCGCCCGCTTTCTCTGTGGCCACATTCTCTGATTCCATGGTCATTCCACACATCCTCTCATCGTATCGCACCCAACGCGGGCGTCGCCGCGTGAGACGACAGCACAACGCCGGCCCTGTCACGCAATTTTCCCAACGTTCCCCGTTTGTCAAGCGTCAACAACATCAATCCAACAACAACCATGAGCGTCAAATGTGACAATTGAAGAGCGTATCCCGCCATAAACATCAACCCCAGGCCATAGCCTGCCAACCGACCGATGACCACCAGCTTAATGACGGTGTACGCCCAACAGGTAAAGCCCGCGAGATACAACGCAAAGGGCAGATAAAAGGTGTAGCCCATACCCATTTGGAACACCCAGCCAATCCCCTGCCCCGCTTGTCTCGCATCCTCAGCCAGCGCGGAACTATAGAGTGACAGGAAAAAATCAATATACAGCAACGTGCAAAAAGTCAGGCCGCCGCTCACCAGAAGGGTCAACGCCCATTTCCGCTGGGTCCTGTTTTTGGTAAAAAGCGAGGTGCTGCCGTAAGACCACAACACCAGGATGCTGGCCAGCACCATGAAGGCTTCGCCTCCCCGAGTCACTGCGTTCACAAGGGGCGGCGGATTGACAATGCCCAGCAATCCATAGGTCGTGGACACCGTCTGGTAGTAAATCCATCCGGAAATGCCCAACACAAAACACCCCACCGTGACGCGCTGGCTCCAACGATGATGCGTCTCCAGACATTCCGCCATGAGAATGAGAAACACCGCGAGAGACACCGCATTATAGACCACCGAGCCAAGCATCGCGGGCGACACGATGAGATAGGCAACCGTCAACGCAACGAGCAGTGAGACGGCCGGAACCAGCACACGATCATAACGTCCGGACCACGCCGATTGCTGTAATTTTTGAATCAGCAAAATGGCCAGGATCAGGAATAAGAGTATCGCAGTGACATTGAGCAGAATAAAGCCCAGAGAAGACAGCGTTTGAAACGTGATCCTCACGGCTTCTGATTTTTCGGCCAGTTTGGCCATGTGCATGCCCAACCGTGACGCGAGGCGGTACAGGACAAGCTCCAAAAACGCCGAAAGCAGGAGAAATTTCAACGTATATTCAAACAGCACCACGAGAGTCTCGGATGGCCCGGTCTGACGACCAGATGCTGTCGCGCTCATACTCTCCACAACGACGTCCTGTTTGGTTGTGCCCTGTAACCGGCGGCGCGAACCCGTGAAACCCGATACGGTCGTTCCGGACTACGAGACGGGAGTGCATTCAAGCGCATGACGTTTGTTCCGTCGGGCGATATACAACAACCCGTCGGCCATCGAATAATTAAACGGCAATTCGACGACCACTTCGCTTATTTTTTCATAAATGGATTGATACAGTTTTTCGGCCTGCTCGGGCGTCATCCCCTGCTTGACTTCATAGAAAAATCCCAAGCTTAAATCTTCCGAGGCCGGCCGCATAATACGCTGAATCCCGTACCCTCCGGGATCGTTCATAATGGGAGCTTCTTTTTCAAGATCAAAGAGACAGGGCTGACAGGAGAATCCATAGGATGAATTCAGCTTTTTCGTATCCAGCACAAAATTCATGGTTTCCAGCGCTTCCTCTTCCGTTTCCGTTGGGAAACCGACGATAATATAACAATGCACGGCGATCCCCAGATCCACACAATCCGAACAAATCCGCCGGACGCTTTCCTGTGTGATGCCTTTTTGCATAAAATCCATCATGCGCTGGTTGTAGGTTTCCAGACCAAACACAATCTTGTAACACCCAGCGTCTCGCATGAGCGACAGGAGTTCCCGCGAGAGATTTTTCTCAAAACGCAGTTCGGCCGTCCATTGAATATCAAACTTCCGGTTCAGGATTTCCCGGCACAGCCGACGGGTGGGCGACAAGGCCAGGCATTCGTCGGTGAAAAAGAAAAAGGGCGTATCGTATTTTTGAGAAAGGCTTTGCAGCTCGTCCACAACCTTGACGGGGTCTTTTTGCCGAAAATTCTGATGATCCAGTGTCAGGGCACAAAAGGCGCAGTCTTTATAGTAGCAACCTCGCGAAAACTGCACCGGCAACACCGTCTTCGGAGCAAAATACCGGTCGAGAGCAAATCCATCGTAATTGGGAGCCGGATGTTGAGCCAGATTTTCCGAATAAAACGGTTGGTTCACAATCACCTTGCCGTTTTCCCGATAGATCAAATTCGGCACCTTGGCAAAATCCTTTTTCCCCTCCAATTGATTGATCAACTCCAGTAACGCCGTTTCTCCTTCAAAGACGATAAAGCCGTCTGCGACCTGGAACAGACGGTCACACCGCCGAAGATTATCCACCAACCTGGTGAAGATGCTCCCCCCGACGATCACATGAATATCGGGATTCGCCTCTTTAATGAGCCGACAGAGGGTGAGACCGGGAACAATCTGGGAGGTCGCCGTAATCGAGACCCCGATCAGACCCGGATTCTCATTGACAATGGAAGGGAGAAAATACCGTTGATACAGGTCAATGTACGGATTTTGTTCCTCATCATGAATCGCTTTCAAAATGTCCCTGGAGGAATAAATGGAATAGGCAAACTGGTTGTCGACAACGGTGATGCGGGTGGGAAAATAAATGGAAGACACCACTTCCAGCCACCGGTCAACCAGAAAGAGACATTCCCGATAGCGATCAATATCATAAAACTCCTCTCCTCGCAGCGACGCTTTTGCAGATTCAATGTCGTCAATTAAATGAGGGAATCGGTCCAGGGATGCCACGATACGGCTGTAATGTTCATCACTGCCAGGCCCCGTCTCTCCTTCGCGGGCCTGTTCCAGCTTCTTCAGTTTGGCAAGAAGCGTTTCGTGAACATCCAGGCCATAGGCCCTCGACAGAACCGTATCGAGAAGTTCAATGTTCAAATCACGCTGCGAGTGATCGCGGATACCGGCCTGGTCAAGAAACGCCGACAGGCACGGCAAGCTCAAATAGGGCTGTGAAGGATGCCAACTTGGAGGAAAGAGCAAAGAAATTTTCACGGCATGGCCTCTTGAAATGATTCACGGACTCTCTTCATGACGGGTCTTGCCGGAAAACAAAGCCAGCCAAGGCCAGCCATCACGGTTTTCATGTATGTATGAGAAAAATTACCATATCCGGATCCAAGAATCTTTATACACGGCATCGCTTTCTTAATGCAACCAGAAGAAAGGGTGAACGTTTTTTGTGTCAACATGACATCTTGAACAAAACAGGATGGTGGGTCAGAACATAACAAAAAGACTCCGGAGTCTCCATTCGGAACCCCCGGAGTCTTGTTGTGCTAACGACCGAAAATTACTCCGAACACATTACGGCATTTTTGCCGTAAACCAGGTGGAAATACCCTTCATGCCGTTCCGTTCCACGTTCTGTCCATCCCAGACCGCAAACGCCACAGGGATACTCTGACCTGATTTGAATTGCACATCGTTGGCATCATTCGTGCTCACCGACCGTTTGAACACAACGCGCCAGGTGGGACCACTGCAACACCCGCCTTTTAACGCGCCATACGACTCCCACAGTCCGTTGCCCGACACGTCCTGTGACGCCTGGGTCGTCAATGTGCTGAACCCATTGGCACTAAGATCTTCCACGGAACTCGTCCGCATATCCGGGTCTGACATAATGTTCCCGGACCAAATCCCAGGGTTGAAGGGCCCCAGACTGCGACCAATCCGGTCAGGGTAGGTCACGCCACCCGCGGGTTCTTCATAGTAAAAATCCCAGGCAATGGAGGGATACTGCTGATCCACATCCCACATACCGGCAACACCCGCTCCCATGTCGCGTTGCCATTCGGCGTTCCATCGCCAGATGTTGACCGTCCCCCCGGACTGTCCCATACACTGGAAGGGCGGCGCTCCGGATGTTTGCACAGGGAATTGCACCGCCATCTGATCACGGAAATCCTGCGGCCCGATGGTGGTGTTGTTGAGAGTTTGATCTCCCCAATTGGCCCAAACCCCGATCTCTTTACCATTAGTGGCCATTTTGACCATAACGGTATTCACCGAGATATTGGGATGCATGGGGGTGGTAATGGTTTGGCCACTGAGAGGAACGACAATGCCCGGAACCGTTTCCCACACCGGATTGGCCGCGTCCATCGGAATGGATCCGCTGATTTTGCCCACCGGAATCGTCACCGGTTGACTCACGGCAAGAGGAACCTGCCCCATCGTCAACAATACGCCAACGACGAAGGCGGAGAGAAGCATGCCAAAGACTAATCCTTTGTTTCTCGTCTGCGCCACTCTCATAATGACGTATCCTCCTTTAATAAAGATTAAGGCTAAATGACTGCGAACGCCCGACTGCACCTGAATTGCTGAATATCCCACCTCACTTCACGTCCAAATTCAAACATGCCATTTTTCCCCATTGTCCCTCGGCGCCTCAAGAGCTACGCCGTACCAGACTGATCGGTCGATGACTCCGGCTGTTCTTTCTCCAGATACGCCTGAGCCCCCACCTCGTTCATCAAGAGACTAAGCTCATTGCCCTTATCCTGCGCCCCGCATTCAAAGGACTGCCCTTCCGGAGCCGCAAGGTTCGCCGGACGATAGTCTGTTTCCGAGTACGGTTGAGGAGTCACGCCCAAATGAGCCACTTCAAACGCCACCCATTGGGACGTTAAATCAGCCACGATTTTATAAAAACCATATTCCGCTTTTTTCGTCAGCATCCCGGAAAACAACGGGACCCACCTTCCCACGTGTTCTTTGACAAATTTCTTCTCGGCATCCACAACGGTTTTGAGCTTTTCCGGACCGTCATGACACAACGCATACGACTCTTTGTAAGCCAGAAAATGCAAAAATTCAAGCTCCACGCTCAAATGGTCCAACCGTTCGTGAATATCCTGAGAAAGCTGGACACCAAACGCCGAATAGAATCCGGCAATGTCACCCATCACGTAGGACTGGCCAAACACGTGGTCGTTCCCGAACAGCGTCTCATAGGGTGGGCAATCCAACGCAATGACATTGCTGAACACCCGCCGATGCTCATCGCGAAGATCCTGAATTGACCAGTTGACGCCCTCCGACGACACCCAGTTTTCCACCGTATTGAGACGGTCGGAAATGGCATCCAGGACTTCTTCGGTTTCCGGGGAGACGGGAGCATCCAGGGCCCCCCTCAAACTGCTCAGTGCCGATCGCCCGTCTTCAACCAACTCACCACTTTGCAAATAATCCAGAAACTCATCGTCTTCCGGATACAAATAACTCCATGACAACAGGAGGTAAAGTTTGCTTCTCGACAACGCACGCTCAACCGCTGGAGAATCTTTTAAGGACGAACCCGCTCGCGGCGTCACGGAAGACGGTGACTGACCATTCACCCCATTCGAACCTTTGGTTAGCTTCACCGCCATAGATTCCTTCTTTTCTGGGACAACCACGGTTCTCTTATCGCCAATCAAGCCCCATGAAATCCATTCACCAGAAATCTGGGTGCATGATAGGCGAACGGGTCAAGCGAAGTCAAGGTCTAAAAAAGGGAACTAACTGCAACCTTCCCCAGCCCAGTCACCAGGATGTTTTTGACCGAGTACGCACCTTGTCTTGATCTTGGCCTTCATGGTGGCTTCCGCCACCTGTTGAACTGATGGCAGGGCATGGGCTGGAAAGTCGGGCTGGGACATTGCACTCAAAGGAGGGTATCGGTCCTTGTCATTTGCGCGCATCGCCGGGACGGTGCCCGGGGTGGACGCTGGCTCGATATAGGTAAATTCCTAAAAAAAAGGGGGGTGGATATCTCCACCCCCCTGATACGTTGCGACATGCACCGAGGGCTCCATCTCTGTGCCACGACCTTAAGCCTGCTGGCCGCCAGCCTTCCGCCTGTTCGCCCGTCGGCCCAGCACCCAGCCTTCCACAATGATGACCCCCAGCATGACGAACGCCGGATAGATATATGTCGTCGTCTCAGTCGGCGGCTCCATCACCAGATAGTAAAACGCGGATACCGCCATCTTGCGACCCACGTCCCCATTGTGCCCATCCCATGCAAAAAACACCATCGGGATATATTTTCCGCTTTCCAGATACGCCACTTCATCATAATCGCCCCTGAGCGGCCGCTTCAGAATGACGGTCCACCGTCCCTCTGACCATTCGGCTTTGACGACTTCCACCTCCTCGGCAAAGTCCACCTCAATGAAATCCTCATCCCAACCGGCACCTTCATAGACCGCCACGGTCCCATCTGCCGTCCATTTCGTAATATCAACAGGGAACCTCTCGTCACCCCACAAATACCGCGGTTTTCGCGGCGCGGGCAACTCCTGCCACTTAATTGGAAATTGGAATGCAAGGCCATCGTTGTACACCGCATACTGATTCTGTTTCGCGGCAATGGATTCTTGATGGAAAGGATCTTCGGCAAACGACGACCCCTGGGGGGGTTGCTCCTGCACCCCGTAGTCTTTCAGGTTCACTTCCGTCGGATCCCAGTCCATCTCCCCTTCTTGCACGCTCTTGGTCCGATCGTTCCACCGGAACAAAAACTCAATATGCGTCTCGTTGTACAGCGACCGAACCCATAGGTCGTCAATCCGATTCACAAAGTTCCGCGGCTTGTGGGTAATCTGCCCGCCCATGGCAATCCACCGTCGCCGGACGATGTTCCACTGTTCATCATCAGCTTCCGTGGGCAAATCACCTTCCACGAATCTCGACGGAATCACGAAGTTGCTCTTGGGTTTGTCCGTCAACCGATCAATCGGCAACGCCACCCCTTCCGCCAACTGCTGCGCCGTATCTTCCGAGACCTGCCCCTCCGGAACGTCAATTTCCGTGACCCGTTCGCACAACGCATTCACATAGTTGGCAATATCCCACCGTTCATCCACACTCGTGTTATCGGCAAACGACGGCATCGGCGTACCATTCAGCCCCGTCGAGAAGGTGCGAAAAATATTCTCCGCGTTGTAGGGATCCTGCCGACTCCCCCGGAAATTCCAACATTTATGCCAGTCTGCGGGCTGAATGGGGAAACCCCAGTCATCTTTTAAATTAAACGCATTGCCGTCACCACGCCCTTCCAGGCCATGACATTCTACGCATTTCTTCTCCATCACCAATTCCGACCCCCGCTGGATGGACTCCAGCGTCGCCGTTTTTGGGGACAGTGATTCCAAATCCAGCACAAAAAATTCTTCAAACTCTTCATCTTGCCAACTCCGGTCCTGAACCAACTGCGTGGTCACAAACGCCAAGACGTCCCGGCGCTGCTGGTCGGTCAGGATACCATCCCAGGGCGGCATGGCCGACCCCGGCAATCCATGGGTCACCGTGTCGAACAAATCCACGTCAATCAGCGGCAACTGCCCGCTCGCCGTATGCCGAATCTTAAACGTCCCGGCGTTGAAATTCCGTGGCCGCGGCCACAAACGTACCGCACCCGGCCCATCTCCGGCGCCTTCAACCCCGTGACACCAGACGCATTTCGTGAAGTAGACGCGCTTGCCCGCCTCAATGCTTTCAGCCTCTAGCGCCAGTGGCAGTCCCTGTTTGACAAACCCCTCCGAAAGCTCTTCCTGCGCCCATCCGCTTCCGGCCATACCCAGCAACATACTCACACCCACAAGCATCCCCCAGCGTGCCGCCGTGATGGTGGCGATTCTCATCCTACGCATTGATTGCCTCTTTAAGTTACGAGTCCGTACAAAAAACTGCCGTGGATCGCTGGTCACGGCTTAGTCCCACGTCCGGGGGTAATACCCCGTGTGCCAGTATTCAAACATGACCACTTTCCAGATTTCATCCACCGTCAGGTGCTCTTCCCATGGCGGCATCACCGATGCCCAGGGGAAGCCTTCGCCCGGCAACCCGATGCCCCCCTTCGACACGCGCCAGAACACAAACGTCTCTTGCAATTGCGCAATCGTACCCGCATCCGTGAAGTTCGCTGGAATCGGGTTAAACGCGTAGGCCCACAGCCCGCGGCCATTTAAATTATCCCCGTGACAGAAATGGCAATTCTGAAAAAATATCTCCCCGCCTTCCCGCACGTATTTGATGTATCCGTCCGCGTTCGGGTCCCACGGATTGTAATCCGGATCATTCACATCCTTCATCAACCGCCCCATGGACTGCTCCACAATCCTGGCATCGGTGTATCCCTGATCATAGTCTCCATCCGCATTGACCCGGTACGGATTTTCCACCACCTGCAACACGAACGTCTTCCCATGCACCTTGGTGGTCGCCGGTGGCGCCGGATGCACCGTCCGCAATTCAATGGGCTCTTCAAAACTCGGCAGCAATGAGCTGTACGCAAACCCGCCCAACGCCAGTGGAATCAGGAACAGGGAGGCCGTGCGGACCGTTTTATGGAAGCTGGTGATCCCGTCCATGACGTTGAGAATGGGGCGCTTAAACTCCTGCCACTCCTTCTCGGACCCCGAAACCCACATGAAAATCCCACAGGCGGACACCGTACCGTAAATCGCGAGCACGCTAAAAGGAATGGGGGGATAAATACGGTATTTTAAATACATCTGAATGAACAGCCAGACGCCCACCCCTGCCCAAAATTTCGGAATCCCCATCCCTGACCGATGGAGCGCCCAATTGACCAGGATAAACACCAAAATCGACAACCCCAACTCCGAAATCATCTGCATCGGCATATAGCCTTCTACCAGCTTGAACCAGGTCATCGTCTTCCACTCCTGTGTTGTGAAATGACAAAATCCAGGGATTCGCTACGCATGATCAATTGAACGCTTCCAGCGCCGGCGGATCCTGCCCCTGCTTCAGGCCGGACAGGTAATCCACGATTTTATTGACGGCGCCGGCGCTTAATGTCTGTCCAAAATCCTTCGGCATCTGGTTATCGGGAAAATCTTTCACGACATACATACTGGGATTTAAAATAGACTCCGTAATGTATTCACGGGTCGACTGTGCATGTCCTTTATAAGCCGGATCCTTGAGCCTTTGCGGAGCCTTGCTGCCTTCAAGTAGCAAGGGGCCCACTTTTCCGGTTGCGCCTTTAATGCCGGGGATCGTGTGGCAGGCTGGACACCCCGCTTGCATGAAGAGATCAGTAATCGGCTCCTCTCCGGTCGCCAGCACGGCGCCCGCAGGTCCATCGTCCTCACTCGCCTGCGGTCGGTCCGCCTCGGGGATAAATTTCTCATAAGAGGATTGCATTTCGTCGTATGTTGGGGCTTTCTGTCCCTGACGGACATACAACCAGGTATCCACCGCGACCAACTCTCCAATGGTCAGCGAAATTGGCGGCTTGTGAATTCTGGGCATCGGGCTTTCTGTGTCATGGGTGCCTTTCACGCCAAAACCCGGCACGACAAAGCAACTCGGACAGGCATGAGACTCCGCAATATATTCCTGCCCGTTTATCGCCGTCCCCGATCCGTCAAACGCCTCTTTTTGTTCCGTATCGCGAGCAGCGGGATCGTTCATATGATACAGCTCGTGCTCTAAACGTTCAGTACCCCTGTCCGGAATACCCCAAAGATTGGGGGCGCGTTCACTTAAAAATCCCTTGTTGAAGCCATGACACAGTGGACATTGACCCTTCCCGATAGCCCCCTGAACCTTGCTTTGCCCAAGACCTCCAAAAATAATTTTTTCGCCCTCATCGGCCAATTGCTGCTGGGTCATGCTTTGGAAGTCCAGTTTGACTTCCGGCGGTGGAAAGCCGCCCTCCACCTGCGGCAACCAATTGCCATATCCGGACAATGCGGCAGCCACAAAAAACATGGCCCCTCCGATTTTCATGAGGGGCCCGATATTGGTGAAATAGATGCCCATAACGTACGTCAGGAAGGTAATCATGACCAAGGACACCGGAAGCAGACGGCTTTCCCCATGGAAATTGTTTTTGTAATTCGCAATGGCCATAAAGGCCAAGAAGACGCACAGCATGCCAATGCCCGTCTTGAAGAAGGCATTCTTCTTTTGAATCGGGTCCGTCATTTTGACCTGGCAATACACCAAAAGCCCTATCAAAAAGGCAAACACCGGCCACCCAATCGAGATTGCTTCCGTCATTAATTCAACCACCTTGCTCCTCCAATCACAAAGCAACCCCGACCTTGCCGTTCAAGGTCGGGGCAACTGCACGCTATTCACTCTAATCGGTACCGTTTATACACAGTGCAACGATCAATGACCGGTTGCGGGTTGTGGCGTAGCCCCCGGAACCGGTTGAGTCGCCGGAACGGACACTTTCTTCGCGCCAAGCGTTCCAAGCCAGAAGACAAAGAGAATCGTGATCCAGAAGAACAGCACGTTAAAGGAAATCACATTGGCCCCGAAACCGATGGTATGGGTGTAGGCCCAAGGCGAATTGTCACGCATAATCTCATTGACGTGCCAAAATAACCTGACCGAAGACCGGATATACCCCATTAATCCCATCATCCACGTGAAGGCCGTGGCCAGCATAATCAGGGCATATTGCGAGCGAGGCGCGATTTGCCCCCATCGAATCGGTCCAAGCTCTCTGGACTGTCTCAACATCGCCAGATTCAACGCCGAGCCGATAAAGAGACAGGACAGCGTTCCGGCAACCTGTGGAATAGAGAGTCCTATTCGAACGTTGGCCGGGATGAAATACCCGTAACAGGCGACCCAGATGTTATTGAGATGGGCCACCACAAAGAACGTGATCAGGAAGATGTTGCCGAACTTCGCCCACTTCACCGCCGGCACTCGATTGCCGCGCTGATACCAGATAAAGCTGGCGACCGTGGTCATGATAATCGCGTTAATGCCGCCGTTCTTCGCGGACATCACGCCATAATTCCCCAACACCGGATGTTGCTGACCGCCCATGGCTTTCAACTCGGCCGGCGTCATAACAATGGTGTGAGGCGTGATAAACACCAACAGTCCCACGACCAGAATAAACACAAAATACTTGATGTAACGCTGAAATCTCTCGCCCCCTGTCATGCGCCCCAGGGCCTGCCAGAGGTAATAGTTCGTCGTCAAAAACAGAATACCGATCATGGTGGCCTGAATGATAAACAACCAGGCCAGCAACCCGCCCATCAGGGTAATGCCCATTTGCTGACGGTAGGCATACACTTCGCGCATGAGCCAGTATCCGGCGAACGGGAGAGGGATCAAAAAGGCCACGCCGAGCGACATCGCGATATACCCCATCCAGTCGTAATGCGCGCGCTCTTCATCGTTCTTGGCCGACAGAAAACGGTAGGCCGCATAGGCCGCCACCACGCCGCCGCCAAAGGCCATATTCCCAAGCATCCGATGCACGTTCAGCGGATTCCAGAGTGCCGTATGAATGACGTGCCAGATATTCCCCAGGTAGCGCCCCTGCTCATCCACGCCGGCGGGCGACATCATAAAGCCAATCCAGGAATTGGCGAGGAACATCAACACCGTCCCAATCACATTCAGGACCACCGACATGCTGGCGTGGATCCATTTCAGCAAGCCCTCCCGCATCTTGTCCCATCCATAGTAGTAGATGTAAAGGGTTCCGCTTTCCGCCACGAACATCAAGGCATAGATATGCATGACCGGGCGGAAAATGCTGGACAGATACCCAAAGAAGGCGGGATAGAGCGTCAGAAACGTGAAGATCAGAATACCGCCGAGAATAGCCGTCAGCGAGTACGCCGTCAGGCTGATCTTGATAAAATCATAGGCCAGCTGGTCATACTTCTTCGCCATGGCCTTGTCTTTCGTGATCAACCCGGCAAACTCAATACACATACAGAAAATCGGCACGGCCAGGACAAAGCTGCCGTAGTACAGATGCTGCTGATTGGCGACCCAAAGCAGGACGCGGCTCTCAAAATTATAGCGCGGATAAAAAGCTTCCGTGTCCGCCGTTTTCGGAGCCGGCATGCCGACGGCTGGCCCTTCGGTTTTGTAGTAGACATCTCTCCCGATCTCATACTGTTTCTCCTCGCCTTCCCCCTCGGCTTGCTGGGCAGCGACGACGTCGGCTGGCGGCCCGCCCCTTGCCGATGCGCCGCCAGCGGCCAAGGCCGGCAACGCCACAACGATCGGGAGCAACAACATGACTCCCATTGCAAAAAGACCCGTGACCGCCAGGATATTTTTCCTGGTCTGTCTATTTATGAGGCGACCCATGACCAACCTCCTTCTTGGAGTGGAAAGGCTTCAAACAACCAGAGCCCGTGTTTTGCACGGCTTGAAAAATCCACAGGAAACATTGCATCACCGCAGGATATAGAAATAATCCAATCCCTGCATATCCATCAGAAACCAGTCAAGGAACTGAAAATACGCCACCGCAATCACAATTGAAATCGCGACGTACAGAGCCGTCTGCATATGCCACACCCTCCTCTTTCGTGTCTCTTCAGTTCAGGGCCTTATTCAGCAAGGACATTGAATGCCGGCAAACCAGTAGAAGAACCACAGGCTCACGGCACAGGTTACATAAAATATTGCCTTGCCTACCTTAATTGGAACCGGATCGGATTGAGCCATCGTGTCCTCTGGTACTTAGATGTTTAACCTTAGTAAATTATACACTTGACACATTTTGCACGATATGATAATCAGCAGACACTTTCTTCTTCAATCAGGGTGACCCATATGCGTAGCAATGCGAAATTGTTTGACATTATAGTGTTGGCCGGAATGGTTGTCAATATCCTTTTGGCCGTCTTTTTGATCCTGTACTATTTTGACTTTCTTTAGGTTTTTCGCAGTATTGGGTGCGATATGTTTGACCCTGCAACCCGCCGCGTTCTAGATTTTCTCCAGCTCCGACTTCGCACAACGAAAGCCGATGGTTTCATCACGAAAATCCGGGACCATGAAACTTCTGGTCGTAATTCTCAAATCGGTTCCACGACTCGTATAACCCGCGCCGCGAAGCGTTTTATACCCGCCGCGGTCGGCCACACTCGCTGTTCGGGATTCATCGGGACGACCGACTTGCTCCTCGTACCAATCGTCACTCCATTCCATCAGGTTTCCAAAACCATCATGGACGCCGAAGGGGCTTCTGTCCAATGGAAACAATCCAACAGGAGCCGTCGCGTCGTATCCATCCTCGCTCCCTCCCAGATTCGCCTTGCGGGGTCTGGGAGAATTGCCCCACGGCCATAATCGTCCGTCCAATCCGCGCATCGCCTTCTCCCATTCAGCTTCCGCAGGCAACCGGGCTCCCCGCCATTGGCAATAGGCATTCGCATCGTACCAGGAGACATAGGCCACAGGCTGATTAGGCCCGCGTAACTGGGCCAACCGTTTGGCATATCGAGACGGAGGCCCGGGCTTGCGATGCCCTGTGGCCTCCAAAAATTTCCCGTACTGGTGATTGGTCACCTCATACCGACCAATCCAGAAACCCCGAAGGTTCACGGAACGTTCAGGGCGTTCATTAAACCCACCGAGCGCAGTCCCCTGAATAAACTCCCCGGAAGGGATAAACACCATGGCTTCCTGAACAACAGCCTGCGGAGTTTTCGAAGAGAAAGCCGGCATCGCCTGACGAGGCTGGACAACATTCGCATGACCGGGGTCCGCCGGCGGCGTGGTGCCGCGCAAAATTCCCGAGACCGGCATGCCGACCATAAACACAATCACGGCAAGCAAAATCAGTTTCAATCGCCCTTCCATATACGATCTATTTCTCTCTTCAATTTCTCAATTTCCACTGTCCGCTACTCTGGCTTTACAACAGCGGCAAGAGCGGCATCCTGGTTTTCTGACTCGACTTCCTGTGCCAATTCACACCCTCTTTTTTGAAGATTATTTCGTCGCCATTCGTTACCGTTGAAGCCTGGCACCAGAGCAAGCATGAAAGACTGCTTCATATCCAGGAAATTGATGGTGGTACACCTTGAAGGTGTTCATCAATTCCTCAAATGTGTTTGCGACTTCACCATCATTGCCAGGCAGGAATATCGTGGCCGCAAGACGTATGCTTCGGTGAACCCTTACGACTGTGATTCACCCTCCTCAACGGTTTGGGCACAACGGAATCCGATCGTCGCATCGGCTCGCCACATTTTGGCCGAAAACCGTTTGGTGACTCTCGCGTTGAGTTTGGAATCGCGCCAGGTTGACCCTCGGATGACTTTAAATTCCGTGCTGTCCGGACCGGGAGGATTGAGAAATGGCGATTGTTGATAATAGTGCGGATCGTAGGTATCCACCACCCATTCAGCGACATTCCCCATCATGTCGTAAACCCCGTACGGACTCCGTCCGCCTTCATACGACCCCACCGGCGCCAGATACCGCGCCCCGTCGTCTTCTCCGTCAATATTGGACACTGTGTAGCTGAATTCATTGCCCCAGGGATACAGTCGCCGGCCTTCCCCACGCGCCGCCTTTTCCCATTCGGCTTCCGTGGGCAATCGTTTCCCCGCCCATCGGCAATAGGCAAAGGCATCATTCCAGCCAATGCCCACAACGGGAAAATCCGGATCCGTGAGTTTTGTAATATCTTCCTCAAACACCGGCACCTGCGGGACATCCCGCCTGGTCATTTTGACAAAACGATCGTATTCCGACTGCGTCACTTCTTTGAGATCAATAAAATAGGCCTTGAGGTACACGGGATGGGCAGGCGCTTCATCAGGATCACCCTGTTCATAGCCAATGGTAAAGGGTCCTTCGGGGATTTCAACCATGTCGCGGCCTTCATTGCCGACCATGGTTCGATACATGGAAAAATCCTGTAGCGTCACCGGCTCAATGACCCGGAGCCCGGTGCGTTCAGGACTCGAGACCAACCGGTCTCGCTCGGTCCGCCCTTTATACGTTTCATAGACCAACAGCCCCATCATCAGGACAAACGAGGCAAAAACAAAGACGATGGAGCCAATCAATACACCGCGATTTTCCATACACCTCCGGCAGTCACAGACGTTTGAGATGACTCGACACACAGTGGAGCATCAATGATCCTCGGCTGACACGGTTGGGCCGGAAGCAGGAACGGATGCCACGCGCGGCCGCCGGAACCGGTCAAGCAACATGGAGATCCATATGCCCAAAAATCCCCCGATCGCCGCCCCGGAGCTCGCGCCCACCGTGATATTGTCCACACCGGACACCGCCCATGCCAGGGCGCCGCCCCCAATCGCTCCGACAAAAATTCCGGCAAAAAACCGCCGGCCTCCAAGCAGCCCGATCCCCAAACCCAGAAGCAACCCCATCCCCGTCGCAACATAGAGAAAGGCGCCGCCCAGAAGCACCCCGATGAGCGCCCCGACTGTCCCCATGACCACCACGCCCAGCGCCACGTCCACCCATGCTTTAGACATGGGTGACCTCTTCGTCGCCGGTCGCCGGCCATACGTCATTCCGTGCTGACTTCAATCGTCCCAAAATCCACCTCCACACCGGGGGCGCTTTGCAGAGAAATGCCCCACGCCATGGGTGCCGGGTCATGCTGGTGAATCTCCCGAAAATCTCTATAGGCATTGACCTCTTCCTCAACCCATGTCCCCAATGGATGCCGGCCAGAACGAATCACGACCTCCGCCGCGCTGAATAATCCGCCATCCGTGACCGACCCCTTGGGTTTCCGATCACTCCAGACGTATTTGGTTGAAATCGGAATAAACAGCAAATCCGTATCCAGACTCGCAAAGAGCGCCACAAAAAAATCCGCGTTCTTCGGGACCGACTGCAGACGCCACCGCCACCGCAACACGGGATGGGTGCGGGGATTCCACTCAATCTGCCTGGTATACACCCGCTGATTCGCCCCCGCGCCTTTCAGAAACGCGGTGTCGCCTTCGTTGTGAACGGCATACGCCTCCTTCGCCGTCACCGTACTGCGCGACCCTTCCCATCCGCGAGGGAATCCATCCTCATCGGGATGGCGAAAATCCTCAAGCATCACCCCGCTCGAGACAGCCGGAACGCCGACGAAAGGCAAGCCGATCCCCATCAGGACAATGACTCCGTTGAGGAGAAGGCGGCGGTATCCCACGCTCACGCCGACTCCTCACGCGAAAACGCTTGCGCAAAAGGTACGCGGTCGGCGGCGGTTGGCTGATCATCCTCCACCGCAAACATGCTCTCCTTCGTGGACAACCAGAACATGCAAAACACCGACACCCAGAATACGGCCATATTCATAGTCACCATTTTCGCGGCAAACATCAGTTGCGGCGTAAAAGACCAGGGGGAAAGATCCGCCAGCACTTCATGCACGTGCCAGCCCAACCGCCCGGCCGACCGAATGTACCCCATCAATCCCATCACCCAGGAAAACGTCGCCGCCACCCCAAACAACGCCACCATCCCTCGCACGGAGATCCCGCCCCATTGGACAGGCCCGCGCCGTTCACTCCCTTTCAGCATCACATGATTGATCAATAATCCACCCGTTAAGACCATAGCCGTGGTCGCACTCTGCGGGATAGACAAACCGACCCGGACATGAGCGGGAATATAAAAACCATAAATAGCGACCCATATGATATTGGCCATGCCCGCGGCAAACAACACCCCGATCATCATATTGCCCACCCTGGCCCAGGGCACCGCGATGATCCGATTGGCCCGGCGATAGAACAGGTAACTCAAAGCCGTCAGACAGACCATGATATTAATAGCCCCGTTTTTGGCGGACATCACTCCGAATTGACCAATGACGGGATGTTGTGCCGCACCCATCGCTTTCATTTCACCGGGGGTCATGGCAATGGTATGGGGGGTAAACCAGACCAGAAAAGCCGCCATCAGTCCGCCGACGATACATTTGAACCAGGGATGATACCGTTCCCCGTCACGTAACCGTCCCAGGGATTGCCAGACGTAATAATTAATGCCCAGGAACAACGCACCGATGGTACTCGCCTGCACCACAAAAAGCCACGACAGCAACCCGCCCATCATGGTCATGCCCATTTCCTGGCGGAAGGTAAAGACGGATCGCATGAGCCAATACCCGGCAAACGGCATCGGAAGCAAGGCACACACCATCACGACAATGAACACGTAGCCCATCCAATCGTAGTACGCCCGCTCTTCCTGCCGTTGGGTCTTCAAAAACCGATAGGCCGCATAGGCCACCACCACGGCCCCCCCTGACATAATATCCGCCAGGAAACGATGGGCATTTAACGGATTCCACAATGGCGAGTGCAACAGATGCCAGATGTTCCCCAGAAACTGTCCCTCGGCGTTCACCCCGGCCGGTGCCATCATAAACGACGCCCAGGAATTCGCCAGCAGGAGCAACAGCACTCCCATGCCATTGGCCAGCACGCCGAGAGACAGGTGGAGCCATTTCCTGGCTCCGGTAGCCAGACGAGTCCAGCTGTAGTAATACAAGACGAGAAGAAAGGATTCACCGACAAACACCGTGGCATACACCGGCATCATGCTTTTAAACGTCGACCCCATATACTGCATAAAATCGGGATAGAGCGTCAGAAACGCACCAAGCATCACACTCCCCAGCAGCGCCGTCACCGTCATCGAGAGCACACCAACGCGCAACACGTCGCGACCGAGCCCATCGTACCGTTTGGCCGCCCGAACCTCACGACGGGACACGCCAATGAATTCGAGGAGCAACGCAAACAACGGGAGCGCCAGGACAAACCCCCCAAAATAGGTATGCTGTTGCGTGACAAACCAGATGAAGGTCCGGTTATCCAGATATCGCCACTGTGGATAGGTCGGCTCAACCACCGCGGCAGGCAGGCTTTGCGGAATACCTTCAGTCTGATAATAGACATCCCGCGTCGGTGGATGCAGCGTAGAGGCCTCCGAACGAGCCTCCAGCATGGCGGGAGAGACAAGGACTCCGCCAAGAACAAGCAAAAGACAACAACGTGAAACCATCCTCACGAAAAGCTCTCTCACGGATGATCGGGGCGCCACCCGGCCCCCCAGCAGGTTCGCCTACCCTGACGCCCTCTGCCCTATTTTGGCGAACATTTCCATCACAAATGGGCAACGCTTCAACTCTTCGGGAACGATGCCGTGCGTTTGCGCTTCAACATACACGCGCGCGCCCAACGCATAGCCATACCCGGCCATCATCGCTCCCGTGACCCCGCCAATAATCAGGTGTAAGGCAAGCGGGGCACTCTGCCACTGCAACACAAACAGCAGAACGCCAATCTGAACCAAATAGTACGTCAACGCAAACGTCAGACACGGCCACACCCAAAATTGGCACAGGTCCCACCATGGCCGGGTTTTGAGACGGTCGGCAACAGGGAGAAGCGGGTATCTCCCTGATAAAAATGCGCCGTGCGCACAACAAGCCGCCAACACACACACCGCCATCACCTGCCCAACCTCACTCCCTGCTCCGGCCCAGCCAAGACGATACAGGGCAACGACCGTTCCACCGACCGCCAACCCCGTTCCCCCCCAGCGAGCCAACTGAAGCGCGTCGTGCCGACGCAGGACACGAAACAAACCGCCGTCTGGAAAAGTCACCATCCGCGTGCCCTGCGCTTCCATGCGGACGACATGCCCGATTTCAAACGCATCACGCGTGACCGCCGTGCAGGAAATAATCAACGCCATCATCGCCGGCCCTTCGGGGTGCAGGAGAAAATGATAGTCGACAAAGAGCGCGAGCAACGCCAGGACCAACAGCGAAAGCTGCACGCCATAGACCAACCCGATCCATCCACCCACCCAGAGAAGACGACGGAATCCATCCGTACGCACAATGCGAGCCAGCGACTCCCGCCGCCCCATCGCATAGGCCCAGTACGCGGCCAGCGTCGCGAGCAGACCGCTCATCGCCAACAACAGAAAAGGGTTGGAGAGCGTCAACGCATACGTGAAGAGGTGGTAGAGAAGAAAAGCCACAATCCCCGGAGCAATCATGACCCAACGTTTCCGTTTTCGAACGTCGGCGGCCGTGACAGCCACCTGCAGTTGGGGGAGAACCCGAAGCGCTAAGCGATGAAGCATTGAAATCTCAACAGGGCCTGAAGCGTCACGCAGGACGCGGAAACGGTGACAAGCGGCATTCCCATGAGGCTGTGCGCACGACCTTGCGCGCCTTACGGCGTTGGCGTCGCCATACCAAAATAACGCGTTTTGATTTCGTCCATCAGGGCCACCGTGACGACCGGCATCTCCCGGTCTTGCGCGGTCCGTTCCAATTCCACGCGGGCCATTGCGCGGACCGCGGCGGGAATTCGGGACACACGACGTTCCGCGTCAGGATGCCAGGACACCCGGCCATGATGCCGGGCTTCCGTCATCAAACCGGTTGAAATCAGCGTGAGACGTTGTTGACCGGCATAGGCTTCCACCTCTTGCCGGACAAGGGGTTCAACGTACGGCGGCAATCGCTCTAAACAATGTTGCGCCTCATCGGTCCATACCGGATGCTCAAAGAAGCGGGCCGCCTCCTGATTGTCCGCCTCGATCCCCACCTGAAATCCGCAAGACCGACAGGCGTACCGAAGCAATGCAGGCCGTGCATCCCATTCTTCAATGCTCTCACACCGAAAATCCGAGCCGCAGGCGCAGGTCATCACGGCTTACCCAATTCTGCCAGGATACAAAATATACAGCATGGCATAGGTCATGCTTCCGGTGACAAACAGGATGCAATACACCACGATGGTCAAGCGGCCCAGGATGCGATGGCGGCGCGCACCATTCGGCCATATTCGCTGAATCGTCACCTCAACACCAAACACCACGGCCAGAAGCGCGACAAGGACGACATAGACCCAGAGCTTGCCCATGGAAAACCCGGCGGTGAAAATGCGGCTTAGAAACAACAGCAGCACGACGGCTGTCACGCCCCCGAACATCATGCCAATCTTTTTCCAGGTGGTTTGGACGATGGCGTCTTTTAATTTGCGCTGCCCATCGATAAACGTCTGGGAGCGAAACCCCAGAACAATCATATAGATCGCCATGATCAATCCGATCACGACCAGAAGAATGTGAAACGTGAGCAGAGGAATAAAGACGTTCTCGTACAGAGCCGAGGACCCGCCGAACCCTTCCTTGCCTTCAAAGGCCAACACCCCCAACTGGCGAAACAGATAATAACTCGTAAAAAACGCGAGCATGGCCACCATGCCACCCAGCATCAGCCAATGATGACCGGTCCCTTTGCCTCGTTTGGCCTGGACCCCCCCGACAAGGAAGAGTATCGTGAACAACAGCGCCATCAACTGGCTGATATCAGCCCCCATTGTCGCATGCGTCCCGGCAAACCCGGGATCTCGCAACCATTCAGCCATGTGTGTCTCCTCCCGGTTTGATGCCCTGAACCATCGCCCGCGGCACGAGTTCCGTGACGGATTCAAACCCGGCCTGTGTCATCCAATCCATGGCTTCCTGCGTCGTAAAACATTCCCCCTGTTCCGTGTTCACCATGATATGGACAGCAAACGCCGTGGTCCAGGCCGGACTCGTTCGGCCCGGGTCCAGAAACCGGTCTTTGATCAGCAACCGGCCGGTTGCCGTTAAATGAGAAAAGGCTTTCTTCACCAACTGTGCGTTGGCGTGGTGGTTTTGGTAATGGAGCACGTCAGACAGCAACGCCAGATCGTAGGGGCCGCCCCATGAATCCGTATGAAAGTTCCCGGGCCGCAAGACAATACGGTCTTCCAGCCCGGCTTCGCGAACATACCGTTCCGTTACCTTCAGCGTTTGAGGAAGATCAAACACGGTGGCTTTGAGATGAGGATAGGCGCGACAAAACGCGATCGCATTCGTCCCGGCGCCCCCACCAACGTCAACCACATGCTCACTCCCGTCCAGTTGGAGGAACTTCGCGAGGTTCACGCCGCTCACCCGGCCAACGCGATCCAGCACCGCCAGCACATTGGCTCCCATTTCCGGATTGGTTTCAAACAGATGGTGACGCACAGGAGACAGGCCGGTTCGGACAGTCTCTTCCAGTTTCCCCCAGTTTTCCCATTCCGAATCGTGAAGAATCAGAAGGTGGCCGACATAGTCCGGACTGGTTTTCACCAGATGCTTCCGGGCAACGCCGGTATTCGCAACGCGATCTTCCTGTTTTGTTAAAACGCGCATCGCGACCAGGGCATTGACGAGCAGATCCAACGCTCGTTCATTGAGAGACAATCGCCGGGCCAGGCCGGCGGAAGAGTCAACGCGGTTCTCCAGGGCTGAAAAAAGATCCAGCTTCACCGCCGTAAGGAGAATTTTCGTCTCCCAGTAGTACCCCGTCTGAAATATTTCGGCGAGAGACAGATCACGAGGCACGGTACATCCTTCGCATTCCCAATGCGAGAAGCCAAGATCGGTTCAACGAGTGATAGTAGCGGGGGCGAACCCGCGAACGCAAGGGAAGGCAAGGGGAAGTCCCGCGACGCAAAAAGGGCAGCAACGGCTTCCCATTGCTGCCCTTTTCATCGCCTTCAAAACGAAGATGCTCTGACTCGTTACATTTTAAACTTATTCTTCTTTTTGATCTCAAAGTTGACGTTCACGGTCGAGCCATCTTTGACTTCCACGTCCATCGTCACGTTCCCGGCCACCGGATGCCAGGCCAGCACCTTGTGCTTGCCCGCGGGGACATCGGCAATTTCAAACGACCCGTCACCGCCAGACATGCCAAAATGGGCGTTGCTGACGGGCAAAAACCAGGCTTGCATAAATTCATGCTGGTCACATTGTAGCCGAAGAACCGAACCCTTTTTGGCCAGACGCATCTTGATTTTCTTGTTCAGTTTGTCGCCTTTTTGGGCCAAACCGATATTGAACAGGGTCGAGGATCTCGCCCCAAGCACATCAAAGCTGTGGGGATTATGCAGCACCCCATCTTTGGACTTGGGATCATTGGGATCCGCATCGGTATTCTCCACAATGAAGTTCCCCTTGTTCAGCAACACGCCGGTAAAGGGCAGGAACTCACACAGCTTGGCGATCACCTTGGGTGTATACTGAAAGTCCTTGTCTTTAATCCCCCGAACAGTCACGACGGCATTTTTGAGACCTTTGTCCGCACCCACTTCGACTTCTTTCAACAAACGCGTGTCGTCACCCCGTTGGCTGGGATTCTTTTTGCAAAACTCCGGATTGGGAAATTTAGAAAAGGCAAATTCCTTTGGCGGAATGGGTTTGCCGGAATACGTGATTTTGCCTTTAATGGTCCCGCCAGCCTGGGCAATCAGCGGCATGGCCAATAGCAACCCGCCAAGCAAGACAGACATCGTAAGCAACTGACGATTTCTCATAATCTCTCCCTCCTGATTGATAACATATGAACCTGTCCAAACGACTGCGATACGCTCCCTGAAGACCGCCCACTTTGCCATTTTAACGTGGAACCATTTCCACAAAAATTAAAATGGGAATATTTCGCTTATCCATACAATCTTTTGAAAGTATCACAAACGTGGATTGCCCAAAGACCGAGCGACGGACGTTATTTTCACCAAAACCAGCCGAGCAAGCAAGGTTTTTTATTTGCTCCCAGTTCAACCAGGTCACATGCTGGCGAAAACTTTCACGGCATGCAACACAGTCGAACAGCCTTCAATGTTTTGTACCGGGAACTGGAATGTGACACGGGAAAGACACCCTTGCGCCTGTACTGGTTGCAGGCTCGGTGGGACTACAATGCAACGCACATTTTTATAACAACCTGCTTGCGAAAGTGTCAAGTGCGTCGTCTCTCCATCACCCCTTGCGTCTGTACGGTGTTCGCCAACAGCGCCTCATCGGATCGGCGAAAGGCCTCCATCTTCCATCGTCGAGAATGGTTTCTGCAACTCCGCCATGGCCGTGAACACTTCCTGAAAGCGATCCGTCAACTCATCGGACCGCGTCACAGGGCTGGAGCATACCCTGTCAGTGCAGACATAGGCCAACGGGCTGGCCGACACGGGAAACGTCACCTCGCCAATGGACAGGGTATCAACGTGGGGGTCCAGAAACCGAACCACTTTCCCGGGAATATACACGGCCAGGCTGTCGCGAAAGAGGTGTTGAGCCTCAACGGTGGATTTGTCCCCCACCACGACAATATGAACGGGATGGTGAAGAAACCGATTGATCGCGCGGCCCGTTTGAGCGACCGGTAGCGGCGCGGACCCGATGATCAAGTGAAGAATATTCCGGGATTGTTTGCGATACCACGAATTCCCGGTGAGATAAAACAGGTCGGAAAAAACCATGGACAGGGCGGCATTGACCCGGAGATCTTTATGGGGAAATTTCAACAATCCCAATGCGGATGAAGCTGGCACTCGATCAACATACCCGCCACCCTGGTCATCTTCAAGCAATCGGACGCTATCCGCGATGACGGTTTCAGCCTGATCAAGGTACCGCAACTCGCCGGTGGTCACAAAGGCTTCAATCAGGGCTTCCGCAAAAAAGACCTGGTCGGCCAGCAACCCGAATTGCCGCGGGTGACCGTTGTGCAGGAAATGCGCCAATCCACGCCCAGGTTGATACCGTTCTTTGTAGAGCCGCTGAAGCGTTGTCAAAGCAAACTCCCTGGACTGATCGTGTTCCAGCACTTGAGAGACCTTGAGAAACGCTTTGGCCATCATCCCGTTCCAGTCGGTCAACATCGTCCGGTCAACGGTGGGAATGCCAACGGCCAGGCGCTGCGATTCATTCAAGGCAAAAAACTCGTCCCCGGGCACATCGGCTCCCGCACCCTGCCCCTGTCGAACGTCGGCATCCTGACTGGCATAAAAGCCTCCGCGGTCCCGGTCGGACAGAAACCGTGTCACGTACCGCATCGTCCCCTCCACCACCTCGCGATACGCTGCCAGACCGGTGCTTTGATACGCCTCAAGATAATTGAGCACATTGGACGCTTGCACGTCCAACATCTTTTCATAATGCGGGTTTGACCAATCCGACTCCTCGGCGTAGCGGAAAAATCCGCCCCAGACCGGATCGTAGAGTTGTAATTGTTGATCCAGCGTAAACAACGCCATCTGCCGATACCCGGAATCCGGTTCCCAGAAATGGCGGGTCAAGGTCAGGGCGATGGCCTCCGGCTCAAAAAATTTGGGCGCGGCTCCAAAGCCCCCGTTCACCCGGTCATACTGCCGCGTCATGGCGTCGAAAAGCTGACCTGGCAACGTTGGCTGAATGGGGCCGTGATGCGGCGCGCGCGCGCGTTTGGCAGATTCCACCCGCGCCCACACGTTTGCGGCGCGTTCAGTCATCTCCCGCTTATCTTCCCGATACACCGTATCGGTGGCACGCAGCGCGTCAATGATGTTTTCGGCAGTCAGGAAATTCGCCTGAAACACGATTTCTCCGGACGGGAGAAGGATGCTGGTGGTCGGCCACCCGCCATGTTTGTACCGAACCGTAATATCCGGACGTTGATCGGCTTCAACCCTGACAGGAATAAATCCGGCATTCAGCAATACCACCACCAGGGGATCACTGTACGTGGTCGCCTCCATCACATGGCAGGCATGACACCACATCGCCGTGAGATCAAGCAGTATCAGCTTATCTTCGGCGCGCGCCCGGTCAAACGCCCCGTCGCCCCATGGCAGCCATTGGATTGTTGAGGAAGGTGCGGCGGATTCCGTGTTGGCGAGCGCCGGCGCCGGCATGATCACGCATCCCACGAGCCAGGCTGATAGAACAGAGCAGAGGATTTGGATTGTGAATTGCGCATGGTGCTGGCATCGAGGCTTTCGCATCTTCTGTTCCACGCCCAACCTGTTGTCGATCAATTGTTCCTCTTTTCACGCTTTTCGGGAATGATTGACACGTTCACCCAAACGAGCCAGTCACAGCAATGCTCGCCAATCCGTATCATAGCAACCCATCTTTGATACCCGACCACGTACCCCACATAGCAGGGCAAGGTTGCCCTCTCAATGACAAAACCCCTTATCCGATCCCCGCCGCATCAACATTCCGTCAAACGAAGTCATTCCGGGATTCAGCGCTCCGGCGGAATGGACAGGATACGCGCAAGCGCGCCCGCGGCCGTGGCCCGCACGGATTCATTGGCATCGCGCATCAGCGTTTTGAGATGCGGAATGATCGTTCGTCCGCCAACTCTGCCAAGCGATCTGACGGCTGAAATGCGGGGTTTGGTGACGGGGTCATTGAGCAAGATCAGTAACGGGGGCACGACATCACGGGCGCGGCCATGGCCCAACGCTTTCGCCACGGATGATCGCAGGCCAGGATTCTTCTGCTCCATTAACTCCCGCACGGTCCCGGCCACCACACGAAACGGGCTGCGTAATTGCAGCAATCCCGCGACGGCCGCCGCCCGGACTCCGATGTTGGCGTCACGCAGGGCCAGCGTCAATGCCACCCGTGCCTGTTCGGACTCAAGCCGACCCAACGTCACGGCCACCACGCTTCGGACGGCCGGGACGGGTTCAGACAACGCGGCAATCAATGGCGGGATGCCTTCCGCAAGACCAAGCTTGCCCAGCGAGGCCGCCGCCGCCGCCCGAATGGATGGCTGGGCATCGTGAAGCCCTTGCGTGAGAAGCGGCAGCCCTCTCGGATCCCCCATGTCGCCCAGCATCCGCAACGCGGCCCCGCGTTCATACCCCTCGGCCGCCGTGGCCGCCCGCGCCACGTTCCGCCATTGCTCTTTGTGCCCAAGCTGATATAACGCCGCCGCCGCCGCGACCTTCACGATGGTTTGTTCATCCTTGAGCAGGGGGGTGATGAGAGGAACCACCGTCGCGGCATCACCGGACCGACCGAGGGCTTTGAGAATCGTCACCTGCACCAACCCCGCCTGATCGTTGAGGGCGCGACGGAACATGGCCGATGATCGCCCAACCGGCAATTTCCCCATCCCCTCGGCCGCCAACACCCGCACCATGCCCGACCCGTCGCCAAGTCCGTCGTGAAAATAGGGAACGACATCATCGGACGACACTTCCTTTAACGCCGAATAGGCCGCCCCTCTCACCTGGACCCGCATATCCGACCGCAACGGCAGAAGACTGTGCAGGGCAAGCTCTCGAAGGAGCGCGTCATCCTCCCGTCCCGTGACGGCAACGAAGCGATCATAGGCGTCAAGCCCTTCGGCGGTTTTGCCAAGGCGCACCACGCTCAACATGTGCAGCCGACGGAAGGCTCGAAACAAGACGGGGTCGCCAAGGAGCGGCTCAACGAACACCATCGTCCCGGGGAAATCACCTTGCGCAAACGCCTGTTTCGCAAGGCCAAGCGTCTGCTCTGGCGACGTGTCGGCTTTGACCGACACCGTCCCGCCCATCAGCCACAGGCCACAGGCCACTCCCACCAACCCCCGCACCCATGTCGCCCTCCACTGCTTCATTTATTCTTCACTCGCCTGTACATTGGTCGCCCGGATTGTGGGATAGCCCAACGGGGTTTCAAAAAAATACTCCGGTTGTCCGGAGAGAATGACGCGATCATATTCCACAGACCAGTCCCTGTCCCGGCTCACTAACTTGAGCAGCAACTGTCGTGGTTCATCAACCCATTCATAATACCTCTCCCGACGACCGTGACGATCAACGACCACTTCATACAAGACCGCTTCCCGTGCGCCAACCAGCGCATCGCCGATTTTCGTCCTCGATGTCTCACCTTCCAGCGTCACGGACAGGGGCAGCGCGTCATCCGGAGTGAACGGAACCTCCACGACCAGACGTCGTTGAGACAGAACGTACCACACGCACTGCCGATCCAGCCGGACAATCGTGACCGTCGCATAGCCCAAATCCGTTTTGATTCCCCCACGATGTTCGATGCGATACCGATCACCTTTCACAAATATCTGTGCCCGTGAGAATGTCCCGCCAATGCGCCGCTTGAGACGGGCTGAAAAGTCCCGGCCCTGTCCCGTCTGAAGACCGGAGGGTTCAACGGCACATGCCGGGGCGTCGGAAAGACTCAAGAGCAGGACGGAGAACACACAGGGGAAAACGGAAAGAAGTCCATACCGCCCCGTCTGGATTGCACGGGGAAAGGTGGGACCCATGACATTACTGCCGCTCAAGAATGGGAACGATTGTCACGTTTCGCCGCAGCGCAGCAGGCGTAAACCGGGGAGGCGTACGCACGGTGAGCACCGTCTTGCGGCGTCCGGGTGCGGGAAGCTGAAAATCAACCGTGAGCGCGCGATCCGGCCCAATGGTCACATGCTGCTTCACGACCCGCTTGATGCCCGGGTGCCACGCACGAAGGTCATACTCGCCGGGGGGCACGTCGGCAATGAAAAATCGCCCGTGTTCATCCGTCAGCACATGGTACGGATTCTCCACGGCGATCGCCCAGCTTTCCATATAGGCATGAAAGCCGCATTGCATGACAAACGTTCGGCGTTTTTTGCTGAGTTGGAATTGTCGAACCAGGGACGTGCCGGGCTGATGATTGTGCTTCGCATGCAAATTGCCCCGCTGATGTTCGCGGTTAAAGGGAAGCGGGGCATTAAACAGCACGCGCGTCCCCGTGACGGCCGACGTTTCATAGGCCTGAATATCATGCATCACGGGGTCCATGTTCACCACTTCAACGCCATGTCCGCTTCTCACCACCGTGGTGAACGGCAGGAAGCGACAGTCTCGCGCTTCAATGCGAGGAACGGACACGGAAAAGGGCTTGCCAGCCTTGACGCCTTCCAGGAAGACCACAACGTCCCTGACCTGACCCTGCTCGTTCACGAAAAAATCACGAAGCAGTCGCCACCCCTTGCCGTTGGAGATGCGTCCGCAATATTCAGGATCCGGAAATATCACCAGATTATAGGCCTTGGGATCCGGAACGGAACCGGCAAGCGTGACCGTTCCCTCTATCCGTCCCCCATGGGTGACTTCGCGGACTTCATAGCCCCACGCCGCGCCGCCAGCCGTCACACACACAACGCACAGGAAGACCGCGACAGATCGGTTCATCATGACACGCGTTTCGTTACGGGTGCTGCAACCGAACAGAGGGGATAATTTCAACGCCTTCTCCCAGTAATTCCAGGCCAAAATGAGGATTTTTCTGGATTTCATGCACACTGCGGCGTCCCGTCACGGGCGCATAAGCAAAATGTGCGGGACTCGTTCTCCCCGCTTTCACGGTGACGGGCTGCTCCAGATATTGTTTCATGCCGGCGTGCCAGACGGTCAGCCGATAGTCTCCGGGAGGCACATCCGTCATTTCAAACGCGCCATCTTCCCCGGTGATGAAGTAGTACGGATTGTCAACCACGACCCCCCAGGAAAACATATAGGGATGAAACCCGCATTGCATGACAAAAATGTCTCTTCCTTTCGTGAGATGAATTTTTTGCACCATGGGGGTTCCCGGTAAATGCCGATGGCTGTTCAACATCCCCAGCATCTGATGGAAAGGATTCATGGGCAACGGGCGATTAAACAAGACCCGCGCGCCCCGCGCACGCGCCGTCTGATAGCCCTGAATATCATGCTCAACGGGGTCCATGTTCACCACCGTGATTTCATCCTGGTCCCGCAGCACGTTCACAAACGGCAGAAAATCGCAGTCCAGGGCTTCAATGCGCACCTTCGGCAAGACAAACGGCTTTCCCTTTTCAATCCCCTTAAGCATGACCACGGCATCTTTCAGGCCGCCGTCGTGGCCAACGAGAAAATCTTCGACAATCCGCCACCCGGTGCCCGTGGAAATCCGTCCGCAATACCTGGCATCGGGGATGGTCACCAGATTGAATGCCATGGCCCTCGGTTTCTCCCCGGTGATCTTCACGTTGCCTTTGATCGTTCCGCCGTCAGGGAACGAAATTCCCTCATAAGACCATCCCGGCGAAACCGACAACACAATTCCCAGGGCGACCCACGTCCACCCTGTCAGGACATGCTTCCCGCCACTCTCCAGCCACGTTCCCACCATGTTCATAATTGTGTGCGCCCCCGCTATCCGCCCATCATACAGGAACGGGCGTGTTGAAAAAAAACGGGGAAGCCAATCATCGGCTCCCCCGTCCTTCTCACCGCAATCCCTTCTCCAGCCAGTCGTTATTGAAACGAGACCTGTTTGACGCTGCCCTCTGAAGACCGGGGGACCCGCGCTTCCTTGACACCAGGGGTCACACCCCGAAGCGGAAGAATACTCTGGTCATTTTTGGACAGAACCCGGAAGTACCCCCATTGTCCCGACTGCGAGTAAGGCAGGCGCGCATTGCTGTACACGTAATCCCCCGCCAGGGCATACGGACCGCCCGCCGAGGAAATAAAGACATCAATGCCTTCGGAACCAGAAAATTCCACGACGCTGATCTGGTCGGCGCCCTGCATAAACGGTTCAATCGGCCATTCATGTTTTTCAAGAGTAAACATGCCATTCTGCTCATTGCTGGCGCCAAACACATGAATCCTCACCGGATCACCCGCATGGGCCTCAATAAGCGGTGTGACTGGATCCTGCGGATCGTCAACCTGACACGGTTGGAACATCCGACCCAGCGAACACCCAAGTTCTTCGCGATACAAATAGGGTTCGTTTCGGTAATTGATCCCGATGAGTCCGGCCACGTTCTGGACATAGGGCATAAAGCTGGTTCCAATGATATTATCTTCATCCTGGAAATACAGGGACACGTCACGATAGTTGGCCCGATGCTCATTGCCGGGAATCGTCCGGTCCACAATGACATCGGCAAGCCAGCTGTTCTTCAGTGAAATGTCAGCCCCGGTCTTCGGGTCACGATACTGTGAGCCACGGGGACCGATCACAATCCCGCCAAACAACCCGTTGCGCGGATTCATGGCCACGTTCCCCCAGTCCCACACCAGGGATTGCGTTTCGCCAGTGTATGGATCCGCATAATAGGTGTAGGTCCGGCTTTTCCCCGGAGCCACGGTTTGATCGCCGCCATTTCTGCCAAGGTTGACGCCTTGAGAATCCGTGGGATCAAACGCCAGAGCAAAGGCAGAGAAGGATGCCCGGCTCTCCTTCATTTTGTTGGTGAGTTTCACTTTCAGACAATCTCCGACATTCGCCCGCAGGGTCAGCGGCATGGGCTGGAATGCTCCGGAGACTTTGGCCACTTCTTCCTCCAGGATATAAATTTTGGCATCCGGATTTCGCACGGCGATGGTTCGCTCAAAGTCCACCTCAATGGCTTCTTCCACATTGGGATTGAAGGCCATTTGCGGATAATCAATCGCCATAACGTTGAAATTTTTCACCGGAGCATCGGGGGGACACAGCGGCAACTGTTTCTTGATGCCGGGACCACCGAAACCGGCATTCGGCAGGGGCTGCAGATCGGGCACGAGTGTATCCAGAACCCGGACCATCCCCCAGGAACCCTCGGACAGCTTTGAACTCCGGCCATTGAAGTACATGTAATCCCCGGATTGCAGCCTCGGGCCACCAGCCTGCGGAACCACCAGGTCATAGCGTTCGGCAATGCCGATATGAATGGAATTTTTGCGATTGGCGTCACCGGCATACCGCTCGGTCAGAAAGTTGTGACCCGACACGGTAAAGACGTTGCTTTCGTTCATCGTCACATCAACCAACCGAAAAACAATGGCATCACCCAGATAGGCCCGTAGCATGGACGTGCTCGGATCCCCGTGGATGATGCTACTGAAAATCTGCGAGGAATCGGCGTTATTGGCCAATCGTTGCGCAAAGGGTTCGGCCCGGAAATTCAGGGCTCCGCCCGTCGTATGCGTCCCGCCGTTGAGAAACGGCATCGGCGTCATCTTGATTGACTCGTTCGGCGGCATTTGGAAGGAGACCGTCCGACCGGCTTCCAGCGCGACCTCAACCGGCTGACCGGGAGGATTCCCGGCCGTCACCACGTTGACCGTGTGCGGAACGGTATCCATGATCTGCACCATCAATTCACGGAAGCTGCCACTCACGCCATAGCCCACAGGCTCCACTGTGTGAATATCCATCACCGGACCGGTCCGTTTGGCCTCGCCCGTCACCGGATCATGCCACGTGGACCCGAATGGCTCAATCAGAAGCGAACAGACCGCACCATGCGGCCACGTCGTTCCGCCAAACGCATGGTCATGACAGAACACGGACCCAACGTCCGCATCCGCCCAGAACCGTTGACGCACGAATTCAACCGTCACGATATCCCCTACGGGGTGCGCATGTTTCAGCGGCTGCTTGAAGGTGAGCGTCTGCGCCTTCTGATCAATGCCGGTAATGCGTTGCACTTCCGAGCCTCCGACGTTATCGGCCCCGACCAGCAGCACCGTGCCGACATGATACTGCCCGGCATTCGTGACGTGAATGGTTCGGACACCCGGCTTGGCCGCTTTGGTGAATTTGGCGTTCATGGGCAGCGGCAATCCCTTCTCCGTTTTCTTTTCGAATTGCGTAAAGGGCCGGACGGACTGCTCATAGGAAAACCCGCTTATCACGCCGTCGGATGCCTGATTGTCGAACTGGATAAAATGGAAGTGGGTGTTAATCTTTGAAGACTGAAAATTGGTAAAGTCATCGTCGAGCCATTCGCTCGTCAGGATCCAGTCCATACAATCATAAATGTTCGCGCGAAACACCAGCGGCAATTTCAAATCATTGTTATTCCGAATCGCTTCTTCTTCATCATGCACCACAAACAACAACCCGTTCGGATCAACAATGGCGTCCTGATCCCCCTGGGCCGCCGACAACTCAATCGGCAGCTTGATGAAGTGAACATTATACTTTTGAGAACCCGCCCGATCCGGACACAGGCTCCAGCGGCCGTTTTCGCCCGGCCGGGCCGGCTCCACCGACGGCTGGCCATCGTCGTCCAGATGGATCATTTCCAGCCAGGGCGCGGGATTCCGATCCGGCGAAAACGGCACCCGCTTTCCGAAGTGAGGCGTGACCCACGGCCACGCGACCTTTCCGGTCACCGGCTCGAACCAGATCGCCCGTCGTTTGCCGGCTTCATACCCTTGCCATTCCGGACGGTATTTGGGATTTTCAATCGTGCTTTCTTTCTCGCTCATCGCACGATTACCGTCCCAGACCCAATCAATCACGGTCGCGTCATACGATTTAATTTGACCAACCTCATCCTCCACGTGACCGGGAAGACCGCGAGTCGGCAATTGCATTTCCACCCAATCGTAAATTCGCACCACGGCCGGATCAGCTTTCCAATTCGTTTTTTGGTCGTTCTCGACGATCGTGAACCGTTTTCCAAACCAGTCAACGGTGGTCCCCACCAACTTGTCGGACATCACCGGCCTGGCCACACGCCCCATCCGATCCGGCAACTCGCGCAGCGGAGGCATCACGTCGTTCTGAATGCCGGGGGTCTGCATGGTGTTGTACACCCGCCAGTAGCCCCACATGCCGGCCACGTAGTGATGCGCCACATGGCAATGGAATAAAAAGTCACCAGCCAGATATTGACACAACCCCGACCCGCATTCGGTTTCCAGATCAATCGCTTCAGACGGCCCAATCACCTCCACGTCAACCCGGTCCGACTTGGCGCGAATGAGCGGATACTTCACAGGCCCATTCTGCCCCTTATGCCACATGGGCATCTGATCCACAGCCCGAGGGCTTCGGGCCCAGCGAATGGCGCCGCCGTGCGGATGATGGGAATGGAACACTTCAGACCCGCCGTGCACCAGGCGAAACTTGGCCGGATCTCCCAGATAACTCCGTGGAATCGTCGGGGCCGCGTCACCGAACGTGTACGCGCTATACGCCATGGATTCGTCTTCAAACCCAAAGTACTCATGCTGCACATGCATATTGTTGATGCCAAACGGTTCACTCCGGTAGTTCAACGCCCTGGCCCCGGGCCGATAGGCATCGGTTAACGGATCACGCTGCGGGAGGAAATCCCCATGCCGGTTCACAGGCCGGAAGGCTTCATCGCCCACTTCATGGTAGATCAACACAAATTCCCGGAAGTCCGGCCCCTGGCCATTCTGAATGATGGCCTGCCAGCCGCTCGGCATCTTCCCGGCGGCACCCATCCCAAGCGGATCCAGATATTCCGACCCAGCCGGTTCAACCACGAACACCCCAAACAGACCCATGACCGTCAGCTCACGGTCATTGCTGTAGCTGTGAAATTGCCGACCGCCCTCCTGCGTGGCGGGGTGGATATACCACTCCATCTGCACGGGCGCGACTTCGCAGTTTTTCTCACAGTCCTCGTCGACACCGTAGGCAATGGCATCGGGGTTTGTCGTTGTCGCGGGTTGGCCGGTTTTGCTGACCACTGTGCTGGACCCGTTGATGTGGAGACTGACGTCTTCGCCAAATTCCAACTGATTGCGCAGGGTGATTTTCACGCAATCGCCCTGATTGCCGCGAATCACCAGCGGTTGAATGGATTGATCCTGAATGCCATTTCGCACGGCGCCGGGATTGTAATGGCCTTCCGCCTCTCGCGCGTCGGCATTTTTGGCCTCTTCTTTGCGAACGTTCTCGATATCCCCTGTCAGGACGTACATATAGCCGGGATAATAATCCAGCCATTGATTCAACGTGATTTCCACATTGATGGCCGACACGTCGTACTGCCGGACCGGAGCCATCGCCGGACATTTTCCGCCAGAGGTCATGGAGACCGGTTCAATGTCGGCATCGGAAGACAGCAAGTAATTCCCTTTGCCCGCGCCGTACTGATGCATCATGGACATCCCGTCGAATCCCCCCGAGCCGGAGGAGGCCTCCGCTTCCTGCCCCATTTTCCTCATCAACCGCTCATGTTGCTGTTCAACAAGCGTGGCGCGCCCGGCTCTCCCTTCCTGGGCATTCTCAACAATCGTCTGCCCTTTCAGACGCTCGGCCCATGCCGGACTCTGATGATTCATCCCGGCCGCATGGAGTAAGGGCTGCGCCACGTGATCGTCGGCTCCCGCAACGGATAACGGCAGCACAAGACACACGAGAGCCAGGATGCTACTTCCTCCCGGAAACACACACGGCTTCATGGAAAAACGATTCGAGCGAAAATCAGAATGAAACATGGTCGGCCTCCGTAACAAGAAACCTCTCTATGGAGAAAATCATTTGAGTGACATGACACGTCTATCATCGGCGATACAGCACACGACTGAAAGGACAAGCTACTGAAAACCGTTTGAAAGTGTCAAGGGTTCTCCTGACCTGATTCAACACGGAATGTTCACGAAAAACATTCAAGAATTGAATACGTTAGCCGCCTCCTCTGACGCCGGTCCCCGCCCTGTTTCGGACAACACACAGCGCCGAAACGCTTCGCCGATCACCTGCGTCACGGTTCCCGGCATACCCGCCCCCACCGGCGCGCTGTTCAACCGGACAACGGGCAACACTTCGATGGTCGTTCCAATCAGAAACAGCTCATCAGCCCGCGATAATTCCTCTTCGCGAACGGCCCGTTCGTCTATGGCAATGCCGCATTGGCCTGCCAATTCCAACACGACAGCCCGTGTGACCCCGGCCAGTAGCCGGTCGCTCAAGGGCGGGGTGATGACGACCCTTGCGTTGACCAGGCACACGTTGCTGGTGGTGCCTTCGGTGACCAACCCGTCCTTGACCAGAATCGCTTCAAAGGCGCCAGCCTCGTTCGCGGCCTGCTTGGCCAGGAGGTTCGGCAGCAAATTCAGACTTTTGACGGAGCATCGGGCCCACCGCAAATCTGGAAGCGTGACGGCCTGAACCCCTTGCCGCCGGCTGGGCACATCCATTCCGTCCAGATCCCGAAACGTCATCACGAACGTGGGACGCACCGAACCCGGGAAGAGGTGATCCCTCGGCGCCACGCCACGGGTCAACTGGATGTACACCTTGCCGTCGCCGCACTGACTTCTGGCAATGCCGTCCAGGATCAACGCCTCCCATTCGGCGCCGGAAAGCGGGCATGGGATGGAGATGGCTTGCGCGCTCCGTTCAAATCGCAAGAAGTGGTCATGAAGCCGGAAGGGTACGCCGCGATACACCCGAATCATTTCATAGATGCCGTCGCCAAATTGAAATCCTCGATCCTCGACCGAGATTTTCGCCTCTTCAAGGGGAAGAAATTGTCCGTTCAGATAGGCGAGACTTGGCATGGGAAGACCATCACGTCAGTCAGGAACCCCGCTCCCGAACGTGGATCAGAAACACCCGTCGGGCTTCGAAGGTAAATTTCCAGGCCATCCGCTTATGAAATTCCAATCGGTGAGTACCGGACAGGCATGGCTCAAATTCAAACTGACGGCTGCCTGATTCCACCGCATTATTGCTGGTGGTACACACAAAATCATCCTCCGTCAGTGCAAAGTGGCACACATCATAGACGGGCACCCATTGTTCGCCCCGCGTACGATCCTCCCAAAGCGTCACGGTCAGGGGTACGCCGACCGTGGCGTCAAGATATTTCACATCAGACTGTTGCATGTCCATCAGCATATCCGATCGGGCTCTCACGCGACTCAACATTGCCGGAACAGAGAACGTCTCCCACCCTCACGGCATGAATGGGAATCAACGCCATGCATCCCCGAAGAAGGCCGGAAAAGAAAGGACGCTCTCCTCATTGCAGCTCCCGGCACGTTGAACGGATAAAAATCTCACCATCCCGGACTTGGACATCATAGCTGGCGACACAATATCCCCCTCCCTCCGTCCCAAAACCAGTGCGAACGTCAAATTGGAGATCATGCCAGGGACACCCGACAATGTATCCTTTCAGCTTCCCTTTGGCGAGCGGTCCGCCTTCATGCGGACAGATATTGTTGATCGCGAAAAACTTTCCGGAGACATGAAAAAGCGCAACGGTCTTGCGCCCGACTTTGACGGATTTTGACGTTCCGGGAGGAAAATCTTCCACCTTGCCAATGCACACAAAATCTTCTGATAACAGGGATTCCATAGGTCATCCGAGGCCGTCTTTCTTCTGAAAGCAGGCCTTCCTTCCGTCAATCGAAAACCCGTGATGGATCAAAATGTGATCGTATCGCCGCTTACATCCGCAAGGCAAAGACAAGCTCATGCCCCACGGCGACCTGCGCGCGCTCAACAAATCCGCTATTCGCCGCGAGCACGTACCGTGCCCGTTCGGGAGGCGGCCCATACCGCTCACAGGGATCGCGCATACAGGGGATGGCGGTTTCAACGATATGGACGATGTGTTTACTTTCATTGATCCACATCAAATCAACATTAAACTGGTACTGTTTGGTCCAGATCTGATGCAGACCGGACTGTTCAAACAGAAACAACATGCCATGATCGTCCGGAAGCATCTCGCGGAAGGCTAATCCAAACAATAATTTTTCCGGCGTCTCGGCGATTTCCGCCTCCAGTACGGCCTCTCCGGGGAAACGGACAACAATGACGCCCAAGTCTGCGGGGGCATTAAAAAACATCGCCCCGGAAATTAACAAAAGCGACATGATCAGCAGAAACAGGAGGCGACCCATCCTGCGGGGGGGTGATGCTTTTCCCATTGAATGCGTCTTATGCGAAGCCATGGAACGTCACGACAGATTTGTAAAACACGACAAGCGGCCAAGGACAGCGGGTGGTCATGCAAGCCCTGCTGCAGAACACCGGAACGACACCAACCTGATTAAGGACGCCCGGCGTCTCTTCATCGCATGGCGGGTATCGCAACGGGAAATGATCGTTGGCCTCAATGCCTTTGTCACACCAGAGGAAGGGGACACCCCCGTTGAAAACCGATTGTTACTGCTGATCTTCAACGGGGGAAGTCTTCGCGACACAGACGATACCTGTCAGCGCCACGGTTGATTGCGGAAAAGGAGAAAATGTGCAGCCCCGTATGCTCACTCAATAAAAAGAAAAGCTCCGTTCCCGAATCTGGAACGGAGCTTTTGCTCATTGCCCACTGTCCACATCTTCGCAAAACTAAAACTTGAACCCGTTACTTCAAGATCAGGAGATGCGAACCAAGATGAGCCTTATGCAAGTGGCATTTGACCCTCATGTTGCCGGGAGCCGTCACATACGTCAAATCGCTCATGGGGATACCCACATACTTGGTTTCTCCGGGCTTCAACGTAATTTTGACCTGCAGTGACGTGGGGCCGGCGAAAGCCGAATCGGCAGAAAAACTGAAGCCGTGAACGCCATCCAGCGCATTGGTGACTTTGATGAGTATAGGCTGACCACGCCGCCCGCCTGTTCCCTGGTTCCGAAGGTCAAGAATCGATGTTCCCGGATACCAGGTTTTTTTCCCGCCAATCTTCAGGGCGGTGAATTCAAGATCAACATCAAGACTTTTGAAGGGTTGACCAACAACAGATCCAGTTTCAAGATCGCCAATCATAGCGCCACCGGACTGCAACGCAAACGCCACTGAAGAACCGGTCGCCACCAGCATGAAACTCAAGATGAAGGATAGAAGCACCTTGTGCATTGCCGTACCTCCCCACTTATAAAGGACGTGAATAAAAAGTGCCGTTGAAAAACATCAAGGCCCTTTCAATTTTCAGGCAGTTCCAACATTCTCCCACCACAACGAGAGTCACTTATAGCATAGGTCACCCTGTGACGCAAGGCAGTTTTTGAGGGGTCAGGAAGGCAACGGACATGGTGATTCAAGACAGCTTTCAATGGCCATGCCGACCGGGGCCCCGGTGCCAGAAAGGCCTGAAAAATCTGATTTATTCCTTTTTCCACGGTTCGGACATGCTCCAAACTCACCCGTTTCCTGTTCCTTCAGGAAGGCTCGACTATGTCCGCGACACCTCATCCAGCCAAGCCGATGACCTGGATTCCCGCCTTCGGCGAGAATGACGGATGTCCGCGACACCTCATCCCGCCAAGCCGATGACCCCACCCGCAATCCGGCAAATCCACAGGAACGCGAGGGCCTGATCATCAACGATGACAGGCGCCATTGTGGTACAATAGTCCGCCAGCAAACACAGACTGGCATGCATCCATACAACCCCGCGGGCTTCCATGAGGCCGTTATGAAATTTCTCGCCCCCATCACATTCAGCCTGCTCTTTACCGCCATCGTGCCCTTATCGGGCATCCTGTCGCAGGCCACCGCATTTTCGATTGAACAACCGAAGGCATTCAGCAACCACCCCTCACATCAACCCATTGCGGTCGTCATCAACGTTGGAGAGGTCACGGGCATTACCGGGGTCGGATTCTACTGGTACGGGGAACAGGAAGACATGGTCAAGGCATTCGTCGGTGACAAGCAGGCAAACGTGACCACCTCCCCGCCATTCGGGGTGGACCTGCGCCCCCCCAGGGGGGCCATTGGCACCTATCGCCTGTTGGCTGTTGCCGAACAGAAAGGCCGGCAAAACGACAACGAAGAATGGGCGGTCTTTGACGAAATCCTCCTCCACATCCACCCCCACAGCCCATTGCAGGCCATCGAATTTCAGACGGACAAACCGTTAAAATTTGGTCGCGCGGGCGCCGTGCGGGTCTATGATCAACTGGATTTTCTCGGCAAAACCATCGATCTGCCGGTTGTGGGACGCTTTGCGGACGGAACGGTGAGATCCATTCGCAGCGCGTCCACGGGAACGACGTATCACGTCGAAGATCCATCGGTTGTCACCATCAGTCAACATGGACAACTTCAACTGACAGGCAATGGCGGCACCACGTTAACCGTTCGCAATGGCGGATTGACGGGCACGCTTGAAGTCCTGGTGGAAGTCAATGCTGAACCAAACCAGCCGCCCGTTGCCGACCCGGGACCAACCCGGACCATCGCTTCAAACAGGACCGTCGTCTTGAGCGGCCTCAACAGCTATGATCCAGAAGGCTGGCCCCTCCAATACCGTTGGGGGCAAATTCGAGGCAGCAAGGTGGGCCTCCTCGACCCCTATGCATCCCAGGCTCGTTTTTTAGCGCCGTTTGTGGTGGAGCCCCGTCTCTTTCGATTTCAACTCAAGGTCACCGATGCCCAGGGAGCCGACAGTATACCCGCATGGGTTGATGTTGTGGTGGAACCGTAACGGACAAGTCCCGCCCCACCAACCGAACATGCGGCGGGACGAGAGAGGACACGGACGAACGCCGACTCCCGATATGAAAACCGGTTCACAAACGCCCGCAGGCCGGAAGCGGACCAGGAGACAGACCCGGTAGCAGAGCGTTGCGGAGGAGTTACGGAGAGGAAGCGGACAAACTGTGGCCGGCTTTCAGCCAGGCGTCAATCCCGGTGGCGGCATTGCGGCCTTCTGCAATAGCCCAGACAATGAGTGAGGCCCCGCGCCTTGTATCGCCGGCGGCAAAAATGCCCGCCTTGCTGCTCATGAAATGCTGATCCGTCTCCACGTTCCCGCGAGCATCATAGCGCACGCCAAGGCTATCAAGCAGTCCATGTTTCACCGGCCCCGTAAAGCCCATGGCCAGGAGAATCAAATCAACGTCCATGTCAAACGCGGTGTCGGTCTGCGGGACGAATGATCCCCCTTCATTCGAGACCCGATGCGCGTGCAATTTGCTCACCCGGCCGTTCTCCCCGGAAAATTTCGTTGTCGAGACATTCCATCGGCGATCACAGCCTTCTTCATGGGCATGGGAAGTGCGAAGCTGCATGGGCCACAGCGGCCAGGGCGTAGAGGCACCACGTTGCGGGGGCGGTTCGGGCAACAACTCAAACTGAAACGCTTCCTTGCACCCCTGGCGATGAACGGTGCCTAAACAGTCAGACCCGGTATCGCCGCCGCCAATAATCACGACCCGTTTATCTTTCGCCGTGATCCGCGCGCCCACCGGGCTTTCCCCGGCATTTATTTGATTTTGCTGGACGAGATACGGCATGGCAAAGTGAACGCCCTCCAGCGCCCGACCCTGCACAGGCAAATCGCGCGCCTGGTCGGCCCCCAGCGCCAGACACACGGCATCAAACTGCCGGGCCAGCTCTTCGCCCGTCACGGTCACGCCAACATTGACGTTGGTTTCGAACCGCACGCCTTCCGCGATCATCTGCTCCAGCCGGCGGTCAATGACCCACTTTTCCATTTTAAAATCCGGAATGCCATACCGCAGCAATCCGCCGATTCGGTTTGTCTTTTCATACACGGTGACGCCGTAACCCGCACGGACCAGCTGTTGGGCGGCGGCCAGACCTGCAGGACCTGATCCGACAATGGCCACGCGCTTGCCCGTTTGAGACACCGGCAACACCGGCTCAATCCACCCTTCATCAAACCCACGGTCAATGATGTTCCATTCAATGACGCGGATGGAGACAGGATCGGCGTTGATGCCAAGCACACAAGACGACTCGCACGGCGCCGGGCACAACCGACCGGTGAATTCAGGAAAATTATTCGTGGCATGAAGCGCCTTGAGCGCCTCCTTCCACCGCCCGCGATGCACCAGATCATTCCATTCAGGAATCAGATTCACAACCGGACATCCCTTCTCGCTCTGACAAAACGGCACTCCGCAATCCATACATCGTCCGCCCTGGTTGATCAGCTTCTCTTCGGGGAATGGCTCATACATTTCCTTCCAATCCAATACCCGCAGCTCAACCGGACGTCGAACGGGGCCTTCCCGCTTAAAATGTAAAAACCCGCGTGGATCACCCACTGGCCGCTCCCTGTTTCTGCCGGACGGTTTTTTTCGCCGCCGCCTTCCGTTCCGCCAACACCCGCTTATAATCCAACGGCATCACCTTCACAAACCTCGGTAGCATCCAGTGCCAGTCGTCCAACACCATCCGGGCTTTGCGGCTTCCGGTATAGCAAACATGCTGTTCAAGCATGGTACGCAACGTGTGAACGTCTTCGGCCGCCGCCACCTTTTCCAACTCCACCATGCCAAGATTACACCGGGAGTCGAACTTTCCGTCTTCATTCAGGACATAGGCTTCACCGCCCGACATGCCGGCAGCAAAGTTGCGTCCGGTTCGGCCCAACACCACCACGACCCCGCCTGTCATATATTCACACCCGTGATCGCCCGTCCCTTCAATCACCGTGCGCACGCCGCTGTTGCGCACCGCAAACCGCTCACCCGCCATCCCGTAAATATAACACTCGCCGCATGTGGCGCCATACAGCGACGTATTCCCAATGAGAATCGTGTCTTCCGGTTGAAACGTCACGCCCTGGGGCGGGGTCACAATAATCTTGCCTCCGGAGAGACCTTTCCCCAGATAATCATTCGACTCACCTTCAAGACGCAGGGTCACCCCTTTGACCAAAAAGGCACCGAATGATTGGCCGGCAGACCCCTTGAAGTTGATGGTAATGGTGTCAGTGGGCAACCCCTCTTCCCCATACCGGCTTGCAAGACGACCGGACAGCATAGTGCCAGTCGTGCGATTGGTGTTACAGATCGGCAGATCCAGCGTCACCGTTTCCCCTCGTGCAATCGCCGGCTCGCAGCATGTCAACAAGTGACGGTCCAGCACCTGATCCAACCCATGGTTTTGCGAGTGGATCTTGTGTGTCGCCACATCGGGTCCAACGTCGGGCCTCCACTGCAAAGGTGTGAGATCCAATCCACTGGCCTTCCAGTGGTCAAGAGCTTTCTGCACCTTTAATTTGTCACTGCGGCCAATCATCTCCGCAAACGTTCGGAATCCAAGCTGCGCCATAAGCTCTCGAACTTCTCCCGCCACGAAGAAAAAGAAATTCACCACATGCTCCGGTTGGCCCGTAAACCGCTCGCGCAGTTCGGGGTCCTGGGTCGCGATACCGACGGGACATGTATTGAGATGACACTTCCGCATCATGATGCAGCCTTCAACAATCAAGGGCGCGGTGGAAAATCCAAACTCCTCGGCGCCGAGCAGGGCCGCCACCACGACGTCGCGACCCGTCTTCATTTGTCCATCTGTTTCCACGGTGATGCGCCCGCGAAGATCATTGAGGAGCAGCGTTTGATGGGTTTCCGCCAGGCCCAGCTCCCAGGGCACCCCGGCGGACTTAATGGACGACAGGGAAGACGCACCCGTGCCGCCGGCATCACCGCTGATCAACACCTTGTCGGCATGGGCCTTGGACACGCCGGCGGCCACCGTGCCCACACCCACTTCGGACACAAGCTTCACGGACACAGCCGCGTCGGGATTGGCGTTTTTTAAATCAAAAATGAGTTGCGCCAAATCTTCAATTGAATAAATGTCATGATGCGGCGGCGGTGAAATAAGCCCCACGCCGGGCATCGAAAACCGCATCTTCGCAATGACGTCGTCGACTTTATGACCGGGCAGCTGCCCCCCTTCCCCGGGTTTCGCGCCTTGCGCCATTTTAATTTGCAGTTCTTTCGCGTTGACCAGGTAATGCGCGGTCACTCCAAATCGCCCCGAGGCCACCTGTTTGATATACGAATTCTTCGAATCGCCGTTCGGCAAGGGTATGAAACGCGCCGCATCTTCCCCGCCTTCTCCCGTATTACTCTTGGCTCCAATCCGATTCATCGCGATCGCGAGCGTTTCATGCGCTTCCTTGCTGATCGCGCCATACGACATGGCCCCGGCGGTAAACCGCCGCACGATTTCACTGGCAGGTTCGACGTCTTCCAATGGCAGGGGTTGCGGCAGTCTCCGAAAGTCAAACAACCCGCGAAGATGCGTTCGATGTCGAGATTCCTCATTCACCAGTTGCGAATATTCCGCATAGGTTGTGGCATCATTGCTTCTGGTCGCATGTTGCAGTTTCGTGATCGTCTCCGGATTCCAGGCATGATGTTCGCCCTGAATGCGGTAATGCACCTCGCCGCCAAAGTCCAGCATGCGAACGGGAACCGGAGCATACCCGGACCGATGACGGCACAACGATTCTTCGGCGACTTCCCGCATCCCGATCCCCTGAATACGGGAAGCGGTGCCGGTAAAGTAGCGATCCACCAGTTGGCGGTTCAGCCCCAGGGCTTCGAAAATTTGCGCCCCGCAATAGGACTGCACCGTCGAGATCCCCATTTTCGAAAAGATTTTGAGCAGACCCTTGTTGATGGCTTTGATAAACTTCTCGGACGCGGTTTCCGCGTCAATCCCTTCGGGCAAATACCCTTCAAGTTCCAAATCTTTATAGGTTTCAAACACCAGATAGGGATTCACCACTCCGGCGCCATAGCCGATCAGACAGGCAAAATGATGCGTATCGCGCGGCTCGCCGGTTTCCAGAATCAATCCGACTTCCGTTCGCGTGGACTCACGCACCAAATGATGATGGACCGCGGCAATCCCCAACAAACTTGGAATCGGCGCCCACTCCTTCTCCACGCCGCGATCACTCAAAATCAGAAACTTGGCTCCCTGCTGAATCGCCTGCGACGCATCCTGACACAGTTGATCAACAGCCACCCCCAGCCCGTCCGGGCCTTCGGACACACGGAACAACAACGGCAACGTCTTGCTGACAAAATGGGGGTCTTCAATCTCCCGGAGTGTTTCCAGTTGCGCATTGGTCAAAATCGGCTGCTGAACTTTAATTCTGCGACAGGCCTCCGGAATTTCAGCCGTCAGGTTGGGTTTCGGCCCGATATTCGTCACCAACGACATGACCAACTGTTCCCGAATGGGATCAATGGGAGGATTGGTCACTTGCGCAAAGAGCTGCTTGAAATATTTCGACAACAATTGCGGCCGATTGGACAGCACCGCCAACGGGGTATCCGTTCCCATTGACGACACGGGTTCCTCGCCGTTGATCCCCATCGGCGACAACACCATTTTAATTTCCTCCACGGTGTAGCCGAACACCTGCTGTCGCTGGCGGAGAGTGGGGTGATCCGGTTGAGACACGTTCAACGGTCCCGGAAGTTCATCCAGCGACACACGGCACTGCGTCAGCCAGGAGCGATAGGGTTTGCTGTTGACAATCTGCGCTTTGATTTCCTCGTCGTCGATAATGCGGCCCTGCTCGGTATCCACCAAAAACATGCGTCCCGGCTGGAGACGCCCTTTGGCGCGAATGTGGTGCGGGGCGGCTGGCAAGACGCCGGCCTCGGACGCCAGAACGACGACGTCATCCGTCGTGACCTGATAGCGGCACGGCCGTAACCCATTGCGGTCCAACGTCGCACCGATCTGTTTCCCATTCGTAAACGCGACAGCCGCTGGCCCGTCCCACGGTTCCATAATGGAGGCGTGATATTCATAAAACCCGCGTCGCTCCAAACTCATGTGAGGATTGCCGACCCACGGTTCGGGGATCAACATCATCATGACATGGGGGAGCGACCGGCCGGCCAGCGAGAGAAATTCCACCGCATTATCGAGACAGGCGGAATCGCTTTGTTCGTCATCAATAATGGGATAGAGCTTGTCGAGATCATCGCCAAACAGATCGGACGCCAATCGCCCCTGGCGTGCGCGCATCCAGTTCACATTGCCTCGCAGGGTATTGATTTCGCCGTTATGGACAAGATACCGATAGGGATGAGCCAACGGCCAGGCCGGGAAGGTATTCGTACTAAAGCGGGAATGCACGAGTGCCAAAGCCGAGCGCATGCCGGCATCGGTCAGGTCCGGAAAAAAGAGGCCGAGTTGCCCCGGCAGGAGCATGCCTTTATAGACAATCGTGTTGGACGATAAACTGCAAACATACACGTACTCGCGTTCCCCCAGCGCGGATTCACGAATCGCCCGGGTCATGCGTTTCCGTACGATGTATAACTTCCGCTCAAACTGCGCTTCATTGAAAATATCGCGAGCAATGAAAAATTGCTGAATGGCGGGCAGGGTCTTTTGAGCGAGCACACCAACGTGTTCAAGTTTCACCGGCACGTCGCGCCACCCCAAAAATCTAAGTCCTTCTTCGCGAATAATGGATTCAAAGAGAGCTTCGCATTGACGACGAAGCTGTTCGGTCTGCGGGAAGAACACCATCCCCACCCCATAGCCGCCCGCTTCCGGCAGGGCAATGCCGCGATCCTGACAGATGCGTCCGAAAAACTCGTGGGAGATTTGGAGAAGAATCCCCGCGCCATCACCGGTACAGGGATCACAACCCTGTGCCCCACGATGGTGCAAATTGTTCAAAACCCGCAATCCTTTTTCGATGATATCGTGGGACTGACGGCCTTTCATGTCGGCCACAAAACCAATGCCGCACGCATCCTTCTCAAATCGAGGGTCATACAGCCCTTGCGGGGGCGGAAAGCCGTAGAATGGCTGTTGCGTACTCATAAAAGAAGTCCAGGAAGACCGCCGTCTGCGGCTGCATCGTGCATGTCGTGATGAACCGCTACGGCACGGTGGCGGCCGCATGCGGCCCGCATCATCAACCAGTTCGCCGCACGCAGAACAAGACATGAACGGTGAATCTGAAGCATGGCCGGAACAAGACGAAAATTACTGGATGTGCAAAAATGTGTCAAGGAAGATTCCGTGAAACCCCGCTCCCATGCTTGCGTTCTGTCTCGCAATCATGACACGGTCATTGAGCGGAAATCATTCGCTTATCTTGACAAACATCAGACCCTACCCTAGGATCGCACCATGGCCAATGGGCACTCGGCGACGCAACGTTCCCTCACGATGGATGCGGTGTGGGAAATCTACCATCAAGACCTTGAAGACATTGAATCCCAAATCCGTCGTCACCTCACAACCGACGCCCCGCTGATCAACGAAGTCGCCACCCATATTCTCAATGGCGGTGGCAAACGCATTCGGCCTCTCCTGCTGACGCTCTCTGCCCGCCTCACAGGCTACGTCCCCAAAGATGACCTGGCGCTGGGTGGCCTCATTGAATTCATCCATACGGCAACGCTTCTCCATGACGATGTCCTGGATGAGGCCCCCCTCCGCCGGGGTCAACTCACCGCGCAACGCATTTGGGGAAATCGGACCAGCATTCTGGTGGGAGACTATCTCTACTCACGGGCGATGCAGCAGATTGCCTCCTTTGAGAACCACGGCATCAATGAGACCATGGCCATCGCCTGCCGGAAAATGGCAGAAGGAGAACTGTTTCAACTGGCCGCCAACCGGAAGCCGCTTGTCCCCGAATCGGATTATTTACGAATTGTCGAATACAAAACCGGTGCCCTGGTGGCCGCCGCCTGCAAAGTCGGAGCCATTCGAGGCGGGGCCTCTCCCCTGCAACAGGACGCGCTGCATCAATTCGGCTTATACCTGGGCATTGCCTTCCAGCTCGCGGACGATCGGCTGGATTATATGGCCAACGACAAGAGTTTGGGGAAAACCCTCGGACAGGATTTGATGCAGGGGATGGTCACACTGCCTCTGATCCATTTATTGCAACATCTGCCGGATGAGGACCGACAACGCCTGGTCACGACCATTGAAACCGGAGCCTTTGACGCGCAACACCTGATTCATCTCACGGCCCTCATGCATCACCATGGCTCGTTGCAATACACCATGAATCGTTCCCATGAATACATCCAGGCCGCTCTTGTGAACCTGGATACCTTTGAAGATTCCACGGCCAAGCGCGCCCTCACCGTCGTCGCCGATTACATGGTCAACCGGGATCGGTAATCCGTTCCCGCTCGCGTCAGGGTTTCATCACCCCCGACGACGGCACGGCAAGCGTAGCCTTCCCCCGCAACACAGCCAGAAAGACAAGTCCCGCGAGAATCCAGATGATTTCGCGAATCCGGCGAACGAAGGCAAAGGTGATCCCCGTCATCTCGCCATACCCCAACCCCATCAGCAAAAAAAGATAGCCGCCTTCCTGCACGCCCAGGCCGCCGGGAACAAACGACGACGCACCCTTGATCAGGACGGCGATCGCGGCAATGGACAACGACATCAGCCATCCGGTCTCCGCGCCAAGGAAATACAAAATCGCATGGACTTCAAACAATTCGATCAACCATGAGACAAAATGCACGCCAAAGGACAGGGCAAACGCCCGCCGTCGCTGCCGGTAAAAATTTTGAACCGTCCGGTCCAACTCCAGCAACCGCGGCCTCCAGGCCACAAGCCATTGCGACCGAATCCGGCACTGTGCGGCCAGCGTTAACAACCCCGTCCCGATGCCATATCGCTGGATGAGCACCAGCAGAAAAACGAAAAACGCCAGCATGCCCACACTGACCCAAGCGGCCAGGATGGAATACACCCCTCCCCCAACGACCCACCACAGAAGCCCGATCCCCAACAACATGAAGAGAATCTGCGCGAGCACCATGGTGGTCTTGGCCACCACCACGGACGCAAGTCCTTCAACCATGGGCACATCATAACGTGTCAACAGATACGCCTTCAGCGGTTCGCCGCCAAGCATGCCGGACGGGGTCGTCACGTTAATGGCTTCACCGGCCATTCTCACCATAAACAACCGGACAAACCCGACCCGACTCGCCCAGGGCCCCATGGTCAGCCGCCATCCATAGGTATCGAGACCGTACACCACCAACAGCGGGATGAGAATAATACAGAACGGGACAAAGCCAATGCGTTCAACTGTCCCCGCAATGTGCGACGGGCCGATATGCCAGACCAGCCCGCCCAGCACAAGAAGACCGACCGCGAGAAACATGATTCTGATCATGGCCTGACCATGGGATGAACGCAGCATGAGACGGTGACACATCTGCCAGGCTGCGTGAGACGCACAGACATGGCATACACGTTACACGACATGCGCAAGGTGTTCAGGACAACGTATGAAGCGGGAATCAGGACGCACAAGACCGCAACGCTTGACGAAGGTTCCACGCCACAAAAAAGGCAAACATGCTGGTCCCCACGGCCCCAAGCCCTAAAAACCAGGGTAGCGCTCCCCAACAGGCGCACACCATCACCACCACGGAAAAATCACGGTTGGCCACGCGCTCAAGCACACAATCAAAGCGGGCCCGGAGGGCGAGACTCACATGTTGCCAATGCCCAGCTTGCGCTTTGATGGACTTGACCCGCTGCACACCCCACAGGGCAACCCCGTTGGCGACAATGGCCATGGCGCCGACAATCAGCGGGATGGGGCTTGCCTGCCAGAGACCTTCCTGCTGATACGCGCCCCAGGCAATCCCGGCAAAGATCGCCATATGAACAACATTGTCCGCCACGATGTCCAATGTCTGACCAAACCGGGATTCCGCAAAAGTCAGGCGTGCCACTTCTCCATCGCAACAATCAAGAATCACCGCGAATTGAAACAGCACAGCCCCCACAATGCCCTGCCAATACGACCCCATGGCAAAACACGCCGCACCCATGAGGCCAACCATCAGCGACAGCGCGGTAATGACATTGGGCGAACATCTCAATCGAAGAAAGAGTCGGCTGAACAACATGGAGAGCTTCCGATTGACATAGCGATCCATCACCCCATCCATGGTTCCCTGCACGCTTTGCAGCCCATGGAACAACATGCGCTCCGCGTTTCGTGGCCCGTCAGGCTTTCGGGTGTCTTGATACCCATGAGCGGACGCGGACAACACTCGCACCGCTCCTTCCGCAGCGGCCCGCTCCAACGCCAGCCGAATCGGGCCTTTGCCCCCCGTTGCCGACAGACTCCCCGTACCGGATGTTCCGAAGAACCGAACCGGCACAACGACCAGATCAACGGCGGATGCCAGCCCCTTGACGTCCCCTGCCATGGATTCCGGGTCGGAAGGATCGTGGTCGGCAAAGACCACTCGCGAAACACGTTCGTCCCGCTGATGAGAAACACACCACCGCAAGCCCGGATTCGCGTCCCACCCCCGTTCACCAGGCTGACCGACGGTCACAATGGCTTTACCTTCGCGCCCTTCTTCTCGAAGAGAGGCAATCAACGATGGGGGAAAGACGGCGTGACAACCAAGAATGAGACATGCGCCTTTGATCTCCCCCGTCACGGTCTCCCACGTCAGGGAATGCCACGGAGGATATTCGCGAACAGGGAACCAGCGAAGCCCCATCCGAATACGATGATCGCCATGAATCCGCGAACGAAGCGCCTGCTCCTCTTTGCCCACGAGGATCCGCACTTGTGAAATCCCACCGCGCTGAAGCGCGCACAGGGTGCGTTGAAACAGCGTCATGCCGCCCACGCGGGTCAACGCCCCGGTGGAAGAGCGGCCATCATCCGCCGCGCCATCAAACACGCCTGACGAAGCCAGCACAATGGCCGTATCAATCGTGACGACATCAGCGTCCTTGAGGGTTTCGTTCACAGGTCGTCTATCGCCCGCACAGTCTGATCAGACCGCGGCCTTACATCCCATCACGTATTCCCGCTTCTCCCAACCGGGGCAAAATATGATTTTGCGCCCGTTCAACATCTTCGGGAAAATCAATTTCAATCCAGGGCAGTCCCCCGATTGTCTCAAACCCGACCGGAATCTCACGAAAAAAATCTTCCAGGGCATCTTCATACTCGAGATCCAAAAGCCCCCGATTCACACAGGCCTCCACCGACCGAAGCAACACGGGCACGGCGGCATGGGCCACGCGCAACAATCCCACGCCTTCGCCGAGCGCGTCATAGCCCTTTGGAATCCGCTTGGACAGCGCCACCACTCGCCCCTCACACACCGCAACCATACATTCTTCCGTCTGTTGCGTCACAGTCTCATCCACCAACAGGGCATTGGGAGACAGAGAGGAAAGTAAGCAGTCAAGAAGAGCGGGATGAAACAGAAGATCGGCATCCATGATCACCGCATCATCATCCAGCGCCTGCCGGGCCACCCACAGAGACCCGATACTGCCGCGTTCAAATCCGACATTGACCAGGCACGTCACGTCCAGCGGAAAGGGGTAGGCCGCCACAGCCTCACGAATCATGTCCTGTTTATAGCCGACCACCAGACAGATCCGGGTCACACCACGCTGACGCAGGGCGTCGAAACAGCGATACAACAGCGACCGCCCTCCGATTGCAATCAGACACTTGGGACGATGTTGGGTCACCGCCCGAAGCCGCCTCCCAACCCCCGCCGCCAAAATGACCGCCTTCATGCGCTCCCGGTCTCTTGCCTCACGACCTCTTCAAACGCTCCCAGAAAGCTTTCAATATGTGCGTCCTGCAAAGCGCCCATATTCGCCACGCGGAAAATCTTCGACTCAAAATGGCCCTGGCCGGCGTAGATCACGTACCCACGCTCTTTCAGACGATCATGCAGGACGGCATAGGTCAGGCCTTCCGGTAGATAAAAAGCCGTCAACGAATTCGACTGGTGGTCGGCGGACAGCACGGCCCGCACCCCAAGGGTCTGCATGCGTTTCCGAATCAGCGCAGCCAGACGCCCGTACCGGGTCATGCGATGGGTCACCCCTTCTTCGAGGAGTTCGGATAAGGCTTCATCAAACGCGGCATACAACTGCACGGCCGGCGTAAAGGGCATACCGCCCTGTTCCTGTGCTTCGTAATAATTGGCCAGGCTCAAATACCAGGAACGCCTGGGATACTTGACGATATTTTCCATAAAGCCTTTTCGAACCAGCACAAACGAGACTCCCGGAAACCCCTGAATACATTTTCCCGATGTCCCGGCCACCATATACATATGCCGCCCCGCGATATCCAGGGCTTCCCCGCCCAGCCCGCTGATTGAATCCAGGACAAAGACACACCCGCGGCTGTCAACGTGTTCGGCAATTTCATGAACGCGGTTGAGCAGACCCAGCGTCGTTTCATGATGCACCATCACCACCGCATGCACCGCCGGCTGCTGCTTCAATGACTTGAGAATGGTGTCCGGGTCCAGCGGCGCGACCCAATCACATTTGATTTCGGCAATCCCCAGGCGTTGCGTCCTGACGATTGAAGAAATCCGCTCCCCATACACGCCATTATTGACGTGCACAAGACGCTTCCCCGCTGGCAGACACGACATGATGGACGCCTCGACCGCCGCCGTGCCGGACCCGGTCAACAGAATCGCGACATACTCCGATTCCGCACCCGGCACAAAGGCTTTGAGCAATTTGCGACGAATACGGTCAACCATCTCCACGCATTCGGATTCCCGATGACAGAGATCCGGACACATCAGGGCATTGCGGACGCGGTCGGACACGTTCACCGGGCCTGGATTGAGCAGAATCATACGCGCGCCGTTTTCCTTTCTCGCATCGTCTCACGTTCAGGCGGAACACCCATCGGCTATTCCGCGCCCATGGCGGCGCGAAACCGTTGTGTCACATCAGACGGATCCAGCGCGACCCGATCCGCATCCTCAATCTGTTCGTTGACTTTGATCAGCAGAAAATTCGGGCCGTCGTTGTTCAGCATGTCCGTAAATTCGTACACAATATCTTCCCGTTCCCACACGCGTTCGACCGTGGCATACCCGGCCGCTTTGGCCACCTGATCCAGCCGAACGATTCGCGAATAGGACGGCTGATTGCCGGTGGTCCCATAGACCTCATTATCAAACACCACATGCGTCAGATTCCGGGGTCGCAGGGCACCGATGGTAGCCAGCGTACCCATGCCCATGAGGACATTGCCGTCGCCGTCAAACACCACCACCCGCCGGTCCGGTTGCGCAAGGGCAAGACCCAGCCCGATTGACGCCGCGACGCCCATTGACCCAATCATGTAAAAATTGCCGGCGCGGTCACGAATTTTCTGGGCTTCCCGCGAAGGAAACCCGTTACAAATAATCACGGGCTGGTCGGACAGCACGTCAAAGAGGGCGTGCATCGCCTGGGCCCTGCTCTGCATCACGCCTTCTTCAGGTCGCATGGCGCGAGGCATTCCTTCGTATGGCGGTCACAACATTCATCATGGCTGGATTGTCTTCACCACGCCCTTTTTCAAAAACAACGCAACAGGGACGCGCTGTTCCATCATGGTGCGCATGGCCCATCGCAGATCATCCGCCATAGTCTCCGGGGACGGCGTTCGATGGGCAATCCGAATCATCTCCATCAACTGCGGCATCGTTTGCCCCATCACCAGATGTTCCGGCGCGTCTTTCCCTTCAAAGCCCCTCCAGGAAATAATCAGCAAGCACGGCATCCTGTAGATCAGATGAAGCGACATCAGCACGTTCAGGGCATTGCCGAGTCCGGAATTCTGCATCAGCACCGCAGGGACTTTGCCTCCGAGAAACGCGCCCGCGGCCATCGCAACGGCTTCATCCTCCCGCACCGACGGGACATACAACCGCTCCTGGCTCAACACGTCAATCATCCCGCCCAGAATCGTGTCGGGCACCCCGGTAAAAAAATCAAAGCCGGCATCCCGCAAGGCATTGACAAACTCATCGCTCTCAATCATGACGACGCCATTCTCTTCAGCACAACGTTCATCACACGCCCTCTCCGTCCGTCATTCTCGCCGCCATCCCCCGCGCCGTCATTCTCGCCGCAAGCGGGAATCCAGGCCCGTCTTTCCCTCCATCCCCTCCGTCATTCTCGCCAGCAGGCGGGAATCCAGGCTGGTTGTTCGCAATGAAAACCTGGATTCCCGTGGCGGCCACGAGAATGACGGAGGGGAGACAATACGCACGAGAATGGCCATCACCATCCTCATCCGTCATTCTCGCCGGTCGCGCCGTTGCAGACAATACACAACACGTCCTCCGGGGGAAAGCTCAAGGCGACCAACCGGCGCAAAAGACTTGAAGGCCTCGGCCTCAAACGCTGCCGGATGATACCACGGATACACATCCTCGCGATTCGTGAGAAGCGTCTTGACCATCGGGTCCGATTTCGGCACAAACTCAATCATGACATACTTGGCATCAACGCCGGCCAGGAAATCAAAAATATACCCAAAAGGCACATTGTGCGTCAGGCACAAGTGATGCAAAACGGCCAGCATGAGAACAGCCGTCGGCTTCCCCCGCTCCAGCAAACTTTGCCGCGCACGATTATGCCATCCCAGCCCCGGCGAAGGATTCGTCACATCCATGACCAAAGGCAAAATCCCCTGAAGCCGGGCGTCCCGACAATGCCGATACAGATGATTCACAGAATCCGGGTCAGCATCCATCGCAATGACCAGTTCGGCATGTTTGCGCGCAATCAGGGAAAACTCTCCCGTATTGCACCCAATATCCCACACGGTGTCCGGCCGCATGATCTCCAAATGTTTGTCGACAAACCGCTGTTTCGCTTCAATGGCAGAGGCGGCATAGGAGCGATGCTCGGCGTAGCCAACCCAGTGACTGCGGGAACGTACATGCAGGGAGGTCACCACTTTTTTCATGGCACGAACCATGGCCGTCACATGATCCAGGGAAAATGCCAGCTTCTGAAAACTCGTCTTCAGGGCGGGCGGAGTGTCCTGAAATCCGTTTTGCAAAAAAGACTGGAGCAGCACATGTTGAAACATGCCGGCCTTTCTCCAGCCCAGACCGCCGAGCAGCGGTTTCATCACATGAAGCGGAATCCCTTCAAGATAACTTCTCAAGAAAGGCTGAAAATGGACGCCCCTGTGGGCCGACAAGGCCAGAGGAAACAAACACTGCTCGCAAAACTGTGTGTAGCCCATCCACGGACTACCGGGAACATATTTCGCCAGCGAAAGAATATCAACCAGAATCGGCCGGCTACCCACAAAGTGTATATTGTAGGCAGTGGCATCCTTTAAGGTAAATCCATGAGGGGCGCTATGCAGAACAAGATCCAGCATGTGCAATGCCGCATCTTTCAACATATCAAAGGACCATTCATAGGGATAGCTCACGAAGGGAATCCGTTGCTGTTCCATGATGCCAACCACGTCGGGAAACGATTCGGCCACGCTTCCGGCGAACACCGCATCCGTTTCCCACGTTGGAGTCACCCAATGCCCTTCCTCTGCCCATTGACACAGCGGACTCTGACGAAAAACCCGATACGAGGCCAGCCCCTCCCTCGTCAGCGCACGGAACACCCGATTGCCCTGAAAAAAGACGAACCCGTCCGGGTCACGGTAGGACCCGGGCGCACGCACAATATCCGATATAACGTCAGCGCTCGTCATCGTTCCTCTTGCGAAAATATCCGGTGATTTTCCCCCAGTACAATTTAACCACCACCCCGATACCGGCAAGGCCCCCCAGCAGCAATTGCACCAGCAACCCCCCGGCGGACGGGTCAATATAGGCCATGGCCTCATCAGGCTCAACACCGGCCATGACAACAGTCACAACAAATACGAGAAAGCATCCGCGTCTGTTTCGCATGGTCTGGCTCCTTCTGTGAGTCACGATAATTCGGCGTGTGACAACGATGCGTGCCGTGTCTCCCGCGCCATCCGCTCCAGCAAAATCTCAAAAAATTCGTCCGTATAGACAGGCGATGGGTTCACCTCGCCCCGGCTTTGTCCCGGCGACCTGATCAAAAACGGGATACGATACACCTGCTCATGCTCAATCGTATCTCGCCCAGGATTTTGGGGATCAAAACTGATGCCGTGGTCGCTCATCACCACGATAAATGACCGGTCGTACAGTTCGCGGGCCTTCAGGCGCGCAACAAATTCTCCAAACAACGCATCCGTATACGTGACCTGTTCTTTGTAAAACTTTTGCAATGATTCGATTTCGTCAGGATTTAATTCCATCGTCGGTCTATCTCCCTCCGTGTTGCCGGAGATTTCACCATTGCCTGTGTTGTAATAAGGGAAATGGGGCAAGCGCTCGTGAACGTAGGTCAATGTGGGGCGATTGAAAGACTGTCCCACGTCAAGCGCGTGCGTGATGGGGTGTTCCGACACACCCATCAGTCGGACGAACAACCGGTGGAAGGCAATACCTCCCCATGTATAGCGCAACACTCCCGGGACCGCTCGACTCCAGACATGCTTAACCATCTGATCGTAATTGGCAAACTCGGAGCCCTGAAAAATCCGGCACCCCGTCACAACTTCCTGAAACGCCGAGCAATAGGGCAAATAATCCCCGGCGACGAAGACGTCCATCCGTTGAGCCAGGGAAGAAAAATAATTGCGTCCATCAAAGTCGGCAACAAAGTGTTGGCCAAAGTTTTTGACATCCTTCTTTCCCAACAACAAAGCTGGAACAGCGCTGGCGGTCACAGAATAGAGGGTGCGCGCATGAGGATACCACGTACTGGTCCGGGCAAACTCCGTCAAATTCGGCACGATGTCCTCATCAAGCGACCCATTCCGCAACGCATTGACAAGCGAAAATTCATCAAAGAGGAGCCAAAAGACGTGCGGCCCGTCCCCGTCCAACGTCACACGGCCGTCTCCGCTTTGGACGGACGCCCTCCTGGATTCCGTATTCGATGCGACGACGGCTTCCCATTCCCGTGCCTGAAGAACCACCTGACTCACATTCAGCATTTCATACAACAACAGGATGACAAGAAACTGGTGGACAAGGATCACCGTCTTTTTTCCCGCGCGCAGAAACCACACCACAGCCGGGGCGAACGCCACGATGCACAGAATGACATACGCGGTTCTCCACGAAGCCGAAACCGAAGTCACCTGCACAAGATGCAAAAAGGAAACCAGTCCCATCACCGACAACGTTTTTGCGACACGGACGGCCATGGTGTCGCCGCCCAACCAATACGACGCAACCAGAAGGCATCCCACAATCAACCATCCCCACCCGTAGAATCCGACAAGACAGGAAAGACAAACCGAGCTCTCGGGGCTGGCAAAAATGGCGCTGTTCAAAGGGATCATCAACGTGAGTGCGATGACGTTACCGGACACCAAAAACACCACCACCATGCTCCGCGTACCGCTTCTTCTATGTTCGTTGTGCAAGTATCCCCCCTTGTCACTCTCGATTAAAGGTTACACGGTCCACGCGTGCTTTACGCTCCAGCAAAATCTCAAAAAATTCGTCCGTATAAACAGGCGATGGGTTCACCTCGCCCCGGCTTTGTCCCGGCGACCTGATCAAAAACGGGATACGATACACCTGCTCATGCTCAAGGATTCGTCCGGCATTTGGGGGATCAAAACTGATGCCGTGGTCGCTCATCACGACAATAAAGGACCGATCATACAGGTTGCGGGCTTTGAGCGTGGCGATGAATGTTCCGAACAGGGAGTCCGCATACGCGATCTGGTTCCTGTAATCTTCCTGCATTTCTTCAAGCTCGTCGGAACTAAAACTGTTTGATGGCCCAACGGCATATCCCGAAAGCGCGATGGAGCCGTCCCTGTTGAATTGATAAGGAGGATGGGGCAATTTCTCATGAATATAGGTGAACGTGGGACGGTCAAACGACTGACCCATGTTGAGCGCAAACGCGATCTCGGATTCCGGAAGAAACAGGCGGGTCGCCAGCCTTTCAAGCAACACACCGCCCCTGGCATTACGCAATACTCCGGGGACAGCCCGATCCCACAGCCACCCGACCAACGGAAGATAGCTGGAAGATGCGTGCAAAGAATCACGACACGCCGTTGCCACCTGCTGAAACGCCAGACAATAGGACATATACCCTCCGGCGATAAAGACGTCCCTTGTGCCGGCCATGGAAGACAAATAGTTATGGGAATTGAAGTTGATGACAAAAACCTCCGAAAATTCATCCACGTCCTTCTTACCCAACAGCAGGGACGGAATGGCATGTCCGGTCCATGCATGGGTCGTGCGTGCTTGAGCATACCATGTGCTTTCCCGTGAGAATGTTGCCAGATTCGGTACGAGGTCACCGCGAAAATCCTCTCCCTGCAAAGTATGGGAAAGGGAAAGCTCATCAAAGACGATCCAAAAGACATGATCGCGCCCTTGCTCTTTTTTTTCCAGGGGCGCACTCGCCTCCCGTGTATGGACAGCGGCGATCCTGGTGTCCAGTTCCCGTACATGAGTCATGACCAGGCCAACATTCAACACTTCGTACACAAACAGGATGACAAAAAACTGGTGCACCAGCATAGCCCTGCCGCGCTCCGCTCGCAAAAACCAGAGCACGGCTGGCGCCAGCATCACGATGCAAAAAATGACATACGCGGTATTCCATGAGGAGGGGACGGAACTCAATTGAAGTGCATGCAAAAAAGCCACGAGGCCGATAACCGATAGTGACTTTTGGACACGTACGGCAATCTTGTCACCTCCCCACCACTGCACGAACAACAGGAAACACCACACGGCCAGTATCCCGCCCCCGTAGAGGTTGAGCAGGCAGGTCACGCAGATCGGCGCAGTGAACGTCAGGATGAGACTGTTCAGCGGGGCCATGAACAACAGCGTGATCACATTCACGGCAACCAGCGCAGAAACAAACACCGCACGCAAATTCATCGTTCTTCTCCCCCTGTCCTTCTCACGCATTTCCTCCCCTCCGTCATTCAATGGCGCTGGGGGGAGGCCCCCCTCGCGGCCCACTTACCCCCCCCATCATCGGCTTCTCTCCCCTCCGTCATTCTCCTGCCTTGCTCGGGAATCCAGTTCTTCAGTAGGAAACACCAACCTGGATTCCCGCCTGCTGGCGAGAATGACGGACGCGGAAAGCGAGGGAAGGTGGCGACCGATGTAAGGCGGCTATCGGCATGAATTTACGGCACAGGGAATGACGGTATATCTTCTCAAAAATAGGCATTTTTGAGAAGATAGCGGAGGAAATTCATCCATTTTCGAAGCATCCCCGGGAATCCAGGCCGTCATTCTCCTGCCTTGCTCGGGAATCCAGGCCCTAATCGACAACACCAACCTGGATTCCCACCTTCGGTGAGAATGACGGACTGGGAGGGCGGTGAGCATGTCGCACATTTCCTCCCCTCCGTCATTCTCGGGGCATCCCCGGGAATCCAGGCCCTCCTTCTCCCGTCTCTTTCTTTCGCCGTCATTCTCGGGGCCTTGCCCGGGAATCCAGTCCCCAACCCACGCCCTCTAAATATGTATTGAACCAATACACATAATTGCAGAGTGTCATGCGTCAGCGTAGACTGCGCTCCGGTCGGAAAAGGCCATCGCCGAAGTTCTGAACGAAGGGTTTGCCATCCACATGAAACGTGCTCAACGCTCCAAAGGCAGCTACACCAACATCCACGCACACAGTGGACTCGACGATACCCTGCCTGACATTGAAACATGGCCCAATCAATTTCCCGGCTATGACATCACCATCGAGATCCCGGAATACACGGCCATTTGTCCGAAAACCCGACTCCCTGACTTCGGCACCATCACGATTCACTACCGGCCTCGCAAAACATGCGTGGAACTCAAATCGCTCAAAATGTACATCCACGCCTATCGCAACATGGGCATTTTTTACGAAAACGCCGTCAACCGGATCCTTCAGGATTTCGTAAAAGCCTGCCAACCCGCATGGGCCACTGTAACCGGCACCTTCACCGCTCGCGGCGGCCTCAACAGCACCGTTCAGGCGCAACACCCCCTGTCACGTAACACGAAACGCTGACGCGGGAATCTCAAACGGGTTGCGAAGGACTGGAGTAGAAATCGCTGATGCACTGGACCACCCGCTCCATCTGCCCATCGGTCAATTCAGGATAAATCGGGAGAGACAACACTTCCTGCGCCATACGCTCCGAAACCGGAAGGTCGCCTTTCTGATAGCCAAGCGGTTGGTAACATTCCTGCAGATGCAGGGGGACAGGGTAATAGACTCGATGCCCGATATCATGTGCCTTCAGGTGAGCCATCAGCGCGTCGCGCTTGCGAGCGCGGACGGTATATTGATTGAAAACGTGGACATTGCCTGAATCCGTCGTGGGCAATGTCACATGCTCACTCAAGCCGGCCTCCGCAAACAGCCGTTGATAATGCGCCGCATTCCTGGCCCGTTTCTCATTCCACCCGTCCAGGTGTGGAAGCTTGACGTGCAGTACCGCCGCCCCAATGGCATCAAGGCGACTGTTGAGACCGATATGGTCATGGTGGTACTCCGACCGGCTCCCATGGACCCGCAACGCGAGAACGCGTTCACGAAGGTCCCGGTCATTCGTCACAATCAAGCCGCCGTCACCGATGCCTCCGAGATTTTTAGACGGAAAAAAGCTCAAGCATCCGGCATGCCCAACAGTCCCGGCTTTGCGCCCGTGACGACTGGCGCCAATGGCTTGACAGGCATCTTCAATGACCTTGACGCCATGTCGGTCGGCCACGTCCATGATCGCCTCCATGTCGGCACATTGCCCGAAGAGATGGACGGGAATGATGGCCTTCGTGCGAGCGGTGAGGCGTTGTTCAATCTGTTCGGGATCAAGCGTCAGGGTGTCCGGCCGGATATCAACGAACACCGGCACCCCCTGCAACCGAGAGACCACCCCGGCCGTGGAAAAGAAGGTAAACGGCACGGTCAGCACTTCATCGCCGGATTCCACCCCCGCCGCCATCAGGGACAACAGCAGGGCATCGCTCCCCGAGGCCACGCCGACGGCATACCGACAACCCAGATAGTCGGCGATGGCCGTTTCGAAATCTTCAACCCGTTGACCCAGGATAAAGCCCTGCTCGTCGCAGACTTGTTCGATGACGGACAGCACATCCGAGCGGATCTGCTGAAACTGCGTTTTCAAATCCAACAACGGGACCTTCACGGAAGACATCACTCCTGTTATCATATGGTGCGAGCAGGGGCGCGTATTCAAGCATACAACGACGAAACGGGCAAGTCAGTCAGCAAACACCCTGACCGTCTTCCGGCCTGATTTCCCGTTCCCGTCATCATCACCAAACGCCATGATTGCCGAACGATGACACAGGCCATGACATATTGCACCGCCTGCGGAGCCAGACTCATCATCACCATCCCCGCCGGAGACACCATGTCCCGATTGGTCTGTGAACGTTGTCACACCGTTCATTATGAAAATCCCAAAATCGTGGTGGGCTGTATTCCTGAATGGGAGGATCGCATCCTGCTCTGCAAACGAGCCATTGAGCCACAGTCCGGACTCTGGACGTTTCCGGCGGGGTTTATGGAAAAAGACGAGACACTGGAAGAAGCCGCCGCGCGGGAAACCCTCGAAGAAGCCGAAGCCGCCGTGGACATTTCACAACTCTGCGCGGTGATGAGCATTCCCCACGTGAACCAGGTCTATGTCGTGTTTCGCGGAATCATGAAAAACGCAGACTGCGGCGCGGGCACGGAAAGTCTGGACGCTGCCCTGTTTCAGCGAAAACATATTCCGTGGTCAGCACTCGCGTTTCGCGTGATTCACGACATCCTGGAATACTATTGCAACGAGAGCGATCAGCATCGCCCCGTCCACGTCGGAACAATCGTCCGCCCTTCTCACCCCTGACGGGCACGCGCTTCACTCCTCGACCCACGAGACCAGGTCACCAACCATGATCTCGCCGTCATTCTCGCCGAAGGCGGGAATCCAGGCTGGTGTTCTCGATGAAAACCTGGATTCCCGGGCAAGGCCAGAGAGAATGACGGAGGGGAGAAAGAGACGCACGACACCGACAATGGCGGCCTGGATTCCCGGGGATGCCCCGAGAATGACGGAGGGGAGGAAATGCGCGACATGCTCGCCGTCCTTCCCCGTCCGTCATTCTCGAGCCCTGCTCGGGAATCCATGCTATCTTTCTCCCTGTCCTTCCTCGTCCCTCCCCGTCCGTCATTCTCGAGCCCTGCTCGGGAATCCAGGCTATCTTTCTCCCCGTCCTTCCACCCGCTATCTTCTCAAAAATGCCTCTTTTTGAGAAAATAGACCGTCATTCCCTATGCCGTATTCATGCCGATAGCCGCTTTAGATCGGTAGCCACCCTCCCCCGCTTTCCATGTCCGTCATTCTCGCCGAAGGCGGGAATCCAGGTTGGTGTTCGCAATGAAGAACTGGATTCCCGGGCAAGGCCCGAGAATGACGGAGTGGAGAAAGAGACGCACGACACCGACAATGGCGGCCTGGATTCCCGGGGATGCCCCGAGAATGACGGAGGGGATTCTCGCCGCCCTCCCCGTCCGTCATTCTCACCGAAGGTGGGAATCCAGGCTATTCCGTATGTGTGAATCCCATCTGTCTTTCTCCCCGTCCCTCCCCGTCCGTCATTCTCGCCAGCAGGCGGGAATCCAGGTTGGTGTTCGCAATGAAGAACTGGATTCCCGGGCAAGGCCCGAGAATGACGGAGGGGAGAGAAGCCGCCCTCCCCGTCCGTCATTCTCACCGAAGGTGGGAATCCAGGCTATTCCGTATGTGTGAATCCCATCTGTCTTTCTCCCCGTCCGTCATTCTCGCCAGCAGGCGGGAATCCAGGCTGGTGTTCTCGATGAAAACCTGGATTCCTGGGCAAGGCCAGAGAATGACGGAGGAGAGAGAAGCCGATGATGGGTAGTGTTTGTCCGATGGGGGGGGGTTAAGTGGGCCGCGAGGGGGGGCCTCCCCCCCCAGCGCCATCGAATGACGGAGGGAGCCGTCATCCTCCCCCCCCCTTACTCCACGGTCACGCTTTTAGCCAGATTCCGCGGGCGATCAACGTCAACCTTGCGCAAAACCCCGATATGATAGGCCAGAAGCTGCAACGCAACCGTCAGGGGAACCGGCGCCAGCAGCGGATGCACATTGTCGGGAATCTTGAAGACGCAGTCGGCCAAGGCTTCCAGATCACGTTCCCCTTCACTCGTAAACGCAATGACCGGAGCCTTGCGCGTCTTGACTTCCATGAGATTGCTCACGGTTTTCCGGTACAGCCGGTCCTGCGGAGCCAGCACCACCACCGGCATTTCTTCGTCAATCAGGGCAATGGGGCCATGCTTCATTTCTCCCGCCGCATACCCTTCCGCGTGAATGTAGGAAATTTCTTTGAGCTTGAGCGCGCCTTCCAGCGCAATCGGATAATTGATCCAGCGTCCAAGATAAAGGAAATGGTCTTTCTGGTAGAACCGCTTCGCCACGGCCAGGAGTTCGGCATCCCGTTTGATGACGTCTTCAACCTGACCGGGCAGGGCCAGCAATTGATCCAGCCACCATTGAACCGTGTCGACGGTCAGGATGTCGTGCACCCGCCCCATGTACAGGGCCAGGAGATGCAGCGCGACAAGCTGACCGGTGAAGGCTTTGGTTGATGCCACGCTGATTTCCAGACCGCAGCGCGTGTACAGCACGCCATCGGATTCCCGCGCCATCGTGCTGCCCACCACGTTCACAATGGACAGAACGCGCGCGCCCAATCGTCTGGCTTCCCTCGCGGCATCCAATGTATCCGCGGTTTCTCCCGACTGCGAAATGGCAAGAAAGAGATCCCCTTTCTGAACCATGGATTTCCGGTACCGGAATTCAGACCCGATATCCACATGGACCGGCTTGTGCAGCAGTTCCTCAAATAAATATTTCCCAACCAGGCCGGCATGCCAGGACGTGCCGCAGGCCACAATCCACATCTGCCTGGCCGCCCTGAATTCATCCGGCGTGATCGTGCCGTCCAGCAAAGGGACCCGGCCAGCTCCGTCGGAAAGATCGCGCCCCCGCAGCGTATCGAGAATGGCCTTGGGCTGTTCATGAATCTCTTTGAGCATGAAGTGCGGATATCCCCCTTTTTCCGCCGCGTCCATGTTCCAGTCAACAGCAACCATGTCCCTGGAAACAGATCGCCCTTCCGCATCAATCGCCGTGACGCCGCGCCGCGTGACAATCCCGATGTCGCCGTCTTCCAAAAACATGACGTTCCGGGTATGCGTGAGCAGGGGCGTGACATCGGAGGCCAGAAAGGACGCGCCCCCGCTGTGCCCCAGCACAAGCGAACATCCCGACCTGGCCGCAACCAGCGTATCCGGCTCACGCTCACACAGACCGGCAATCGCATAACTCCCCTGTAATTCCCGAACGGTGGCCTGAAACGCCTGCAGAAGGGATCGTCCTTCTTTCATGGAACGGGCCAGTAAATGGGCGATCACTTCGGCATCCGTCTCGGACTGGAAACAATACCCTTCGTGCTCCAGCCGCCGTTTGAGAACCAGATAATTTTCAATAATGCCGTTGTGCACAATGACGACGTTTCCGGAACGGTGGGGATGCGCGTTGTCTTCGGAAGGTTGGCCATGCGTAGCCCACCGCGTATGCCCGATCCCGGCTGTGCCAACGAGGTCTTCGTGTTGAAGAGCATCCTCCAGATGCTGCACTTTGCCGACACGGCGACGGACTTCAAGATGACCGTGCCGCAACACGGCAATCCCCGCCGAATCATACCCTCGATACTCCAGACGCTTCAGGCCCTCAATGAGCACATCGGTGGCGTTTGCCTTCCCGATATATCCGATAATGCCACACATCAGCGTCTCGTCCCCCACCCTGCGAACCATGCCGCACACATCACAAGCCATGATGAACACGGGCGAATCATCTGGAACGTTGTGGGGTCCCGGCTCCGCCCCTGGCCCTGGAAGAAGATTGGGATTGTTTGATGGATGATGGTCCGGCAGCTTTTTGCATCCTGGCTCGACGACGGGACGCCGCCCCTTCATGGTTGACCTGCCGGGACTGTGACAAGGCCATGGCATCGGAAGGAACATCCCGGGTAATCGTTGATCCCGCGCCCACAACGGCTCCCCTCTTCACCGTGACAGGCGCGACGAACTGGGTGCCGCTGCCAATGAATACCTCATCCTCAATCATCGTCCGGTGTTTTCGGTATCCGTCATAATTGCACGTAATGGTCCCCGCCCCGATATTGACCCGTTTGCCAACAGAGGCATCACCCAGATACGTCAAGTGATTCGCTTTGGAATCAGCGCCGAGTACCGTGTTTTTGATTTCAACGAAGTTCCCGACTTTGGCGTGTTGCCTCAACCGCGATCCCGGACGAAGGCGGGCAAACGGCCCGACCGCGGCATGGTCTTCAATGACCGCACCGTCCACCAGAGAATGGTCTTCAATGGTCACCCCATTCCCAACCACGCTGTTGGTCACCCGGGACCAGGAACGAATGGTGCAGTCGGCGCCGATTTTCGTGTGGCCTTCCAGCATGACACCGGGATAGAGCACGGTGTCCCGTCCTATCGTGACGCCATCGTCTATAAACGTCGTCTCGGGATCGAGCATGGTCACGCCCTTCTCCAACCATCGTGTCCGAATGCGTTGCCGCATGACCCGTTCAGCGCTGGCAAGCTCTTGCCGGCTGTTGATCCCCACACATTCCGAAACGTCAGACGCACAGACTCCAGTCACCCGGCAGCCACTGGTCACGGCCAGACCGATGAGATCGGTCAGATAATATTCCCTCTGGGCATTCCGAGGGCGAATCTTCGCCAGGGCCTGAAACAGAAACGGCGTTTCGACCACGTATGTGCCGACGTTCACTTCCCGGATAGCCCGTTCAGCATGGCTGGCGTCCCGCTCCTCCACCACCTTGACGATACGCCCGTTTTGCCCTCGCACCACACGCCCATAGCCTTTGGGATCAGGCAAACAGGCGGTCAGCATAGTCAGAGTAGCCTTCGCTTTTTCATGGCGGGCCACCAACCGCCTGATTGTCTCTCGCGTCAACAGAGGGGTATCTCCATTGACAATGAGGCAATGCCTGGATACCGCCCTCCCCTTGCGCATCAAAACGGATTTGGCTTGTTGCACCGCATGGGCCGTCCCCAACTGACGCGGCTGCAAGACAGTCTTGCAGAGACCGAATGCAGGTCGGGATTGTTCGAAAAACGCCCGGAACCATTCAGCCTGATGCCCAATGACCACAACCACCTGCGCATCCGCAACATATCTGGCAACCGACACCGCATACCAGATCATAGGACGCCCCGCCACAGAATGCAGGACCTTGGCCATTTTCGACCGCATACGTGTTCCCAACCCCGCCGCCAAAACAATCGCCGATATTTTTTTCATAACCCGTTCTTCACCCTAATCCAGGCCCGCCCCGTCCGTCAGGCGGGAAACCCGCCCCATCCAGCCGTCAAGCGTAAGGCCCGCACCGTTTAGTCCGCCCTTTTCCCCTCCCCGCCGTCATTCTCGCCATCCCTCCCCGTCGTCATTCTCGCCAGCAGGCGGGAATCCAGTCCTGTCCCATCCCATCCGTCAGGCAGGAATCCAGTCCTGGTGTTCTGATTTCAGGACTGGATTCCCGTGGGGGCCACGAGAATGACGGAAAAAGAAAAACACGCACAACAATGACGGAAAAAGAAAGACACGCACAACACCAGGAATGACCATCCCCCTCCCCTCCGTCATTCTCGCCATCCCTCCCCGTCGTCATTCTCGCCAGTAGGCGGGAATCCAGTCCTGTCCCCTCCGTCAGGCGGGAATCCAGTCGACTATGCGTCTGGCAAAGCCGCAACCGCTGGCTCCGCCGCATTCCTGCTTGATGAATACAGCCCTCCCGACACAATCAATTTCATGGCGTCTTCCACGCTCAAATCCACGGCGACCACTTCCCGCTCCGGCACCAGCAAAAAGTACCCTGACGTGGGGTTCGGGGAGGTGGGAACGTACACATGAATCAGGGGTTCCGGCGCGGCCGCCTGCACCGCCTCCCTGGTTTCTCCGGTCACAAAGGCCAGGCAGTAGTTTCCGTCCCTTGGGAATTGAATCATGACCACTTTATTGTATTTGGTCCGTTGCGGAAACGAGAGAATATCCATCATGGATTTCAGCGTCGCATAGATCCCGTGAACAATGGGCACTCGCTCCAGAAATTCTTCCCAGCGTTTGACCAGTTGCCCTCCAATATAATTCGTCGCCATAAACCCCGCGAAGATGATCAACAAGACAAGCGCCAGAATACCCAACCCCGGCACGTAATAATCTTGCATGACGACGTCGGCCAGCATATTGCCCAGAATGCTGTCCACCGCGACAAACAGCGTTTTGAGGATAAGCACCGTGCCCCAAATGGGAATCACGACGAGCAGTCCAGTGAGAAAATAACGCTTCACTGCGAAACCTTTCCGGTAGAAAACGGGAAACAGCGACACGCCCCATACTCGCGGGAACCGGCAATATCCAAGTCCTTCTCTATCACCACCCCCATGTGTGACGTGAACGACGTTCCGCACATCGGTCACGCCTACACCACCATCGCCGCGGATGTGCTGGCGCGATGGTCGCGGTGTCGGACATAATCGTTCTACAGTTTTCGTGATGATTTTCGTTGTTTGCTACTTCCGACTATGGCACCGAGCGCGGCGCCGATGCAAACATTCCACCCGACCAGCAGCGCGTAAAACGGGTAGTTGATAAACGAACCCTCGACGCCAAACATTCCGCCTGCGGCAATCGCGTCAAGTGCGGGGATGATCTTGATAACCCACCACAACGGCGCGGTGGTGAGCGCCATAATAGACCCGAATAAAAGGTTAAGCGGTGACGGCCCCAGAATGGCGCCGAGCGCCGAGACCACGAACATCATCGCCGCGCCCCAAAGCGTATTCTTTGTGATGGTGTTCATCAGTACATTGGTGCTGTGGCGAAACGTGCAACTCGACACCAGGCAAATGGTAGCGCCGCACCCCAAAGCACATTCTTGTTGATGGTGTTCATCGGTACATGGGTGATGTGGTGAAACGTGAAACTCGACACCGGGCAAATGTGATCACCACGCCACAATCACCGGAATCGATTTTTCAATCGTAGCAACGGTGCTTCGATGATGCGATGGGAGAATTCCGCCACGGCGATGATCATCACTAACGATGCGATGATTTTCAATACCATACTGTCGCCGAGTTCGATGCCGAACCAGCGCGCGATGTCGGCATAATAGGCGATGATAACGTTGTGATAAAGATAGATGCCGTAACTGATGATGCCCATGCGCACGGTGAATGGATTGTGCCACAGAGAAAATTTTTGGTTGCCGAAAAGCGCGATGATGATCAGCCCGGCACCGAACAACGCCATCGACATTCTGCCGACCGACCAAAACAACAGATCACCCCAGATGAATTGTGTTGCCAAAAAATATGTGCCGTAGTACATCGCAACCCCGCCGAACACAAACGGCACGCCAAATGGTTTGATGCGCGCGCCGACTTTTTCGTAAGCGATGGCGAGCACGCCGCCGATGGCGAGGTAATCCAAACACGCGAAAGTGAAAACTTCGGCGGTGCGTTCAGGTTGCGTGGTCAAGTAAAGTCGCGTGACCAGTGCGGTGATGATGATAACGCCAAACAATGCGAGTAGTGTGCGCGTGTTGTTGCGCCAGCACAATACCAGGATTGGCGCCACGATATAAAATTGTTCTTCAATCGAGAGCGACCAGAGATGGCTGTTGGCGTCGATCCAACCGCGCTCAAAAATATAAAAATTGGTCAGATACAACCACGGATAAAAACTGGTCGCCGCGATGTTGTCGATGTTCCAAAAAAACACGACCGCAAGATAGAGATAATAAATCGGAAAAATGCGCAAACACCGCCGCACATAAAAATCGAAGAACGATTGCGCTAAAGTTTTATCGGATGGCTCGCGCAACAACAGGCGGATGATTAAAAATCCGCTGAGTACAAAAAACACCACCACCCCGATATAGCCGAGCGGGGCGGCAACCTCGTGCGGATTGCGCCAGGTCCATATCGAAAAAATGTGCGCAAACACAACCGCGAACACGGCGTAACAACGAATGCTGTCTAATCTGGAAAAATACATGGCGCGATTGTAAAGCTAAGAACAGCACAATTGTAAAGCTAAAAGTAACCACCCTCCCCCGCCGTCATTCTCGCCACCCTCCCCCGCCGTCATTCTCGTGGCCCCCACGGGAATCCAGTCCTGTCCCGTCCTGTCCCATCCCCCAACCCGTCAGGCGGGAAACCCGCCCCATTTAGTCCGCCCCCTTCCCCTCCCCTCCCCGCCGTCATTCTCACCGAAGGTGGGAATCCAGTCCTGTCATTCTCGATTCAGAACCTGGATTCCCGGGCAAGGCCCGAGAATGACGGAGAGGGTGGGAAGTTGCGGCGTAGCCGTTGGGTTTTTTGCGGCTTTGCCGCCATCGTGACGGCGGAAGGAAGACACACATGACAGGACTGGATTCCCGGGCAAGGCCCGAGAATGACGGAAAAAGAAGGTCGGAGAAAGAAGGTCGGACTGGATGCTCGTCGCCCTCCCCGCCGTCATTCTCGCCAGCAGGCGGGAATCCAGTCCTATCCCATCCGTCAGGCGGGAATCCATGCCCGTCCAGCCGTCAGGCGGGAAACCCGCCCCATTTAGTTCACCCCTTTCCCCTCCCCGCCGTCATTCTCGCCAGCAGGCGGGAATCCAGGCTGTTTTTGTCACTGCCTTTCTCCCCGTCATTCTCGCTGAAGGCGGGAATCCAGAATGCGGTCTAGGACTGGATTCCCGTGGGGGCCACGAGAATGACGGAGGGGATGGACAGAAGGTGGCGGGTTTCCCGCCTGACGGGTTCGGGCGTAGCCGTTGGGTTTTTTGCGGCTTTGCCGCCATCGTGACGGCGGAAGGAAGACACACATGACAGGACTGGATTCCCGGGCAAGGCCCGAGAATGACGGAAAAAGAAGGTCGGAGAAAGAAGGTCGGACTGGATGCTCGTCGCCCTCCCCGCCGTCATTCTCGCCAGCAGGCGGGAATCCAGTCCTATCCTATCCTGTCCTGTCCTGTCCCATCCCCCTCCGTCATTCTCGCCAGCAGGCGGGAATCCAGGCCTATCCCATCCGTCAGGCGGGAATCCAGGCTGTTTTTGTCACTGCCTTTCTCCCCGTCATTCTCGCTGAAGGCGGGAATCTAGAATGCGGTCTAGGACTGGATTCCCGTGGGGGCCACGAGAATGACGGAGGGGATGGACAGGATGTGGCGGGTTTCCCGCCTGTTAGGTGGGGCGGGTTTCCCGCCTGACGGGTTCGGGCATAGCCGTTGGGTTTTTTGCGGCTTTGCCGCCATCGTGACGGCGGAAGGAAGACGCACACACGACAGGACTGGATTCCCGGGCAAGGCCCGAGAATGACAGCAAAAGAAAAACAGCCACGAGAATGACGGAGAGCTTCAAGCCTTATATTGCCAATTTCAATGGGGTGGATTACGATACACCGTGGCGATGCACAAGACTCCGCAGACATCTTTGAGGGCCAACTCATCGCGTCGAAAAGGTCTCTTTATCACCTGCGAAGGCATTGAAGGCAGCGGCAAATCAACACAGGCGCGCGCGCTGACCCGCGCACTCCGGTCCAAAGGATTGTGGGTGATTGAAACACGTGAACCAGGCGGCACCCCGGTGGCGGAGCGGATTCGCGAGGTGTTTCTCCGCCCCGACCGCAATCGGCGCGCCACGGACCCCCTCACGCCTGAATGTGAAGTGGCCTTAATGCTGGCGGCCAGAAGTCAACATGTGACCAACCGCCTTCTGCCTGCCCTGCGACAAGGGGCCATTATCGTATGCGACCGGTTTTCCGACTCCACGCTGGCCTATCAGGGGTTCGGCCGCGGCGTCCCGTTACCCGCCCTGCACCGTCTCATACGTTGGGCGACACGGGGCTTGACTCCTGACGTGACGTTTTTATTTGATCTTCCTGTCTCCCAGTCGCTGCAACGACGTTTGCGCGACAAAAACGCGGACCGCCTGGACCGTGAACCGCCGGCTTTTCATCAACGGGTTCGGAAAGGATTTCTGACCCTGGCCCAACAACACACGCGACGCATTCATACCATCAACGCCGGACAATCCGCCCACACAATCTCCCGGCAGCTTGTCACGCTACTCGACCCCCTGCTGACGAAGGGGCTGAACACACGACGACTGGTCATCACACGTTCGTAACCACTTCCACGCACATATGCCATTCTCGGACATCATCGGTCAGGCAGGACCAAAAAAGAAAATCCGGACGGCGGTCGCGCACGAGACCATTGGGCATGCCTACCTCTTTTCGGGAGACGACGGCATCGGCAAACACCTCATGGCGCTGCGGTTCGCGCAAGCCCTCTCCTGCGAAACGCCACCGTCGTCGGCGCAGCCGGACTCATGCGGGCACTGTCGAGCCTGTCAACAAATCGCGGCGGCCACCCATCCCGATCTCCTGCTCATCGAACCGGAGCGGGAGAAGGCCAATCCGCAAATCAAAATTGATCAGGTGCGGGCCATTGAACGCCACATGATCTATCGCCCATTGTTGAGTGCGCGAAAAATTTGCGTGATAGACGATGCCGATCGTCTCACGATCAGCGCGGCCAATGCCCTGTTGAAAACGCTTGAAGATCCTCCCGATCACAGCCTGTTTATTCTGGTGACCAGTCAACCGTATCGTCTGCCCGCCACCGTGCGTTCACGATGTTTGACGCTGCGATTTTCATCCACGACATCAGAGCAATGCGAAGGCATGCTGGCGCTGCGGCGCACGATGCCCCCCGACGATGCAAAGTTTCTTTCCCGAATCGCCGGCAACCGCATTGGCATAGCTCTGGAAGCGGATCTTTCCCTGCTTCGTCAACAGCACGATCAGTTCCTGCAATGCTGCCAATCCGATGCCTTGGCCCATCCCACGGCCATCCTGCAACAAGCCGAAGCGCTGTCGAAAAGCCAACGCACCAGGGACGACGAGGAGGAGGACCAGTCGAGAGCCCAACACTTTTCGGAGGTGCTGGACTGGCTTGCGCATGGACTTCGCGACCTCCTGCTCATCCGACTCGGCGCCGCGCACGACCTGCTTTTGCATCGGACGCACCTCTCGCTGCTTCAACGATGCGCGGAGGGTCTCGATCCGGAGGACCTGCTCAATCTTCTGGAATCCCTGCACACACTGGAACAGGCGCCGTATCACAATCTGAATCTCCAACTCTGCCTTGAGAATTTTCTTTTTCGCTTTCATCGAATCATCCACCGTCATGCGGCCTGACACGAACGCACCCCTGCGCAATGGCCGCTCCGGCTTCTGTCGTGACGGCCATGCGGCACGCCCCATACTTGCGGGAATCGGCAATGTCTAAATCCTTCTATCTCACCACCCCCATTTATTACGTGAACGACGTTCCGCACATCGGTCACGCCTACACCACCATCGCCGCGGATGTGCTGGCACGATGGCATCGCCTGCACGGGCAAGACGTTTTTTTTCTGACCGGACTCGACGAACATGGCCAAAAAGTCCAGCGGGCGGCGGCACAAGCCGGGATTGCCCCCCAGGAACACTGCGACAGGCTGACGCCGCACTTTCGCAACCTTTGGGAAAAACTCGCCATTGCCAACGATGGATTCATTCGCACCACGGATGCCCGGCATCAAACCGTTGTCCGGCGATTACTGCACACCCTGTACGACCGGCAACTGATTTATCGCGCAGAATATACCGGCTGGTATTGCACGTTTGATGAACGATTCTGGACGGACAAGGACGTGGGGAAAGGGCTGTGTCCGGACTGCGGACGACCGGTTGAGCAACTTAGCGAAAGCAATTACTTCTTTCGCATGAGCCGCTTTCAACAACAACTCATGGATCATATTGCCGATAATCCGACGTTCATTCGTCCGGAGTCTCGTCGCAACGAGGTGTTGGGATTCTTGCAAAAACCGTTGGAGGACCTTTCAATTTCCCGTCCGAAATCGCGCGTATCATGGGGCATTGAACTGCCGTTTGATCGCGACTATGTCACGTATGTGTGGTTTGACGCGCTAGTGAACTACCTCTCCGGACTGGAATACCTCCCCGCCAGGCCGTCCGTTGATTGTTTCTGGCCAGCCACGCTCCACCTTGTCGGCAAAGACATTCTCACCACGCACGCCGTGTACTGGTCAACGATGCTCATGGCGCTGGAACTGCCGTTGCCGCACACCATCTTTGCGCATGGGTGGTGGACCGTGAACGGTGAAAAAATGTCCAAAAGCCGTGGGAACGTCATTGACCCATACGCGATGGTGGCGCAATTCGGCGTGGATGCGTTCCGCTACTTTCTCCTGCGCGAAGTCCCGTTTGGACAGGACGGCGACTTTTCGCGCGCATCATTCATCGGACGCATCAACGGCGACCTGGCCAATGGCCTGGGCAACCTGTTGAGTCGAACCGTCACACTGATAGAACGTTTTTGCCACGGTACCGTTCCATGTTCCGACTCCGCCGAACTCACGAAGTCGGAAACCGAACTGCGGGTCGCCGCCACCACGCTCCTGCACACCACGATGCCCCATCATTTACAGGCAGACCGGATCGAATACCATCGAACACTCGAAGCCATTTGGGGATTGGTGCAACTCGGCAATCAATACATTGACAAAACCGCTCCCTGGGTGCTGGCCAAAGACCCCGCAAATGCGAAACGGCTGCATACCGTGCTCTTTCATGCCGCGGAAACCCTGCGGTTCCTGTGCTTCGCCGTCTATCCTTTTATGCCCAACACCGCACCGGAAATGGTTCGTCAACTGGGACTCTCTTGTGATTTTTCTCAAGCACTGCTCAAAAACCCCCTCGTCTGGGGCGACAGGCCAACAGCGGCAACGGTGATCAAAGGAAACTCATTATTCCCAAGAATCAACATCGCCACATTCTCACCACACGGAGACTCCATGACTTCAGAGCAACCGGCGGCTTCATCTCAACCCACACCCTCGGCCCCCTCCGCATCCAAACCGGACGGCGCGGCATCACCCGCTTCACCGCCAGCCGGCGATAACCACAGCATCACCATCAAGGACTTCCAAAAGGTTCAATTGAAAGTCGCAAAAATTCTCGCAGCCGAACGCATCCCCAAATCGGAAAAATTGCTCAAACTGCACGTGGACCTCGGCACCGAACAACGCCAGATCGTCGCCGGCATCGGGAAAAAATACGGCCCGGAAGACGTGATCGGAAAAACGGTCGTAGTCGTCGCCAACCTCAAACCGGCGAAACTCATGGGAGTGGAATCCCAGGGCATGGTACTGGCAGCAGGAGACGGCGACGTCATCAGCCTCGTGTCACTGGCCGAAGACGCACCGCCGGGAACAACGGTGAAGTGACGGGATTTATCGGAGAATCCAGGCCCGTCTTTCCCTCCCATCCCGACAGTCCGCAGTCCCGCCCCGGTCGCAATGAGAACGAATACGCTAAGCCAAACAGCCCGGTGTGGTGGTTATTTTTGACACTGGTGCCACTAACCCAGGACGCAACGCCGGGGACAACGGTGAAGTGACGGGATTTATCGGAGAAAGGGGAAGGGAGCTTAACCACTCCACTCGTTAGGTATGTTTTTTGTGGGAAGGGCATACCATATGGTTGGGATCCCACCACAGGATAGACATAACAGCACCAAATTGACGACACCAAACCCTCTCTCTGCCCGTAATGCGAAAAGACATGAGTTCATCCACATCATCAAATTGTAGTTCGTACAATCGGCTTTTCGCTTTTCCGTTCAAGTCAGAACAAAGAATTTTGTGACTGCCTTGTTGCCGGAGCTCGTCAAAATTTTTGTTCTCAAGCGAGGTCAAACATTCCATAACACGGGAGTATGTCTGCGAACATTGAAGGAGTATGGTCCACGCCCACGGACCATTTTTGTCGCACTCACTAAATCGCCAAGACATCGGACTGGCCGAGGGCGTCCTGGATGCAAGCTGTTTAAGTGATGCGGGCTGTTTCTGTCTGGTTGGATTGTACTTCGCCCGTGGCTTTTTGGTCATCCCTCTTCCCACGTGGAGATCACGACCTACTGCAGGCTGGAATAATATTCCATCATGGCCGCATGGGAAATGACGGTGGAACCGCGTTCGGCAGGAAGGAGACCAGCAGAATCTCTGGCATTCTTCCACGGGTCCTCAAGATGGGTTAATTCGCTCAACTGCTGCGACGACATCTGCCCGTAGTACTTCACCACGGAATCCACAGTCTCACGTTGCGATTCGTCGAGCTTTCTGCAATCCCCTCCTGGCATGCGGGATACCTCAAATTTACCGCGGTGGGCTGCGTATAACGTCGGGACAACCGGGCCATTCGCCCACGCTTGAATTTTTTCCGAGAACAACTTCTTCTCGTCCCACACCAGCGACCACGCTTGTGAATAGTACACAAGTTTCTGAAGTTTCATGACTGTAATCGCGTTCGTCCTTTTCAAGATATAGGATGCGACATCCAGCACCTTAACACACGCCATATGCTCGTCCCCCTTTGCGTGTTGAGTCACTTGCTCAATGATTCAAGATGCCTTTTATTAGCACACGATTAGTATCTGGCGTCAAGTCCCCCGTCCCCAATCCACCCGCCCCGTGAGGAAGAGATACCCGGAACGGGCGATCCGGAAAGAGGCAGTCCGCAGTCCCGCCCCGGTCGCAATGAGAACGAATACGCTAAGCCAAACAGCCCGGTGTGGTGGTTATTTTTGACACTGGTGCCACTAACCCAGGACACACCACCGGGGACGACGGTGAAATAGCGGGATTCATCGCACAAACGAATGGGAGAAGCGAACTCCGCTTTGAGCCTAGCTTGCGGACGGGGAACAATCCGACAGGACGCCCACAGGGCAAACTATTTGCCTCGGACAGTTTTGATACGTTATGTTTAATTATCGTAGATATTCTGTGTATCTTAAAGCCAATTCAAGGAGGAACGACAATGAGCCGCGAAGAACCCAAAGGCTTCTTCAAACGCTTCAAGGTGGTGTTGATAGAACATCCGGATAGTGGGTGGTGTTCCGCGCAATGTCTTGAGTATGACATTGCTGTTCAAGCACGGGGTGTCAACAATGTGTTGCTTGAATTGGACCGGGTATTGAAGGGGCACATTGCCATCAGCAAAAAAATGAAAATTGCACCGTTCGAAAATTTACCCAAAGCCCCGAAGAAATTTTGGGACTTATTTGCAAACGCGAACCGGCAAGGAATCATGAAAAACCCTGCAACCACGCGGCGGAGCACGAACCGAAAACCCCACGCGGCGTTTGACTACAAGGTAGGCTTTCCATCTTCAGACGCGCAGTTGGTGTGAGGTTCATCAGACAGTGGCCTATCCGTTCAGCCAACACCCTACATTACGGAAATTCATTGAGGTGGCCATTCAATCAGGGTGCGAAGAACGGAACCACTATGGCATACGGTACATCTGTCGTCCGAAAGAACTGGGATGCTTTGTCATTCTTCCAGACATATCGGATGACGACACGCTGACTCCTGTCGTGCTGTCTCATCTTTGTCGAACACTTAACATTCCGCCTGATGAGTTTGGGTTTGACGTAGGCTTCCTTGAAGATCCGCTTTCCTAGAACCTGCCGCCTTTCATTTCGTATTCAACAGACTTCGCTCTGGAACTTCTCCATTGCATCATGCCACGGCGAATTGTATCTGGAGTGGCTCGGCCAACACTCCCCCATGTTCAATGGAGTCCGCCATCACACGCAAGGCCAGCGCTTCCGCTTGCGCAAGCGCTTCCTCCCTGGTTTTTCCATATTTCATCACGCCGGGTATTTCCATAACTTCGGCGATCCATCTTCCATCTGTCTCTTTTTCGGTTTCTATCGTGTAGATCACGTTCCAACCTCCTTTCTGCCAATGTTCGTTTCGTATTCTGCCGTGTTCAGCACTGCCTGCTCAAGTGATGTCCAGACATCCAATCCCAATTCGTTTCTCGCTCTGGCAATATCAGGGACATACCGCTGACGACCAAAATTACCAATATTTGATTCACGATTCCCCAATACTTTGACGTTTTTACCAGGACTTAACAGATCGCGTACCAGATAGGCCAAGTCCAGAATAGTGATGGCCGTATCCGAACCAACGTTATAGATGCGCCCGTACGCGTCATCCAGCAGAAACGCTTGTAGCCACACAACCAAATCACCCAGATAGAGAAATGATCGAACAGGCGAACCATCGCCTTGAAGCACGATTTCTTTTGACTTCAATGCATCACGAATAAAATTTCCTATGGCATAATGAAGATCAAGGGGAAGCCCGGGGCCGACAAATGAAAAACACCGCGCAATGGTATAATTAAACCCATACTTGCCTGCGTAATACGCGCACAAAAACTCCGCCGCACGCTTGGCTTGCCCCAGTGCAGAGGAGGGGTCGGTGGTATCCGGAGCGCCTGGCCAGGTTTCCGGAACCTTCTGCATGGTCTCCGGACAGGACCCATACGCCACGCCCGAACCAAGCAATAACACCTTCCCGGCACGACACCGTCCCGCAAACTGCAAGACACGATCCGTCCCCCTCAAAACCGTATAAAATTTTTTCAGCTGATCCTCTCCATGGAATGTCTCGTACGCGGACGTTGCCGCACCATGTATAATTTTCGAATATGGCGAGTCAGGAAAAGCAAAATCCACGACATCTCCCTTTATCAGCCTCACCGTTCCATCACGAAAAAACTCCGGGGACTTCAACATAAACGCCTTGGGATCTCTCGTCAGAATCGTAACCTGTATGGCTAATCCCAAACGACGATTGGCTTCAATCAGCGACCTAACAAACCAGCTTCCAAATAATCCTGACCCGCCGGTCAGAAAAATGGACTCGCCGTGCATGGCATTCCACAACGAATCAGAGAGCGGCCTGAACGGCTCTTGTGTTTCACCGGACATGACGATCGGCTTCAAAAATTAATTCGGTGGTCGCGGGGACGATGACAGAATCGGCGATAACACAATCACACGCGGCTGGATATCCATGACGGACATTCGCCGGACATCACTCCGCTGCGGTTCCATCAAGATATTTGCGGTACATTTCATGCTGTGCAATGAGATTGTCTGGACAACGATCATGCCACATCCACTGACCATGTTGAACCACATCTTGTCCCGAAGCCTTCTTCGCAAATGTCGGTGGTGATTGCAGAACACAGCGATACAGAAGTGCGATAAAATGCCCGCGAATATCCCGATGGGGAGCCATGACTTCATTGAGGACAATCGGACCTGCTTCGATACTCACGTCCGCTCCCAGCTCCTGCTTTGCCACCTGACCAATGCGGGATGCCACTGACTCCTTGAAACGAATAATACCGCCTGGCACGTGCCATCCCGGGCCATAGAACTCATCATCCCGCCATGTCAGAAGATGTTGTCCCGCATCATTTGCAAGAAGCAGATCAACATTCACAAGCGGCGTCAACTGGCTGACAAATCGAAACACGTCAATAGGCAAACCCTCTCTCGGATTTCCGACAGCACGCATGACCGCGTCCAGATTCGCCTTGACATCACGCATGGAGTGCTTCCATCCCTCCGCAGGGGAACACACAGGAGAGACCTTACCCAAGTACGACAAGACCGCTGGCCCAGTATTCAGCGACTAAGTCAAGATACGGCCTGCGGTTGAAGGTGAGATTATACCCGTAGGATTCAAAGTGATAGCCGATGCCTTTTTTTTCGCCGGACAGGGCGGCAAGCCAGAGGAGCGGTGGATACCCGTCCGCTCTCAAAATCAGATCGGGAGAGCCGATGAAGGCGGCACAGGTATCAAGCCCCCCCGCCAGCAGAAATTTCTCCGGAAGACTTGCCAATTGCTCAATGGCGGCATCAATGGAATAGCCTGTCAGGCACGGAAAATACCAGCCAACGACCACCGCACGCCGAACAGCATCCACAAGCCGCTCATGTCGTGACCCCGGAGCGATACCGAACGTGCCTGTCAGTCTTCCTTTATGGTGGTTCTGAAACTCACGCTTGGGGAACATATCATGAAAAGATTGCCCAACAGCTTTCAGGTACGTCTGCTCAAGTTCCTGTCCAATATCGCCACATGAGGTTTGAGGGAGAATAAATGGAACACCAACGCCTTTGGTGATGTTTTCCAAACATTCGTCACCCCGCAGGTCTTTCAAAATGCTTTCCGCGCGATCTTCAAATCCTACGGCAGAGAGTGTGCCGAGAGCTCCCAGATGTTTCTCGAGACGCGAGTGAATGGCGGCATAATCCACCATGGGCTGGACACAGAGAAAATAGCGCCGACTCTTTTGGTGAACGGCAGCATCAAGACCCACGGGCGGGATGCGTCTCCCGTAATTGTCAAAGAGGTCCCCCGTGAACCTATCGCCCCCGGTTGTCTGATTTGAGCCTTGACTCAATTTCATGAGAACATTCCTCTGCCATGTCAGAGCGAGCACCTAAACAAGGGGGCAAGTAACGGTCGGCCCACCTGTCTCAGGAACCGGACGCTGGAAGGTTTTCGAAAAACAGGCCCGCCAGTCAACCTGCGGGAAGAGATTCGGGGGCCAGGCGGCGTTGGGACACGTTAAGCAATTAACGAATCGTTATCGGAAAATCCTTCCCCCCAAGGCACGGGGAGATGCGTGTATTGTGCCGTCTTTTTCGTATGAATCTGGATGAACTGGGGATCCTCGCCAATGAGACAGTCGGGGCGATGAGGACCAAGCCATGGGTTCCGCATGCCTCGAGCAAGAATGTCCTTCAGCGAAGTCTCCCACAAATTTCCAAGTGAAAAATCTATGTAGGGACACGGAGTTACTTCCATCGTTGAGGTCACGGTGATAATCCCCTTCACCGTGATACACCCCTTGAATGATCCATAGGAAGGTGTCATATGCGTGAAGATGTTGTATTCCTTCTCAAGCTCACGAACGATGTCAGCATCTTCTTTTTCGATCACAAATTCCGGATGGTCAGTACATGACCCGGTCGGCTTGGCATACGAAATATACAGGCCGATTTTTCTGTCGGTCACAAATTTGCACATATCAAGAAATTCTTTCGTCCCGGCCCGTCCTTTCACCAGCACGGTGGAGAGAATGAGATTCAGGCCGGCACCCAACGTCGCGTCCACCGCCTGCATGACTCGCTTGTATGAGCCAGGCTTGCTTCGAAAATCATCATGTTCTTTTTCAAGGAAGCTATCCAGCGACAGTTGCACCTTTTCCACGCCAATAGCTTTCAAGTGTTTTGCTTTTTCAAGATCAAGAAACCAGCCATTGGTATCGGTAATGACGTAATGCTTTTCGGGATCAATCGCCGCCACCACCTCATCAAAGTCTTTCATGACAAGCGGCTCACCGCCTGTAATGACGAAGCGCGCCAATCCCAATTCATCCGCCTGACGGGACAGCTCCCGCACATCGTCCACATCCATTTTTCTTCGTTCATCAATGACCTTCAGTACCTTGCTCAAATGCCGATCCATATAATATTCGGCGGAGCAATGGGTGCACTGAAAATTACACAGATAACTTTTTTCGAGTCGGACAATTGGGCTGATTTCCCCCCGCTCTTCCATCGCCGAGATATTGGCCAGTTTCGCGGCCAAGTATGGCTTCCGTGCCGCCAGACCTTCTCTTTTCTCCCGCTCACCCTGCGTGAGCGCGGATTCAGGTATTTCCAGCAGTGTGGTCATATGTGTTCCCCCATGTTCTTGCAGAAAAAGATTGGCAGTATAATACAGCATCCGACCAGCAAATTTCAAGCTGCCATTCAGAAAAATTTCGGGTCGGTGCTGACAGACAGACATAACCCTACTTGGACCATAGACTCCCTTGCCCCGGCACGGAGAGCCATGTATAATGTCCCCGACTCACGATGACGGAGTCCGTAGCCATTCATGATTCACGGGAGCGAAGAGCCGCAGATGCAAACGAGCATAGAAAGAGTTCCGGACACATTCACTGATTTCCTGTCATACGTGCACGAGCACGATTCCTCTGTCTATATTTTTGGTGCCGATATCGCTGGCAAGGTCACCGAAAAGATACTCAAAAAGCATGGTGTGGAAACAACCGGATTCCTTGATAACAACTGGAACAAATGCGGAATCATGATTGATGACGTTGAAGTGTATCACGCATCAAAGATCGACAGCATGGACAATGGTTCTGTAATCCTAATCGCCTCCACCTACATTGCCGATATCATCAGCCAAATTGAGGGTATGGGCTTCTACAAGTGGGCCCCTATCACCAATATCATAGATGCCAACCGTCACGAAAACTTCCGTGCCATGCTCTCCGGAAACTTGCAACAAAATCACGCTGGCGGGGAATTCACCAAGGATTTTATTGATTTTGCCATCAGCAACATGGTGAATTCACAAAAGAAATATCTTGACCCCGATCTTCTGTTTATCCGTAGCGTCGATCTGATTCTCACCGAAAAATGCTCACTCAACTGCAAAGACTGCGCCAACCTGATGCAGTACTATGAAAACCCGGTGAACATTGAAAGGGATGAGTTGCTTGACGATCTGAAAGATCTTTGCACCGTCGCAGATGAAATCAATGAAATCCGTATCATTGGCGGCGAACCGCTGATGAACAAAAATTTCCACATCATCACCAAAGAGGCCGCCGAATATTCCAATGTCAACAAGGTGGTGATTTACACAAACGGAACGATTTGTCCTCCCGAGGAAAAGATTAAAGCCATCAGGAATGACAAGGTTTTCGTATTTGTAACCACTTACGGCGAATTGTCGCGAAACGAATCCAAGCTGACCGCGTTACTGGAAAAACATGGTATCCAGTACAATAACCAACCGGCGTATGGGTGGACGGATTGCGCGTCCATCCAAACTCATGACCGCAGCGAGGAGACGAACAAACAACTCTTCCAGCATTGCTGCGCGAAACATTTTACAACCATGACCGACGGCAAGTTGTTCCGTTGCCCCTTTTCGGCCAACGTGGAACGCCTGATGGCTATTTCAAAAGCACCATCGGATTATGTCTCCATCCGTGGCGTAGCCAAAAGCAAGATGGATCTGCACCGGATGAAGCGGCAGCTTCGCTGGTTCCTCCGGGAGAAACCCGTCCTCGCCGCCTGCGATTCCTGTAACGGAAGAACCTACGGGGACACGGAAATCACCCCGGGAATTCAGACAGGGGAAAGACTGGACTACGTCAAACACGTCCGTTGAGCCTTCCATGACATTCAGTGGCACCGTAGTCCGCGGGTCACCCTCACAACCAGCAACTGCCACATCGCGGCCATCAGGATAACAGGGGCCGAACATGTCCGCAGAGCGAGCAACACCACACGACTCTCGCCCCGTTGCCGCCTATAATGGTGTATATTGTCCAAGAAGACGGATGAAGCAACCCAACATTCAATATTCCGGTATCTCTCGATGGACGGCCTGGTCACAAACCGCCTAGTCAGCCGGATAATGTAAATCAGTGCGGTCGTCACGAAATGGTGCCCAAGTTCCCTGCGGCGATCAACCGTTCCCTCAACATCCATGCGATCCAAAAAATCTCCAATCGGAGAGAAGGCTGTCATGCAGTTTTGGACGGCATTCGGCTCGGTGCCAGCTTCGCTGCTCAACGAGCCGATGTCGGATGAAATACGGTGATGGTAATTGAAGGACCGGCTACAAAACACCGCATCAACATGACACAGATAACGGAAGTTGAAATGCACATCTTCCAGTTGGGTCAGACGTGTATCAAAAAAAATGCCCCGCTCCCGGACAATACGCAAATCATACAGCTTGTTCCAGCAATGAACCAGCAGAACATAATGATACGGAACACGCAGATAGTGCTGGACATATCCGATCAAAGCCTGACGGGAAAGCCGAGTATCACGATCCAGCCCGCCGTCCTTGAGAACGTGGGGACCTGAACCACGGATTTGAGTATGTCCGCCACAGACCAGCTCGACTGTCTGTGTCTGATACAAGCGAACCATCGTTTCTATGGCCCGTGGTTCTATCAAGTCGTCGGCATCAACGAAATACAGAAAATCACCGACAGCATGTCTGATACCCGTGTTCCGCGTCGCGGCGGGCCCCCTCTTGCCGCTGAGGGGGGGGGGGGGGGGTATAAGGGTGAAACGGGAATCCGTGGCAATGCAATCGGCGATCCTGGCGTATGAGTGGTCGGTGGAACCGTCATCCACAAGAAGGACATTGAGCGCCGACCAAGTCTGCGCCTTGATGCTTTGCAGACACTCCAGGATAGTGTCTTCGGCGTTGTAGACAGGAACAACAATGGTGACGACAGGGCCCTGCATGGAAACCACAATCAGACTGTCCTGTCGGCTGGCATAACCTGCGCCCCCGACTTGATTCCATGACCAACACCCAAAATCGTGCGGAGCCTTGTCGACGCGTTGTCAATGACGTTCCTGTCAATGACAATGGAGTGATCTTCCTCGGAGGCGATCTCACGAGCAAAGCTGGCCGCGTAACTGCAGAGGAGGCCTATCCTGGGATTGAACGAAACATTGGCCCCTGCCCGATGCCACAGGGCGCCATGGATGACAAGTACGGAACCAGCCGGCCCACAGGCTTTGCACAGGGATGATTCACGTTCATGCACATCGGTGGGCTTGTACGAATATTTATGGCTACCGGGCAGGTATTCTGTGGCGCCATTGGTTTCGGTGAAGTCATCAAGCAACCAGATGGTGTTGGCCTTGATGGGCCACGGTGGCAGGGGTTCAGGAACTGGTGTATCAATATGCAATCGCTGTTTGTCTGCGCCGGGATGAATGACGTTGGCTTGAAAACTGCTCAGAAAGTACTTCTGGTGCGTGGTTTTTCGTTCAAAAATCCAGTTCATGATGTCGTCAATGAGATCAATATCAAACAGATCGCGGAAGATCTGATGCTTGTTGACAAGATTCCATACCCGCTGCGTCTTGCCGGACTTGTCAAACGCATAAATATCGGCTTCGCTCTGCGACGCTTCGTGTTCGGCAAGCTCCAGAACCTTGTTCCGCAACAGCTGGACGTGTTCAGCGCTGATAAGATTCGGAATCAGGACGCAGCCATTTTCGGAAAATTCGTTTTTGAATGAATCCGAGAGTTGCATGGTTAACAATCAGCCAGGAAATGTATCAAATTATTTCCAATCCAAAGTCCCGCAAAATCGCCACATGGGTTGTATTCTTGCAGAACGAACGCAAATTTTTTGCGACTTCATCGGAATAACTTGCCGCCATGACGATAACGGCATCAACGGGATCGGATGCCAGGGCTTCAGGCGACACGATGGGGACATGGGTCGCCGGGGTATATTTCCCCTGCTTGAAGACAGCTGAATCCACCACATAGCAAATTCTGGAACCAAGATTCGCCAGAGAAAGGACGGAGAGCGCCTGATGCCCAGCCCCCCAAACAGCCACTCTTGCAGTTGGCATTCGCGAAAGGAAATCATCAAGTTCTTTCGTGATTTTAGCTCGATATGTCTCAAAGCAACCCAAGTCAGTATGAACCCTTTTTTTAATCACAGCGGACAGAATGTATTCGTGCCAGATGGATGTGCATTCGAGTACCTCAAACCCATTTTTTTGCAGAACAAACGACAAAGTTTTGTGGTCAAAATAGAGCAGATGGTCGGCAATAAATTCAGAGAACAACCCTTTGTGGACAATCATATCAAAATTAGGCACCTCAACAAGACCAATGCCGCCCTCAACCAAATTCGCTTTAATGGCATGCAAAACCACATTGGGGTCGGGCCAATGCTCTAGAAAATTTAAGCAGACAAATGCATCAAACGGGGCATGAGCGAAAAGCTGGCCTTCTTTATCTGGAAAGCCTCTCAAAACCGACAGGCCTTGCTTTTGACAGACTTCCACCGATGATACCGCATATTCCAAACCATGCGCATCAACAGGACATTCCTTCAGTAAAGCCAAATATTCCCCACGGCCACACCCTACCTCAAGAACGCTTTTGGCCGTTAACTGATATTTTTCAATCCATGCTCGGAATTGCGCACGACGAAACTCTCTCATCTCCTCTGAAAAAGCGGCGGCACGAATCACTTCCCGATAGTAACTGACCGGGTCATTATTCAGTTGAACCAAACCGCACGAGGAGCACTGACAAACCTCAAGATTTGTTCCAACGTCCAGATCCAGGGTCTCCACGGTGGGCAAACCTTGTGCGGTGGCGGGCATATTGGAATAACAAAGCAGCGGATCTGCAAACAGTTCAGACCCGCATACCCGACAAGAAGATAAGTGGTCAGTCCGCATCCGGCATGATCATTGGGGGGACGGAAACAACATCCAGGGCAACTGTGTTCCAGGCCGACTTAGTCTCTTTTGGCAGACTTCGACGCATCAAGCAATTCCACAAACATTTCCTGTTGGAGTACATCCAGTGGCAATAAAGGGCTCATATCCTCAAGCGGCATTGATACCATGGAGCCATCAGGCCGCTGCATAGCGGCCACCTTGGGGGAAAGTTCTTCATCCGGCAGAAGACAAATCTCAACCAGTATCGGTTTTTCCCCTGCCATGGCTTCCTTCAGGCCCTTTTTCAAATCTTCGGCATATTCTATGCGCTGAAAGGGGAGCTGATACGCGACGGCAATTTTTTCAAGACCGGGAAAAAACAAGCCCGTTTCAGGACCGGTTCCCACATAACGTCCGTTGAAAAATTTACGCTGCGTATTGCGTATTGATGCATACCCACGGTTATTGACCACGATAAGGCAAACAGGCAGATTGAACGCACGCAGTGTTGACAGCTCTTGCATATTAAGCTGCAAACTGCCATCGCCTTCAAACGCGACCATGGGCTGCAATCCATTCGCGAAACACGCTCCAATCGCCGCCGGCAGGCCATAGCCCATCGCCCCAAGCCCAGCGGTCAAAAGCAACCGTTGTCCCGGCTTGTTACGGAAAACCGTATGGAACGCTTCCACAGCCAATCCCGAACTTCCAGTGACCACAAGAAAATTTTCCGGTATGACATCGGACAAGGCATCCACCAATTGATAATGGGAAATTTCTTTGGTTGATGGAAACGGTTGTCCATCGTTGACAGCATAACGCTTTTTCCAGTCCGCACAGCGTGTTTTCCAACTCGACCAGTCCGGCCGTGAACCCTGTTCTGGTGTGCGAATCATCTTGCCGATAAAAACTTTGGCGTCAGAGCAAATTGAAACAGCAGGATCAATATCCAATTTATCAAGTTCGTTCCTGTCGACATCAACCACCACCTTTTTGGCGTCCCTGGCAAAGCCGCGAAGATTGAAGGCGGTGATGATGTTGTCAAGACGGCAACCGATACTGATGAGCAAGTCACAGTTCTGAACGGCAAAATTCGGGGCGCGCAAGGCAACGACACCGGGACAGCCGACATAAAGCGGATGATCATGGTAAAGCAAGTCACGCGCATTCCAGGTGCTCACGACGGGAATGCCCAGTTCTTCCACCCACGCACGAAATAATTTTACGGAGCCGGACAAACGGATGCCGTGACCGGCGAGAATGAGGGGGCGATCAGCGTCCGCAATGAGCGTTTGGATGTGCGTCATGGCATCATCATCCGGAACGGCATCACCGCCATTGCTCAATTCGGCACGATCCCATGCGAGCAATGTGTCAGCATCGCCAATGGGCGCACCTTGCACATCCAGTGGAACATCAATCCACACCGGTCCCGCACGCCCTTCGCGGGCCACGTAATACGCCTTCTCCATCACGCGACGAATATCTTCCGGTTGCTCCACCGTCACGGCATACTTGGTGACACTTTCCGCCAGACGCACGATGTTCACTTCCTGGACACCTTTTTGCCGCAGCGGCACATCGCGCACCAAATCAGATCGTTTCACCTGACCAGAGATAATCATCAGAGGAACAGATTCAATCCAGGCCCCAACAACAGCCGTCATGGCATTGGTGGCCCCTGGTCCGGTGGTGACCATGACCACTCCAAGGTTCTGATTCATTCTTGCATAGGCCTCGGCCGCAATGGCTGCAGCCTGCTCGTGCAAGCATGCCACGGCTTCCAGGCGAAGCGACCGGCCCACGGCATCCACGAGATGCATCGCCCCGCCACCTGGCAAGAGAAACACGTGTTTCACACCGGTATCCGCGACAAATTGGGCGATATAATCGGCAACCCTGAACGACGTCGACATAGTATCAGTTCATCCAGTAGGTCAACCGTGTCTTGCGGTTCTTGTTTTCCATAATTTTTTGATCAACATAGAACGAGTCATCTTGAAAATGCGTGGTGGAGATTTCTTCAATCACCGATCCTCCCTGACTGCTAAAGGCATGTTTCGTTCCCGGCTCAATGGTCACAACATCTCCGGGTCCGCACCGACGACGACGGCCATCAAGATCAAGCATGATTTCTCCAAATAATACGTGAAACGTCTCTTCTTTCTTTTTGTGATACTGAACCGGATGAGTTTGCCCGGGAAGAAGCACCAGCAATTTTTTACAATATTCCCGATTCACGACGGTAATCAGTGTGAGCCCCACCTCATAAAAACGCTCAAGCCCGTAATGATGGGAAATGTCCAACTCCGCACTGCCCGGCACAATAACCTGACTGTGTTTCAAAAATTCTTTGACCCGGTTCACAATTTCCCTGACCCTTTGCCGCGTATCCCGCAGTTCGCAATTAGACGGTGTGATTGCCACATCACCGGGAACGTCTTCAGTCAGGGCAAACTGATTGTATTTTGACCATTCATTGGCGGTGTATTGCCCATCCTCCGATGGAAAAGCAAAATACACATCCTCACGAGACAATATGCCCCCGGAAGCCAATGAACGTTTGGCAAAAATTCCGCGCCGCAGAGAGCGCAAATTCGCAGCTTCCTGGATATTTTCAGGCGAACGCATGTCCCCCTCGCCGCACAACATAAACGCATGCTGCGCCGCGGCAAGCCAATCATTGACTTGGTCGGGAGACGCAGAATAGGCATTCAGCGCATAGGCATCCGTCTCAACCCCAACGTGTTTTTCAAAAATGGTGGCCCCTTTTGCCACGGCAAGTTGCACAATGCCGGCATGACCGGGATTCTCATGAGTTGAGAAGCCAATTTGTATGTCCGAATAACGAGAGCCTAGTAAATCAATGCGAGACAAGTGCAAACATTCGTCAGCCGCGGGATATTCCGCCACACAATGAAGAAGAGCAAAAGCTTTCTTGCGATGTCGAAAAAAGCTCACGACACAGTCAATGTCCTCCAACTTCGCTCCGGCCGTAGAAGCAATGATGGGCTGCGGAGCTTTCGCAATCCGCTCCAACAACGGCCAATCCGTCAATGAACAACTTGCAACTTTGATAATATCCAGCTCCTGCGCTTCAATAACATTAACTGATGGTTCATCAAAAGGCGTCACGACAACAAGAAAACCTTGAGCGCGTATTTCTTCAACCAGACAATCAATATCCCCTCGAGACAATCGCGTTTCCGAAAAACGCTTGACATATTTCAGGTCGTCGCGTCCCTGCATATGGGGATGGATAAAGGTATCCAGATCACGATATTGCAGTTTAAACGCGAACGCGAATGGATACTTCCGGCAAATTTCACCAAAGGCACGAACAATCCTGATGCCATGATCAAGGGAACCCATATGATTGTTGGCCATTTCCAGCACAAAAAGCTTATCGGGTATTTTTTCTTTCATGAGTTCCACCAATCCACAGGTCATCGTCAACAAGCAGACCCGTTATTCAGAGCGAAGAAGAAACAAACCCTTCTATCTTATCGGCCGCATACTCCAACATGGTCTCCGTCAGACCGGGATACACCCCGATCCAGAACGTGGCATTCATGACAATGTCCGTATTGTGCAGATCGCCACTCACACGATACTGCCGTCCCGCGAGATAGGGCTGGCGCAGAAGATTGCCGCCAAACAATAGCCGGGTTCCAATGTTGCGTTCGGTAAGATGGGCGAGCAGGCGGGCGCGACTGGCCGCCGTCCCGTCTTTCAGTGTCAGGGGAAAACCGAACCATGACGGGTCGGAATGTGGCGTCGCCTCCGGCAGAATTAACCAGTCCTCACAACGCACCAGTCGTTCTTTCAGAAACGCAAAATTCTTTTTTCTCTGCTGAATAAATTTCTCCACCTTATCAAGTTGCGCCAACCCGCACGCAGCCTGCACATCGGTGATTTTGAAATTGTACCCCAAATGGGAATAGGTATATTTGTGATCGTACCCTTCCGGCAAACCTCCCAGTTTCCAGGCAAACCGCTTCTTGCATGTGTTCTCTTTGCCCGGCGGGCAGTAACAGTCACGACCCCAGTCACGCAGTGACGTGGCGATACGTTGCAATTGAACGTTATTGGTAAAGACCGCGCCGCCTTCGCCCATTGTCATATGGTGAGCCGGATAGAAACTCAAGGTACCGATGTCGCCAAATGTGCCCACCAGTTGGCCGCGATACGTTGAGCCAAGCGCGTCGCAACAATCTTCAACCAGCCACAGTTGATGGCGTTTGCATAACGCCGTCACGACATCCAGATTGTAGGGATTGCCCAGGGTATGCGCCAGCATCACCGCTTTTGTTTTCGGTGTGATGGCCGCTTCAATTTTTCCGGCGTCAATGTTGTACGTTCCCAATTCCACGTCCACAAAAACCGGAACCGCACCGCATTGAAACACGGGGTTCACGGTCGTGGGAAACCCGGCGGCCACACTAATGACTTCATCCCCCGGCTGAATGGCCCGCTCGCCAAGTTCCGGGACGGTCAGCGCGGAAAAAGCCACCAGGTTGGCCGAAGACCCGGAATTGACCGTGATCAGGTGCTTGACGCCCAGAAATCCGGCCAGACGCCGTTCAAATTCATCATTAAACCGTCCGGTCGTAAGCCACCCATCCAGTGACGCCTCCACCATATTTCTCAATTCCGCGGAATCAATCACCTTGCCGGAAGCCGGCACCATGTTGCTTCCCGGCGTGAAGGGCTGTGGCGCCAGCGCAAGGGCCGCATATTCCTCAACCAGTGAAGCGATTTTTTCCCGCAGGTGTTGCGCATCGGTGAGCGACATCGTTCAGCGGTTCCCGGCCAGCGCCTTCTGGTAATCATGAATCGTTGACAGCGTGAGTTCCCTGACATCGGCGCCGCCCTGTCGCTGTTTTGTCCAGTCCACCACCAGCTTCAACGCCTCCTGCAACCTCACCACCGGATACCAGTTCAAACGCGCACAAGCTTTGGCGGCATCCAGCTTGAGCGAAACCGTCTCATGGAACGGCTCGTCACTCTCGGCCACGGCCCATTGCGCGTTGTCCCCCCACAGTCGACTCACTTCTCGTGCAATCCATGACACGTCTCTGGCGTCGTCCTCATCAGAACCAAAGTTCCATGATTCGGCAAAGGCGGCGCCCTGCTCATACAACCGTTCGGCCAACATTAAATATCCGCGAAGGAGGTCCAACACATACTGCCAGGGACGGACGGCGTGGGGATTTCTGATGGACGCGACCCGGCCAGCCTCAAGCGCCGCCAGAATATCGGGGACCAACCGGTTAACCCCGCGGTCGCCACCGCCAATAACATTGCCGGCCCTGGCGCTTGCCAATGCCGCCGTGGTGCGTCCCGATTCCGTTGAAGACAAAAACGAAGAACGATACGCCGCAGTCACCAATTCCGCACAGGCTTTGCTGTTGCTATACGGATCATATCCGCCCAGCGCATCACCTTCCCGATACCCCCGAACCCATTCCTGATTTTCATAACATTTGTCGCTGGTCACGTTGATCACCGCTTTCACGCCGGGCATATGCCGCACCGCCTCCAGCAAATACACCGTGCCCATGACATTGGTTTCGTAGGTTTCAACAGGATGCTGATACGAATAGCCCACAAGCGGCTGGGCCGCCATATGGATGACAATTTCAGCCTTGCTACTCTGGAGGGCCGCTTGCACACTGTTGGAGTCGCGAATATCGCCGATCACCGAACACATACCATCGGCAATGCGCGCCTCCGCAAAAAGACTTGAATGAACGGACGGTTGAAGCGCATATCCCGTCAGTCGCGCACCTAAAGACTGCAACCATAATGACATCCAGCTTCCCTTGAAACCGGTGTGTCCGGTAAGAAACACTCTCCGGCCATCCCAAAAACCTGAATTCACTCCCAGACCTTCCACGGCGCCCGCTGACGGTTCCACAGGTCTTCAAGGTGTCGTCTGTCACGCAACGTATCCATGGGTTGCCAAAACCCCTCATGCCGATACGCGGCCAGTTGCCTCTCCTGGGCCAGTTGTTCCAATGGGCCGCGTTCCCAAATCGTGTCGTCATCCTTAATCAAATCCATCACGGCCGGAGTAAGCACAAAAAACCCTCCGTTCACCAACGGAGTCCCGTTCGCTGGTTTTTCCCTGAATTCACGGACTTTGTCATCAACAATGGTCAGGGCGCCGAAGGAACTGGGTGGCACAACAGCCGTCAGCGTCGCTTTAACATTTTGAGCATGATGGAAGGCGATCAGTTCCGTCACGTTCACATCGCTGACGCCGTCGCCATAAGTAAAGCAGAAACTTTTTTCATTTTTGACATAAGGAAGCACTCGTTTCAAACGGCCGCCGGTCATCGTTTGCTCGCCTGTATCAACGAGTGTCACCGTCCACGGTTCACATCCTTTTCGATGCACGTCTCGACGATTGTTATCCAAATAAAACGTGACGTCTGATTCATGATAAAAATAATTGGCAAAGTATTCCTTGATCATATACCCCTTATAGCCACAACAGATAATGAATTCATTGACGCCATGATGCGAATAGCCCTTCATGATGTGCCATAGAATTGGTTTGCCGCCAATTTCCACCATGGGTTTCGGTTTCAGATGGGTCTCTTCCGCAATACGCGTTCCAAAGCCTCCCGCTAAAATCACAGCCTTCATCGGTTTCAATCTCACTTTTCGGCAACAAAAGCGGCACAGAATGAACGCACACAGTATAGGTTAAACGCGTATGGCTGCGCAAAACGAAGCGATTCATCAATCCGCTATCGCCGTCACCAACGCCAGCGCGGAAAGAAAGGCGGCGAAACCATAGAGAACCAGCACGGCGCCGCGATGGGAAAATCCGTGAGCAAGCAAACGATAGTGAATGTGGTGTTGATCCGCCTCAAAGAGACGCTTGAAATGCCGGAGCCGTTTGAGACAGGGCGCGGGCCCATCCTGTTGGATGGTATGCAGACTCTCGATGCACCGTTTCGTCATGACAAACGCCGTATCCACAATCGGCAGGCCAAGCACGAGCAGAGGAATAACCGTGGGCCACGCCATCGCATCATGGCGCACCCCCACAACGACGGTCACGGCCAGAGTATAGCCCAGGAGCAGACTCCCGGAATCGCCCAGGAATATCTTTGCCGGATAAAAGTTATGCCAGAGAAACCCCGCCAAAGCGCCGACCAGCACCAGCAGGACCAACGCGGACTGGAAGTCCCCGTTAATCATAAAGAGTGCCGCGAACGTCCCAGCCGCGATGATGGCTAACCCCGAAGCGAGTCCATCCAGCCCATCAATTAAATTCCAAGCATTGGTCATGACGAGTACCCAACACAACGTCAAGGGGAAAGACCCGTACCCCAAGTCCAGTGGACTACCACCAAGCATCGAAAGATGATCAAAACGAATGCCCCACAGGATGGGAATCAGAGACGCAACCGTCTGGCCGATCAACTTGATGCCGACAGACAGATGCCACAGGTCATCCCAGAGACCGACAAGAAACAGGACGATGCCCCCGAGAAGCAGGGGAAGCAGAAACCCGGTGGCAACGGGAATATCCATCATCCCCAAGGCACAAAGGCTTGCAACGACCAGCACCGCAATGAGGGTCGAGGAAAAAATGCAGATCCCGCCAAGCCGTGGAACAGGCTTGACGTGAATTTTTCTAACTCCAGGATGGTCAAACACACCGAGCCCGTTTGCCACTCGACAGACCAAAGGCGTGAAAAGCAAAGACGAAACTGCGGCAATGCCAAAAAGTAAAGTTGCGCCTAAAAGCATGTCAGGTTTTCCATTCCTGCTTACATGTTCGGCAAATCACAAATTCTTAAGTCAAATCCAAATCACCCCATGTCATCCGGTTCTTATGTATGAATCTCATAAATGCAAGTTCATACGACACTTTCAATAGCATGAACGAAATCTTCTCCGAGTATACGACGGTCACACTGCAAACCAAGTTTCCGAGACCTAGACGCCATGTTTTTGAGTTCTTCTGGATGATCCCGTGCAAAGAGAAGCTGATCACAAATAGCTTGGGGATCATCGGGATCGGCCTTGAGGCCACACGAATGGTCATCCACAAGCCGACAGATAGCACTTGACTCTGGAGCAACAGCAAGCACGGGGCGACCACACATGAGAATCGAATACAGCTTACTCGGGACAACCAGCCCTTCTAATCCTCGCTTGATCGAGACAACCTGAATATCTCCTGCAGCCAACACAAAAGGAAGATCTGATTCGGGAAAGTAGGGAAAAAATCGAACGTAAGGCAGTTCTTTCGTCAATGACTCCAGAAAGGAACGCCGAGTACCTTCTCCAACAAAAACAACTCCCACGTTTGCATCCTTGAGAGAATGAACCGCCTCCACAAAAGCGTCCCAGGATCCGGCATAGCCCAAATTGCCTGCATGCATGACAATAAACGGGTAGTTTCCCCGAATCGCTTTGACAGTTGGATGTTCAGTTTGCGTGATAGGTTCCAGCCTGTTGGCCCCGTTGCATACCACCACAATCGAGCTGGACCGTATTCCCTTGGCAAGCATTCTTTCTTTCATGTCTTCACCGAGAACAATGAGCAAATCTCCTTGACGCAAAGCCCACCGATGCAAACGCTCCCACAACGACACCGCCCAGCCAGGATTGATCAAACCAGATGCCAGAGCCATATCAGGGTGTACATCTTGGATGTGATAGACAAATTTGCATTTTCGCACTATTGAAACTACAGCACCGATGACGCATGTCAGTGGGGGATCTGTCATCGCAAGAATCACATCCGGCCTGGGCTGTATCGTCAAACTACGAAATAGCGCCACAAAAAGATAACTCACATAATTGGCGAGCCTTCCGAGCATGCGACGATGCGAAAAGGTCGTACTCCATAACCGTTCCAACGCAAAACCATTTTGAACGTCCCGTTTTGTCAAGTAATCGGAATCGGCCCGTTCCATTTCGACCGGGCGACCGACGAGGAATGTAACCGTGTGAGATCTGGACAGTATCCTTCCAAAATCCTCCGCAATGTTCCCTGTCGCACCGACTTCTGGAGGGAAACACCGATTGAGAACAAGTACGCGAAGAGAATCCTTCATCTGATCTTTCGAGAAAATTCGCCAAGACTGTTAGATGCTGGCTTTGGCCCTGACATGAAATACCAGCAAAATGAGGGCTTAGAGAAGCGGCCTCTCTGGCTGTTTTTCGAGTAACAGTGCAGAGATTGATCTGCCAATTTCATGTTCGAGATTTCTCAGGCAATCAACTCTCTCAATCTTTACCTATCTTTCCAAGACAAATCTGACTGGATTACAGGAGGAACGGCGGGAAGCTGACAACGCCGTTCTAACTCCAACAATTTCGCATCGGAAAGAAAACGATACCAAAACGCCTGAAGAAAGTGATAAACCAGTCCTTCTTTGCCGTCAAGAAATCCCAGAAGACAAACGTAACGATACAGAAAATATGCCAAACATCGAAAAAATGTCGGCGATTTTACATAGACATTCTCTTTCAACCACCTCTTTCTTTCATATGGTAAACCCCAGAAGTATGCTGGAAGAGTATCAGGACTCTTTGGCGAACCACCTTTGCTTGAAAATAGTTCACGAGCCTGTTCACTAGAATAACGATTATGTTTTTCTACAAAAAAGGTCAAATCTTTCTGATCCCAATCCATGAGATCGTGCTTCAACCAACCGGTCTTCCCTTCCAAAAGAATCATATGCTGGTCCATCAGCTTGTTTTCGGAGTACGCTTTACCTTTCCGCCAAAGCCTTAAAACTCCCCTGTAGCAATCTCCATGCCGAATCCAGCGCCCCATAAAATAGTAGCGACGTTTGATGCAAAACCCCGTGTAGTCCGTCCCCTTACGAGAAGAAAGTTCCACAAGCTCACTCGCCAATTCAGGAGTCAGCCGTTCGTCGGCATCCAGTCGAAGAAACCAATCGCCCTGCATGGGAATCGTGTCCAACACCCAATTAAGCTTCTCTGAGCCAGAAGCCCATGTGCCCAATTCATGCGAGTAAATTTTGGCTCCATAGTGTTCTGCAATTTTCAGGGTTTTATCCGTACTGCCCGAATCAAGAACAATCACCTCGCCATTCAATAGCTTGAGACTCTCCAGACAAAATGGAAGATTCATCTCTTCGTTGTATGTGAGAACAATGGTTGAGATATTTGACGGCATTTGTTGATTCATAAAACCCTCTTTCCGATCCACCCACTTGACGAAAATCTTCGCAGGTTTCCTTAAAAGATCAAGGGGAAAGACTGTCGTGTTATAAAGTAAACTTCCGGCAAGATGCAAAAAGCACAAGCGAGCCTATGACGTAGCCAGCGGAGACACTGAAAGCCAGCGTGAAGGCGGCAGGCGCGTGATACATCAGAATAACGAATACCGCTCCAGCCAGCACTGCATACTGAATCCCTCTGCCAAGTAGCACGAAAGGCCTCATCTTCTTTCTCGCCATAAAAAACGCTTTTAATGTCCGAAAAGAACTAAACCCAAGAATCATCCCCACCATCGCCTGCAATAATGGAACCACAGGTTCCCACTGCAACCCGAACAGCATGGGGATGAGGAGACCTGCCAGGAAGAAGACTGCAATCCCAACCACTCCTAAAAAGACCGCCTGAACGGCCAAAATCCGTACCAGCCTGTACATGCCGCTATCAGAGGCCACACGATGGCTGAAATAATTGTACGCCACTCTTTCCGTCACCGGCGCAATCAGGCTATGCGGAACGACAGCCAGTCTTCGCGCCTGAAAAAAATATCCCGCGGCTTTCTCACCGGCCATCCAGCCCACCATCAATATAACCAGGCGTTCAAAAAAATGTTCCAGCCAGCCATCCAGCCACAGACCGCGAAACTTGCAATACAGAGACTTCCAATCATGGGAGCGCAACCAGCGCAAACGAAATGTGGTCATGCCTCCAACAAAAAAAAGACTGGAAAGCCTGCCAATGGCTTCGAGCAACATTCGCACATACAGCACCGGATATCCGACCCCCAATACCACACCAGCCGAAACAAGAACATGGGAAACTAAGTGTGAGCCGGATTCCAGCAGGGTAAGATTTTTGTAATGGAAGCGGCGTTCGTAATAAGCGAATTCAACCATGCCCCAATGTATCGCCATGGTGCCCAACAAAAGCACCCCGGCCCACACATCCCACAGCCCAACCAGCCAGAGCAGACCCCATGCACCGAGGCCCAGGATGAGTGATTCAATCACTAATGCGCTGAAGAGTGTGTCTTTCCCGCCTGCCTCAAGTTCGTGAGACGATTCACGGATGATGATGTCGCTGATCTTCAAACTCGTTATGCCGGCAACCAGTTCAATGATGGATTGGGTCAAGGCAAAGCGGCCAAATTCTTCAGGAAGCAGATACCATACCAGCACCAGATTGGAACCCAGCGTAACGACGGTTCGACCGGCTCCGCCGCCCAGCATCCACAAACAATTTGAAACAATGTCGTTGGCTGTGAATTGTTTGATCTTTAACGGCAGGCTCATAAGGCAGGAACGTTCCGGCGGCGTCCAGGATCCCAAACCCATACCGCCGCGGACAGCAACGCAAAGAACGGGTATTCCCAATAGTGAAAAACCGCGGGATGCAAACTCAAGGTTCAAGATAACACTGGCGGCATGACCGGCGCCGGTGCGCAAGAACAAAGCGTCAGGATACCGGGCGGCGGCTTAAATCCAACGCGGCGGCGTGTCGTATCGGTGCGTGTTCCATGCCCGGCAATGGCGGCTGTAAAAAAGTGATGCTTTCGTAAAAATCTTCCAGCGCGACAAAAGTGCCGTATTCATTCACCCAGTCAAGCATGTATTTATTGCAACTGGATGTCCATGAAAGTATTTCCACTTTCCATCCTTTTTTGTGCATTCGCTCGACGGTTTTGTGAAAACCTTTGCCTTCGTGAAATCCCTTGCCGTCGCCGGTCAGCAACACGACCACGCCGGGCGTGCCGTTGTAATCAACCGTATCTTCCAGCATATAGTTTTGCAAACTTTCATCAACGCCTTGTTCGGTATTGGACTCAACACCGCGCTCCAGCAGTTTCACTTTAACACCTTGCCGTTCCATCCGGTTCCAGAGATGTTCCATTTCCGGTGGAATGGAACCGACAGCGACAGCATTTTCAACATCACGGTCGGCGCGCGCCAACGCAAAAAGACTCTCAAAACTTATGCGAACACGATAGTAGGCGTCCGCACCTTCGCGCTCCACGGCAACATGGCGAGCGCTAATGAAAATATTGGAGTTGTCCCAATAAATGAATCTTTTTCCTGTGTTCTGATTCATTATTCGTCTCCCCTCCGTCATTCTCGTGGCATCCACGGGAATCCAGGCCATCTTTTTTTCGCCGTCATTCTCGTAGTTGCCACGGGAATCCATGTCTTCATTGAGAACACCAGCATGGATTCCCGCCTTCGGCGAGAATGACGGAGGGGAGGGAGGCGACAACTCCAACTACAGCCCCCTTGCCATGATGTCGTGCAGATGAATCATCCCAACCACTGCGTCCTGACCATTCAACACTGGCAGCACCGAAATCGGCTTCGTGCGCTTTTCCATCGTTTCCAGGGCCTGGTAGGCATTGTCTTCGTCACGCACATATTCCGGAGTGGCGTTCATCATCTCCGCAATCGTCAAGCCAAACAGATCTTTTCCCGACTCCAGAATGCGACGAATATCATAATCCGTCACCAACCCCAGCAAGTGGTGCGCCTCGTCAATAATCGAGACGGCGCCGGCCCGTTGACGGGTGATCTCGGTCAGCATGACCCGCACGTCGCTTGACACGGGCACCACCGGGTTGGCGTCGCCCGACCGCATGATGTCGCCGACCGTCAGCAGTAGCCGCTTTCCCAATTGGCCTCCGGGATGATTGACGGCAAAGTCATCAGGTTGAAAATCGCGCAATTTCATGAGCACCATCGCCAGGGCATCGCCGACCACCAGCGCCGCCGTCGTGCTGCACGTCGGTGCGATATTCAGCGGGCACGCCTCTTCTTCAATGGGGGTGTGCAGGACGAAATCGGCAGACCGGGCCATGCTCGATTGACGTTGAGCGGTCACGGCAATAACTTTCACGCCGATTCTTCGCGCCACCTGAAGAATCACAATCAATTCATCACTCTCCCCCGACTTGCCGATCGCCAGCACAATGTCGTCTTTTCCGATGATCCCCACGTCGCCATGCATCCCGTCCGCGCCATGCAGAAACAACGCCGGCGTCCCGGTTGACACCATCGTGGCCGCAATTTTCTGCGCAATGATGCCCGATTTGCCCACCCCCGTGACCACGACCTTCCCCTGGCAGGCCAGGAGACAACGCACCGCTTCTTCGTATGCGGCTCCGGTATGCTTGAGCGCATTGATGGTCGCGGCTTCCAGATCAATCACTCGACGAATTTCAGCCAGAATGTCCATGGGAATCACTCGCGGAGGAAAGGATGCGGATTGCACATTCAAGCATGAAGACAAGAGAGAACTTTAATCATATTCTTTCCGGCGGAGTCAACCGGCGTTGACACCTGCAGGACGATCTTCCACCATGCCACCGACCATGCGGCGCAAATCTTCCCGGCATTCCACGGCCCACTCTCGCCAGGCCCTGTCCCTTCAGGCCCCAACCAGACGCGTGATTGAACACGCCCTGTCTCAACTGGACTATGCCGCGCTCGGCCCGATTTATTGCGATGAAGGCGGCGAGGCCTTTTGGAACGCACGGAAGAAGGATTGTCTGACCATGGGCATCACCATCGCCGAAGCCCTCAAGCAGCGGCTCCCGCAACATGGCCGAAGCCTGTACGTGGGAGCGGGAGTGGCGGAACTCCCCATGCTGGCCATGGAAACCCTCGACAGGGAGCGCACGGTCGAAGCCCACAACCTGCGAAAGTCTGAAGTCAACATTCTCGCGCATGTCTGCCACGCGCTCCCCTTCGGCGTGCATGCAACTGATGCTCAAACAGCCACGGGGCCTTTCGATCACCTGTGGATGGTCAGTGTGCTCAACGACCCCGAATGTTTTCCGGCAACGTCGGCCCTGTCGTACGGACGGGCGGATCCCGTCAGTTTTGACCCCGCGACCTTTCAACAGGAAAGAACGCGCATCCGGGCGCTTCTGGACGCATGCCTGTCCACACTGTCCATCCCAGGACTGCTGTCAACCTCGGTCGAAGAAGTCTCCTGGATGACGGACTGGCTCACCCGCCATCGGATCCCGTTCCACGTCGAAGACCATAGCTATCCAACCGCCATCGTGGGTGATCCTCTGTGCTTTATTCATCTTGGCCCTCCGTCATAATGGCGCTGGGGGGAGACCCCCCTCGCGACCCACTTGCCCCCCCATCAGTCAAACCCACATCTACGGCCTTTCCCCCTCCCCCTCCGTCATTCTCGTGGCCCCCACGGGAATCCAGTCCTAGACCACATTCTGGATTCCCGCCTGCTGGCGAGAATGACGGGAGAAAAGCAGCGACAAAAACAGGACTGGATTCCCGCCTTCGGCGAGAATGACGGAGGGGAGACCAGCGAGCATCCAGTCCGTCATTCTCGGGCCTTGCCCGGGAATCCAGTTCCTAATTGCGAAAAACAGGACTGGATTCCCGCCTGCCGGCGAGAATGACGGCGGGGAGGGGAAAGGGACGGACTAAATGGGGCGGGTTTAAATGGGGCGGGTTTCCCGCCTGACGGGTTGACGGATAGGACAGGACTGGATTCCCGCCTTCAGCGAGAATGACAGCGGGGGAGGGCGGCCTTCCACGGGCGTTTGAAAACCCGCATCCCCGTCACTATAATCATAGCCGCTCCGATTATTGTTTAACCACCACAAGACAACATCCTGCGAATAGTGCCAACCTCTACGGGAACTGAAGAGCGATACATGACACAGAAAACAGCGCTCATCACGGGCATCACCGGCCAGGACGGTTCCTACCTGGCTGAATTTTTGCTGGAAAAAGGATACACGGTACACGGCATCAAGCGTCCGGCCTCGTTGTTTAACACCGACCGCATTGACCACATTTACCGGGATCAGCATGAAAGCGGTGTCAACTTTCACCTGCATTATGGCGACCTGACAAACAGTTCCAACCTGACGAGCATCCTCAACAGGGTGCAGCCGGATGAAGTCTATAACCTGGGGGCGCAATCACATGTCGCCGTATCGTTTCAATTGCCCGAATATACCGCAGAGGTTGACGCCATGGGCACACTCCGGCTCCTGGAAGCCATCCGTTTCCTCGGCATGGAGAAAACAACCCGCTTTTATCAGGCATCCACGTCCGAACTCTACGGCCTGGTGCAAGAGGTTCCGCAGAAAGAAACCACGCCGTTTTATCCGCGTTCCCCTTACGCAGTCGCCAAGCTGTACGCCTACTGGATCACGGTCAACTACCGGGAAGCCTATGGCATGTACGCCTGCAACGGCATCCTGTTCAATCACGAGTCGCCGAGGCGCGGCAAAACCTTCGTGACCCGAAAAATCACCAGGGCCCTTAGTTATATTGCTCAAGGACTGGAGTCGTGTCTGTACCTCGGCAATCTGAACGCGCTGCGCGACTGGGGTCATGCGAAGGATTTTGTGAAAATGCAATGGCTGATGTTGCAGCAGGAAGAGCCGGAGGATTTTGTGATCGCGACCGGCAGGCAACATTCGGTTCGCCGCTTTGTCGAAATGGCGGCGAACGAACTGGGCATCCGGCTTCGTTGGGAAGGAAAGGGCGTTGAGGAAAAAGGCATTGTTGAGTCAGTAACGGGCAATGAAGCTCCCGCCGTTCGTGAAGGCACTATCATTGTCAGGGTTGATCCCAAATACTACCGCCCGACCGAAGTTGAAGCCCTGCTCGGCGACCCATCCCGTGCCCATCAAAAGCTGGGATGGGCGCCTGACATAACGATAGATGCCATGGTGACAGAAATGGTCGCACATGACCTGGGGCAGGCCAAACGCCATGCCGTACTGAAACGTCATGGTTTTGATGTCACCATTCCACGGGAAGACTGATTGATGGCACGGCTGAAGGTGTTTATCGCCGGCCATCGTGGCATGGTGGGGTCGGCGATTACGCGCCGGCTGGCGCAACAGGATGTTGAAATTGTCACCGCCGAACGAGACCGACTGAATCTGGCCAATCAGGCCGAAACACATGCCTTCATGCAGGAGCGGCGGGTGGATCAGGTGTATCTTGCAGCCGCGAAAGTCGGCGGGATTTTAGCAAACAGCCAGCATCCGGCGGAGTTTATTTACGAGAATCTCATCATTGAAAGCAACGTCATTCATTCCGCCTGGCAGACAGGCGTTCGGAAGCTGCTCTATCTTGGTTCTTCTTGCATTTATCCGCGACTGACGCCGCAACCAATGGCTGAAGAGAGTTTGCTGAACGGTGCGCTGGAGCCAACCAACGAACCTTACGCGATTGCCAAAATCGCCGGAATCAAGTTGTGCGAATCATACAATCGTCAGTACGGAACCGATTACCGCAGTGTGATGCCAACCAACCTGTACGGTCCGAACGATAATTTTCATTCTGACAGTTCCCACGTCATTCCCGCGCTGATCCGGCGTTTCCATGAAGCCAAGATGACGAACGCGGCTGATGTGACTGTATGGGGCAGTGGTTCTCCACGACGCGAGTTTTTGCACGTTGACGATGCGGCAGAAGCCTGTCTGTATGTCCAAAACATTCCGCGTGAGACGTATGACAGACACGTGGACCCGATGCTGTCGCATCTTAACGTCGGCACCGGGGTGGATTGCACAATTCGCGAGTTGGCGATGATGGTCGTGGAAATCGTGGGTTATTCCGGCAACATTGTGTTTGACGACAGCAAACCGGATGGCATGCCCCGCAAACTGCTTGATGTCAGCAAGCTAACCACGCTCGGATGGCGGGCTTCGATACTGCTGCAACAGGGCTTGCGCGACACCTACCAGTGGTTTGTGGACTATCAAGCCAATTTTGGAAAGATGGCATAGAACCATCATGCCAGCATGACTACTGCGTTTCAGCCCGAGAGCAAGTGTCTTGCCCTTGCTCCATCATGATCGTACACAGATGACTCAATGCCGCACCAGAGCCACACCATGAAATATCCATTAGCAACCGATACATGGGACGAGCAAGAAATTGAGGCCATTCAGAGCGTCATTAAGAGTGGTCGCTATACGATGGGGGCTAAAGTTGCCCAATTCGAGAAAGAATTCTCAGAGTATTTTGGTTGCAAAGACGCCGTCATGGTTAACAGTGGATCAACGGCCAACTTATTGATCTTTGCATTGCTGTCGCTCAAATATGAACTAAAAGGTGACATCATTGTTCCCGCTGTCGGATGGTCAACAACGTATTTTCCAGTGAACCAAAACGGATTCTCACTAAATTTTGTGGATATAGACAGAGAAACTTTGAATATAGACACAAGCAAAATTGAGTCGGCGATCACTCCTCACACGAGAGCAATTTTTGCGGTAAACATGTTGGGAAATTCCTGCGATTACATCAAGCTAAAGGAAATCGGAAAAAGATATAAGCTCATGATTCTTGAAGACAACTGTGAAAGTCTGGGTGCGATCACAAACACAAATGACTACGCGGGAACCGTTGGCCAATTAGGCAGTTTTTCATTTTTTTTCAGTCATCACCTGCATACCATGGAAGGCGGGATGATTGCATGCAGGGAAAAAGATGACGCCGACTTCCTTCGATCACTAAGAGCGCACGGATGGTGCCGGGATTTACCGAAAGACAGCAAAATCTACCGAAAGACAGGGAACGCCTTTAAGGATAGTTTTACCTTCGTCACACCAGGCTACGGTGTTCGGCCACTGGAAATCAGCGGGGCTGTCGGGATTGTCCAGCTCAAGAAATGGCCAGAGATGCGGAAAAAAAGAATCAAGAACGCCGAGCATTTTAAAAAACGATTCCAGGAATTGGATTGCGTCATGACGAAAAAGGAGTTGGGCTCATCCAGTTGGTTTGGATTTTCTCTTGTGGCGAAGGGAAGGTTACATGGCCTGCGGGATCTTGTCATCGAGAAATTGACGAAAAATGGCATTGAAACAAGGCCGATAGTCGCGGGGAATTTTATGAAAAATCCTGTCATGAAATATTTGGATTATATTAAGAATGAAGACTATGAGAACGCCACCCACATAGACAACAATGGATTCTACATTGGGAATAGCCCAAGCGACCTTGAAGAAAATATCGACTTGGTCCATCAAACAATTGCAGAGATGGACAGCAAAGGATAGAGATGAGCCTCTCATGTGAGCATGGTCGGCCCTGAATCGCAACGACCCACCGGGTTCTTCTCATTTTGGACATTGCATCAGTAATTCTTTGCACATCCATCCAGAGTCAAAAAATAACGACCAGGACCGCGAGGGAAAGACAGGGAGCTTATGAACAGACCGGTTGCCTTGTGGTTCAGCGATTTCTATCATGCAGAAACCGCAGAAGCCATCAAGGGTGAGCATCTTTATCGTTTTCTGGCCGACCACTTTCATATTACGTTGAATCAGAACGATCCGGATTTTTTAATTTATTCCGATGCTGGCGCATCGTTTTCGATCTTTCTCCTGTACGCGCATTTATTGCACAGGCGAAAATGCTCGCCCAAATTTTTCTGAATGTGATTTCGCTTTTTCATTTGACAACACAGATGAAAAAAATTTTCGCATGCCGCTCTTCATCACGGGAAACCTGGGAAAGGCGCTGCAAGACATCTTTGCTCAACGCGCCTCCGCCGCCGAGATGTTTGACGCAAAGAAAAAATTCTGCAACTTCATATACAAAAATCCACACTGCCCACAACGCAATCAATTTTTTCGACTGTTGTCGAAATACAAAAAAATTGACGCCGCGGGTTTGTTGTTCAGGAACACATCCGGATTGGTGGGACGTTTCCACCCGGAATGTTGGGAGCAAAAACTGCCCTTCATTCGTGAATATAAATTTACCATTGCGTTTGAAAACGAATCACATCCGGGATATACCACAGAAAAAATCATCCATGCCCTGGCGGCGGGGTCTGTCCCGATTTACTGGGGCAATCCGCATGTGGCCCACACCTTTAACCCCGCGGCTTTTATTAACTGTCATGACTTTTCCAGATTTGAAGAAGTCGTGGAAAAAATTGTCGCGCTTGACCGTGACGACCATGAATACAAAACATATCTTTCCGCGTCGCCATTTACCGACAACAGGGATATTCTCAAAATTCAATCGGAAAAAACCCTGGAGCGATTTCAGGAAATTTTCTCCCGCCCGATTGCGATACCCGTCGCCCAATCCGCCTCTAACAGTTTTTGGGGGCGCATTCCCCTGTCATTCTTTCGACGACTTACCCGACATCTCCGAAGAAGGCGGAAAAGTTTGCAATACGTTTTGGCGTTATTGATACGAGGAAAACTGCCCTGTTAGTGTCCAGGAAATTCAGTCGGCAAAGGCAGATTGCCAAAAGCGGCAAATAGATACAGACGTTTAAAAGCCCGTGTGCGCGTCACTATAATCTTGTTTGCTCAAAGTTTTATTCATCAACCACCACAAGACAACCATGCTCGCAAAAGTCTTCAGTGCCGGGCTACTCGGCCTGGAAGCCCACTTGATTGAGGTCGAAGTCGACATCGGCGGGGGCCTCCCGGTCATCCAATGCCCCACGTCGGCTGCCTGACTGTCGTTCACTGGCACAGCCAGTAGCAGGAAGGTCAACAGCCACACACAGGATTCCCGCCTTCGGCGAGAATGACGAATAAGAGAACAACGAGAAGAACGAATGCCATCATCATCCAATACACCTTCCCACCGTCATCATCCACTGCACCGTCCCGCCGTCATCATCCAATGCACCGTCCCATCATCATCCAATGCACCTCCCCGCCGTCATTCTCGTGGCCCCCACGGGAATCCAGTCCTAGACCGCATTCTGGATTCCCACCTTCAGCGAGAATGACGGGAGAAAAGCAGCGACAAAAACAGGACTGGATTCCCGCCTGCTGGCGAGAATGACGGCGGGGAGACCAGCGAGCATCCAGTCCGTCATTCTCGGGCCCTGCCCGGGAATCCAGTCCTGTCGTGTGTGCATTTCCTTCCGCCGTCATAATGGCGGCAAAGCCGCAAAAAACCCAACGGCTACGCCTGCAACTTCCCTCCCCCGCCGTCATTCTCGGGCCTTGCCCGGGAATCCAGTTCCTAATTGCGAAAAACAGGACTGGATTCCCGCCTTCGGCGAGAATGACGGCGGGGAGGGGAAAGGGACGGAGGAAGGGGCGGGTTTAAATGGGGCGGGTTTCCCGCCTGACGGAGGGAACAGGACTGGTTTCCCGCCTTCGGCGAGAATGACGGAGGGGGGTTGCCACGGGAATACAGTTATAAAACCTGCGGCGTGAGCCGCCATCGGCGGGTTTCCCGCCTGACGGGTTGACGGATAGGACAGGACTGGATTCCCGCCTGCTGGCGAGAATGACGGCGGGGAGGACGGCCTTCCACGGGCGTTTGAAAACCCGCATCCCCGTCACTATAATCATGGCCACTCCGATTATTGTTCAACCACCACAAGGCAACCATGCTCGCAAAAGTCTTCAGCGCCGGGCTACTCGGCTTGGAAGCCCATTTGATTGAGGTCGAAGTCGACATCGGCGGGGGCCTCCCGCAATTTTCCATTGTCGGCTTGCCTGACGCAACGGTTCGGGAAAGCCGGGACCGCATCCGCGCGGCCCTTAAAAATACCGGCTTTGCCCTGCCTCCCAAAAAAATCACGATCAATCTTGCCCCCGCCGGCTTAAAAAAAGAAGGGGCGGGACTCGAATTAAGCATGGCCATCGGCATTCTGGTCGCCGAAGGCATCATTGCACAGGAAGCCGCCCACCAATACGTCTTAGTGGGTGAACTGTCATTGGATGGACGTATCAAGCCCATCAGGGGAAGTTTGTCCATCAGCATGCTCTGTCAACACCAGCGGCCCCTCATTCTTCCCATCGAGAACGCGCGCGAAGCGACGGTGGTTGACCATGTTGACGTATACGGCATGCACACGCTCACCGAAGTGGTGGAGACCTTGAATGGCAAGCAACCGTTGGCCTCTCTTCTCACAGATCATCAACCATTGGCCATGGTCTCCACCCAGGTCGAAGAAGACTTCGCGGACGTGCGTGGACAGATGCAGACCAAGCGCGCGTTGGAAATTGCCGCGGCGGGCGGACACAACGTCCTGCTGATCGGACCGCCGGGTTCCGGGAAAACCATGCTGGCCCAACGTCTTCCCGGCATTCTGCCCCATCTGCACCCGCAGGAAGCGTTGAGCACCACCCGCGTCCACAGCGTGGCCGGCACCCTGTCTGCCGACCAATCGCTCATTACCACCAGGCCCTTTCGCGCCCCGCATCATAATATCTCGGAAGCGGGTCTGATTGGAGGCGGCACCATTCCCAGGCCGGGAGAAGTGTCTCTGGCGCATAATGGCGTGCTGTTTCTGGATGAAGTGCTGGAATTTAAGCGTTCGGTTCTGGATGGATTGCGACAACCGCTTGAAGAGGGGACCGTGACCATCACACGCGCCAACGCTTCCATGCAATATCCGGCGCGATTCATGTTGATTGTCGCCATGAACCCCTGCCCGTGCGGCCATTATGGTGACCGAACACGGGAATGTATCTGCAACCCTCATCAAATCCGACGGTATCGTGGGCGGCTGTCTGGTCCGCTCCGCGATCGGCTTGATATTCACATGGAGGTGCCGGCGGTGCCCGTGTCTGACCTCGGGCATGATGATCCGTTGGCTGAACGCTCCGAAACCATTCGGAAGCGCGTGGCGGATGCCCGTCACATCCAGGCGCATCGGCATCAAGCCGACAAGCTGTTGACCAATGCCCAACTCAAACCCAGACATATGAAAATTCATTGCCAGATAGACCAGGCCAGCAAGCACCTGCTGGAGCGGGCCGTGACACAATTGGGACTGTCCGCGAGAGCCTATGGGCGCATTCTTCGTGTTGCACGAACCATCGCGGATTTGGCAGACTCCAAGGCGATTGCCTCCTCACATCTCGCCGAGGCCATCCAATATCGAAAACTGGATCGAACAACTGCTCTCTAGCGAGGAGTGAACATGCAAACAACACGAACGTTCTTCTGGTGGTTCATGCTTGGCTCTCTGACAGCCTTCGCGGCATTGCTGGTTATGGGAGACATTCGGGACATCATGCTCGCGGGTGATCCGATTTGGGACATCAGCAAGATAGCGTTGCTGACGCCGGTCCTTGGCGGTGGATTGCTGGGCGGGTGTATTGCACTGATTCTCAATCGCATTCGACAAATCTGATCGCGGGACCCGCACATGCACACGATGGATATCCAAATCGGACCGCATCTGTACCGCAACAGCAACGGCGTCATCGAAATCGAAGGCGTCCCGCAAATCGAGTTTGAACCGCACCCATCGGGCGGTTTTCCCAAAGTCAATTTTGCCCTGTTTGATGCGGCGGGGAAAATGCCGGCGAAACTCATGAACGGTACGCTGTCAATCAATGAGGGACGAGCCTACGTCCTCGAGAGACGTTCGGCGAGTTTGGTGATGCGGCATCACGAGAGCGGAAAGAACATTCTCCACATGGTCATTGAAGAGGACGGCCGGCTCGTGATTTCACAAGGCGAATTTCATACCCTGAAAGCCCGCCGCTTGACCATTACCCCTTTGGAATGGACCCTCGAAAAAACCACAGGACAAAAAGGAGAAACCGACCTCAAAGGAAAAGCCGTTTCTCTAGGATAAATCTCCCGCTTGCATAATGGCGCTGGGTGGAGGAGCCCCCCCTCGCGACCCACTTACCCCCCCCTATCAGCCAAGCCCCCCTCGCTCGCTCCCTCTATCGGCCTCTCCCTCCCCGCTGTCATTCTCGTGGCCCCCACGGGAATCCAGTCCTAGACCGCATTGTATTTTCTTCCGCCGTCATCCCCCTCCCCTCCGTCATTCTCGTGGCCCACACGGGAATCCAGTCCTAGACCGCATTCTGGATTCCCGCCTGCTGGCGAGAATGACAGCAGGGATGGCAGCGAGCATCCAGTCCGACCTTCTTTCTCCGACCTTCTCGGGCCTTGCCCGGGAATCCAGTTCCTAATCGGAAAGAACAGGACTGGATTCCCACCTTCGGTGAGAATGACGGCGGGGAGGGGAAGGGTCATTCCCTGTGTCGTGCGTGTCTTTCTTTTTCCGTCATTCTCGTGGCCTCCACGGGAATCCAGTCCTAGACCGCATTCTGGATTCCCACCTTCGGCGAGAATGACGGTGGGGAGGGATGGCGAGAATGACAGCGGGGAGGGATGTGTATTTTTGTGAACTAAATGGGGCGGGTTTCCCGCCTGACGGGTTGGGGGATGGGACAGGACTGGATTCCCACCTTCGGTGAGAATGACGGTGGGGAGGGGAAGGGTCATTCCCGGTGTCGTGCGTGTCTTTCTTTTTCCGTCATTCTCGTGGCCTCCACGGGAATCCAGTCCTAGACCGCATTCTGGATTCCCACCTTCGGCGAGAATGACGGCGGGGAGGGTCGTGTATTTTTGTGAACTAAACGGGGCGGGTTTCCCGCCTGACGGGTTGGGGGATGGGACAGGACTGGATTCCCGTGGAGGCCACGAGAATGACGGAGGGGAAAGGCGGGTTTAAATTAAACGGGGCGGGTTTCCCGCCTGACGGATGGGACGGGACTGGATTCTCGCCATAGCGGGAATCCTAACCGCTGTCCTTCTGGTTGTCTGGCGGACGTTTTCTGTCTCTTCATAGACACGCGCTACCGTCCTGGCTTCAGACTCCCAACACCTTCCCGATGCGCTGCGTTGCTTGTTCAATGTCCGCGCTGGACACATCCAGATGTGTGACTGCGCGGAACCGATGTTCGCCCATGGCGTTCAGTAACACCCCGGCGTCTTTCAACGCCTGAACAAGTTCCCCGGTGGAGCGGCTGCTTCGCACCACCTCAAACAGGACGATATTGGTCTCGACCAGATCGGGATCCACATAGACCGTGGGAATCTGCTGCAACTGAAGGGCCAAATGTTTGGCGTTGTCGTGATCGTCCCGCATCCTCTCAATGTGGTGCTCCAGAGCATAAAGGCCGGCGGCGGCAAGAATGCCGGCCTGCCTCATGCCGCCGCCGAACATCTTTCTTAACCGTCGCAGACGGGCCACCAGGTCACGGGTGGACACAATCAACGAACCGACGGGCGCGCCCAGCCCTTTCGACAGGCAGAACGACACGGTATCAAAAAGCCGCGCAAACTCGGCGGCCGGCACGCCGGACGCCGCCACCGCGTTGAATAATCTCGCGCCATCCAAATGCGACGCGAGACCCCGACCTTCCGCCAGTTTTGTGAGTTCCTGAAGCGTGGACAGAGGATAGACGGAGCCTCCGCCGACATTGTGCGTTTGTTCCAGACACAACAAGGTCGTCGGAGGATGGTGAATGTCGCGGGGACGAATAGCCTCTACAACACGTTCCGCCGAAAGCAGGCCCCGCTCCCCTTCCACGCAACACAACTGGACTTGCGACAGCGCAGAGGCCGATCCGCCCTCATAGCGAATCACATGCGCGGTCTTTTCCGCGATCACTTCATCACCTGGTCGCGTATGCACACGAATGCACAGTTGATTCGCCATCACTCCGGTGGGAACAAACAGGGCGGCTTCTTTCCCCAACAATCGTGCGGCCCTGGCTTCCAGGGCATTGACCGTGGGGTCTTCGCCGTACACGTCATCCCCGACCTCGGCTTGCGCCATGGCCGCTCGCATGCCCCAAGTCGGTTTGGTGACGGTATCGCTTCGCAGGTCAATCATCATGGCATCCTCACTGGTCAAGAAACGATGCATCTACATGCTGCGCGATTCACCGTCTTGGACCTCAACTGTCAACCCGTGTTCTAACAACACCGACCGGATATCGTGCGCGGACACAGGCCCCGTGCGAAGAATGACCGGCTTGTCCGCCACACTGAACAAGGTGGAAGGCCGATCTCCCGGAGCCGGGCCCGTATCGAGAATCAAATCAACGTCATCGCCCAACGATGCCCGGACTTCTTTGGCTGTCAGACAGGGCGCGTCTCCGGAGCGATTGGCGCTCGTCCCCGTCAACGGCCCCGTGTGACGCAATAAGTCCCGCAACAATGCGGGCGCGGGTTCCCGCACCCCGATGGTGCCTGTCCCCGCCGTTAGCACAGGAGACAATCGCGGCTGCGCGGAAAAAATCACCGTCAAAGACCCAGGCCACCAGGCGTTCAGGACCGTCTCCGCCCACGAAGGAACGGCGCTCACCAGGGCATCGAGCTGATTCCGGTCTGCGATCAGTACGAGAACGGGCTTCCCGGAAGGCCGCCGTTTGACCCTGACCACACGATCCAGCGCCTGCGCGACGGAAACAGAAGCCGCCAGTGCGTATGTACTTTCCGTCCCAACCGCCAGAAGCCCGCCACGACGAACGAGATCCGCGATTGGAAGCCAAAAAGAAGAAGAAGGCCGGGAGGGAACGTGAAGGATTCTGGTCACGGAAGATAGCTTTTCTCTCAAAACTCACAGGGCGGATTTTTCAGTCAACGCTCGTCCGGCAATATCCGTTCGACAATGCCGACCTTCAAACTTGATGCGTCCGGACATGTCATACGCACGGTCACGCGCCGCGTTGAGGGAATCCGCCCAGGCGGTCACGCCCAACACCCGGCCTCCATCCGTCACGATATCCCGTCCCTTTCGGGCCGTGCCGGCATGAAACACGGCGACCTGGTCCTGCTCGGAAGCTGGCGGAAGCCCCGTAATCGGGAGACCTTTCCTGTACGTGCCAGGGTACCCTCCGGACGCCAGAACCACACAGACCGCGGCCTGGTCGGACCATTCAATCTTGACCTGATCCAACCGATGCTCCACCGCGGCTTCCAGAATGTCGGCGAGATCCGTTTTCAACAATGGCAACACCACCTGGGTTTCTGGATCACCAAACCGCGCATTAAATTCCAGCACACAGGGACGCCCGTCCGTGACCATAATCCCCGCGTACAACATCCCATAAAACGGACTGCCCACGCGCGATAAGCCCTCAATCGCGGGATGCAGTATGTTTCTCACAATCTCGTCGCGCAGGGCGGTCGTACACAACGGCGCGGGCGCGTACGCCCCCATACCGCCGGTATTGGGTCCGGTATCGCCTTCTCCAATCCGTTTATGATCTTGTGCGACCACCATGGGAATCACGGTTTTCCCATCGGCAAAGGCCATCACGGTGAGTTCTTCTCCTTGCAGATATTCTTCGATGACCACATGCTTTCCGGCATCGCCGAATGCGTGACGCGCCAGCATATTGACCACAGCGTCACCGGCTTCCTCCGCCGTTCTGGCGATCACCACACCTTTCCCCTGCGCCAGCCCGTCGGCCTTGACCACAATGGGGAACGAGCAGTGTTTCAGGTAGGTGAGCGCCGCCTCGACGTGCTCAAAGGTACGAGCGTCAGCCGTCGGAATCTGTTGACGGATCATCAGGTTTTTGGCAAAGGCTTTACTGGATTCAATCCTCGCGGCGTTTTGGGTTGGGCCGAATATGGCCAGTTTCCTTTGTCGAAACCGATCCACAATGCCGAGTGCCAGGGGCACTTCCGGCCCTACCACCGTGAGATCAATGGATTGCTCTTCCGCGAAGCGTTGAAGGCTGGGCAGGTCAGTGACCGCAATCGGCACACATGTGGCGAGTTGACTGATCCCCGCGTTGCCGGGTGCGCACCAGAGTTTGGTCACGCGAGGGCTTTGCGCCAGTTTCCACACCAGCGCATGTTCGCGCCCGCCGCCGCCGATGACGAGGATTTTCATGTCGTTCAACAGCCAAGTTTTTCAAAGTCACTGGGCTTGGGGGCAACTGTTTTTAACCATTTTTGCCCGTACAATCTGACTTTCACTTGATCTTTGACAAAATTCGAACGCTTAGTTTCTATCACCCCACTTCCTGGTTCTCCTGTGTTTTTGTTCACCACAATACTGTTCAGAAGGGGATAGCGTTTCTTTTTGCAATATTCGGAAATGCACCCAAGAGGGACGTTCACATTGCGGGGATTTGAGATGCCAACCAAGCCCGCAATTTTTTCGTAGATCAAGATTTGAGAGTTGCTTGCGGCCCATGCAAGCAGAGGCCAAAGCTGACATGCACGTTGATATTTGTTCATCTTTGGTTCCACAACCACCTCCCGTTGTTGTCTATCGGAACACTCCACTCATCCCACCGTCATTCCCGCGAACGCGGGAATCCAGTCCCCCCCACGCCTCAATGCCGAAAATGCCGCATGCCCGTCATGATCATCGCCAGATTCTGCTCATCCGCGGCTTGGACGACCTCGTTGTCCCGGATACTGCCGCCCGGTTGAATCACCGCAGTCACTCCGGCTTTGGCGGCCGTATCCAATCCGTCACGGAACGGGAAAAAGGCGTCCGATGCCATGACGCAGCCTTTGATGGGTAGTTTGGCTTTCATCTCGGCCAGCGCGACGGAATCCACGCGGCTCATCTGTCCGGCGCCGATGCCGACGGTTTGCATGGCGTTGGCAAACACAATGGCGTTGGACTTCACATGCTTACACACCTTCCAGGCAAACGCGCAGGCCGTGTATTCCGCGTCCGAGGGTTTCCGTTTGGTTGGAACCGGTAATGTTTTCAAATCCGGCAGGCTGCCGAGATCGCGATCCTGCACGATCAATCCGCCGACCAGCTTTTTCCAATCGTAGCCATCGCGTTGAGGGCTTGCGAACGAGCCGACCGTCAACAACCGCAAGTCCTTTTTCCGTTTCAACTCGGCCAGCGCGTCGGCGGCAAATTCGGGGGCGATAAAAACTTCAACAAACGTGGAGGTCACTTCCTGCGCCATGGCCAGATCCACGGGCCGGTTGCAGGCAATCACGCCGCCAAAGGCGGAGACCGGATCGGCTTCTCTGGCCTTGACATAGGCTTCAACGGGCGTGGCGCCGAGAGCCACCCCGCACGGATTATTATGTTTGATGATCACCACGGCCGTCTCAACAAATTCTTTCGCCAGTTCCAGGGCCGCGTTGGCATCCAGATAATTGTTATAGGACATGGCCTTGCCATGCAGTTGGCAGCTTCGGGAAATCGAAGGTTCCGTCCCGCCAATTTCCCGATAAAACGCCCCTTCCTGATGGGGGTTTTCGCCATACCGCAAAATTTCCGCGCGTTCATAGGTCAGCGACAAACTTGACGGGAATGTACCGGCTGTCCCACCGTCCTGGCGGCGACTCAAATATTGCGCAATCAGGCCATCGTACCGCGCGGTGTGCTGAAAGACTTTCCCGGCCAGTTCGCGCCGAAGCGATACGGGCACCGACCCGGATTGCAACGCTTCCAACACGCGACGATAGTCGCCCGGATCCACAACCACGATCACGTCCTGATGATTTTTTGCGGCCGACCGAAGCATGGCGGGACCGCCAATGTCAATATTCTCAATGGCATCCTCCAGCGTACATGCGGGGTTGGCAATGGCTGATTCAAACGGATAGAGATTGACGACCAGCAGGTCAATGGGCGCAATGTCGTGTTCTCGCATCTGCTGCACGTCCTCGGGCCGACCGCGCCGGCCCAGCAACCCGCCATGAATTTTGGGATGCAGCGTTTTGACCCGCCCTCCCAGAATCTCGGGAGAACCGGTATGCAGCGCGACTTCCTTCACCGGTAGCCCGGCATCACGCATGGCCCTGGCCGTTCCTCCCGTAGAGAGAATGGTCGCCCCAAGTTCGATCAGGCCTTTGGCAAACTCCGCCACACCCGTCTTGTCAGACACACTAATTAACGCATGGTTCCATTGGCCCATTGTGCAATCCTCGACGATACGTTCGATGGTGGATGAAAGGAAAAACGGGAGCGAAGTCTATCAAATGGATCAATCAAACAGCAACGCAACCGTTGCAAACAGAGAAGAAAAGCAACGACACAACCATGCGCACCATATCGTCAACCGACATCAGACATGGCACAGGCTCCCGATGCATGACACGCATTTCCTCCCCCCTCCGTCATTCTCGAGCCTTGATCGGGAATCCAGTTCTTCAGTGGGAAACACCAGCCTGGATTCCCGCCTGCTGGCGAGAATGACGACGGGGAAGGATGGCGAGAATGACGGACGGGGAAGGACGGTGAGAATGACGGACGGGAAAAGCAACGGCACAACCATGCGCACCGTATCGTCAACCGGCATCAGACATGGCACAATAGGCTCCTGATGCATGACGCTGTGCTCACAATCCCTGATTTTGCTATGATGCATCCCCGCAACACCTGAACAAAATCATCGCGACAGGAGATTCTTTAGAAAACCGGCCACTCCATGAACACGAAGCCCTCACACGCCTGGACGCTGGACCTCGGCGCCCGCGTCATCTCGCCCACGACCGTGCATTTCAAAGTCTGGGCTCCCAACGCCGATGCCGTGAGCGTCGCCATTGACACCTCCCCTCCTCGCTGCCACCCCCTGTCTTCGACGCCGCAAGGATATTGGGAAGGCACCGTATCAGCCATGTCGGCCAACACCGGCTATGCCTATGTGCTGAACCACAACCTTGAACGCCCGGACCCAGCCTCGCGGTTCCAGCCTGACGGCGTGCACGGTCATTCCATGGTGATTGATCCCTTCGCGTTTCCCTGGACCGACCAGGCGTGGAAAGGCATGCCGCTCGAACAACTGATTATTTATGAACTGCATGTGGGCACGTTCACACCGGAGGGCACGTTTGACGCGATCATCGCCACACTTCCCTATCTTCGTGAAACCATCGGCATCACGGCAATCGAATTGATGCCCGTGGCCCAATGTCCAGGCGGGCGCAACTGGGGATACGATGGCGCCTATCTCTTTGCCCCGCAAGCCACCTATGGCGGACCCGATGGACTGAAACGCCTGGTGGATGCCTGCCACGCGCATGGCCTCGCCGTGATCATGGATGTCGTCTACAACCATCTCGGGCCGGAAGGCAATTACCTGGGAGACTACGGCCCCTACTTCACGCATCGCTATCCGACCCCATGGGGACAAGCGATCAATTACGATGGGCCGGACAGCGATCCGGTGCGACATTTCATCATCAGCAATGCGTTGTACTGGGTCACGGAATTTCACATTGACGCGCTTCGACTCGATGCCATCCACGGCATATTCGATTTCAGCGCCACACATATTCTGCAGGAGCTGGCGGAAGCGGTGCGCCAACAGGCCGACCGACTCGGGCGAGCGATGCACGTGATCGCGGAAAGCGACTTGAATGACGCACGCACGATCACCCCCGTCGCACAAGGAGGATACGGGCTGGCGAGCCAGTGGATTGATGACTTTCATCATGCCCTCCACGCCGTGCTGACGGGAGAACGGAATGGGTACTACAAAGATTTCGGGAGCCTTGAGCACCTGGCAACGGCGATCACAAACCGTTTTGTGTACTCGGGCCAGTATTCGGCTCACCGAAGCCGGTACCACGGCGATTCCGCCGGCAAGGCGGCCCCTGCTCAATTTGTCGTTTTTTCACAGAATCACGATCAGGTCGGCAATCGGGCGCATGGCGATCGCCTCTCCACCCTTGTGCCCTTTGAGGCACTCAAGCTGGCAGCGGCGGCCGTCCTGCTTTCCCCCAATATCCCGCTCTTGTTTATGGGAGAAGAATATGGCGAGACGGCACCCTTTCTCTATTTCATTGATCATGGGGACCCCGAACTGATTGACGCCGTGCGGCGGGGCCGCAACGATGAATTTGCCTCCTTCGGCTGGCATGACACGCCGGACCCACAGGCGGAATCAACCCATGCCCGTTCCCGGCTGCAATGGGATGGACCACCAACAAAAGAACGGAAGTTTTTACCGCCGTGGTACCACAGTCTCATCCAATGCAGAACATCGGTTCCGGCCCTGGGAACGGGACACCCAACGGACCGGCTCGATGTTCGTTCCGACCTCAAAGCCCTGGTGCTCACTCTCTATCGAACAAGTCGGTCGGGGCCGAAGGCATTCGTCATACTGAATTTCAACAAGACCGCGACAGGCCTGTCACTGTCTCAACCGGAAGGCCACTGGACACTGCGACTTGATTCAGACTCGCCGACATTCGGAGGCACACACACCCTTCCTGCTCCACCGCATCTGACGCTGACTCAAGACACAGGCCCGATCCGGCTCCCGCCCTATGCCGTGTGGGTCTATATCAGTGACTCCGGATAAGGCGACCGAAAACGGCATGAAGGCGTTTCGCGATTCTTTGCGTCCGGCTTGAATGGATTTTTCAACATTCGCGGAGTCAGTATACGGACATGATGGATTCGGTATATACTCCAAAGAATGTCAGGCATACACAACACGGAGATCGTGTATTGTCAATACCGCTGACATTCATCTCGACCCTGATTATCGTGTTTTTCGCGGTCGCCTTTTCTCTCCAGAACAACCAGGTGGTGTCCATCGAGTTTTTCGGCTGGATGTTTGAAGGATCACTGGTTCTGGTGTTGCTGACCACCCTGTGTCTGGGCATCATCATTCAGATTCTGGCTTCCATGCCGGCACAAATCCGAAAAACACAACGCATCGCGCACCTGAATAAACGGGTGATGGAATTGGAGCATCCATCCACACTCCAGACGCACACAGACGATACTCCGCGGAACAATCCATAACGGCAACCCGCATGACGAACGACCCCGCACACAACCCCCGACGGCCCAACGAGGCCATCACGGTGGAACGAGCGCATCAACGCGTACTGGCGATGATCATGGCCGGCGGAAAGGGCGAACGCTTGATACCGCTGACCGAACAACGCAGCAAGCCGGCAGTCCCGTTTGCCGGCACCTATCGCATCATTGATTTCGTGTTGAGCAACTTCTCAAACTCCAACGTGCTGGCCATGTACGTGTTGGTCCAATACCGTTCCCAGTCACTCATTGAACACCTGCGCCGGGCCTGGCGGATTGGCGGCCCGAATCGGCAAACCTTTATTACGATTGTACCGCCGCAGATGAAGGGCCGCGGGAAATGGTACGAGGGGACGGCGGACGCCGTGTATCAAAACCTGAACCTCATCCGGGATTTCGCGCCCGATCTCGTCGCCGTGTTTGGCGCCGATCACATTTACCGCATGGATCTCCGGCAAATGATCAAGTTTCATGTGGACAACCACGCGGATGCGACCGTGGCCGCGCTGCCAGTCCCTCTCCAATCGGCGAAACGGATGGGCATTATTCAAACGAATGCCACACAACACATCACAGGCTTTGAGGAAAAACCCAAACACCCACAACCCATGCCCGACAATCCGAAAATGGCGTTCTCATCAATGGGCAATTACATCTTTAACGCCGACGTGCTGATCAAGGCTCTGGAACTTGATGCGAAAAGCCCCGAGTCCCATGATTTCGGAAGAGACATCATTCCGTCCATTATCAAATCATATAACGTGATGGCGTATAACTTTTTAGACAACGTCATCCCGGGGATTCACGCCTATGAAGAATGGGGATACTGGCGCGACGTCGGAACCATGGCAGCCTACTGGCACGCGAATATGGATGTGTTAGGGGAACACCCGGCGTTTGATCTGCATAACGTCAACTGGCCGATTATGACGGATACGTCGGGCGCCCCCGCCGCCAGCATTGTGCGATCCCACCTGGATGATACGCTGGTGGGACAAGGGAGTTTAGTGGTCAACGCTCATCTCAAACGATCTGTCCTGGGCCGCAACGTCAGCATTGGCGAAGGAACAGAAATCGAAGAATGCGTGATTTTGGACGGGACAGTCGTCGGCCCCAACTCCAGGCTCAAAGGCGTGATTGCAGATCGGTTCAACCTGATCCCATCCGGCACGATCCTCGGCTATGAGCCTGCGAAAGACAACGGCCTGTCTTATACGGTTGACAAGTCCGGCCTCATCGTTCTTCCGCGCGGATATTCCTACGGTGACCGGGCCGTGCCACCCCTTGCCACCGGCTGACAGACCACAGCCACAACACTGACCCCGCCTGGCACCGAATGAGCCTTGCTGGCCTGACAGCCCTGGGCAGGGAGCTTTCCGAAGAGAGACAATCCAGATGCCGGCGCCCCGTTTCCCCCTAGCCACCTACCGACTCCAGTTCAGCCAGCATTGCACGTTCGCGCATGCCACCCGAATCATTCCCTATCTGGCCGACCTCGGCATTTCAGATTGTTACACATCGCCCTATCTCCAGACCCGCCCGGGCAGCCTTCATGGATACGACATCGTGGATCCGACAACCTTGAACGACGAGGTCGGGTCGGCAGCCGACTATCAGACCTTTGTTGACGCCTTGAACGCGCATCAGATGGGGCACATCCCGGATATCGTTCCCAATCATATGCACATCGCCGGCCCCTGGAATCCATGGTGGCAAGACGTCCTCGAAAATGGCCAGGGCGCCCGTTACGCGCACTTTTTTGACATCAACTGGACCCCGGTGACGCGCGAGCTGCAAGGCAAGGTGTTACTCCCCATCCTGGGAGAGCCGTACGACGTCGCGTTGAGCAACGGCGACATCACCCTGTGCTACCGGGACGGCCTGTTTTTCATTCGCTACTACGAGCATGAATTGCCCCTCGACCCCGGTTCGTACGCGCTGATTCTCAACCATCGCCCGGACGCGCTGCGTGACATGCAGGATACCGACTCCCCGCACGTGCAGGAACTGCACAGCATCATCGCGGCACTCGTGCAGTTGCCGGGCCGACACGAGACGGATCCCGAACAGATCACTGTCCGCTATCGGGACAAGGCAAGCATCCAACGCCGACTGGTCGCGCTCACCACCCGCCACCCAACCATGAAGGATTTTATCAACGATACCCTCTGCGCGTGGAACGGCGCCAGAAAAGACCCGCACAATGTCAACCCTATGGACTCCCTCCTGCGAGACCAGGCCTATCGCCTGGCATTTTGGCGAACGGCGGGAGAGGCCATTAACTATCGTCGATTTTTTGACGTGAACGAACTCGCGGCCATTCGGATTGAAGACCCCGACGTCTTTCGGCACGTCCACCAGTATCTCTTTTCCCTGCTGCAATCGGCGGCCGTGCATGGTCTGCGTATTGACCACGTGGATGGCCTCTACGACCCTCAACGATACCTTGAGCAATGTCAGGAATGGGCATGCAGGACACTCGGGCTGCCAGCTGATTCCAACGGCCGGTCGCTCTTCATCATCGTGGAAAAAATTTTAGGAAAGGGGGAAGTCCTTTCCGGAGATTGGCCCGTCCATGGCACCACGGGATATGACTTTCTCCACCTGCTCAACAACCTGTTCGTGGATGCCCGTCATGAACGCGCGATGGATACCCTGTACGAACAATTTACACATACAGCGACCACTGCCGAAACGCTGGCCTGGACATGCAAAAACCTGATCATGGACACCTCCATGGCGAACGAGTTACAGGCCCTCGGGCATCAGGCGCATCGGCTATCCGAACACCATCACCCTTCCGGTGATTTCACCCTGCACAATCTCACGCATGCACTCCAGGAAATCATCGCGTGTTTTCCGGTCTATCGCACCTATAGGCCTCCGCATGAACATGCAGACATCAACGACCGGGACCAGGCCTGCCTTCGGTTAGCCGTGACGCGGGCCAAATGCAGAAATCCACCGACTCACCACCGGGACGTTGATTATATTGCACGCCTCCTGCTCACACACCGGAACGGCGGAACACCATCATGGGAAGACGTCCGCCCGTTCATCATGAAATTTCAGCAACTAACCGGTCCGGTGATGGCGAAAGGCATCGAAGATACCGCGTTGTACCGGTATCACCGTTTAATCTCGCTCAATGAAGTGGGCGGAGACCTCGCGCAATTCGGCATTCCCGTTGCCACGTTCCATGAACGGATGCGAGAACGCCAACAGCAATGGCCGTTCAGCCTGTCGGCCACCTCAACACACGATACCAAGCGGAGCGAGGACGTGCGGGCACGCATCAACGTCCTGTCCGAACTTCCGCAGGAATGGGAAACGCGCGTCCGGCGATGGCGCCAGCTCAACGAAAAGAAAAAAACCCGTGGTGAGGGCGGGGAAATCCCTTCCCGCAATGAAGAATATTTTCTCTATCAGACGCTACTTGGGGCCTGGCCGTTTGCCGGGCTTGACTCCGCAGCCTGCCATGATTTTCGTCGACGCATTCAGGCATACATGCTCAAAGCTATCAAAGAAGCCAAAGAACACACCGGCTGGATCAATCCCAATGACGACTACGAGCAGGCTGTCAGCCGGTTCATTCAGCACATTCTCGAACCAGGCCCATCCAACAAATTTTTAGAAGACTTTCTGCCTTTTCAGCAGACCATCGCCCGATATGGCATGTATAACGCCTTATCACAAGTGGCATTGAAAATCGGGTGCCCGGGCATTCCGGATTTTTATCAAGGCTCGGAAATCTGGAATCTGACGCTGGTGGATCCGGACAATCGGCGGCCGGTTGATTTTGGACATGTACACAACCTGGCGAAGCGCATGCCTTCCGATGGATCTGCCATCACCGAAACCTTTCTGCGAGACCTCATGGAATCCCATGAAGACGGACGCATTAAATTCCACGTCACCCGCACGTTACTCAATTATCGCAAGGCCCATCGTGAGCTGTTTCAGCAGGGTGACTACGCCCCCCTTGAAACCCACGGCGAAAAACGTCACAATCTCTGTGCATTTCAACGAACGTGGAGCGATCAGGAGGTGATCGTCGTCGTCCCACGGCTCATACATGAAATCATCCCGGACTCAACGGTTCCGGCACTTGGCCATCGCGTCTGGGGCCATACCGGCGTGGCGCTTCGGAACGGTGACCCGACCACCCGTTACCGACATGTGCTGACCAACCAGACGATCGCGACGCAGACCAACGAACACGGCACCACACTGGGCGCCGCCGACATGTTTCAACAACTGCCTTTAGCCGTCATGGAGCGATTATGAACCGAATCGGACATCAGACACCATCGGCCGACCACGACATTGATGAAGCTCTGGGATGGGAAGGCCACGTCAACATCCCCAATGCGCCGACCCTGACCAAACTGCTGAACAACTGGCCTGAACTGCGAACGGGTCTGGCATTCAGTATGGTGTTTGTGGTGGGAGCATTCGTCGGAGGCGCCCTGATTGCCGCCTTGAGTGGCAACAGAAGATTCGCACGGGAGTAAACGGCGCGACACAGGGAACAGGTTCAAGTCGCAAAGGCTTGCCACACATCAACTCACTCTTCGGTGAGGAGCCTTCCTCATCCTTCCAACAGCCGGCATCAGGCTTTTTCCCTCCGGCACATTGAAGAACAATGCCTCTCATTCATGAATACAGGATACCTCTCTCCTGTGCCTGCATTGCGATCACGAACATGCCCGCTTCTCAACGCCCCGCGGTCAAGCCCGCCTCGTCAAATGCCATCCGTCACCGCACGGATACACCGACAACTGCACGCCTCGTTCCCTGCGCGAGATGTCCGCTCTGCGTTGCGCGGCTTCCTTTGTGACGTACAGATCTTTGCCGCAATAACTGCACGGGACCGATGGCGTTTGCCGGCCAGCCGGCGATAAATGCCACTTGCCGCAGGTGTCACATGCATAGGGCACGAACGCAAAGGTATTCCCACCAACGGTATTTTCATGCTCCGCCGCCTGCCGGGCCTCCATTCCATTGGAGAACTCCGTCAACGGCTTGCCCGTCGCCTTGCCAAAACATGTTTTGCTTTTGGGATTCATGGTGCCACCTTGTGCTGCGACGTGCCCTCATCAACGTTCCCTTGTGAATCGTTGCCTCTGACATTGGCAAAGGATGGAGCCGGCGAGTGGGATTGAACCACCGACCTACGGTTTACGAAACCGTTGCTCTACCACTGAGCTACGCCGGCCTTGGAGAGAAAACATCGTGATGGGAGACAGCGCGTAAAACCGGATTCATCTTATGGCCAGCAATGCCGGGTGTCAACCGATTGTCGCCGTCCATTCTTTGGCGCTTCGGTCTGTCATGGCCGCGCAACGCCCAGCCCCGGCTGACATTCTCGGGGCTTGCCAGGGAATCCAGGCCATCATTCCCGGTGTCGCGCCTTTCTTCCTTTCGCCGTCATTCTCGGGCCTTGCCCGGGAATCCAGTCCTTCATTGCGAAGAACAGGACTGGATTCCCGCCTTCGGCGAGAATGACGGCGGGGAGTGGAAGGGTCATTCCCTGTATCGTGCGTGTCTTTCTTTTTCCGTCATTCTCGTGGCCTCCACGGGAATCCAGTCCTAGACCGCATTCTGGATTCCCGCCTTCGGCGAGAATGACAGCGGGGAGGGATGTGTATTTTTGTGAACTAAATGGGGCGGGTTTCCCGCCTGACAGGTTGAGGGATGGGACAGGACTGGATTCCCACCTTCGGTGAGAATGACAGCGGGGAGGGGAAGGGTCATTCCCTGTGTCGTGCGTGTCTTTCTTTTTCCGTCATTCTCGTGGCCTCCACGGGAATCCAGTCCTAGACCGCATTCTGGATTCCCGCCTTCGGCGAGAATGACGGCGGGGAGGGATGGCGAAAATGACAGCGGGGAGGGTCGTGTATTTTTGTGAACTAAATGGGGCGGGTTTCCCGCCTGACAGGTTGGGGGATGGGACAGGACTGGATTCCCGTGGAGGCCACGAGAATGACGGAGGGGAAAGGCGGGTTTAAATTAAACGGGGCGGGTTTCCCGCCTGACGGATGGGACGGGACTGGATTCTCGCCATAGCGGGAATCCTAACCGCTGTCCTTCTGGTTGTCTGGCGGACGTTTTCTGTCTCTTCATAGACACGCGCTGCCGTCCTGGCTTCAGACTCCCAACACCTTCCCGATGCGCTGCGTTGCTTGTTCAATGTCCGCGCTGGACACATCCAGATGTGTGACTGCGCGGAACCGATGTTCGCCCATGGCGTTCAGCAACACCCCGGCGTCTTTCAACGCCTGAACAAGTTCCCCGGTGGAGCGGCCGCTTCGCACCACCTCAAACAGGACGATATTGGTCTCGACCAGATCGGGATCCACATAGACCATGGGAGTTCCAGTGTGTGACCGGATTCCCGCTTTCACAGGAATCGCGAAGGTGATTGACAGAGTTTTTTCCGCTGCGCTATCGTCATGCAGTGTCTTCTTCTCTTCGTCCAGATCCCGCATCTCCTGCGCCAACTCCTGCGTTCTCCCTGGCCCATACGGTGTCGCTGATCAGGCTTTCGAATCAAACGGGAACCTGCCTGCTGCTGCTTCCGTCCTTGTGGGCGTTGATCCTGGCGTCGGAGGGCCGTCCCTCATGGACGCTACTCCTCATTTTTCTGGCGGGAGCCTTCACCATGCGAAGCGCCGGTGTCATTATGAACGATTTGGCCGATCGTTCATTTGACCGCCAGGTCACCCGCACCAAAACCCGTCCTCTGGCCAGTGGCGCGCTGTCCCCTGTTCATGCCGTCCTGTTGCTTGGCGTTCTTCTTTTTGTCGCCGCAGGGCTTCTGGCTTTCCTGAACCCGCTGACCATCACACTTAGTCCAATCGCTCTGGGGCTGGCGGTGGTGTATCCCTTCACGAAACGCTTTTTTCGTGTCCCGCAATTTTTTCTTGGTCTGGCGTTTGGGTGGGGAGCCGTCATGGCCTGGGCCGCCGTTCGAAATCAACTCGACCCTGCGGCGTGGCTGCTCTTTGCATCCACCATTTGCTGGGCGTTGGCCTATGATACCATTTACGCTCTTCAGGACCGCGAGGATGATCGTCGCATCGGGATCAACTCATCCGCCCTTTGCTTTGGCTCTTACGTGTGGATGGCCGTGGGCATGATCGAGCTGATCATGCTGGGTCTGCTCGCGACAGTGGGCTGGTTGACACATCTCAACTGGTCGTTTTACGGAATACTGGCCGGATTGGCCGGATTCATGAGCCAACAGGTCTGGCGCCTGCGCGGCGACGTCACCCCTGCAGAGGCCTTGACCATGTTTCAACACCACGTCGGAGTCGGACTGGTTGTGCTGGGCGGGATATGGCTGGGCACGTTATAACGGCGAGACGCACACGTCTTCCGAAATAACAGAGACCGCGCAAGAACGGCCTCTGTTCACACACAATCCGTACATTCACCGCGTCATCCGCACGTGATGCCGTCCTTTACTCCGGCAACGGAACCGGCTTGTCTGGTTTTGGCGCACGCAACGTCTCGAGATAGGCCGTCACCGCTTTGGCATCATGATCATTGAGGCCAAGATTGGGCATCCGCGTGTGCTTTTTCATGCCTTGCGGGTACCGAATCCAGCGATACACCCATGTATCATTCAGACGAAATCCGGCGCGATCCAGAGCCGGCCCGACCAGACCGCCCACGTCCCCGATGCTGTGACACCCGTTACACCCGTACTGATTGAAATACAGGTTTTCGCCTTCCTTCGCGAGCATGCGACGAGCCGCGTTGGTCATGGCCAAGTCCGGGCGCGCCAGGTGATTCATTCTGGGACGTTTTGAGAAATTCTCCCACGCCGTCCTGGCGACCGCAAACCGTTCTTCCTCCCGTTCATAGGCTTCTTCTTCGGGAAGCACAACGTCTTCGTAGTCTTCGTCCTCGTCATCCACATCGTCACCGCGCGCTTCTTCCGCCGAGTCCTCGGCGGCTTCCTGTTTCGTCAGGGCATCATCCATGACCTGGCTGGCTTGATCATGTGCCGCCTGGGCCTTGTGAAACTGTGACTCCAACTGCGCGCGCCGACCCTCAACGTCAAATGTCAACGATCCGCCATGCAGCGTGCGAACGTATCCGACAACCGCCCACAGTTCGTTTTCGGACAGGGTATGGCGGAAGGTGGGCATCGTCGCGACGGCAAAGTACTCTTCATCATCAAGCACGGCCTGCAACGAAGTATCACGCATGTCGCGGGAAATGGTGTTGAAAATTTCTTCATCGGTAAAGGTTGACATCGAGGCGGGTTCCGAGAGGTCACGAGGACGGGGATCCGGCATGCGACCCCAATTAAAACCTTCCGCCTGCTGTCCGGTTTCGCCATGACAGTGCATACAGTAATGACGGTAGAGTTTCCGGCCTTTCGAGGTTCGTTCATCTTCAAACAAGACACAGCCGCTTGTCGCCGCCATCACGAGGACGACCACACCGGCGACCCCGCCCAGCACCTTCCGTATGTCTGATGCCCCGTTCATGCCGTGTTTCCTCTCCGAATTTTTCTCACCAAAAACCATTCAAAACCGGCGGCAAGCGCAATCCCCAGCACGACGTATCCGTAAATGGAACTGTCGGGCGTCGGCTCGGCACGGACATACCACCAGGATGAGACCGCTTTCTGCGAACCTCGTTCCTTGACGGCTCCATCAACGATTTGGCCGTCCCAAAAAGCAAAGGCCACGTTCGTCCATTCACCGGGAATAATCTGGACATCGTTCGCATCGTCCGTATTCAAGCGTCTGGAAAAGACAACGCGCCAGACTCCTTCCCGCCAGATTCCCGTTGCCGAAACGTTCTGCTTTTCTTGTGGCCGAAGCGTTTTGAACCCTTTCGCACTCATATCAACGGCTTTGCCGGCTGCGTTTTTCCAATACCAGATATTGACCGGACCACCCTCGACTTGCAGCATTTCCTGCCCGTGCGCAAAGTGGGCCTTGCGATCTCCCACCATAAACTCGACGGCGGCGGCATCCGCGACATCTTCAGACGGATCCTCATATTCCAGCAGCATGGCCAACGCCTCACCGTTATGCATGCCGCGAACCTTGACGGATTTCACCGTCACTTCCTGAATGCGATCCGGCCAATGCACCTGGGGGGCCAATTGAAATTCTGACGGCTGGATCGTGTCCCATACCGCCGCATTTGGATTATCACCTGGGAGCGTCTCTTCGGTCAGATGGAGCTGAATGGACACACTTCCGGCATCGCCTTCCGGAACTGGCTCACTGGCCGAAGCAGCCCAGAACACGCCGAAGCCCGTCGCCATCAAGACGGCGGTTCCCAGCGCGAGCTTGAAAAAATTTTCACGTCCCATGTGCATGCTCCTTCAAGGGCAACCTGCTCGCGTTCGCGCGACTATTCCTCTTCTTCCCATGTACGCGGAGACTGGCCGGCCCCCGCATATTCGCCCATGATGATTTTCCAGATCCATTCATCCGACAATTCGTTTTCCCATCGGGGCATGGCGGATTTCCACGGCATACCCTCAATCGGCAGACCCACCCCGCCTTTTTTGATGCGCCAGAACAAATAGGATTCTTGCAACTGCGCAATGGTGCCCGGATCGCTGAAATTCGCCGGGGAAGGATCAAAGCCCACGGCCGCCGGGCCTTTCCCATCGAAATTGGCGCCATGGCAGGGAGAACAAAACGCCGCGTACAGGCCCTGTCCCATCATAATATTTTCCTGCGTTCTCGGAAACGGGTTGGCCAGCCCGACGAACTCACCGGGAGGCGCGGGATGAATGGTTCGGTTTTCCGCCGCCGGCATCTCGCTCGGCGCCAGCTTGCTGTACGTCTGCCACCCCACCAGCAAGGGGAACAACGCAAAGACGATGAGGCGCGCGGAGCCGGCAATGCCCACCTGCCCTTCGCCGGTCAGAAAACGACCGATGGGGCCCATAAAATCGTCCAGGCCCGCGCCACTCATCGTATAGAAAATCGCCGCGGCGGCAATCGTGAGGGCCAGGTACAGGAAAATCAAACTGACAGGCAACGGTGCGGTGAATAAGGGGAGAATGAACTTGAGAAACACATACATGCCCACCAACAGGATGGCGGTTTTCGCAAGGGGACCTTTCATGCTTCACTCTCCTGGTTGGCTGGATCCGTGGACTGCGACGGACGCGACTTTCATGGCGCCGTTTTCACGAATCTCCAGCACGTCTTTCACGTTGATGCTAATGGGTTCGCCGCTCATTTTCTGGAGAAACGCAATCACCGAATAAATTTCCTGTTTCGACAGGGCAATCGGATTTTTATTGATATGCGGCATGCGGGCCGGATATTCCTCCGGCACACCTTCATGTCTGAAATCCAGATAAATGTAGGCTTGGGGATCGGTGAGGCTTTCATAGATAAACTCCGGCGAGAGTTTGGCGCCGATGCCTTTTAAGTCCGGGCACCGGGCGGATTCGCTGGGCCCGATGGAATGACACAGAGCGCATTGGCCTTTGCTGAAGAAAATCTTTTGACCGATCCCGGACAAATCGTCCGGTGTTTTGACTTTGGCAATATCAAACGTCTCAATCGCCGGCGGAAGGGACGCCATCTGCGGCACACTCAAGGCAATGAGACTGAACGTCCCCAGCACAATAATCACGAAGCCCCAGACTCGCAGGAATTTTGATCGAATAAAGAGCAGGATGCCGATGCCGAGTCCGACGACAATCAGTTCGATGATTTGGAGTAATGCCACTTCACTCATGGGTTCTCGCTCCGGTGTAGTCCTTCCGCAACCAATGGCGACCCTCCGGCTATCACCGGCGCCACGCCGCCGGGCATCCTGGCCGGATCGTGCGCAGGCTGCCCCTGTTCCGGATCCTGCTTCACTTTATCGCCCATCGTGGCGACCCAGAAGATGAAGGCGACCAGCAAACAGAACACAAACGTATTCAGCGACATAAAGGCGGCGGCGTACCCCAGCGCGGGAGAATACGCATATTCCGAGGTATCGCGCATCACGCCGTAGATATGCCAATGCACCCGGGACGATGATCGGGCGTAGCCCATCAACGACATGAGCAGGACAACCATCACCGCGTTGGACACCAGGCAGTAGGCCGCGCGGACCGGCATCTGCCCCCAAACCATGTCCGTCGTGACTTTGGCGCTTTTCATCAGCACGGCCGTCAACGGGGTGAACGTGAGCATGATAAACAGCACGATCAGCACCTGGGCCACGGAGAAATAATTAATCCGAATAATGGCCGGCACGAAATACCCCCAGACCCCCAACACAATCACGGCAATGCCGGCCACCACGAGCAGGGCGCCCATCACCGACTTGGCAATCTTTGCCCATGGGGCGGTTTCCTGCTTGCCGGCCCGCCAGTACATGATGAAGCTCATAAAGGTGACCAGGATCATGAGATTCGCGACGGTCATCTTGGCGGACATCACGCCGAAGACGCCAAGCAGCGGATGATGGGTGCCGCCCATTTTTCTGGCTTCTTCCAGACTCGCCACAAGAGAATGGGGAGTCATCCACACGCCGAGACACACCATCAGCACAATCAGCATGGCCAGAATCGGTCGCCTGTAGCGTTGTTCAGAGCCGGGTATCCGGTACGTGATCCCCATCCAGAAATAATAATTGGCGCCGAGAAACAGTACGCCAATGAGCATGGCCTGCAAGATAAAGAGCCACGCCAGAAATCCCCCCATCAACGTAATGCCCATTTGCTGGTTATATTGATAAATCTCCCGCATCAACCAGTAGCCGGCGAAGGGAAGAGGCAACATGCCAAACACGCCGATGAAGTTCCCGACATAGCCCATCCAGTCGTAATGATCCCGTTCCGCCCGGCTGGCGGCCAGGAGATACCGGATGCCCGCATAGGCCCCGCAGATAAATCCGCCAAGGACCACATTCGCAATGAGTCGGTGGATATTGACCGGCCACCACGTGGGATTCCAGGTGGCCGCCCATGCGCGTGCAATCGCCGTGCCATCGCCCACCACAACGGGGCTGGCCTGGAACGTGGCCCAGGAATTGGGCACAATCATAATGCCCAGGGCAAACAGGTTGAGCAAAAACCCCAGCGTCAGGTGAATCCATTTTTTATTGCCCTGCATGGTGTCCCATCCATACCAGTACAGGTAGAGAACGGCAGTTTCCATGAGAAACAACATGCAGTAGGCCAGAAAGGACGGGAAGAAAATGTCGGAGAGGTACGCCATCAGTTTGGGATACAGGCCAATCAGCAGAAAGAGCAGAATGCCCCCAAACAACGCCGTGGTCGCATAGGCCGACGTCAACAATTTGGTAAATTCTTTTGCCAGTTTGTCGTAGCGGGACTCCCCGCTCTTCCATCCCACGATTTCACACACCCAGGCAAAGATCGGCACCCCCAGCACAAACCCGGCCAGGAGCAAATGCTGCTGGGCCACAATCCAGATCGCGTTCCGGCTACCCAATCCGGGAATGTCCCGATACTCCACGGACATGGCCTGCGTCGCGGCATCCTGCGCCCAGACACATGCCGGAAGAATAATGAGCGCCCACAGGACACTCCACGCGCAGAGTTTCGCCGATGGCAACCGGGATGGCCGATGTTCGCTTGTGCCGTGTGTCATATGTGGTCCCTCATTTGTCCCGCAATTCGATCAGCAGGTCGCGGATATCAATGAGCAAGGCAATGGATCCGAATACCACGATGGCAATGACAATCCCAACAATGTTCCCCAGCCCCAAACCCAAGAGAACAGCCCCGCCGTTGTTGCTCCACATCAGACCGCCAGAGACAACCGATACCAGAATACAGGAAACCGCAAGGAATGCATTCAAGGATCCCAGACTATTGGCCAGCCACAGATTCATTGACATCTCATTTCTTTTCAGACTCCTTCTCCACCGCCTTCAGCGTCGCTTCGGCTTGAGACAGAATCCGTTCGGTGTCGGCGATGACCTTCCTGGGCACGATCCGTTGTTCCGCCTTGTTGACATGGATAAATTCATATTCTTCATGTGGATGCGGGGTACTCACGGGCAGTAGCCCCCAAAACAGCACAATCAGGGCAACAGCCGTGCCCGCAAAGACCGTCAACAACAGCGGTTGATCCCTGGGGATCCGAAGGAGATCCCATTTGTGGACAATATCCTGAAATGTGCCGTCAACGGGGGTGGACGCACGCACCACGCGTTGAGCCAGGAATCCCAACCCAAACATCCAGCCATACAGCACGGCAAGCAGCACGAGAATGACCGGTGCGGCGATCATCACCAACTCCAGGCTGATCTGTTCCGCGATGGGTATCGTGAAGAGCTGTCCCTCGACAAAATGAATCGTCGCATCCGTGGCCCATGTGGCGACAGCTTTGGCGCCACCGACCATCACAAACGCAATGGGAAGATAGATGACGGAAAAGGCCGACCAGGCCGCCCACAGCCGAAGCCCCATCCCGTTTGGAGGATCAACACGTAACCGTTCCAGCAACACGGTGCGCGCACACAGCCCTACTGCCCAGATATCAATGGGAATGGAGAGCAACAATAACGCGTACAGTCCGGTCCCTTCCCACGGATGAAGCTGCGCCGCCAGCAACACCACCACGATAACCAGTTTCAGGGGAAAGCCTGTCCAAAACGTCGGCCAGATCACCAGAAGACCCAGTTTCGCGTTTGGCATCATCGCTTAATCCAGAAATTCCCTGTTGAGAATAGCGGACACGGTGAACAGCAGAATGACCGCCATAATGGCAATCCAGCCAATCAACGCCGCCGGCCGTTTAAAAATGTCCCGTTCCGGATTCTTGTCCAGAAAGGGCAACGCCGCCAGAAACACCAGAAACGCGCCGGGAATCGCGATGGCGCCCAACAGTTGCCCAAATTCTCCGGAGAACATTTTCAGGCGCAACATCTGGAAGAGAAACAGAAAGTACCATTCCGGTTCCGGATGATAGTCTCCGGGATCAGGCGTTGCCTCTTCCAACAAGACCACCGGCTCAATAAACGCCAGACTGCAAATGACCATGAACACCGAGGCCATCGCCACAATATCTTTCCAGATTTGCCTGGGAAAAAAATAATCCGTCTTGGCTTTGAGTTGTTCAGGGGTTCCACGGAACGGACCGGCGGGACCGGCTTTGCGGAACAGAAAAATATGCAGTCCGGCCAACCCCATTAACCCCGCCGGCAGTACCATCACGTGAATCACAAAGAAGCGACTCAACGTCATTTGCCCCGGCGTAGGCCCTCCCTTTAAAAACCTGGCGAGAAAATCCCCGATAAACGGGGTTTTATCCATAATCTCCACGCCCACCACCGTGGCCCAGTACGCCCGTTGATCCCATGGAAGCAGATAGCCGGTAAACCCGAACGCCATGACCAGGCCAAAGAGGGCCAGCCCGACCAACCACACCAGTTCTCTGGGTTTTTTGTACGCTCCCCACAGGAACACCTGGGACATATGGGCAAAGACCATCACCACCATGGCCGATGATCCCCAAAAATGGTAACTCAACAGGAACCACCCGTAATCCACTTCGTGAATGATGTACTGCGTGCTCGCATACGCATGATCAATGCTCGGGACGTAATAGAACATCAACAGAATCCCGGTCACCACCTGCAGAATAAAGATGAACAGCAGGCACGACCCGAGCGTATACGCCCATCGTGAGCCTCCCGGAACAGGCTCATTCAGCATTTTGGCCTGAATCGTTTTCAGACCGACCCGCTCGTCAACAAACTCAACGACTTTTTCAAACGCGCTGGGTTCGTTCGGGGTATGGGGGGGGGAACTGTTCATGGAAACCAGGCGGACACACCCTTACAGCAAGCGGATTTGGTTTTTCACTCCGGCTTTATATTCCACATCAATGATCTTCACTTCTCCCACAGCATTGATCTGCATGGGCAACACATCAAGCGACCGAGGGGCAGGCCCATCCAACACCTTGCCCGCCTCATCATAGATACTCAAATGGCAGGGACACAAAAACACCCCGTCGGGATAATTCTTCGTCCTGCGCCACTTGTAACCACATCCCAAATGTGGACATTTTCCTGAAAATCCGATGTACGGCGCGTTGGCTTTATTCACCCAGACCACGTTGCCCTTGTCGTCGTAGAATGTTTTATCTTTTCCGCCGTAGATGGCTTTTTGGACAGCCGGCGTCGCCTTCACCATCCAGATATTCTTTTCAATGCGCTGTTCCGGCATAAACGCTTCCTTAAAGCCCCGCGCATACTTGAACTGGTACCCGACGTTTTCTTTTCTGACTTTGCGGATATTGCCCACGGAAAACCAGGTATTGTCATACGGCCGATACATGGGCTTCATGAGATATTTGACAACCGGAAACACCAGCGGCAACGCAATCAACGCGCCAATCACATGCGTCATATTCGCGAAAAAATTCCGACGCGGCACCCCCTGTTCAAGCCGGGGGTAGGGAACCAGGATTTCGCCAGGCTCCACGCGAAGGTGATCTTCCAGATGGGCAATCTCCACCTCATGAATCGTGACATACGCCGCACGATCCAGCGCGGGCCATTGCCTGAATTCCTCCATTGACCCCCGCAGTATCACCTCTTCTTCATTCGGAACGGTCTCCACCTGCCCGATCGGCACCTGTCGCTCCACGCCCTGCCCGCCACGTTCCCGAACAACCACATGACTAATCTCACAGGACAGCGGATCAACAATGATTTTGGAAATGCTTCCAACTGCTCCGTCGGCACATCGTGCGCTGGCTGTGATTTTCGGTTGCATGGAACAAACAACGTCCAGTGGGGTTATTGCATCTTGACAGGCTTCGGTGTATTCGCCGACGCGTCTTTCAACGACGACAAAAAGACAACCAGCGCGTCAATTTCTTCGTCAAACATCAGGTCCTTGTATTTATCCGGCATTTTGCCTTTCTTGTACTGCTTTTCAAATCCTTCGGCCATCCAGCTTTTAGGCTCAAGAATTTTTTGCCGAAGCTCCGCGGGCGTCATGAGATTGCCGATATTGTCCAGGACAGGCCCCCGCTTCTTTCCACCTTTTCCAAAGAGTTTATGGCAGTTGTAACACTCCTGCAGCTCCCATTGCTCTTGGCCAAGCGCGAGCAAATCGCCCGCCGTCCCTGTTGCCATGGGCATGGGCGCCGCTTCCACAACAACCTGCACCCCGCCGCCCAGGGCTTTCATGTGCCGTTCAATGGCGGCGGCTCGATCATTCAGGACGCGCACGCTCGCGATCAATTCTTCGGCCTTACCCTGTTGGGTTCTGGCACGACGCGCTTTCAGCACCTTTTCGATTTTGCCTTTTTCGACTTCAGGATCGTACTGCGGAAGGCCAGTGGCCCCGCCAATATACACGCCCGAAATCACGAGGTAAAACAACACGAGGCCGATGACGGCCCTTCCCCCCTCAAGGCGTTTCATTGACGGCGCGTCAAGCAGGATGAAGACACCGGCTCCCAGCATCGCGTACACAAAAAACATGATCTGGAACACAAGCGGAAAGTGCGTCACTCGCGCCACCAGGACCAGAATGATCCCCACGGCAAAGCCGATCGCGCTATTTCTGATCAGGATGTGTTTGAAACCTTGGGCAACCATGCACGTTCCCACGCTCTGTTATTTCGCACCCGCCGGCACCGAATCCCCAGACGAGAGCGACGCCTTCCGGCTCCCGGGCCGCAACGTCACAAGAATGGCGAAACTCACGACAAGAAAAAAAATCAGCGTGATCCCCGTAATCAACCAGGCGGAATAGGCCAACGTCGGCGTAAATGCTTCCGCGGTAAAATCCGGATAGAGGTTATAGACATGGTAATATTTTCTGGTCAGCGACCGCACCGTCCCCATCAGGCCCATCGTCCAGATGGCACTGAACGCCAGAAAAATCAGCACGAACTGCGACGCAAAATCAATTTTTCCCCAAATAATGGTTCCGGTCCGAATGGCCCGATTGTAGAGAATATAATTGACGATGGTGAGAAAGACCAACGTAAACGCGGCCGCGTTTTTTGCCGGCATCAGCGCCAGTTCGGACGCCCAGGATGGAATCTCCACCTCTTCGGTCGCCAACGCTTGAGTGGCCACAAATCCATGCGGCGTCATCCAGATGGCATCGGCCACCACAATCATCAAAAAGCCGACCTTGATCATGGTGAAAGCCGAAACGGTAAATCGCAAACCGGGAAGCTTGCTCAAGACCGGCGGGAGCAGGACCAGCAGGGCCAGAAAGATCAGCGACTGCCATTCCGGCGGCGGGAACATTTTCCAGGCCACACCCATGACCGCGGGAATGAGCATCACCGCCACCATGACCAGTCCGGAAATACGCACTTGCTCCACCCCCTGAATGCGCTTCATGCTCAACCAGATGTAATAGTTACTGGCCAGAAAAATCAGACCAACCATGGCACCCTGCATTTCAAAAAACATTGAGAGTTGGTCGGCCATCATGTAGGGGCAGATGGACGCATCATAATCACACAGTTCATAGGCCAGCAGGTATCCCATAAACGGGAGCAGCAAAAGCGCGCCCACGCCGACCAGATTTCCCACAAACCCCATCCAGTCATAATACGCACGATCTTCATCCGTTTTTGATCCCATATACATATACGCCGCCACGAGTCCGGCAATGAACCCGCCAAACGTGACGTTGCCGACCAGCCGATGAAGATTCAGGGGCATCCAACTGTAATTGGCCACCTTGTCCCACAACCCCGCGGTCTGGATAAATTCCAGCAAGGAGACGCCTTCCGCGGATTTGGCGGGCGTGTTCATAAACGACGTGGGCCCGTCAATGATAAACAGGGTGGCGGTTCCCACCACGTTTAACAACACCCCAAGGGCAATATGTCGGGCTTTCTTTGCGCCACTCATCGAATCCCAGGAGTAAAAATACGTGTACAGCACAATCGTTTCCAGAATAAACAACAGGGGGTACACCACGGCGAACACAAGGAAGAAATGCTTGATCAGCCAAGTGGTAAATCCCGGATAGGTGCCCAGCAGAACAAAAATGAACAGCCCGCCCGTCAACGCCGTCATGCTGTATAAAATCACCGTGACTTTGGTGATTTCCCTGGCAAGACGATCATACCTCGGGTCCTGATTTTTATAGCCCAGCCATTCCGACACCACGGCGAAGATCGGTGCGCCCAGAATAAAGGCCGCAAATAAAATGTGGAGTTGCGCCACCACCCACACCCCGGTCCGATTGCCGATGTACGGGAGTTCCACCGACGGGGCGGGCGGAATCTGGGCCCAGGCGACGGCAACGCCCCCAAGCACCAGCCCGAGAGCAATCCAAAAACTGCGCGTGATGACTTTCAAGGGTGGTCGCCCTCCTTATTCTCGATCCGACAGTGGGCCGCCCTCACCTGTGCCGGGAAACGTCGCATGGCTACTTCGACGCTGCCTCGGAGGCCATGGGCGCAGTAAACATCGGATCATCATCGGGTGTTCCCGCGGGAGCCCATTGCTGATGCGTCACATTGTATTCCATGCCCTTCAGGCCAAAGGTGGCTTCATAGGCAATCACTTTCCACCGATCATCCTCCGGCAGCTTGGATTTCCAGGATTTCATTTTGGTGCCTTTGACCCCTTCGGAGACACGCCAGAACCACTGGGAGTCGGAGAATAACTTCATGTGTTCGGTTCCGCGAAAATCCCGGGCACCGGCCTTCACGGGTTTGCCGTTTTTCCCATGACAACTGGCGCAATTGACATCAATATTCTCCGCGCCGATAAAAATGGCTTTCCCTTCCGCAAGAATGTCGGGGTTGTTCCAATAGCCGTCCGGCATATGCTTGTCGGCATACTCCGGCGGCGGCGGCGGTGGCGGAACGGGTGGCTTGGCTTCCCCGCAGGCTGACAATGTCCATCCCATCGCTATGATCGCAACGGCACTCAACGTCTTTCGGCATGCGTCCGCCATTGTACCACCCCTCATCTTGTGAAAAGAAACACCTCAAAAAGCAGACGTCGTTTCTGCTGTCTCTGTCATATACGGTACGGCATCACACAGGTTGGTCCCTCACGGAACGGGAAGGAAAATGCTGGGCAAAAGGTCGGCGACCTTCTAGCATATGGGCTTTCATCTGTCAATAATCAGGCTCCCTGAAACGGTCTCATGGTGCGGGGAAAAACCTCCTGTCCGGTGTCACCTGACAGACCATAATGTTTCCGGCGAGAGCCTGATTCAGACAGACTCTCGCCGGAAGGGAGACGGACAGGACGCTCATGATGGTCGTCAGGGCTTCCCGTCTTTCTGTTTTTTCTGAACCCAGGCTTCCCATGATCGCCCCGAAGCCGTGTCCTCCCCTGTAAAATGAATGCTCTGAATATCGCGACAGAAAATTTTCAGGAGACCGGGGTGATCCGACTGGAACATTTCGAGGTAGGAATCCTGACCATCAACCACTTGGTTGGAGACATAGCCGCAAATGGATTCCGGAACTGTGAGTTCAAGCGTCACGTCGCCCCGGTAATCAAACGCCCATTCCACCACCTGAAGCAGTTCCTCCTGGGAGCATGGACGAAAAACCGTCCCCTGAAGGCTGTTTGCGGAAGGGCGTTCGGTTGTTTCGTGAGACATGGGCGCGGTTACGCTGAACGGGTGGGTCAATGCGATGTGAGGTATCAGGTCGCGTTGGGAAACAGCGTGGCTTTGACTGTTCCGGCAAACCCCGACCACGAACTAAACGTATCTTCGACGGCCGAGGCTTCGTACCCGCAATGCACCATACAGTCCTTGCATTGGTCATTACGCCCAACGCCATACTGCTCCCATGCCGTCTCGTCCAACAGGGCCTGAAAACTCTTCGCATAGCCTTCCTGCAAGAGGTAGCAGGGTTTTTGCCAGCCAAAAATATTATAAGTGGGATTCCCCCATGGCGTGCATTGATACTCACGCTTGCCCATTAAAAATTCCAAAAACAGGGGCGATTGATTAAAGCGCCACCGACGCTTTCGGTCCGTGAGCAACTGGGTAAACAGTTTCTGCGTCCGATGTCGCGTCAGGAAACTCTGTTGATCCGGAGCCTTTTCGTAACTGTAGCCGGGAGAAACCATCATCCCCTCCACCCCCAGATCCATCATCGCGTCAAAAAAGGCCCGCACACGGACCGGATTCGCATCGTTGAACAGCGTCGTATTGGTGGTGACCCGGAACCCTTTTTTGAGCGCGACTCTGATCGCTCTCATCGCCACGTCAAACACGCCGTCACGACACACTGCGAGATCATGTTCATCGCGCAATCCGTCCATATGGACACTGAAGGTCAGATATTTTGAAGGCTCATATTCGTCAATTTTTCGTTCCATGAGAATCGCATTCGTGCACAAATACACGTAGCGTTTCTGCCGAACCAGCCCGCGCACAATCTCGGGCATCTCCGGATGAATGAGCGGCTCTCCGCCGGGGATACTCACAATGGGGGCGCCGCATTCTTCAGCCGCGGCCCAACATTGTTCAGGCGTCAACCGCCGATCCAGGACGTGATCGGGATACTGGATTTTTCCACACCCGGCACATGCCAGATTGCACCGAAAGATCGGCTCCAGCATCAACACCAGAGGATAGAATGACACGCGCTTGAGTTTTTGCAAGATGACATAACTCGCAACAGTAACCATTTGTGAGAGAGGAACCGCCATGGATTTTCGTGACCCTTTCTATCTATCTGCTAGACGATGACAAGACCGAGCACCCAAACGGGCCTCAATCCCTTCCCGCACTCTGAACGCAAGACCATAACAATGGAGGCGCCGAGCGGGTTCGAACCGCTGAATCGCAGTTTTGCAGACTGCTCCCTTAACCACTTGGGTACGGCGCCCGCGCCACATTATAACGAGGTCCAGGAACCCCTGACAAGGGGACACGGCAGACCACGCCACCGCTCAACCATCTGTCAGGAATGTTCCATGAACCACCACCGCGTCAGCGCGAAGGCAAAACGGGAATGTCACGACTGGAAGAGGGCGCGGACGTGGCCGCGTCAACACGGGACAGATCGTCACGGGACGCATCCAACGTGGGCGAGAGGGGCACGTCGCGAGGTGTCTTTGCGTCAGACTGTTCCAACGCCATCAACTCCACCTCGTCAACAAGCACGTCCACCAGTTCTTCCGAGGGCACCTTTCTCACGAGTTTGCCTTTTTTGAACAAAATGCCCATGCCCTGTCCACCCGCAATCCCGATATCGGCCTCTTTGCCCTCACCAATGCCGTTCACCACACATCCAAGGATCGACACGTTTAAGGGTGTTGTAATATGGCTTAACCGTTTTTCCACTTCGTTGGCCATCCGCACCACGTCAATTTCCACCCGTCCGCAGGTCGGACAGGCAATCACGTTCACGCCGCGATGGCGCAGTTCCAGGCATTTCAGAATTTCAAAACCGACCTTCACCTCTTCCACAGGATCGGCAGCCAGGGACACCCGCAGGGTATCGCCGATGCCCTGGGATAGTAACCACCCCAACCCAAGAGCGGATTTGACCGCCCCGGTCATCGCCGTCCCGGCCTCGGTGATGCCGATATGCAGCGGATAATCGGATTGATGGGCAAACAACCAGCAGGCATCAACGGCCATGTGAACGTCGGAGGCTTTTAACGACACCTTCATGTCGGTGAAGCCCGCGTCTTCGATGGCATGAACGGCATTCAACGCCGACTCCGCCAGGGCCTCCGCAGTGGGATACCCGTACTTCTCCAGCAGTGGACGCTCCAACGAACCGCCGTTGATGCCCACGCGAAGGGGAATGCCCCGATCCCGTACCGCCTGAATGACCTCGGCCAATTTCCACCACGGCCCGATATTGCCCGGATTAATGCGCACACAGTCCACCACTTGAGCGGCTTTGATCGCCAGACGATGGTCAAAGTGCACGTCCGCAATTAAGGGAATGGTTGTTTGTGCTTTAATGGCAGGAAGGGCGTCAACCGCCTCTTGATCGGGCACGGCAATCCGCACGATTTCACAGCCGGCCTGTTCCAGTTGATGAATTTGCGTGATGGTTCCCTGTCTGTCCCTCGGATGCGGGATCGTCATGGACTGGACGGATATGGGAGCGCCTCCGCCAATGGTGACGGAACCCACTTGGACGACTTTGGTCTTTTTTCGAGTAATACGCATGGAAGAAACGTGATTTCAGGTCAACACAGTGGGGACGGACACTTGAGCAAATAATTGTTTCGCCTGTTGATAAATGCCGTCAGCCGTCAAGCCATAGCGCTCACGCAGCAACGCCTGCGGCCCTTGTTCAATGAACCGGTCAGGAAGCCCCACGCACTTCGTTGGCACATGCAGCATCTCTTCTTCGGAGAGGAACTCAAGAACCGCGGACCCAAATCCGCCCATGATGGATGATTCTTCGATGGTGAGCAAACATTTCACGCGCTTTGCAACATCACCAATCAGGGCGCCATCAAGGGGTTTGACAAACCGCGCATTAATCACCGAGGCGGAAATCCCTTCCTGCGCCAGCCGGTCGGCAGCCTCCATCGCCTTGGAAACCATCACGCCAACCGCCACCAGAGCGATGTCCGCCCCTTCTCGCAACAAGACCCCCTTGCCCAGCGGCAGCACTTCCGGCACGGGATCCATATCCACCCCCAGGCTCGCGCCTCGCGGGTAGCGAACCGCGACGGGCCGATTATAACTGATACAGGACTTGACCATATGCTGTAATTCATTTTCGTCCGCCGGGGCCATAATCACCATGTTCGGCATATGCCGGAGATACGCCAGGTCAAAGGCCCCATGGTGCGTGGCCCCATCCTCGGCAACCAGTCCGCCCCGATCAATGCAGAACGTCACTGGAAGATTCTGCGTGGCCACGTCATGAATGACCTGGTCATACGCCCGTTGCAGGAAGGTGGAATAAATGAGAATCACCGGTCGCATGCCCTGCGCGGCCATGCCCGCGGCAAACGTCACGGCATGCTGCTCGGCGATGCCCACGTCATACAGGCGATCGGGAAAGGCGTTCTTAAACGCCGTCAATCCGGTCCCTTCACACATCGCAGCCGTAATCGCCACAATGCGCGCATCATCTTTGGCCAGGCGAATCAGCGTGTCAACGGCCACAGCGCTGTACGAGGGTCGCTTCGCCTGTTGCCTGGCGTTCCCCGTTGCAGGGTCAAAAGGCCCGCTGGCGTGAAACCACACGGGATTTTTCATGGCCGGTTCATAGCCCAACCCCTTTTTCGTGACCACATGCAACAACGTGGGACCGTTCAGCATGAACACGTTTTTCAACGTGGGCAACAGATGCGCAAAATTGTGGCCGTCAATGGGGCCGACGTACCGAAAGCCCAGTTCTTCAAACAGCCCACCCGGCGACACCAGCCCTTTGGCCAACTCCTGCGCCTGACTGGCGATTTTCTTTACCGGATTCCCGATACGCGGAACCAGATCCAGAATTTGATTCGTCTCTTTTTTGATGCGCGTGTACAACTCTCCGGTGATCGTCCGGGTCAGATAGGCGGAAATGGCGCCGACGTTTTTCGAGATCGACATTTGATTATCGTTCAAAATCACGACCATGTCTTTCTGTAAACTACCGGCGTGCTGAAGGCCCTCCAGCGTTAAACCCGCCGTCAACGCGCCATCACCGACGACACAGACGACCTTGTGTGATTGTTTGCGTTGTTCGCGAGCTTCCACAAATCCCGTTGCCGCCGAGACACCCGTACCCGCATGGCCCGCGTCAAACGTGTCATACGCACTTTCTTCCCGCTTGCAAAATCCGCTTAATCCCTCAAATTGCCGAATCGTGGAAAACTGTTCCCGACGCCCAGTCAACAGCTTATGGGCATAGGTTTGATTGCTGGTATCCCAGACAATCAGATCTTCGGGAGCATTCAGCACGTAATGGAGCGCCACCGTCAATTCAACGACGCCCAGATTCGAGGCAAGATGCCCGCCCACATTCGAGATGACGGACACAATCTGTTCACGAATTTCCTCGCAGAGACGCGGAAATTGTTCCGGGGGCAACTGTTTGAGATCAGCGGGACTTTTGATTCTGTTCAGGATAGACACCACCCCAGCCTCTCGGTAGCAAGGGAAGAGAACATCGCCAACAATCGGCTCATCACTGATAAACCTTATGGAGACGTGCAAGTGTGGCAAACTCACGACGCGACGTCAAGGAATCAACTCGGGACACCTCGGGCGCGAGCTTGCCTCGCAATGTTTCAAAAAGCCCCTTCAGCGATTTGTCCCTGATGATCCGCTCAAACTGGCTTCGAAAATTTTTCACCAGACTGATGCCGTCAATCACCACGTCATACACTTTCCATGTCTCCGAATCTTTCAGCAACCGATAATGGATCGGCACCTCCAACTCGTTTGCGAAGACTGCTGTCTGCACTTCCGCGAAATTTCCTTTTCTCCGCTCATTGAGGTATTCAATTTTCTCACCGGAATAATTGTCCAGATTCCCGGCATACGTTTTCGAGAGGAATCGCCGAAACAGGCTCACAAATTCTTTCCGTTGGGCGGCATCCAGCATCTCCCACTGCCCTCTTCCCAGAGTTCGTTTCCCCATTTCTTTATAGTCGAATCGTTCTCCGATGAGTCTTTCCATGGCCGCCAAGCGCTCCCCGGCGCGCTCCGGTACCTGGAGCGAGGGATCTCCCAACACCACCAACACCCGATCAAGGGTCTTTTGCATGGCTGCTGTCGCCGATTCCGCCCTCGCCTCGGCCACGACGAGCGTCGCCATCAATCCCGCCATCACCCACACGAGCAACCCGCCCGTCAGCGCGTACCTCATGCTGCCCATCACGCCCATCCCCTCATGGTACTGGTTCCTGTTCTCTCTGCGACTTCACACCGTTGGTCTCATCGGTACGCCGTCTATTCGATACTCGCAAGAAGAATGTTTCAAAAAATCTGGTCAGGCTGGCCGACGCGGCATTTTTCTGCCGACGCAGACGATTCAACGCCGGCCAGACCCGTGGCGTGGTGACCACACCCCATACCCCTTGAAGAAACGTGGCAGGGTGGCAAAACAGGGTCAGGTTACGGGGCAAGTCTTCCTCCACAAGATCTGAAATTGACCGAACCACGAAAAATGGGATGCCGTATTGTGCGGCAACCGTCCCAATCGTCGCACTTTCCATATCCAGACCACTCGCGTCGCAGGCACGGCCCATGGCCTGCTTTTCCCGGGCCAGGCACACCACCGTCTGCACCGTCACGACACGCCCGGGAAGCACCGCGCACCCCGATGATTGTGCCATGTCCCGTGCCATTTGTCGACAGAACGCGTTGCAGGCAAGCAAGGCATCGTGGAAAGCGCCTGTCCGGTCAGGGGCACAACCGAGTACCTGTTCCGGTATCACCAGATCGCCGACATGAGCGGGAACCAGCGCCCCGGCATATCCCGACGCCAGGCACATGGTCCAGGGTCTTTGGTCAGCAACAGCCTGACAAACGGCCCACGCGTTCGCCGGTCCGATTCCTGTCCGGATGACAGCGACAAAGCATGAAGGATGCTCCCATCCATACCATGCCACCCCGTTGACCCGTTCCACGCGACAAGACGGCAACGCGCGCACAATGGCTCGACATTCCCAGGTAGTCGCGGCAAAGACGGCGATATGCTCCAGGAAGCGCTCCGGAAAAGGGTGAAGGCAAACAAGAAGACTGACGTGACCAATCGCCAGAGGCTATGGCCGGTTCCGGGCTAATTGAGCACCATGCCGCAAGGTGTCAGCCTTCGCCTGCCCGTGCATGCGAATATTCCGATACATGGCCAACGCCCACATGGGGAAATATTTACTGTACCCATGATAGCGCAGATAGAAGACTCGAGGAAATCCCGTGCCCGTATGGCACGGTTCGACCCATGTCCCGTTGCCCTGCTGGCGGCGAAGCAGAAAATTCACACCGCGCGCGACACTCAAGGAATCCGGAACACCCGAGGCCAATAAGGCCATGAGCGCCCAGGACGTTTGCGAGGGCGTACTGTCGCCTTCTCCCGACCACGCCCGGTCAGCATACGACGCGCAGGATTCACCCCATCCGCCATCCATGTTTTGTTTGGATTCCAACCAGACCACGGCGCGTTGAATCCATGGATCGGACATCGGCTCCCCAATGGCCTGCAGACCGGTCAGAACACACCACGTGCCATACAGGTAATTGACGCCCCACCGTCCATACCAACTGCCGTCAGCTTCCTGTTCCCGTCGCAGAAATTCAAGAGCCGGGGCCACGGCAGGATGGGACCGGTCATAGCCCAGCATGCCAAGCATCTCCAGACACCGCCCCGTCAAGTCCGCCGTTGGCGGATCAAGCAATGCTTGATGATCCGCGAAGGGAATCTGATTGAAAATCAGTCTGTCATTGTTCCGATCATACGCCCCCCACCCTCCATTGGAGCTTTGCATGGCCAGCACCCACTGACTCCCCCGCCAAATGGTTTCATCGCGGTCGGGGGGCTGCAGCGGCGAACATTTCGCCAGCGCGATCACGACCGCAGCCGTATCATCAACATCGGGATACCACTCATTTTCAAACTGGAACCCCCATCCGCCTGGTTGGGCCTCGGGAGCCGACATGATCCAGTCCCCCACCTTCCGGGTCTGACGCGAACGCAACCAGGCCGCGGCACGATTCAGCGCCGTATGATCAACGGCGAGACCTCGTTCAATGAGGGCATTCATGGATAAGGCCGTATCCCAAACTGGTGAATGGCACGGCTGAAGGTGAAGGGTCTCCGGCGTCTGCCCGTCGGCTGAATCCGGTGTGTCAATCTCCAGCGCTTCAATGGCTCGCAGGGCTTTTTGGACGAGCGGATGGCTCACGGGATACCCAAGCGCCGCCAGGGCATACATCGAATTGGCCATGGCCGGGTAAATGGCTCCAAGCCCCCCCTCGCCCTGCATACGCTCCACCAACCAGGCTTCGGCGTTCTTCACCGCTTTTTTTCGTATGAACAGCGGCGTATATTTTTCACAGACTTTGAGGACGGCATCACTCCACACAAAAAAATTTCGCCAACTTATGAACGCGCAATCTTTTTGAAACGGGGGCATCTTGCGATAATTCACCCGATTCGGGGGCACGCAAAACAATTCTTCAATCCCCTGGTCCGCCTCAATCCGGCATTCCCGGCGAAAGGCAAAAACAATGAACAGCGGCACAATCACGACTCTCGACCAGTAGGAGACGGCATACACATTACAATACCGCCATTGAGCGGCCAGCATAATTTCGGGTGGCATACTCGGGATGCCCCTCCAGTCATATTGTCCAAACAGGGCCAGCGTGATTTTCGTAAACACATTGGCTGACACCACCCCGCCTTTTTCCAGGATGACTTCTCTGGCTCGACGCATCCCCGGCGCGTCCGGCAGGACCCCGGCCAATTTCAAGGCAAAATAGGCTTTGATCGAAGCGCTGACATTCATGGGACCACCGGCATAAATGGACCACCCCCCGTCTTCAAGCTGGGTCCTCTGCAGATAGGAGATCATACGGGCTTCCCGATCCGTATCCACCGCGCCGATATACCGGCGCAACATCAAATACTCCGAGGTCAACGTCGTATCCGCCTCTAATTCCTCAACCCAATAGCCGGCGACGGGATGCTGTCGTTGGAGAAACCAGGTCTCACTCCGCACCAGTGCTTCTTCAACGGCTTCGGCATGGCCAACGGCAGAATGAGCCGAACGGCCATGCGTCACTTCCAACGTCTTCTCCGCAGTCGAGTTATTCGAAACCAGTTTCAAGGAAGGGACATGCGGCGTCCGGGGATAGGATCGCAGACCGGAGGGGACCGATGCCAACAAACTATTGGACAGTCGTCCCAGAATATTTTTGAGAAGATCCATAGCGGGCTTGTCTGACGAAACACTGTCTAACGACCGAGCCATCAAGAGAGAGACAGGCAGGCCAAATCACATCGCAACATCCCTTGAGCACTAAGCCCAAAAGTCAATGACACATAGCAAACCTTCTTGAAGCATGTCAAGGAACAGGGGCAGGATTGAGCGGACCACGCGCTTCATAACAAAACGCGAGGTCTTGCCTGGAACGGGCTGTCCATGGCCGGACCGCTACCAACACTGTTGCGGAGCTGGCCTGGACGGAATCAGGGAAAGGCACCCACTGAACGACGCAATTGCAAGACTCTAGGGTGTGATTTACTTCACGGTGTTATCAAATCATTTACGCCGTTATCCAAATCTTTATTCTGATCAATGCTCCACACGTCACACGTCGCATCGCCATCAATATTGCCCACCGCAAAAGCCTTAAAGCCCGTTGCAAACTCCGAATCCGTGGTATGGATAAGGGTGGTAGACACCGTACAGCCAGTCGAGCCGGCACCCGTCGTCTCCGTGGCTCCCAACATGTATTGATACCGCGGGGACGACCCCGTCGTCACAGAAAATCCAATATCGTTGAACGTCTTGCCGTAGGCGTTATTTTCGGCAAAATAGATCACTTCAGCCGTGTGAATCGCCGCCAGGTTCATTCTGGCTTCCGACTGTTTGGCCCGAGCCTGATAGGTAAGAAAATTTGGAATGGCAATAGCCGCCAAAATGCCGATGAGCGCCACCACGATCATCAGTTCGATCAAACTAAACCCCCGCTGATGGTAGACAGTATGTAACACAGGTTCCCCTCTCTGGTTGTGGCCGATGCGTCCCTTCATGCGAGATCTCCACACGGCATACGCTGATTGATCACTGACCGACGTCCGTCTTGGAACCGGAAGCTCCGGAAAGCGCCGGACCCGAATAGTGACTCACGTGATCCTGATCATCCGATGACGTTCCATTCCGATTGGACAGGTGTGGCGGAGTCCCAAACCCGACCTCGCGGAATCGCCGGATTAATTGCTCATTCTCCGGATTCAACGCCAGAGAACGAATCCAGGCCTTTTGAGCCTCCTCACGATGTTGTTGCGTCAGATAAATTTCTCCCAAATGCTCAAAAATCACGGGGTCATCGTTCACGAGTTCAATGGCCCGCTTCAGTTCCTGAAGGGCTTCGGCCACCCGGCCAACTTTGAATAACGCCCACCCCAAACTATCAACATACGCCCCATTGTCCGGCTTGATCGAGACCGCATGTCGCGTTAATGTCACGGCCTCTTCCCCCTTCATGCCTCGCTCGGCGTAACTGTAACCCAGGTAATTCAGCGCATCGGCATGATCCGGATTGAGCGCCAATACCGCCTCCATTTCCCGCACCACGTCGGGGAATCGGTTCAGTTTGTCATACGTGGCGCCGAGATGAAACCGCAGATCCTCGGCGGCGGGATGAGAGTCCAATCCCCTGACAAAGGCCGACCGGGCGCGCTCAAAGCGCTCCGCCTGCAGGTAACTTAATCCCAGCAACAGGTGTGTTTCCGGATTCCTGGGATTGAGCGTCGCCGCCTGGATCAAATGCGGCGTCGCTTCATCAAAGCGATTGAGTCGGTACAACAGCATCCCCAGATGAATCGAGCTGTCATAAAATGTCGCATCCATCGTGATATTGGTGCGATACGCCTCAATGGCCTCTTGCTCATCGCCAACCTGTTCGTACACCCACCCCAAATAATCGCGAACCCGCAGCTCCGACGGATGCGCGTGGACCAGCCGCTTCAAATCCGCAAGCGCGCGATGGGAGTCGTCCATCTCCACAGAGACCAGCGCTCTGCGGATATGCGCGTTCAGGTCCTCGGGGTCCTCCGCAATCATCTGATCAAAAAGCTCCAACGCCCGCCCGTATCGCTTGTATTGCAGCAAGAGACGAACCAAATCATTGCGGAAGTTTTTTGCATGCGGAGTGCCAGACGTGACCAATCGCTCATACAGTTGAATGGCTTCCTGAATGTTCCCGTCGGACTCATGCAACAGGGCCAGGGCTTGATAGGCCGGTGCAAATTGTTCCGCCCGGGTGATCGCGTGGCGGTAGTCCTCTTTGGCCCTGGCACGCCTGCCCTGGGCCTCCAGGGCTTTGCCTCGATAGAAATACCCCAGATGGGATTGCGGAGCGCGAACCAGACCTCGCGTGAAGGCTTCTTCGGCCTGCAGGGTTCGCTTGAGATTGAGCAGCAACACGCCTTTGGAAAAATACGGCGCCCCCTCTTCGGGATTCACACGGATGGCGTCTTCGTAGAGTTCCAACGCATGATCCTGTTGCCCCGCGCCCGCATAGATTTTCGCCATCCGTGTCAGCATGACCGCGTCCCGAGCCTGATCCTGCGGAATGGCGTCCAACGTGGCCACCGCTTGCGGCATGGCCCCGGACACAAACTGCAATGCGGCCAGCCGCACGCGCAACACCACCGATTCCGGATCAACGTCCAGGGCCGCATGGTACTCGGTCAGCGCGGTCGGCACGTCATCGGCGAGTTCCGCCAGATAGCCTCGCAAAAAATGAAAGTACGCCGGAGCAGGCAGGAGAGGATGAACGGATTCGGTGTGTGCGACGGAATCCGGTTGGGGATCAGGCACCGCGGCACACGATACCGCGATCAGCGACAGCAGAAGACAGATGGCCGCCACCCGTGCCTCCGGAGAACGCCGCCGTGGTGGGTGCCTCACATACATCAGATTCCCTTCATTCAACAGGGGTACCGGAACAATACCAGCGCACGTTACGGCTCGCCGTAATGGGTCTCGCGATCGGCAAACTTGGCATACTTTTTTTGGAAATAGAGTTGTTCGTCTCCCGTTGGCCCGTTTCGGTGTTTCCGAATCAGGATATCCGCGACGCCGTGGTTATCCTCCGTCGGCGCATACTCTTCGGCTCGATAAATAAACATGACCACGTCCGCATCCTGTTCAATCGCCCCCGATTCCCGCAGGTCGGCCAACACCGGAATGGGCGGCTTCCGCGCCTCAACCGCGCGGCTCAATTGAGACAGCGCAACCACCGGAATGTCCAACTCTTTGGCCAGGGCTTTGAGCGACCGGCTGATATCGGAGATTTCCTGTTGTCGAGATTCCGCATTATGACGACCCTGCATGAGTTGAAGATAATCAATGATCAACAGGTCCAGCCCCTGGTCCGATTTGAGGCGACGAGCCTTGCCCCGCATCTGCTGCACCGTGAGTCCGCCGGAATCATCAATGAAAATTTTGGCCTCTCCCAGACGGTTCGCCGCCTCACACAACGCACTCCAATCCCCATCCCGAAGTTGCCCCGTCCGCAAATCATGCGCATCCAGGAACGCCAGAGAACTCAACATCCGCAGCACCAGTTGGGCATTCGACATTTCCAGGCTGAAAATGCCCACCGTTAAATTCGCGCGAATCGCGGCATGTTCAGCGATGCCCAAGACAAAACTGGTTTTCCCCATACTGGGTCGGCCCGCGACAATCACGAGATCCGACGGCTGCAGACCGGCTGTAATGCGGTCAATCTCTCTGTACCCCGTGGGCACGCCGGTAATTCTCTCTTTTTTTCTGGATAACTTCTCGACAAGTTCAACACCCTGAATCACGATTTGCTTCATGGAAGCAAACGACTTCGCCAGGCGGCCCTGGGCAAGCTGAAAGATATCCTGCTCCGCCTGTTCCAGGAGCACGCTTGGCTCCATGCTCTCTTCATACCCCTTGGCCACGACGTCGGTGGCGACGCGAATCAACTCGCGCAACAGCGCTTTTTCACGCAGAATTTTGCAATGGGAGCGAATATTGGAGGCGCTGGGAACCGCCTGAACCAGTTCCGCCACGTAGGCCGCGCCACCGATCCGCTCCAGATGTCCTTCCGTGTTGAGACAGTCCGTGAGCGTGAGCTGATCAACGACTTCACTCCGGTCAGACAGCGCGATCATCGCCGAAAAAATGTCTCGATGGGCGCCGCGATGAAAGTCGCCGGGGGAGATCAGTTCAAGCGCCGTATTGATCGCGCTGTTTTCCAGCATGATGGCCCCGAGGATGGACTGTTCGACTTCAAGGTTTTGAGGGGGCAACCGAAGATTGGAGACGTCAGCGACGGGCATGCGCACCTCGCAGAATCAGGTCGGGAAGCTCGCGGATGCGGACTTTCCATGCGGCGTTGCCCGTGGTCTTTTCGGCCATGACCAGAGCCTCTTCGCTCGAGACGGAAGACGGGCCCACCAGCACCACCCAGGACATGTTGGAAGCACGCGCCTGTTTGCGAATCATGCGGGAGCGGGCCGCATCCCATCGGCGCATGGGTTCACAGCACACCACCAGCCCGTGCGAGCGCAGGAGTTGACTCACGCGAAACGCTTGCCGGAACTGCGACGCGGGAGCCGCCACGAGTACACGCTGTTCGTCCAACGCCTGCTCCTGTCCGCTGCCGCCAAGCGCATTGAACAAACGATCAATATCCAACGCAAATCCCGTGGAAGGGAGATCGCGCCCGAATCGTCCGATTAAATGGTTATAGCGTCCACCGCCGCCCAGTTCACAGCCAACGTTCGTGGAAAATACATCAAAGACGATGCCATCATAGTAATCAAAGCCCCGAAACTCTCCCAGGTCCAGGAGCAGGTGATCCTTGACCCCGGCGGCGTCCAGCAGCGCATACACGCTGGTCAACCGTTCGATGGGTTGCAACAACCGGGGATTGCGCCCGGCGACAGCGCGCCCCCATTCCAGAACTTCTTCCCGCCCATACCGTTCCAGCGCGCCCAGAATGGACCGGGAGTGCCTGGATGACACGCGTTCGCTTTTCAGAAGCTGTTCAAGTTTCGGAAGGTCTTTATGCGCGGCAGCCAGTTCGGCCTGTTTGCACCCCCGCTCCGACAGGCCTGCCTGCGCGAGCAACGACTGGTAAAAGCCGACATGACCAAGCGACACTTTGAAATCCTCCAGCCCGACGGCCTTCAGAGATTCAATGAGCAAAATAAGAATTTCGGCATCCATCCACGCTTCGTCGGCGCCAATGAGTTCGACCCCCAGTTGCAGGACTTCCCGTTCACGACCCGCATGTTCCGGCTCATAGCGGAACACCGTGGAGCGGTAACTTAACCGAAGGGGCAAGGATTGCCCGGCCAGGCCCATCGCCACAATTTTCGCGATCTGTGCGGTCACGTCCGGGCGAAGGACGAAAATTCTCCCGGTCGCCCAATCGGCGACTTTGTAACATTTTTCAAGAATTTCAACCGGCAAACCGGCGGACAGCACATCCAGATATTCAAAGGTCGGCGGGATAATCTCGCGATAGTTCCACTGCGCAAACCCGTCAAAGACCACGCGCTCCAGATGACGCACGCGCTGAGCCGCGTCAGGCAACAGCGTGGCCATCCCGATCGGGATCAGGGAACGAGCCGTCGTCTCCAAAGAAACCGAGGGACGCTCCGGGCGTTGTTGAAGACGTCGAGTCATCGCACAGACGGGAGGTTACAACATGCGTGAAAGGTCCATCAGGCGAACGGAAAGAATGTCTTTTTGTTCCTTGAGGACATCCACCGCCTGCACGGGCGGCGGACCATCCAGGCCAATGATCAATAACGCATCACTGCCCTTCTTCGTCCGGGAACATTCCATCCGGGAAATATTGACGTTGTGTTCCCCAAGAATACGACCGACCATCCCAATCACACCGGGACGGTCGACATTATAGATCAGGAGCATGTGGCCTTCGGGGATGAATTCAACCGCATAGTCATTGCTTTTCACAATGCGAGGCTCTTTTTTATCATACAGCGTGCCGGCCAATTGATGCCGCTGATCGCCGACTTTCAGATGCAGGCACATCACGCTCGCATACTCACCCGCGTCGCCCCCTTTAATCTCCTTGACCTCAATGCCGCGTTTTTTCGCAACCAGCGGCGCGTTCACGGCATTGACCGCATTCTGCAAAATCGGGGCCAACAGGCCTTTCAACGCCGCAGCCGTCATGGGAGCCAGCGGGAGATTGGCCACATCTCCGCTGTATTCCATGGTGACCTGTTCAATGCCTCCGTCAATCAGTTGCGACTGAAAGAACCCCATCTGCTCCGCCAATTTCAGGTAGGGAAGGAGCTGCGGCAGCATCTCCGGCGGCACCGAAGGAATATTGACAGCGCCGCGCGTGACGCCCTTCTTGAAATAGTCAACAAACTGCTCGGCAATCGCGACAGCCACGTTTTCCTGCGCTTCTTCAGTCGAGGCGCCGATATGCGGCGTGCAAATGAAGTTATCCAGTGCGAGCAAAGGATGATCCGGGTTCACGGGTTCCTCTTCAAACACGTCAAACGCCGCCGCCGCGACTTTTTTGCTTGTCAGCGCCGCATGCAGAGCCTGTTCATCAATGATGCCCGCGCGCGCGCAGTTGACCAGCATCACGCCGTCTTTCATGGTGGTGATGGCCTTGGCATTGATTAACGACCGCGTCTCCTTTGTCAACGGGGTATGCACCGAGATGAAATCGGATCGGACGAACAACTCGTCCAATTCCACGGCTTCAATGCCCAGCGCATGCGCACGATCAACCGACAAATAGGGGTCATAGCCAATCACGTTCATGGCCAGGCCCTGTGCCAGTTTCGTCACATAGGTGCCGATCTGCCCCAACCCCACGAGCCCGAGGGTTTTGTTGTACAATTCCGTCCCCATGAATTTGCTTTTCTCCCACTTGCCGGCCTTCATCGAAGCGGATGCCTGGGGAATTTTACGGCTCATGGCGACCATCAGGGCCATCGTGTGCTCCGCCGTGGTGACCGTATTGCCGCCGGGCGTATTCATCACGACAATACCCCGACGAGTCGCGGCCTCACAATCCACGTTATCAAGGCCGGTCCCGGCACGGCCAATGATCTTGAGACGGCTCCCGGCGTCAATGACGTCGGCCATCACCTTGGTCCCGGACCGAATGATGATGCCATCATAATCTTTGATGGTGTCCAGCAACTGTTCACGGGACAGCCCGGTCTTCACGTCAGCCGTAAACCCACCTCGTTCCAGCACGTCAATGCCCCGCGTTGATAAACTGTCGCTAATGAGAATTTTCATGGTTCGTTCCCGGACTCTACGTTGCGCTACGTTTTCCGTTGTTCAAAATCGGCCATATAGTGGATTAACGCATCCACGCCGGCTTCCGGCATGGCGTTATAGATGCTCGCACGCATGCCGCCTACCGAACGATGTCCCTCAAGCGTGGCAAGCCCAGCGTCAGCCGCGCCCGCGAGAAACTTGCCATCCAATGCCGGATCGGCAAGGACAAACGGCACATTCATCCGTGACCGGCAGGCGCGTTCCACAGGACTGCGATAGAAAGGAGACCCGTCAATCGCGGCATACAACTTGCCCGCCTTGCGTTCGTTGATGGCCGCCATGGCCGTCAGCCCCCCCTGCTTCTTCAACCATTGAAACACCAAACCCGCGATATAGATGGCATACGTGGGCGGAGTATTCAACATGGAATCGGCTTTCGCCTGTTGCGCGTAATTCAACACACCGGGTGTCATCGGCCACGCGTCGCCGATCAGCTCCTCGCGCACAATCACCAGGGTCACGCCGGCCATCCCGATATTTTTCTGCGCGCCCGCGTAAATCAGCCCGAACCGGCCGACATCAAGGGGGCGGGAGAACAGGGTTGACGAAAAATCACCGACAAGCGGCACGCCGCCGGTGTCCGGCACCCAATGATATTCCACGCCGCCGATTGTTTCGTTCGGGGTATAATGGACATAGGCCGCATCGGCGCTCAACGCCCAGTCGTCACGCGCGGGAATCGTGGCAAACTGCTGATTTTCGGACGATGCGGCCACATGCGCGTCGCAGTATTTTTTGGCCTCGCTCACGGCTTTTTTGCCCCACGCTCCGGTCAGAATGTAATCCGCCTTGCGTTTCCCCCGCAACAGATTCATGGGAACAGCCGCAAACTGCCCAGTCGCGCCGCCCTGCAAAAAGAGCACGGCATACTGGTCCGGCACGCCCAGCAAATCGCGGACATCGCGCTCGGCCTCCGCATGGACCGAGACAAACTCTTTCCCTCGGTGGCTCATCTCCATGATGGACGCCCCGGCCCCGCGCCAATCCGGCAACTCGGCCTGGGCTTGCTGCAACACGGCCTCCGGCAACATCGCCGGTCCGGCGCTGAAATTATAGATGCGAGACATATTCCTCTCTCACACTGTGATCATTGCCTGAACACGATGCCGAAGCGGGCGGACAGGATCAATCCCATGCTCTCCTCCACGCAACCCCTTCGACCGTCGCGCAGAGTACAACGTTCAAACCCGCTTTGCAATTTTGAAACAGAAACGCATTGACGGCGTGGCAGGATCAAAAGAAACGCTCAAACCGAATCGCTCCCAGAAACTGAAGGTCTTGCCGGGCGTCCTGATTGGCGTGGCGTTCCAGGCCCAGGCTCAAAAACAGATCGCCGGCGGCGAAAGGCCCCCGCCAGGCGGCTTCGGCTCGCAGACTGCGGCCCGTCGGTTCCAGGTTCACCCGATGGCGCTGGTACAGGACTTCGCCGTAGCGCGTACGGCCGGCAGCCAGGCGCAGGTCGACGGTGCCCGACTCCACGCGCAGCGGTTGGGAGACCCGGACACCCAGCCAGTCGCCCGCCCGCCACCACGAACGCCGTTCCAGCCCCAGACTGAAAGCGCTGCTGTACACCCGCGAGGCGCCGCGCAGCAGACCGGAGCCTTGGAATGACGGACGAGTCCATCCGAAGTATCCGGATGAGAGGGCGTGCCAGTGGGTATTCAACGGCCAGCGGTGGTTGAAGCCAGAGAATGTGGTGGCGGCAGAGGCCGCACCGAACGCGCCGCTCGAACGCGCCCCGAGAAATCCGTCCGTCTCCCGCACGAAACCGGCTTGTAGCGACAGGAGTGATCCTCCGGGCTGGTAATCCATGATGACGCCGGTACCGGAGTCACCGTTGGTCCGCTCGTAGCCTTCGTCCCACGCCGTGCCGCGCATGACGGCGAAGGCCAGGCGTCCGCCGAACGGCAGCGGCGCCGCGACTCCGAAGCCAGGACCGTCCCGCACCAGCGACAGCCAGGGCGCGGCAAAGGCCGACCGGTTGAGAAAGGAGTCGGCCGAACCGACACGGTACAGCCCCAGCGAAAGTCCGTCGTGGCGCCCCCAGGACAACCACCAACCGGCCCCATCTTGCGCCTCCCGCTTCAGCGTCAGGCCGGGCGCAAACGACAGCAGCAATTCGTCGGCCTGTCGGCCAGGACCTGGCACGACTTCGAAGTGGACCGACGCGCCAACCCCAACCATCGTCTCGGCCTGCCGCACGCGCAACGTCCGCGGCAAGAGGCCCGCTTCTCGCGTCGGATACCGCACCTGCCCAGCCATGGTCACGAGGAAGGGCGCGTCCAATTCATCAAACGCGGCAAACTTCACATTCGCCAACCGGTGTTGTATCGCCGTGCCGAACGCGCCGCCGAATACATCAATGCCGCTGCCGGCGAATGCGCGGCGGTTCGGGTCGGTGGATACGCTCGTCATCAACACACCGACCGGCGAGGTGGCGGCGTCCAAATTCACCAGGCCGTGACCGTAGATGTCTTTGTCGGCATAGATGCCGGTGCGATCGGCTGTGACAAGCAGTCGGGTGACCAGTTCGGTGTTGCCGAGTTGCCCACGAAAATATTGGCGCAACACCGCGAGCGAACCGCTGACCACAGGGGCGGCGGCCGAGGTGCCGCCGATGAGCGCATAGTCATTGTCGTTACGCCATGATGCCGCAACCAGGTCGGTCGGCGCGGCGAGGCAAAATGATTTGGCGAGACCGCAGCGGTTAGAGAAATCGGCGATGGTGCCGTCTTGCCTCACCGCCACCACCGCGATGGTGTTTTTTTGTAACTCTGGAAAGTGGACGCCAAGCCCAGCCCATAATTCCGGCGAGTCAATCGGTGCCGGCCTGCTCCGGTCCGGATTGCCGTTAGAGTCCGGATAATACTGCGAACCGGCGTTGCCCGCCGCCCACACGATGATTGGCTTGTCGGCATCCGGCGTGCCGGATTGCGCGAGAACCGCGGCGGTGTCGCGTAAATAGAAACGCACATCTTCTTCGCGGTATGACGAGACCGCACCCGACACCGCAAAACTCTGATTGATGATGAAGGCGTTGCTGCGTTGCGCAAATTCGACAATCTCACCAAGAAACATTGCGGCATCAGCATCATCCCGCCGACTAAGGACGGTCGGGCGATACACACCGTCTGAAGTCTCCAATCGAGTTTCCAGAAAGGCGATGCGGGCATCAAACGCGACGCCGTGCATAACGACACCGTCACGATTCGCCGCCGCCACCGCCGCCACCCGAGTGCCGTGGGATTTTTCCCCATCAGTCGGGGCATAGCCTTGTTGGGTTTCCTTGGCGACTTTCTTGTTGCCCGGAAATCCGCCATTGGCAAACTCGCTGTGGGTGTCGCGAATGCCGGTGTCCGCAATCACGATGGTCTCACCCGCACCAGTCGCACCCCGCGCATAAGCGGCGGCGGCTTTGATTGTGTCCAGATGGGTATCGGTTCTAGTCAATGCGCCGGGCGTGGTCCCATAACGCACAGTGTATTCGGGTGTTTCATGCATGCTTTTGCGGACGTCGTAATCCGCAGGCTGATAATTGGGAAATGGAACCGGGTCGCACGTTGTGCGTGGAAAGCCACTGCTGGGGGGGCATAGCGGTGATGATGCTGGCGTGCGACTGCTGCTACCTCCGCCGCACGCGACCAGTAGCAGCGTCACAGTGAGCAGAGTGAAGATTGTGGCGGCGAATGACTGCCGCACGTGCGCGTTATCGTTATTTCGCGGGGAGGATTTCATGTCGGCGGTCGGCAGCCTGCGCCCCACAGCCCAGCTTGTCATGGATGGCCACAGACGGCACATGGCTTGCCTTGACGAGTCGTTGTGCATAGAATGTTTTTTGTGCGCGTGACGGTCTGGAGGAACCGATGGACGGGTTGCGATTTGAACGCCGGGGCGAAGGCGATTATTACAAGGTCATTCTTCATATCGGCCACACGTATGTGCCCATCAGCGATGAGGATCTGGCAGAACTGCAAAAGAACAACGAATCGCCGGACGATCAGTTGCTCGAATTGTTCTTGGACCGAGTGGGCTATTCTCCTTATCTCAAAGACCAAATCCAAGTGGAATTATCGAAACTCGGCGAACGTCCCCTCCAGATTGCCATGCTCCGGCAGTCAATCCAGGCGCTGTAACCGGCTGTCCGACGCCCTCGCGGCTTAATCGTGATACCCGCCCACAATTTTATCAATAAAATTCAGGATGGCCGTTTTTTTCGCGGGGTCTCTCTCTAATTGCAGGGCCCGTTGATAGTGTTCGCCCGCAAGCTCCGGTTTGCGCTTGAGATCATAGACGCGCCCCACCCCAAGCATGGCCCTCGCGTCATCGGGATTGGCCTTGATGCCAACACTGAAACTGTCGAGGGCGGAATCCACCTGCCCTTTATCCAATAAAATCCACCCGACTGCCGTCGCGGCGAATCCGCAATCCGGCTTGATGCGCAGCGCTTCCTGATATTCACGCATCGCGAGATCCTGCCGACCTTTTTGTTCGTAGAGATCCGCCATGGCACAGCGCAGTTCGACATCGTCGGGGTTGAGCTTCACAGACAGTTTATATTCCTTGAGCGCCGCGTCCATCTTTCCCTGTTCGGCAAGTGCGCAGGCCAAATTCATGTGCCCCAACGCATCATCGGGTGCGAATTTGATGATCGCACGATACTGGGGAATGGCCATTTCCAACTGGCCGCGTTCCTGATACGCCACACCCAAGTTGAGCCGGGCGGCCAGATAGGCGGGATCCAATGTGACGGCCTGGCGATACGCCCTGATGGCCTTCTCCACCTGGGCCATGTGTTGATACAACTGAGCCAGGAAAAAATGCGGGAAGGGGGAGTCGGGAACCAGGTGCAGGGCCTGGTGATAACTCGCGATGGCCGGCTCCGCGTGACCGGACTGCGCCAGACACATGCCATGGATTAAATGCGCGTAGCCGGCGTCCGGATACGTCCTGATGAGCTGATCCACCCATTCGCGAACGTCCGCAATATCCGACTCTTCCTGTAACGACTTCGCGTACATCCGCCACGCCAGCGCGAATTCGCCTTTCAACAGATACATGGCATTCAGGACGAAAAACGCCCTGGGGCCTGGCGCGTCACCCTGCGTCCAGCGCGTGGCGACATCAATCACCGCATCCCAGTCCCCGTCCAGAATGGCGTGTTCAATGGTCTGTTCGTGTTCTTCACGCATCATGCGGCCATGTTCCGCCTCCATCCCGTCCCGCCAGGAGACATGCCAGACCCGACGGGTCAACCCGCTGGCTCAACGTGTCAGCGCATCCTCCACCTCGCACGGAGTGGCCTCGATCAAATCCCCCAAACAGGGATACTGCTTCATCACCTGTTGTTTCATCTCCCACGCCACGGCGCGGTACGACCAATGGCCTTTGACCCCTGACCGCAGTCGGCACATATACTCCGCCTGGGCATAGTCCATCTTGAAGACGCATCGAACCCTGAACCCAAAAGGAATCGCGTACAGCGACGCCTCCTGATCCATCCCCCGCAAACGTTCGATATCACGTTGCACCGCATCCATGGCAAGTCGGTATTCCCCATCCATGCCGGCTTCAGACAGGGGCGCGGGAATTTCATACCCATGGACGGTGGTAAAATTTTGCTGGATTTGCTGACACCGTCGGTGCCGGTGCAGGTCCCGCCATCCCCCGATATCCATCAAAATGTCGAAGATCAGGGGGTAGCCGCACCGAAATTCCTTCATCAACTCCTGATGAGACCCACGACGGCGCACGGCTATTTCAAGGATTGCCTGTTTGTCCTTCTCGGACCAATCCCGCACCAATTCCAGAATCCGGCGATACGGCGCGTGACTGACGCGATAGACCAGACTCGCCACCACTTCATCCGTCAATGAATGGGGTTCAATGAGATCAACCGGCGTCACCTGTCCAGCCCAGGCCGACGGTATATCCAGGCCAGCCTTGTGCAGAATGGCTTTGGCATGCTTCGACAAATCCCGATACCCTTCGGTGTGATACGCACCGGCATGCGCGTGACGCGCCAACGTCGGGGCCAGAGGCTCCGCGGACGGGGTGGCGTCGCCGCACAACGCGCCCCACGCATTCGAAGGGGCTTTGGCGCACGCCTCCTGAAGATCCCGGCCAAGCGCCTGGAGTTCGGTGAATGGCGCGGACAGGAACCGGCTGATTTGTTTTTCCAGCGTTCGAATACTCACCACCTGCCCGACGTTCGTCCTGGCGGAGAGGGGGAGCATATAACGCGTGATGTCATACACGCGCGCGGCAAGAGTCCGCATGTACTGCGCCTCGGGCATGGCATCGGGTTGGGGATATTTCCGTCGCAGATGGTCAAGCAGCGGATCATGGAATGTGCGATAGAGCGTAAACAGACTCCCCAGAATCCCCCGATAACAGGCCTCGGTTTCAGTACCCTCGATGCCCGGCGGCACATAACAGCCGGACACGGCAAAGTTTTGATACCGGCTGGATTTGGCTTGTCCATCCCACAGCGGTTCATCTGTCACGCGAATCGCCGCCAGTTCCGAAATATTTTCCAGACACACGGTCACATGGCCGAGATCGGCAATGGACGCATGGCCATAGGCAAAATAAAATTGCTCCCAAAACTTTTCAGACGAGTGCTCATGCACCCACTTCAAGCTGTCTTCAATGGAATCCGAAGAGCGGCTGTAGCGCGCGAGGGCATAGGCCGATTTCTCCGGCGGCATCGGAGCAAGCACAACGACCCGGCACGGGTTTGGTTCCTCAACGGCCATGTGTCAATTCCCTTCTTTGCCCACCGAATCATACGCAACATGCGTGTCGAAACCGATCCACTATAGTCAGGCGACGAACCAATCTCAAGCCGGCATCGTTTCCGTCCGACTCACGCACCCCCCCTCTTGCGGCACATGGCTTCGATGGATACACTCCGTTGCTGGCGTTGCGGGCACATCCTCCGACAACTCAATCATGGGCCGTTTCATGGAGACATGGAAGAAAAGCCGAGTCGCACAAACATGAACGACAAACACGCTCAAGATTTCATCCACGGTCAATGGTCCTCCCGCTTTACCTTTGTGCTGGCGGCCACCGGCGCCTCGGTCGGCCTCGGCAATATCTGGAAATTTCCCTACATCGCGGGCGAATACGGGGGAAGTGTCTTTGTGCTGGTCTATATCCTCTGTGTGGCGGTCCTGGGCGTTCCGATCATGATGGCCGAGGTGATGCTGGGCCGTCGCGGCGGGCGGACGCCGATCAACTCTTTGCGGATTCTGGCGGCGGAATCTCACGCGAACCGCGGCTGGCAGATCATCGGGTGGGGCGGCACCATCGCCGGCATCCTGATCCTCTCCTATTACAGCGTGATTGCCGGGTGGACACTCGCGTACATTCAGTATGCCGTGACGGGGACATTTGCAGGGCTCACCGGAGACGGCGCGTCGAGCCTGTTCACCCATGCCATTACAGAGAACCCCCTCGTCCAGATCGGTTACCACACCATGTTCATGGTGATGACGGTGGCGATTGTGGCCAGAGGGGTGCATCGCGGATTGGAAAAAGCCGTCATCTATCTGATGCCGACACTCGTGGCGCTCCTGCTGATTCTCGTGGGCTACGCCGTCAGCACCGGCTATTTTATGGAAGCGCTCGATTTTTTATTCACGCCCGACTTCAGCAAGTTCTCAACCACCAGCATGCTCACAGCCATGGGCCACGCGTTTTTCACCTTGAGCCTGGGCATGGGCACGATCATGATCTACGGCGCCTACGTCCCCAAAGACACGTCCATTGCCGGCACCTCCGTGGCCATCGCCCTCGCCGACACGATGGTGGCGCTCATCGCGGGCATGGCCATCTTCCCGATTGTCTTTGCAAACGGCCTTGACCCCGCCGCCGGCCCGCGTCTCATTTTTGAAACCATTCCCGTGGCCTTCGGCAACATGGGGGCGGGCGGAACGTTGTTCAGCGCGCTCTTTTTTCTGCTACTCCTCATCGCCGCATGGACCTCATCCATTTCGTTGCTCGAACCGGCCGTGACCATGCTGATAGAAAATTTCAAGATGACCCGCCCCATGGCCGTCTTGTGCATCGGCCTCGTGATATGGCTCCTGGGATTCGGCACGGCGTTTTCCGACAATATCTGGTCGCACGTCACCATCTTCGGGCTGACCATCTTCGGGCTGATCGACTACCTGACTTCCAACATCATGCTGCCGTTGGGCGGGCTTGGCATCGCCATTTTTGCCGGGTGGATCATCACCCAGGATGCCAGCCGGGACGAACTCAACATACGCAGTGCGACTGGCTATTCCGTCTGGCAACTTTTTATTCGCTGGATCGCCCCCGTCACGGTTTCCATTGTGTTCCTCCACACCATCGGCGTGCTTTGAAAGACGCCCCCCACATTGTTCACATCCATCCCGCTGTCGCCATGCCCGTCCGGCTCCCACGGTGGCGCCGATGTCCACATTCGGCACGTTGTCGGTCCGATCCGGCCATGAACATCCGTCACAGCATACGAACATTCCGATTCACGATCCTCCCTTGCAACGTCAGACGGCGTTCCCCTACCGTACCACCCCATGTCAACCATGCATCCATGGTTCGCTTGCCTGCTCGCGGGCATCGGATACGCGCTTTCCGTTTCCAACCTGTTTGAGGGGTTGCCGTGGGGCATGTTCGCCTGGGTCGCCTTGCTCCCCCTCCATCTGGCGCTGAACGGCGTCACGGCCGGTCAAGCTTTTGTGCGGGGATGGCTGTCGGGATGTGTCGCGTTTGTCGGCACGATGTACTGGGTGGTGATTGCGGTGCATCGCTACGGCAACGTCCCCCTCGCCATCAGCATCGCCATCATGTTGCTGTTGGCGGTCTATATGGGGCTGTATGTCGGGCTCTACGCCTGGGGATTTCGCTGGCTGGAATCACGATGGACACCCATGGCCTGGCTTCTGGCGCCCTGCCTGTGGGTGTCCCTTGAATATGGGCGCACCTACCTGTTGAGCGGAATCCCCTGGGGTCTTCTGGGATACTCGCAATTTCAATGGCTGCCCATCATTCAGATCGCCAACATGACCGGCGTGTATGGTGTGTCCTTTCTCATTGTGCTGGTGAACGTCGCCCTGTGGCTGTTGCTCCGCTGGGCCGCGGCTCCATCAACGCATCGTGTCACACTTCGTCAACCCTGGGTGCCCCTCGCCTCAACGATCGCCATCGTCCTCACGGTGTGGCTCTATGGGTGGAGTCAGATGACCCTTCCTGTCACGGAACGCCTTCATGTTGGGGTCGTGCAAGCCAACGTTGACCAGGCGCGTAAATGGGATACGCCGTACCGTACGGAGACGCTGGCGCGATACGACCGACTCACGCAAGCCGTCAGCCCGGACGCCGAACTGATCCTGTGGCCTGAAGCGGCCACGCCCTTTGTGTTTGAACAGGAGTCAAACAATCACGCGCGCGTCGTGGACATCGTCAAAGAAGCGCGGGTGCCGCTTGTGTTGGGCAGTCCGGCCTTTCGGCGTCACGCCGACGGCACGGTGTCGTTGTTGAACAGTGCGTACGTGCTGAACCGTTCCGGGGCCGTCACCGGACGGTATGACAAACAGCATCTCGTGCCCTTTGGTGAATACATTCCCCTGAAATCAATGCTCTTTTTCCTGGACAAGCTGGTCGTCGGCATCGGCGATTTTCAGCCGGGTCAGGATCCCACCCTGCTCTCCATTCCCTACGGACAGGACGGACGGCAGGTTCGATTCGGGATCGCCATTTGCTATGAGGTCATTTTCCCGGATCTGGTGAGGCGCCTCGCCGAAGGAGGCGCCAATTTTCTGGTGACGATCACCAACGACGCCTGGTTTGGGAACACGGTCGCCCCGTATCAACATTTCGGCATGGTCGTCTTCCGCGCCGTCGAAAACCGTCTGTCGTTTGCCCGGGCCGCCAACACCGGCATTTCCGGGTTGATTGATCCGACCGGACGCATCCTGACGGCGACGCCCGTTTTCACCGAACAGGCCATCACCGGGGCGATTCCCCTGGGCGCCCCTTCGACGCTGTACACACAATTTGGCGATGTGTTTGCCCGGGGCTGTGTTATAATCATCGCGCTGGCGATGGGGCTTGCCCGTTTTTTTCCTCGGGCGGCCGATACCATCCGTCGATGGTCAACGACACGAAAAGGAGTCAAGCATGCTTGAAGACATACGGAGCCGTTTGCAAGCCACCAGGGGCCACATTCACGATGCACGGAGGCGTCTTTGACCTGCCCAGGCTGCAGAACGAATTAGAAGAACTTGAGCGGGAAAGCGCGCAACCGGATTTATGGAACAACGCGCAGGCCGCCGCCAGGGTTGGACAACGCAAAGCCGCAATCGAACGGGACATCTCTCGCGTGACCGATTTGACGCGCACACAGGCCGATCTGGAAGCCACGCTCGACCTCATCGGACAAGAAGACGATGCCGAACTGCACGCGGAATTAGCCCAGGGCATTCAGGCGCTGGAAACACGCTTGACGCGCCTGCGGACGGAGCAGCTCTTGTCCGGGGAGCATGATGGTCGGTCCGCGATTCTGGGCATCAACCCGGGAGCCGGCGGGACGGAATCGCAGGATTGGGCGCACATGTTGATGCGAATGTTCGTCCGATGGGCCGAGAAAAAGGGGTTCACGGTCAGCACCATTGACATCCAGGCCGGAGATGAAGCCGGCATCAAAAACGTCACGCTGGGCATTGCAGGCCCCTATGCCTATGGCTACCTGAAATCGGAAGCCGGCGTCCATCGTTTGGTGCGGATCTCTCCATTTGACGCCAACAAGCGTCGCCACACGTCATTCGCCGCCGTATCGGTCTGTCCCGAACTGGACGATGACGTCGTGGAAAAGGTTGATGAGAAGGATTTGAAGATTGACACCTTTCGCGCGGGTGGAGCCGGCGGACAAAACGTGAACAAAGTCGAAACCGCCGTTCGCATCACCCACCTCCCCACGGGCATCACTGTGCAATGTCAGAACGAACGCTCGCAATTGCAAAACCGCATGGGCGCCATGCGCGTCCTGAAGGCAAAGCTGTTTGAAGTGGAACAACAGAAAAAGGACGCCGAGTTTCGGAACATCATCGGCGAAAAAAAGGACATCGCCTGGGGCAGTCAAATTCGGTCGTACGTGTTCCAACCGTATCAAATGGTCAAAGACCACCGGACCAATCATGAGATCAGGAACCTCTCCTCGGTCATGGATGGGGACATTGATCCATTCCTGGAAGCCTATCTCAAACAGAAGATGGCGCCCACAAGCTCCTGACGAACGATCAGTGGCCCCGTGGTGGTCCCCCACGTCCGAGTCGGTCGTCCACCGTGGAATAATGTGATGGATGAATCAGGCAAACAACGCGAGCAACGCATTCAAAAACTTGCGGCGCTGAAAGCCATGGGGGTGCAGCCCTATGGCACCCGCTTTGAGACGACGCATTGGATTGAACGCCTCGTCGCGACGTATGGATCGCACAAGAAAGAGGCACTCGAGCAACACCACCTCACCTGTCGTATCGCTGGGCGCATCGTGGCGCTCCGCCGGTTTGGGAAAGCCGCGTTTGCCTCGCTTCAGGACGGCGCGCATCGGCTCCAGGTGTATTGGAAGAAGGACATCCTGGACGATACCGCCTTTCGACTTTCCCAGGAACTGGATTTGGGCGATTGGATCGGCGTGGCAGGGCGATTATTCCGCACGAAAACCGATGAACTGACACTCGAAGTGCAGACGCTGACGTGCTTAGCGAAAGGCCTTCGCCCCCTGCCTGAAAAATGGCACGGCCTGACGGATATCGAAACCCGTTACCGGCAACGCTACGTGGATCTGATTGCCAATCCGGGTATCCATGCCATTTTTGAGACGCGGAGCCGATTGATCACAGGCATCCGCACCTATCTCACCGAACATGGGTTCCTCGAAGTGGAAACACCAATGATGCAACCCATTCCCGGCGGTGCGGCGGCGCGCCCGTTTGTCACGCACCACAATGCGCTCAATACGGACCTCTACCTGCGTATCGCGCCGGAGCTGTATCTGAAACGCCTGATTGTCGGTGGATTTCGGCAGGTGTTTGAAATCAACAAGAGTTTTCGCAATGAAGGCGTGTCGACGATCCATAATCCTGAATTCACCATGCTGGAGTTGTACCAGGCCCATGCCGATTACCACGATCTGATGGCGTTGACCGAAGAGCTGTTCGGCACACTCGCGCGCGCGCTCCTCGGCACCACCGCGTTAGAGTACCAGGGACACACGATTGACCTCACACCTCCCTGGCGTCGCCTGCCCTACTTTGAGGCCATTGTCGCGTACAACACGTTTGACCAGAGCGTACTTGAAGACCGGACCGCGGCCGCAACCGCAGCGAAACAGCTCGGGCTGGAGATTCCCAATGGAGCCTCGTTGATTGGAATCCTGAACGTGATCTTTGAGGAAACCGTGGAACGCCACCTGACGCAACCCACGTTTATCACGGACTATCCCGTCGAGATTTCTCCGCTCTCGCGAAGAAAAGATTCAGACCCACGGCTCACCGACCGGTTTGAATTGTTTATTGTCGGCCGCGAACTCGCGAATGGATTTTCCGAGCTGAACGATCCGCTTGACCAGCGCGAACGCTTTGAAGCACAAGTCTCACAACGAGAAGCCGGCGACACCGAAGCGCATTATTTCGACGAAGATTTTCTGCGCGCCCTGGAATATGGTATGCCACCAACGGCGGGAGAGGGCATTGGCATTGACCGACTGGTGATGTTGTTCACAAACCAGGCCTCGATTCGCGACGTCATTCTCTTTCCCCAACTTCGACCGGAGCCGCCTTCATGAACATGCCCTATGAAATTTTTGTGGGGCTGCGCTACCTTCGAGCCAAACGTCGCACCCGAACCATTTCTCTCAATACCGGCATTTCCATCACCGGCATTACCCTGGGCGTCGCTGCCCTCATTGGCACCCTCGGGATCATGACGGGTTTTCAGGAAGACTTACAGGCCAAGATTTTGGGTACAACGTCTCACGTCGTCATTCAGACACGGGACCAGCAGCCCATGGCCGGGTATCCGGAGCTGATACATCGGGTGGAACGGATACCGGGAGTGGTCGCGGCCACGCCGTATCTGTTGAGGCAAATTCTGCTCACCTCACAGACCGGTGTGCAGGGCATTGTGTTGCGCGGCATTGACCCGAACACAGAACCCACGGTCACGGACATTGCCAACAACGTGACCTTCGGTACCGTGCAAGATTTGGCCACACCCTCGTCGCCCGGGCACCCGGATTCAGGAACGACGCCCGCCTCGTCGCCCCCCGGCATCATTGTGGGCAAAGAGCTGGCCATGCATCTGGGGGTGTTTGTCGGCAGTCGCGTCAACGTCGTATCGCCTGTAGGCCCCATACGGGCCGTGGGGATGACGCCGAAAATTCGACCCTTTCAGGTCGTCGGACTGTTTGCGTCAGGCATGTATGAGTATGACGCCTCGCTGGCCTACGTGTCGTTGGATGAGGCGCAAAATTTTTTCGGCCTCGACGGGGCCGTGACGGGCATCCAAGTGAAAATCGAGGACGTGCTGATCGCCGACACCATTGCCTCGCGAATCAATGCCGCGCTTGGGACGGATTATCTGGCACGGGACTGGATGGCACTAAACCGCAATTTATTTTCGGCCCTGCGTCTGGAAAAAACCATGATGTTTCTGTTGTTGGTCCTGATTACCTTGGTCGCGTCCTTTAATATCGTGGGCACACTCACCATGATCGTGAACGACAAACAACGCGAGATTGCCATTCTGAAAACCATGGGGGCCACGCCGAAAGCCATTATGCGCATTTTCATGTTGAATGGCCTGGTCATTGGCTTGACGGGCACCGCGATCGGCATCCCCCTGGGCTATACCTTTCTCTATCTCATTGAACAGTACTGGACCTTTGATCAAACCGTCTATTACCTCTCGCACATTTCGGTTCATGTGAAGGCCGTTGACGTGCTGCTGGTGTCATGTTCCGCGGTGTTCATCAGTTTTGTCGCGACCCTGCATCCCTCCTGGCAGGCGGCCAAACTCACTCCGGTCAGCGCCATGCGGTACGCGGAATGAGCATCAGTCCCGCATCCACGCCACCGCTGCTCCGGGTGACCGGGCTGGGCAAGTCCTTCACCGTAGGCCATCACACCGTTGAAGTTTTAAAAGGCATCAACTTTGAGATACGGCAGGGCGAAATCCTGATGATGGTGGGAGCGTCGGGGTCCGGGAAAAGCACGTTTCTCCATATCCTGGGCACCCTGGATCGCCCAACACGGGGAACCGTCCACTATGACAACCGGGATGTCTTCCGGTTTTCAGAGTACGAGCTTGCCCATTTTCGCAATAGGCGCATCGGATTTGTGTTTCAATTTCATCACCTGCTGCCGGAATTTACGGCGCTGGAAAATACCTACCTCCCCAGCCTCATACAAAAACGGCCTGTCAGTCAGTGTATCGAAGAAGCCCGCGCGCTCCTTTCGGACGTTGGATTGGAACATCGGCTGCATCACAAACCCGGCGAACTGTCCGGAGGCGAACAACAACGCGTGGCTGTGGCACGCGCGCTCATCCACAATCCGGATTTGGTCCTGGCCGACGAACCAACGGGGAACGTGGACTCTCGCACCGGTGAAACCCTGTTTCAACTGCTGCGAACGTTTAACGAACGGCGAGGGACGGCCTTCATCATCGTCACCCACAACGAACACCTCGCTCAACAAACCGATCGCCTGGTGCATATGGTGGACGGACAGCTTATCAACAGCAAGGGATAGAAAACAGGGGGGACAGCGGCCGTTCTGACACGGCTTAATGCGGTACTGCCGTAATGCTGTCTTGAATCACGTCAAAGGTGGTGTTCGGCATCACGTGTTTGGAGAGCAATTCTCCGCGAAGCCGGTAGGGACGATTGGCAATCACCTTGGCGGCCATGGGTTCAAGCAACCCCAGCACGACCACGAAGTCATTCACGGAAGCCGTGTTCAGATTCACGCGCCCCGTGGCCCCGTTGAGACGCGACGTGTCGGGAGGCAACTCCGGCGCCACGTGCTCATTCATCATGGATTCGGCCGGCGACGCACCGTCGTGTGATGGACGCGGCGAGGGGGAAGATTCGCGAGTTTCCTTGAGTTCTTTTTGATAGCGCCGCACCGTTCCCCGCAACGCGCGGTTCCGGTTTTGTAACTTCCGGTACGCATGCTGCAGTGCCAGCAATTTACGCGTCCTCGCCTGACCGACCTTTTCCAACTCGGCATCATGCACGTCAAGCAGGGCGCGTTCATGTTCGCGATTTTCTTTGATCCGTTGAATTTCGGACCCCATCACTTCCAAACCAAGAGCCACCCTTTCATTCTCCGAGCGTAATTGCTCATTTTTCCGCTCAAGGGCCTCGCGCATCATCCGACTTTCTTCCAGATTCATCCTGGCCAATTCCATGTCCGCCACGGCCGCATCATGGCGATGCTGGGCAACACCGCACCCTCCCATGAATAATCCGACAAGGCAGAGAAGGCCGACTCCCCGAACCCGTTGATACCAACTGTCCATCACTGTCCCTCTCGGTGTACGGCGCCGCTCACATGGGCAAAGGGGTTGCCCGCAGGATCCCATATGCGTATTACTGTGTAATAGTATGGAAGGCACGGCATGGTTTGTCAATGGGTTCACATGCGCAGGACACAACGGCATGGAACACCATCGCTCATGCCGACAGCCGTCAATCACCGGAAGCTGAACGGAGAGAAGATTGCCGCTTCACCGGTTCGACGCACCGGCGCAGGCAATCGGCACATCACTCATGGAACAATTCGGACCAGGAGTCGCCGTGTTGCTCGGTGTGCTGGAAGGGCTCACCGAGTATCTCCCCGTTTCCTCAACCGGCCATCTTATTCTTCTGGGGCACGGGTTGGGACTGACCGGGGACACGGCCGTTAGCGTCGAAATTTGCATCCAGTTGGGAGCCGTGTTGGCCATTGTCGTTTACGAACGCACAAAAATTCTCACGTTGCTTAAACAGGCAAACAGGGAACGACACCTCGTGCAACGCCACCTGCGCACCGTTTCCAACGCCGAGACCCTGCGTACACTCGTCAGAGAGTCCGTCACCGCCCACCGGCATTTATGGTTTCTGATTGGCCTGGGCGCAGCCTTTATGCCGGCGGCCGTGGTGGGACTCTTCACTCATGAGTGGATTGAGGAACATCTCTTTGCTCCCCACACCGTGGCCTTGAGTCTGCTCGTCGGAGGCATCATCATCCTCTTTGTCGAAACGCGGCCACGACCCATTCGCCATACCGCGTTGGAACACATCGGTCTGTCAACGGCCGTGGGTGTGGGACTGGCACAATGCGTGGCCTTGCTTCCCGGCATGTCCCGCTCGGGATCCACCATTGTGGGAGGCCTTCTTCTGGGACTGGATCGAAAAGTCGCGACGGAATTTTCCTTCTTTCTGGCGATTCCCACCATGGGTGCCGCCACCGTCTATAAACTGGTGCAATCCGCTCATCTCTTTACTGCCCACGACGCACTGGCGCTGGCACTGGGCATGCTGGTATCGTTTCTTGTGGCCTGGGCTGTCATCGCGGCCTTCCTCGCCTATGTCAAGCGACACACGCTGAAGGTCTTCGGTTATTACCGAATCGTCCTCGGCACCGCCATTCTCCTCATCCTCTAGTCACCCTGTACGCAAGCACGAGCGCCGGGCCAGGCATGAGGCGGGCACCATCACGGCAGCCGCATGTCAGCAACCAGCGGCTCAAGACACGTAATACTGGGGCCGCCGATTTTTCAACACATCGTTGTAGGGATTGATGGACTTGTTGCGGGCCTCGCCGGGATCAATCTCGACCACCGCGAGTGTGGTCTCATCGGCAGGCGCCCGGGCCAACACCGCACCATTCGGCGCAATCACCGAACTCTTGCCGATAAAGGTCAGAGGCGGTTTCTCACCCCTGGCTTCCCGCCCGATGCGGTTGGCCGTAATGCTGAAGATCCGATTTTCCAGGGAACGTGTCACCATGGCATCGGGACAATGGGGCAGGACTAAATTCGAGGGATGACACACGATCTCCGCCCCTTGCAACGTGAGGGTGCGGGCGACTTCGGGGTAGTACCAATCAAAACAGATCATCACCCCAAGGCGTACCTGGCCAATATCCCAGACCCGCAGTCCGGAATTACCCGGACTAAAGAAGAGCGTTTCCTCAAAAAACAAATGGGTTTTCCGGTAACACCCCAGAAACCCCGATGGCCCGACCACAATCGCCGAGTTGTAACACTGGTCGCCCTCCCGCTCGGGCAATCCGACGACCAGATGCATGTGATGGCGTCGCGCAAGGTCCACACAGACCCGAGTGGTCAGGCCATCCGGAACCGGTTCAGAGATATCCAGCACTTCCTGCCTGCTCACAAACTGATATCCGGAAAAGGCCAGTTCGGGCAGCACAAGCAGGTCACAGTCCACCTCGCCCAGTCGAGAGGCAAACTGGTCAAGATTGCGCTGCACGGCCCCAAATTCAGGATGTGACTGGAAATAGCCGACGTTCATCAGTCATGTCCTCGACGCATGCGCGGACACAACGGAGACACAACCCGGCCGGAACGCCCACAGGCTTGCAACCGAACGCAGTGTGGACAACGCATGCTCGTACCCGTCTCCACAACACAAACGGGCAGGAACACCCCTGCCCGTTTGTGCATACCATCGCAACAGCCCGACGCGCTCAATGCATTTTGTTATCATGCATCATCTCGCCGTTGTGCATCTCTTCTCCATGCATGGCGTTGAGATGCATGACCGCGCTCTGCGCATGACCGGTTGCCACCCTGGCATGGCCCTGATTGCCATGCACGATCGCTTCTTCCAACTCATGCACGCCTTCGTCAAGATGCGGATTGGTGACCTCTTTCTGTGCCATTTGCGCATGCATCAGCGCTTCTTCGGCGTGAGACACAATGGCGCCGGCATGTCCCATGCCGCCATGTTTGACAGCTTCCTCTGCATGCATCATCGCTTCATGAACGTGCATATTACCCTCATCAGCAGCCACCGGCGCGTCCATCGCCAGCCACGCTGCCGCCATCAACACACCCGCGAGAACCATGTTGTGAACCATGACCGACCTCCTTTGTTTCGATACTGAAGGCAAGAAGAACAGACTCCGTGGATTCCCAACGGATCCCGCATTTCCCCTTCAGGATGTGTGCGGTGTCTTCAAGACGTCCCGCCGTGATTCAGCCTGCCGCGTCAATTGAGCAAGCAATTTCGCATCTTTTTCAGCGGGAGCCGCAAAGTCCCGGCTCCATTCCCACCACGACCCCGGATAATTTTTCACCTTCTCATAACCCGCCAGTTTGAACACACAATAGACCCAGGCCGACCGCACGCCGCCCAGACAATACGTAATGACTTTCTGCTGTTCGTTGATGCCAAAGGCATGGAACATTTCCCGAATAACGGGCAAGGGCTTCACTGTGGCATCCTGCCGGAGAAACGCGTTCCAGGGAATATTGACGGCGGACGGGATATGTCCCGGCCTGGGCAACCCGTCAATTTCCTTCCCCGCATATTCTTCCACGCTTCGGGCATCCACGATCACCGTGTCCGGATGCGGGCTTTTCAGCAACTGTTTCAGCTCCTGCTTGTTCATGCTGATCTCCGGCTGCACAGCGGCCCGAAAGTCTCCAGGCGCGGGTCGCACCGGGTCATGTTCATACGGCCGATGTTCAAAGGTCCATTTCGGCCAACCGCCATCCAGGACCTTCACGTTCTTGTGCCCCAGATATTGCAACATCCAGAACATGCGGCCTTCATCACCCCAATTATCAAACGGATTGGAGTAGATCACGACCTCGCTCGAGTGACTCACACCGAGGGATTGGAGCCGACGCTCCAGCCGGGCAACATCGGGATCCAACAACCCTTTGACCGTCGCCCCGGGATCACTGTATTCATGCCAGGTGCTATGCACCGCACCAGGAATATGGGCGGTGTACGCGCCTTCACCGCGCACGTCGAGAATGACCAGATTGTCCCGGCCAAGATTCAGATACAGGGTTTCGGTATCAAGAAGGTACATGCGTCAACCCGCAGTCAACCCGTCATGCGGTCCGCTGAAAGACCCCTGATGCTCCGATACGGCACACCCCACAGGGTCGACACGAGCCTCAACCACACGTTCCGCGTCATCCACGCCGTTCAGGCCTTCACCAAGAGGAAACCGGCGCGTGTAGATGGTATACCGATACGGGCGGTCCGACTGCAACCCATAGGACTCCCGCAACATGGCATGCTGACCATCCGTCAGAATATGATACCGAACGCGAGCTTCCACAACCAAATCCGATCGCCCTTCGGGGATCCGGTAGGAAAACTGATAGTCGCGGCTCGCCAACGGCCGTAACCGGTTATCGTACACTTCAAGGATCACCGGCTGCCAGAGAATCCACCGGCCCATGGTATCGCTTTGCTCACGAAGAATCCGTCCGGCCTGATCTTTCACGTAAAATTCCACGGTAAAATGGCGGTCGGGGTCTCCCGTGGGTATGGTATGGCCGGCGCCGGCGTTGATCAGCGTGAGCGTCATCGTCACGGTGTCTCCAGGGACGGGGGCGGGCGGATCGGCCTTCACCTGAATCGCCACGGCCCGTTTGACCATTTCCGGATCATGCCCGCCGCGCCATACATGTCGCCGGCCCTGCCGAATGGGCCCGCCCGTCGCCACCGGACGGGAAATTTCCGGCATATGGCAATGCTGGCAGGTGAACCCACGCTCCCGCATAAAAAATTCGCCTTCATATTCCGCATACGTTCCGCACGGCCCCACACGATAAAATTGCAGGGGGCCGGAGACCACGCTATGACAACGATGGCACAGGGCGGTCGTGCGAAAGTCCGGATCATATTTCACAGGATGCGGCGCCGCCGAATCGTCGAACGGCCCCAGGATGACGCCGTCGCGGACGTGGCAGGCCGCACAGGTGACGCCTTCCCGTTGATAGGCGGCATCGTACCGGGGGTTGGCGATCTGAATCGCCTTTTCAACACGGTTGCCGGGCAGCGACTGAATCAGAGTGGGTTGCTGATTGGCCAGCGGGGTGTGGCAGTTGAGGCAGACCCAGACATGCTCATCCTTTTTCCAGTAGGCCTGAAAAAACGGGTCGTCATAGGCATCGGCATGCATACTGGTTTTCCATTCTTCATAAATCTCCCGATGACAGGTTCCGCACGCCTCGGCCTTGAGCGAATCGAGTCCCGCCGGAATTGTTTGGAACGGAATGGCATGGGCATAATCTTCGCGCAGGCCAAAAATCACGGTAGGACGAATCTCCGTATAAACATAATAGAGGAGAGCCGGAACCGCCACCAGCAGGCCCAGAAATACCGCCAACCCGACTCTGCCGTATCGTCGTCGCACCATGGGTTTTACACGTCCATCAACGCCAGAAGATGCCGCTCAACCGACGCGGCCAGTGCCCGAAGGTCGTAGCCCCCTTCCAGGCAGGTCACCATCCGACCCTGACAATGGGTCTTCGCAATGGCCCCCACCATGCGGGTCAGTTCGCCATAGCCTTCATCCGTCAGCGCCATGCTCGCCAGCGGATCATCACGGTGCGCGTCAAATCCGGCCGAGATCAACACAAACTCCGGCTTGAACGCGTCGGCGGCCGGCACCAGGACGTCGCGATACACGGCTTGATATTCGTCGTCACCTTGTCCGCCGGACAGGGGCACATTGATCGTCGTCCCTTCTCCCGCACCTCGCCCGCGTTCCTGCTGCGAGCCGGTCCCGGGATAATGCGGATATTCGTGCGTGCTGAAAAACAGCACGGAGGGATCGGCCTCAAACGCATGTTGCGTGCCATTGCCGTGATGCACGTCCCAGTCCACAATCAACACGCGCGAGCAGCCATGCCGTTCCTGAATGTACCGCGCCGCAATGGCCACGGTATTCCACAGACAAAACCCCATGGCGCGATCGGCTTCGGCATGATGCCCCGGCGGACGCACCGCGCAAAACACCTGATCCACCCGATTCTCCATGACGGCATCCACCGCCGCCAGCGCGCCACCGACCGCGAGATACGCGGCGGGCAACGAACCGGGCGACATGGTGGTGTCCGGATCGAGTGCGACATGGCCCGTGCGCGGCACCCGCTCTTCCAACTGCTGTACGTACGCGGGATCATGAATGCGCGTAATCCAGTGCATGTCGGCGATGCGTGGCTGAATTCTGGTCAACCGCGAGAGCGTCCCGGTTGATTCAAGATGAGCGGCAATGGCCCGCAACCGCTCCGGCGACTCCGGGTGCTGCCGACCCATATCATGTTCCAGATACGCCGGATGCGTGACAATGCCCACACGACCCATGTCGGTCTTCTTCTCTCCGGGGTTTTATCTGTTCTCTGCGGGATTCCTGTCCCCCCGATTGTTCGGCAAAGGGCGGGAGCAGAGAATGCGATCAATGGTAACACAGGGTCCGACGTTAGACAACGCAAAGCCGACAATGCTAGGTTGCCTCAATGCTGGAGTCAGAAGCGGATGACGCCACGCATGCAACCGATTGAGAAACCATTCACGGAGAACGCGCAATGCCCGATCCCAAAATAGAAAAGTTCAAAAAAATCCTGCAAATGGATCCCAATGATGAAACGCTCTGGTTTGGATTGGGCAAGGCCTACATGGGAGATGAAAACTGGGAAGAGGCCATCGCCGCCTTCGAGAGCTGCGTCAAAGTCAAACCCACCTACTCTGCGGCGATACTGGCCCTGGCGCAATGCCTGAAACACCACAACCAGCCGGACCAATGCCGCGCAACCTGCGCCAAAGGCATCGAAGCCGCCACCGCCAACGGCGACCTGCTCGTGATCAAAAATCTGGAAGAGCTGCGGGATGGGCTGCCGCAGGCATCGTGACAAAGCCGAACCCTCGTGTACTCACGAACGCCCCCCTCACCACAACCCGCCCACGCGGTTTTGCTGCCTGTGAATATGGGCAATTATGGTCAGAATTGTCTTTCGGTGAAAGGGACATTTGAAAAACTGCGCGATCACTCACAAGACGTTCAATTCATTGCCTGCCACTGGAGACGATCAGGAAACTTCGTCTTCATTGATTCCGGACAAACCACAAAACAAATGGCGCTTGAAATAGGTGAAGCAGTCACGGGCTTAAAATGTCTGATCCGAAGATTTTCCGACCTGGAAAAGGTGAATCAGGCAGTTCCCCGGCAGGCCAAAACAACAGGGCATGGATCGGTAATTTTACCAACAGGAGACAAAAAGCTGATTCACGTCGCGCTCTCGCAGGATGTCGTCGACAGAGACAGAAAGGTCGGAGCGATTAAGCTCCGCGTGGAAATTCTGACATGGCCCACTCCACAAGACGTTTTGTGTTTGTACGACAGGCCTCAAAAGGGTGGAGACGTCGGCCAGGTGACCAACGTGGTTCTTGCTGGTCTCCGGAAGAGCCACCCTGACATATCCGGAACCGGTCGCGCGTTGAGCGTTATCCTGGATCTTCTTGAAAATCGGAACCTGCGCTATGGCTAAACATTATCTGCAAGTTTGTCTGGAACAATTTCCCGACGTCAGCAAGCAACGGTTTAATCGTCAGTCTGACCTGCAAGCCGCTGAAAAGGGTGCCAAGCATCTGCAAACAGGAACCGTCAGCGTTCAGGCTATCCATAAACATTTCCATTCGTCTTTCAAGGAAAAGCCCGAATATGGGTGGTTTAACGACTATTGGCTGTTCCCCTCTTTTGATGATTTTCGCAAAGAAGATCAACAAAAAACTTTCACCTTTCATCAATTGTCAAAGGGCAATGAGGGCAGCAAAAAAGAACAAGACGCCATTCAAGACCTTCTCGTGATATTTCGGCACATTGAATTAGTCTCAAACATTCTACGATTTATCTGCCCCGATTCATTCGGGATTCTAAGTCCACCGATTGAATACGTCCTTGCTCTGCGCAGGGGCAAAAATGCAGTGGAAGTCTATATGAATTATTTGCGCAACCTTCGAGATATCCGCAGCCACTATGGCTTTTCCAGGGTGGCGGATGTTGACATGGCCCTGTGGGTCTTGAAGCACAAATGTTACGACAAAAAAATGGTGGATGCCGAGATCAAGCAAGCATTTGAAAAGGATGAGTTCATGCTTCAATTGCGGGCAAGAAATCTGGTGGAGCCGCTCAACGAACTCTCTTCGGTTCAGTTAGCCACCGCCCTTTGTGGTGCCAACAACCATCTGGCCGCGCTTGTTGGATGCTACGCGTTGGAAGAGAACGTGAAAAAATTGGCAGAAATTGAGGGAGCGACTGAAGAAGCGAAACGAATAGCGGCAAAGGATGGGAGAAAATCGCAGAAACCAAACTTAACCCATTATCTTGAAGCCTTGAAGAACAAAGGGAAAATTGAAGATCTTGAATGCGGAAAGTTGAGTCATTTGCAGAAGTCCATACGCAACAAAATGTTCCATGCAGCAGTCAGCGACCCCGACCCTCAAGAGGTCAAAATGCTTGTCAAAGCTGTTTCAGATATTGCGCAACGCTTGAGTGAACATTCCGACAGATGAGGAAACGCGGAAGATACGTCACGCCGCCCAAGCCTTGAGCAACCACTCACCCCGCCCCCCCGCCCCGCTTCCGTTCCGCCGTCAGTTCCTCCAGCTTAAACTGTTTCGGGAGCAGCACGGGAATCACCAGCGCGACGGGGTCGCCGCGTTTGAGGGTTGTGGGCTTCTCCAGTTGCAACAGGACGTTGGCTGTAAACGCGTCGTAGTCCGGGAGAAAGTCATAGAGGTTGGGCGTGAGTTTGTATTCCTGCGATTTAATCCCTTCCCAGACGGAAAACGTGCGCTCGGGATAATAATAAAAATGGTTGGGAAGATCCTTGAGCATCATCCCCAGATAGTGCGGATAATAAAACCGAATCCCGCAGCAGAGTTTGGCGTAGCCGCTATTGAGAATCGTGTCCACGTACATGCCGGAAAACGACTTGTAGCCCAGCAGCCGTTCTTCCGGCCGGATGTCCGGCGACTGCCACTTCACGCCGGTTTTCGTGCGTCGAATCCGGCAATCCACCGGACAGCGCACCAGCCAGCCGTACTGCCCCGCCATGCGCACCGGCCCGCAATCGTCCGGGAGTACCCTGTAGCCGCCAGCCGCCAGTTCCCGTTGTTCCGGCAACGGCATGTTGGTCATGAGCGGACGGTGGGGATGGAAATCGAGTTTGACGCGCTCCGGCGCAATCGCCGTGGTGTACTCGCGTTCCCAGTAGATCGTCCACTGCGCGTTGCCGATGTCGGGCGCGTCGCTCATCTCGCTCACATTCCATGTCCGGGTGCCACGCCGTTTAACGTACGACGCCGTCCCCGTTCATATCCTGATTCATCCGCCCACGCCTGACCATCCAGGTCACGTCGGCCACACGCGCTCCCAGCGCATGCGCGGCGGCGAGTTCCCGCTCGTTGATCCCGGGACTGTCCCCTTCCGTGACCGCTGACGCCCCGAACGGGCCGCCCCCGCTCACCACGATCATTTGATTCCCCAGCATTGCCGCCAGCATGGTCAGCATCGTCACTTCCTGACCGCCTGCCACCTGGCCGCCCGTGGCAAACACCGCGCCCACCCTGTTCCGCAGCTTGAATTCCGGCCAGACGCCAAATTGCAGTTGCCAGTTATCAAAAAATGTTTTGACAGGCCCGGCCATATTGGCCCAGTACACCGGAGAACCGATCACCACGGCATCGGCGGCAAACAACGTCTCCGCCGTCACCTGGTCAACCCGTTCCACGAGCACGCGCGTGCCCGGCACGGCTCGCCCCCCTTCCGCCACCGCGCGCGCCATCGCTTCCGTCTGCCCCGACACCGAGTAATACGCCACCAACACCATGATGCCCTGATGGGGTGAAGAGACCGCGTAGACGGGCTGGACGCAGATCGCGAGGGTCAGACACAGCAACCCGCTCACCCGACCGGTCAGCCGGCGGACACAGAATCGGTTGCGTATGAAAAAGCCTGCGAGCGGCATCCGCCGCAGGGCTGCCGAAAGGAATGGAACATGGGATTGTTGACGGACGTCCGGGTCCGCGTCCGCCGCGACAATCATATGCGTTCGATTTCTTCGTCCATCTGTTCTTCGACGGAAACATGGGTGAGAGTGCCGCGATACTCGCAACGATGGCATCGTACGCGAAACTCTTCAATCCATTTTTCCTGAACAAACGTCTGATGGCATTGGGGACAAACAAACACCCCCCTGACGTAATGCACTTGCCGCTTAAACTTCATCGTCTTCCTCCTGCTGGAGTCCCAATCGCACGCTTCCGCTCAACGGATGCAACCTGCCACAGGGGATTTTTTCTTTGCAACCGGACGGGCGGAAACGCGGCGGCGGCTTGAACGACAGAAACCGGATGGCGGCAGCCGCGCCCCCTACTCCCCCCGCCGCCGCTTTCTGGGAAAGCGTTCCGTATGGACCTGCTTCAGCCGCCGCTGTTCGACGTGCGTATAAATCTGGGTCGTGACAATGCTGGCGTGGCCCAGCATCATTTGCACGGCGCGCAAATCGGCGCCATGCTCCAGCAGATGCGTGGCAAACGAATGCCGCAACATGTGCGGGAAGATGGGCTTGTGAATGCCGGCTCGACGCGCGCGCAGTCGGAGGATGTTCCAAAAGTTCTGCCGCGTCATGGACGCGCCCCGCCTCGTGACAAACAGGGCGGTGGACGCACGCCCTTTCAGCAGGGTCAGGCGCACATCACGGCAATAGGCCTCCAGCTTGAGACGCGCGACTTCTCCGATCGGCACCATGCGCTGCTTGTCACGTTTGCCAGTGGCCAGTACGGACCCCACTTCCAGATTCACCGCCGACAGATCCAGCGCGATCAATTCGGACACGCGAAGACCGGCCGCATACATCAACTCCACCATGGCGGAATCCCGAACGTCTTCCGGCCCCAGGCCGACCGGCAATTCCAACAAGGCGGTTACCTCGGTTTCCGACAACGTTTTGGGCAATTTCATCCATTGCTTCGGCGCCCCCGGCAGGTGCGACAGGATTTCCGGCGCCCCGTGTTCCGTGCTCAAAAACCGGTAAAACCCGTGTATCGCCGCCAGGCACCGTGACACCGACGCCGGAGCCAGGCATTGCCCGCGCAGATGGGACAGAAACCCCGTCAAATACGGCGTCACACCGCGCGGATCGCGCAGGCCCTGCAACGCCAAGTATGCCCGCAGTTTTTCGAGGTCCCGGCGATAGGCCAGTATGGTATTATCAGCCACACCGCCTTCGACCCGTAAATTGGTCAGATACGGCTCAATCAGCTCTTCCATGCACCACGCAGGTTGAGCCTGTTTGTCATCCATACCGGTTCCCGCAGGTATCCCGACACACGATCCGACCGGGTCAGACTGGAGAATGTCGTCTCTCCCGCTCACCGGAAACGTGCCGGGTGGCGGGCGAAGATTTCAATCTCCCCGGTTGACAGAAATCGGGTCTGGCTTTATTGAGACACAATACGCAAAAAGGGTTCATGAACATTTCTAACCGTTTGTCTCCGTCTCTGCTGATTCGATGCATCCTCATGAGTGTCGTGCTGTGTCCGGCGGCGACCATTGCACAACCATCGCCGGCTCACATGACCGAGGAGCGGGCCCTCGCGCATATCAGGGTTCAACTGGGACAGAACCGCGGCGAAGCGGCGTTGAGCCTGATCGAACCGTTCCTTGATCGCGTGCCCCCGCCGGCCCTGATTGACCAATTCACCTTTTTGTACGCGGTCGCTCTGCACGAGCAAGGCGACGACAACCAGACCATCGCGATCCTCGAACAATTCCTGGAAGAATATCCGGACTCTCCTCTGGTCCGCGAGGCGCAATTGCGGCTGGCCCCATTGTATATCGAGTCACGCCAGCTCAACCGTGCCATTGCCCTGCTGTCCCGGACGCTGAACCTGACATCGGACGAAACGACGCGGAGAGAAGCCCAACATCAACTGCGTCGCGCATATGAGCTGCAGGGCCATTACCTTCCAGCCATTCAAACCGCCCTGACACAAATGAGGCAGGCGGAGGAAGCCGAACGGGGCGATCTTCTGGACGCCATCAGCAATCTCATTTTGCAAAAAATGGACGAGCGGTCGCTCGCCAATCTCCTGGAGATCTTTCCTGCCGACTATCCCGGCGACCTGGCATTGATTCGCCTCATCGAGCTGCACGCGGCCCACGGCGACGAGATCCTGGCCGAACACGATATCCGTGCCTTTCTCCATCAGTTCCCGAAGCATCCATACGCCCGGACCGCGACCGCGCTTCTCCAGGCCTTCATTGCCAGGATCAAGGCCCATCGCCATGTCATCGCGGTGGTTCTCCCTCTTTCCGGAAGCATGAAACCGTTTGGGATTGATGCATTCAGGGGTGTGCGACTGGCCCTGGAACAGGAAGCCTTTTTAGGTTCCAACGCGCTTGGCCTCGCGGTCAAAGACAGCGCGCGTTCACCGACACAGTTACGCCGCGAAGTGGCCGCCCTGATCGAAGAATTCAACCCGATTGCCCTGATCGGACCGTTATCAACACACGAGGTGCGGCATCTGGCCGAGATGCCTGATCGTGCAACCGTACCTTTTATGACACCAACCGCCACCCTTCCCAACATCAAACGCCTGGGGCAATACTGGTTCAGTACGGCCATGACGACCCCGCTCCAGGTCAAACGCCTTGTGGAATATGCCATGCAGCATTTCGGATACACTCGTTTTTGCATCCTGGCCCCACAGACCGCCCATGGCAAACGATTGAACCACATTTTTCAGCAAACTGTCACCACGCACGGAGGAGAAGTCATCGCCGCAGAGTCGTATCAACCCGGAACCACCGATGCGTCGGCTCAAATCGCGCGCATCAAAGAACAGGACCTGCGCCGCTATGGGATGATGGCGCCATCGGCAACCGACGAGTCGGCTGTCCCCGATACCCGTCCCGTTCAAGAAGAAGAAGAAGAAGAGCCGCTCGAGTATGTTCCCGGATTTGACGCGCTGTTTCTCCCAGGACGATTCTCTGACGTGGCATTTCTCTCCGCACAACTCGCCTTTCTTGACATCACCGTGCCCCTGTTGGGCACGAGCGGATGGAATCACCCGAATCTCTTGCCATGGGGACACAGCACGCTTGAAGGGGGGATGTTTGGCGATGCCCTGTTTCTTCAGAGTGCCGACCCGACCGTTCAGTATTTTGTCACAAACTATCGCGAGCGGTTTCAGGCCGACCCTTCCATTTTTGCCGCACAAGCCTACGAAGCCATGCACGCGATCCTTGCGACGATCCGCCAGGGCGCCACCACCGGGGCTGAAACCCGCGAACAACTGTCCGTCCGGCAGGACCTTCCCACATTGGGCGGATTGCGAGGCTTTGATGAAGGTGGCATCCTCGACCGCAAAGTGTATATGATTCACATTCGCGACCATCAATTGATCCAGTTGAATTAAGTGTCCGATCGTCCGTGTCATGACGCAATTTTTTCACACTCTGTCCTATGTCATTCTTCCGCTCATGCTCGCCGTGGTCCTGCATGAATATGCGCACGGCTGGGTCGCGAATTATTACGGAGATGACACGGCGCGGCGCCATGGACGTTTAACGCTCAACCCCCTCGCGCACATTGATCGCATGGGCACCATCATCGTCCCCCTGCTCTGTGTGCTGTTGCCTGGCGGATTCCTCTTTGGCTGGGCGAAACCCGTTCCCATCACCCCGGGACGTTTGCGCAACCCCCGACGCGACATGGCCCTTGTGGCGGCGGCAGGTCCAGCCATGAATTTTGCGCTGGCCATTTTCAGCGGCATCGTGCTGAACGTCCTGCTGGCCGTTGATCCCACGCTGCAAAATCATTGGCCTCCCCAACCGGGCATCGCGCCGCGCACCGATCTGCTCGGGATGCTCCTTGTCCCGTTGGCGGCCATGGCTCTGTTTTCGATTATCATCAATACCCTGCTCTTTGCGTTTAATCTTCTCCCGATTCCTCCGCTTGACGGCGGCCGGATTCTCTTGAGCAGCTTGCCTCCCAAACCAGCCCTCGTTCTCGGACGACTGGAACCCTATGGCATGCTGGTTCTTCTGGGGTTGCTGTTGCTCAATTCACGAATTCCCATTACCGGTAGTTTTATCAGCAGTTTTATCGGAACGATCATCCACACCACGTCCATGCTGGTCATCGTCTCGTGAACATGATCATGAAGGAGTGACCGATGCGCGTCGTCAGCGGCATGCAACCCAGCGGGCGCCTGCACCTGGGCAATTATCTGGGGGCCCTCACCAAATGGAAAGCCCTGCAGGACGACCATGAATGTTTCTTCTTTGTGGCGGATTGGCACGCGCTGTCCACCAATTACGAAGATACCGGACACATGCAAACCTACGTCCGGGAATTGCTGCTTGACTGGCTCGCGTCGGGGATTGACCCTGAACGGGCCACGGTCTTTGTCCAGTCTCACGTGCCGGAACATGCGGTGTTGTACGTCCTGCTCTCAATGATCACCCCGATCCCGTGGCTGGAACGGAATCCGACCTATAAAGAAAAACAGGAACACATTGAAGGGCGCGACCTCTCCACGCATGGATTTTTAGGGTATCCCGTGCTACAGGCCGCGGACATTCTGCTGTATAAAGCCGATGCCGTGCCTGTCGGCAACGACCAACTCCCGCACCTGGAACTCACCCGGGAAATCGCGCGACGGTTTAACAGTCTCCATGCCTCCGTTCTGGCGGAACCCAGGGCCTTGCTGACGAAATTTCCCAAAGTCCTCGGGACCGATGGGCGCAAAATGAGCAAGAGTTACGGAAACGCGATTCATCTTTCAGACACCGAGCCCGAAGTCAGACACAAACTCAAAACCATGGTCACCGACCCCGCACGGGTGAAGCGCCACGATCCGGGAAACCCCGACATCTGCCCGGTGTTTGACTTCCATAAGATCTATTCCAACGCCACGGTCGTGGACCAGATCAACCAGGAATGCCGGACCGCGACAATCGGCTGCATTGACTGTAAGAAATTTGTGGCGGACGGCGTCGTGGCACAACTCTCCCCGATTTGGGAAGCCCGCAGTGCGCTTGAAACCAACCCCAAACGCCTCGACGAGATCACGCAGGCCGGCCGTGCGCGCGCCACCGGCGTCGCCGCCCAAACCCTTGAAGAAATCCGGAACGCCATGAAGCTCTAGCGAGCGCACTGCGCGGAGAAGATCGCTTCAGGGAGACTCCGGAGAGACATACGCCGACGCCATCCACCTGAATCGGCAATTTGACTTCGGCTACCCCCCGCAAGTACTATTTTAGTCCCGCCTTTTCCTGACAGGTTTTTACCACTTGGCAACACAAGGAACATGATGGCTATTCGGGTTGGCATCAATGGATTCGGGCGTATTGGGAGAAACTTCCTGCGGGCCGCCCTTGACGACTCGGACGTCATGACCATCGTCGGGATCAACGACCGTGCCGACTCCAGAACCTTGAGTCATCTGTTGACCTTTGACTCGGTCCATGGCCGCTTTCAGGGAACCGTTGAGGCCAAAGACGATCATCTGCTGGTCAATAACCACCCCATCAGGGTGTTAGCTCAACCGGACCCCAAGGCCTTGCCATGGAAAGAACTTGAGGTGGACGTGGTCATCGAGGCCACGGGACAATTTACCAACCGGGCGGGAGCGGCCCAACATCTATCGGCCGGGGCTCCCCGCGTGGTGATCTCCGCCCCCGGAGAAGACGTCGACTTCACCGTCGTGTTAGGCGTGAACGAACACGCGTATGACCCCGCGTCGCATCACATTATTTCCAATGCCTCCTGCACAACCAACTGCCTGGCCTCGGTGGCCAAAATCCTGCTCGACAATTTCGGCATTGACCACGGCTACATGACCACGATTCACTCCTACACCAATGACCAGTCACTGCTGGATTTGCCGCATAAGGATCTGCGGCGCGCCCGAAGCGCGGCGCTCTCAATGATTCCGACCTCGACCGGTGCGGCCCACGCCATACATCGGGTCATTCCGGAACTCAAAGGCAAACTGGAAGGGATCGCCATCCGTGTCCCCACTCCCAATGTGTCCCTGATTGACTTGAGCGTCCAGACCCAGCGGGATTGTGACGCCGCCGAAGTCAACGCAGCCTTTGCCCGGGTAGCGGAAGGCCCGCTCAAAGGCATTGTCGGGTATTCCGAAGCGCCCGTGGTCTCCATTGATCTTAATGGAAGCCCCCACTCGGCGACCATTGATGCCCCCCTCACGACCGTGATGAATCGTCGGTTCGTCAAGGTGTTTGCCTGGTATGATAACGAGTGGGGCTATTCATGCCGTCTGCGTGACCTGGTGAAATTTTTGGCCTTAAACCCCTAGGAACGCCGCCGCCCGCCACCACGGGACAACGCGCGATGCGCCCGGAGACAGGGGAAAAGATTCCTCATGCAGATTACCAAACGAACCATTGATCAGGTGGATCTTCGTGGCAAACGCGTCATTATTCGCGTGGACTTTAACGTTCCCCTTGATGATGCGGTTCAAATCACGGACGATTCCAGGATTCGCGCGGCCATTCCCACGATCAACCACGTCATTGACGAAGGGGCAAGCGTGATTCTGTGCTCACACCTGGGACGCCCCCGTGGAACCGTCTGCCCGGAGCTTAGCCTGGCGCCGGTGGCCAAACGCTTGCGGCGCCTCTTGGGAAAAGATGTGGCCTTTGCGCCGGACTGCACGGGGCCCAGCGTCAAACACCTCGTGAGTCAACTCAAACCCGGCGACGTCCTGTTGCTTGAAAATCTCCGCTTCCATCCGGGAGAAGAAGCCAATAACCCAAGTTTTGCTTCGGAGCTGGCCTCGTTGGGCGACATATTTATCAACGAGGCGTTTGGCACCGCGCATCGGTCCCATGCCTCCACCGTCGGAGTCACCAAATTTATCAAAATCTCCGCGGCCGGCTATTTAATGAAGCGGGAAGTGGAGTACCTTGAGAGAGCCGTGGAAAATCCCGTTCGCCCTCTTGTGGCCATTTTGGGCGGCGCGAAAGTCTCGGGAAAAATCGGCGTCATCGAAAACCTGGGAAGGAAAGTCGATAAAGTCATTATTGGCGGCGGCATGGCCTTTACGTTTCTCAAAGCCATGGGCCTTGAAATCGGTCATTCCCTCGTCGAACGCGAGATGCTGGAGTTCGCCAAAGGCGTGCAGAAACATGCCATTGAATGCGGCGTCAAATTTTACCTTCCGGTGGATTGCGTGGTCGCGGCCAGCCTCGACCCCAGCGCCGAAACAAAAATTGTTCCCGTTCAGGAGATTCCCGAAGGCTGGCATGGTCTGGATATTGGACCCGCCTCCGTCAAACTCTTTTCCGTGGCCGTGCACGATGCCAAAACCATTCTCTGGAACGGCCCAATGGGGATGTTTGAACGGGATGCCTTTGCGCGCGGCACCCAGGCCATGGCGCATGCCGTCGCCAACGCCTATGCCCTCACAGTCGTCGGAGGAGGAGCGACCGCCTTGGCCGTACACCGCGCCGGCGAAACCGAAAATATGTCGTTTATCTCAACAGGAGGCGGCGCGGCGCTCACCTTGCTGGAAGGGGGAGAGATGCCGGGCCTTGCAGTGCTGCCGGATCGTTAACCGCCGTCGGCAACCCTTTTCTTTTGTCTTTCGCTGCTTTCGTGAAACCCCGACTCATAGCAGGCAACTGGAAAATGCACCACACGCCAGCCGAGGCTGTCGCGTTTGTCCGCGCATTTCGGCAGGCCCTGGCACCCGACGTCTCCGCGGATATTTTCCTCATCCCCCCGTTCACCGCCCTTGATGCCGTCCGGCAGATGCTTCGCGACGATGATCCGTTCAGACTGGGAGCACAGGATCTGCATTGGGAACCCGAAGGCGCCTATACCGGAGCCATCTCCGGCCGCATGCTGAAAGACGCGGGATGTCAGGCGGTCATCGTTGGACATTCGGAACGCCGGCGACTGTTCGGGGACACCGATGCGCACGTCAATCAAAAGCTGAAAGCCGCCATGCGGCATGATCTCGCGCCCATTCTCTGCGTGGGGGAAACACTGGAGGAACGGAAAGCCGGTCGGACGGAACAGGTGGTCAACGCACAACTCATCCGGGGCCTTCGAGACCTGACCCTTGATCAGATTGCGGGACTCACCATTGCCTATGAACCCGTGTGGGCCATCGGCACCGGACAGGCCGCCACCGTGCGGCAGGCCGAAGAGGTTCATGCCTCGCTACGCGCCATCCTCAATGCGGAATGGCGAGACATCGGCAAGGCCGTGCGGATCCTTTATGGCGGCAGCGTCTCGCCCCACAATGCCCGGGAACTCTTTGGTTCCGTCGAAATCAACGGGGCGCTGGTAGGAAAAACTTGTCTTGATCCCGAAGGCTTTGCTACAATTTGTCAGCTTGCGTCTTCCACGTAAGCCAAAAGGAACCACCCATGTACACAGCCGCGGTCATTTTACATCTCATCGTCTGCTTCCTCATGGTTTCCTCTATCCTGCTACAGGCGGGAAAGGGAGCGGAAATCGGCGCCGCGTTCGGCGGAACCAGCCAGACGATTTTCGGCAGTCGCGGAGCCGGCACGTTTCTTAGCAAAGTCACCATCGTGACGGCAGTTGTGTTTATGCTCACCTCGCTCGGCCTGGCCTTACTGTCCAAACGTGACAACATCGCGTCGTCAGTCATTGACATCCCCTCTTCGGCCAGTGAATCAACCGGCCAAGCCGCGCCCTTCGACACCTCCACATCTTCCGACACAAACAGCCCCGACAACGCCACACCCACCATGTCAGAATCGCCATCAGACGACACCGCGCCGTAAGCCACATCCGATTGATTCACCGATTATTGTGCGAGTCACGGCGGAGGAAGTCCTGGAATCCTCGCAAAACACGGTCATACGTTTGTTTCGCACATTCGTGTTCCACGATTTGACTGCCGCAACACGAAAGAAGGCTGACCATTATGCAAAAAGACATGCACTACTATGGAACATACGCGATGGCTCGCGCCGCTGGCTTGACACCAAAGGTGTGCCAGACTATCGCAACCTCGGCCCAATTTGTCGACGACAACGGGGAGAAGGAGACCATCGTTTTTCCGGATGGAGGGAGACTGGATTTCGTGCCCACAGCTCATCATACTCTGAACATAAAGAACATTGACCGTCAAGACCAGCGACACGTCTGGGTGCCGTTCCACTTCATACCAGGCCAAGAGGGTCAGTCAATATCGGAGCAGCTCATCTGCCGGAAGGACAGCAAGATCGCTCGGGCCATGATTCGTCACAATTTCTCACTGGCCGGCGAACCCTATGGGCTTTATCTGGTGGGCATTTCGGCACACATCTACGCAGACACTTTTTCACATTATGGTTTCTCCGGCGTGAGTTCGCGCTGGAACCGCATTGACGCATCGTCAATCAAACTGCGCGTACGCACAGAGGCAATACGAAAATACATTGAACAAAAAGCCAAGACATTCAAAAAGAAATACGGCAAAGAGATGGGCAAGCTGGAAAATTTCCGCGATGTGTCGCTGATGGATCAATGGCAAAGCAATCTCGCCGAACAGTTTTCCGGAGCCCTTGGCCACGGCGCCGCCCTGACCTACCCGGACCGGCCATATCTTCGCTGGGAGTTCAGGTATGAGCATCCGAAACGCTCATCGGGTCGGCGGGACAACCAGAAAACTTTCCTGGAAGCCTGCGAGAAACTACACGGCCTGTTTTGTCGACTTGGCACACAGCATCCGGGGTTGAAACATCATCACGGCAAACCGTTCGAAAAAATTCGGGAGACAGTGAAAGACATTCTCGCCAGGGAAAAACCGTGCGAGCAGCGAATACAGGCGTGGAAGGATGCCGCAAGGAGCGGCGACCTGTTCGCGCATGCTGAATCCATCCTTCCCTATCAGGGTGCACAGTGGAAAAAAGGACTGGACGCCTTGCACAAGGCCAGCGACTCACGAGTCGCCCTGAAGAAACCGATTTTCAGATTTTTTCAGGCCGCCGCCCAACACCGCACATTCGTACTCCGCGATTTACTGCCGCAACACGGTTTGGTGGTGGACTGATTCGCGTGGAGAATTGGCGTGGAGCAACAGACGTGCGGGAGTTCAGACGGGTGTCAGCCACCGGGCACGGGAGGGATCTTCGCCTTTGACAATATCAAAAAATGATTTCTGGAGAAGATCGGTGATCGGCCCTCGTTTTCCGGTTCCCACCTGACGATCATCAATCTCCCGAATCGGCGTGACTTCGGCGGCTGTTCCCGTGAGGAAGACTTCCTCTGCCACGTACAGCGCATCCCGCGTGAACCGTTCTTCAATCACCGGGATCTTTTTGTCCCGAGCCATGTTCAGAATGGAATGACGGGTAATGCCTTCCAGGATCGACGTTAAGGGCGTTGTTTGAAGCGAGCCTTTGGACACAATAAACACATTTTCGCCCGTCCCTTCGGCGACATAGCCCTCCGAATCCAGGAAAATGGCTTCATCGTACCCCGCCAGTTTGGCTTCACGCTTGGCTAAAATGGAATTGACATAGTATCCGGGGACTTTCGCTCGGGTCATGGCAGCATTCACATGATGTCGGGTAAACGACGACACCTTCGCCCGAATGCCACGCACCAGCGCGTCATCCCCCAAATAGGCGCCCCAGGGCCACGCGGCAATCGCCAGCTTGATGGGATTGCGAGAGGGGTCGAGTCCCATTTCACCGAAACCCACATAGAGCAACGGCCGGATATAACAGGAGTTCAGTTTATTGACCCGCACCGTTTCCACGATGGCTTCGGACACGTCCTGCCGACTGTACGGGATTTCCATCAACATAATGTGCGCCGACTCAAACAGCCGGTCCACGTGCTCCTGCAGCCGAAAAATCGCCGAGCCATTCTTCCCCTGATAACAGCGAATACCTTCAAAGGCCCCCAGGCCATAATGCAGGGAATGCGTCAAAATATGCGTGGAGGCATCGTCCCAATTCACAAAGACGCCATCCATCCAGATTTTTTCACTTGCCGTCACCATGCGTGGGCCTATGTGCGGGTTTGGGTCGGGAACAGAGACGATCTTCGAAAATGAGCCGTGACCGGATATCGGACAGTTATACCGGGGGGGTCCATCCCTGTCAATCAGACTCCATCAGACGATTGACTGACCCGGACCATCGCCCCGCCTTGACACTCCCTCGGTACGCATGATAGATGACAAGGCGACTCGCACCGAGAGGATATCAGGACAACATGTACGCAATTCTGGAAACAGGCGGTAAGCAATATCGGGTTGAACCGGGATCCATTCTTCAGGTCGAAGCCCTTCCCGCCGAACAGGGGCAAACCCTGGAATTGCAACCCGTGCGATTCATTGAGATGGACGGGACTACCCTGCTTGGGCAACCCGTTCTCGAACACGCGCATGTGAAAGCCACGGTCATTCGCAACGGACGAACGCGGTCAATCAGGGTGTTCAAGAAGAAACGCCGCAAGAATTACCGCAAAACACGCGGACATCGTCAACAATTCACCCAACTCCGAGTCGAAGAAATCGTCACCGGGTAAGCGGAAGAACAGGGAAACGGCATGGCACACAAAAAAGGGGGCGGCTCATCCCGAAACGGACGCGACAGCAATCCTCAATACCTTGGCGTGAAACGATACGCCGACGAGCTGGTTCAACCGGGCCACATTCTCATTCGCCAGCGAGGCACCAAATTTCATCCCGGCCATAACGTTGGGATGGGCAAGGACCATACCCTCTTCGCCAAAGTCACCGGACTGGTGAAATTCGAAGGAGGCGATGCGCGACGCAAAATCAGCGTGTATCCCCCTGCATAATAAACCCGCGATCCGGTTCATTCGCACAGCCCCCCGAATTTTTCCTTCCCGACCCTCATAGCTTCTGAACGCCATGACGGCGAAGGGGCCTCATGTTCATTGACCACGCAAAAATTTTCGTGCAAGCCGGTGACGGCGGGAACGGCGCCTGTAGCTTCCTCCGTGAAAAATGTATGCCCTATGGCGGGCCGGATGGCGGTGACGGCGGACAGGGGGGCAACATCATATGCAAAGCCTCCACCCGGATGACGACGTTGCTGGATCTCAAGTATCAACGCCACCATAAGGCCGAATCGGGACGTTCGGGACAAAAGAAAAACCGCCACGGGCGCGCCGGCGACGATGTGACGATCACCGTGCCGGTCGGAACCATTGTCAAAGATGCGGAGACCAAGAACGTCCTGATGGATTTAGTGGACCCCGACCAATTCGCCATCGTGGCCAGGGGAGGAAAAGGCGGCAGAGGCAACAGCCGGTTCGCCACGTCCACCAATCAGGCGCCCAGAAAATTTGAACAGGGCATCCCTGGAGAAAAGTTGTGGCTTGAGCTGGAACTGAAACTGTTGGCCGACGTCGGTCTCGTCGGGTTGCCAAACGCCGGGAAATCCACGCTCCTTTCCACGATCTCTGCCGCTCACCCGGAAATTGCCGATTATCCCTTCACCACGCTGCGGCCGTATTTGGGGGTCGTGGCCATCGGCGAATACAACAGTTGTGTCGTGGCTGACATTCCCGGGCTGATTCAGGGAGCCCACGCGGGCAAAGGTCTGGGGCATCAATTTCTCAAACATATTCAACGCACACGATTTCTGTTGTATCTGGTTGATATTTCCGAATGGACAACGGATGATCCGGTCCGCACGTTTCATGTGCTCCAGGAAGAGCTCTCCGCCTTCGACCAAACCCTGGGGCAGCGTGCGTTTGCAATCGCCGGAACCAAACTCGACATCCAGGGACAGGGAGAGCGGCTTCGGGATATGCGGCGATATTGCGAGACACAGCAGATTGCCTTTTTGCCGATCGCCTCGGCCACAGGTGAAGGACTGGACGCCTTGCGCGCCTTTTTCGCCCAACGTCTTCGCGCGGACGAAATGGCATGAGAGCGCGCATCCTGTCAAAGGCCAGACGCCTGGTCATGAAAATCGGCAGCAGCATTCTGGCCGCTCCATCAGCGGGGTTGCGTTTCGACCACATTCAACGCCTCTCCAATGAAATCGCGCAGCTCAAACGGGACAACCGGGACATCGTTCTGGTGTCCTCTGGAGCCATTGTCGCGGGCATTGAGAAACTCAAACTCACCACCTATCCGCGCACCCTCCCCCTGAAACAGGCGGCGGCGTCAGCCGGACAAATCCACATCCTGCGCGCCTACGAAAACAGCTTTCAGGCAGCCGGACACACCATCGCGCAGGTGTTGCTCACCCATCAGGACCTGGCCGACCGCAAACGGTTTCTCAACGCACGGCACACGCTCACCACATTGCTGGAACTGGGGGCCATTCCCATCATCAATGAAAATGACGCGGTCTCGGTGGAAGAAATTCGTTTTGGCGATAATGACACCCTCGCGGCGCAGGTCGCCCATTTAGTGGATGCCGATCTGTTGATAATCCTCTCCGACGTGGACGGGTTGTTCACGCAGGATCCCCGCCGCCATCCGGACGCCACGCTGATTGGCGAAATCACAGACATTACACCGGAGATTGAACAGGGCGCGGGCATCTCCCGAAGTCAGGAAAGTCGCGGGGGCATGGTCACAAAAATCCAGGCCGCCAAACTTGTCGGGCAGTTTGGGCTCCCGACGCTGTTGCTCAATGGCGAAACGCCGGGCCTGCTGCCCCGTGTCTTTGAGGGAGCCGAAGGCGGCACCCTGTTCCTTCCACAGGGACGGAAACGTCACAGCCGCAAACACTGGATCGCCGGCACGCTGCGGTCCAAGGGGCAACTCATCCTGGATTCCGGAGCCGTTGACGCGCTCGCCAGCCGGGGGAAAAGCCTGCTACCTTCCGGGATTCTTGAGGTGAAGGGCACGTTTGTGCCCGGCGACCCGGTGTCCTGCGTGGATACGGACGGGAAAGAGTTTGCCAAAGGACTGGTGAATGTTTCATCGGAAGTCGTGGCCGCCATCAAGGGGCGGCGCACACAGGACATTGACCATGAGATGGGCGCGCAGGAATATGAAGAAGTGATCCACCGGGACAACCTTGCGCTGTTGCTCTAACGCGCGCGCCGGCCGGGCCCCATTCGTCATCACGCGGTGAACGATTCCCCACACATGCGCATCGGATTGCTGGGCGGCGCCTTTAATCCCATTCATCGCGGCCATCTTGCCATGGCCACACATGCGCAAGAGGCTCTGGCCCTCGACCAGGTGCTCTTTGTTCCTTCGGGAGACCACCCGCCGCACAAGGCAACCGCCGCACTGGCCCCGGCTCACCACCGACTGGCCATGGTCAGACAAGCCGTCGCGAACATCCCGCTCTTCACGGTCTCCGGCGTGGAATGCACCGCGCCGGAGACGTCCTATACCATTGACACGATCCGCACCCTTCAACACACATTGCAGGGAGAACTCTGGTTTCTCATCGGCCTGGAAGCCTTCCTCCAGATGGCAAGCTGGAAATCGGTTGACACCCTGGTCTCGTCGACAAACTTCCTGGTGCTGTCGCGCCCACCCGCGCAATTTTCCCAGGTGGCCTCGCTGACGTTCCTGCCGGCTCCGCCCGCCGACCAACTGGAGCGTCTGGACGACGGGACATGCCAGCGTCTGGATCTCCGCACCGGCCCTCACGCCACGCTCACGCTGCTTCGGATGCCCCCATGTCCAATGTCCGCATCAGCCGTCCGCACGCGCATCCGGGAAGGGTTGGACGTCACCGACTGGTTGCCACCCCCTGTCCATTCTTATATAATCCGCCATCACCTGTACGGGTTGCGGTAAGGAGAAACAGGATTTCAGACATCAAAGACAAAGTCCTGCTCATCGGGGGAATCGCCCTTGAGAAAAAAGCCTCCGACGTCATGGTGCTTCACACGGCGGCGCTCACCTCGATTGCCGACTATCTGGTCATTGGCTCCGGCAATTCGGAACGGCACGTCAAGGCCATCGCCGAAACGATTCGGCTGGAAATGTCACGTCGTTTCGGAGAGCGCGGAGCCAGAGAAGGCGAAGCGGCGGGGACGTGGATCCTGCTTGATTACGGCGACATCATCGTGCATGTGTTCCGAGAAGATATTCGGATGTACTATGCCCTGGAAAAAATGTGGAACGACGCGCCGCAAATCCCGCAAACCGACTATGAGCCAGCCGTGGGAAGCCTGTCGACGCCACGCGCCCCATCCATGCCCGCATCCGCCAATGCGTGACATCACGCAAGCTGACGGACGTCTGCCCTCGCTCATTCAACATCGCACACAAAGAGGAGTACGCACATGACGTCATGTGAAACGCTCGCAGACCAGGTGCTGCAGGGCCATGCGGTCACCCGAGAAGAAGGCCGGGCGATTCTCCGGACCGACAACGCCCAACTCCTTCCCCTGATCAACGCCGCGTATAAAATCCGGCACGCCTTCCATGGCCGCGCCGTCACCATCCAGATGTTGTTCAACGCCAAAAGCGGCGCCTGTCAGGAAGACTGCCATTACTGTTCGCAATCCAGCGTCGCCACCGGCCCCGTTGACCGCTACGCACTGGTGTCCCAGGATGACATGCTGAAAGCCGCGCACCGGGCACATGAAGCCCACGCGCAACGGTACTGCGTCGTGATCAGCGGACGCACGCCGCTCGAAAAAGAAGTCGAGGGCATCGCCGCCGCGGTGAAGCAAATCAAACGGGAGCTGCCCATTCAGGTCTGCTGTTCGGTGGGTCTCCTCACGGAACCCCAGGCCCAACAACTCAAAGCCGCCGGCGTGGATCGGATCAACCACAACCTGAACACCAGCGAAGCCTTTCACCCGTCCATCTGCACGACCCACACGTACCGCGACCGGGTGGACACCCTGCGAAACGCGCGCGCCGCGGGCCTGGAATTGTGTTCGGGCGGCATTGTCGGCATGGGAGAATCCGACGACGATCTGCTGGACCTCGCCTTCGCCCTGCGCGACGTGGCCCCCGACTCCATTCCGCTGAACATGCTCCATCCCATGCCCGGCACCCCCCTGGCCGACGCCAGACACCTGACCCCGCACCGCTGCCTCACCATCCTCTGCCTCTTCCGTTTCATCCACCCCAAACGCGAACTCCGCGCCGCCGGTGGCCGCGAATTCAACCTCCGCTCCCTGCAACCCCTCGCCCTGTACGTCGCCGATTCCCTGTTCGTCAACGGCTATCTCACCACCCCCGGCCAACCCGCCGACGAAGTGCAACGCATGATTGAAGACATGGGGTTTGAAGTGGCGATGGATGTGCCGGCGGGGCGGATGTAAGCCTGTTCGTTCAGCGAACGTGAGGGGGGGCCTTGCGGGTGACCTCTGTGTAGACTGGTGCGGATTAGTATTCCAGCGTCAAATCTGCTGGAATGGCAAAGCCAATGCCTTCGGTGCCTTCATCGGTGAACTTCGCCGTAACGATACCCACCAAATTACCCTCGCTGTCGAACAGCCCCCCGCCCGATGAGCCGGGCGATATTTCCGCGTTGGTTTGTATCACGCGATAGCCGTTTCGCATACGCAACTGCGACACCAGCCCATCAGACAGCGACAAATCCAAACCCCTTGGCGCACCCAACGCATACACGTCATCACCGACGTTCAGCGTATCATAGCGTCGCACCGTCGCCGGAACACCCCACAGGCCCGCGATATCCAACAGGCAAAAATCTCGGTTTTTATCGGCGTGGCGAATGGTGGCGGAATAAGCGGTATCGGTGTTGGCGCGGCGGTTGTGCGCCTTATGCACAGTGATACCGCCGCCCTCATTCACCACATGACAATTTGTTACCACGATGTTCGGACGGATAATCACGCCGCTACCTTGGCTATCGCCATTGATGACCACCACCACCGACCGCCAAGTCTGCCCAAATACATGCGCGGCCATGTTCACGCGTTTGGGCGCGGGGGCAATGGCAATGTTTTCGCTAAGCGCGGGCTGGTTCTTGCTCTCATCTTTGACAAAATGTGTCAGCGCTTTCTGCGCCTTCGCATGTCCATGCTCCGCTGCCTTGTGAAACCAGTGTCGCGCTTCATCTAGATTTATTGACACACCAAGACGGATCCCCCAGTTAGACAACCTAGCACCCGACATCATTATTGATGCCATCGCACTTGTATACCCCGCAGCAATGCTTCTTTGTTCTCTCTTATCAAGCCCCCTCCATTTGTTATCCCACCCGGCATATGCCAGACCCAACGTATATTGCGCATCCGCATATCCCTGCTCCGCTGCCTTGTGAAACCAGTGTCGTGCTGCATCCTTATTCTCTGACGCATCAAGAGAAGACCCCTCACAAAACGACTTAGCACAGGCATATGCCAAGCCCAACTTATATTGCGCTTTCGCATATCCCTGCTCAGCCGCCTTGCGAAGCCAGTGTAGTGCTACGCGCCGGTGCTTATCCGCCACCTTCCCTCCCAAAGCAGTGAATTCCCCAACGAATACTTTCTCCTTACGCGTGTAATATATGGCATCCCTGTATGCCTTGCTTAAATTATATTGCGCTTCCGCATTTCCCTGCTCAGCCGCTACGAGAAATTTCTCTATCTGTGCACGCTTTTCCTCGTGGAATTTTTGACGATACACCACAGTAAGGTCGGGTACAGCAAGGTCGGTGGTGGCACACCCCGCCATCGCCACTAGCACGGTGACAACCATCGGGGACAACAGTTGTGTTTTCATGAGAATCTGCTCCTGTTGCTTGTGGTGAATGACAAGGGCAGCATCACCGTTGCCTGATAGATGTCAAAGTACACTGTCGCTAATCCAGCCTATACCCCTACCGGACCAACATCAAAAAATCAATTGCCCCCCAGGCAACCAGCATAGCTACCCCAAAACTGAACAAGCAAAGCTGCCCATACCACCACAGAGGTGATGGACTTGTACATTTTTCCTCTTGGCCAGTGTGCGTCCCAACGGTCCCTTGATAATATATCGTTGCATCCTCTGTGTAGCGTGCAGCAAAGTGGTTTGCATTACACTGAACGAATGCTAAATTTTTGTATAAGTGCATTATCCCGCAGAAACAAGAAGCCAGCAAAAGAAATAAGCCAAAAAACAGGAAACCGAGGGTCACCTTCGCAACACACGTTTCATATTTGCCGCTATGATACTCGTTCTCCAGTAAATACGACAGGGCAAAACCGATTGCAACCACGGACAACGAAAGCAGAATGGAGCTAAGCTTCAGATAGAGATCGTGCATCATGCCAAACCACATGTTCATGCGTTTTTCCGAGTCTTGCATGCATTCCTTTTTCGCTGCCTCTGCCTTTGCCTTTGCCTTTGCCAAGCGGTTGTCGTCGTTGCCATCCATTCAATTCACCTCGCTTGATTGATGAAAAACATCGCTACCGCCCTGGTGGCGATGCATGGACTCCAACGATAATGGCTTGACTGCCACCGTGCAAACCGCCCGTGCCGCCGCTCTCAGTAAAATAGGAGGCCTGAAATAATTCCCCCTCACTCCCACCCCAACCCCTCCGCAATCTCCCCGCGTGTCGCCCACCGAGCCGGTAGCCAGCCGGCCACCAGTGACGTGCGCCGCATTATTCCCGCCTACCGGCAAGGACAATAGCCTGGATTCCCGCCTTCGGCGAGAATGACGGACGAGGACGAGGACGAAGAGGGGGATGGCCATTCCCGCGCGTGTTTTTTTCGCTGTCATTCCCGTGTGTCTTTCTTTCGCCGTCATTCTCGACCTTGTTTCTTTTCGCCGTCATTCTCGTGGCCGCCACGGGAATCCAGGTCTTCACCCAGTGACGTGAGCCGCATTGTTCCCGCGTGCCGGCGAGGACACCAGCCTGGATTCCCGCCTTCGGCGAGAATGACGGAGAAGAGGGCGGTGACGGCTAAATGGGGCGGGTCTCCCGCCTGACGGGCGCGGGTCTCCTGCCTGACGGGCGCGGGTCTCCCGCCTGACGGGTTGGCGGGGGCGGGACTCACGTTCGCCGTCGCATGAGACCCTGCCGATTTGTCAATGATCTCCGCTTCCTGCTAGTTTGGGAAACGTGAACGGGACGAACGGCTCCTTGATACCGTGTTGAATCAGGCAATGACTTTCTCGACGTTCTCACTGTCAGCCATGGCGCGGAAGAGGCGGGGGTGATGGCCAAACTCAAGCCGGGGACTCGCGAAACCAGTGGCAACGTCAAATCGTTACCACGACCATTCAAGGTGGCGGACAAGCCCGAAGAGACATTCTCTCTGACGGTCCGTCAAAAAGAAGTGCTTTGCCTCGTGGCCCAGGGCCACACCAACAGGGAAATCGGCGAACAGCTGGATATCAGTGTTCGCACAGTTGAAGTGCACCGGTTTAATCTGATGCGGCGACTCCGTGTGCGAAACGTGGCCCAACTCCTCCGGCAGGGGATGCTCCTGCATCTGATCCCGAAACAGGTCGTTTCCGACAGGTAAAACCCCGTCTCACAAGACCGTTGGATCAATCCGGGGTCAGAGTTCCCTCAATTTTCCCCGACATTCCGCAAACGAACGGTAGCCTTTCTTGTCTAAAATCTCCCCCAGCTCATGTTCCAGCCGTTGAAAGACACCGACCCCTTCGTCAACAAGTGCCGTGCCGATTTGCACGGCGGACGCACCGCATAACCCATGTTCAAACACGTCCATGCCTGAGACAATGCCACCCGTGCCGATGATCGGCATCTGGCCGTCAAACAGCTTCCAGAACGCGCGCACATTGGCCAGCGCAACGGGTTTAATCATGGGTCCGCCAAGGCCGCCGAACCCGCCTTTGGGTTTAATCACCGCACATTCCCTGTCCGGATCAACCACCAACCCGTTGCCCACGGAGTTAATGACCGACACAAAAGCAACCCCGACCTCTCGCAACATATCAGCCGTCGCTTCCTGATGCACCGGATCAAAATACGGGGGAAGTTTGACACCCATCGGAACGGTGACGACATCATGCAGTTGCCGGAGCAGCATGCGGGAAGCCTCCACGTCATAGCCGATCTGCGGCTTGCCAGGAATATTCGGGCAGGACAAATTGACTTCGATCAAGTCGGGCCGAACGGCCGTGATTGCTTGCGCCACCTCAAGAAAATCGGAAGGGCTCAACCCGGCGATGCTGGCAAGAATGGGTTTCCCGAACTGCCGAAGGTCCGGAATAATCGTGGCATAGGCCGGAGATCCCAGATTGGGAAGCCCCATGGAATTGATGGACCCGCCGGGAAAGCTGTGATACCGGGGAGCGGGATTGCCGTGCCGGAAGGCCGGCGTCATGGATTTGGTGACGATCGCTCCGCCACGGGAACGGCCCAGGGCTTCCAGCTCGTCCCGTGTCACACACAAGGCCCCGGCAGCATTCATCAAACAGCTTGCCAGACGCACGTTGGCAAGAGTGACGGAAAGATCCATGGACGATTTCACGATATATCGCGCCCAAATCCAGAGTATGAGCCCGCGGCCATTTCAGAGATCGTTCGGTTGAGCCTGTGCGCCACCCTCATGACATCCATCCCTTCCCAAGGTCAACGGTCTATAACACACTTGCCAAACGGCCAACAACGAAAGGCGTGGCGTGGCACTTGACACCCGTGCGCGTGTTTCCTAGATTGATGCCCCCGGTGCGCCGCACGCACAGACCCGGCACAGAGCAAGACACAGGCCATGCACACAACCTCTCGATTGCTTCGCTGTCTCCTGCATGCTGTCTTTCCCATGCCATGTCGCCTGTGCGGCCAGCCCCTCCGTGATGATCCCATTCCATTTTTTTGCCAACCCTGCTGGGACCGTATTACGCCCATCAGTCCACCAACCTGTCCTCGCTGTGCCCGCCCGTTTCCTTCTCCTCATGCACTCTCCCATAGTCCCGGGCACCTGTGTGGATGGTGTCGGCTGCACCCTCCGGCGTATCATCTGGCCCAGACGCCGTATGCCTATCAGTCGCCGCTGAAAGAGGCCATTGGGCTGTTCAAGTACCATGGCAAAACACAACTGGCATTCCCGCTCGCGCAACTAATCGCCCGGGCCAGCGACCCTCCGACAAACATTGACGCCATTCTCGCCGTGCCATTGCACCCCCGGCGACTTCGGGAACGGGAATTTAATCAGTCATTGCTCTTGGCCCACCATTTGGGCAAGCAATGGAATCTCCCCGTCCCTCCCAGCCCCCTCCGGCGGACGAAACTCACACCACCGCAAACAACCCTGACACGACGCGAGCGTCTCAAAAACCTTCGACGGTGTTTTGCCGTGACCACCCCTTCCGCCATTGAGGGGAAAACCCTGTTGCTCGTGGATGACGTTTTCACCACAGGCACCACGGTGAATGAATGCGCCAAAACCCTTCGCAAAGCCGGAGCCAAGGCCGTGTACGTTTGCACACTGGCCAGGATGGTCTGATGCGTCCTGGGTCAGGATTTCATTCGGGACATTCTTGACTTTCTAGATGGTTTTCTCTAGGCTGATATTCTGATTTTTCAGCAGGCTGATGTTCCAACGGATGCGGTGGCCTGCAACAGGAGACAGACAAACACACCATGTTTGCCGGACAATATCATTGCAAGCTGGACGAAAAAGGGCGATTTATTCTTCCGACTTCCCTGCGTGAACTCCTGGAGGGCGAGGGGGAGGCAAAAGGCGCTCGTGTGATGTTCGTCAAGGGGCAGGAACTGCCTCTGTCAGCCTACTCGATGCAGGAATGGGACAATGTGCTGGCCCGCGCCAAAGAGACGTTCACGGAAGATCAGAACCGACTCTTCATGCACTACGTGGTGGCCGAAGCCGCGTCTTCCGAAATCGACAAGGCCGGACGCATACTTGTTCCCGGACGATTAAGAAAACTCATCCCGGTTGAGGAGGATTTGGAAATCGTCCTCGTGGGGATGTATCACCGCCTGGAAATCTGGAATCCGTCCGAGTGGCGTCGCTATCTCGCGCGGCACAGCGAGGAACTGGAAGAACAGGCTGGCAAAATGCTCGATCTGCTCTAACGGAACGCCTGTTTTGACCATCCGGCGAAATCTTCCCGTGTCGTCCCTGCACCGACCCATACGCCTTCCTCAAAAGTTTTTGAACATCCTGCGGCCCAATAGTGCGACACCGGCCTTGACCGACAGCCTGGCGCAGCATCACATCGCGCGGAACACGGCTGGCGCCCTGATCCCGAAACCTCTCAAGACACGCAAGACGCCGCCTCTCCCCACCAGAGCCTTCGCCGCAACCCCATCGTTTTCCCTGACAGGAAACGCGCTTTTTCTGACCCTGCCCATTCCACCCAGCATCAACAAGCAATACGCCACCGTCAATGGACGGCGCGTGCTGGCAGCGACGGGGCGTCACTATAAACGGATGGTTGGTCAGTTGTTCATGGCAAACACGGCGTCCTCGTCCGCCGCCTGGCACAGTTTTCTGCGCGAGGCGCAGGAGCGCGCCCTGACGCTCACCATCCATTTTTACTTTCCGACACTCTTGCGACGCGACATTGACGGTGGGATCAAAATCACCCAGGACGCCCTCTGTGAAGCCATCAACATCAATGACAATCGCATTATGGAAATCCACCTGTATAAAACACTTGATCAGAGCAATCCCCGCCTTGAGTGCACACTGACGCTGACCACCAGCCTGCGCCCGTCACGGCGCATCACTCCGGCAGGCCGGCGCTCCAGCCGACACAATTCACCCTGATCCTGGCGCCCAGGCTCCTCTGACTCGTGACCCAGATGCGTTTCCCAAAGGCGAGTGCGACCGCCTCTTGCTTTTTGTCCGTTCCTCTTGCTATGCAGAACGGGTTTGCCATGCGGCGCCAGCGACCGGCCCGCAGTTCCAAAAGGAGAACAGCCGGCATGTGGGGGCTTCTATCCTGGGTTGTCAGTCTTGTCCTGTTCGGAATCTGTTGCGCACCCGAACACGTCTCCGCCCGTCGTCTGTTTCTCGACCCACAACAGAAGGCACGACTGCAACACGTCGAAAAAATTTTTGTCAGCGGGCTCGCCATCACGGAAAAAGGATTGGTGGATGCCGCGATGGTGCGGCGGGCTGTCGCTGGTCGGTTGTCCTCGATTGGATTCACGATCGTCGCCGCCCCGACCGAGACGCATGACGTCACGGTGAAAGTAAAATGCGAGGAGCGCAAAACATGGGAGGGGGTCAAGCGAACAGATGAACAGGTCTACCGACCGGGGGCGCCGTCTCGCGTCTGGAAAGGCCCGGCCTGCCAGCTACGCTACGTCCTGGATGGTCTGCAGGGGCCGTGGCACTATGAAGTGCGCACCGCGTTTGAGAATGCGCGGGAGGCCGCCCAAACCAGCGGGGAACCCGATGCGGGACAATTCGCGTTGCGGCACTTACGCCAGGCATTGGAACACAGCACGTTCCCGCTGGCGCTCGCCGCAGAATGGCAGCAAAGCCGGCGCCTCGCGTCCCTTCTGACCGCGCCCACAACAGACACGGCGACACAAATCACCATCGTCTCGCTCGCCGGCCATGCGCCGGACGACACCATGCTGCGCGCGCTACAGGACATCATCACCCAGACCGCTTTGACTCTGCCGGCCACAATGGCCCTGGGACACATGGGTGAACCGGCCATTCCCACGCTCATGAAGATCTTGTCGGATGACACCTCTTCGGTGAACATTCAGGCCGCGGCGGTGAAAGCGCTCGGCGAAATCGGGGCGCGCGGCGGCAACGTCCGCATCCTGCCGCCACTCCTCGCCATGATGCAATCATCGGACGTGCATCTACACGTTCAGACGGCTATTGTGAGAGCCGTGGGGCAAATTCCCGATCAGGCGTCGGTTGAACCCCTTCAACAACTCGGGCTGAAAGCATGGACATCCTCTTCCACTGATCCGCACATGCAGGAACTGCGTGAAGCGATTGACTGGAGTCTCTGGCAAATCAACCCCGGCGCGCACACCGACGAGTAATCCCGCGGCTCAATGCGCGCCAGTTCACGGTGGGTGAGAATGCGCGATGGAGGGAAAAACGGCCCTTCAAACCTGACCCCGAAATGGCGCGCCCGAGAGGACTCGAACCTCTAACCTCTTGATCCGTAGTCAAGTGCTCTATCCATTGAGCTACGGGCGCAATTCTGTCTAAAGGTGGAAAAAGCCATTAGCAAAGGGAGCAACCTGTCCTTTGAAACAACCAGAAAAGTACCGAAGGAGAAGCGTGGAGTCAATCACACTCACCAGCGGAAGAAGAAATCGTTATGCCATCTCTCCCTCAACAGCTTCAAATTCTTGTAGAATATTTTTGAGACTCGGAAATGCTTCCTTCGCCAGCTTGGTAAACTCTTCGTCCTTCAGGGAACCATAGGTCACACCCTTAAAAAGGAGCTTGACCTCCATCTCGTCAATCAATTCTTCGGCATTGCCGAATGCCTTACGCAACTCAACATCAAGTAATCCTTTGACCCTCTGGTCATCGCGCTTTGAACCATCTGCCTTTTTCCAATCTTCAGGAGGATGATCTAGTACTCTGGGAAGAACAGCCTCCAGCAAAGCCTCACGGTTTCGGTCCATCGCGGCTTGTAGCTTCTCCTTGACCTCCGTTCCAAACTTTATGACATCACTGCGAAGACATTTTACCTCCTCTTCAAACTCAGATTTATCAGTCCGCAGGATCGCCTTGCCAAAGCCAGGCAATATCTTAAGAAACACTCTGGCGATGCGAGCCTTCGTCTGCGCTAAGTGCTGTCCCGAAAGCTTGTCATTTGCCTCAACAACATTGAAAGATGCCTTCAAGCGACTCCCTATCTCCTCGCCAATATCCAACCCCAAGAGCTCTTTTGGAATGGATATGGTTTTCCGATTGATAAATGTTCCTTTCAATTCAAATTCCACAAAATCGAGATTTGCATTGAATACCCCGAGTTTTCGCGCAACGTCGAACTTTTGTGGAGGGTTTTGTTTGAGATCATCACCAACTGTCTCAATCGTGCCCTGCGAAGCGACATCAAGACCAACGGTCTGATCTGTTACCCCACCTTTCCCCAAGCCAAGATTTCGAATGATAGAGGGTGGCGGCGGCTCCGCCAGAATGATCGCATTGGAAGCCTTGGGATCCCGATGACCGGCCTCAACCAGCAAGGGGGTTGGCGCGAAGACCATCATGGTGTCATCTGCAATAAGCAATCCGATACGAATTCCTGCATGAAGCGTCAACATCGCCCCAGCGCTTCTCATTTTCTCGTAGAGCAATTTCGTGGCCTCATGCTCTCCATAGCCCAGCCTGTAGACCTCCGCATCAACGTCCAGAGTAATTGTGACGGCATCCGGACCGAGGCGTTTCATGCATAAGACAAGGTTTTCCGCTACGGCCAAGCTCACACCTGGGGATAAGAAGTTGATACGCCGTTGCGCCTGATTGATCAGGCTAATCAAGCTGTCATCATTGACAACAGAGAAAACATTTAGAACAGGATTCTTTTCCATTGGAGTATTCATAATTTCCCTTGCTATCACGCGATCAGACGGGACCTTCGCCAATAATTTATACCCAAGACAAGCAGGTCCGGAGATTTTAGCCGACCGGCGCAAGGGCGGACACCGGCGTGCCGAAGAGCGTGGAGGCCGAGGCGTCGTCCACCTGAATCGTTGTCCGGTCTCCGAGGGCAAGCGGGGCGGCGGATTTGTTCCAGACCACGGTCACGTTGCGATCCGTATGTCCCATCCACTGTTGCGAAGATTTTTTGGCATGGCCTTCCACCAGCACGGTCACCTCGGTGCCGATCAACTGCCGATTGTTCGCGGCGGAAATCGCCCGCTGAAAATCGAACAGGCGCGTGACCCGGTCAGATTTGACGGCGGCGGGCACGTCGTCCGGAAATTTTCGCCAGGCAATGGTGTGTTTTCGTTCCGAATATTTAAACACATAGGCCAATTGAAATTCGACCTCTCGCACCAGCTCATACGTGTCAAGAAATTCCTCTTCCGTCTCGGTACAGAAGCCCGCGATGATGTCCGTGGTGAGCGCGATGTTGCCCCGTCGCCTGATGTCGGCGACCAGGTCCAGGTAGGCACGGCGCGTATACGACCGGCCCATTATATCGAGAATCCGGTCGTTGCCCGATTGCAGGGGAAGATGAATATGCCGACACACACGGGGGTGATGCGCCACCACGTCCAGAAGGTCGGGGGGGAAGTCCTTGGGGTGCGGAGACGTAAAGCGCACCCGTTCAATGCCGGGCACATCGGCGACATCCGAAAGCAGCCTGGCAAAATCGCGGCCATCGGGGTCGGGACTGCGGTACGAATTGACGTTCTGCCCCAGGAGCGTGACCTGCCGGTACCCCTGCGCCGCCAGGGTACGCGCTTCTTCCAGAATACCCTGCGCGGGGCGCGACCGTTCTCTACCGCGCGTATAAGGCACCACGCAGAAACTGCAAAAATTATCGCACCCTCTCATAATCGCAATCCACGCATTGACGCCGGGGGCGCGCTCCGGAAGAATCGTGTCGTAGGTTTCGTATTCGGACAAATCCACGGCCATGGCCCGTCCCCGGCGTTCCAGGGCATGGGCCAGCAGATCCGGCAATTGACGATAGGCATCCGGCCCCGCAAGCACGTCAATGGCAGGGTGCGCCTCCAGTAACTCCTTTTTGAGATTCTGGGCCATGCACCCCAACACGCCAATCACCACATGGCGCGTCCGCTTCATGGCTTTCCACTCGGCCAGACGGCTATAGACGCGGACATGGGCGTTTTCCCGAATCGCGCAGGTATTCATCAACAGCACATCGGCCCGCTCCTGTTCCGGAGTCAACGCAAACCCGCGGTCCCGTAACAGCGAGCGCACCAGTTCCGTATCATACTCATTCATCTGGCAACCGAACGTCTGAATATAGACGCGCCAGGGCATGGAAGAGTTTCTGGAAATGTTGATTACGGACATGGCGCTCCGACTGCGGGTTCGAAAGACGACAGCACCGGAATCGGTGTATTCCGTGGCCGGGACGGCGTCGCATCCATCAATTGCCCCAGGGCCACGCGTTCCGTGACCCCGGTCAGCCTGACCGGCCTGATCTGATTGGCCAGCGAGCCGGAATGGGGCACGCCCACGCGAATAAAATTATCCGTCACGCCCGTCCAGAGCACCCCGTCTCCGCTCATGGATTCAAACAGCACCAGACATTCCTGATCGAGAAACCGCTGATAGAACTGCAGACGTTTGGTCCGGGACAGTTGTGTCAGCCGATGATTCCGGGCTTTGATCATCGGCGGAGGCACGGCGCGGCCCATACGAACGGCGCGCGTCCCCGGCCGGGCGGAATAGCTGAAGACGTGGGCATAGGCCAGCGGCAGGTCCTGGATCACCCGACAGGTCTCGGAAAACTGACGATCCGTTTCTCCGGGAAAGCCCACGAGCGCGTCGGTCCCCACACAGAGATCGGGAATCGCACGCACGGCGCGCTCCACCCACGCCATATACTCGCGCACGGAGTAGCGACGATTCATCGCCGAGAGCATGGCATCATCCCCGCTTTGCAGGGGAACATGGAGGAATCGGCACAGCTTGCGAGACGTGCCCATATACTCAAGAAGCGCGTCGGGGATGGTCGTCGGCTCAATGGAAGAAATGCGGATACGCGCCAGGCCGGGAATGGTTTCCAGCCGCCGGATCAGGTCGAGCAGCCCCGTGGAGCCATTGGCGAATTGCCCGATATTCACACCGGTCAGCACAAGTTCCTGATGGCCGCGTTCCACGAGTCGTTCGGCCTCCCGTATCGTATCCTCGATCAGCCGGCTTCGTTCACGTCCTCTGGCAAACGGAATCAGGCAAAAGGAACACATGAAATTGCAGCCATCCTGGATTTTCAAATTGGCGCGCGTCGTCGCATAGGCTCCCACCCCGTCCTGCACAAAATCGTCTCTGTCGAGCATGCCCGAATGCCGGATCACCGGCGCCGAATGTTTGCGAACACGGGACAGCTCTTCCACATAGTCCGGCAACAGCATTTTGTACTGGTTCCCCAACACGAGATCCACTCCCGGAATGTTCTGCAGGATCGTGACGCCGGTTTGCGCGTAGCAGCCCGTCACCGCCACAAACGCATGTGGAGAGCGACGCAGCGTCTGACGAATGATCCGGCGACAGTCGGCCTCGGCATTCTCCGTCACGGTGCAGGTATTCAGGACCAGCACATCGGTGGGTTCTCCATAGGCCACCTTCTGGTAGCCCATGCCCGTCAGCCGGTCGGTCAGGACGGCGGTCTCTGATTGATTGAGACGACATCCGACCGTGTAAAATGTGACGTGTTTCTTCATGCGTCCCAACCCCCGCGTACGCCCTCATCAACGAACGGTACATTATAGAGAACAGACGCGCCGGACAACAACCGCGGCCCCGTTTTCATGACGATGCTTCCGATGTGCGCCCCCTCCGCCGCGCGTGGGGAACCCTCAAAAACAAATTGCCGACAGGGACAGGTCGGCGTAGAATGTTTGAGAGTCACACAAGCATCGGCCTGGCCGTGATGAGACACCCCCCATGATCCATGTTGTTCCCATTGCCCCCCTCGTGCTTGCATGGTTGCTTGGTTCTCTCCTTCCCAGCCCGAGCCAGACGCAGGTTCTCCTGCCCAGCGAGCCGGATGAAAACACCCGGGTGGAGGAAATTTACGACCAGGAGACACGCCTGATCATGTTTTTGTATTCTCTGCAAGGCACGAAAGACGTGGATTACGTGGTGGGCAGAACAGTGCGGAAGCATCAGCGAAGCGCCTATGGGAACCCCGTCTACTATTTTGAACCCTATCCTTTGTTTTACTGGTGGAACCATACGATGTGGAACGACCCCGAACAGGATGGGGTGAACGGCAACGAACGCATCTATCAGGAAGACGTCGAGTTTGATGCCAGCCGCTACAAGCCCTGCCTGTTTAACGGGCAGCCCTGTTGACACCCTCTCCCCCGCGCAGCCATGGCGCGTGACCCATGACCGTGCATTCAGCAACACCATGAAACACACGAGACATCATCCCCATGGCCATGCGTGAACTGGCCCCTACGGATCAGCCCTCGTGGCTCAACCGGCTGACGTCCATTCAACTGTTGCCCGGTCAGGTGGTGGCCTTGGCCGCCGTCGCCTTGATCTTCGTTGGCGCGGCCCTCCTCATGCTCCCTTTTTCCACCCCGGAAAGCGTGGACATACGGTTTATCGACGCTTTGTTTACCGCCACCTCGGCCGTGTGCGTGACCGGGTTGATTGTGCTGGACACCCCCCATGAGTTCACCACCTTTGGGCAAGTGATCATTCTCCTGCTCATTCAAATCGGCGGCCTGGGGTACGCGCTGCTGGCCACGTTGATTCTGCTGGCCCTGGGGCATCGGGTCGGATTACGGGACCGGATGATGCTGGCTGAAACGTTAAATATGTTCGATATGGCGGGATCGGTACGCTATGTCAAAATCGTGGCCATCGCCACTTTGTCGCTGGAAGGCCTGGGGATTGTGTTGCTCACCGCACGATTTTCACAAGACATGGCATGGGGGGACGCCCTCTACTCCGGGGTTTTCCATGCCATTTCAGCCTTTAATAACGCGGGATTTGCCTTGTTCACCGACAGTCTTGCGTCGTACCAGATGGATGTGTCCATCAATATCATCGTCACGATCCTGGTCATTCTGGGCAGCATTGGCTTTCTGGTCTTTCAAGACGCGTGGGACAATATCAAAGGCAACCGCTTTCGGCTCCAGACGCATACCAAACTCGTGATCGTGGTCACCCTGCTTATTCTTGTAGCGGGCACCGTGGGCATCACCATCCTTGAGTGGAACAATCCACGCACGCTGCAACCCCTGGGCCTGGGGGAACGGCTGGCCGTGGCGCATTTTCAAACGATGTCCCGCACGGCAGGCTTTACAACCATTGATCTCAGCATGATGAACGACGCCACGCTCTATTTTCTGCTGCTGCTGATGACCATTGGCGGGTCGCCCGGCAGCATGTCGGGAGGCATCAAGACCACGACGTTCGCCATTATCTGGTTAACGATCTGGGCCGTGCTTCGGCGCCGACATGATGTCGAGATCTTCCACAGGAGAATTTCAAGGGAACTGGTGGTCCGTGCGTTTTGCCTCTGCATCCTGGCGTTCACCGCCATCACCTTGTTCACCCTGGCCCTCGCGTTTACGGAAGAACACCGGTTTTTAGGCATCATGTTTGAAGTCACATCCGCCATGGGCATCGTCGGCATGTCCCTTGGGGATGGAGCCGGACAAAGCCTGTCCGCCCTGTTCACTGACTTTGGCAAGGTGGTGATTATGGTCTCCATGCTCCTTGGTCGTTTCGGCCCGCTCCTCATTGGCCTGTTTGCCATGCACACCACGACCCCACCCCTGTCCCGGGTTCCGGAATCTCGAATCATGATCGGCTGACGCGAAACCCTGCTATTGCGGTCGTCGCTGAAGCACCAGCACAAAAATCATGAGGGTGGGCAGCGGAGCAATCAGAAAAGGCGCCAACCAGACCCACACGTTTTTCCCTCGGACGCGCGCCTGATCAAACATCCAGACAGCAACCCACATCAACAGCAGAAGGTAGTTGACCACCAACCAGTACGTGGCGTGTGTGGGAAGCACGCTGCGGCTCCCGCCTTCCGCCGTGACCCAGAACACCAGTTGCAACAGGCCAAACACCACCAGCAATGTGATGACAATACGATGACTCCAAACATACATGGTTCACCACCCTGTTTGTGTGAGGGAGCGCTCCTCGTTCGCCCGTCGTGCTTCGTGGAACGGCGAATCGGAGCCTCTCGCATACTGAAAACATGTCGGCAATCGACAGCATAATCCGAATGTTGGCAAAAATCGAGAGCCGACGGCGACCGGATCAGAGGGCCTGCGCCCGTCCCTCCCGACGACGGTCAACGGAGGCTCTCCCGTGCCGACATGACGACTCGCGGTCGAGAAAATTTTTTCCAACATCCGTTGCGACCTGTTGATGAAGGCCGCTCCGCTCCTGGCTCCCTGTGGATCATGCGCACAATTTTTTCCAAAACACTTTGCATCACAATGCCTTGCGTTGTTCGCAGGCCATCCACCGGCATCCCCAACCAGGAGATCAAAAGCCCCATATTCAGTATTGACAATTGCCGAGTACCACTATAGATTGTGCATCCGCACCGTAAATTTATGTGGCTGTTCATTGGCCATATGACACATTGAAACCCCATTCAACAAGAGAATCGCCATGAAAATTGACCGTCGATTGACCCGAGCCGGAGAAAGCCCCTACGAGACCGTTCCGTTTTCCACCCGGTCTTCGGAAATCAGAAATCCGGACGGCTCCCTGGTGTTCAAGCTTGATGACATTCAGGCCCCCAAGCAATGGTCCCAGCTGGCCGTGGACATTCTGGCGCAAAAGTATTTCCGCAAGGCCGAGGTCCCGCAACGCGATGCCAAGGGGAAGCCCATCTCCGATGAACACGGGAACCCTGTTACCGGCGGAGAACGGGATGCCCGGCAGGTATTTCATCGCCTGGCAGGATGCTGGACACAATGGGGCAAGGCCTATGGATATTTTGAGACCGACGAGGATTCCCAGGCCTTTTACGACGAACTATGCGTGATGCTAGCCAAACAAATGGCCGCCCCCAATTCTCCGCAGTGGTTTAACACGGGCCTCCACGAAGCCTATGACATCAGCGGCCCCGCGCAGGGGCATTACTTCGTTGATCAGCACACCGGAACACTCAACCGTTCCGGGAACGCTTACGAACGCCCCCAGGTGCATGCCTGTTTTATCCAATCCGTCTCCGACGACCTGGTGAACGAGGGGGGCATTATGGATCTATGGGTCCGTGAAGCCCGATTGTTCAAATACGGGTCGGGAACCGGGACCAATTTTTCCAAGCTCCGAGGAGAAGACGAGCCGTTGGCCGGTGGAGGCCAATCCTCCGGGCTGATGTCCTTCCTCCGTATCGGCGACCGGGCCGCGGGCGCCATCAAATCAGGCGGCACCACGCGACGAGCCGCCAAAATGGTCTGCCTGGATTTGGACCATCCCGACATTGAAGAGTTTATCAACTGGAAGGTGATTGAAGAACAAAAGGTTGCCGCTCTGGTCACGGGGTCCCGCATCTGCGCCTACCAGTTGAATGTCGTCCTGAAAGCCTGTCATCCCAATCCCGAGACGGTTGACATTGATCCCGAACGCAACCAGGCCCTCAAAGAGGCCCTTCGCTCGGTGCGTCAGTCAGGCGTTCCCGAGGCCTATGTTCAACGGATCTTTGCCTATGCGCAGGAGGGCTATACGCATTTTGTGTTCCATGAATATGACACGAACTGGAACAGCAAAGCCTATCAGACGGTTTCCGGACAGAACTCCAATAACAGCATTCGAATCCCCAATGGATTTTTTGACGCGTTACGCACGAACGGCGAGTGGCACCTCACCCGTCGAACAGACGGCGCCGTGACCAAAACCATCGGCGCCAAAGCGCTGTGGGATCAAATCTGCTGGGCGGCCTGGGTCTGCGCCGACCCGGGCATTCAATACGACACCACGATCAATGAATGGCATACCTGCCCGGAAGACGGACGGATTAACGCCTCCAATCCCTGCAGCGAATACATGTTCCTGGATGACACCGCGTGCAATCTGGCCTCGCTGAATCTGTGCGCCTTCCTCACGCCGGAGGACGAATTCGACATTCCAGCCTATCAACACGCCATCCGGCTCTGGACCATTGTGCTGGAAATCAGCGTGCTCATGGCCGGCTTCCCGAGCAAGCCCATTGCCGAGAACAGCTTTGCCTTTCGCACCCTGGGACTCGGATATGCCAATCTGGGGTCGCTCCTCATGCGGCTGGGCATTCCCTATGATTCCCCCAGGGCATGGGTCCTCTGCGGCGCCCTCACCTCAATCCTGACCGGCGAAGCCTATGCCACGTCCGCGGAAATGGCGGCGGAACTCGACCCCTTCCCCGGGTTTGCAAAAAACCGTGACGCGATGTTGCGGGTCATGCGAAACCATCGAAGGGCCGCGTACAACACCCCGGTTGAGGAATATGAAGGCCTGACCATTCCGCCACAAGGCCTTGATCCGACTGACACCCCTCCGGCACTGCTGCATGCCGCGCGGGAAACATGGGATCGCGTCATCGCCCTGGGAGAAGCCCACGGATTCAGAAACGCGCAGGCGACGGTGATTGCCCCCACGGGCACCATTGGGTTGGTCATGGACTGTGATACCACGGGCATTGAACCCGACTTTGCACTCGTCAAATTCAAGAAACTGGCCGGAGGGGGGTACTTCAAAATCATCAACCAGAGCCTGCCGCCGGCGTTAAAGAAACTGGGATATTCCCAGGAACAGATCCACGACATGATCACGTATGCCACGGGCACCCGCACATTAAAACAGGCGCCCTTCCTGAACCATGAAGCGCTGCGCGCCAAAGGATATACGCCGGAAGTGCTTGAGCGACTGGAAGCGAGCCTGGACGGGGTGTTTGAAATTCAATTCGCCTTTAATAAATGGATCCTGGGCGAGGAGTTTTGTCGCAACGTGCTCGGCTTCTCCGACGCGCAACTCGACGATCCTCACTTCAACATGCTCACCGCGCTGGGGTTCGCCCCCGAAGAAATTCTCGCCGCCAATGATTTTTGCTGCGGCACCATGACGATTGAAGGCGCGCCGCATCTACAAGCCGAGCATCTGCCGATTTTCGACTGCGCCAGTCGGTGCGGGCGTATCGGGAAACGCAGTCTTTCGACCGAAGCGCATATTCGGATGATGGCCGCGGCCCAGCCGTTTATCAGCGGCGCCATCAGCAAGACCATTAACATGCCGGCGGGGGCCACCATCGGGGATGTGCGGGATGCGTACTCCATGAGCTGGCGGCACATGCTCAAAGCCGTGGCGCTGTATCGGGACGGCTCCAAATTGAGCCAGCCATTGAGCGCTTCCATTGAGCGTACGGAACAAGCCGGACAGCACGACGAAGTCATGCAGGTCGCAGAACGAGTGACGGAACGGGTGATGGTTCGGTACCTGGCCAAACGTCGCCCGCTTCCCTCGCGACGGAGCGGCTATACGCAAAAGGCCATGATCGGCGGCCATAAAATTTACCTGCGTACCGGTGAATACAAGGACGGCACGCTGGGAGAAATTTTTCTTGATATGCACAAAGAGGGCGCGGCGTTTCGCAGCCTCATGAACTGTTTTGCCATTGCCATTTCACTGGGGCTCCAGCACGGCGTCCCACTCGAAGAATTTGTCGAGGCCTTCCTGTTCACCCGCTTTGAACCCAACGGCCCCGTCAACCTCAATGACCATATCAAGATGTCCACATCCATCATTGACTACATCTTCCGCGAGCTGGCCATTGGCTATCTCGGACAGAAAGAACTCGCGCAGGTGAACCCGGACGACCTTCGCGGGGATTCCGTCGCACAGGACCCCGAATGTACGGACGATGCACCCGCCCACCCCAGCACCATCACCACGGCCAGCATTGACCCCAGGCTGTTCCCCTCCCGACAGGACATCACAAACGGCGGCGCGACCGGACATGGAGACGGCCCTGGCAACAGGGACTCCACGAGCGCATTCGCGCTGAAGCGTGAATCTCCCACCGCCACCAGAGAGAGGACCATCGCGTATCAAAAAGGCTTTGAAGGAGACCCCTGCCCCAACTGCAAACAGTTCAAACTGGTCAGAAACGGAATGTGCCTGGTGTGCCGGAATTGCGGAGAGACGACGGGGTGTTCATAAATGGGTAACAAAACAATACGGAGGCCATGCGTTAACAAGCGATGCCATTTTATTTTTGAGTTCACAAAAAATGCTACAGCAACATCGCTAGGGCTTTTTGCAAAAAATTTTCCCCCTGCCAACCTGGTAAATGGAATGGCAATATGTCCTGGATGTGGCGCTGCAGGTTTGATCAATGACCATGATGGATTATTTGGACCAGAAAAATGAAGGCCCTGATTTTCTCGCAAGCTCACTCCATGGTTTTTGTATATGAGGCGGTCTTTGTGTCGCCTTCCTTCCTGTAGAAAATAACGTCGGTCACACCTTTATGGTGTAGTCTCTTCCTGTTTGATAACCGCGGTATATTCGCTTTTCATCATCATGCCGTTACGGGTAAAACCTGCATCGCTATCCTGACAGAGTGCATCATTTCTTCACATCCATCGCGCACCGAAATCCAATCGTCAAATCGTTCGCGTCAATGGGAAAATTCGGCTCGGCGCTTCGTCGGGCGGTCACTTCCAGCCATTTCGGGGGATCTTCCCACGACCCGCCCCGATAGACTTTCCCTACGCCATCGGCGGGGCCGGTCGGACTGTTCTTCGCGCTCTTTTCGTAATACGCCCGATCATACCAGTCCGCCACCCATTCCGACGCATTGCCCGCCATGTGGTAGAGCCCGTAGGGGCTTTTTGTCCCCTGCGTGAGGCCATGACGGATACTCATGCCCGACACGCCGCTCGTCACCGGCGCCAGCGTCACCTCGTAGCTGACCCACCCGGTGGTTCCAAGATTGTAACGCGCAATATCCACAAACGGCTGCATATGCCCCCAGGGATACCGGCGACCATCGTCCCCGCGCGCCGCCTTTTCCCACTCGGCTTCCGTCGGCAGTCGCTTGCCTGCCCAGACACAGTAGGCTTTCGCACTATCCCACGCCATGCCGACAGCCGGATGATCCTTCGCTGTCTCCGTCGCCGCGTAATCATCCCACAAGGGCGGCAGCTCGTGATTGGTCTCATCGAGAAAGACCTGATACCGCGCCATCGTCACTTCAAACTGATCAATATAATAACCGTCCAGCGTGACCATATGTTCGGGACGCTGATTTCTCGCCCCGTCATTGTCCCCCATCAGAAATTCCCCTTCAGGGATCCTGATCATCGGTGCTCCATCATGGCCTTTGATCATGTCAAATTGGGATTCAATCGGCGGCTCGGATGACGCATACGTCCATTCAGCCACCGCCGGCTGCCAGCCAAGAACCGCTCCCAGTACGCCAAGACCAAGAGGCAACCAGATTGCGCGAACTTTTTCACAGGACATCGTGCATCATCCCTTCCACCACGTCACTCACATGGCGCAACAGCGCGAATATATTGAGGCGTGTGAGCCTCTTGCGGACTCATTCATGAACACCGGCCCATTGTACAAAGTGCGATCGGGGATCACAACCGGGAACACATGCCACATCAAACCGGTCATGATGCGAAGCTGAACAAAAAAACGCCGCTGAATCATGATCCAGCGGCTACATGTATGGTGGTGTCCCCAACGGGATTTGAACCCGTGTTGCCGGCTTGAAAGGCCGGCGTCCTAGGCCAAGCTAGACGATAGGGACAAAATCGTTGTTCGGGAACGGGAAATCGGATGGTAACAAAGGGGACAAACCGAGTCAAACGTCGCAACGCCTGGCAGGTCCCCTTCGTCCTGCCCGGCACAACGGCAACAATCGCCAAGAGAGAGGGGGCGTCCCGCGCCGGGTGTACGTTGGAGAACAGGCACGTGACTCCAACGGCCGGCAGGTCTGTACGCACAGAAAAAGGGTATGTGGGTGGGTCAATAAGCCGGATTCTGTACCATGCTGACGATGCAACATGGTGGTGACCATTTCTCTACAGCGCATGTTACCATACGCTTCCAGCAACCTACCCGAGAACCTTGGTCGGGCCAACCTTTCCCGAACATCACCGAATCAGCCTCACAAGGAGGCTTGCAACACGGAAGCCGATCAGGCCATTCGGGGCGTTCTCCTATTTGGTCTTGCTCCGGGTGATGCTTACCCTGCCATCTCATGTCGCCATGGATGCGGTGGGCTCTTACCCCGCCTTTTCACCCTTACCCCGGACGCCATTCATTGCTGAATAGACCATCCCGGGGCGGTTTGTTTTCTGTGGCGCTCATGTCGGATTACTCCGCCTGGGCGTTACCCAGCACCCTGCCCTCTGGAGTCCGGACTTTCCTCTCACCGGGAAGCCTCAAGCCCAGCGAGCGGTCACCCGACCCACACCTTCATACCCACAACCAATGATACGCCGCACCGGTTCCCGACGCAAGAGACTGAAGGGAAACAGAAGAAAACAGGGCGGGGAAAACGACTAGCGAGTGCCGCTTTCCTGGGTCATGCGCTCTTCAAGACTGTCCGGCATGGCGGGATTGCGGCGCATCCAGAGATTCGGACGCCTCGTTGAGGGTCCCTTCGGCATACAAAATACGAAGGCAATAGGGACAGGTCAGCAGTTGATCGGCTCGCTTCACACTCGCCACTAATTGCGGGGGAATCTGCAATTGACAACCCAGACAGGTACTCCCGCGAACCTCGGCCACCACGACGAGTTTCAGCGAAGATTTGAGTGCGGAGTAACGATGACAGACTTCTTTGTCCAATCCGTCCAACACGGTTTTCTTTTGGTGATGAATGAACGCAACCTCTTTCGTCAGGTTCACGACCAGGGACTCACTTTCAACCTTTTCCTGCTCCAGAGTCCGAGTCAAATCCTGCACAGATGTTCGAACTTCTTCCAGTTCTTTCGAGATGGATTCAGCGCGGTCCATGGACTGGAGAATTTTTTCTTCAAGAGCATCTTTTTTCTTCCCGGCCAGCTCAATTTCAAACAAATGGGCCTGATATTCTTTGTTCGTTTTTAAATCGTTGAGCCGTCCCCGAATTTTGCTGATATGACTTTCCTGCTCGCTTAAGTCCTGTTCACCGGTTCGCCGCTCGGACGTCAGGGTCTCCATCGAGGCCTGCAAACCTTCCAGTCGTTTCTGCGCCTGGTCAACCGGCACTTGCGCCGCTTGAAGCCGCTGGGGAATCCGTTGTTGCTGTTGTTCAAGATCGTGTAGCTTGAGGTCAAGCTGTTGCAGTTGCACCAGACGGGAAAGTTGCAAATTCAAGAAGACCTCTGAATGTTCGCCACGCGCGGCAGGATAGTCACGACATCTCATTCTACCGCATCGGCCACACAAATAGCAAAACGTGGTGGGCCCACCAGGACTTGAACCTGGGACCAACTGATTATGAGTCAGCCGCTCTAACCAACTGAGCTATGGGCCCTGATCACAGATTCGGCGCTTCAGGGATGAACCGGCACGTGGCCCGCGGGTCAGTGTCCCGGAACACCCCCTGTCTGCACACCCGGCATGTGCTCCCTGTCCAAGAGCCAGGCATCTCTCCCAGAACCCCGGCCTTAATGCGGGGCGATGGTGGAGACGGACAATCCGGCTTTTCTTCCGTGCAACACTTCGATCTCGGCATTCAGATGGCCGACGTCCTCGGTTCGGCGCTCACGTTCGGCAATGCGAAGCTGCGCAATCAGTTCATCCAGGCGCATGCTCACATATCGTTGCTCCACCGCCCTCAAGCAACCCCGAATATACGCATCCTGATCGTCAAAATCCTTTTCGGACGCAATGAGTTCCGCGACCGTCTCGCGGCAATGATCATCCGCATTGGTGTCCTCAAGCAATCCCGGCACATCGAGACGGCCTTCGGCATCAAGACGGCGCACGCCCATCTCCACAAGCCGGCGATAGAGGGGAGACTGAAACACGTCGGGGCGCAGAGCATGGAAATGTTCCGGACGCAATGTGTCCTGCACCATCAACCAGACGATTTCGCGTTCCTCGCGAAACGCTTTTGGGTCGTGTTGCCGGGTCAGGGAGGGCGAAGCCGACACCACGGACCGACGGCGGGAAGCGACGCCCCGTTGACGCTCGATCAACGTCGGATAGCGGTCGAGAAGCAGTTGCGGTCTGACACCAAGTCGTTCAGCGACGTGTTGCACCTGCGCGCTCTTTTCAATGGGATTGGAGCTTTTGGCAATGATGCCGAGCACGGCATCAACGCGCCGCGTCCGCGCCTCAATCGTTTCGTGAGTCGCGCCTTCCAGGCATTGCATCACGGCAAACTCCAGCAAGGTTGTGGCCTGCTCCTGCAACGCGAGTATCCCCTCCGCCCCATAGGCCCGCACATAGGAGTCCGGATCATGTCCCTGCGGCATCACCACGACCCTGACCGTGATCCCGCTATCGCGAAACACATCCAGCGCGCGCAACGCCGCGCCGATTCCCGCCGCATCGCCGTCAAAGGTCAGCACCACCGTATTGACAAAGCGACGAAGCAGGTTGGCATGCTCGCTGGTGATCGCGGTCCCCAGCGGCGCGACCACCTGATGAATGCCGGCTTGCGACAGGGCCAACACGTCAAAGTACCCCTCGACGAGAAGCAGGGAGTCGAGTTGATGACTCGCCGCACGCGCCCTGTGCAATCCATACAAGCAACGACCCTTGTGAAAGAGCGGCGTGTCCGGAGAATTGAGATATTTGGGGGTGCCGTCTTCGAACACACGGCCACCGAATGCCACCACGTTCGCTCGAAGGTCGGCAATGGGGATCATCACCCGTCCCCGAAAACGGTCATAATGCCGACCGGCTTGTGAGGCACCCGGCGTCTCTTTGGACACCACAAGGCCGGAAGCCTCCAGATCGGCGGGGGTCGCCCCCTGGCCCAGCAAATAGCCTGTCAGCCCATCCCACGAAGGCGGCGCATACCCCAGACCAAATTCCTGCACGGTATTCGGTTCAAGACCGCGACCGGCAAGATAGGTCAAGGCCGACCGGCCCTTCCCGGGGTCATGAAGATTCCGTTGAAACCAGGCCTGGGCCAGGACATGCAAGTGTTCCAACCGTTTGCGTTGACCGACCTGGGATGGCGCAGCCCCTCGTGACGTATACTGCGGAAGCGTGACTCTCGCCTGCTCGGCCAGTTCCCCGACCGCCTCCAGGAATTCCAACCCTTCCTTGCGCATCAGGAACGTAAAGACATCGCCACCCACGCCGCACCCGAAACAGTAAAACATCTGCCGCGCTGAAGTCACGGTAAAGGACGGTGTTTTTTCTTCGTGAAACGGACACAGTCCGCGATGATTCTGGCCCGTTCTCGACAACGTGACATAGCGGGATGCCACGTCCACAATGTCAACGGCGTCACGGATCTGCTGAAGCGTTGCAGGGGGGATTCCGGCTCGTGCTGTTGCCAAGGCTTTTCTCCGAAGTCTGCGTTCTGGCTATGTTCTCAAAAGCCAAAAACTCATAACACGTTGTAAAATAAATACTTTTTTACGCTATACCAAGGACATACCGACAAGTCAACCAGAGGGAAACATGCGCAGACGCCTACAGGGAACGATCTTGAGACGGCTTCTCCCTGACGCCTGAATGCCCAAACCGTTTGCCAAGTTCCCGCTGCACCGCCGTCACGGGAATGTCGCAATATCCCAACGCCACAATGGTGTGAAAAAGCAAATCCGCCGCTTCATGGATAATGGCTTCCCGGTCTTCGTTCTTCACGGCCAGCACAACTTCGCCGGCTTCCTCCACGACCTTTTTAAGAATCCGGTCGGGACCGCCCTGCATCAGAGACGACACATACGAACGATCCTGCGGATGATGTTTGCGCTGGAGGGCGACGGCATACAGTTGATCAACAATGCCTCCATTCGCCTCTTCGCCGTCCTGATGCGGCACAATCCCCTCGCCCGTCACTTCCGCCCAGAAACACGTTCGCGCATCCGTGTGACAGGTGGGCCCCATGGGTTCAGCTTTGACCAACAGGGTGTCCCCGTCGCAATCAAGAAACAGGCGTTGGCAACGCAGCGTATGACCGGACGTTTCCCCTTTTTTCCAGAGCCGCTTGCGTGAACGACTCCAGAAATGCACCTCGCCAGTCTGCAACGTCAGGTCGAGCGCTTCCTGATTCATATATCCCACCATCAGCACCGCGCCATCACGCCAATCCTGAACAACCGCCGGTATCAGTCCATGTTCATCAAACCGTATGGTCATCGTGTTCGGCCTCTCGCTTGCTCCGTCCCCGGTGACACGGTCTTGTTCAGGCTGCATGGCCATTCACGATCCTCATGGGCAGTCCACGATCCTTGAGATAGGCTTTCGCTTCACCAACACTATACGTGTCATAATGAAAAATGGAAGCCGCAAGCACCGCGTCGGCCTTTCCCATTCCCAGGGCTTCATAGAGATGCTCCAGGGTTCCGGCACCGCCGGACGCAATCACCGGAATGGAAACGGCTTCGGACACGGCCCTGGTCAACGGCAGGTCATAGCCACTCTGAACGCCGTCCTGATCCATGGAGGTTAACAGAATTTCACCGGCGCCTTTGTCCCCCACACGGCGTGCCCAGTCAATCGCATCCACCCCCGCGGAGATTCGACCACCATGGGTGAACACGTCCCATCGCGCCGGTCCCGCAACGGGGCCCGCGTGATGGGACACCACCCGTTTCGCGTCAATCGCCACCACGATACATTGTGACCCAAAGCGACGCGCGGCGTCCGCCACGAAATCCGGGTTGGTGACGGCGGCGGTATTCACGCTCACTTTATCCGCCCCCGCATTCAGCAATCGCCGCACGTCCTCAAGCGTGCGAATGCCGCCGCCAACCGTGAGTGGCATAAACACCTGCTCGGCCGTCCGTGACACCATGTCCAGCAGCGTGCCCCGATTTTCATGAGAAGCCGTGATGTCCAGAAAACACAGTTCATCCGCACCGCCGTCATCATACCTCCGCGCCACCTGAACGGGATCGCCGGCGTCTCGAAGATTCACAAAGCCGACGCCTTTGACCACACGGCCATCCTTCACGTCCAGACAGGGAATAATGCGTTTGGTCAACATCCCGTCGGCGTTCGCCTCACGCGCAAGCCTCGGCCAACGCCGACGGGAGATCCATGACGCCTTCGTAGAGCGCCTTGCCGACGATGACGCCACTGATGCCGTGACCCAACTGTTTAATCGCGCGAATGTCTTCCACGCGCGTGACCCCGCCGGACGCAATCAGGGGAACGTGGCAGACCTCCACCGCATGCCGCAACGCCGCAATATCCGGTCCCTCCAACATGCCGTCCCGGCTGATCTCCGTCACAACGACACCGGCAACAGGGTAGGCCTTCAGGGACGCAAACACCTGATCGGGTGTGGTGCTGGAGAGATTCGTCCATCCACGCAACGCGACTTTTCCCCGTTTGATATCCACCCCCACGACAATGCGGTCGGGAAAACGTTCACAAGCCTCGGCAAGCAACGATGGATTTTCCAATGCCGCCGTTCCCAACACCACCTGCCCGACCCCACGGGAGACATAGGCCTGGATGGCGTCTAACGAACGGAGACCGCCGCCCACCTGAATCGGGATGGACACGGCCCGGGCCATCGCGCACACAAGCTCCATATGACGGGGCGTGCCGTTGACCGCACCGTCAAGATCAACCACGTGCAACCGCGGTGCGCCCAGGGCTTCCCATTGACGGGCGACGGCCGTCGGGTCCTGCGAATACATCGTCTCCCGCGTCATGTCGCCTTGTCGCAGACGCACGCACCGCCCGTCTTTTAAATCAATCGCCGGAATGACCATCATTGTGGCACAACCTAAGTATCATGTGTGGTGACAGACAGTGAGATGACCGGAACGGGAGACACCCTCAAGACGAGGCAGAGAAACGACGAACGCCCGTTATTCCTTCCCCAACGACAGGCGCTGCAAGACACGCACGACACCATCGCGCGCCAGCGCTTCGGCCGTCACAAACAATCCGCCCCGCCCGAAAAACCCCCGCACGTCCTGCGTCAGCGGTTTCTGCTCTTCAAAATACTCGCCCACCCACAACACCTCACCGTTCCTGACGCCAAGCAAGCGGAGTTCAAACCCGACAGCGGCCGGAATGGCGGCGAATGTCGTGCCTTCCCGTTCACGATACACGCGAACCATGCCCTCAAGGACCGCATCCACCGCCAACCGTTGCCCCAGGAGCTGCGCCTGACGATCCCCAACCTCCGCGTCTGCGTCCAGAAGAATGTGTCCAACGGTATCGGGCGGAACAACGTGAATGTGGGGATTGAGTGTGAGCCGGGAATACACCATGTGCCGGATCGCCTCGGGAACGAACGGCGGGACGGAAACGGACGGCACACCAGCGAGGCGTGGAGCCGGGGGCACGGACCGGCGTAACGAACGGTGCCTCCCTGAATCGTCCGAAGTCGGCGGCGGGGAGCCGAATATGTTCACAACGCCACGAGTCTCTTTGAACGCGCGAAACGGCGCAATCGCCACTTTGGTAATGGTGCCGGGAGCAAAATGCGGATGCGAACGAATGGTGACGGTGTCCGGGGCGCATGCCACACCCCCCGCGACCAGCATGAAGGCACAGATCGCGGCGAGCCACCATGCGGGGGGACGGCCCACGGTGTCACAGGCGGCAGAGAAGCCGCTCACGACCAGGCCCCGAAATTCTGGAGCAACCGAAGCCCCGCCTTTTGACTTTTTTCCGGATGAAACTGGCACGCGAAGATCTTGCCTTTGACCACGCTCGACACGAAAGGAAAGCCATAGGGCGTCTCGGTGCAGACCACATCCGGATCTTCGGGTTCCACGTAGTACGAATGGACGAAATACACATGGGTCTCGGATGCGATGCCATCAAAGAGCGGCAGGGGCCGTTTGACCTGAATCGTGTTCCATCCCACATGAGGAATCTTCAGCGACGGGACCGACCCGGAAGGAAATCGTTTGACTTTCCCCCGCAAAATATTCAACCCGCGGTGGACGCCAAACTCCTCGCTTTCCGAAAAAAGCACCTGCATCCCCATGCAAATCCCCAAAAACGGCTTGCCCTGCGCAATCGTCCGGCGCAACGGATCAATCAGATGAAACCGTTGGAGATTCTTCACACATTCGCCAAACGCGCCCACGCCCGGCAACACCACATGGGTGGCCTGCTCAAGCACGTGCGGGTCGCGCGTCACAACGGCATGATGCCCGACCGTTTCAAATCCCTGTTGGACGCTTCGCAGATTCCCCATCTCATAATCAACAATGGCGATCATGGGTCATGCCTCCGCCGGCAGACGGTCGGGCCGTCGGCGATTCTTGTTATCCGAGGGAGCCTTTCGTGGACGGGACATCCGTCACGCGGTGATCCCGACGAGTGGCCTGATCAAGCGCTTTGGCAAACGCTTTGAACACGGCCTCGATCATATGGTGCGGATTGCGTCCGTACCGAACATTGACGTGCAAATTCAACCCGCCACGGGTCACCAGCGCTTGGAAAAAATCTTCAAACAGGCCGAGATCAAATCCTTTCACTTCCCGGTGCAACAACGTGACATTATAGACGAGAAACGGCCGTCCGCTCAAATCCACGACGACCTCGGCCAGCGCTTCGTCAAGCGGCACGGCGGCCCATCCAAACCGATGAATCCCGGCTTTGTCGCCAAGCGCGTAGTTGAGGGCCATCCCCAACACAATGCCGATGTCCTCAACCGTATGATGATCGTCAACGCGGGTATCGCCCGTGGCGCGAACCGTTAAATCAAAACAGCCGTGGCGCGCGAAAGCATCCAGCATGTGATCCACAAACGGAACGGGAGTGGCAATCTGTCGCTGACCGGTCCCGTCCAGGCCCCATTCCACCTGAATGGAGGTCTCGGATGTTGACCGATTCACTTCCGCCCGTCGTGGCGGTTGGGATGGTGGTTTGGCATCAGTCATGAGAACCGACTTTCCATGGAACGGGCATGGGCTTGCAACCCCTCCATTCCCGCCAACCGCAGGACATGCGGGGCGACGGCTTTGAGTTGCGTCTTGTTATACGCCACGATATTCGCACGTTTCAGGTACGTGTCCACGGACAGAGCCGAACAAAACCTCGCGGCGCCTCCGGTTGGCAGCACATGATTGGGACCGGCCACGTAATCCGCCACGGCCGGCGGCGTCTGGCGCCCCATGAAAATCGCGCCGGCATGCCGTATCCATTTCACATAATCAAACGGCCGGGGCAACAGGATTTCCAAATGTTCGGGCGCGATGGCATTGGCCACGTCAAAGGCTTCCCGCAGATTCGACACAACGAAAATAGCCGCATGGCGCCCCACGGAACGCGTGGCAATATGCCGACGAGTCAGTTGGGGCAATTGCGCGCGAATTTCCCGCTCAACCTTCCTGGCCAGCGACGCCGAAGGCGTCACCAGATACACGCACGCTTCTTCATCATGTTCCGCCTCGCACAACATGTCGGCGGCGCAATGGACGGGATTGGCGGACGCATCGGCAATCACCAGCAGTTCACTCGGACCGGCAATCATATCAATGTCCACGGCCCCATACACCAGGCGTTTGGCCGCCGCCACGTACATATTGCCCGGACCCACGATTTTATCCGCTCTGGGAATCTGTTTGGTGCCGTAGGCCAACGCCCCGATCGCATGGACGCCGCCAATCCGATACACCTCGTCCACACCGGCGATATCCGCCGCCGCCAGCAAACAGGGATCCAGGTCGCCCGACTTCGTCGGACTGCACATGACCACCCGTTGCACCCCGGCGACTTTCGCAGGGATCGCGTTCATCAACACCGTGGAAGGATACAACGCGGTCCCCCCCGGCACATACAACCCCACGACGTCCAACGGCGTGATGAGCTGACCAAGTTTCACACCCTTGTCTTCGCTCACCCAGGTCGCCACCCGTTGTTTGCGATGAAACGCGCGAATGCGGCGAGCGGCAAAACGCAGGGCCTGCATGTCCTTGCGCGGCACGCGGGCACAGGCCCGTTGAATGTCCCGCGAGGACACGCGAAACCGTCGCGGCGACAGCGACAACCCGTCGAATTTTTTGACGTACCGGACGACCGCGGCATCACCGTTTCGTTCCACGTCCTGCACAATGCGTTTCACGGCAGCTTCGATCCCGGCATGCTGAATGGCGGCTCGATTGCACACACCGGCCAGCGCCCTCGGATAGCGGGCCTCGTGCGAAAAGATAATTTTCATAGGCCCTCTGGACGCACCGCGACCACCGGACGACTCTCGCGGAGCCGTTTGATCATCGTGGTAATCGTCTGATGTTTCATTTTCAAACTGGCGCGATTCACGATCAGGCGCGCGGTGGATTCGGCAATGAATTCCGTTTCCCGAAGATGATGGGCTTTCAGCGTCCGCCCGCTCAACACCAGATCCACGACCCGATCCGCCAGGCCCACCATCGGGGCCAACTCAATGGACCCGTAGAGTTTGATAATCTCAACCGGCGTCCCCTGTTGATTAAAATACCATTCCGTGATGTTGGGATACTTCGTGGCGACCCGGAGTTTTGATGATAACCGCATCGGGGCATCCGGCTCATCAACCGCCGCCACGCAAATCCGGCACCACCCGATTCGCAGATCCAGGAGTTCATACACGTCCAGTTGTTGTTCCAACAATGAATCTTTGCCCACCACGCCCACATCGGCCGAACCATGCTCCACATACGTGGGCACGTCCGTCGGCCGGATAATCAGAAACGACGCGCCCGACTCCGGCGCATCCAACACCATTCTGCGATCATCAAACGACGGCGACGACGAGTCCGCGTCAAGGTATCCCGCTTTCTGAAACAAGGCCAGCGTCGGCTCCAGGAGTTTCCCCTTCGACAACGCAACGGTCACGACGTCACTCATGAAAGAACCCGCTCTCGACGTATCACAGCCCCCAGGCCCCGCAGTTTGTCTTCAATGTGCTCGTAGCCGCGTTCCATGTGATAGATTCTGGAAATCTGCGTGTCACCCGACGCCCCCAACCCGGCCAGCAACAGGCCCGCACCGGCACGCAGATCCGACGCCATGACCAGCGCACCCGACAGTCCCCCTAATCCTTTCACAACAGCACGGGACCCATCAACCGTAATTGCCGCCCCCATGCGCCGCAATTCCGAAACGTGAAGAAATCGCCCTTCAAACACGGATTCAGTGATCACGCTCGTGCCGTCGGCCAGACACATCAGGGCCATCATCGGCGCCTGCAGATCCGTGGGAAATCCCGGGTAGGGTAACGTATGCACGTCCAATGCCCGCAGCCGACGCGGGGCCTTCACAATGATTGAACGCGCCGTCTGCGACACCTCCGCGCCACAGCGTCGAAGCGTCGAAAGGACGGCCTCCACATGCCCTGGCCTGCACCGGTCCACTTCGACCCGCCCGCCCGTCATGGCGCCGGCGAACAAATACGTGCCCGTTTCAACGCGGTCGGGAATGACATCATGCTCGGCTCCGTGCAGCGACGGAACCCCTTCAATGACCACGCGCCCGGACCCGGCACCTTGAATTCTGGCCCCGCGTTTGATCAGGAAATCGGCCAGATCGGTAATTTCCGGCTCACAGGCCGCGTTGGTGAGTACCGTGGTGCCTTGCGCGAGGCAGGCAGCCATCAATAAATTTTCAGTGCCGGTGACCGTGGGAACCGGGAAATCAATGCGTTGCCCTTCCAGCCGCGAGGCCTGCGCGCGGATACACCCATGCTGCAACGAGACGGTCGCCCCCAACTTCCGCAGTCCCTCCATATGCAGGTCGACTGGCCTCTGACCAATCGCGCACCCGCCAGGGAGGGACACCACCGCCTCCCCGAATCGCGCAAGCAACGGCCCCAACACCAAAATGGACGCGCGCATGGTTTTGACCAGATCATACGGAGCCTCAACCGATTGAACGGCGGTCGCGTCAACAATCACCCGCCCCGCTTCCTGTTTGACAGAAACGCCCAGCAAACCCAGGAGCGTCAGCATGGTCGAGACGTCTTTGACCTGCGGCAGGTTGGAGATAGCGCATGCACCCCCCCCCAGCAGGGTCGCCGCCAGAATGGGAAGCACCGCGTTTTTGGCGCCGGCGGCCCTGACGCACCCATCCAGACGTCGCCCCCCCGTCACAACCAGACGATCCACGCTATTCCATTCGCTCCAGACAGAGCACGCGCTCAAAACCCGCCTGATCCCGTCGAATATGCTTGACAGACCATGCGGGTCCCCCGTGTCCCCTGCATTCACCCACTGCGCGACAGACATCCCCGGACTGGTTCGCGCCCATTTCCATAACCAACAGCCCGCCCGGACGCAGCCACGCCAGGCTGTCAGTCAGCAGACGGTCGTAAAACGCCAGACCGTTCGGGCCGCCGTCAAGCGCGCGAAGAGGCTCAAACGCCCGAACGTCCGGCGGCAGACGATCCAGTTCTCCTGATGGAATATAGGGCGGATTCGAGACAATCACGGACACCGTCCCCGCGATTCCATACCCGGACAAAGGCGCGAGGCCATCGCCATGGACCAACCGTACCCTGTGGTCAACGTCGTAACGGCGGGCATTGTCCCCGGCCAGACGAAGAGCCGGCAGGCTGCAATCCGTGGCATAGACAACGGAACCCGGGCGTGCCAGGGCCAGCGAGACGGCCAGACATCCCGATCCCGTTCCCATATCCACCACAGGCCCGCCATCGTCCACACCGGCCGCGGCTGCGACTTCCTCAACGATCAACTCGGTTTCTGGCCGGGGGATGAACACGCCGGGCCGGACGAGAAAGTCCCGTCCCAGAAACGTCTGTGTACCCACAATATACTGCAGGGGTTCCCGCGACGCCCGGCGACGAAACGCCGACTCCGTCCGTTCCCAGTCCTCTGGCGTCACCCGACTGTGAGGATGCACATACACGGCCAGACGCGACCGCCCCAGCACGGCTTCCAAAAGCCAGAACGCTTCATGCCGGGCATTGACCACCTCGGCATCTTTCAGCATGGTCACGCCCCGTTGATAGGCGGACAGGAGGGTCACGGATTCCGGGTGACGGGCCTCGTTGAGCGGCGCCGTCTTCATGTCCGCCGCCGCGTCCCGGACGCGATCACAGCCCCGCCGTTGTTCGGCTCACGCGCCTCGTCCAGCGCGGCCACCAGGTTCCGAAGTTCCCCGTCCAGAACCGCGTCCAGGGTATGCAGACTCAACCCGATCCGATGATCCGTGACGCGATTCTGCGGGTAGTTATAGGTGCGAATTTTTTCACTTCGGTCGCCGCCGCCCACTTGAGAACGCCGTTGTTCGGCGAGAGAGGCAACCCGTTTTTCGCGCTCGGCGTCGCCAATGCGCGTGCGCAGGGTCCGCATGGCTTTGTCCCGATTCTTCATCTGCGACCGCTCATCCTGGCACGTCACCACAAAGCCGGTGGGCAGATGGGTAATGCGCACGGCCGAGTAGGTGGTATTGACGCTTTGACCGCCCGCACCCGAAGAACAAAACGTGTCAATCCGAAGATCTTTCGGCTCAAGATGCACGTCAACCTCTTCCGCTTCAGGCATCACCGCCACGGTCGCGGTGGATGTGTGAATACGTCCGCTCGCCTCCGTCGTCGGCACACGCTGCACACGGTGGACGCCGCTTTCATACCGAAAGGCGGCATACGCCCCCGTGCCTTCCGCCAGCACAATGGCTTCCCTGATCCCTCCGATGCCGGTCTCGCTGGAGTCAATCATCTGCATCCGCAACCCCCGTTTTTCCGCGTATCGCAGATACATGCGCAGCAACTCGCCGGCAAACAGGCCCGCTTCGTCGCCGCCGGTTCCGGCTCGTATTTCGATGAACGAATTTTTGTCATCGTCGGCGTGGCGGGGATGCAGGAGTTCCCGTGCCCGTGCTTCCATACGGACGCGCCGTTCCAGCAACGCCGCCGCTTCATCCGTGGCCAACGACTGGAGAGCGGCATCCAGGTGCGGCTCTTCGAGCATCCGCTCCGTATCGGCCATGTCACGAAGCACGGCCTGATAGTCGGCAAAAAGCTGGCTGACTTCTTCAATGTCAGCCCGTTCCTTGTTGCGAGCAATCAACAGCGACCGCTGGCCGAGGACCGCGGGATCCGCCAATTGACTGGTCAAGTCATCATAGCGACGCGCCACGGCTTCCCACCGGGCACGCCATCCCTCAAACGGGCTGTGCTCTATCTTGTCACCGGACATGAGACATGCCACTCCACATGAGAAACACGATGTCGGAAATAATTGAGACGCGCGAGATCGGCGCGGTGACGGGGCGGGCTAGGCTTCTGGGGCTTTGGGTATTTTGGCGTACTTTCTCTTAAACCGTTCCACTCGTCCTTCAGTATCAACAATCTTCTGCGTACCGGTAAAGAAGGGATGACAGGCGGAACAAATATCCACCTTCAAATTGCCCGCGGTAGAACGGGTTTCGAATTTCATGCCACACACGCAACTGACCGTCGCCTCAACGTACTCGGGATGAATGCCCGCCTTCATGGCATCACGCCTCCTATCAGATGACTGATCCTGTTCGCCATCTCCTGCACATGGTCTATGTACCATGAAAGACCGGACGGTGGCAAAGGGGCCGGGTTTTACCGATTCATGGACTGAAGAAATTCCTGATTATTCTTGGTCCCGCTGATTTTATCCATCAGAAATTCCATGGCATCCATCGCCCCCAGGGGGCTGAGCACCTTTCGCAGGACCCACATTTTATTCAGCCGGTCCTTATCCACCAGCAGGTCCTCTTTCCGCGTTCCCGATTGACTGATGTCAATGGCCGGGAAGATCCGCTTGTCCGCCAGCCGACGGTCCAGATGGACTTCCATATTCCCCGTGCCTTTAAATTCTTCAAAAATCACGTCGTCCATACGACTGCCCGTATCCACCAGGGTGGTCGCCACGATCGTGAGGCTTCCGCCATGCTCAATGTTGCGCGCCGAGCCAAAAAACCGCTTGGGTCGTTGGAGCGCGTTGGAATCCAGCCCGCCGGACAGCACCTTGCCACTCGGAGGCGCGATGGTATTATAGGCCCGGGCCAACCGGGTGACACTGTCGAGCAGGATCACCACGTCACGTTTGCGCTCAACCAGCCGTTTCGCCTTTTCCATCACGATCTCCGCGACCTGCGCATGTCGTTGGGGAGGTTCGTCAAACGTGGAACTGATGACCTCGGCGGTTTTGACCTGCCGCTGCCAGTCCGTGACTTCTTCCGGGCGTTCGTCAATCAGCAGGACGATCAGCAGGATCTCCGGATGATTTTGCAGGATGGCCCTGGCCATGGCCTGAAGCAACATGGTTTTTCCCGTGCGCGGCGCGGCCACGACCAGCCCACGTTGTCCCTTGCCCACGGGCGCGATCAGTTCAATCGCCCGCGTACAGTACTCCTCCGGATCAAACTCCAGATTAATGCGTTCCTCCGGATAGAGCGGGGTCAGGTTGTCGAACAGAATTTCTTCCTGCTGCAGTGCGGGGTCGTCGTAATTAATTTTTTCAACTTTCAGCAGGGCAAAATACCGCTCCCCGCCTTTGGGGGGACGAACCTGACCGGAGATAATATCGCCCGTTCGGAGCCCAAACCGACGGATTTGAGAGGGCGAGATATAAATATCGTCCGGCCCGGGCAAATAATTCGAAGCCGGCGCGCGCAAAAATCCAAAGCCATCGGACAGGGTTTCCAGCACCCCTTCTCCAACGATCACGCCGTTTTGTTCCGCCTGCCGCTGCAGGATGGCAAAGATCAATTCCTGCTTTTTAAGATTCGGGGACCCTTCAACATCTAATGAGCGGGCCAGTTCGGCCAGTTCGCCAATGGATTGCTGTTTTAATTCTGCGAGATACATAGCGTGAAACTCCTGCGGTGGGTGAGAAGATGAACCGGCAGGAAGGCAGGGTACCTTCCCCGTTCCGTCATCCTGTGAATGTCAGTCTCCTGAACGCTCTCCTGAAATGCCATCACACGCCTCTCCTGTTCTGTCCCGGCCTCATGCGCCTCCCGCGCACCAGCCGCGACACCCGTTCAAACGTCAACGGGTTCACCATGCACATTTTCTTAGGGTACAAACGTGATACAAGCAAGAATCGCGGTGGAAAATGGACGGTCAAACCATCCGTCGCGTCGCAGTGAACGACAAAAAACCGTTCTCTCTGTTATTGGGTAGAATTGGATAGACGCGCGTTTGACGTTTAGTTGTGTGACAAGTGGACTTGCAAATGTGCGGGCTTAAACACTCACGCGGAAAGCTTCGGCAGTCTCTTCAACGCGAAGCCATGGCTATTTGTATAACACGGATTCGTTGATTGTCAATCCTTTCTTTCAGCGTGGGCAATAAACCGCCGACCGCGCCAATCCCGCACCCGTCCGTTTCTGACGTCGGGCACGACCGAAGGAGCCGTTCCGCATGGGTTTGCCATGCCGCCAGCGTTGTGGTACACAGGGAAAGGTACCTCGTATCTCACGCTCGCAACCGGTTCATACCCTCCACTCCAACATGACGCCGCACCACGAAGAAGAATCGTTTTCTCATGGGCAGCTTTTTTCACTGTCCGAGGCGACGGCGCTGCTTCCCCACCTCGTGACGCACCTGACCAAAGCCAAAGATGGCAAAACCGTCCTCCTGCGCACCAAGGACGAAATCAAAAAAGCCAGTGCCAACGCGACCTACAACGGAGGCAGCCTCGAAGGCCCTCGCTACATTCAAGCGCTGGAAGAGATTTATGAGAGCCTCAACGGCATTCATGAAATGGGCGTGATCGTCAAAGACCTGGAAACGGGCCTGTGCGACTTCCCCTATCTTCTGGATGGACGTGTCGTCTATCTGTGCTGGAAGATGGGCGAAGACACCATCGGATGGTGGCATGAAATCGAAGACGGGTACAACGACCGACAGGCGATCTCCAGCGAACTGGCGTAACCCACGCCGTGTCAACCGGGTCCGCCTCCCCCCGCCGCACGGCACGACAACCGACCGCGCACGTGAGACAGGGGGAATGGGACGAACCGTTCAACGAGCCGCGTGAGATAATTCCAGCACAATCGCCCATTCGTATTCCCGAACCGGTTGCACGGACAGACGAGAGCCTTTTCGGAGCAGTTCCATTTTTTCCAGGCCGTTCACCGTTCGAAGCTGCTCCAGCGGCAGCGTCCTGCGAAGCACATTCCGCAGGCAAACGTCCACCATCACCCATCGCGGATTCCGCCTTGAACTCTTTTCGTCGAAATAGACGCTGCGAGGCCGCCAGGCAAAATGATCGGGATAGGCCGCCCGCACCACCTCGACCACGCCGACAATCGCCGGAGGATTCGCGTTGCTATGGTAAAAAAAAGCCAGGTCTCCGACAGCCATGGCTTTTAGAAAATTGCGCGCCTGATAGTTTCTCACGCCTTCCCAGCAAGTCGTTTTTTTGGGCGAACCTGCCAAATCATCAATGGAAAACGTTGAAGGTTCCGATTTCAACAACCAGTAGTTGTGCATGGCATGGCATTCCTCTCAAGGCGTGGCACAACGCAGGCCGGGGCCAACATCCTGCCGCGCATGACGCCACTGTTCAACAGACTCCCCGACAGGACGGCAAGGACGCAGGACCCCGTTTCCGGAACAACGGGCAGAGCATGGTCGGCTGCGGAACACGGGCAGATGCTTGTCGAATTTTCGTCAAACATGCTAAGTCCCACACATGCAACAAGACGACCTGATGGCCTCCATCCAGACGGCTTTTTTCGACCTGACGCGCATGATGCCCGACGGGACGCTCATCGTCATTGGCGTCGCCTCGATCCTGATGTGTGTCGGAACGCTTGTCCTGATTCCCCTGATCGTCATACGCCTGCCGACGGATTATTTTCTCCACGCCGGCGCGCGCATGTGGATGGAGGGCTACCATCCCATTCTGCGCTACGTCGGTCTGACCGTCAAAAACGTGGTCGGCCTCATGTTTCTCCTGGCAGGGATCGCCATGCTCGTCCTCCCGGGGCAGGGGTTGCTCACCATGGTCATCGGCATCTCCCTCCTCGATTTTCCCGGCAAACGACACATTGAGCATCGGCTGCTCACGAAACCCATGGTCTTCCGCACCATGAACGTCATTCGACACAAGTTCGGCAAGCCCGAGTTTTCGCCGGCGACGCCCGCGCGATGAATGTATTGCGCGTCATCGCGTGGATGCTGGTCTCCATCCTGTGCGCCATCTCATTCGGCTTTGTCGCCGGATTGTTGAACCACGGGGAAACAGTCAACGGACTCTGGCTGATCACGGCGGCCGGTTGCTTTTATGTCCTGGCCTATCGCTTGTACGGACGATTCCTGGCCCGGCGGGTCATGGAGCTGGACGACCGACGACAGACCCCGGCCTTTCGACTCCGGGATGACACCAACTATTATCCCGCCAACAAATACGTGCTGTTTGGACACCATTTCGCCGCCATCGCCGGTGCGGGACCGTTACTGGGCCCGGTGCTGGCAGCGCAGTTCGGGTTTGTTCCAGGGTTCCTCTGGATTGTGGTCGGAGCCGTGGTGGCTGGCGCCGTCCAGGACTTTGTCATTCTTGTCGGATCCATGCGCCGCAACGGCCGCTCCCTCCCGGAAATCGCGCGCGCGGAAATCGGATGGATCACGGGGGCGGCCACCGCCGCGGCCGTGTTCTTTATCGTCATTGTGGCCCTGGCCGGTCTTGGGCTGGCCGTGGTCAACGCGCTCGAGAACAATCCCTGGGGCACGTTTACCATCGCCATGACCATCCCCATCGCCCTGCTCATGGGCTGGTATCAGCACCGCCTGCGACCCGGGCGCGTGGGAGAAATGTCCCTCATCGGACTTGTGTTGCTTGTGCTGGCTGTCGCGTATGGCAAAACAGTGGCGCAGTCGAACCTGGCAGTCTGGTTTGCCCATGATCGGACCACGCTGGTGTGGCTGCTGGCCGGATACGGCTTTCTCGCGTCGGTGCTTCCCATGTGGATGCTGCTGATTCCCAGGGATTATCTTTCGACGTTCATGAAACTCGGCGTGATGGGATTGCTGGCCATTGGCGTGGTGGTGCTCGCCCCCGAGATGCACATGCCGAGAGTCACCAGATTCATTGCCGGCGGCGGGCCGATTATCCCCGGCCCCCTGTTTCCCTTTTTGTTTATCACCATCGCATGCGGCGCCATCTCCGGATTCCATTCTCTCGTCTCGTCGGGAACCACGCCCAAAATCATCGCGCGCGAGTCGCAGGCCCTGGTGGGCTATGGGGCCATGCTGCTGGAAAGTTTTGTCGGGGTGATCGCGCTCATCTCGGCGTCCCTGCTCATACCCGGCGATTATTTCGCCATCAATACGCGCCTGTCGGCGGACGCACTCGCGGCCATGGGTTTCCCCGTGTCGAACATTCACACCCTCTCGCAACTCGTGGAAACGGACGTGGCCGGACGGCCGGGAGGCGCGGTGTCGCTAGCCGTGGGCATGGCCTGGATTTTTTCCGCCCTGCCGGGGATGGCCGGGCTGATGGCCTACTGGTACCAATTCGCACTGCTGTTTGAAGCCCTGTTCATCCTGACAACCATTGACGCGGGCACGCGCGTGGCCCGCTACGTGGTGCAGGAAATGGGGGGACGCCTGTACGCGCCGCTTCGCAACATCAACTGGTGGCCCGGCGTCATCTGTTCCAGCGCATGTGTGGTCGGCGCGTGGGGATGGTTAATCGGAACGGGAACGATTGCCACCATCTGGCCCATGTTTGGAGCGGCCAACCAGTTACTGGGGACCGTGGCGTTATGTATCGGCACGACCCTGCTCATCAAAATGGGCAAAACCCGCTACCTCTGGGTGACGGCCATTCCCATGGTCTTCGTGGGCATCATCACGCTCACGGCCTGCCATGAACTGTGGTGGAGCTTTGTGGCCAACGCGCAAACCGCCACGGACACGGTGGGATTTGTGACCATGGCGCTCAACGCGGCGCTGGTGGGGTTGGTGGCGGTGCTGGCATGTATTGTCCTGACCGACAGCGCGAGACATTGGTACCGGTATCTCGTCCTGAAGCAGCCCTCGACGACCACGGAAACGGTTGACGGCGAGGACGGGGCGGACGGGAGTGATAATGGCGGGCTGCGGCTCCCGGCGGGCAAATGCTGCTAACGTGATCCAGACACATGATTTCTGAAAAAAGGAGACGACACGATGGCCGAGACATCCTCGTTTGACATCGCATCCACAGTGGAGGGACAGGAAGTGAAAAACGCGGTTGACCAAACCATGAAAGAACTCGGCCAGCGCTTTGACTTCAAAGGCTCGTGCGCGAAGGTCACGTTCAACGAAAAAGACGGATACCTGCGTGTCGAGGCGGACGATGACTACAAGCTCAAGGCGGTCATTGACATCCTCAAAGGCAAATGCGTGAAACGCCACGTGTCGCTGAAATCCCTCATCCACGGCAAGGTGGAGCAGGCCCTCGGAGGCACCGTCCGACAACAGATGACCATTCAAAACGGCATCGCGGACGACAAAGCCAAGGTCATTGCGAAAAGCATCAGGGAGAGCAGGTTGAAGGCCCAGGCGCAGATTCAAGGCGATATTGTGCGCGTACAGAGTAAAAGCAAGGACGAATTGCAGGCCGTCATGGCGTTTCTCAAAACACAGGATTTCGGCATTGACTTGCAGTTCGTCAATTATCGCTGAACCGGGTTCCTCCTCCCCTCGTGAGCCGCGGCATGTTGCATCCATTTCGGTCGTCAGGTAGGTTCTGAAAACTTCAAACTCCGTCACCATGAAAGAGGATTGTGTATGAAACTGCGTCTACTGCTACTCTCCGCCTGGCTGGTGTTACCGGGTTGCCAGAACACCGGTCTGCCGGAATTCAGTCTGCCGACCCTCACCATGCCGCGCATCGGATTTGAGGAAGAACGGGAACGGGAACCGGCCCTCCCTGTCTCCGTGGCCTACGCCTTTGACGCGAGCGTGACGGAAGCCAAAATTGAAACGCAAGCATGCGGACTTCCCTACACATTGAACACGGGAGAGATGATTCCCCAGGCCTTTCTCTCGGTGGGGCGGCAACGGTTTCAGTCCGTCTCGGCCCATAAAGGAAGCGGCGAAGCGGTGCGCACGGCACTGGAGAACGAACTCACCATCCAGATCGGCCTGGTCAATCACTCGTTGCAGGAAGTCGACCGCATGGCGGAAGAAGACAACTATCTGGTGTTTCTCGACATGCAGCTTCAAGCCGTGTTCCTTGATCGGGACGGGACAGAACTGGCGCAAACGCCGTTACGCTTCAGCGATCAGATGACCGTCTGGGCACCGGCCCTGACCAGCCACTCCGTGTCCTGCGTCACCGGACAATACGATATAGCCATCGGGAATGCGGCGCAGGCCCTGGCCAGACAACTCGCGAGCGTGGTGCCGGAATTACTCACGACCGGCTCGCCTCAACCGCCAGCCGCAGCCAGCCAGCCGGTTCCGCCGGCAACCGCACCAGTCGCCCTGCCGTCCCTGACGTTTCGCACCAGACTGAAGGACGCCAACAATAATCTGATTCTGGAAGCCGGAGAAACCATTGTGCTGGAAATCGAAGCCACGCACATGGGAGCGCGCCCGCTCATGGCCGCGCGTGCCGACCTGACCGGAAGCGACGTCATCGTCAAGGCCTTTTCCACCATCACCACGCTGCCCGTCTCCCTCGGCACGTTTCAGCCCGGAGAAACCAAAACCACGGAGATTCGGGGCCGTCTGCCGCGCACCGTGAGCGAGACGACGGGGGAACTGGTCATCGCGCTGACCCTCGCCGGCAGGAGCGCGCCAGTCGGCTCGCACCACATTCTCGTGCCGCTGCGTGCCGAAAGCCCCGCTCTTCAGGCCACCGACACACCCGCCGCCAATCCACCGCCGGTCATTGAGGAGACGCACCCACCAGGGGAAGCATACGTGGCTGTACTCATCGGAATGGATGCCTATCGGGACGACTGGCCGGACGCCTATCACATCCCCGCCGGCCACATGAAAACCGTGAGAGAGCGGCTGCAGGATGCCGGCACATTCACTGCGCCAAACATTCGCGTGCTTGAGGGCCGCCACGCCGCAAAATCGGATATTGAAGAAGCGCTGTTCACCTGGGGGCGTCAACGCATCGGCGCGGAATCCGTTCTGCTGGTGTATTTTTCAGGACAGGCCGTCAAAAATCCGGCGACCGGAGAAGTGTATCTGGTGCCCCATGAAGGGTCGCCAGACGCATCGGCGAACCGGCTCATTTCACTTCGCACATTGCAACGCGCCCTCGGGACGTTTGACAATCGGTTAACCCTGTTGCTCCTCGACGCGCCCCTGATCCCATTAAACAATCCGGCAAACGGCCACGACGCCAGTGAATCCAGACCCGTTCGCTGGGACGGCGGACTGCCGCTGGATCACGCCTCACTCGTTCAGATTCGCCATGTGCCCATACCGGAGAACAGCGACCACACCGGCGCCTTCACCGGACTCGTAGGCGGCACAGACAACCATCGCGCCATCACCGTCGGCGAATTTCTAGAGCGCGCGGCACAGGTGAACACGGTGACTCCAGTCCTTCCGGCCTCCTCGCCAATGTTGGACATTCCACTCACGCAAGAGATGGCGCTGGGGGGGATGCCCCCCCTCGCGACCCCTTTAACCCCCCCACGTTAAGCGGGAAGCCCGCCCCATCCCCTCCGTCATTCTCGGAGCATCCCCGGGAATCCAGGTCTTCAGTGGGAAACACCGGCCTGGATTCCCGCCTATACGGCGAGAATGACGGATTATGGGGAAGGACGAGGAAAAAGATAGCCTGGATTCCCGCCTATACGGCGAGAATGACGGACTGGGAGAGATGACGAAAACAACAGCGCACGTTATGCATTTTCTCCCCTCCGTCATTCTCGGGGCATCCCCGGGAATCCAGGCCATCATTCTCCGTGTCGTGCCTTTCTTTCTCCCCGCCGTCATTCTCGGGGCATCCCCGGGAATCCAGTTCCTAATCAGGAAACACCAACCTGGATTCCCGCCTATGCGGCGAGAATGACGGATGGGTGTGGGCCTGGATTCCCGCCTTCGGCGAGAATGACGGACGGGTCGTGTGCGTCTTTCTTTTTCCGTCATTCTCGAGCCTTGCTCGGGAATCCAGGTTTTCAGTGAGAAACAACAGGACTGGATTCCCGCCTATACGGCGAGAATGACGGACGGGTGTGGGACTGGATTCCCGCCTGCTGGCGAGAATGACGTACAACAGCTTCTAGCCGCCGGATGGGTTTGTACGGTTATGTTGGGGATGGGAAAAACTGGTCCGGATGACCGGATATGCTGCGAAAGGGCGGGGCGGCAAAATACGATTAACGCGACGGCGTGACGCCTAAAATGTACGCGGGATTCCTGCCTGTTTCATAATCGCGTTCGCGGTGTGGCGGGATTTCAGATTGGCAGATACTGTGACGTGCCTGTTCGTATCAACATTCGTCCAGATTTCGTGTGAACCGTTGTCCGAACGCCGTTTGGAATAGTCGTGCTGTATTGAAGAAAAAGCCTGCTTCTAACTTTTGTAGTATCCCCGCACCGCTATACCGTCACCATCACCCGCTGACGCATTTCTATCGGCACTTCCCTCGGCGCCTGATCCGGCGACTGACTGTTGTGCAAGGCCAGCAGCTGCGGCACCAGCGATGTCACTTCCTTCGCGAGTTCATCCAGAGACGCGGCTTCCACTACCAGACCGGGCACATCTTTGCTGGTCGCGATCCAAATCTTCGCCTCTTCATCCCAAATGGACTGAACAACTAAATGGTCTGGTTTCATGGTTCGCTCTCCGGTTTTTTGGTTTGATGCGACGATCGTTCATCGACGCCGGGCCATGACTCTGCATAACAGTCACAAACGGTGCGCGTCAGAGCAGGCCGACGAATTCGTCAATTTTGTTGCGATAGCGTTCCAGCGGTCCGGCATTGATCTGCGTCTGGGTTCCATCCAGGTCATACCCGCCGACTTGGAGCTGGCTGATCGGCTGACCCCGATAGGAGGCGACGATAGCGGCAGTCTGCGCATCGGGAATATGGCAGAACATATCATCGACGGACCGGCGAGAAAAATTGTCCGGCTGCTTTTCGCGCTGGAGTTTGACCGTTTCTTCGATGGCGTTGAACATGGCCGTAAACGCCCGCGCCGGTCGGTCGGCATACATTGTGGAGCGGTTCATCGCCACGATGTGAATTTTCGGCACGACCATGGAAAACAACTTCGTCTTGGCGCTAAAACTCGCTTGCGAATATTGCGGCGGCACACCGTAGCCATAGACTAATTGCGAGACATTGCGAATGCCGCGCGCCGAAGAGCCGTCGGCTGTGCATGGAACAATCAGACGATCCGCCGCCAGAATCGCCTGCTCGGTATACGACGAAAAACTCGGGTTGCAGTCAATAAAAAATACGCACTCGCGACCACTGAAATGCTTCTTCATCGCATCTTGCAGATCAACAATCCAGGAATGGACATTGCGCCAGGCTCTCTCGGGAATATCCTGCACCGAGATGTTGTTGATGGTTTGTACCTGCAATTCAATGGACGGGTCGCCGGCAATCAAATAGATATTGTCGGGTGCGTACTTGTTGCACTCTTTCACTTTGATCAAAAAATCCGTCTCGGTTCCGGTTTTACTGTGGGGATTAAGAATACGTTGATGGTAATAGCCGCCGATGGTTTGCGGTCCAGCCGGTTTGTTCAGCAATCTCTCCAATTGTTCAGTTCCGGAGCCGTTGCCACCGAGAAAAATCTCGCTGACATTTGCCTGCGGGCACATGTCAATGACAACCACAGCCGTTTCCGGATGACGAAGTGCGAATTCAGAGGAAACAGCGAAACAGAGAAAGGTCTTGCCGACCCCGCCTTTGTTGTTCCAGAAAGCGTAGTTCATGGCGCTATCCGCACACAGATGACTGTTCTTTTCTCATACATAACCATTGCACGCATGATAATCACATCCTGCTCACAAAGACAAGCTTATCGTGTTCAACATAAAAAATCCCCGCCGAGGGATTAGCCTCGGCGGGGAACTCAAATCATACGGGGAGGCGAACCTCCCCTGCGACACAACTGTTAGAAATTAATCCACAGTTGAGTGTAGCCCCATGTTTCATCCGGAGCACCCTTACCGACCGTAGCGGCAGGATTGCTGTCCACGAAGTCTCCAGGGAAGAAGACACCGCCGCCAATTTGCCAACCTACGTGGTTGCCCGGCGTGAGGAACATGGTATAGACCAAGTCAACTTCATGACCCAGACTGTCTTCCGTGTTGCCGGTCGGTGACTTAAGAAAGACGCCTTGGCTTGCGTTATACCAGTTATCACTTTTTTCATTCAGATAAAACCAATGTCCGCTGATTTCAAAGTGGCTGTCCTTGGTCGGCCGCACTTGAAGGCCAGCTGAATAATGCACCATGTTTTTCCACGCCATGCGATCCATGTAGCCGAAGTGAATGTGATTGGTGGGGTACAACTGATCAAAGCCACCCCATTCGTCATCACCGTCATTGTTACCAGACGCGATGTTGAATTCACCGCCAAGACGAGGCTGCATAGGCACCGGCAGGGTCACGCCCCCGTCAACGTGGAAGGCATAGGCTGCAATATCTAAGTTTGGACCTAGACCATCCCGAGTGCCAATAGTCCCGACCTGATAGTACCCTTCAAGGGTGGCATCCAGACGAGCGCCTCTCAAGGGCATCTTCTTGACTATCCGACCACCAAGGGTATGCCGTGATTGGTCAAGAGGACGCGGACCATCACCAGTAACGTTCTCACCCGACCCACCGTTGTGCCAGATGTAGGTGGGTTCCACGATCATGCCCATAATCTTCATGGGTGCGCGGACATAGATAATGTCTGAATCCGAGGTGGCACGACCACTGTCACCAAGCTTATTATTATCAGAATCAGTACCCACATTAACACAACCACCAGATGTCGGAGACGCGCAATTCGTTTCATCGGTCCGCAACCAGCCGACTTGCAGGTTGGTGTTCGCGTTGACCTTGTAATCTGCGGTCACGCCATCATGGCTCCATCCCACATTGTTCCAGTCAAAATGCCCGAACATCCGATGATTGCCCCAGACCACCAACTGCCGCCCCAACTTCACGGTGAGGTCAGGTATGAGAAAATTCCGGATCAACATGTAGGCCTGACGGGCAAAAAGACTTCCGTCGGTCGAAAGAGCATCTCCTGCCGCCCCGTTCCCACGTCCCCAATTTTTGGAGTACTGGGACTGGAGGAAAAACACCACGTCCGGCGACACGGCATAGTGAAAGCCCAGCCGCGCCCATTGCTGCACAACAAACGTATTCTGCTTGTTGCCTGCTGTTGCGAAGTCCTTATCTAACCCAAACCGGCTGGCGGTCCGGAATTCCGGACGCACACGCATGTCGCCGGAAATGGTCAGCTTGCTGATGTCAAACATGCTGCTGGTCGGCGGATCGAATTTGGTATACGGAATCAAATCAGGAATGGCGCGCGGCACTGCCGGCACACCCGTGTTTTTGTCTGTAGCGGGGGTCGTCTTCACGGCAAACGCGGGCATGGCCGCCATCGCCACAAACAGGACGGCTACCATCGTCCCCGTAAAAGATTTCAATACACTCATTGTCTTTCTCCTCCTGTGATTAATAGAGCACCCAGCATTCCAATCATTTGGACCCGCTCTTCTCCCGATCTTCTCATTGCCTTCCGCTTCTGCCAGATTCTGACTTTTCTTGAGACTGATGTGCCATGTCGCCCAACCCTCATTTGAGGGTTTCCTGATCCTGTTTTTTCATGTTTCAAGTATATTTAGAACTATTTAACATATTTTTTCCCTGTCTGCAACAAATTTTTCACTGGGCTTTTCCGGCTTGTTTATCAGGGCGGGGAGCTAAAGACGGGGGCGTGTCATGTTCAGACCGGCTTGTTGCCTTCGCGTATGCCGGATGACGCCGATTCTCCGGCTCCCTTGATCGTCTCTTCCGCGTCTTTGATGGATGAGGTGAAATCCTGCTCCGCCATTTTCACTTCCTGCTGAATCATATTGATTTCCGGCTCAACGGTTTGTCGCAAGTCATCCGCGGTTGCCTTGAACCCTCTCACGGCTTTCCCCACCTGCTTGCCGATTTCCGGCAATTCCTTCGGCCCGAACAGCAGAAAGGCCAAAACCAGAATGATGAGGATTTCCATTGCTCCGAGGCCAAACATGATTTTCGTCCGTTCGTTATTACCCGTTATCCGAAAACAGGCACATGCCATTCCCGCGGGATGTTGCTGGTGCTGTCAGTGTCGGGGCTTGCCCAGGAATCCAGTTCTTGGGCGAATACACAGGACTGGATTCCCGCCTGCTGGCGAGAATGACACCGGGGAGGGGCCCGCGGTCTGTTTCTGTGGTCGTCATTGTCGGGCCTGTCATTCTGTTGCTGTCAGTGTCGGGGCTCTTTTGCTGTTGAAGTCAGTGTCGCGCTTCTTTTTCTTTCGTCGTCATTCTCTGGCCCTCTTTCTGTTGCTGTCAGTGTCGGGCCTTGTTTTTTTCGCTGTCATTCTCGTGGCCCCCACGGGAATCCAGTCCTAATCGAGAACGCCAGCCTGGATTCCCGCCTGCTGGCGAGAATGACACCGGGGGAGCGATGGCCATTCCCGGGGGATGTTGCTGGTGCTGTCAGTGTCGGGGCTGTCATTCTATTGCTGTCAGTGTCGGGGCCTCTTTCTGTTGCCGTCAGTGTCGGGGCTTGCCCGAGAATCCAGTTCTTGGGCGAATACACAGGACTGGATTCCCGCCTGCTGGCGAGAATGACGGCGGGGAGGGGCCCGCGGTCTGTTTCTGTGGTCGTCATTCCCATGCCTGTCATTCTGTTGCCGTCAGTGTCGGGGCTTGTTTTTTTCGCTGTCATTCTCGTGGCCCCCACGGGAATCCAGTCCTAATCGAGAACACCAGCCTGGATTCCCGCCTGCTGGCGAGAATGACGGCGGGGAGGGATCCACGCATGGATTCCCGAATGTGATTCGGGTTACGGCTGTTGCGGTGGCGGCTGTTGCAACGGCTCTTCGGTCTGTGATGCGACATTTTGCGTCACGGGCTGCATCACGGGTTGCGCGATGGGCGGCTCGGCCAACTGACCTGGTGCCGTTTGGGCCACCGGCGCCGACTGGGGCGCGACGGGAGCCGCACCGGCATCCATGCCCGCCTCGTCCGGCGTCACATCCATGGCATCCGGTTCATGAATGGATTTCTTGAACCCTTTGATGGCTTTTCCCAACCCTTCTCCGAGTTGCGGAATTTTCCCCGCCCCAAAAATAATGAGTACGATGAACAGAATGAGTAATAATTCCATCCACCCAAAGGAACCAATCATGCGCGATCCTCTCGCAAGCCAGACTTTCTGTGACGCGGGCGCAGAGCCATATTAGCCGCCCAGAAGTTGCGACTAGTTTACCCGGACGCCATCGTGAAGTCTACAACATTTTCCACACGTTTTCTGCCAGGCCCATGCCGCCCCGTGATGTTTTTTGCGACATTGCATGGGCCACGAAAGCCTACTGTCCGTCAGAACCCATCCACACGTTTTCTGCCAGGCCCATGCCGCCCCGTGATGTTTTTTGAGACATTGCATGGGCCGCGGAGGCCTACTGTCCGTCAGGCCCCATCCGGAAATGGAAATAATCAACGGACTGCGGCGGGGCCGTCAACGCAGCCTGGAGGCCGCGCCGCTCGTAGCCCAGGGCTTCCAGTTGACCCGCCACGCTCATGACCTCTTCTTCCGTGACGTAGGCCACCGTATCCGCAATGCCGCGCCCGGACTGCTTTGCCAGCAACCGCTCCAGTTCCCGACGCGGCTCGTCGGGGATGTCGGGCGCGAGGGGCAGGACCATCGCCCGTTCATAGGGGCTTGTATAGCTTGCGTTCACCGCCTCAATCGTTTGCACAATCAACCGGTCCACTTCCCATTGCCCGCCGCGCGGCACATTGGGATGGGAGGCGAGCACGTCCATGAAACTCATGACGTTGGCTCCCAGACTGCGTCCGACAAATTCCTTTTGCGGCTCAATCCGCACATGACCGCCAACCTGCCTGGCCACGTCTTCCAATAACGCAAAGTTGACCAGAAAACTCAATTGCCCCCCCACGACGTTGTAACACGGTTTGTCCGGATCGTTGAGGACGGCTTCGTCCATGGTCCCCGCGTCAAAGCTGCTCAAGCCGAGCGCGTCCGGGGCCATCAGCCGACGCGCCTCCTTGAGAACAGCGGCGGCGCCGGTATTCACGGGCACCAGGACTTCTTCGTCAAAGAGTTTGAGAAAGTCCGTGATGAGCCGACGAAACGGCACGTCTTTGGCCTCAATGGCGCGGTACTCCCGTTCCCATACCAGGTCATCCACAAAAGCGGGGAGCTGTTTCAGCCCGGCGATGTCGGGTTTTGCAAAGAGATGAATCAGCCCCGTCCAGTCGGGAAAGTCCTTCAGCCGGGTTTCCTTCAGATTCGGCCTGATGTGTTCTTCCAGCACGTCCCCGGCTTTCCGCAACAAGAGCTTGGTCGACAGCTCGCTCCACAATTCATTGCACACAATGCGATCCACCGACCCGTCGCGGTACGACGGCAGATCATGCACGGCGGCGTGAACGAACTGGACGCGATCCCGATGCCGGGCCATGTCCGCGTTGCCCCTGGCGCTTTCAAGAACGGTTTCCGATGCGTCACACAGCACGTACCGAAGGCGTGGATAGAGTACCGCGTCCCGGTCCAGCGCCTGCACGCGGTCGAGAAAACAGGCCGCCAGATTACCATTGCCGCACCCCCATTCCATGATGGTCAGCGGGTCGGCCGCCTTGCCGGGATTGGCCTTCAGGCGTTGTAGCGCCCGTTCCACGTAATCCGCCGCCAGCGCGTACCCCAGGCGATAATCCGCGGTGGCAAAGGTCTGATAAAAGTCCCGCACCCGCTCGCCCCGCAGGCCGTAGAACACGGTGTTCATGTGCTGCTGCCAGACATCAACCGGCGCAAACTCCCCCAATAACTGGGGTAACGCTTCTTCATTTTCCTCGACTGGCTGCTGCGCCGCCATACATCCAACTCCCTTCGGTCTGTGACCGGGCATGTCCGCGAAAAACAGGGCAATTCTACCAAAGGCGTTTTTCGCCTCGCAAGGGAATGTCTCCAGCTTGATGCAAGATGCCGGATGCCGGACAGCGATATTGCGGGCTTGATATATTGCTTGACACTATTGTATCTGGTTGTGATCCATTGGGCATTCTCTCACCATGTTCTATGGCATGGAGCCAATCAGGGCATCATGGCCCTCATCGAACGGGATGTCCTCAATTGAGCCATGGTCATCTACAACGAAGTGGTGGGAACATTCTCGCTGGCCATCTGACTGCGCCGACACGTTGACACCGACCAGGCGCTTCAACCAGCGGGACCCTCGTCAGGAAAACATGTCGGCATTGTTGGTGTGAGCATTGAGACCACATCACCTATTCCCCCCGCCTTACGTGACCGCTTGCCTGGCCGGCGCGATGTTCTTCATGGGCCTGGCTGGTCAGGGTATGGCCCAACATCCATCCCCCTCTCCGGCTCCTTTCAGTCCCGATGAAACCCGACACGGCTTTTCCCAGTTTGAAACCCTGCCCCTTGCGCCGGAGGACACGGTGCCGGAGCCGTTGGACTATTACAGGAACGGGCAACCCGGCTCACGCCATTCGCCGGATCACCAGGAAGACGGGCCGCCCGGCGGGCTGTTTCGTCAGATCACCCTGGCGCACAATGTTGAAGAAGGGCTGAATGCGCGGGATGGCCACCTGTATTACCCTGTCCGTCCCGCCGAGACGTTCGCGCCGGAGACGTCGGCGGTGTACGTGGTCTTTCGGGTGTTCAAGCATTATGCCGCGTATCACGTCATCGGGCGCGTGGTTCTCGATCATGTGCCGGGCATCTCCGACGGGACCGTCACCGATGAAGACACCGCCGCGCTCGCGCTGGAAGACGAAAGCGGCTACCTCAAATTCTTCGCGCCGTCGCGGGAAGGCTGGCTTCCGGGGCTGTACCGGATTGACATCTTCGTGGGATATGAAGCCAGCGATCTCACGCGCATGGGCGCCTTGCGCTTCACGATTGCCCCACGCACCTGACCCCCGGAATCCAGGCCATCATTCTCTGCGCCGTGCATTTTCTTCCTCCGTCATTCTCGGGGCATCCCCGGGAATCCAGGCCCTCCTTCCCCTCCGTCATTCTCGAGCCCTGCTCGGGAATCCAGGCCGCCATTGTCGGTGTCGTGCGTGTCTTTCTCCCCTCCGTCATTCTCGGGGCATCCCCGGGAATCCAGTTCCTGATCGGGAAACACCAACCTGGATTCCCGCCTGCTGGCGAGAATGACGGAATGGGAGACCGGCGAGAATGACGGACGGGATTCACACATACGGAATAGCCTGGATTCCCGAGCAAGGCTCGAGAATGACGGAGGGAGAGGGCGGTGAGAAGGACGGAGTGGGAGGGAGGGACCGATGATGGGGGGGGGTAAAGGGGCCGCTGGGGGGCTCCCCCCTCCCCCCCCAGCGCCATCCGAATGACGGACGGGGCTATGTGTATTGAACCAGTACAGTGGTTTGACCGGCTTTGGGGTGATTGGATAGAATCTGGCCGTTTGATGTCCTTCCCCTTGAAACGCGCCACGATGTTTTCGTCCCGCACGGAACGCCTGGGCAAAATGTTCGACAGACCGGCGCCAGGCCAGCCTGACACCGCTTATGACGCATTCCCCTCAACCTTGGCTTTCCGTGGTGATCCCCATCAGGGATGAACGGGACAACCTGCGAGTGCTGACACGTCAACTCACCACGGCCCTGGGCGGCCTGGAGCAGTCGCGCCGCGCCCCTTTTGAAATTGTGTATGTGGATGACGGCAGCACGGACGGCAGTTCCGCGCTGCTGGATGAAATCCGCCGCGACACGAAAAGCGTACGGGTGATTCATTTCGACCGCAATCACGGACAAACGGCGGCGTTTGACGCGGGCTTTCGTCACACCAGCGGCCCATTAATCGCCACGCTGGACGGCGATCTGCAATACGATCCCGCGGACATCGCCGCGCTGTTGCCGTTGGCCGACGACTACGATCTGGTATGCGGCTATCGCCGGCACCGGCTGGACACCGTCATTCGGCGACTCTCGTCGCGCCTTGCCAACCTGGTTCGGAACGCCCTGCTCCACGACGGGGTGCGCGATACCGGCTGTTCGCTCAAAATTTTTCGGCGGCGCGTCGTTGAACGTCTTCCCCTGTTTCGCAACATGCACCGCTTTTTCCCGGCACTGGCCAGGATGTACGGGTTTTCGGTCACAGAAGTTCCGGTGCGCCATTTCCCGCGCGTGCATGGACAGTCCAAATACGGCATCGGTAATCGCCTCTTTGCCAGCCTGTACGACCTCATGGCCGTCCGCTGGATGCAGCGGCGCTGTTTCCGGTATGCCATCGTGCCGCTCCCGTCGTCAGGTTCCATTCGCAAGCCGGAGGACGCCGCCACGAGTCAGCCATCCCCGGACAATCCCCCGCGAGGGAATCCACCATGATTCGCGCCCACACCCGTCATGGGTCACACCCGCACGGATGCGACGCGGCGCACATGTCGGTTTCGCGTCCCGTACCCCGTGGGGTGGCACGATGAACGAACTCCTGTCCGGCATCGGCGCCTACTTCACCGGCCTGACGCCGGTGGAACTCGTCTGGCTGGGTGTCGGCTTTCTGGGACAAAGCCTGTTTTTTTCCCGCTGGATTATTCAGTGGATTGCCTCCGAACGGAACGCCGACAGTCAAATGCCCCTGGCGTTCTGGTACATGAGTCTGGCCGGCGGGCTTATCGTGTTGTCGTACGCCGTCTATCGCCGCGATCCGGTGTTTATCGCCGGACAGGGCATTGGCGCGTTCGTGTACCTGCGTAATCTCATGCTGATCCATGCCAACCGAAAGCGCGCCGTCGGCACCTGATGAGCCCCCTTGCCAGCCATGTCCGTTGACACCAACACCACACCGTTTTCCACGCGCACCATCCATCTCCTGCTGCTGTTCGTCTGCGGGTGTCTGCTGCTTCTCACCGGGCTTGGCGACATGGGTCTCACCGACCGCGATGAAGGCAGCAACGCGGAAGCCGCGCGTGAAATGCTGGATACGGGGAACTGGATTTCTCCCACGCTGAATGGCGAACCGCGCTACGCCAAACCGGCGGGAACGTACTGGATTATCGGCGCCGCCTATGCCCTGTTTGGCGTCCACGACTACACGGCCCGTCTGCCGTCCGCCGTGTTCGGACTCGCGCTGCTCTTGCTGCACTATCTCTTTCTTTATCGGTTGCTGGGATCGACCGTCGCGCTCTGCGGATCACTGATGCTTCTGCTGAACGTGGAATTCGTGGGCATTCACCGTCTGGTTCTGACCGACCCGGCCCTGGTGTTTTTCACCACGCTGGCCGCCTACGGCTTCTGGCTGGGCTTTCACGGCCAGGGGCGGGACCGGCGTTTCTTATGGCTATTTTATATCGGCATGGCGCTGGCCACGTTAGCCAAAGGCCCGGTGGGCATACTGATCCCCCTGCTGGGCGTGGTGCCGTACCTGACCCTCACGCGGCAATGGCCGGCGTATGTCGCCCGCGGCAAGCCGCTGATCGGCTGGGCCGTCTGCGGTCTCATTGCCGCGCCCTGGTACCTCGCCATGCTGGCCATCCACGGCGCGGACTATCTTGCCGCGGCCCAGGCCAATACGGTCGGACGCTTCGCCAACCCCATGGAGGGCCACGGCGGAACCATCCTGTTTTACATCCCCATCCTCCTGCTCGGATTTTTCCCGTGGAGCGGATTGCTCCCGTCGGCCCTCGTTCACGCGCTGCGAGACTGGAGGTCGTATTGGACAGCCACGCGGACGGCGGGGGGCGAACAGGGATTGCTGGTCTTCTGCGCGTTGTGGGCATCCGGCGTTTTTGTGTTTTTCTCGATCTCCGCCACGCGGCTGCCTCACTACATCCTGCCCCTGTATCCGCCAGCCACACTGCTGGTGGCCGTGCTCTGGTCCCGTTTCTTCGCGCGGACATCCCGCCCGGACCCGCCCCCCGGGCTCACCATGTCCACGCGCATCATCCTCATCACGGGGTACCTGTTCAGCGGCCTGCTGGTTTCGATCCCGCTCGTGTATGAACGCATGAGATCCGTCATCGCGGAACACTTTCCGGCCGCCGAACAGGTCGGCGTTGGACTCGTGCCGGTCGCAATGGGCGTCGTCGTCTTTCTGGGCGTGGCGATTTTTCGGCAACTGATCCAGAAAGAAGCCCGTCGGTTTCAGGCCTTTTGGACGCTATCGGGGATGATGGGGACGTTCCTGCTCATCGTGATTCTGTTTGTCCTGCCGCATGTCGGACGGTATTTCATCAATCCTCCCCAACAATTAGCGACCATCGCGGGACTCAACCTTGATCCCGATGACAGACTCATTCACTTTGGCCGCAAACTGCCTTCGTTGTCGTTTTACGCCAAACGCCGGGTGTCCTTCATCAATCCAGGCGAAGACGGAAAATTTGCGCCGCATGTCAACGCGAACGGCCGCATCATGGTCATCCTGCAAACCCGTCTTCATCGGCACCTGCCCGCGCCCGTCTCGTCTTTCGCGCCGATTCTCCAACGGTACGGCTTCGCGCTCCTGTCCAGCGATCCGGTGATGAGGGAGACCGTGACGGGAAAGCAGGGACGGGAAGACCAGAGCTAACGCAGCGGTGCCATGCCGCGCAGACCATGGACGACCACCACCGCGATCACCCACAACCCCGTCAGCCAGATTTCGCGCGAGAACTTCGAGGCCGCCACGGTATGTTCATCATGCTCTGCGTGATCCATGATCCACCACATGACGCAGGCCATAAGCGTCGCCGCCACAATCCACCCGGTCTGCAAACTGACAGCCAGACCCAGCAGCATCACGATCGTGGCATGCACGGGTCGGAGGACATTTCGGCGGGGCGACGGGCTTGTCCCCGACCCGGCCAAACCGTCACCCTGCCAGGCCATGCTCCACCGGGCGCCTATCCCTCCCGCGCCTAACGCCAGACCCGCCCAGAACATGCCCCGCGACGTGGGACTGTCAACCGGATGACTGAAGACGTTCCAGAACATCGCGCATCCGCCCACCACAAACGGGAGCGCGCACATCCACGCATGTGTGACGTGCCGCCGCCATTCCACGAGAGGGCGCGCCCACACGTAACCGATCAGGAAACCCAACACCGCTCCGCCGAGCACGTCCGTGGGAAAGTGGGACCCTCGAACCACACGGCTCGCGGCGACAAAGAAGGCTCCGCCGTACCACGCCCATGCCCATGCAGGAAACGCGCGGGCCAGAACGGGCGCCACGGCAAACGAGGCCGCGGTATGCCCGGAAGGAAACGCATCAAGCCCGACTTGCAGGGACGGGCCATAGTCAAACGCCTCTTGATGCGCGAACCGCGGACGGGGACGTCCGATGAGATGCTTCAGGAAATGCACGGTGAGACCCGCCAGGACATACGCGACGAATGCGTCAATCCCCGCTCGTTGATACACCTGGCGACGCAGGAACCGGCCGATGCCCCACAGCCCCGCACACAGGATCACCAATGTGGCCCCGTCCCCCATGCGATTGCCGATGTTCCCCAGACGTTCCACGAACGGGAGATTGAGGGACCGAACCAACAGGACGACCCGAAAGTCCAATTGAGCCAGCAGGTACAGACAGGCCAGACCAATCCCGCCAGAGATGACCGCCACGCTGAACACTGTCAATCGGGACATACGATCTCCGGATGGATCGGGCATGGGCGCGGATGCGGTGACGGTGGTTGATCAGGCAAACAGGCGGCACACACGGCCTGGCGGACGGACATTCAGGGAACCCACTCGGCGAGAAACACATTATACTCGCCCGGTTCTTTCGCGTAGCGGTCGGACACCCACACCAGCATCGTGCCGTCCGGAGACATCATGGGGAAACTGTTAAACTGTCCTTCAAGGGTGAGCTGTTCCAACCCGGTGCCGTCATCGTTCACCATATACAGATGAAACGCGGGCCGACCGTTCACGCGATCCGCCTTCACCCCGTTTGACGAAAAAAGAATCCGGCGGCCGTCGTGGTGGAAGAAGGGGGCGAAGTTTGAGGCGCCGTTCGCGGTCACCTGGCGTTTGCCCGACCCGTCGGCGTTCATCACAAAAATTTCCAGATTCCCCGCTTCCACCAGATTTCGGCTCAATAACGCTTGATAGGCCTCGCGCTCGTCCGCATGGTCGTGATGCTGCGCGCGATACACAATCCGTTTGCTGTCCGGCGAGTAAAACGCGCCGCCGTCATAGCCAACGGTGTCGGTGAGCCGCCTCACGCTGGTGCCGTCAATATTCATTGAATACAGATCAAGGTCGCCGTCCCGAACCGACGTAAACACAATGGTTTTGCCATTGGGCGCGACCGTGGCCTCGGCGTCGTACCCCGACGACACCGTGAGACGCTGCAACTCCAGGCCGTCCAGACGAGCGGAAAACACGTCATGGTCATGCAAGGGCCAGCGATAGCGGGGGGTCTGCGGCTCACGGGGAGGACAATGCAGGCCGGTTAAATGCGTTGAGGAATACAGCACCCGCCGCCCGCCTGGGAAAAAGTATCCGCAAGTCGTGGCGCCATACCCCGTACTGACCCGACGCCGGTTGCCGCCGTCCAGATCCATCACATATATCTGATAACATTCCCCGACTGTGTGACTCGTCGGATCGTTCGCGGATTGAAAAATGATACGGGTCCCGTCAAAGGAAAAATAGGCTTCGGCGTTTTTGCCGCCAACGGTCAGTTGCCGAATGTTCGTCAGATGCCGTTCGACCTGGCCGGAACCGGTCGCCGCCGCCGGCCACCCCACGGCCAGGATGCAGACAGACAGCGCCGTCACGACCAGATGCCACATCCTGTCCTTGCGTCTTCCCATGCGTTTCGTTGGTCTCTTGAACCGGATCGGCAACCCGGTCTCCCGTTTACTGCCGGCGGAACGCCACAGCCAGATCGTCCGTCGGCGGCTCAAACATCCCCCGCGCCACCACGCGCGCCCTCTCAAATACACAATAGCTATCCCATCCATAAAAAAACAATAATCGCGAAAGACCCCGCACGGCCTCGTGGGAGAATCCAAAGAACACGGTTCCCACCTGGCCGGCATGAAGGGGATGGGCGCAATTCACGAGCACGGCCACATCCTTCCCCGAGTAGGTGGTGCCCTCGATGGTGATGTCCTGTCCACTCAACCTGACGCGCGTGCCGCACCAGCCGAGGATTCTCGCCACCCACGGATTGGTGCGGGGATCCCCCATGGCCAACACCGACCGCGCCCCAATCGCCGTGATCCGTTCATCCACCCACGCCGTCTCGTCAGCATGCGACCGAATCCGGTCAATCGCCGGCTTGAACGCCTGCCGTTCGTTGTCCGACATGGCGGACGACAACAGCACCATTCGACGCGGGGCCGTGACCCAGCCATTGAGCACAGGGGGCATGGCGCGGCGTGCGAGGCGGCGAAATGTCTGATACTCCGGATCAAGACGCAGGCGACCGGGCCTGTCCGGAACCCACAGGGCCAGGCGTTGCTCCTGTCCGCGAATGTCCACCCGGGTGCGATACGCCGGCCCCCGTCCCGCCGCCTCCAACACCACGGGGATTTGCAGACGCCAGGGCAATCCCGTTTGCTTCACGTGCAGTTCCACCCAGTAGCCCGTTCGGGGGTCGGGTTTGACCTGCGCGTGAACGATGCGGAGATCCGGCGCGCCGACCCTGTCAACCCATTGGGTAAAGAACCAGGACAAATCCTGTCCCGACGTTGCCTCAAACACCCGACGAAGCTGCGGCCAATCGGCGTACCGTCCCGTATAGTCGGCGACCACCGTGCGAAGCGAGTCGAAAAAGAGCGGGTCGCCAAGGTATCGCCGCAACATATGAAAAATCATGGCGGTTTTCTGATACCCGATCGCGTTATCCACGCGGGTCTCTTTATGATGAAATTTCGCCACGGGATAGCGGTCGGCCGGCTGAACGTACAGACTGTATTCCATCAACATTCGCCGGCGATGCGCCAGCGCCTGTTCGCCGCCCGCGAGCCGTTCGTCGTAATGGTAGTTCGCCAGATAGGTCGTCAGCCCTTCCACCCAGTTTCCCGTCTCGAAATGATTATGCACCGAGTTTCCCAACCAGGAATGCAGAATCTCATGTCCCAGGGAATAGGGTTGGGTATAGCCTCGCTTAATGACCGCGCTCCCCAGCAACGTGAAGGACGGCAGCCCGATGCCGCTTGGGAAAAAATGTTCCACCACCGCAAATTTGGGAAACGGATACGGCCCGAGCAACGCCGTAAACCACTCCAGATACCGCACCGTGGCTTGCACGTACTGATCGGAAACATGCGCGTCTTCCGGAAAGAAATACGTGGCGATTTCGACGCCGTTCCACCGCGACGTCTGCTTGACAAACCGGTTCGCCACCAGTGTCAACGCTTCGGTTTGAGCCTGCACGTTCCACTCGGATTTTGTCGTGTCCCCATCCCGCGCAAATGAGACTTCCCGGCCATGCGTGACGGTTCTCCACCCCGCCGGCGCGGTCACCAAGACGCGAAACGTGGCGAACGACCCCGGGATATCGGGATACCAGACGGTTTCCGACGTGAGATACACGCCCTCTTCGCCAATGTATCCGGAGGTTGTGTCGGCGCGCACAAAGCGCAGGCCTGGTGAGGCTGTCGGCACGTCATGAATGTGCCCGCGATAGGACACCCGCATCCGCATCGCGTCGGAGAAGTCGGGCGGCAGGTCAATCGTGATGGTGCGAATCCGTCCGGCATCCGGGTCCCTGTCGCCGACCGAAGGCCGATCCTCTTTCCACAACAACGCCGCGCCGTCGACCAGCACAATGTCTTCAATGGCCAGATCCGCGTGCAAGCGCATGCGCACCACCCGTCCGGTCTCGGCATGACTGGCATCGCGGTGGCCCGCCAATCCGCCGGTCAATGCCATCGTGTCATGCGCGATGATCGTGTGGGTGGCGGGCCGCAGCTCGACTTGCAACTCGTGATGCCGAATCGTGACATCGGCGGCATGCACGGTCAGACTCATGCAGACACCGACGACGACGCCTCCCGCCATGCTGACACGATTCATGAATCCCGGCCCTCCGGAAGCACGCCATCCAACAGGGCCTCGACAAATTCCCGCGCGTGAAAATCCTGCAAGTCTTCTTCGTGTTCACCAACTCCGATTAATCGAACCGGAATCGCCAGGGCCTCGGCAATGGCCACCACGACCCCGCCTTTGGATGTCCCGTCCAGCTTCGTGAGCGCCAACCCCGTGACGCCGATCGCCTCATGAAACTGTGTGGCCTGCGCCACCGCATTGTGCCCAATGGTGGCATCCAGCGTGAGCAACACTTCATGCGGAGCGCCAGGACAGGCACGGGCCATTACCCGCTTCATTTTTTTCAGTTCCTCCATGAGGTTGCCCTTCGTATGAAGCCGGCCGGCCGTATCCACCAACACGATGTCCACGCCTCTGGCGTTCGCGGCCGCCAGCCCGTCAAACACCACGGCAGACGGGTCCGCCCCTGGACGGTGTGTGATGACGTCCACGCCAATGCGTTTTCCCCATACATCAAGCTGGTCAATGGCGGCGGCGCGGAATGTATCGGCGGCGACCAGAAGCGGGGTGAACCCCTGCCCGCGCAACCGGCCGGCCAGTTTCGCCAGACTCGTGGTTTTCCCCACGCCATTGACGCCCACGGCCACAAGCACAAACGGTCGGGGACCCGACCGAACACGCGACTCAATGGACTCCGATTCCGCGGACGCCAGCATTTCCACCATCGCCCGTTTCAGCTCCCGCAGGGATTCCCGAGGATCGCCGTTCCCGGCTGCGCGAAACCGTTCCATCAACCGATCCACCGTGCGCACGCCAACGTCCGCCTGCACTAACGACGCTTCCACGGCCTCCAGCGCTTCGGGATCAAGGCCGCGTCCCATCGCATGCGTCAGCGAACGCTGAACACCCCTTCGCGTGTTCTCCAACCCTGCTTTCAGTCGCTCAATCCAGCCCATGGTTTTGCGATTCATGCCCGCCGGGCAACGTGCCTTATAAAGAGGACAATGTACGGCTCGCGGAACGCCCGCCCGTGCCGTTGGACGCCGCGTCGCTTACGCCTCAACCACCACGCGCGGCAGTGGGGTGAGTGTCGCCAGAAGTTCCGCTTCTTTTCGCCGCATGAGCCGAGCCTGCCGTTCGCCGCGCTCATGGTCATAGCCGACCACATGCAGCACGCCATGTATCAGCAAGCGCAGCACGGCTTCATCCAGGGAATACTTCAACGCGTTGGCCTGGCGTCGTGCCTCGGGCATGGAAATCACCACGTCCCCCATGAGAGGGTACGGGCCGGGCCGGGCTTCCCAATAGGCAAACGCCAGCACGTCCGTGGTTCGATTCTGCTTGCGATACGTTCGGTTCAACCGCCGCATCCGCGTATCCCCGACGAACCCGATCCCGACGCCGTCGTCGGCCCGGCCAAGATGCTTCAGGAGCGCCAGAACCACACGGCGAAGCGTTCGCTGGCGCACCACCGTTCTTTTGAGTTGACAATGAATGAGGACGGACACGAAGCGGTTACCAACGGAATCGGGAGAGAACATAGTTCGGCCGGAACGAGGATGGGCCTGGTCTGGACACGTCTTCCGCCACGCTCATGTCTCCGTTGCCCGAGACGCCGCGCCTTTGCCCATTCCGTCTCCATGCCGGTTGTAGGCCATGATAATATCCTGCACCAACCGATGTCGGACCACCTCGTCGTCCTGGAAATACACGAATTTAATGCCCTCAACATGTTGCAGGATTTCGGAAATTTGAATCAATCCCGACGGGCGGTCGGGCGGCAAGTCCACTTGCGTGATGTCTCCCGTCACCACGGCTTTGGACTGCAATCCCAACCGCGTGAGAAACATCTTCATTTGTTCCGACGTGGTGTTTTGCGCTTCATCCAGAATCACAAAGGCGTCGCTCAAGGTGCGGCCCCGCATAAACGCCAGAGGCGCGATCTCAATTTCTTCGCGCTCAATCAGGCGATTCACCCGCTCCATGTCCATCATGGCATACAGCGCGTCATACAGCGGGCGCAGATACGGGTGGACTTTCGCAAACAGATCGCCAGGGAGAAACCCCAGCCGCTCACCGGTCTCCACGGCCGGACGAGCCAGCACAATCCGTCGCACTTCCTTCCTGGCCAACGCCGCAAGACCCATGGCCACGGCCAGATACGTCTTACCCGTTCCCGCCGGACCAATGCCGATCACCAGGTTATAGTGCTGAATGGCTTCGAGATACCGCTGCTGCGAGGGCGTCTTCGGCACCACGGATCCTTTGGGCGTGACAATCGGAACCGTGTCCAGAAAGAACGACGGGTCGGGGTGGGGAGAATCCGCCGCCTTGAGGGCGCGCGTGACGTCTTCTGATCGTATCTGACGCTGTCCTATCGTGCGTTCGGCCAGTTCACACAGCAACACTTCGGCCCGACCCACCGCCTCGGGCTGGCCTTCCAGTGTCACCTCATCGCCACGGGCCGACACCCGCACGCACAGACCGTCTTCAATCAACCGGAGATGCAAATCCCGCGGACCAAACAGATTGGAGAGATCAACCCCTTCGCGAAGTTTGACTTTTCGCACGTGAGACTTTCCGGACCTCCCGCTTACGGGAGCCACCAGAGGTTGGCTTTGGCCCATCCTGACAAAGGGTTTCGCGGTCTATCACACAGTTGGCAACAGACACGGCGGGTGATGCTGGTTTCGCGCGACATGCGAATCACCATCAAACCATGGTCGTTTTTCGTTGTGGCATGTCGTACCCATGACTGTTCGCCTTTTTCCTGACATTCTCCAGCCTGGACAGCCCGACTTCCGTGTGATCAAAGGCCACAGAATACCATGACAAATCAGACGAAACAACAAGATCGTCTCTGGATTCCCGCCTGCTGGCGAGAATGACTCCAGTCCATCATTCTCGGGCCTTGCCCGGGAATCCAGGCCATCATTCCCGGTGTCGTGTGCGTCTTCCTTCCGCCGTCATGATGGCGGCAAAGCCGCAAAAAACCCAACGGCTACACCGCAACTTCCCACCCTTCCGTCATTCTCTGGCCTCTCTTTCTTTGTCCGTCATTCTCGGGCCTTGCCCGGGAATCCAGTTCCTAATTGCGAACAACAGGACTGGATTCCCACCTTCGGTGAGAATGACGGCGGGGAGGGCGATGGTCATTCCCGGTGTCGTGCGTGTCTTTCTTTTTCCGTCATTCTCGTGGCCCCCACGGGAATCCAGTCCTGGAATGTGTTGCATTTTCTTCCGCCGTCATCCTCGCGCCTTGCCACGGGAATCCAGTCCTAAACCGCATTCTGGATTCCCGCCTTCAGCGAGAATGACAGCGGGGAGGGATGTGTATTTTTGTGAACTAAATGGGGCGGGTTTCCCGCCTAACAGGTTGGGGGATAGGACAGGACTGGATTCCCACCTTCGGTGAGAATGACGGCCGGGGAGGGCGATGGTCATTCCCGGTGTCGTGCGTGTCTTTCTTTTTCCGTCATTCTCGTGGCCCCCACGGGAATCCAGTCCTAAACCGCATTCTGGATTCCCGCCTTCAGCGAGAATGACAGCGGGGAGGGATGTGTATTTTTGTGAACTAAATGGGGCGGGTTTCCCGCCTAACAGGTTGGGGGATGGGACAGGACTGGATTCCCACCTTCGGTGAGAATGACGGCGGGGAGGGGATGGCGAGAATGACGGAGGTAGCATATTGCATGTGCCGGTGCCAATATCGCGGGTTAGCATGTCTGGCATGTTGGACAGAAAAACGAGGTGCGTTCGTCCGCGAGACACTGGAGAGCGGTCCGACACCCGTTGGGACAGGGCGTGCCTTCTTTTTGATAGACCTGATGACGCGTTTGGAATCGCCCTGGGCGGCCGTCCGGCGCCACAAAATTTCTGATGGACGATCCTCCCATGCGGATGGCCTCCGCCAATACATGCCGCATCGCTTCAAACAACACACGGATTCTTCGCCGCGACAACCGGCACCCGCGGGCATGGGGATGGATACCCGCACGAAACAACGCTTCATTGGCGTAGATGTTCCCGATGCCCGCGATCCGTTGTTGATGCATCAACAACGTTTTCACGCGGCCGCGGCAGGACGTGACCAGGGCCGTGAACGCCTCTTCGGTCATGGTCAACGGATCCGGGCCAAAGCGGCGCCGGCGATAGGCCCGCCACGCCTCCCGATCCAAGAGGTACACTCCGCCAAAGCGACGGGCGTTCCAGTACCGCAGCGGCGGCCCGTCGACCACCCGCATGACCATATGCACGTGCTTCTCGCTCGGAACCGCTTCACGCGCGAAAAGCAATAACCCGGTCATCCCAAGTTCCACGATCAGCGCCCGTGTTTCGGCGTCCCGCTCGCAGACAACGGCGATGCTCTTCCCGTGCCGTCGAACCCCGACAATGCGCGCGCGCGCATACCAGGCCCGCGACGCCACGCCCTGCCGGACAATATCCTTCCGACCAATCCACAGACGTTCAATCACGGCCCCGAACAGGGCTTTCTGTAATTGACGCCGCACGACCTCGGCTTCAGGAAGTTCCGGCATCGCATACCTCGTCACACCCGCAAGAGAATGGCGCGCAACCGGCCGGCTCGTCTGCCGGTTGCGCAAACCCACCGGGGCTTCTATACTGCCTTGGAAGCCTTGGATGTCCCATGACGACCGTCAGCATCAGAGAAAGGAAAGTGTGCGCCATGTCAGGGCCAGACGTGCAATACGTTCAGGAGCAACTCCGCCTCGCACAATGCGCCATCTGCAAAAAGAGCCGGTTTGCCATTGACAGCCGATCCGTCGGAGACGATGGGAACTGGAAGGCGCTGTGCCTGGACTGCCACTATCATTTTCCGGTCTATACGGATATGGAGTTTTATCTCAAAACCCAGCCTGACATTCCCTATCGGCTCAACGACATTCCCTGTCCCCATTGTGAGCAACGCGGGGTCTCGCTCAACTTTCGCATTGTCATGTCCGTGCGGGAGTCCCGCTATTTCGTGACCTGCCGGCATTGTCAACGCGCCTTTACCGAACAGTCTTTTCTGGAAGTCTTTGAATAACGCCGACCCCATGGACCCCGTCATGAACGACCCCGATCCCCCATCCGCCGACCACGATTCCAGCCCGCCCGACACGGCCCCCGCCGTGAAAGCCAGAAAGGAAATTCCCGTCGTGTCGGTTCCGCATGACGACGATACGATTGCCCAGGAAATGGCCGAACTCTTTGAAGAAGATGAGGTCACCCATCAGCACGGCAACAGCGAACCGGAGGGCGACTAACCGGTTTCGGGGTGAAGGCGACTTATGCCTGTGGGGCGAGTCATGGCACGGGCGCGATGTGCCTGCGTTGACCACGCAAGACGCCTTCAATATGGTGAATGGCCACTTACTGGAGATATACTTATGAACGATCAGATCATGCAAGCTTACACCGAAGTTGAGCGTTCCCTCCAACGCTATAATGACGTGCTCTTTGACTATCTGGTTTCCCTCAAGTCATCGGAGGGCGAGAACGCCAGAACTCTTGAACGCATGACCGCCGGAACGAAGGCCATGCAGGACAGCAGTAGCATCTATCTGTCCTATGCAAAATTTGTGGCCTATGGCATGCCGGAGAGCGAAGATCTCATCGAAGAAGTGGACGATCTGTACGCCTGATCGCCGCTTGCCCTGCCTCATTCAGGCACCCCCTGTCCGATGCGTGTCATGGTCCCCTGAACGGTTCCCTCTCACCCCCGCCGCTCCCCCGTGGAAACGAGACGCATGAAAAGCGTGCGGGGCGGGCACATGCGTTCGGCATTAAAGGAAAGACTCCTGCGCGCCCCTCCATGCGGGGACCGTTCAATGCGAGGTGGGGGCAATCATCATGGTCGGGGCGAGCCGATTTGAACGGCCGACCTCTCGCACCCCAAGCGAGTGCGCTACCGGGCTGCGCTACGCCCCGACGATGATTTACCCAATGGCAGAATGAAGGGTTGCATGTCTCGTTGGCCTAATGAGGATGGGTCGCCCGCCCGGGTTTTCCGGCAAGGTCGTTTAACCCACTCAAGATATCCCGAAGTTCATTCCTGATGCGTTCCACCCGCCCGCCTGCAAGCCCCGCTTGCTCCTGGCTGCGTCCTGGACGTCGACGCCAGTACCGTTTAAGACCCGGAATGGTATAGCCTTCCTCATAGAGCATCCGCTTTATTTCCAGCACAACTTCGATCGTCTGTTGATCATAGACCCGGTGCCGTCCTTGAGTTTTTCGTGGATGCAGGAAACTGAATTGGGACTCCCAGAAACGCAACACGGACGTCGGCAATCTGGTGATCGTGCTGACTTCGCCGATTTTATAAAACGCTTTGTCCGGGACTCGACGCTCCATGGGCCTCACCAACGATGATGTTTTTCCCTCCACGCCCGACGTCCGGCATTACGAATTCACTTCTTTTTTGAAAAGCTGACTGGCCCGAAAGGTGACCACCCTTCGGGGCGTAATGGCAATTTCTTCGCCAGTGCGGGGGTTGCGTCCTTTGCGTTCCCCTTTACTTCTGACGATAAAATTTCCGAAGCCCGCAATTTTCACGGCCTCACCCTGGCGCAGCTCGTCTTTCACGCACTCCAGCACGTATTCCACCATATCCATGGCTTCGGTTTTGGACACACCCACCTGTTCACAGAGGTGATTGGCAATATCAGCTTTACGCATCGTCTCTGCCGACCCTTGTGGTCACGTCGTGGATAGATCCAGAAGGAGAGAACAGCCTGTGACTATTCAGGGAATGCCACGCCCTGACAGTAAACCTTCGCTGGAAATTATCTGGAGAGCATGACATTGTCAAGGGAGTTCTACGCATTCACACTTACTCTATTCCACGGTTTCACGGGACGGGACGGGGAGCAACTTGTACTCAATGCTGTCCGCGAGGGCCTGCCAGCTGGCTTCGATGATATTCTCCGACACGCCAACCGTGCCCCATGTCCGCTTATGGTCGCCGGATTCGATCAGCACCCTCACCCTGGACGCCGTGCCCTGACTGCCGGACAGCACGCGTACCTTGTAGTCCAGCAACCGGACTTCGCGCAGTTCCGGATAGAACGTTTCGAGCGCGTTCCGCAAGGCATTGTCCATCGCATTGACGGGGCCGTCGCCCGCCGCCGTCGTCTGTTCCACGACATCACCCACCCGGACTTTGATGGTGGCTTCCGTCACCGGCGCCTCTCCGGCATGTCGCTTCTCAACGCTGACCCGCAAGCCCAGCAGTTCAAAAGACGGGCGATGCGTGCCCATCGTTTCCCGAACCATTAACTCAAATGACCCTTCCGCCCCTTCAAACTGATACCCATCCCGTTCAAGATCCTTGAGTCGCGTCAACAGTTCCTGAAGACGCGGATGGTCTTTGGACATGGACAGGCCGAAACTTTCCACCTTCAGGGCCATGCCGCTTCGCCCGCTATGATCGGAGATCAGGACGCGTTGCCGGTTGCCCACCGATTCCGGATTCACATGCTCGTACGTGTGGGCGTTCTTCTGCACGGCATGGATATGGATGCCCCCTTTATGGGCAAACGCCGCGTCTCCGACGTAGGGTTGTCGTTTGTTTGGCGGGAGGTTGGCGATTTCCGACACAAAATTTGCCGTGTTCCGGAGTTGCCGCAACCGACCGTCATCCCACACATGGATGTTCATCTTGAACTCAAGATTGGCCAGCACGGAGCAGAGATTGACGTTCCCGCATCGTTCCCCGATCCCATTGATGGTCCCCTGCACCTGCCTGGCTCCCTGACGCACAGCCACCAGGGTATTGGCCACGGCCATTTCCGCATCGTTATGCGCATGAATGCCCAACGGAACCCGACAGACCCGCTTCACCTGCTCCCAGATCGATTCAATCTCCCAGGGCATGGTGCCGCCGTTGGTGTCACAGAGAATGATCCGCTCCGCTCCGCCATCGGCCGCCGCCTGTAATGTCTTCAACGCATAGCCGGAATCGGCTTTGAACCCATCGAAGAAATGTTCCGCGTCGTAAAAAACCCGTTTCTCATGCGCGCACAAGTACGCGATGGAATCCTGAATCAACGCAAGATTCTCGTCCAGCGACGTGCCCAGCGCCTCGGTCACATGCAAGGTCCAGCTTTTCCCGAAAATGGTGATGATCGAGGTTTCCGCCGCCAGCAGCGCGTTCAGGTTGACATCGGCATCGGCAGGCTGACCGGCCTTTCGGGTCGAGCCAAAGGCCACCATTTTCGCATGTCGAAGCGGAATCGTCCGCATGGTCTGAAACAACTCAATGTCACGGGGATTCGCGCCCGGCCAGCCTCCCTCAATGAAATGGACGCCCAGCTCGTCAAGTTTCTGCGCAATCCGCACCTTGTCCTCCACCGAAAAACTCACGTCTTCGGCCTGCGCGCCATCTCGGAGCGTGGTATCGTAGATTTCCAGTTGGTTCACGTCAGCCATGACACACTCACCCCACTCCGGATTCCACCCGATACGATCAACGGGATCTCTCGGGATGACAGGGTCAACCAGCACGCCATCCCATGCCTACATACGCGAATCACGTTTGCTTTTTCAAGACGCCTTTCCCCGGTCCCGACCGGGGGCGGTCCAACCCAAACACCGCATGAAGGGCCTGGACGGCTTTGTCGCAATCCCGCTCATCCAGCACACAGGAAATTTTGATTTCCGACGTGCTGATCATCATGATATTAATCGCCTCCCCGGCCAGGGTCTGGAACATCTGCGAGGCCACGCCCGAATGGGACTGCATACCGACCCCCACCAGTGACACCTTGGCGATCTCCTCCCTGACTTCAACGGTCTTCGCGCCGATGGCATCGGCCGTCCGCGTGACCAGCGTCATCGCACGCGCCAGATCGCTGCGCGGCACCGTAAAGGAAATGTCCGTGAGCGCGTCCCGGTGACTCACATTCTGAATAATCATGTCCACCACGATGGAGGCTTCCGCCATGGCGCCCAGGACATTCGCGGCAATGCCCGGCCGGTCCGGCACACCCACCACGGTAATCTTGGCCTGGTTCCGGTCGTCCGTCACGCCTGACACCGCGGCTTGCTCCATATCCGCGTCTTCATGGGTCACGAGTGTGCCTGCTCCTTCCTGAAAACTTGACCGTACTTCTACGGGAACATGGTATTTCGCCGCAAATTCAACGGAACGCGCCTGGAGCACTTTCGCGCCCAAACTCGCCAGCTCCAGCATTTCCTCATACGACAGTTTCGGAATCCGTCTGGCGGACGCCACCACACTGGGGTCGGCGGTATACACACCATCCACGTCGGTAAAGATGACGCAACGAGACGCCTTCAACGTGGCCGCCAGCGCCACCGCCGTCAGATCCGATCCCCCTCGTCCCAGGGTGGTGACTTCCGATTGTTCGTTGACACCCTGAAAGCCCGCGACGATGGGCAACACCCCGTCGGCCAGCGCCCGCCTGACGGGGTCGGCCATGACTTTCGTGATACGCGCCCGCGTGTGTGAACTGTTGGTCACAATCCCCACCTGACGCCCGGTGAAGGAACGGGCATTGATGCCGCGGCTCCGTAATGTCATCGCCAGCAGCGCAATGGCCACGCGCTCGCCGGAAGACAACAACACGGCCAGTTCCCGGTCATCCGGCTGCGGGGTCACAGCATGGGCCAGTCGCAACAGCCGATCCGTCTCCCCGCTCATGGCCGATAACACCACCACCACCTGGTGGCCGGCTCGATGGGTGGATTCTATCCGTTCGGCGACCCGATGGATTCGCTCAACAGACCCGACGGACGTCCCGCCGAATTTTTGAATTAACAGCGCCATGAGCGCATCGCCCTGTGATCGTTGGCATCGTCCACGTTCAGGCTCGCAACGCCGCGAGCACGTCTTCCCGAGTGGCTTTGACCGTGCGGGTTTTTGGTGAGACGGTGACGGCGATATCAGGGTCCTTCAGTCCATGCCCGGTTAACGTGCAGACGATTCTGGCGCCTTCCGGCACCAGCCCCGCCCGGCTGCGCTTGGCGAGACCGGCCACGGACGCGGCGGAGGCCGGCTCGCAAAAGACGCCTTCCTCTTTGGCGAGCAGTTGATACGCCACGAGAATTTCTTCATCCGTCACCATCTCCATGGCTCCCGACGATTCCTCCACCGCTTGCAGCGCCAGCTTCCAACTGGCGGGATTGCCGATGCGAATGGCGGTCGCAATGGTCTGCGGGTGTTCGACCACGTGGCCTCGAACGATCGGCGCGGCCCCCTGGGCCTGCACGCCGATCATGTTCGGGCAGTGCGCGATCTGGCCGGCCGTCAGGTATTCCTTGTACCCTTTCCAGTAGGCCGAGATATTCCCGGCGTTGCCCACGGGCAAACAATGATGCGAGGGCGCACAGCCCAACTGATCGCAGACTTCCATGGCCGCGGTTTTTTGTCCTTCCAGGCGAAACGGGTTGATGGAATTGACCAGTTCAATTCCCTCTTCCTCGCACACGACCTTGCCGACGGCCAGCGCCTGATCAAAATTGCCTTCAACCTGAATCACGGTCGCGCCATGCGCCATCGCCTGCGCCAGTTTTCCCAGCGCGACGTTCAAGGCCGGAATCAGCACGTACACCGGCAAGTCCGCTCGCCCCCCGTACGCCGCAGCCGACGCGGACGTGTTGCCGGTTGAGGCGCACAGCACCGCGCGCGCACGGTGCTCCAGAGCTTTGGAGACCGCCAGACTCATCCCGCGATCCTTAAACGACCCGGTGGGGTTGGCCCCTTCGACTTTGAGATACAGGTCGGCGTGCGGACAGATGCGTCTGGCCAGCCGGCTGGCCGGAATCAACGGGGTGTTGCCTTCGCACAGGGTGACCACCGGCGTCTGGTCCGTGATCGGAAGAAATTTTCTGAATTCTTCCATGACACCGCGCCAGCGCGTCATGGTTCCTGATCCTCCACGCGGATCAACGTGACCGGTTCCGACACGAGCGACGCCAGACCATTGATGGCCTGGACGGCGGTTTGCACCGCGCGTTCCAATGCCCGATGCGTCATAATCACGACCGGGACCGTTTGGCCTTCCCGCCGGGTCTGCTGCAGAACAGAGGCGATGCTAATGGCATGCTCGCCGAGGATGCCCGCAATTCTGGACAGCACCCCGGGCTGATCCGGCACCATACACCGCAGATAATAGCGGGTGGTCAGTTCTTCCATCGGACGAATCCGGACCGGCGTGCGGCAGTCCATCTGAAACGAGGTCGGCGGCACACGCCCGCGGATACCCTGGCGAACGTTGCGGGCAAGATCCATGACGTCGCTCACCACCGCGCTGCCAGTGGGTAACGAACCCGCCCCCTGCCCGTACAGCAGCACGTCACCCACCGCGTCGCCCACAACGTGAATGGCATTGTAGACCCCGTCCACCCGCGCCAGCGGCGCCGTCGAGTCAATCATCGTCGGATGCACGCGGGCTTCAATGCTCTCCTCGCACCATTTCGCCACACCCAGAAGTTTCACGGTCATCCCCAGTTCCGACGCATAGCGAATATCCAGCGCCGTCACCCGTTGGATGCCTTCGGTATACACATCCTTCACGTTCACGGGAGTGCCATACGCCAGGCCGACCATGATGGCCAGTTTGTGCGCACAATCCACACCTTCAATATCAAACGCGGGATCGGCCTCCGCATAGCCGGCGGCTTGCGCCTGCGCAAGGGCGTCCCGAAAGTCACACCCCTCGCGCTTCATCCGGGTCAAAATATAATTGGAGGTGCCATTCAGGATGCCGACCAGGGACGCACAATGATTGGCGGCCAGCCCCTCGGTCAGCGATCGAAGGATCGGAATCCCCCCGCCCACGCTAGCCTCAAACCCCACGTCAACGCCCGCGCGATGCGCGGCGGCAAACACCTCTTCGCCATGCGTCGCCAGGAGCGCTTTGTTCGCGGTGACAACATGTTTACCCGCGCCAATCGCGTCGAGCATAATGCGTTTGGCCGCATCGCACCCACCAACCAGTTCAACCACAATATCAATGGACGCATCGTGCATCAGCGCGCGGAGGTCCGTACCCAGCATCCCGTCTGGCAGTGCCAGGCCGCGATCCGATGTCACGTCACGGTCCACGATGCGTTTCACGCGCAGAGACGACCCCACGCGCCGCGCAATCAGATCGGCGTTTTGGAACAGGATGGTGGCCGCCCCGGACCCCACAGTGCCAAATCCGACGATGCCTATGCCAATTTCATGTTTCATGTGCCCGTGCCGACCGTCATGATTTTAACGCAGCCTTGATGCCTCGAACGGCTTGATGAATACGATGTTCGTTTTCCACAAGAGAAAAGCGCACATACTCATCGCCGCCTTCTCCAAATCCGATCCCCGGCGACACCGCCACTTTGGCTTCACGGAGCAGCAGCTTGGAAAATTCAAGCGAGCCCTTTCCGACGTGGGTGGGGGGGATGCGCGCCCACACAAACATCGTGGCGCGCGGATAATCCACCTCCCAGCCGATGCGATTCAGTCCGGACACCAGGGCGTTCCGACGACATTCATAGCGGTCCACAATGGTCTTCACACAATCCTGCGGCCCGTTGAGCGCGATAATGCTGGCAATCTGGACGGGCTGAAACATGCCGTAATCCAGATAACTTTTGATCTTGGTCAAGGCCGCAATGATCTCCCGATTGCCAACGCAGAATCCCACGCGCCATCCGGGCATGTTGTAGCTTTTTGATAAGGAGTAAAATTCCACACCGATGTCCCTGGCTTCCGGCACCTGCAGCAAACTGGGGGCGCGATAGCCGTCAAAGACAATGTCCGCATACGCCAGGTCGTGAATGACATACAGGTCGCGCTCGCGCGCAAACGCCACCACGTTTTTGAAAAAATCCAGATCCACCACACTCGTGGTCGGGTTGTGGGGAAAGCTTATGAGCAGCGCTTTGGGTCTGGGTTGACTCTGACGATACGCGCGCGTGAGATTGTCAAAAAAATCGTCGGTGGGGCGAAGCTCGACGCCGCGCACTTCCCCGCCGGCAATAATCACGCAGTACATATGAATGGGATACGTCGGCGTGGGCGTCAACACCACGTCGCCCGGACCCAGCATCGCCAGCACCAGATGCGACAGTCCTTCTTTCACGCCCAGCGTCACAATGGCTTCGGTCTCCGGATCAATCTCCACGTTATACTGTCGTCCATACCAGTCGCTGATGGCACGGCGTAATTTTGTAATACCGCGGGAGGCCGAGTACTGATGGTTTTTGCCTTTCTGCGCCGCCTCGACCAGTTTCTCAACAATATGGGGCGGCGTCGCCTGGTCGGGATTCCCCATCCCAAAGTCAATGATATCCTCCCCGCGCCGACGCGCGTCGTGTTTGAGTTCCTGGACCTGACTCAACACGTAGGGCGGGAGACGTTGAATGCGAAAGAAGTTTTTCACGGCGGACTCATGTGACTGTGTCGGGACATGGTGCTCATTGTAGTAGAGGGCGGAAATCCAGTCAATGCAACTCTTTGTTTTTTCAGCTTTGTTTGGTTCCGCGTCCGAAACGGCTCTCACGAGCGACCGGGTGGGTTTCATTGCGACCACCATGCCCGTTTTGCCATAATGTACATTGGTATTGAACGACCCTCTCCCACCACGACCTGACACAAGATGAGAAAGGTGTGACATGGCCCGACTCGGCGTCAATATTGACCATGTGGCCACGCTCCGGCAGGCCCGTGGCGGCCATGAGCCGGATCCGATCGCCGCGGCGGTGCTGGCCGACCTCGGGGGCGCCGACGGCCTGGTCGTCCATCTCCGTGAAGATCGCCGGCACATTCAGGAACGGGACCTGACACGGCTTCGCGAAACCGTCCCGTCTTCCCTGAATCTGGAAATGGCCGCGGACGAGACCATGGCGACGATTGCGTTGCGCGTCCGGCCCGACGCCGTCACGCTCGTCCCTGAACAGCGACAGGAACTCACCACCGAAGGCGGGCTGGCGGTCGCGGACCACGAGGACCGGCTCGCGCTCCTGATTGGTCGCCTGCGCGACGCCCGGATTCCGGTCAGTCTGTTCATTGATCCGGACCCCTCGCACATTCGCGCCGCAGGCCGCGTCGGAGCCGATGCCGTCGAACTGCATACCGGACATTATGCCAACAGCCGCCATGCCCCGGACATCCGGCACGCCTTTGAAGCCCTGTTGCAGGGAGCCGCCCTCGCGCGGCAACTGGGTCTGAACGTTCATGCCGGCCATGGCCTGACGTATCACAATATCAGACGCCTGACGGCGATCAAGGAAATCGAGGAATTCAATATCGGCCACAGCATTATTGCTCGTGCCGTGCTGGTCGGCCTGGAACGGGCAGTCAGAGAAATGCGGGCCTGCATTCCGTCCTCGTCCCAGTGGTAGCGACACAACGCGTTCGTACCGACTTCGGCATGAAAATTGTCACCGCCCACCAGATGCACGCACTCGATCGTCGCACGATCCAGGAAGCCGGTGTTCCCGGACATGTCCTGATGGAACGAGCGGGCGCCGGCGTGGTGGCGGCCATGGAAGAAACGTTCGGCCCCATGAAGGGGAAAACCGTGACGATCTTCTGCGGGAAGGGGAACAATGGAGGGGACGGGTTTGTCGTCGCACGGCTCTTGCGTCGCCAGCGCGTCAACGTTCAGGTCTGTCTTCTTGCCCGCGTCGGCGATCTCAAAGGTGACGCCAAACTGATGTATCAGCGCGTGGCCAAAAGCGCGGGCGGGGCACACATCGCACGCGCTCCGTCCCCGGATCGTATGCGCCACCTGACGCGGCAGAGCCACGTGCTCGTTGACGCGCTACTGGGCACCGGCACATCCGCGCCGGTCACCGGCCCGTACGCAGAGGCGATTCACGCGATGAACGCGTCGGAGCTTCCCGTGGTCGCGATGGATCTGCCCTCCGGCATTCACGCGGATACCGGCGAGATGCTGGGAACGGCGGTTCACGCCAGCCTGACCGTCACGTTCGGGAATCCGAAATTAGGGCTGTTTCTGGGGTCGGGCATTGATCACGCGGGCCGCGTACGGCACGTTGATATCGGCATTCCTGACCAGTATGTGGAGGCGATGCGCATTCCGATTGAGTTACTGACTCCCGCGGCGATTCGGTCCTGGCTGCCGACACGCCGGGCGTCCTCACACAAAGGGACCTTTGGCCATGTCGGCCTCATCGCAGGCTCACCGGGAAAAAGCGGCGCCGCTGTCCTGGCTGCCAACGCGGCACTGCGATCGGGTGCCGGACTGGTCACCGTGGCGGCACCGGCAAGCGTGCAGGCGCATCTGGAATCGCGCGTGATGGAAGTGATGACGCTCCCGCTGCCTGAAACCAAAGACCACATGCTGGCACGACGCGCGCTCCCGCAGCTCCTCGCCTTCGTTCAGTCCCGAAGCGCGATCGGCATGGGTCCGGGGTTGTCCACTCATGTCGAAACCGCCGAGGTGATTCGAACACTGATCGCGCAATGTGACCGTCCCACCGTCATTGATGCCGACGCCCTCAACGCGCTGGCCGGGCATACGCACATCCTGCGGGCCTGTCCCATGCCCGCCATCCTGACCCCGCACCCGGGGGAAATGGCCCGACTGCTTAACACGACGACGGACATGGTCACCCGTAACCGATTGGGAACGGCTCAAGAATTTGCGCGTGCCCATTCAGTCATCATGGTCATGAAGGGGGCGCGCACGATTATCGCTCATCCGCATGGCCACACCGCCATCTCACCAACCGGCAACCCCGGCATGGCCACGGCCGGCACGGGGGACGTGCTCACCGGCGTCATTGCCGGCTTGCTGGCTCAAGGGCTCGCGCCATGGGAGGCGGCCCAAAGCGGCGTCTATCTTCACGGATTGGCGGGCGACCTCGCGGCCGAAACGTTTGGGTATGCCGGTTTGCTGGCCGGTGATCTGTTGCAATATCTGCCACGAGCCATCATGCACGTCCTGCATGCCGGTGACCGCGTTCCCATTTCAGTCGGCACCGATGGCCAGTGAACCGGCAGAGCCATGGACCCTGTCACTGGCGTCGGCATCGCACACCGAACAATTCGGCTCAACCATCGGATGCCGTCTGCAGCAGGGCCAGGTCATTGCGCTCGTCGGCGAGCTGGGCTCCGGAAAAACGACGTTGGTCCGCGGCCTTGCCCGTGGCGCGGGGCTTTCCGCCCATGTGGTCAGTAGCCCGACCTTTGTCGTGATTCAGGAATACCTCGGCTCCATTGCCCTGGCGCACGTTGATCTGTATCGCCTTGAAGATCCCCGGGACCTGGATGACACGGGATTGGCCGATTATCTGAACGGACATTGTGCCGTGCTCATTGAATGGGCCGACCGACTGCCCGCCGACTGGTGGCCGGACGACTACCTGTTGATTCACCTCGCCCACGCGGGACGCACCACTCGTCGCGCCCTGGTCCGGGCTTTCGGACCGCACAGTCACGGTCTTCTTCAGACGATCATGGCGCACTCCGGGTAGTCCCATCATGAGTCAATCCAACCTGACGCCGCTACTGAAACAATATCGTGACGTGAAACAGAATCATCAGGACTCGATTCTGTTGTTTCGTGTGGGAGATTTTTATGAAATGTTTTTTGAGGATGCCACCGAGGCCGCGGGCATTCTCAATATCACACTGACATCCCGTGACAAACAGAGCGCCAACCCCATTCCCCTCTGCGGCATTCCGTATCATGCCGTCACAAGCTATCTGGCCAAACTGTTGAAAGCCGGGAAAACCGTCGCGCTCTGCGAACAGGTCGAAGACCCCAAACTGACCAAAGGGCTGGTCCGACGCGAGGTCGTCAGAGTCTATACGCCCGGCACGGTGTTTGACGATGAGTTGCTCAACGCCAAAGAGGCCAACTTTCTGGCCGCCGTGTCACTGCGCGTCGTCAATGCCGCACGCCACTTTGGTCTGGCTGCGATTGATCTTTCGACCGGACAGTTCCTCATTGCTGAATTTTCCGGCGAGTACGGACAGGAAGATATGCTGGATGAACTCATTCGCCTGGGTCCCCAGGAAGTGCTTGTCCCGAAGAACACGGAAGCCGGCGCGACGGACGTCCGCGCACTGCTGGCATCCCTTCGCTTGCCTCGCGTGACGGAACAGCCATCCGCCGATTTTGAGGCGCGGACTTCGCAGAACATGCTCCAGTCTCATTTCGCCGTTGAACGACTGGAAGAACTGGGACTCACGCGCGATCATCCCGGCGTGCAGGCGGGCGGCGGCATGTTGCGATACCTGAAACAGACCCAACCGACGTTGGATCACCGACACATTCAACGACCGGAACTACGCGAAGCCGACCGTGAAATGCATCTGGACGCGATGACCATTCGCAACCTGGAACTGGTCCAGGCGTTGAATCACGAACACAAACAGTCCACGTTGCTGTCAGTCCTTGATCACACGGTCACCGCGATGGGCAGCCGGCGGCTGCGTCAATGGATCGTTCGTCCCCTGACGGACCCGGACGCCATTCAACGCCGCCTCCATGCGGTGTCCGCGTTCCGGGAACCCCTGAAGATTCGCCTGCAGATTCGAACGCTCTTGCAGGAACTCTACGATCTGGAGCGGTTAAGCAGCCGCGTGGGCATGGGAACGGCCAGCCCGCGGGATCTGCTGTGCCTGAAAGAATCCCTTCAGATTCTTCCAGAACTGATTCCGCTGTTCAACAGCATTGCCGACCCGATTCTCACATCCATGTTCCAAAGCTGGGATCCCCTTTCGGACGTCACCGCGATCATTGAGGCATCCATTGACCCCAATGCGTCGGCCCCCGCCAAAGAGGGGACGATTGTCAGGGACGGCTTCGATCCCGTCATTGACGAACTCCGAACCGTCGTGCGGAACAGCACGCAATGGCTGACCGATCTGGAACAACGCGAACGGAAGCATACAGGGATTGACTCGCTGAAAATCCGATACAATCAGGTCTTTGGATACTATCTTGAAGTGACCAAAGCCAATCTGTCCCGCGTGCCCGAATATTTTCGACGCAAACAAACACTGGCCCATGCCGAACGGTATATGACCGACGAACTGCAACACATCGAAACCAAAATTTCCGGGGCGCAGGCGCAATTACGCCGTGCCGAACACGAGCGTTTTCAGAGCGTCCTCAAAGAGGTGGCCCGCCACGTGTTCCGCATCCAAACCATGGCCCGGCAGTTGTCTCTTCTGGACGTACTCGTCAATTTTGCGGAGGTGGCGTCCCGTCATGGATACGTCAAACCCGACATTCACGCGGGCGGCGTCATTGCCATCACAGATGGCCGCCATCCGGTTGTGGAACAATTTGACTTGCGCGAAGGATTCATCCCCAACGACTGCTACCTCGACCTTGATTCCCATCGGTTATTGCTGATCACCGGCCCCAACATGGCGGGGAAAAGTACGTTCTTGCGACAAATCGGGCTGATTGCGCTCATGGCCCATATCGGGTGTTTTGTTCCCGCCGTCAAAGCCAGGATCGGCGTTATTGATAGAATTTTCACGCGGGTCGGGGCTTCCGACAATCTGGCCTTCGGGTTGAGCACGTTTATGGTGGAAATGCTGGAGACCGCAAAAATTCTGCAGGGCGCCACATCTCGCAGTCTTATTCTTCTTGATGAAATAGGGAGAGGAACCAGTACCTACGATGGATTAAGCCTGGCCTGGGCGATTGCTGAACATCTTCAGGACCGACGCAGCCTCGGAGCGAGAACGCTCTTTGCGACCCACTATCATGAAATCACGGCTTTGGAACATGCTCGGGAAGGCGTGAAAAACCTGACCGTCGCGGTGAAAGAGGAAAAAGATCAGGTTATTTTCTTGAGAAAAATCAAACCGGGGACAGCTGATCGCAGTTACGGCATCCACGTCGGAAAACTCGCGGGCCTGCCCTCAACCATCATTGCGCGAGCGGAAGCCGTCCTGGCTCAACTGGAACACCATGCGTCTTCTGAAAACATGCGGGCCGGCCTTCTTCGGCAACGGGACGACCTTGATCATCGTGAGACCGCCGCGCTCCCCCCGCCTCATCCCCTGATTGAAGAGATCAAACAATTGGAACTGTTCGCCATGACTCCCCTGGAAGCGTTAAACCGACTGGCGGATATTCAACAACGCCTTGACGCCAAATAAAAGCGGGCAGAACCTGAAGAAGGTTCTGCCCGCTCTGTCCCACAGGACGTTTGTGCTTACTCCAGCAAGCCCCCAAACTTCCCTGACTTCGTTCCTTTTGACGTATGAGGTTTCTGGTTGGAATAGGGAATGACTCCAGAAATCGCTCCCACGCCGGGAATCAGTACGTCGTACAACATCTTTCTGTTTTGTGCCCAATGGTTGTTGTCCATCGCATCCAGAATGCTGATGGTCCGCAGGCTATGAATACTACGCGGCTTGTCAGGGGTACCGGCAACTTCCTTCACTTTTTTCACCGAAGACACCACGCGATAATTCTGTTCGGTTTCCTGAACCACCAGCTCGACCAGTGTGTAAGGCGAAGCCTTGGTGCCACTCATCACGGCCTGACTGTGTGAGGCTTTCCCCAATGCCTGGAGCTTCTTCCACACCGCGTCATTGGCCGGGTACACCTTCAAATTCTTTCCGGGGAAATATTTTTGCCAGTAGTACCCGCTTTCGGCATTACCACCAAACACCGCAACATTCACCCATGCGGCTTTGTCATACGGATCCACAACGGCCACCCGGGCATGAAGAGTCGTCGGTTTGGCAAGATCACCCCACTCAAACCTTTCCTGGAAGGCTTCAATGGCGAATGCGCTGGAGGCCATGCATCCCGCCAGGATCAAGGCAGTCAAAACCGCCAGACCTGATTGACTGATTTTCATGATTCCCCTCCTTACGAAAATAAGAACTTCAGGCATATCTATACGTTTCGATCAATTCCGTCATTCGACCCGAATGCCACAATCGCTCATTATCATCGGAGCACATTGAAACTCGTGATGGTCGCACCGTCGAGCTTCACTTCCATCGCCACAAATTCCTGCGACGCTTCGGTAATTTTCTTCATCAACGAGGCATCTTTGACGCGCAACCGAACCGTGGTTTGCGGGTTGTACCATCCAGCATAGGGATTGTTGAGGTCTTCGCCACCCCGATACCCCCACGAACAACAGGCGAACAACGGATCTGGAATCGCCACGTTCCGGTCGTCGGACGCACGACCAAGAGGATCGCCGACTTCGGCGGGTTCGCCGGTATTCCAGTACTGAATACCGAAGAGAATTTCTCCATAGGGATTGTCCGCCCAATGTGCGTACACCCGACCCTTCAGACTGGAAGCAATGGTGCCCTTGAGTGTCATGGACCCGAGGGTCGCTATGTCGGCGGGATTACCCTTGCATTTCTTGTTGCTTGAACAGGGGCCTTTTTGGGCATCCGCCAGACCGATCAAACCGAAAGTCATCAGCCCCGCAGCCACCAATCCCAATACTCCCCCACGGAAAAATGACTTCTTCATCTCCCCCCTCCTTCTCGCCTAGGACGATATAAATGAATATAACGACTTCCGCTCGTAACCAAAAACAGTTTCACCCTGATTTTCTCTAATCCTTCTCATCGTCGGCCATGCTACCCATACCGTTTCAGGTTGTCAAGAGACTTTTTCGGGAAATGTTCTCCCTGTTTCCCCAGAACCGTCTGGGATGGGCACAGGCCTTTTTTTCTCGAAAATGCACGGTATAGTCAGGGTTTCGCCACGCACGTCCCGGGCGGAAAATCCGCCGGGGTCACGGGACCCAATGCCGTCACGGCCATGGAATCACAATCCAGAAGTTCGCGGCTTATTTGCTGAACATCCCGCACGGAAACCCGGTCAATTTCGGACGCAAGTTCCCGAAGAGAGACGTACCGACCTTGCGAGATTTCATCGTTGGCCAATTTACTCATTCGGCCATAGGTCCCTTCCAGCCCCAGCATCACGGTCCCTTTTAACTGGTTTTTCGTCCGTTCCAATTCCCCGCGAGTCGGCCCCCGTTCACACAACTTTTTGACTTCCCGGCACACCACATCCACCACCGAGGACGCTTCCCTGGCCCCGCTGGCCGCATACACGGTCAACACCCCCGCGTCTGAAAAGCTGGATAATTGCGAATAGATCGTATACGCCAGCCCCCGTTTTTCCCGCACTTCCTGCACGAGCCGCGAACTCATCCCTCCCCCCAACAGAGCGTTCAGCGTATGGGCCGCATAGCGGGCCGGATGCGCCGAAGGCAGTCCCTTGAATCCGACACAGAGATGGGCCTGCTCCAACCGCTGATGACGCACGTGGGTCCCGCCCCGTATGCGGGGAGGCTGCCGCTCGCGCCCTCCATTCCCGGCACACCCGGCCGGATTCCACTTTCCAAATGACGCGCGGACGAGCGCCGTCACCTCCCTGACCTGAAAATTCCCCGCCACCGCAATCACGGTTTTTTCGGGACGATAGCACTCATCCCGATAGTGGAGCACGTCGTGCCGCTGAATGCGCTTCATGGCAACCCGATCCCCCAGTATTGAACGGCCCAACGGATGCCCCCGCAACACCCGCCCGGCATGCAGTTCCTGCACATAATCTTCCGGGTCGTCCCGCATCGTCCGGATCTCTTCCAGCACGACCTGTTTTTCCCGTTCGATTTCCGTGCGGTCAAACCGCGAGTGATGGAAGACATCGGCCAGCAAGTCGAGCGCGCGCGCGATGTGCTGATCCAGTACTTTGCTATACAGGGTGGTGGTTTCGTGGGTGGTAAAGGCGTTCATCTCGCCACCCAGGCTGTCGATTTCATGAGCAATCTGGGTGGCGGAGCGACGGCGCGTGCCCTTGAACATCATATGTTCAAGGAAATGGGCCAGCCCTTTTTGACGCGGGCCTTCATCTCTGGTGCCGACGTTTTCCCAGACGCCCACGGCGACGGACTTAAAAGTCGACATCTGTTCCATCACGACGCGAACGCCGTTCTCAAGGACTATCTTGCGCGTCACGGTCACTCTCCTGATCGCCGAAGCGCGGTCGGGCTACGCCCGGAGGGAATGTCGCCGTTCAACTCTCGGCGGGGAGACCCGCAGCCGCCTGCTCCGCATCGCTCACAGCGTCTTTCCGGCTCAAACGAACTTTGCCCTGTCGGTCGACTTCCAGCACCTTGACCATGATTTTTTCCCCTTCGGCCAGTTCATCGGATACGGATTGAACGCGATGTTGCGCCAGTTGCGAAATATGAACCAAGCCGTCCACGTTGGGCAAAATCTCGACGAAGGCCCCAAAATCCACGATTTTCCTGACCGTTCCCTGATATATTTTCCCCACTTCCACTTCTTCCGTCAACCGGTTCACCATGTCAATCGCCCGATTGGCCGACGCTTCGTCCACCGCGGCAATCGTCACCAGACCCGCGTCATTGACATTCACCTTGACCCCGCATTCCGCAATGATGCTGCGAATGACCTTCCCGCCAGGTCCGATCACATCGCGAATTTTATCGGTTTTGATTTGCAGCGTAAAAATGCGCGGCGCATAGGGGGCCAGCGATTCCCGCGGGACGGCGAGCGATTCCCGCATTTTTTCCAGAATGTGCAGGCGCCCGATGCGGGCCTGCTCCAGCGCCTGCCGCATCAGGTCCGTGGTGATCCCCTGGATTTTGATGTCCATTTGCAAAGCCGTGACGCCGTCCCGTGTGCCCGTCACCTTGAAATCCATGTCGCCCAGATGATCTTCAAGTCCCAGAATATCCGACAGAATCAGGATCCGGTCTCCCTCTTTGATCAGCCCCATGGCAATGCCCGCCACGGGTTCTTTAATCGGCACACCAGCATCCATCAGGGCCAGAGACCCCCCGCAGACCGTGGCCATGGAGGAGGACCCGTTGGATTCCAGAATGTCCGACACAATACGAATGGTATAAGGAAACGCCTCTTTGTCCGGCAAAATGGACTGCAGCGCGCGCACGGCCAGTTTCCCATGTCCCACTTCCCGTCGTCCGGGCGAACGCAGCGGCCGGGCTTCCCCGACACAGAAGGGCGGGAAATTATAGTGGAGCATAAAGGTGCGGAAGTATTCCCCCTCAAGCGCGTCAATGCGTTGCTCATCTTCCGTCGTGCCCAGCGTCACCACGGCCAGACTCTGGGTTTCGCCTCTCGTGAACAGGGCGGAACCATGCGTGCGCGGCAACAGGCCGGTTTCGCACGTAATGGGACGAATATCGGACGGCCCCCGGCCATCGGCTCTGATTTTCTTTTCCAGAATCATCTCACGGACTTCCCGATATTCGCACTCGCGATAGATCGCTTTGATGCGGATGCGACGCGCCGCGTCTTCCTGCCCGAATTGTTCCACCGCGTCAGCGAGTATCTGATCAAACCGCTGCTGCCGTTCGTTTTTGTTGGGAATGATCACGGCCTCCCGAATGGGAGCGGCCACCAACGCATGCACCTGGCCCGACAATTCCTCACTGACCTCGGCAACCGGGATCAGCCGTTTGGGACGTCCCACCGCCGTCTGCAACTCCGCGATCGTCGCCACAATCTTCCGGATTTCCGCATGGGCCAACTCCAGGGCCTCAAGCATCACGGACTCGGCCAGCTGCTTCGCCCCGGCTTCCACCATCATGATCGCCCCGGCGGTGCCAGCAACCACCAAATCAAGCTCACTGCTCTCAAGATCCAGCAGCGAGGGATTGACTGTCAGGCGACCGGCCACGCGCCCGATTCTGACTCCCGCCAACGGACCTCCAAACGGCACGTCCGAGATCGCCAGCGCGGCGGAGGCGGCGGTCAGCCCCACAATTTCAGAGGTCATTGAGTGATCAACGGAGAGTACCGACGCGATCACCTGCGTCTCGTAACAAAACTCGGCCGGGATCAGGGGACGAATGGGCCGGTCAATGAGCCGACTGGTTAAGGTTTCTTTTTCTGACGGCGCCCCTTCCCGCTTGAAAAACCCTCCCGGAATTTTTCCAGCCGAATAGGCTTTTTCCAGATAATTGACCGTGAGCGGCAAAAAACCCAGATCCGGCTTCGGCATGTGCGAAGCCACCGCTGTCGCCAGAATCACCGTATCGCCATAGGTGGCCCATACCGCCCCGTCGGCCAGCCTGGCGATCCGACCCGTCTCCAATCGCAGGGTGCGCCCTGCTATCTCGCATTCCACCGCATGTATCATTCGTCTCTCCCTTCCTGCCGTCTATGCCCCTCAACCGTTGAGCGGCGTGGTTACTTCCGCAGACCCAATACTCCCAGCACCGCGCGATACCGACCCACGTCTTCCCGATGCAAACAATCCAGCAGGCGGCGGCGACGACTCACCATTTTCAGCAACCCATGCCGGGAATGATGATCTTTGGTATGGGTACGAAAATGGTCGGTGAGATAGTTGATGCGATTCGTCAGCAGGGCAATCTGCACCTCCGACGAACCTGTGTCCTGTTCATGACGCCGATGCCGCTGCACAATATCCGGGGTGGATTCCTTGACCGCTGCCATGCCTGGCCTCCCTTCCTGACTGCATGAAAAAATCGCGAGAGCCGGATCGTATCCTTACGAACGCTCTCCAAACACTTTCACCATCCGTAATTGCCTCGCCAGCAACACCCTCGGGGCACCCGGCGGACACGACGACGGCGACCATTGTCCCAGGGCCAGTAGCCGTCCCTGTTCATCTTTCACTCGAATCAACGTGTCGTGCGGGGTTCCGCAACTCCCGTCCGGACACACGTCGGCTTCCGAAAGCGGAACGCCATGGCCGACCTTTTCCACCATGCGAGCCTCCACCACCACAGAGGGAAGCTCTGCGACCGCGTCATCAAGCGTCAAGAACGCCGCGCCGTGTCGCATGAGGTCCCCGCCACAGACAAGATCGGCAAGCGACACCGAGCGGTCAAGATGCAACGGCCCGACCCGTGTGCGGGTGAGGCGATGCAGATGTCCGCCCACGCCCAATCGCCGGCCGATATCCGCGCACAAGGTCCGAATGTACGTGCCTTTGGAACAGTGAACCAGGAACGTGACATACGGTATGTCCAGCGCCGTAATCTCCAGCCGGTAAATGACAATGGGGCGCGCGCGACGGTCAAGGGTTTTTCCCTCACGCGCGGCCTTGTACAGCGGTTGACCGCCGATTTTGACCGCCGAATACATGGGAGGCACCTGCCACTGTTCCCCCTGACAATCACCCATCACCGCACGCACGGTCTCTTCCGACAGTCCCCCGGTCGGACATTCCGCGGTCACCGTACCGGCCGCATCCTGGGTCGTCGTCTCCTGCCCCAGATGCAACACGGCCTCATATTCTTTATCCCAATGCACAAGCACCGACGACAGTCGCGTACCCTGCCCAAGCAGGATAGGCAAGACACCGGTGGCATCGGGGTCCAGCGTACCCGCATGTCCCACTTTCCGAACCCGAAGCCGACGGCGCACGCCGGCCACAACATCGTGAGACGTCCAGCCCGTCGGCTTGCAGAGGTTCAACACGCCGTGTTGCGTCGTCGGCGGAACGCCCGTGACGGGGGACACGTTCTCAAGCATCCCGGCCATCATGGCTGTTCCTTCTCATACGATTCGACAGAGCCCCGCCTCCCGTCCTCCGACTCCGCGTCATCCGGAAGGACAGCCTCGAGGATCCGGCCAATTTTTTCCGCATAAGGGCCGCTCGCGTCGAAATAGAATTTCACCTCCGGCGTATAGCGCAAATCCAGACGCCGACCCAATTCCAGCCGGACAAACCCCACGGCGTTTCGGAGGATTTTCATAATGGTTTCCACCTGTTCCCCCTGACCCAGCAGGGACACATAGACGTGGGCCACACGCAGATCACGATTCATCGCCACATTGGTCACCGTCACCAACTGCAGTCGCGGGTCCTTGCATTTTCTGGCGAGAATGTCGGCGACTTCCATTCTGATCTGATCGGCCACCCTGACCGATCGTTTGGTCGGCTTCGACGCGACGCTCACGCTTCCCTGCTCCCTCGCCTGCGTTCTCTCCTACAGGAGTTCCATGCGCACATCGAGCACCTCCAGAGCGGGAGTGGCCCGAATCATATTCAACGACTGATCAAGTACCCGATTCAGATGACGGGCTTCATTCCCAATACAGGCCACGCCCAGCACGGATCGCTGCCACAGATTCTGATCGTCAAGCTCGGCCACCGACACGTTGAACGTCCCGCAGAGCCGCGTTTTGAGGCTGGACAGCACACGCCGTTTCGACTTGAGCGAATGCCCTTCAGGCAGATACAACGCGATCCGACAAATCCCAACCACCATAGGGTCTTCCAACGAGTCCGAACCGCATGCGCCGCATCGTTCGACCACGCGCTACAATCGGGTCGCCTCTTTATCAATAGTATACGCTTCGATCACATCGCCAACCTTGATATCATTGAAATTTTCAATACCGATCCCGCACTCATATCCCTGCTGCACTTCCCGGACATCATCCTTAAAGCGCCGCAACGAGCCGAGTGTCCCTTCATGGACCACGACGTTATCCCGCAACAATCGAATGCCCTCGCTCGCGCGGACCATCTTCCCGTCAGTGACATACGAACCGGCAATCGTGCCGATTTTCGGGATCGTAAAGACCTGCCGCACCTCCGCCCGTCCCAGCACGCGCTCCGTGAGGGTCGGATCAAGCAACCCTTCCGCGGCCGTTTTCATATCCGCGATTGCGCGATAAATCACGGTATGGAGTCGGATGTCGACGCCTTCCCGTTCGGCGAGCGTCGCCGCTTTGGGTTCCGGGCGAACATGAAACCCGACCACCAGCGCCCTCGACGCGGACGCCAGCAACACGTCCGATTCGGTGACCCCGCCAACACCACGATGAAGAATCCGCAATACGACCGCATCGGAGGACAGTTTGTCCACGGATTCGCACAGCGCTCCCACCGACCCCTGGGTGTCCGCTTTCACCAATATCGACAAGACTTTTTTGTCCGGCTCCTGGCCCTGCGCCAACAGATCATCCAATGTCGGCCGTTTGAATCCGGTGACCAGCTCGGCCGCACGAAGTTTCTGTTGTCGCGATTCGGCGATCCCTCTCGCCACCCGCTCCCCTTTGACGACAACCAGCTGATCACCCGCGGCCGGCAATTCCAATAATCCAACCACCTCAACGGGGGTGGACGGTCCGGCTTCCCTGATTTTTTTCCCGTCGTGCGACACCATCGCGCGCATGCGCCCGCTGGTCGCCCCCACCACGTACGTGTCGCCGACTTTCAGGATTCCGCCCTGCACCAGCACAGTGGCCACGGGGCCGCGCCCACGATCCAGTTGGGCCTCCAGCACCACGCCGCGCGCGGCATGGGCCATGTCGGCCTGCAACTCCATGACCTCGGCCTGAAGCAGGATCATCTCCAACAAGGTCTCCAGCCCACGCTTTTCTTTGGCCGAGACTTCCGCGTAAATGGTTTGCCCCCCCCAGCTTTCGGGAATAAGCCCGTGTTCCGACAGACTTTGCTTGACTCGGTCCGGATTGGCCCCCGGCGCATCCATTTTGTTGATCGCCACCATGACCGGCACATTGGCCGCCTGCGCGTGATGCACCGCCTCGACGGTTTGCGGCATGACGCCATCATCCGCCGCGACCACCAGGATCACAATGTCGGTGACGTGCGCCCCGCGCGCCCGCATGGCCGTAAACGCTTCATGGCCGGGCGTATCAAGAAACGTCACGAGTTTCTCTCCCACCTGAACGGCGTAGGCCCCGATGTGCTGCGTGATGCCGCCGGCTTCCCGCTCCGTCACGCTGGTCTGACGAATCGCGTCCAGCAACGAGGTTTTCCCGTGATCCACGTGCCCCATAACGGTGACGACCGGCGCGCGAGACACGAGCATGGACTCGGTCGTCGGCTCAAGCAGGTCGTCCAGGTGCCCTTCGCTTTCCTTGCCGGTCTGCACCTCAACCTGCATCCCGGCCCCTTCAGCAATCAGCACGCCGGCATCCATGTTCATGGGTTGATTCATCGTGCAGGCGATGCCCATTTCCATTAACTTGCGAATCACGTCCGTCACGCGGAGTCCTAACCGCTCCCCAAACTCCTTCACGGTCATGCCGAAGGTCAGTTTGACGGTCTTTTTTCTCGGTTTCGTGACTTCGGTGGACGTGGCAGAAGGAATATGTCGGGCGCGTTCGTCCCGTCTCAAGGCCGGAAGTGGACGAAGATCCTGCCATCGAGCCGCGTCTTCGTAGATTTCCGCAAAGAGATCCGAATCTCGCGGCTTTCCGCTTTTTCGAACTTTTTTCTGTTTCGCGTCGTCTTTCGCCTTACTTTTCTCATCAACGGTTTTGGCCTGTTCGGGCGGGGCGGAAGCTGGATCCGGAACGGCGGGCGACGCAGGTTGTTCGATTGAAGGCCCGACGGCAGGCGGCGCATCTATGAATGCCTGCGCCACGACCGCCACTTCAGGAAGGGCAGAACTTTCAGTCACCGGTTCCAGGGCGGTCAGTTCGGGGGACTCGAGGCTGTCAACATCGGAGGGCGCCGACTCGTCTTCTTTTTTTCGTTTAATGAGAATGTGTTTTTTGCGTGGTTCATGAACGACTGTTTCCACGGTTTCGGCTTTGGCGCGAGGAGCCGAGGCACTACGGCTTTTGGCACGAGTGGTTGGGGGACTGCCGCTTTTTTCCTTCTTGGCCCTGAATGGCGCCGTTTTGGTTTTGGATGGTACAGCCATGGACGACGCGGACTTGGCAGACTTGGCGGATTTGGCGGAACTCGACGCCTTCCGCGCGGACACTTTGCCGGCTTTTTTCACCTCATCACCTGATGTCTTACGGGCTTTCATGAGCAACCACTAATTTGCAGAGGACGGATCCCGAGGTTCCACTTTTTCGGCTGTCGCGCCTTCGGACTCTCCAGACACAGGCGCGATCGCGGGCACATCACATGCGGACGCGCCTTCGGACTCTCCAGACACAGACGCGATCGCGGGCACATCGCATGCGGACGCAACCGCAGGCTCCGCACCCGCTGCGTCCTCACGCTTCTCATCCGATTGCGGCTCCGCCGCTCCGGCTTCCGGTGGACATTGCGCGGCGGTTTCTTCCGCCAGAGCGGCTTTTATCTCCTGTTCCCGCTCAAGTTTTTCTTTCTCATATTCACTCGCGCTGATGATGTCAATTTTCCACCCCGTTAATTTGGCGGCCAACCGCACATTTTGACCGTTTCTCCCAATGGCCAGCGACAATTGCGAGTCCGCCACCACGACCAGCGCGACCTTTTTCTCCTCATCAATACCCACTTTTTCAATCGAGGCCGGATTCAACGCTTCGCCGATCAACACTCGCAAATCCGTGGTCCACGGGATGATGTCAATCTTTTCCCCTTTGAGTTCCCGCACAATCGCCTGGACACGGGATCCCTTAATGCCCACACAGGCCCCCACGGGATCCACGGCTTTGTCTCTGGAGATCACCGCGATCTTGGTGCGATCCCCCGGTTCGCGTACCACGCCTTTAATCTCGACAATTTTTTCCGTGACCTCGGGCACTTCCAGTTCAAAGAGTTTCACCACAAACTGGGGATGTGCGCGGGACAGAATCACCTGCACGTCTTTGGGAGTGCGGCGCACCTCAAGCAACAACGCCCGAATGCGATCGCCCCGGCGATGGGCTTCGCGCGGAATCTGCTCATGAACGGGCAGGACGGCTTCGGCTTTGCCAATTTCCACCAGGTAATTGCGTCGCTCCTGTCCCACGATAACGCCATGAACCAATTCTCCCTCGCGCTTGGAATAGTCACGCTCGATCGCCTCCCATGACGCTTCCCGAACCTTCTGGCAAATCACCTGTTTGGCAGCCTGCGCGGCAATTCTTCCGAGGTCTCCCAGTTCCACGAGCGACCCGATTTCATCTCCCGGTTCGGCCCCGGCGTCAATGCCACGTGCCTCATCCAATGAAATCTGCGACTTGTCGTCGGTAATCGTTTCTGTAATGGTTTTGAGGGACACGATCGAAATGCCGCCGGTTTCAGGGTCAACCTGAACTTGAATATTTTCATTGTTGCCATACTTTTTTTTGGCCGCCGTCAGCAACGCGGACTCCACGGCCGCGAGCACCCGGTTTTTATCAATGCCCTTTTCACGCCCCACCTGTTCAATGACTGTCATCAGGTCCTGCTTCATCGCCCCTCCTGTGTTCACCCGCCACGCAACCGATCCGCCTCCAATGTCGCACCCTCCATCGCCCGCTCCGTTACCAGTCAATATCCCGTTTGGCCTGAACGATCGCCTCCCATTGCACCTCCACGCACCTGCCGGTTCGTGATGATCGCGCCCGCACCTGCAGGGTAAGACCCCGGTCGGTGACTTCGGCCAGCCGCCCCTTCAACGTCCGATGCCCGTCAACGGGTTGATGGACTTTGATCTGGATGTTCCGGCCAATGACTTGCTGATAGTCCTTGCGCCGCGTCAGCGGACGATCCAGACCCGGGGAAGAAACCTCCAGATGATAGGCGTGGGGGATGGGGTCGGCAACGTCAAGCGCCAGACTTAGCGACCGATGCAACCGCTCACAATCCTGAATCCCAATCCCGCCTTCTTTCCCGACAAACACCCGAATGATCGTTCCGGCACCCCTGCCATGACACTCCACATCAACAATTTCAAGCTGGAGAGCTTTGGCAATGGGCCCGGCGATCTGCTGAACGCGACTCCCCGGCCCGTTCGCCTCCACTCCGTTTCTGTCCATGTTGTACGCGACCGTCAAGCGGCGTTGCCGTTCTCCAGCAAAGCAAAAAAAAGTGGGCTTCCGCCCACTTTCACCACAGGCCCACTCTATCAAGTCCCCATCCCAAAAGCAAGGCTACGCACACCGGAACACGATGGCCGCGGACGGTGTGGTGAGCCGCCTCGGGCTCGAACCGAGGACCCTCGCCTTAAAAGGGCGATGCTCTACCAACTGAGCTAGCGGCCCACGAACATTTGATGCTAACAACCGGTCAGGATGTTGTCAAACGCGGAACCGCGACAGAAGACGCGGTCGTCAGGCGCAGGCTGCGGGGCGTTTTTTTCGGGAATGAGTGTGCGTCATGGGGTTGTTCAGCATGATCGTATGTTCCCGATGCGAGCCCGTGGACACGATGGCAATGGGACACGAGGTGAGGGTTTCAATGCGCCGGAGATACCGTTTGGCTTCAACTGGCAACGCTTTGTAGGTGGTCACTCCGGCGGTCGTCCCGGACCAGCCGGGGAGCACTTCATACACGGGTTGGCAATGGGTCAGCACATGCGCGTCCAGAGGCATCTCGCGATACAGTTTGCCCTGATAGCGATACGCCACCGCAATTTTGAGTTCCGGCGCCCCGTCCAGCACATCCAGTTTGGTCACCGCCAGAGAGGTGCACCCATTCACCCGCACCGAGTAGCGTAACACCATCGCATCCAGCCATCCGCACCGACGCGACCGGCCCGTCGTGGCCCCCACTTCCTGTCCCCGCTCCCGCAGACCGTTCCCGACGTCATCGGACAGCTCCGTGGGAAACGGCCCGCTTCCGACGCGCGTGGTATAGGCTTTGGTCACGCCCAGCACCGCGTCAATTTTCGTCGGCCCCACGCCAACGCCGGTACAGGCGCCGCCGGCACATGCATTGGAAGACGTCACAAAAGGATACGTGCCAAGATCCACGTCCAGGTGCGTGCCTTGCGCCCCTTCAAAGAGTACGCGACGTCCGCCAGCCATGGCCTTGTGGATGAGCAACGAATCATCGGCCACGTACGAAGCCAGGCGTTGGGCATACGTCAGGTATTCTTCGCAAATACGATCGGCCGTAAACCCCCTGGCGCCATAGACGTGCCGAAGAAAACTGTTGATTTCGACCAAATTGCTTTCGACTTTTTCCCGAAACCCCTCGGGATTGAGCAGGTCGCCCACGCGAATGCCAATGCGCGCCATTTTGTCCACATAGGCCGGGCCAATGCCTTTCCCCGTCGTCCCGATACGACGCGCGCCTTTCGCTTTTTCCGCGGCTTTGTCAATCGCTTTATGATACGGCATGATGAGATGCGCGCGCCGACTGATCGCAAAATTTTTCCCCACCTTCGTGCCCCGGGCCGCCAATTGATCCAGTTCTTCAATCAGCGCCCCGGGATCAATGACCACGCCGCCTCCCAGGACACATTGTTTGCCCCTGGATAAAATGCCGGACGGCAGCAAATGGAAAATGAACGTGCCTTTGGACGTTACAACCGTATGGCCGGCATTGGACCCGCCCTGAAAGCGCACGATGACGTCCGCTTCCCGTGCCAGCATATCCACAATTTTCCCTTTGCCCTCATCCCCCCACTGGGAGCCAATGACCACAACATTGCCCATGACGCACCCAATCCTTCCATGCACGAACCGCAACAGGGGTGGCACAAAAAAGGCCCTGGCCACCAACAAGCCAGAGCCAACCGCCAACATTCACGGAACGATGCTAGTCCCCTCAACCGCGCGTTGTCAAATGACATCACCGGTCGGGTCGCGCAGAGTTAGCGCTTCTCGTTCCTCTTATCGGAGATTCGAAACACCTTCATCACTTCGTCGCCCAGATGATTGATAACTTTGACGGCAATCCGGCCCGATGCCGGTTTATCAAAAGGGCGCGAGATGTCACTGTGCAACGTCGCCCAGGCTTCTTCGTTAATCTCGGATTTGAGGGATTGTTTCAGCTTCTCGTAGGGATCGTTCACGCCCAAAAAATAGGCGTGTCGAACGAAAAAACTTTCTTCGTTGTAGTCGGTATCAATAAACCAGCAGACAATTCCGTCGGGGCCGTCGGAGCGAATCTCGCCGGAATTGGGATGAAAGACATCCACGCCCTTGATCTTGACCGAGACCTGTCCGCCATCGGCATCAAGAATCTCAATGTCCGGCTCGCCGAAAATGACAAAGAGATTGCCCTTGCCGGTATTTTTGAGATCATCGGCCATGTGAAGGTCGGCATTCATCCGCGCCTTCAGCACGGGAATGCGGCCAAGTTTCTCGAATTCGGATGAATGGGCGTCATAGTTGAACGCACAGGCGATGAGCACGTCGAAGTGCGCATCGCCGGCTTCGCGGGCGGCGGCAACAAGATCGGGACGCGCAACGGTGCCGAATTCCGGGCCGATGAAGATGGCCGCGCGTTTTTCAGTGGAGCCTTTCTTGCTCTTCGCATCGCCTTCAGTGTACCGGCCCTCGGCACAGATAAAATAACCCGGCCAGAGGGTAAGCGACGTGAACGTGATCTTGTCTTCCTTGTGTGCCTGCTGAACACCGGCGGTTTTGAGATTGTCCAGAATCATGCTGGCAAAGTCCTGCGTCTCTCCATGACGCGCCTCTGCCACGTTGTCAATGATGTCGTCATGCTCATCCACCCCAAGCATCCGATGCGGCGAGAGACTTTCAACAGTAAAAGGACCAGCAACGCGGACCTTGTTGTTATCCTCATAAGGTTTGTCATAGAGATATTCGTACTCGGCCTTCGCCGCGATGGAAGCATCAATTTCTTTCTGGCGAGCAATGCGTAACTCCCACCAGTCGGCGTGTAGCGTTTGTATTGTCTTCGTCCATTGTGTGTCGGCCTCACGGGGGATCTCCCATTCTTCCCATTTCTTTTTGAGCAACGTGTTCAGCTTTTCGCGCAGAGGTTCCAGCTTTTTCTGAAATGTTTCCCAGATGACATCAATCTCGGCGTTATTGGCAATGGATTTGAGCGTAACGTGCGGAACACGTTCATAGACGAAGCCGTGTCGAACATCCCCACGGACAGGTTGTGCACTTGGTGCGATGCTGGTGATTGCGGCTTCTTTGATCTGACCATCGCGAGAGTCGGCAAGCAGATAATACGGGTAGCGTGCGCCCATGATGCGGGCACGAGCCAGCGCAAGGGCGACACGGGAGGTGTCTATCGTAATCCAGCGACGGCCCCATTGCTCGGCAACATAGGCCGTGGTGCCGGAACCGCATGTTGGATCAAGAACTAGATCACTAGGATCAGTTGTCATCAGCACACATCGTCGAATAACTGCTTCAGATGTTTGGACAACATAAGATTTATCTGTAGCAGAAAAAGTATCTTGCCAGATATCTGTAATTACTTCGCTCGGCGCATCATCAAAAAAATAACGCCAACGTAGACTCGTTTTTAGTGGCTGCAACCGTGCTGCTCTACGGAGTCGTTCCATTCCATCTTCATGCGTTTTCCAGCTCTTTCCTCTTGGATATCTAAATAATCGACCTTCGACCTTTACATCGTACATGCAGGATTTTGTATATCCAGACGAACCCAAGTTCTGAGCAGTAAAGAACCTAGCCTCGTGATTATCTTCTGCTCCTTTTCGACTGATAGTGTCACCATTGGGGAGTAACGCAGAGGAAAATTCAGGATGAGCACTAAGTATCTTAGGCACTCGATGTTGTCTAAATTTGAGAGCCGTTTTATCCTTGCTATACCACAGCAAAAAATCTGTTGTCCTAGCAAGATCTGAAACTTCCAATGGACTTTTTACGCGAAAGGTAATCTGCGCAATAAAATTATCAGCCCCAAACACCTCATCCATCACCGCCCGCACCCGATGCACATTCTCATCCCCAATTTGCACAAAGATTGAGCCGCTCTCCGTCAGTAAATCCCGCGCCACCGTCAGCCTGTCCCGCAGATACGTCAGATACGAATGAACCCCATCCCGCCACGTGTCCCGAAACGCCTTCACCTGCTCCGGCTCACGGGTGATGTGCGTGGCATTTCCATCTTTCACATCACGACTGGTCGTTGACCATTGAAAGTTGGAATTGAATTTAATCCCGTAAGGCGGATCAAGATAGATGCACTGCACCTTCCCTCGTAACCCTTCACGCTCCGCCAGCGATGCCATCACTTGCAGGCTGTCACCCAGAATCATCCGGTTGGACCAGTTGGCGTCGTGCCGGTAAAACTCGGTCTTCGCGCTTTCGCTCGGCAAGCCGTTGAAGTCGGCATAGAGATCCGGCCAGAAACCGACCTCATCAGCGTCCTTCTCCGCTTGCGTCCGTTGACTCCGGCGCATCAGGTCGTCAACCAGCGCCTTCGCATGAATCTTTTCCTGAATGAACAGCGGCGGAGCCTGCACTACCAGGTCCACCAAGTCCTGCTCGTCCTTGCCCCGCCAGACAAGCTGCGGGTCGAGATCACGATTGCGCCGCTCGTATGCCACGGCGATGGGACTCCGGTCGTCCTTTTCCATCACGGCCTCATGTTCAGCCGTGGGGATGTTCTTGCGGGATGCCTCGGTGTGGGTGAGCGTCTCTATCTTTTTTTTCGGATTTCGTGGCATGGGGATCAGAACATCTTGGTTTTATTCAGAAGATGACTCTGCGCTTTCGCTTGCAGGGGGCAGGGCAAAAAAAAGCCCCATGGGATCGGCCTCGCTCATGATGGCCGACCTGTGCGCACAGGTGGGAGCGGGGAGTACTGCCATGGGGCGGATGGCACAAGGATACATCGGAGCCGGATGGAAATCAATGATCAGCCAACCTTTTGAGAACGCACGGGCAACGCACTGGTCTCCAACGTGGACAGATCAAGCCGCACGGATGCACGGTCAATATCAAAGCCGACCACACCGCCATCCGCGTCAATGTCCACGTTCAGCCCCTCGGCGACTTCACGGGTTTCCGTGCCCGGTCCGGCCTTGAACTCAACGTAGAGACTGTCGGTGTCGGGATAATAGTTCAATTTCATGGTGCCTCCTTTTGGAAGTTGCGATCAAAAAACGCGTTGTGGAGCGTTTCTCCATCGCTCAATGTCACGACGCGCAGAATACGAGGGGCTGTTTCGCCGGGGAGGAGAATCTCACCCCAGAAACGGATTCGTCCATCCTGCTGTTCCTCCCGTTTGAGTGCGTTGGTCATGACTTGTCCGCACCAGGCCGGATCAATATACGGCCGCTTGCGCAAAACCTGTTCCTCGAAATAGCGCGTTGTCTTCATGCCAGCACATGTTCGGCGATCAATCTGTCAACGAGTACGCAAAACTCCTTCTCAATTTCAAACACGTCGGTGAACTCGGCGAAGGCCCAACGGCCATATGTGCCGAGATGGTTCACACCCGGCACCCAGTAGGTGTCCATCGTCCCCTTCTTTTCTTTGGCGTCTTCTTGCCGGTAGCCTTTGATTTCGACGATCGCATGCAACGGGTTTTCATCACCGCGTCCATCATCCAACCGCACAATGAAATCAGGTCGGTATCGGCGCGATTCGGAACCGTAGCGATACGGCACTTCCAACCCAAGGCCGTGGTTCTTCACGTAGGCACGCACCCGCGGATGCGATTCAACCACACGGCAGAACTCGGATTCCCAATCGCTGTCACAGACGACCCAGTTGATATGACAACGACAGGGGCCCGTCTGCCAGAGTGTCGCCCTTGATGTGATGAAACGAACGTGCATCGTCGAGCCTGTGGGGTTGTAGGGATCTAGCACGGCTTTGATGGGATTCTCCTCCATGTGTTGCACGACAATGCCCCTGGTGATGCGCTCGCAAGCCATATCCGCCAGTTCCAGATACGCAAGTTGAGCCGGGTACGTATTCCCCTTGCAAATAAGGTGGCGCTCCAGCCACTCACGAGTGATCTGCTTGAGTTGGCCGAAAAGATGCAGCTTCGTTTCTTCACCGGGGTCGCGCCATTTGGTCTCCAGCAGTCGTTGGGTCAGGTGGTAGAGCAACGTGGACTGGCGCATGGTCTCAAGATGATTCAGGTTCAGAGTAACACCTTCACCAAGAATACCCTCATTGCGCGTGATAGACGGGCCAACGATGTCGGGTGTGAGTACCAGCGTTGAGTCGTCGTTGAACGTGGCAGCGAGACGCTCCTCCGGCAACTCAACGCGGTAGCCTTCCACACGGGGAAAACGAATCTCATAGTCGTCGCGTTCCGGGGTCATAGCTTTGACCTCCACAGTCTTACTGGGTGGATCTGGAGGTATAACCACCGGCTTGGCCGCGAAGTCGAACGGGATGCCAAGTACATCGGCGTATTCGACGTTAAAACGTCCCTTCTCGTTCAGGTCGTAGGACTGCCGACGCAAGGCGCGGCCAACGACCTGTTCACACAGAAGCTGCGTACCGAAGGCACGCACGCCCAACACATGGGTGACGGTATTGGCATCCCAGCCCTCTGTCAGCATTGAAACCGAAACAACGCAACGCGTCGCTCCCCCGAGCCTGTCCGCCTTGCCGACAGTATTCATCACTTCACGAAGCAGAGCTTCGTCTGAAAGGTTCTCGGCCTGTTGGCGGTCTCCCGTCCGCGTCACAATCTCGCGGCGGAAGCGTTCGATTTCATCGGCGGCTATGGTCCGAAAATTATCGTCGAGAGCCTCTCCCGACTCCAATTGTTCACTGTCAATGAGCAACGTGCGGGGACAGGGAAACGGTTTGCCGTCCTCGTCGAAATTGCGGAATAACTTTAGACGACCGTTCTCCAACTTCGTGGAGCCGTCTTCTTTCTCATGCCGGAATCCCGCAATGTAGTCGTACACCAGTTTTGAGGTTGAGGTATTGTTGCAAACCACGATAAAGCAGGGGGGAACCTTGATGCCCGCTTCCTGCCATAAGGCAAAAATCTTGTCATAGTGGCCATAGAGAGCCTCCAGCGCGGTCTGGAGTTCGACGGGAATCTTGAGCGGGTCGAGCGCGGCGGCCTTGCCTCGGCCCTTCTTGGGCATCTTCTTGCCGATGTACTCCCAAAGATTTCGGAACTTCGGCATGTCGCCACCGGGAATGTTATCGGAGACCGGCACACGGGGCAATTTTACAATGCCGCACTCAATGGCATCCATAAGCGAGAAGTCGCTCACCGTCCAGGGAAAGAGCGTGCCCTCGGCATAGCCTGACCCGCGCAGGAAGAATGGCGTTGCCGAAAGATCAATCACGCGTTGGATGCCGAGATTTTGCTGAACAATCTCAAGGCCGGATATCCAGACACGGGCCGCTTCTTTGTTTTTCTCCGCATCTTTGCGGTCATCCCCCTTCAGATCATTTTCGACATTTTCATCAGGCGGTCTCTCGCGGTAACAATGGTGCGCCTCATCGTTGAGTACCATGATGTTCCTGATACCCATCAGTTCGGGCATAATCCGTTGGAGCATCTGCCCTTCTGTTTCACGCGTTTCAATCTCGGGACCACGGCCCCGAAGAAGGGAACGCCCTCCCTTGGAGAGTTTTGTCGTCTCCCGAAGCATAAAGGCATGGTAGTTGGTGATGACGATCTTCGCACGATTCAGATCACCAAGCATATCGCCAGGCACCAGTTCGCGGTTTTTGTAGTAGCTGTCCGGGTCGTTCTGTTGCAGTACCCGCAGCCGATCACGGATCGTCAGGCCCGGGGTCACCACCAGAAACCCGCGCGTGAATTTTCTGCTGTTCGGGTGACGAACCGCATTGATTGTCTGCCACGCAATGAGCATCGCCATGACAGTGGTTTTACCAGCGCCGGTGGCGAGCTTCAGGGCCAACCTCTCAAGGCCGGGGTTTGCGTGATCGTTGACACACGCAAGGCGTTCGAGAAACCGCTTCTTCTCTGTGTCGAGCTGCGGAGCAACCTCTGTTAGCCAGATCACAATTTCTGCGGCTTCAACCTGACAGAAGAAGGGACGAATGTTATTGAATCGGTTATGGCGCCAGTATTGCAGCAGCCGGGCCGTTTCCGGTGTCACCAGCCAGTCTTTAGGATCCCGCAACGCGCGCCAAACAGCAATGCGCTGGCGAAGTTCGTTGATGAGTACTGTCAGGTCATACTGCTGGCCTGCGGTCTCAAGTCCTTTCAAATGCTGATCAAAGACCAATTCGCGCTGAACATCCCTGAGTCTTCTGGGCCTGGGAATCGGCGTGACGAACGAAACGCTGCGCCTCTGTTTGCGAATCTCGTTCGTGGGCGATCCATTCTCCTCGTCAAGCTCCCAATGCTCCGACGGACACTCGTAGGGTGAATTTCGAATCGGCTGTTCGTGAAAATTGTCGCTCATGTCTCTTTCATGCCAACCCGACACAACGCGGCGTCGGCGATCCGCTTACCTGTAGCTTTCCGACTCGCTGGGAAACTTCCGGCATTCGACTTCTTCTTTGAAGCGGCGCAGGGCTTGCAGGGCATCGGCTTTGAGGTGGGCATAGGGTTTCACAAATTTCGGGACAAACTCATCGAACAGACCCAGCAGGTCATGCAGAACCAACACCTGTCCGTCGCAGTGCGGTCCCGCCCCAATCCCAATGGTCGGGATTGAGACTGCTTGAGTCACGGATTGCGCCACAGCGGCGGGTATCACCTCAAGAACCAACGCAAACGCCCCGGCCTGTTCCAACGCCCTGGCATCGGCGCACAGCGCGTCGGCATGGGCCGCGTCTTTGCCCTGCACTTTGTAGCCTCCAAACTGATGGACGAATTGCGGGGTCATGCCGAGATGACCCATGACCGGAATGCCCATGTCGGTGACGGCATGAACCCGATCCGTCATCGCGCCTCCCCCTTCGATTTTCACGGCCGCGGCGCCGGCCTGCAGGAGACGACCTGCGTTATGCAACGCCTGCTCGCGACTGACCTGATAACTCATAAACGGCATGTCGGCAATGATCAACGCCTGTTGCCGGGCACGGGTCACCAGCCGCGTGTGATACACCATGTCTTCCATGGTGACCGACAATGTGTCGCGGTGTCCCTGCACCACGACGCCCAGCGAATCACCGACCAGAATGGCCTCGATGCCGGCCTGTTCGATGAGACGGGTGAACAACGCATCGTAGGCCGTCACGACCACCAGTTTTTCCCCATGCTTCCGACGTTGAAATTCCGGAACCGTCATGCGCCCACCTCCGCCTTTCGGATCATCCCGGGCAGTCGGTCGGCCAACCGTCCGGGCATGATGTGCATACCACGACAGAATGGATGAACGGCTCGAATGGTGCGCACCGCCATCTCAATCCCAACGTCGGGCGCACGGGCGTCTCTGACACCGGACCGTTCGCGAATCATCTCTTCCGGCACGTGAATGTCCGGCACGTTCGCCCTGATATATTCTGTCATCGTGGCCGACCGGAGGACCAGAACGCCAGCCAGGACATGCTCGAACGCGGATCGGAAATCAGGCATGGTCGTGTGCGGCGAGGCACGATCAGGCCATGGCCCGTCGCGCCCCTTCCAGGGTATTCACCAAGAGCATCGCAATAGTCATGGGTCCGACTCCCCCGGGCACGGGGGAAATCCATCCCGCACGTTCACTCGCCTGTTCAAAATTCACATCGCCCACCAGCCGCCCGTCGTCAAGGCGATTGATGCCCACGTCAATCACGATGGCGCCGTCTTTCACCATGTCGCCCGTGATGAACTGCGGTTTGCCGATCGCGGCCACCAGAATGTCCGCACCCCGGCAGACGGCGGGAAGATCCCTCGTCCGTGAATGCGCAATGGTCACCGTGGCGTGCTGATGCATCAGCAACATGGCCGCCGGTTTTCCGACAATGTTGCTGCGACCCACCACGACCGCCTGCTTCCCCTGGATGGCGTCGCCGGTTGATTCAATCATGCGGATCACCCCCTTGGGCGTACAGGGCACAAACCCCGCCGCCCCTTCCACCAGGCGACCCACATTGTACGGATGAAAGCCGTCAACGTCTTTGTCGGGAGACACCGCATGTAACACGACCTGACTGTTGATATGGGCCGGCAAGGGCAGTTGCACCAGAATCCCATGGACCGCGGCATCCACATTCAACTGCTGAATGAGATCCAGCAAAGCGACCTGTGTCGTCTCCGCCGGCACATGATGGTCAACGACGTACAGGCCAGCCGTATCGCAGGCCTTTTTTTTATTGCGCACATAGACGGCCGAGGCCGGATCGTGGCCGACCAGGACCACAGCCAATCCGGGACGCACGCCGGTTCTGGCTTCAAACGCCTTCACGTCCAGGCCCACGACCTCTCGAATCTCCTTTGCCAACTGTTTCCCGTCAATGTGCTGAGCCGGCACGGCACCCTCCTTTCACCCGAACGTCAATGGTTGCGACATCACGCTACGATGTCACGATAACAGGGGCTTAAAATCGTCGTCAATCCTGAACAGCGGCGAGCCATCTTGCTTGACACCATCAAAAAGGGAGCCGTAGCATACGGTCGTGAGACGCCCTTCCGACCTGCATTCCCGGCCCATTTCGGGATGGTGCCCGGCATGTTCACGAATGCCGCACGACCCATTCTCCTGGCTGGGCGCACTGTTGCTCAACCTCGCGATGCTGTGGCTGTTCGGATGGTGGCCACTGTCGGCGCTGGCCCATCCCATTGACAAACTCCAGCACCCCCAATCCTTTATCGCCCATCCGTCGGACGACACCTATTTCATCTCCAATGCCAACGGCGAACCCGGACAGCCTGATCGGAACGGATTCATCTCAAAACTCGATCAGCATGGCGCCATGCTGGATTTGCGCTTTATTCAGGGCGGCCGAGGGGACACGATTCTGCATTCTCCCCATGGCATGGCCGTTGTCGGCGACACCCTCTATGTGGCCGATATCACCGTCATCCGGGGGTTTCACGCCGCATCCGGCAAGCCCACGGTCACCATTGCGTTTGAGCCGTTTCAGATTGAGACGTTCACCGATCTGATTGCCGACGGTGTTGGGCAGCTCTTTGTCCTGGATACGACGGGGAACGCCATTTACCAGATTGATCCGCACCACCAACATGCCGTGTCCCTCTATGTCCAACATGAGGATCTGGCATCGCCACGGGGGTTGGCCGTCCATCCAAAGTCAGGCCGGCTGGTGGTGGCCAGCCTGGACCAGGGGACCGTGATGGACATCGCGGAAGACCGTACCATCACCGAGATCATTTCCAATACACTGTTGACTGGCAGGTTTCAGCATTTAAGCGGCATTGACTTTGATCGGTTTGGCAGCATGTATCTGTCGGATCTGACGGCGGGGAAAATATGGCAGGTGTATCCGGACCAGTCCATGCATGTCATTGCCGAGTTCCTGATCTCGCCGGCCGCCGTCAAAATTGATCGTCGCAAACACCGAATTCTCGTGCCCTACCTGTACGCCAATGGCGCCGAGATGAACGGATTGGCACACCCGCTCAATGCCGACGCGCCCACGAAACGCAAGCGGACGCTTGCTGATTACGGGATGGGCGGATTCCGGAAAGAGGCGCCACCATGAGCGACTGTGTCTATTGCCGTGAACGCAAGGGGAAACGCCCGTGCCCGGCGTTAGACGGCCCCCTGTGCAGTTCGTGCTGCGGCACGCACCGCATGATCCGTATTCCCTGCCATACCGATTGCGTCTATCTGGATCACAACGTGGCATATCAACAACAACGCGTCGGGGAACAGTTTGAACAGCAACGGCGGACCGTCTACAAAGAACTGATCGAACAATGGGGAGAGAAAGCCGCGGAGGTGTTGTACTTTCTCGAAGCCGTCACGTTTAAACATTTCCAGGCACGGAAGGATGCACAGGATGGAGAGGTCATTGCGGCCATCCAGGCGTTGCGTCGCTCATTCAGCCCCATCCACATCCCGGAAGGGATGGCTCCTCCCTTTACCGAATCTCTCAAGAAGGAATATCAGGCGTTTCTGCAAGGTGAAAAATCCGATGTCCAACTCGTGAATGCGGTGCTGGATCGCGGGTTAACGTTTATTACCGAATTTTCAGGCGCCGGGCTGCGTTCCAATCGCTTTCTCAACGGGCTGGTCGGCTTCCTGAAGGGTCGGCATCCGGATGTGGCCGAACAACTGACGAAGCTCGGAGAGACGGGCGGACAGATTATCCTCCCTGGCAACACCCCCCGGCCTGCCCCCTTTCGCACCCTGTAACGGGCCGTACACCGCGTCATCGCCGAATCGCGACTCGGTTTTGCCTGTCACGTTCTCTATTGCACTTCAACGGTCATTTCAATGCGTTCGAGGGGATTATTTTTGCGGTCTTGTGGTTGCCGCACGATTTCGTTCGCCACATCCATGCCGCTTGCCACTTCTCCAAACACCGTGTACTGACCATCCAAATGCGGGGCATTGCCCACCATGATGAAAAATTGCGAACCGGCGCTGTTGGGGTCGGCCGCGCGAGCCGCAGACACAATACCCGGCTCATGACGAATCTTGCTGAACTCGGCCGGCAGCGTGTACCCGGGACCTCCCGTTCCATGCGCCTTTCGATTGCTCGGGTCTTTGGTGTTGGGATCACCACCCTGGATCATAAATCCGGGGATGACCCGGTGAAAAATCGTTCCGTTATAAAACCCTTTTCTGGCCAGACTGACAAAGCTTTCGACATGCCTGGGCGCCAATTCCGGGAACAGGACGATCTCCATTTCGCCAAACCTGGTTTTGATGGTCACACGAGGCGCCTTCTCGTTCGCCACAAGCAGTGCCGGAGGATTGTCGGCCCGTGCATCGGCCAGCATGCCGCCCATCGGAACACTGGCGCACCCCAGGGCCAATCCCCACGCCACAACGATATTTCGTACTGCCTGCCATTCCGTCATGATCTGTCCTCCACGGTGAGTGCTTATTCTACCACGTCGCGCGTGTCAGTGGACATCAGGCGATCCAACGCCTGTTTCGCAGCGCACTGCTCGGCCATCTTCATGGTTGCCCCTTGCCCGCTTCCGTACACGGTCTGCGCAACACCAACGGTCACGGCAAACGTCTTGTGATGGTCGGGGCCTGATTCCTCCACCACGGTATAGACCGGCAACGCGTGCAAGCGTTGTTGCGCCCATTCCTGCAATTGACTTTTATAGTCCCGCCGGAAGGTCTCGGGATCTTCCCGCCGCAAGGCCTGCAGTTGAGGATCCAGCGCCTTTAACACAAATGTTTGGGCCGCGGCCAACTCCCCATCCAGGTAGATCGCCGCAATGACAGCCTCCAACGCGTTGGCCAGCAGAGAATCTTTGTCTCTGCCTTCAGTGCGTTCTTCGCCCCGACCCACTCGAAGCAACGGGCCAAGGCCCAACTGACGGGCGGCGTCCGCCAACGTGGCGCGCCCAACCAGCCGGGCGCGTATCTGTGACAGGGCGCCTTCCGCCAACTCCGGAAAGGTTTCCGCCAGATACTCACTCACAATAAGCCCCAGCACGGCATCGCCGACAAACTCAAGGCGCTCATTGTCTCTGACATGACCGGAAGATTTCCCCTGACGATGGGAACGATGCGTTAACGCCTCTTCCAGTAACGCCGGTTTGTGAAAATGATAGTGCAGCAACCGCTGCGCATCCTGGCTCACATGCATACTCCGGGGTTCCGGTCTGTCTGTGGCGTGTCGCGTGAACCGACTCATTCGTCATGTCGTGAGACACCGCACGTCAGGCGGAGGCGCCGACACGTCACGCCCGGAGAGGCGCAACACCCGCGCGACTCTCCGGCACAGACTTGAAGACCAGGCAGGCATTGACGCCGCCAAAGCCAAACGCATTGGAAATCGCCGCCGTGATGCGGGACGGACGGGCCTGTCCAGGAATATAGTCAAGATCACAGTCGGGGTCAGGATGATCTAAATTTATCGTGGGCGGCAGGACTCCATGGTACAGCGCCAGCGTGGTCACCACGGCCTCAACCCCCCCCGCGCCCCCCAGCAGATGGCCGGTCATGGATTTCGTGGAACTCACGGGAAGGTGATGGGCATACTCCCCAAACACGGTTTTGATGGCCCGGGTCTCAATGGCATCGGCCATGGTTGAGGTCGCATGCGCATTAATATACCCAATGGTCTCCGGAGGCACCCCGGCATCGCGAATCGCCTTTTCCAGACAGGCGACCGCCCCGGCCCCATCCTCCGGCGGAGCCGTGATATGAAAGGCGTCACTGGTCATGGCATATCCGACCAGTTCGCTGTAGATTCTGACGCCACGACGTTGCGCATGTTCGAACTCTTCCAACACCACGACCCCCGCGCCTTCTCCGATGACAAATCCATCCCGATCGCGATCAAACGGACGACTGGCCCGCGCCGCATCGTCATTCCGACGGGACAACGCTTTGGCCGCGCCGAATCCGGCCAGGGCCAGGGGGCAAATCGTCGCTTCGGTTCCGCCCGCCAGCATGACATCCGCCTCCCCGCGTTGAATGATTCTGAAAGCATCTCCAATGCAGTGATTCCCCGTGGCGCAGGCCGTCACCGCGCACGAGTTGGGGCCTTTCGCTCCAAACCGTATCGCCACCTGGCCCGAAGCCAGATTCACGATGACCATGGGAATGAAGAACGGGCTGACGCGCCCTGGCCCTTTTGTCTGGAGAACCCGGTGGTACTGCTCAATGCCCGGAAGACCGCCAATCCCGGCTCCGATATACACCCCGACCCGTTCGGCATTGTCGGGCGTGACGGTCAATCCCGCGTCATCCACCGCCTCCTGGCTGGCCGCCACGGCGTACTGGATGAACGTATCCATTTTCTTGATCTCTTTTTTTTCGATGTAATTGGCCGGGTCGAAGTGCTGCACTTCAGCGGCAATCCGGGAGGGATAGTCCGACGCGTCAAAACGGGTGATCGGGCCGATGCCTGACTGGCCGGACAGCAACGCCTTCCAGGTCTTGTCGACACCAATGCCCACGGGAGTCACCACTCCCAAGCCAGTTATCACCACGCGCCGCCGGGGATGCTCACTCATGCGAATCGTTCAAAACGGTTCAGGTTTTTTCTTTAATATACTCGATTGCCTGAGAAACCTTTTGAATCTTTTCCGCGTCTTCGTCGGAGATTTCGACATCAAAGGCCTCCTCAAGCATCATCACCAACTCAACCGTATCCAGGGAGTCGGCGCCCAGATCCTCGACAAAGGACGCTTCGGGCACGACATCATCCTCTTCCACCCCTAGCTGCTCTGCGATAATTTTTTTGATACGCTCTTCAACAGTCATCGCCCTTCCCACCTTCCGTTAAATAAGCCTACGGCACCATGCCTATGTCGCATTACGCCATATACATCCCGCCATTCACATGCAACACCTGACCCGTGATATACCCCGCGGCGTCGGACGCCAAAAAGCGCACAGCCTCCGCCACGTCAGTGGGTTGGCCGAACCGGCCAAGCGGAATCTGTTGCGATAACGCATCCTTGGCGTCCTGACTCAGGGCCCGGGTCATCGCCGTATCAATAAAACCCGGTGCCACCGCATTCACGGTAATGTTCCGACTCGCATATTCCCGAGCGACTGATTTGGTTAACCCGATCACCGCCGCTTTGGACGCCGCATAGTTCGCTTGCCCCGCGTTCCCGGTGGCCCCCACGACAGACGCGATATTGATAATCCGGCCATACCGCTGTTTGGACATCAGGCCCAGCACCGCTTTGATGCAATAAAACGTTCCCGTAAGATTGACTTGGAGGACGGCATTCCAATCATCTTCTTTCATGCGCATAATCAACCCGTCACGCGTCATGCCCGCATTATTGACCAGCACGTCCACACGCCCCCATTCGTGCATCACACGATCCACCATGGCCTTGACGGCGTCCCACTGCCCCACGTTGGCGGCAACCGCCAGCCCCTGACGATGGTGCCGGGCCACTAGCTGCACGGTGTCGCGACACCGGTCGGCATCAAGATCAACCACGGCCACGTCAGCCCCCGCTTTCGCCAGACATTCCGCAATGGCCTGACCGATACCCTGGGCCGCTCCCGTCACGACGATTTTTTTTCCTTCCAGCACGTACCTCCACTGGTATATTTTTGGACTTGCCTCTTACCCGCAATGACGTACGTTCGTCAAGGTCTTTTCCAAAGACGCCGGATCATGAACATTCATCATCGTCGCCTCCGGCACGATCCGTCTGGCCAGTCCCGTCAAGACCGTTCCCGGCCCGATTTCTATAAACGTCCGCATGCCCATGGCCCACATCTCGCGCATGCTGTGCTCCCATAACACGGGGGCGGGCAACTGACGAATCAGCGAACGCCGAACATCTTCCGCCCGCACCAACGGCCGCGCATCCACGTTCGTCAGGAGCGGGACGGTCAAATCAGCAAACGGCGCCTCATGCACGTGAGGAGCAAAACGATCCGCGGCGGGCTGCATCAGGGACGAGTGGACCGGCACACTGACGGGCAAGGGAATGGCGCGTCGACAGCCTTTGGTTTTGGCCAGGGCAATGGCATGTTCCACGGCGGCTTTTTCGCCCGCAATCACCACCTGGCCCGGCGCGTTAAAATTGGCCGCCGTCACCACTCCCACGGATTGCGCGGCGCGACAGACTTCTTCGACCACCTCCCCCGCCAACCCGAGTATCGCCGCCACCAGTCCGCTCCCGGACGGGACCGCCTCCGCCATGTATCGGGCCCGTTTGTGCACCAGCGCCACCGCGTCCGCAAACGACAGTCCGCCAGCCGCGACAATGGCCGAATATTCTCCCAGACTGTGGCCGGCCACCGCAGACGGCCGGATCGCGCCATCCAACGCCCGCCACGCAACCAGGCTCGTGACCAGCAACGCCGGTTGGGTATATTCCGTTTGATTGAGTTGTTCCGTCGGCCCGTCAAAACATAAGGCCCGAAGGTCATACCCCAGAATCGCGCTGGCCTCTTCAAACAGAGCCATGAGATCGGGACGCGCATCATGCCACGCCCGTCCCATCCCGACGGCTTGCGAGCCCTGACCAGGAAACAGAAACGCGATAGAGTCAGACATAGGAGCTACGGTATGCGTGAACACAAGGCGAAAGTCAACGGGGCCGCGGACACCGTGGCGGACACCGACTCCGCTCACGGGTCAGTCAACGATAAACTCTCCGCCATCAACAGCCAACACGTTGCCGGTCAACCACTGCGCCTTCGGATGACTCAACAATCCGATGATGTCGGCCACGTCTTTGGGCGTGGTAAGTCGGCCTGACGGATTCTTCCGTTGCGCCATGGTGAGCATGTCATCAGACCCCGGAATTTTCCGCAGGGCCGGCGTGTCGGTGACGCCCGCCATGATCGCGTTCGCCGTAATCCCCATGGGCGCCAGTTCAAGCGTCAGTTGACGAATATGGGACTCCAGCGCCGCTTTCGCCGCGGACACCGCGCCATACGTGGCCCAGACCCGCGCGCCACCGGCGCTGGTCATCGCAAAAATTCGGCCGCCTTTCCCCATGAGTCCCCCGACAACCAACGCCTGCGTCCAGTACACCAGACTGTTCGCCATGACGTCGAGCGTCATCTCAATCTGCGACTGACTCACGGTCTCGCCGGGCTTGTCGGCAATGAACCGTTTCAGCGTACCGAAGGCCAGGGAATGAAGCAGGACGCGAATCGTTTTGGAGGAATCCTGCTTACGGCATTGCGCGCGAACCTCGTCAATGACCGCTCGCCGTTTGTCCGCATCGGCCGCATTGACGTTGAAAAAGATCGCCTCGCAGCCCAGCGCGCGAATGGCGTCCTGAATGCGTTCCGCGTTGGGGAGCGTGGATTTTCTGTCCAGATGCACGCCCGCGATATTCATGCCAAGGGCCGCCAGCTCCAGCGCAACAGCCTCACCAAAGCCGCTGGAGGCTCCCAGAATTAACGCCCATTCGCCTTTCAACGGTTGCTCATCCGTCGCCATGCTTCATCCTTTCTGTGGACATTGGGTAAGATTGCCTGGACAATCACACGATGCATACATGCACACTCACTTCATCAAAGGATGCCGTGTTGAAAACCACGACGTAGAAGACAGACTGATCCACCTCAACCCCCTGTGTGCCGACCGTGGCATACAAACGCTGATCACGCAGATCCAACAGGAAGCGTCGGAATCGAGCGGGCATCGCTTCAGCACGCCCTCTATGCTCACAGGTGTGTTCGTCGTTGGCGATGTGCCTAACCGGTGCTCGTTTGAATCTGCGACAATCACGCGTTCTACCACCGCATCACGCCGGAGGCCCAAGTCAGACCCGCGCCAAACGCCGCCATCACCACCACCTGCCCCTGTTGAATGCGGCCATCCCGCACGGCTTCATCCAACGCCAACGGGATGGACGCGGCGGAGGTATTGCCAAAACGATCCACGTTGATCACGATCCGTTCTGGCGGCAACCCGATCCGCTGCCCGACGGCCTTGAGAATGCGGAAGTTGGCCTGATGGGGCACCAACCAGTCAATCTCGTCAATCCCGAACCCATGAGCCGCGACCGCTTCACGTATGGCTTCTTCCATGGTTTTGACGGCAATTTTGAATGTTTCATTGCCACGCATTTTGACACAATGCAGCCGTTCGTCCACCACGCGGGCCGACGGGGGCAGACTGGAGCCGCCTCCGGGCACGTGAATCAAATCGGACAACCGCCCGTCCGCGTGCAAATGGAGCGACAGGATGCCGCGCTCGTCTTCCGCGGGACCGACCACGACCGCCCCCGCGCCATCTCCAAAGAGTACACAGGTATTGCGATCCGTCCAATCCGTGATGGCGGACATCACTTCCGACCCGATCACCAGCACATGGCGATACCCCGTGCAAACAAAAGCATCCGCCACGGACAGCGCATAGAGAAAACCGCAACAGGCCGCGGCAATGTCACAGGCCGCCGCCTGCGTCGCCCCAAGGCGATCCTGAATGACGGATGCAGTCGAAGGAAGCGGCGTGTCACCCGTACAGGTGGCCACGAGAATCAGTTCAAGCTGGGAAGCCTGAACATTCGCGGCGGCCAACGCCTGCCGCGCGGCAGGCACACCCAGATCAGAGCAGGCCTCGCCCGGGGCCGCCATGCGGCGTTGACGAATGCCCGTGCGCTCCACAATCCAGGCATCTGACGTCGCCACCATCGTTTCGAGGTCGGCATTGGTCAAAACCCGCTTTGGAACATAGGAACCCGTCCCCAGTATCCGACTTCTCATTCACAAGCCATGCGAGGACTCGCCGTCACGGGTTGGGTCAAGCTGTCGGCAATGTCACGCTGGATCAGGTCAATCAGCCGGCCTTTGGCCAACGCTTCCGCCCGACCGATCGCGTTTTTAATGGCCTTCTTCGAAGACCGGCCATGACAAATCATGCAGATGCCATTCACGCCCAGGAGCGGGGCGCCGCCGAATTCGGCGTAATCCGTTCGTCGTTTCAGCCGCATCAGTGGTCCGGCAAGCCACACCAGCGACAGGCGACCCAGGGTGGAACGCATCACCTCACTCATGAATATTTTTTTCATCGTCTCCACCAACCCTTCGGAGATTTTCAGCGACACGTTGCCAAGAAAACCGTCACACACGATCACATCAGCCGTTCCGCTGTACACGTCCCGACCTTCCACGTTCCCCATAAAATTCAGGGCGCTGTCCTTGAGCAGATGGAAGGCTTCCTTGGTCACTTCGTTGCCTTTGGTGGCTTCCTCGCCAATGCTAAGCAACCCCACGCGCGGACTCGGCACATTCAGCAAATGCCTGGCATACTCATGGCCCATAATGGCGAACTGATAGAGTTGCCGGGCAGAACAGTCCACGGTGGCCCCGACGTCCAGCAGAATGGCCGGCCCCAGCAAGGTCGGCAGGGTGGCGGCGATGGCCGGTCGCTCAACCCCCTTGATGGTGCCAAGCAAAAAAAAGGCCGAGACCATGGTCGCGCCCGTATTCCCGGCGCTCACCACTGCCTGGGCCTCGCCGGTTTTGACCAAATTGGTCGCGATCCAAATTGATGAGTTGCGTTTTTTTCTGGCCACTTGAGAAGGCGATTCATGCATGCCCATCGTTTGGGGGGCATGATGGATCGTCAACCGGGGATCCGTGCACCGCACACGCTCCAACTCTGCCCGGAGGCGGTCTTCCTGACCCACAAGGATCAAGTCGACCTCAAACTCCTTGAGAGCCTGCACCGCGCCTTCGACAGCGGGGGTCACACCGTGATCGCCACCCATGGCATCGACAGCAATTTTCATGCAAACAGCGAACCTCCCGTGAGGAGGGTAGAGGATGGGATGGGGGTTAGCCCTGGTCAATGGCGATGATCGCCACCCGCTTGTAGTAGCCGCACGACAGGCACGCCCGATGGGGCAACATGCGTTCGTGACATTGCGGGCAAATGGAAAAACTCGGCACATGAAGTTTTTGATGGGTGCGGCGTTTATCCCGCCTGGACTTGGAATGTCGATGTTTGGGGTTTGGCATGGGACGCTATATCCTCACATTACAAACGATCAGCGACGGGGTGCCATAACATGCGTCAGGAAGCCAACGGTTTCCGTGAGGGTTTGAGAACATCCTGCAACACCGCGAAGGGCGACTTTACCTTGACCTCTTCGCACGCGCATACCGCCATGTTCAGATTTTTCCCGCATACCTGACAGAGCCCCCGACATTTCTCCGAACAGATCGGCTGCATGGGTGCGGACAAAATGACGTGTTCCCGCAGCACATCATGCAACTCAATGTGGTGCTTGACCATGGGATAGTAGTCACCCGCCTCACGATCGGAATCCTCTTCGTCCTGGTCGCCTTCCCGACCCGTGGCCACACGCCGCTCCAAGTCTTTATACAGCGCCTGAAACGAAATAGCAGCGGGTATGTCAAACGCTTCCAGACAACGAACGCATTCATGGACCAGCAAGCCGTGCAGTTCGCCCTCCACCCAGCAGTCTGCGTCACCGGCATGAACATCAGCCGTCAATGCGAGGACGTCCTTGATCCAGGGATCCTTCTCCGCTAACTGCAGGTCCTCTCCGCTGACGGCACAGGTCACGCGCATGCCTTCCGGAGGAATGTCCCGCAGGCTGACGCTTAGAGAGGCCACCGTCCCTCACCTCGCCAACACCCCCACTGACAGGGGGAGACAGACTGGAACCGCACACTCAAAGAATCGGTTGGGGGAAACACGGGCTCCATCCCACGGCATCTACCGCTCTTCGGCAAACGACAACAGAGCAATACTGCGCGCACGCTTGATCGCAATCGTGAGCTTCCGTTGGTGACGCATGCAATTCCCCGATATCCGTCTCGGAATAATGCGCCCCCGTTCCGTCAAAAAATTCCGCAACAGACTCGCATCCTTGAAATCCAACGGGACAGATTCATAACAAAACCGGCACACTCGACGTCGTTGAAAAAACCTTCCTCGTTCCACGTATTGTCTCCTCGCGGACGGACGCTACAGCCCCTCCGGCTGTTCGTCGTAGGTGTGGTCACCCGGCTCTTCTTCCACTCCTCCCCCCTGCTCCGGCCCCGCTGCAGAGCCCTGTTTTTTGGGAAGAAACTCAACTGATTGGGCCACCACTTCATGTTTGCTCCGGCGCTGCCCGTCTTCAGTTTCCCACCGCCGATACTGAAGCCGTCCGTCGATAACCACGCCGGCGCCTTTATTCAGATACTGGCCGCAAATTTCGGCCAGTTTGCTAAACACCACGATATCCACGAAACACACATCTTCTTTCTGCTCTTCACCCTGACGAAAACGACGACTCACCGCCAGACCGAAATTGGCAACCGGGGTCCCGCTGGGCGTGTAGCGCAGTTCGGGGGTGCGTGTCAGATTCCCAATCAGAATGACTTTGTTAAATGCCACCACTGGCGGATTCTACCTTTCCAGCGGAGGCGACATCCACGGCCTCACCGGCATCCACGGCCGGCGCGGCCGGCGGTGCTTTGTCCACTTTTATAGTCATGAACTTCAGGACCGAGTCTTCCAATCTGTACAACCGTTCAAGTTCACCCACCACGTTTCCCTTCGCCGACTCAAACCGAAGAAACATATAGGTGCCTCTCCGATCATGTTTCATTTCATAGGCAAGCTTTTTTTTGCCCCAACTCTCGGCTTGCAGAACCACGGCCCCGTGCTGCTCAATCACCGCTTTCATCTTTTCGAGAATCGACGAGTTGGCCTCTTCGGTCAACGATGCCCGAAGAATGAAAATGGATTCATACGCTGTCATGTTCTCATCCTTGTCGTCCGTGCGACAATCCACACCACATGGCTCCTCTGCCACCAGTGGGCTTCATGACGAAAGACCTAAAGTACCATAGGGTAAAATATACTGTCAAACAAACGGGAGCCACGTTCCCTATGCCAGCATGCCGCACCGTACACTGTCCACCTCACCGCCTCGCATGGCCTTACGCCGGAACGCGACAATTATAGCGATTCATCGCTTCCTGCGCGCCGTCACGTATCACACATTCCAGGCTTTCAACGGCCCGGGTCATCACGGGTTCAAGACTGTCCCATTCTGTCCGCGTAAACGGCGCCAACACAAAATCGGCCGGATCCACGTCGGCCGAAGGACGGCCTATGCCGATTTTCAGACGAACGAACGCATCGGTGCCCAGGGTCGTGCGTACCGACTCTACGCCGCGATGCCCCCCTGATCCCCCTCCGGACTTTATGCGAAGATGCCCGACGGGCAGATCCACGTCATCATGCACCACAATCACATCCCGACTCCGTATGTCGTGCGTCTTGAGCAACGCATCCACGGCCTTGCCGGACATATTCATAAAGGTGTCGGGGAGCGCGAGCACAATCTGGTGACGGTGGATCAGGCCGGTTCCCCGGTGCGCCAAGCCTTGCGGAATGAGCGGGACAGACCACTGGGCCGCGGCGCGAGCCACGACCACCCGTCCGATGTTATGACGAGTCGCGGCATAGGCAAATCCGGGATTCCCAAGTCCGACAAGAAGAGTTATTTTTTGGACCCGCCAGATTCGGAAGCGGGAGTGCTTTCCGGAGTTGCTGCCGTCGCCGCGGTGGCAGGGGCGCCTTCAGAGGCAAGCATGGCGGACAGTTTCTCTTCTGAAATCGGCGCGGTCACGTTGACAACCATCCCCCCAAGATCATCAAGGATTTTGAGGCCCTCGCCGACCGTGAGATCGCGAACGTGAATACCCTGATTCATGGCCAACGCCGACGCATCCACCTCAATGTGTTCGGGAATGGCACGGGGCAAACATTCAACATGCAACTCTCGCGTGGGTTGATGCAGGATCCCTTTGTCGCGCTTCACGCCAATCGGCATCCCCCCCGTAACATGGACGGGCACTTTGACGCGAACCGGCTTGTCCATGGCCACTTCCAGTAAATCAACATGCACAAGTGAACTGTCAATAGGATCCAGTTGAATGTCCTGAATCACGACGGTGCATTGCCGGTCGTGGTCGCCGCCCTGAATGGTCAGGTCAATCAGTCCCGTCCCGCCGGCTTGAGTAACCAGTATTTTGCGAACCGCCTTGGGGTCAAGCTGGAGCAAATGGGACTGCCCCTGGCCATACATCACAGCGGGAACCTGTCCCGCCAGCCGGATTTGCCGACCCGCGCCTTTCCCCGTTTTCGTTCTGACTGTTGCTTCAGCGACAAACTGCATCACATTCCCCCGTTGGCTACTCGTTGCTGCTCCCCATCACGGCCCGTTTCCCTCACTCCATCTCCTCTCACACTTACAGCCCTCATTGTACAGGTGTGCGCCCCGAATAAAAAGGGGGGGGCGTATTAAACAATGAGGTGACGGATTGTTCTTCGTGAATCCGCTTGATAGCTTCTCCCAGAAGCGGGGCCACGGAAAGGATGCGAATTTTTGAACACTGTTGGTCCTTGCCCCGAATGGGAATCGAGTTTGTGGCCACCACCTCCGTCAGGCATGATTGCTGAATCCGCTCAAGCGCGGGACCGGACAGCACGGGATGGGTACACAGAGCCGAGGCCGTGGAGGCGCCGTTCTCCAGACAGGCTTTGGCGGTTTCCGCAATGGTCCCCGCCGTATCAATCATGTCATCAATCAATAACACATGGCAGCCCTTCACCGTCCCGATAATGTTCATCACTTCGGCCTGATTAACCCCCCCCCGGCGTTTATCCACGATCGCCAGCGTCGCTTCCAGCCGTTGGGCAAACGACCGGGCACGCTCCACGCCGCCCGCATCCGGCGAGACCACGACCAAATCACGCCATTGACTTTTATTGACGTACTCAAACAGCACCGGGGCGGCGTAGAGATGATCCACCGGGATGTTGAAAAAGCCCTGAATCGGTTGGGCGTGCAAATCCAGGGTCAACACGCGATGCGCCCCAGCCATGGTAATCAGATCAGCCATCAGCTTGGCGCTGATGGGGACGCGCGGTTGATCTTTGCGATCCTGCCGCGCATAGCCAAAATACGGAATGACGGCGGTGATCCGATAGCCGGATGATCGTTTCAACGCATCCAGCATAATCAACAGCTCCATGATGGATGTATTGACGGGGTGACAACAGGACTGCATGACAAACACGTCCCCCCCTCGCACATTTTCTTCGATTTTGACCCGGATTTCGCCGTCGCTGAAGGTCGAGACCGTCGCCTGGGACAACGGCACGCCCAAATAGGCGCTCACTTCTTCCGCCAGGGCGGGGTTGGCAGTCCCGGTAAACAGCTTCAGTTCGCCTGACATGCGTTGAATTCCTGTGTTGGCGGTTCTCAAAAAAACGGGGGAGAAAACAGAAGACCTATGTAGGTCATCCGGGTGATGTTGTCAACTCTCAACGCCGTTGCCACGCATGTGCGCGGTCGGCACGGACCCGCAGAACCGGAATCCCGTTTCCCTCCGGCTTCCTAGGGATGCGCGACACATTCGTGTTGCAGGCCATGTTGCAGGGAAGGCCCGAGCAACAGCCGATACCCCGGCGTTCCGACGAACGCATCTTTGGCACGCGTCGCACTAAGCTGATCCGGAAACACGCCAAACACGGTCGAGCCGCTGCCGGACATGAGGGCTCCCTCGGCGCCCGTCCGCAGTAACGTATTCCTGATGTCGGCCAACACGGGATAGTCGCTGAACAGCACCGTTTCAAAATCGTTCTCAAGACAGGCAATGAGCCGGCGCCAGGACAGGGATGGCGCATGCTCCAGCTCAAGCAGACGCTCCGGCAAAGACGACATGGTCCGTCCGCTCTCCGCCAGTCGCCCATAGGCCTGACCGGTCTGGATGGGGAACCCCGGGTTTACCAGGACAATCCACCGGACCTCGTCAAGCCTGTGACGCATGACCCTTTCTCCCCACCCTTGAATAATCGCGGTCGGCGCTTCAATAAAAAAAGGCACATCACTCCCCACGGCCTGGCCCAGTTTCACCATCTCGCCGTTGGTCCAGCCCAGCCCCAACAGATGATTGAGGCCCACAATCGTCGCCGCGGCGTCACTGCTGCCGCCACCCAGACCCGCCGCAACCGGAACGCCCTTTGTCAGGTTCAACTCAATGCCCACCGACGCGCCGGACTGCCGCAACACCAGTTCGGCAGCCCGATACACCACATTCCCGGCAGGCGCGCCAAGGGCTTTTTCCGAACAGGTCAGGCGAATCCCTTCAAACGCATCCGTGACGCGAATGGTGAGGTCGTCCACCACGCCAATCGTCTGCATCAACGACCACAGGGCATGATACCCGTTGGGGAGCCGCTGAAAAATTTTGAGAATGAGATTGATCTTGGCTGGCGGATGCAACAGCAGCGAGCGGTCCACGTTGTCCAGATGCATCCTTAACAATCGGACGCACAGGGTGGCACGCGGCTGGATTCTTCAATGCGAAAATCCACCGAAAAAGCCGCCTCATAGTGAATTTCGTTAAAGGAAGCGCTGCCAGATTCATTCGGAGAGCGCAATGCCGGCATCCGGCTCCCGTCCCGCTCCGCCCTGGAAGCCACCTCGCCCTCCATCATGCTGGTTGCCAGCCGCATCTGTGCGCCGGGGGTTGAATTCAGGCGAGTCTCCCCGTCAACAATACGCACCGGAGTGAGTGTCACCCCAAGGGTGCGCTCGTAGAACGCTTTTTGTTTCATCACATCGTTCAGAGCCTCTATCCTGACCTGATGGTTGAAGGCGTCTTTTTGTGTGTGCTCAAACGACAGATCGGACAACGCGACTCCTTCGTGCGTATCGGCGACCGTGGCAATCTCCCGGAGATAGCGTTCCCGGACAAGGCTGATCGCCATATGGTTGACCACTATGTAGCTCGCGGGCTTGCTGCCCAACCAGCCATATTGCGGAGAAGTCGAAAATTTTGAGCTTTGAATCGCGTCCGGGGCGACTCCCGAAGCGATCAGGACAGCGGCGACCCGTTCGCGCAAATTACCGTTGGCCGCAATGGCACGTGACAACAGGTACTCTTCTGTGGTGAGTAGCAGGCTCGCGATGGCCTTATCGGCATACGCCGTCTTTTCCGACTCGCCGAAAATGCGAACCACGTTGCCCCCGGAATAGAGCAATGCCCGCACATCCTCCGGATCGCCTTCCAGCGTCACTTCCGCCATGGCTGAAAACGGCACCGCGCACATGCACACCGCCAGCAACAGCTTTTTCATAATCGTTCCCTCCTTTGGCGGTCAACAATGACCAAGTCGTCCGTTCAATTCTAAACACCCGGCTGTCGTTATTCAACATCGTCGTCCCGTCAACAGAGCGAAGGATGACGGCCAACGGCAACGCCCTCGCGCCTCACCCAACCAGGGTGCCCATCAGGAAAATCGGAAGATACATGGCCACGACAATAAAACCAATGCCAAGGCCCAACACGACAATGATCAGCGGCTCCAGCAAGGCGGTGAACGCGGCAATGTCGCGATCCACTTCCCGTGCATAGAGGTCCGCGATTTTTGCCAACGCCTCGTCGAGACTGCCGGTTGTCTCGCCGACAGCCACCATGTTGGACACCAGAGCGGGAAACATACCGGACCGCTTCAGTGGGTCGGCCAAGGTATGCCCTTCGCGCACACTCACCGTCGCTTCCGCCAACGCCTGTTCCATTTTGTGTAACCCGGACACCCTTTGGGTAATCTCCAGACTGCGCAAAATCGGCACGCCGCTCCCCAACAACGATCCTAACGTTCTCGTGACGTACACAACGGCCACGTTGCGCCACAGGGTTCCCAGCACCGGCACGCGCAACAGGCTACTCTCCACCATCCGTCGCCCCGATGGCGTCTTCACCCACAGTCGCATCCCCAGGCCAAGACCGATCGCGCCGATCAACACGGCAAACCAGTGGTCCTGGAGCCATTGACTCGTCACCAGGACCACGGCCGTCGGCCAAGGCAAGTCATCGCCCCAATCGGCAAACATGGTTCCGAACATGGGGATCACCCATATGAGCAACACCCAGAGTACGAGAACGGCCACTATCGTCACAAACAGGGGATAGGCTAACGCCAGCTTGACCTGTTGCCGGAGCCGCCACACCTTGTCCGTATGTTCGGCCAGTCGGTGGAACGTCTCACCCAGCGTCCCGCCTTCTTCGCCGGCTTCGACCATATTGACGTACCAGGACGTGAACGCCGCGGGATGGCCGTGCAGCGCACCGGCCAGAGACGAGCCGGACTCCACCTTCTGTTTCACGGCACCAACCACCTCCCGGAAGGCCGACGAAGACGCCTGCGTCGCCAGCATGTCAAGACTCTGCGACAGAGGCACGCCGGCCTTGAGCATGGCTTCCAGTTGATACGTGAAGACCACCAGCTCTTTTTGAGAGATGCGGGTCTGTTCCAAGAATGGACGCCAGGCAAACAGCGCCGCGGGTTTTTTGCGGAGGCGGATGACAAACAACTCGCGTTGTCGCAAAACCAGGAACGCGGCACTCTGGTCCACGGCCTCTACTTCTCCCTGCTGGATATTCCCCTGACGGGTTTTCCCGCGATAGACAAATGTCGGCATGGTTGGCAACGCCCGAAAGCCGTGGACATCATTCCCCCGATCCCCACCTCCAGCGTCATGGAAGCGATGGACCCGGTATGTGAATCGTCAAGGACGCCATTAATCCTCGGTGGACACGCTCATGACTTCTTCAATAGTGGTGAATCCCCGCATGATGGCGTCCAGGCCGCTTCGTCGAATTGTTTTCAGGCCATCCGCCAACGCTTGCTGCTTGAGCCGGTCCGCCGTATCCCGTTCAAGGATACGCGCTCGAAACCCCGCCGACACCGGCAACACCTCAAACAGACCCACACGCCCTTTATACCCCGTCCCGTGACAGGCGGCACACCCCTGTCCCTGAACCGGCACGACGGTGCGCGCCTCGTCCTCGGTGAATCCCAACTCGCGCAGTTGGGCGCCCAAAAGCGGATCGGCTGGTCGTCGACATTCCAGGCAGACGCGACGCACCAGACGCTGGGCCACGATGACACTCACCGACGACGCCACCATAAAAGGCTCGACGCCCATCTCCAGCAACCGCGTCACCGCCCGAACTGCGTCATGCGTGTGCAAGGTGGACAACACCCGATGTCCGGTCAGGGCGGCCCGGATCGCAATTTGCGCGGTTTCCAGATCCCGGATTTCACCCACCATCATGATATCCGGATCCTGCCTTAGAAAGGCCCGCAGGACTTGCGCAAAGCCCAGACCAATCTCTTCCTTAATCTGGACTTGCGTGATGCCGGTGAAATGATATTCCACCGGGTCTTCGACCGTCACAATGTTCACATCCTTCGTATTCAACACCTGCAGCGCGGAATACAGCGTCGTGGTCTTCCCGCTCCCCGTTGGCCCCGTCACCAGCAGCATGCCATGCGGCCGTTCCAGCGCCGCCAGCAAAATCCCGGTGTCCGTCACATCCAGCCCCAGAGCCGACAACTCAACCATTTGCCCGGCACGATTCAATAAACGAAGCACGACCTTTTCCCCATGAAGGGACGGCAGCACCGACATGCGAATATCCAGCGTCGGCCCGGTTCCCAGCTCCAATGTCATGCGTCCATCCTGCGGAAGGCGGCGCTCGGCAATATCCAAATGCGCGAGAATTTTAAGCCGGGAGACCACGGCGTTCCGCAGGCTGAGCGAATAGGTCATCATCGGATGCAGTGTGCCGTCCAGTCGAAACCTCACCTGCACCGCGCTCTCATACGGTTCCAAATGCACGTCACTCACGCCCATGTGGGCGGCACGCTGAAGAACCGTCTGCACCAACTGCGCGACAGGCGACGCATCTTCGGCCAGCGCCTCGGTCCCGGCTTCCGGTCGCGCATACCGGAGACTCGACGACGCCTGTTCCAACAATGTCGTCATCTCTTCAGACTCCAGGCTGACATCCACTCTGTAATCATTGCGTGGGGACGTCTCGGCGGACCACGACCCGTCACCATCGACATGCAGAACGTCCGCGTCATGGCCGACGGGCGACGACGACTCGCCGGCTTGAGACGGCTCCTGCAACGGATAGAGCGCCTGAATGCGTTGTCGAACGTCAAACTCCATCGCGATCACCGGCACCACGCGCAAGCCGGTGCGAAAGCGAACCTCATCCAACGCATGCACATTGGCCGGATCAGCCAGAGCGACGGTCAACCGTTGACCGACTTTACTCAAGGGCACGGCCGCATGCCGTTCAGCCCAGGCCCGAGGCATACAGGTCGCCAGATGCGAGTCAACAGCGGAGGGAAGGGGAGACACCGTGGCCAATCCATACTGCTGGCCCAGAAACTTCAGCAACGTGTCTTCAGAAATGGCACGTTGCTCGCAGAGGATTTGGCCAAGCAGATGCCGAGTTTCCTGCTGCCGCGCTAATGCGGCATCCAATTGCGCAGAGGTAATGTACCCGGCATCAAGCAGTAATTGACCCATCCGGGCGCGAAGCATGGAACCCCAAGACTAGAAGTGGAAACAATTACGACCCTTCGGAGGCATGCAAATGCCCAATGCCGCGAACAATATACTGCAGGCCGGACAGAATCGTCAGCAGAATCATCACGTACAGCAGGGGAAGCAGCAAAGCCGTGTCGACGCCTCGGGCGATACAGGCCAGCACCAGAAGAATGTAGCACACCTGAAATAACATGGCGGCTTTGCCCGACGCGGTGGGCGTGGTGTCAAGGGGCGCATCGGTCAGACGGGCCAACAACCCGCCGGTGAGCAAAATCACGTCGCGACTCACGACGACCAGCATACTCCACACCGGCACCACCTCCAGCCAGGTCAACGTAATGAAGGTGGTCATGAGCAAGAGCTTGTCCGCCAGCGGGTCCAGGTACGCCCCAAAGCGCGTTCTCTGATTCGCCATGCGGGCGATACTCCCGTCAAGCGCGTCGGTCAACGCGGCCACGATCAACGTCGCCAGGGCATACGCAACGTACCCATACAGCAAAAACCCCACGATAACGGGAATGAGCAGGATCCGGAGAATCGTGAGACTGTTGGGGATATTGAGGGGAATCACCCCGCCAATGGAAAAGCGCACATTCATGGCATCCGATGACGGTCCGTGTTTAAGCATCGCGTATGTGTGTCCTTTATGAAAGCAAAACTACGGATGGGGAGCGGGAAAGTCAACGAGAGGGAAAACCCGGCGATGATGAGCCTGCCAGACACAAGGCAACTCCCATACAAGGTGCGAGCGACATCGCACCCTGTATCTCCGCCAGCAACTCTTACTCGGTTTTTTCCAAAACACGCGCTATCGAGGCAAGTTTTTTATTGTTTGCCTGCAGACGATCGTACAATGCATCAAGAAGTTTTTTAGTATCAGCGGCCAACACTCGGCGCTCTGCTGCATTTGCCGTGGCAAGTTTTTTCAGTCGGTTGGAAATTGCTCGTTTTTGACCATGAAAGCTAGGGCCGATGACTTGCTCGTAGATGTTCCAGTAACCGTATTTAGGATATTTCCGGTCTAACTGGGCTATTGTTTTACCTCGTGACAAGAGAGCATTCATCTCGGACAAATCACGTTTATCAATAGTCATTTTTACTTCCTCCCTGCTACCATTGAACACATTTTTCGCCTATTCGCCACATCTGGATATGGCACACACCCTCTGTTATGCCCTTGGAACTTTCCGGATCTTTATATTTTTACGATCTGCGTTCAGGATGCTCGTAGCCTTCTTCGGCATCGGGAAATTCCTCCGGTTTGCTTGAGGGATTAGATTAATCACAAATATCAGATGACTCATATGGCCTTTATTATTTTATCGGCTTTACCGTGCCAGGTTGAATAGTAAAAATACGCTTTAACTCTTGTTGACTTTGGTCCAGTTTCTAAAAAATCCAACACGCCAATAACGCGAACTTCTGTTAAACCAGAAAGCATAAGAATCACTTTCGCCTTGTTTTTCTCGGCAGGATTTCTTGCGATTTTGAGTGGATGACAATGAGTCGTGTATTGATATAAGAAATTTTCAATGCTGTCCAGTGATTTTTTTATAAAGTATTCTTTGTAAAAATATTCTCCTTGCTCAATATCTCAAACTGTAAGTTTTTGAAAACCGTGGCATCTCTGCAAGGAGAACAGTGAATGGCATAACTATTGATGATAAAAATCTTACGATCATAATCATCTTTTGATGGTTGCGGGCATCCAAAGTCATCTCTATAATCGTATGCCTATATTCATTTGTCGGCAAGGACAACCCCGCATGAGCACATTACCCCTGTCGTTTCGCTTCCGTAACGCGGTGGTGGAGAAGCATCAGTTGGAGGGGATTGACCCCAGCGATCGCTATTTTAACCGCATCGTGCCGGTCAAGCATGTGAAACGGGGCTATGTGTCCAGCATGGTCTATGAAGCGTTGGTCACGGAAAGCGGGATTCACCAAACGACGGGCGAGGCCGTCAGGGACATCGTGGACAAACTGCACCCCTTGGGCTTTACGCAGATGCGAACGCGGTTAAATTTTAAAGGACAGGCCTACCTCGCAGAAAAAGAATCCTGGGTCGAGTATCCCGACTGACCGGCTTCCGACACGAACCCGGCGCATCGCCCGTGGTCTCCGGCGCATCATCCCCCGACCAATCCCCGCCCGACACATTCCTGATAAATCAGGTCATGAATCCGCGGACGGAATGCCGCGATGGCCTTGTTCCTCCGGGTCGGATGCACACGATTGGACAGAATGATCACCTCCAGTTCGCAGGCCGGATCAATCCAGAGCGAGGTGCCGGTATATCCCACATGTCCGAATGCCCGAGATGACAACCGCGTACCCGACGAAGAGGGAACCGACGGGGTATCCCACCCCAACCCCCAACTGGACCCGGAAATCGTGTGCTGGCGCTGGGTAAAGTGTTGCGCAAGTTCAGCATTCAACAAGCCGTCCCGGCCGTGAACCGCCTGCAGCCAGATGGCCGACAGCCGGCTCACGGCATGAGCCGTTCCAAATAACCCGGCATGGCCGGCAATGCCTCCCAGCGCCGCGGCGTTTTCATCATGCACATCCCCGCACAGCAGGCGGTTTCTCCGGGCATCCCATTCCGTGGGCACCACCGCCGACCCTGTCGCCCATGCCATGTCCGCATCGTCACACCCGAGAAAGCCCAGGGACGACACCCCGGCCGGCTCATAAATCTTCCGTCGGCAATAGGCGGCCAGCGACATTCCCGCGCACCGTTCGACAATCGCGCCAAGGAGCATAAAGCCCACGTCACTGTACAGGCTGCGGCTCCCCGGCTGATATTCGACAGATTCGCACGCGACGGCTTGCAACAACGCGCACACCCGGTGAAGACGTTCTTCGTCATTGCGCGGCGGCGCCCCCGCGGGAGCCAGCCATTCATAATACGGTCGCCAGGCTGGCAGTCCTGCGCTGTGGGAGAGTAATTGCTGAAGCGTGACGGCGGCAAACGGGCTCCCCCGCAGTTCGTCCGCCCAATGCTGTACGGACTGGTTCACCTGCAACTGTCCGTCCTGCACCAGACACAGCACCGCGGTGGCCGTGGCCAGGGGTTTGGTTAACGACGCCAGGTCATAGACCGACGCGTGATGGACGGGTTGATCGTCGGGCGGCCCCCCTCGGGTTCCGACGGCCTCATGCAACACGACAGCCCCACGATAGCGTACCAGCACCACGGCACCGGGAAAGACTTTGTCCTGAACGGCTTGCTGGAATGCCCGGATAAGGGAGCCCATCGGGCCTTCAGAGAACGGCTGACGTCTCGCGCCGTAGGAGGAGTATGGGTGGCCGCGTCACTCGAATGGCGCGGCCCGCACAATGCCCGCATCCCGTGATCACTGTAACCTCATGCCCAAATCATGAATGGTGGCCACCACGGCATATTGCAAAAACACAATCAACAAAATCGCCAGGAAGGGAGAAACATCAATGCCGCCCTGCAACGTGCCCACGCGTCGTCGAATGACGATCAGCACAGGATCCGTCATCCTTGCGAGGAACTGCACGATCGGATTCCATGGATCAGGATTCACCCACGAAAGCAGAACCCGGATCATCATGAACCACATATACACAAACAACACCGTATCCAGGACGAAGGCCACCCCCAGCAACAGATTGCCCGCTACGAACATTGGGACCTCAACTCGTGAGGCATGCGCGCGGGCGTCTTCCGTTCTTCATTCCGTTTCACCGGATGTTTCTCGCGTTCCCGTTTCATCGTCGACATCGTGTCCCGTTGCCGGCCGTTGATGGCTTACTCGGCGCTCAAAGACTGCGGACGCGCGCCGAATAATGCGGTTCCCACTCGCACCAATGTGGCGCCTTCCTCCACCGCGATTTCAAAATCGTGCGACATGCCCATGGACAGCTCGTCCATGCGAATCCGTTGCAACGGCATCGTGGCGAGCCGATCCGCCAGACATTTGAGCTGCTGAAAATACGGCCGAATGTGTTCGGGGTCCGGATGCCATGGCGGAAGCGTCATCAGCCCCTGCACGGACACATGCGCGAACGGATCAATCGCCGACGCGACATCCGGCAACTCGTCGGGTCGGAACCCTCCTTTGGAATCTTCTCCGCCGACGTTCACTTCAAGTAAAATGGCCTGAGACAAGTCGTGTTCCTGTGCGCGATGCTGAATCTCTTCAACCTGTTCGAATGATTCCACGGAATGAATTAAGCCGAATCGCCCCACCAGCCACCGAAGTTTCCGTCGCTGGAGCCGACCGATAAAATGCCACTCCACGCCCGCATGGTGACCCACCGCGTCCATCTTGGCTTGTGCTTCCTGCCACCGGTTTTCTCCACAAATAGTCAGGCCAGCGTGGATGGCATCACGAACCCGGAACGCCTCGACGCCTTTGGTTGCCGCCGCCAGACGCACATGCCGCGGGTCCCGCCCCACGCGTTCAGCGGCCCGGCGAATGTCATCAAGCGTCGTCCGGATCTTCGTCTGGAGATCATCCAACCGTTTCGCCCCGGCAACAGGTCTTCTCCGTCAACAGGATACCCGGAAACATCCCTGGGTCAACATAATTCCGTTGACCATGGTCCCATGCACTGTTCCATCCCGGCGATAGGAAAACAACAAATCCGCCCGACACATGGTACAGAGATCCACGATATGAATCCGGTCTTCGGCGACGCCGAGAGACAGGACCTGCCCCCGAATCAAGGCTTTTAAATCCAACTGGCCGGTCCGGGGACCGGTCGATGCGAGGATCGTCGAGGCACCCGGCAAATCCGTCGGCAACTGTTCCAGCACCGGAGTGTCAACCTCATAACAACACGGCCCGATGGACGGCCCCATCACCAGATGCAGTGAAGCGAGGTCGGCTCCAAACCGTTCCACCATGGCCCGGATGGTCTTCGCCACAATGCCCCGCACCGCCCCGCGCCAGCCGGCATGCACCGCGCCAACCAGCCCGTGCGCGACATCCGCAACCAACACCGGCACACAATCTGCGGTTCGAATGGTTAATAACATCCCGACCTGATTGGTGATGATAGCGTCCCGGCCATCAAGAAATTGTTCACCCACGTTCAACGGACGATCAATGATCAATATGTCCGCGCCATGAACCTGTCGGACGGAGACAACCACAGGGTAGTCGGGTTCCGCGGCCTGTACCACCCCCCGCTCCCCAGGTCCTCCCCCATACTGCGGCCCATGCCGCGTCCCGAAGAAATGCACAACGTTTCGGGTCAGCCTCCCGAAGGACGCACTCGTGAGCGGCGGTCTTGTTGTCATGGAATACGCAACACTGGCTGTCGCAAACACCATCCAGCGTTGCCTCCTTCACGTCAACCCGTTACGTCCTTTTCTTTCGCAAAAATGTCGGAACGTCCCAATCCGCATCCATCAACACCGTCCCGTGGTCGACCGTCCCATTCGCTTTCCCTTGTCGCAGAAATGTCGGGTAATCCAGGTCAGTCGCGGCCAAAACAGGCTGCGGAGTCCGGGGCGCAGAGGCGGCGGGACTGGCCTGACCCGCCAAGGCGCCGAACGGCGACACCTTCACCTTCACCTTCGCCTTCGACCTTGAGACAGGCTCTTGGTCTTGTTCAAACCCGGTGGCAATCACGGTCACAGTCACCTCGTCCGTCAATGCCGGGTCAATCACCTGTCCGACGATAATGTTGGCCTGGTCGTCCGCGGCTTCTTGCGCAATGGTTGACGCTTCGTCGACTTCATGTAACGTCAGATTCGGTCCGCCGGTGATATTCAGCAGCAGGCCCTTGCTCCCTTCAATGCCCCCCTCTTCCAGAAGCGGGCTGGATATCGCCTGCCGGGTCGCTTCCCTGGCGCGATTTTCACCCCTGGCCGTGCCCATGCCCATCACCGCCCTCCCTCGGTAACACATAATCGTTCGCACATCGGCAAAATCCACGTTCACCAGGCCTGTCGTTGTAATGACATCGCTAATGCCCTTAATGGCCTGCCGCAGGACATCATCGGCCACTTTGAACGCATTCAGCACGGTCGTGGACTTCTCGACAAAGCCCAACAGTTTCTGATTGGGGATGATGAGCAACGAATCCACGTTTCGTTGGAGTTCGCGCAAGCCCTCCTCGGCATAACCCATGCGACGGTGACCTTCATACTGAAAGGGTTTTGTCACCACGCCCACCGTCAGGATGCCGCATTCTTTGGCAATACTCGCCACAACGGGCGCGCCGCCCGTCCCGGTCCCCCCGCCCATTCCCGCGGTGACAAACACCATATTCACGCCTTCCAGGGCCTCGCGGAGTTCATCTTTGCTTTCAAGCGCGGCATCCTTGCCGAGTTCGGGTCTCGCGCCCGACCCGAGTCCCTTTGTGCATTCCGGACCCAACTGAATCCTGTGCGTGGCGGATGATTCCGCCAACGATTGCATGTCGGTATTCGCCACCACAAATTCCACACCCGTAAGCTCCTCGGCAATCATGGTGTTGACCGCGTTGCATCCGCCTCCTCCAATGCCAATAACCTTAATCCGAATCGGGGAAACCCCGTCCTGCTGAAGTGCAAACATGCGATGCCTCCCTTCAATAAAATCACACCGTTCCAACTTCACATTCTCAAACGGGCCGAGATGGCGTCCGCACCGGACCCTTAAAAAAAGTTGATGATGCGACCCACCAGACTCCTCACGCCATTCCCGTTTCTCCGTCCCGCGCCAACCGTCTCACTTTCCTGATCCATGCGATGCGCGTACAAAATAAGCCCGACACCCGTGGAACATATTGGACTGCTGACAATGTCCCGCAAGCCCCCCACGCCAGCCGGTGTGCCGCGTCTCGCCGGTAAATCCAGCACACGTTCCGCTCCATCAGGCATCCCGGGAAGCATCGACGTCCCGCCGGTGATAACCACGCCCGCAGCCAGTTTGCCCTCATAGCCGGAGCGACGAATTTCCCGCAGGACCAATTCAAACATTTCCTCCACTCTGGGTTGGATAATCTCGACGATCTCCCGTTTTCCGACGGGATTCGGCGGACGGCCGCCGACGCTCGGGATATCAACGGTGTCCGTACCGCCTACCATCGTGACGAGAGCCGCACCATGATCAATCTTGATTTTTTCCGCATCAACGAGCGACGTCCGCAAACCAATTTGCAGATCGGTGGTAATGTGCTGCCCTCCCACCGGCAACACGGCGGAGTGACAGATCGTGCCCTCGGAAAAAATGGCCAGATCCGACGTCCCTCCGCCGAGATCAATCATGGCCACGCCCAATTCTTTTTCTTCTTCCGTGAGGACCGCTTCACTGGACGCCAGCGGCTGCAGGATAATATCCACCACGTCCAGCCCGGCCTGATTGACGCATCTCCCGAGATTCTTCGCCGAGTTCGTCGCCCCGGTCACGATATGCACCTCCACCTCCAGCCGCGAGCCGGCGATGCCGATCGGGTCCCGAATACCTTCCTGGTTATCCACGATAAATTCTCGCGGCAACACATGAAACACGCGTCGATCAGGCGGCACCACGGCCGCCGTCCTTGCCGTCTCAATGGCACGCTGCACGTCGCCCGGAAAGACCTCATTGCGCTTGAGCGCCACCACGCCTTTGGCGGTCTCATTGGAAATATGCCCACCAGCGATGCCGATGTAGACCGATTTAATCTGCACGGCCGCCATCAGTTCGGCTTCTTCAACGGCCTTTTTAATCGACTCGACGGTGCTGTCAATATTAATGATGACTCCTTTGCGGAGCCCTCTCGATGGACTCGATCCGACACCGATGATGGTGACACCCTGATCAGGCGTCACCTCGGCGACGATGGCGCAGGTTTTGGTCGTTCCAATGTCAAGCCCGACGATAATAAGTTCTTTAGTCATACGCCGGTTACCCTTTCTGTCGGACAATCAGTTTACCGACAAATCGTAAATCAATCTCATGCGGTCTTGGATGATGCCCTTCCGACAGATAGGATTCCAGATTGAGATACTGTTGCCACGCATGCCGGAAGTCATCCTTCACCAGCACAACACGCATATCGGTGTGACCGGACAGGAACCGGGCATCACCCAAATCAACGGTCACGGCACGCCCAAAACGACGGTGCAGGCACTCGGCAAACTCAAGTCCCTTCCGGACTCGATCCTGCGTCGCGCGATCTCCCTCCAAAAGTTTCGCCGCGGAAAATCCGACGATGGTTGGCAAGCGTCCCGTCGGCACGTCCGACGCCGGAGTCAACACCACGCCCTCGTTGTCCACAAACACGGCTCCGTCCGCAGCGCGCACCAACGCGGCGGGTTTGCGCTCCACCACGATCACCGACAAGGTGTGGGGCAGGGCGCGCCCCACCGACGCGGACGCCACCCAGGGATGAGCTTCCACTTGCTTTTCGAGCCGGGACCGGTCCAGCAACAGCAACGAGCTGTCCCCGGGTAAATTCAGCAACGCCAGGATGTCTCGACGATCGAGTCGCGTCGTCCCGGCAATGGACACATGCTGCACAGTCATCAAACCCGCCACGGCTGACGGAACCCACTGATAGCCCACAAGGCACAGGGCCGCCAGAAGACCGCACAGTCCACCGCGAAACAGCCATCGTCGCCACACGGTCAACGCCGACGTCGGCCGCCGTGATCGGTTCAGGTCTCGCCTCATCGTCCTCGCCTCATCGTCCTCGCCTCATCTGACGGCTCTCCAACTCGATTGCCGCTCAATTGCGGACAGCAAAATACGTTCCGTCAATGCGTCGTAATCCAGACCGGCCTGCATCGCGGACATGGGGAGCAGGCTTCTTCGGGTCATGCCGGGAATCGTATTGATTTCCAAAAACACGGGACGCCCGTGTCGCGTGATACGAAAATCAACTCTGGCCGCGCTGGCACAGCCCAACACCTGATACGCCCGCACCGCCAACGCTCTGACCCGTTGCTCCTGGCCCTTCGTCAACGGGGCCGGACAGACATAGCGCGTCCCGGATTTTTCATATTTGGCCGCGTAATCATACAACCTGCCCGGGACGATAATTTCGACCGGAGGCAAGGCCTCTCCGTCCAACACGGATACGGCAATCTCACGACCTTCGATAAACGATTCCACGAGCACTTCATGATCGTGTTCAAAGACCCGCGCGAGAGCACGTTTCCACTGCGAGGGTTTGCTCACGATCACCACGCCCACCGTTGATCCCCCGTTCGCCGGTTTGACCACTAACGGCCATGGCAGGTATGTCGGCGGAACCGGCATGCGGGCTTCCTGCCTGACGACCACCCCGGGCGCAACGGGCACATGGTGCAGATGCACAAACGCCTTGGTCACCGGTTTATTCATACCCATCGCACTGGCTTGCACACCCGAACCGGTATAGGGAATCCGCATCACCTCCAGCAGACCCTGGACCGCGCCATCCTCTCCGCCCAGCCCATGCAGAGCCAGGAAGGCCAGTTGGACGTTGCGCGCCCGCAACGTAAGCGGCAACGCGGTGCCCACATCAATGCGCGTGGCGCGATACCCTTTGCGGATCAACGCCGCATACACCGCCTGCCCGGTGCGCAAGGAAATCTTCCGTTCGGCGGACCATCCGCCCATGAGGATGCCTATGTGAGCTGATGTGTGTGCCATACGATCCTCACCGTGCCCCATGCCGACGCGGGGAGACGGCTTCGTCTTCGCCCACCACTTTCCATTCCAATTCCAACATGATGTCCGTTCGGTGAAAGACGTCCTGTTGGATTTTTGCGATGAGCCGCAACATGTCCGAAGCGCGCGCGCGCCCGAGATTCACAAGAAAATTGGCATGCCTGGTAGACACTTGCGCGTCCCCCACTCGACAGCCCTTGAGACCGGCTTCCTCAATCAACCGTCCGGCCGTCGTCCGCGGCGGATTTTTAAAGACCGACCCGGCATTGGGTTGCGATAACGGCTGTGAATGTTTTCGGTACTGCAAATAGGACTTGGCGCTTGATTCAATCTGATCTCGAGAGGCCGGAGCGAGCCGCACCCACACCCCCACCACGACACCTTCGGGAAGACCGACGTGACGATACGAAAGGGACAGGCCGGCGGCGGCATGGGTCAGAACCCGGCCCTCGGGGTTCACCATTTGAATAGCTTCCAGACAGTGGCCTATTTCCCCCAGTTTGGTCCCGGCGTTCATCACCACGGCGCCGCCGACGGTCCCCGGAATGCCGGCCGCCCATTCAAGCCCCGATAAAGCATGACGCGCCGCAAACCCCATCAGCGTGGGCATCCGCGCACCAGCTTCCGCAAAAACGAGCACGTCTTCTTCTCGTGTGATCGCGACCATGTTGGACAAGCTCACGACTACGCCGCGCACACCGCCGTCTTTCACTAACAGGTTCGTTCCGCCCAGCACCATGAGGGGAACGTGAGCGACATGGGCCTGACGAACGATCCGACACACGTCGCGAACATCCACCGGAGTGACCAGCGCGTCGGCGGGGCCGCCGATGCGAAGCGACGTCACCGCTTCCAACGAAGCGTCAAACGCGACATCGCCACGGAACCCCGAAAGGACCGCCGTCAAATCATGACGCCTGGACATGGCCGGTTTGTCGTCCACCTCCTGATTGCACCCGTGCGAGCGGAGCATCACGCTCACAACGACTCCAACACCTTCACGCCTACCTTCCAAATGTCCCCGGCGCCCAGCGTGAGCACCACATCTCCGGGCTGCCGTTCCCGCAGCAGTTGGTTGATCAAGGCGTCGGTTTTCTCCACCCAATGGACGGCCGGATGCCTCGTCGCACGAATGCGTTCAGCCAGTCTTTCGCCGGACACGCCTTCGATCGCGTCTTCCCCGGCCGCATAAATTGGTGTGACGTACAACACATCCGCCTGGGCAAAGGCGTTCGCAAATTCATCCAGCAGTTCGCGCGTCCGGCTATATCGGTGAGGCTGAAAGATCGCCACCAGCCGTCCCGGCCAAACGGCCTTCGCCGTCGCGAGCGTCAAACGAATTTCCGTTGGGTGATGACCATAATCGTCTACGACCACGATGCCGCCCTGTGTCCCGCGGACCTGGAATCGTCGTTCCACACCGGAAAACGCGGCCACGCCGCTACGAATCAAATCCAGCGGAACATCGAGTTCCAGACCGACTCCAATCGCGGCCAGGGCGTTGGAGACATTGTGGACACCGGGGATATTGAGTCGAAATGACCCTAAAGGCTGTCCCCGAAAGCGGGCGTTAAAGCTGGTACTCCATCCTTCAAGGGCGATATCCGTCGCATGCAAGTCCGGCCGGGAAACGTCAGAGGACTCCAGACGGCCATAGGTCACATAGCGTTTCCGCAGGTGAGGCAACAGGGCGCGAAGATGCGGATCATCCCCGCACAGGATCGCGACCCCGTAAAAAGGAATTTTATTCATAAATTCCAGGAAGACCGCCAGGAGCCGGTCCATGGATCCATAGTAATCGAGATGTTCTCGATCAATATTCGTCACCACGGCAATCGCGGGAGACAATTGAAGGAACGACCCGTCACTCTCATCCGCCTCGGCAATGAGCAAATCACTTCGCCCCAATCTGGCATGGGTGCCCATGGCATCCACCTTCCCCCCCACCACAAACGTCGGATCAAGGCCGGCATGCGCCAACATGGCCGCGACCAGCGACGTGGTGGTGGTTTTGCCATGCGCGCCGGCAATCGCCACACCGAACTTGAGTCGCATGAGTTCGGCCAGCATCTCGGCGCGAGGAATAACCGGAATCACCTTCTGTCGCGCCGCCACGACTTCGGGATTGGACGACAGCACGGCCGAGGAAATCACCACGACCTGCACATCGTCCACGTGGGCGGCATCGTGTCCGATAAAAATCTTTCCGCCCAGCGTTTCCAGGCGACGCGTATTGTCGGACGAGACCGCATCGGAGCCCGTGACATGATAGCCCAGCGTTAACAACACCTCGGCGATCCCGCTCATCCCGCTGCCGCCGATTCCCACAAGGTGAATACGCTGAATTTTTCTAAACATGGTATGTCACCGTGCACGTTCGGACCGGCGTGATGCCAGCAACCGATAACATTCGTCGACCATGACCTCCGCCGAATCTGTTTTTCGCAAACGCATGCTCTGTTCGGCCATCTGCCGAACGCGCTCCGGATGGCGCTGCAACTCCTCAATGACCTGCGCCAGCCGTGTTCCGGTCAGCGCGGACTGCGGCATGACCATGCCGGCCCCCGCCTGCTCCACGACTCGGGCATTCCATTCCTGATGGTTGTGCGTGGCCTGCGGGAACGGAATCAGGATGGACGGTCTGGCACAGGCCGCAATTTCGGCCAGGGCCGACGCGCCGCATCGGGAAATCACCAGATCCGCCCGGCGAAGCGTCTGTGCCATATCCTTGATAAACGGCACCACCTCTCCCGCGACCCCCATGCGGTGATACGCCTGGGCAACACGATGAAAGTCATTCGATCCTGACTGATGAATCATGGTGACGTGCTCCCGAATCATGGAAGACGCCTGCATGGCTTCGATGACAGCGGAGTTCACGGCCTGGGCGCCCTGACTGCCTCCACAGACCAGAATCGTGTTGATCCGGCCGGATCCAATATCGGGAGGCGACGCGACAAAGGCGTCACGCACGGGGGTTCCCACCACCACGACTCTGCCGGCATGAAAATAGTCGGCAGCCTGTTCACACGAGACAAAGATCCTGTTGGCCAGGGGGGCCAGCGCCCGATTGGCGATGCCCGGGATCGCGTTCAGTTCCACGATGGCGCGCGGCACAGCCAGCATGAATGCGGCGACCACCACCGGTGGACTCGTGTATCCGCCGGTGCCAATGACCAGATCCGCCTTTGAGTCGCGCAACACACGAACGGAGTGCCACACCGCCCCGGGCAGGACACACAGTGCCGAGACCGCAGCCCGAAAGCCGCGACCCACCACGCCCTGGACCCGCAGCGTTTCTTTCTTCCATGGCATTTCAGCCATCATGGTATGTTCAAGCGCACGACCCGTCCCCACAACCGTCACGGACGTATCGGGGTCCCGGCGACACAACGCCTCGGCTACGGCAATCGCCGGATACACATGGCCTCCCGTTCCACCTGCTGCAATCACCACATTCATCTCATCCACAAAAAAGACGCGGACCGGCCCGTCGGCACCGACCGAGACACACTCAACAATATGCCAATGGCCACCAGCGTGACGATTAACGAAGACCCGCCGTAACTCACCAACGGCAGCGTCAGACCTTTCGTCGGCAACGATCCGGACACCACGCCCATATTGATGACCACCTGTACGCCCAACAACAGGGTCACCCCGTACGCCAAATGTCGCCCGAAGGTATCGGGCGCCCGGCCCGCAATGTGAAAGCCTCTGACAATCAGCGCGACGAACAGGGCCATCAGCAACCCCGTGCCCACAAACCCGAGTTCTTCCCCAACCAGCGCCAGAACAAAATCCGAATGGACTTCGGGAAGAAAAAACAGTTTTTGCCGGCCTTCGCCCAATCCCACACCGAAGACCCCCCCGTTCCCCAATGCCACAAACGACTGCGTGAGTTGGAAGCCGGCACCGGTCGGATCCTGCCAGGGGTCCAAAAAATTCAATAACCGGCGGCGGCGGTAATCGGATTGCATGATCAGCAGGTACGCCAGACCGGCCAGGATCCCCGCCAGCCCAACGAGATACGGGAGCCGCGCACCACCGACAAACAGCAGACCCAGCAAGAGGATGGTCATCACCACCGCCGTTCCCATATCGGGTTCCAGCAACGCCAGGCCGGCCATCATCCCGACGATCAGCACGGGCGGCAACATGCCCTGACCGAAGCGGGCAATGTCCTGCTCTTTCCTGGTGAGAAACGAAGCCAGGTACAACACGACGGACAATTTGGCGAGTTCACCCGGCTGCACGGACATCCACCCCATACGCAACCAGCGACGCGCCCCATTCACTTGCATGCCCAGCATGGGAATCAGCACCAGGATCAGCAGCACGAAGGTCAGCCCCAGCACATAGGGGGTGAGCGTTTTCCATCTGTCATATTCCCAGTGGGAGACCCAATGCAGGGCCACCATCCCCAACAGCAGCCAGAGACCCTGACGTTTCAGAAAAAACATCGAGTCCCCGTAACGGGTTTCCGCCATCACGCCACTCGCGCTAAACACGATGATCAGCCCGATGGAGGCCAGGGCATACGTCACGAGCAGGACCGTCCGGTCCACGGGGCCGGCCCGCATGCGTTCGGGGCGGGCAGACCACCCCGGCGAGCCCGATGCAAATGGCAATGTGTGACCACGAATGTGTCCCATCATTCGTTCATCTCATGCGGGAGACAGAGCATTCACAAGCCCTCGAAATTGTTGACCCCGATCGTGATAGTCACGAAACATGTCAAAACTGGCACAAGCCGGAGAAAACAACACGGCGTCCCCCGGTGCGGCAAGGGTCACGGCCAGCTCCACCGCCTCGGCCAGGGACGAAACGTGACTGATGGTTCCCGCGCCGGCAATGGCACGGGCAATGGTTCCCGCCGATTCTCCCAACACGATACAATGCGTGGCGTGCCGCTTGAGCGGTTCCTGCAAACGATGAAACTCGCTCCGTCCCTTCGCTCGTCCGCCCAGCATGATGACAAAGGGTTGCCGCAGACTGTTGATCGCCTGAAGCGTGGCGTCCACGTTAGTCGCCTTGGAATCATTGATAAACGTCACGCCCCGTCGCACACGCACCACTTCACATGCATGCGCCAATCCGCGAAATGCTCGCACGGCCCGTCGCATCCCCGCACGAGAACATCCGCTGACCATGCCAACCGCGACGGCGGCGAGGACATTGGACACGTTGTGCGCTCCCGTGAGGGGAATCTCGTGCACCGGCATCACCTCCTCCGGTGGCCCCTTCCATTGAGTGACAATCGTGTCTCCGTCCACCCATGCGCCGGCGGGCACCTCCCTGGTCAGACTCCATTCCACATGCTGACCGCGGAGCGACGCCCGCACTGTGCGGAGGCGCGGATCATCGGCATTCAGAATGGCAAAATCTTCTGACGTCTGATTGCGAAAAATTCCGGCCTTGGCTTTCGCGTATTCCGCAAAGCCTGGATAGCGATCCAGATGATCGGGGGTGATGTTGAGCATCACCGCGATGTGTGGATGAAACTGATCAATGGTTTCCAGTTGGAAGCTCGATAATTCCGCAACGATCTCCCGAAAAGGGGGCGCCGTCGTCCGCCCCTCGCAGGCATGTTGGTGCATGGCCAGGGCGGCTTCCGTGAGTGGCGGTCCAAAATTGCCGCCGACAAACGGCGCATGCCCGCATTCCTGCAATAGCCCGCCCAGGAGTGACACCACGGTGCTCTTGCCGTTTGTTCCGGTCACCCCGATGACAGGAACCGACAACACCCACGAGGCCAATTCGACCTCTCCGACAATGGGGACGCCCCGTTGGCGCACGGCATCCAGCGCCTCCAGTGTCAGCGGAACACCGGGACTCACGACCACCAGGTCAACGGCTTCCAGCCCCCGCGCAAAACGCTCCCCGCCAAACAGGTGAACACCCCGCCAGTGCGGATCGGACACCGCCGCGGCCCATTCCGTTTCGGGCTGATGATCAACCAGCGACACTGTGGCGCCCAGCGCGACCAGCAACCGTGTGGCGGCCAGCCCGCTTCGGCCCGCCCCGACCACAGCCACGGATTGCCCCGGCAGCCTGGCGAGCCGTGGCCCCTTCCCGGTTTCTTGAGGTGCCTGTTGCTCCATCTCCTCCAGCATCATTGGCATTGGGTAACGATTAACGAAGTTTTAAGGTACTCAAGCTTACGAGCATGAGCAGAATGGCCACGATCCATAATCGAACCACGACCTTGGGTTCCTCCCATCCCTTCATCTCGAAATGATGATGAATCGGCGCCATCAAAAAAATCCGTTTCCCTCGCGATTTAAACGACAGGACCTGAAAGATAACGGAGACCGCCTCCATGACAAACACACCGCCAACCAGGATCAGCAATAACTCCTGCTTGCTGACCACCGCGACCGTGCCCAGAGCCGCGCCCAGGGGCAACGAACCGACATCCCCCATGAACACCGACGCCGGGTACGCATTGAACCAAAGAAATCCGAGACTGGCCCCAAAAACCGCCGCCATCAGCACGGCTAATTCTCCGGAGCCTTCAATGTAGGGAATCAATAAATAGTCGGCCACCACCTTATTCCCGGCCGCATAGGCCACCGCCGCATAGGCCACCGACGCCACGATGATGGGGCCGATCGCCAACCCATCCAACCCGTCTGTCAAATTCACGGCGTTGGAACAACCAACGATCACCAGAACGGCAAACGGAATGTAGAACGGCCCCAGGTCGGGCGTGAATGTTTTGAAAAACGGCACACTAAGTTCCGTCGAATACCCGGCAGACATGTAAAACACCAGACCGATTCCCAGGGCAATGCTGATTTGCGCCACGAGCTTCTGGAGAACGGTTAAGCCCGTGGACCGGTGCCGCGAAATTTTGACGTAGTCATCGGCAAACCCGATCAGTCCAAACCCGACGAGGGACAAGATGACGAGCCACACATAGAGATTCCGCACGTCCGCCCACAGCAGCGTTGACAGCACCACGGCAAAAAGAATGAGAATGCCGCCCATGGTGGGGGTTCCTTGTTTGGCAAAATGATGGCGAGGGCCCTCTTCGCGTATCCTTTGCCCCAAACGAAGAGCCTGCAATTTTCTAATCATGGGAGGCGCCAGGAAAAACGCGAGCAGGAACGCGGTCAGCGCCGCGTAAATGACGCGAAAGCTCAAATATCGAAACACGTTAAAGAGTGGGAAGTCCGCGTGCAGTGGGTAGAGCCATAAAAATAACATAAGTTTTGTCCCGTCCTTACCGATGCGTTGGCCGACGCCGTAGCGCGAGGCCGTCCAGCAGACGCTCCAGCCCCACGCCCCTGGAAGCTTTGAGTAACACGACGTCTCCGGGTTGCGCCAGACGATTGAGAACCCGTTGCGCGTCGCGAATATGTGGCGCATCAAAAATCTGTGATGGGGGCATACCCCGTGCGGCGGCCCCGCGCGCCAGCGCCTTGCCGAATTTCCCGCATGCAATCAAACAGGCAATCTGACTGTCGGCGAGAAACGCGCCCACCTCCGCGTGGAATGTCCGTGCCTCCGCTCCGAGTTCCAGCATGTCCCCCAACACGGCAATGGTCCGTTTGCCCGCGCCGACTTCCCGTAACAGCGTCACCGCTGCTTTCATGGAATCCGGATTGGCGTTATAGCAATCCTGAATCACGGTGAGACCCTGTCGCGACAATACTTGTGACCGCATGGCCACCGGTCGAAAGCGGCTCAAGCCGGCGGCCGTTTTGACGACCGACAGCCCCAACGTCTGTCCCACGGCAATCGCGGCCAGCGCATTCAACACGTTATGGGTTCCATGCACGCGGAGAGACATGCGATGCGTTCGTGAACGTCCGGTCACGTGGAGACGAAATTCAGTTCGCCCGCCACGCTGCTGAATGTGACTCCCCCGGATATCCGCTCGACGGTCGAATCCAAACGAGACCACCGCACATCGGGCCCGGCCGAGGAAAAAACGGTAATACGGATCATCGGCGTTCAAAATCACGGTGCCGTCACGAGGAAGATGAGCCAGCAATTCGGCTTTTGCATGGGCGGATCCGTCCACGTTTCCGAAGAATTCCAGATGATCCGCGCCAACATTCGTAATGACACCGATGGTCGGCCGGGCAATTTCCGCCAACCGCGTGGTTTGCCCTTCCGCATCGACTCCAAATTCCAGAACCGCCAGTTGATGGGACGCGGTCAACCCCAACACCGTGCGAGGCAGCCCAATGCGATTGTTCGCGTTGCCGATCGTTTTCTTGAGACGCCACCGCTGGGCAAGAGCGTTCGCGACCATCTCTTTTGTGGTGGTTTTTCCATTGCTCCCCGTCACCGCAATAACCGGAATATCAAAACGCGCGCGATGAAAGGCCGCCAGATCCTGATAGGCGCGCACCGTATCCTTCACCGTGACGACACAGGGTTCGGCAGGGCGAGCGCCCCGGCGTTCCGGGCGCGGTCTGCCAATCGTCACACGTCGGGGGACGGCTTCAATCACGACGCCCTGCGCGCCGCGAGTCAACACATCGTCGACAAAATTGTGGCCATCAAACCGTTCGCCTTTCATGGCGACAAACACATCCCCCTTGCGCACCACACGGGAATCCGTGCACACGCGTCGGAGCCGACACCCGGGTGTTCCTCGCAGCAATGTTCCGCCCGTGGCATCAAGCATGTCTTGTCCCGTCCACCCCGCCATCGTCAGGGCGCCTCTTGCGACCGACGGTTCGGTAACCCGGTTAACAATGTGCGGGCGACTTCCCGATCGTCAAAACGATGCCGCGTCCCGCCAATGATTTGATAATCCTCATGCCCCTTCCCGGCGATCAGCACCATATCTCCCGTGCGCGCCTCGCGCAGCGCGGCCTGAATGGCGGCGCGACGATCGGGGATCACAGACCACGCGCCTCGTTCCGATTCGGCAAGCTCCAGCACCCCCTGTTCAACGTCGCGCAGAATGGCGTCAGGATCTTCGGTGCGAGGATTGTCTGACGTCAGAAACACCACGTCGCTGCGTTGCGCGGCCACCCGACCCATGTTCGATCGTTTCCCCCTGTCGCGATCACCCCCGCACCCAAAGACCGTCAGCAGCCGTCCCGTCCGGAGTTGATGAGCGGCGGCCAGGAGCCGGGCCAACGCATCCTCCGTATGCGCGTAATCCACAATCACTGAAAAATCCTGCCCGGCATCCACGCGCTCAAACCGTCCCGGCACCGCGTGGAATCGCCGGATGCCCTGCTGAACGGCATCCAGAGACAGACCGCGCGCGAGACCGACTCCGATCCCGGCCAGGAGATTCGACACGTTGTGTTCACCGACCAACGCCGTCCGGACATCCACTGCGCCAAGGGGCGTGTGGGCCGTGAATCGGGTGCCATCCAGCGAGAGCGCCACGTGCCGCGCCTGAATATCTGCTCGTCGACGGATGGAACAGGTCCACACCGGGACCGACATCTCGGCCAGCAAACGGACACCCCAATCATCGTCAATGTTGATAATCGCCCGTTTGGGTCGCGAGGCGGAATGTGGGACAAGGCATTCCCGAAAGAGGCGCAATTTTGCCTGATAGTAGGACTCCATATCGCCGTGGAAATCCAGATGGTCCCGGGTTAAATTCGTAAAGACCACAATGTCAAACGCACAGCCTTCCACCCGATCCAACGCGAGGGCATGAGACGAAACTTCCAGAACAGCGGCCTCCATCCCGGCTTCCACCATCCGATGCAGGAGCGATTGCAGAGGAACGGCACCCGGCGTCGTATGACTGGCCGCCTGCACCTCGGCACCAATCTGATACCCCACTGTCCCGATGAGACCCGTCCGGTAGCCACCGGACGACAGGATGGCCTGACTCACGTGCGCCACCGTGGTTTTGCCATTGGTCCCCGTCACGCCCACCACGGCAAGAGCATCCGAGGGGTTCCGGAAAAACCGCGCGGCCAACCGACCGAGCGCCTTCCGGGAATCGTTGACCGTGATCCAGGCGGGACCGACATCGCGCGCACATCGGAAGGGCGCTTGCACCACCACGCCGCCCGCCCGTTGCCGACAGGCCTGGCCCACAAAAGCATGGCCATCCGTCCGCTGCCCCTTGACGGCAACGAACACACCGCCCGGCGTGACGTCCCGCGAATCATCCGTAATGGCCGACACCTCCACGTCAAGGTTGCCCTCCGCACTGACAATCTCGAGAGGCATGAGCAATTCGGCCAGCGTCATTCCTGCACTCGCGCCTGGTTGGGGCGAGACCCGTCAAGCGCAGACGTCTGGTTGGATGCCGTCACCATCCGGCGTTCCCGGCGGGGAGCCACTTTGACATACCGGAGTGCCTGCTCTGCCACCTCACGAAAGACCGGAGCCGCCACGACACCCCCCCATGCCGGGCCCTGCGGTTCATCAATCATCACCAACACGACGAACTTCGGATCCTCCGCCGGGACAAAGCCAACAAACGATCCGATTAATTTGGTGGACGAATACATCCCCGTTTCAGGATCAACCTTCTGCGCCGTGCCGGTCTTGCCCGCCACGCGATATCCCGGGATGGCCGCGCGGCGACCCGTCCCGTTTTCCACCACGTTGACCAGAAGATCCGTGACCGTTTTCGCGGTCTCGGCGTCAATGGGACGGCGACGAATACGGGGGGACTGGTTCCAGACGATTCGTCCCTGATGATTCGAAATCTCCCGCACCAGAAACGGTCGCATGAGCCATCCCTGGTTGGCGACGGCCGCGACGGCCGTGGTCAATTGCAACGGGGTGACGGCAATTTCCTGTCCAATGGCCAACGAGGGCAACGTGCGCCGACTCCATTGATCCGGACTTTTCAGGATCCCGATTGATTCGCCGGGAAGATCAATGCCTGTTTTTTCACCAAAGCCAAACGCGCGCAAAAACCGATAGACCGATTCTTCTCCCAATGCCAGCGACATTTTGACGAAGGCCACGTTGCTGGATTGCTGAACGGCTTCGCGAAACGTCATCCATCCGGATGTCTCATGGTCATGAATGACGGTCCCATGAATCGGGACTTCGCCATCGCCCGCATACAGCAGCGTGTTGGGCTGCACACGATTCAACGCCAGAGCGGCGGCGGACAGCACCACCTTGAGCGTCGAACCCGGCTCATAGGGATCGGTGATGGCCCGATTTCTCCACCGCTCGGGTGACGCCCGCTGGATGTGATTCGGATCAAACGTGGGGCGAATCGTCCAGGCTAAAATCTCGCCGGTGGAGGGGTCCATGACAATAATGGTCCCGCCCTGGGCCTGGGTGTCCCGCACGGCCCGCTCCAACGCCTGCTCCGCGATATACTGAATGCCTTCATCAATCGTCAGATGGAGGGCATGTCCCGAAAGGCCCTGCGGCACTTGCCGATCTTCGGGAATGATGACGCGCCCCAGGGCATCTCGATGCAACACCACCTGCCGGACGGAGCCCCGAAGGTGTTGATCATAGCCATTTTCCACCCCTTCAAGCCCCTGACTGTCAATGCCCGCGAATCCAAGGACATGCGCTAACAACGTCCCCTTGGGATAAAACCGGCGCGCCTCGATGAGGAAGTCAACCCCGGGGAGTGCGAGGGCCCGCACCCGTTCGCCGGAGGCGTCGGGAATTTTCCGTTTCACCCACACGAAGTCCTGGTTGGTTCGTAATCGCTTTTCAAGAGGCTCCCGCGGAACGCCCAACACCTGCGAAAGCTGGCGAGCCACGAATTGCGGGCGATCAATCACCGTCGGCGTGGCAAACACCGATAAGACGTCGCGATTTAACGCCAACGGCCTTCCCTGTCGATCAAAAATGGCGCCCCGACTGGCATCAAGCGTGACGGTCTTCTCATGCTGACGACGGGCTTTCTCTGTCATCATGTCCGCTTGCAACACCTGAAGATCAAAAAACCGAAGCAGCAGCGCGGCAAAGACCACAAGAAAACACAACACCAGACACGTCCGCCTTCCGGAACCCGCCGAATGCGCATCAGGCTCTTGTGGCATGAAGACCGGTTGCATCATCAGTCTCCCCTGTGTTGAGCGAAACGCAGTGGAAGCGCCCCGGTGCGCGGAGTGCCGTTGTTCGCGCGCGTCGGAATCAGGACCACCTGCTGCGGGCCCGGGCGGGTCATTTTCAGTTTCGTGTTCGCTTCTGCGGCAATCCTGTCGGGAGCCAGCAATTGCGAGAGCCGGATCCGTAAACGGTCGTGCTTCTGCTCCAGGGCCGCTTTCGTCTTTGAAAAGGCATCCAGTTCATAGCCCACGCGCACCACATCCACTCTTCCCCACACGTAAAAGAGCAACACCCCGCCAAGACCCACAAGGAGCAGCGTCCAGAGAACCGGCTTCATGCGTGCCCCCTTCCGGCCGGCAGGCCTTCCCTCTCCAGCGTTCGTTCAATAACGCGTAATTTTGCACTCCGCGCACGCGGATTGGCTATGCGTTCTTCTCTGGCGGGCACCACGGGCTTTTTCGTCAAGATAGTCCATTGATCCGACGCCTCTTGCGCGACACGCCGAAACGTGTGTTTGACTATCCGGTCTTCCAGGGAATGGAACGCAATCACGCACAGCCGTCCTCCCGGCGCCAGAAAATCCGTGATGTCGCCAAGCGCGATTTTCAGCGCGTCCAGTTCATGATTGACGGCCAGACGAAACGCCTGAAAGGTCCGGGTCGCGGGATGCAAGCGTCCGTAGCGATATGACTTGGGCACGGATTGCTGCACCACCCTTGACAAGTCCATGGTGGTACGAAGCGGGGTGTGGCTACGGGCGTGAACAATGGCCCGGGCAATACGTCGCGCGTATCGTTCTTCTCCAAACGCATGAATGATCGTGGCCAATTGCGTTTCAGGCAGGGTATTGACAAGCACATCCGCCGATTGTCCGCAGGTGGGATTCATGCGCATATCCAACGGGCCGTCCCGTTGAAAGCTAAACCCGCGCTCGGGCTGATCCAGTTGCGCGGACGACACTCCCAAATCAAACAGAATGCCATCCACGTGTTCTCTGTTGGCCGCGCGCATCACAGATTTCACATCTTGAAAATTTTCGCACATGAGCCGGACCCGGGACCGGTAGACGTGAAGCCGTGTATGGGCATGGGCAATCGCCAGTGGATCATGGTCAATTCCAATCAGCATGCCGTCAGGATCGCTGCATTGCAGAATGCGTTCTGCCGTTCCGCCCAGACCGACAGTACAATCGAGGTACCACCCTTGCGTTCGTGGTCGTAGCCACGCCACAACCTCCTCCGCTAAAACCGGAAGATGAACGACATTATCCAGCACTGCCTCCCTGCTCGCCATTTCTTCATTCCACTCCTTACCACTTTCCACCACTTAACGGGCAAATTATACGGCTACGCATATTTTTGTCAAGAAAAATCAAACACTTAAATCATTGATGACAGCCGTGAGGTATGATGCCGACAGGGAGCGGAAAATTTTCCGAAGAAGGCTGGCCAACACAGACTACGGGTACAGCCGGGACAACATGCGGGGGAAGGGAATGGTTTCGCGAACGTGCGCAATCCCGCACATCCAGGCCACGGCTCGCTCAATCCCCATTCCAAACCCGGCATGGGGCACTGAACCGTAGCGACGCAGATCCAGATACCACTGGAATGCATCTGCGGACAGATGATGGGCCTCCAACCGTGCGGCGAGGACTTGGTAATCGTGAATACGTTGTCCGCCTCCGATAATTTCGCCGTAGCCTTCGGGAGCCAGCACGTCCATGCACAGCGCCAGGTCGGGGTTATCAGGATCCGGCTGCATGTAAAAGGCCTTCATCTTTGCTGGATACCGATGCACCAGAACGGGTGTGGCAAATTGTTTGGATAAGACCGTTTCCTCTTCCGCACCCAATTCATCCCCGACTTGGATGGACGACCCAAGATGCTGCAGACGCATCACCGCTTCCTCATAGGTGAGCCGCGGAAACGGAGGCACTGTCGCTTCCAGGGCGGCAATGTCCCGTTCCAGTACCTGTAATTCTTCCCGACGGTTTTCCAGAACGCGCCGCACCACCACCGCCAGCAATGCCTCGGCCAGGTCCATCACGTCGGGTAATTCCGCAAACGCCACTTCGGGTTCCACCATCCAGAATTCCATTAAATGCCGGCGCGTTTTGGATTTTTCCGCCCGAAACGTCGGGCCGAAGCAATACACTTTTCCAAAGGCGGCGGCGGTCGCCTCGCTGTACAATTGCCCGCTTTGGGTCAAGTACGCCGTTTCCTCGAAATAGGGTGTCTGGAAGAGCGTGGTCGTGCCTTCGCAGGCATTGGGAGTGAAAATGGGCGCGTCAACCAGAACAAACTCCCGTTCATCGAAAAAATCCCGACAGGCCTTGATGATTTCATGCCGAATTTTCAGGATGGCCTGCTGACGCACGGAACGAAGCCAGAGATGGCGGTGATCCATTAAAAATCCGGTGCCATGCTCTTTGGACTGCACGGGAAACGGCTCGGCGATTTGCAGAATCTCAAGCGCGGTCACCTCCAATTCATAGCCCCCCGGCGCCCGCGCATCCGCACGAGGCACGCCGGTCACCGTCAGAGATGATTCCTGCGTGAGTTGACTTGCAAGGCCAAATTGTTCCTCGCCCAGCATCCCTTTGTTCAGAATGGCCTGAATATCACCCGACCCATCGCGAATCGTGAGAAACTGGAGTTTGCCGCTTGAGCGACGATGCCGGACCCAGCCTTTGAGAAGGACGGTCTGACCCACGACGTCGGCAATGTGCGCAATGGAGACGACGGGAGGGAGATTCATGCTTTTATCCTAACGCCTGACTTTTGTAAAAATTTCAACGAGACAAAATCACAGATCCAAGTCCGGGGTCCAGGATCGTTGATTGCCTCGTTCCCAGTCCAGAATCCAACCTTTCACACTTGAGCGTTTCGTACCGCAAGGTCGGCATACCTTCCGTTGAATTTCCGCTAATGACTGCCCCGCTTCCCACATTTCAAATGCCGGTTTTTTCGTCTTGTCGCCTTTGGGCATATACCATCCCCTACCAGCGGTTCCGGCTTCCCCTGGCTAATTGGTCTCGTCCGGTCATCCTCTCCAACGCCACACAGCAACCCGCCGAGGATGGCCTGAATTGACATCGCGCCAACGCCACGACTATCACACCTCTTTCCAAGGCGGGCCGCACGATGAGCCACACCATTACCGTCCAGGAACTGAAAGCGCGCATGGATAAAGGCGAGAAGATATTTTTATTGGACGTTCGGGAACCCCATGAATTTTCACTGGCCCGCATCGAAGGGGCGTCGCTGATTCCCCTGGGCACGTTGCCCACTTCGCTTGATCAATTGAACCAGAACGAGGAAATCGTGGCCCTGTGCCATCAAGGCATGCGCAGTGCCGATGCCACGGGCTTTCTGCTGCAACAGGGATTCGCCATCATGATGATGTGGCGCCAGTGATCAGTTCGGATAGGTGGACTTTCAAGAATAGGGCCGTTAATATATGGTGCCTGTATTGGGTTTAATGCAGAACACTCATTCAGAAGAGTAGAGATATGTCAATGCTTCAAAAGTTTACCCATAAACCTACTATCAGCCTTTATATGAAGCTGGTAGCGGAATTTATTGAATCGCAGATGTCGACGGACAAGCACTATAAGGTCTTGGATTTGCCTGCTGGTAATGGATTGTTCCCCTCTCTCTTTAGCAAACCCAATATTGAATTTGTTCAAGCGGATGTCAATGAGGAAAAGTCGGAATATGTATATGCTAATTTAGAGGAAAAACTACCTTTCGATGATAACCAATTTGATTTTTCCGTTTGCATGGAAGGGGTTGAGCATATCATTTCTCCCGCTCATTTGCTCAAGGAGCTCGTGCGAGTAACAAAACCTGGTGGAACCGTTGTCATTACCTTACCCAATATTGCTAATTTCTATTCAAGATTACAATTCTTACTGACGGGTACATTTTATCAATTTGGTGATTATTCGGAAGCAAGGCACCCAAGAGGGGAAATGATGGACCGTGGACATATCTCACCAATGAATATTCACCATCTAAACTATTTATTTTCAGATAACAACGCAACTATCAAATTAGTTGCTGGTGATCGTAGGAAAAGAATGGTACTGACGCCGACATATGTATTTATCTATTTTCTGGAAATGCTGTTCGGATACAAAAAAATTGAAATTCCTCTACGAGCGAAATTATCAAGAAGTCTTGTTGCTGCTTGGGAAAAAGATATGGCTTAGGGGGAAGGCAATAATTGTATTTTTTTACATCGCACCCAGTCTGCCCAATCTTCACTGCCTAAATTCCAAATCAAATCTTCATACCCCCCGGGGGCACGTGCGTCCGCACGAGGCACACCGGTTACCAACAAGGATTCCTGCGTCAGCCGGCTCGCACGATCAAAGTACTCCTCGCCCAATGTCCCTTTGTTCAGAATGGCCTGAATATCACCCGACCCGTCGCGAATCGTGAGAAACTGGAGTTTCCCGCTTGAGCGACGATGCCTAACCCAGCCTTTGAGCAGCACGGTCCGGCCGACCATGTCGGCCACATGAGCAATGGAGATCACGGGAAACATCATGCTATTGTCCGGCAATGGGTCATTCGTCAACACAGACAAAGGATGATACGGGATTGACCCACTCCCGCCATTCCACACGGCGCCGCCACCGACCGGCGGCGGGCTTGAATTGACATCACGTCAACACCACGACTATCATACCTTTTTTCAAGGAGGGCCGCACGATGAGCCACACCATTACCGTTCGAGAACTGAAAGAGCGCAGGGATAAAGGTGACAAGGTCTTTTTACTGGACGTTCGGGAACCGCATGAATTTTCGCTGGCCAAAATCGAAGGCGCGACGCTGATTCCACTGGGCACGTTGTCCGGTTCGCTCAATCAACTGGACCCGAACGAGGAAATCGTGGCCCTCTGTCATAAAGGGATGCGTAGCGCCGACGCCACGGGATTTCTTCTGCAGCAGGGATTCACCAACGTCAAAAACCTGATTGGCGGCATTGACGCCTGGTCCGTGGAAATTGACCAGTCGGTTCCGCGCTATTGATCCTCCGCAAAGCACCGGCGCGTTCACGAGGACCCGCCGGGCGACATGCGCCACCGCAGACCCAGCAAAATCTCGCGATTCCCCTTTTTCCCCGAAATGGGAGAATCAAGACTCCCCAGGCAGGCAAAGCCCAGTTGTTCGCCCATGCCCTGAATCCGATGCGCCGCGTCCCACCTCAACGCATCATCCCGCACCACGCCTCCCCGCCCCACCTGTTTCACGCCGACTTCAAATTGCGGTTTGACCAGAGCAATGACCGTCGCCCCGGCCGCCAGGAATGGGACCACACAGGGAAGCACCAGGCGAAGCGAAATGAACGAGACATCAATCACGGCCAGTTGAATGGGATCGGGAATGGCGGCATGATCAAGGTGGCGAATATTGCAGCGTTCAAGCACGACGACTCGTGTATCGTTTCGGAGGTTCCAATCCAATTGTCCATACCCCACGTCCACGGCATAGACCAGACGGGCGCCGCGCTGGAGAAGACAATCCGTAAACCCGCCCGTGGACGCACCGACATCCAGCGCAACCGCGTCCGCAACGCGGGGGGAAAAGGCGTCCAGAGCCGCCGCCAGTTTTTCGCCTCCACGACTGACAAAAGGGCTTGCGGGCCCGTCGACGTCAATGACCGCTTGCGCGGCAACGAGCGTCGCCCGCTTTTCCACGCGTTGCCCGTCAACTTTCACTAATCCCGCCAGAAGCATCCGATGCGCCTGTTCCCGGCTGTTGGCGAACCGACGCCGAACCAGTGCTTCGTCAAGTCGTTGTTTGTGAACCGCGGGGCGTGGCGTCGTCAAGGGAGGGATGACATCTCCGACAGGTTGTCGCCGCCGGGCCAGACAGGATGATGTGCCACGGCCTCACGCGGAAAGGTTGCGTTCGCTGGCGTCATTCATCAACGGAATACGCTTCCAATCGCTTCTGACCATTGTTGTCCTGCACCATAATGGCCACCTTCCGTTCCGCGTCAGCCAACATCTTGAGACAGTTTTTGGAGAGCTTGATCCCCTCTTCGAAAATCTTCAGGGAATCATCCAGCGGTAGTTCGCCTTTTTCCAACTCGTTCACGATGGTCTCAAGCCTGGACAGGGCATCTTCAAATTTTAAGGTTGCCATAGAGAAACCCGCCAGACTGCGACGACCACCACGATGCAAACCCACATTCGTGACCGCCCATACGTTCCGCGATCATGATCCCGCCGATTTCACCTTCCACCTTCTATCGCCGGGAAAGACGGCATTCCGTACGCAAAGCACCCATTGCCGACCGGAAGCCCATTATACGCCGTGTTCCCGGGACGTCAAGATTGACGACACCCGATCCATGTCTTCGATAAGACATGACAGCCTGCCTTTCGCCAATCGCACCCGAATACGGTCACCGACTTCGACGGCATGCGCATCGTGCACAATCACGCCCCCGGGGCTGGTCTCAATCATGCTGTACCCGCGAGACAAAATCGCAAGAGGGCTTAACGTGTGAAGGGTGCTGGCCGCGGTTCGCAATTGATGTTTTTTATGTGTGATCGCCCATGGCATGGCCAGGGAAAGTCGCTGACGGAGCTGCGGCACCAGCAGACTGGCCCGTTGCCACGATAATCCCGGCCCCACGCTGACCAGACCGGCGGACACGGCGAGCAATGTCGGTCGAGTCTGGGCAATCATCGCGCGCAGGCTTCGACCAAGACGAGACCGGAATTCATCAACCTGTTGCATCTGACGCTGGACGATGTCCGCAAGATCGGGAAGCGCCCGACAGACCAGATCAACCTGCTTTCCGTGCGACACAAGCATGCGCCGCATGGTCTGCGCCAGCCGCCTGTGTTGTGTACGCACACGGTCTTGCAAGTCCACCAGAACGGGCGAGATGGCTTCCGCCGCCGCCGAGGGAGTGGGCGCTCGATAATCAGCGGCCAAGTCGGACAGGGTCACGTCAATTTCATGACCCACCGCCGACACGACCGGAAGGCGGGAGTCGGCAATGGCACGAACAACCACCTCTTCATTAAAACTCCACAAATCTTCCCAGGCGCCCCCGCCGCGCCCGACAATGAGCACGTCAAGATCGTCTTGTTGATTGGCCAACCTGACGGCATCTGCGATTTGCCGCGCGGCCCCGGGTCCCTGCACGGCCACGGGGAACAGCCGGATACCGATCAGGGGACACCGTCGCTGCACCACGGTCACAATATCATGGAGCGCGGCTCCCGTTCTGGACGTGATCACGCCAACGTGGCGCGGGAAAAACGGAAGGGCGCGCTTGCGCGCGGGATCAAACATGCCTTCCTGATGGAGCCTGGCCTTGAGTTGTTCAAAGGCGATCTGTAGCGCGCCAACGCCTTTGGGTTCGAGCGACTCGATAAGGATTTGCGCGTCGCCTCTCGGCTCATAGACGCTCACACGACCCTTCACGAGCACCATGAGACCGTCTTCCAGGGTAAACGGGAGCGACGCGGCCACACGCCGAAACGCCACCGCGCGGATTTGGCTTGCCTGATCCTTGAGAGAAAAATAGACATGCCCCGACACGGGCATGCGAAGATTGGAAATCTCTCCCTCGACCCACACGTCCGGAAACGCCTGTTCAAGCGTCGCACGAATACCCGTCATGAGTTGTGTGATCGTGAGAATAATCGGCGGGATACCGGACACAGTCGAGGCGCCTGCAATTATTCGATGATTCGAACGCGTTGAATGCCGGAGGCGATTCCGGTCGCGGGATCGAGTTCAATCACGGCCGCACCAAAAACCGCCGGCCCTGATGCCACTTCAAACCGTCGGGGCATCTGCGAGAGAAACTTCTCGATCACCAGTTCCTTTTTAAAACCGATCACGGAATTGACGGGGCCCGTCATCCCGATATCCGTCAAATAGGCCGTCCCTTTGGGCAGGATCTGCTCATCCGCGGTTTGCACATGCGTATGCGTTCCCACAACAGCGGTCACCTGGCCATCCAGAAAATACCCCATGGCCATCTTCTCCGACGTGGTTTCCGCATGCATGTCCACAATGATACACGAAGTCTGCGAACGCAGTTTGGGAATTTCTCGCCGAGCCACCTGAAAGGGGCAATCCAGCGTCGGCATAAACGCCCGCCCCATGAGCTGGATCACGCCAACTTTCTCGCCGTTGGGCCGGTCAATGATAAACGACCCCCGGCCGGGTGCGCCTTCCGGGTAATTGGCCGGGCGCACGATGCGGGGATCTTTGCGAATATAGTCCAACATTTCCTTTTTATCCCAGGCATGGTTGCCCAGCGTGATCGCCGAGAACCCGAGGTCAAAGAGATCGTCGGCCAAATCCGGCGTAATGCCGAATCCCCCGGCCGCATTTTCGCCATTGCCGATCACAAGATCGACATGGTAGCGCTCACTGACTTTCTGGATGGTGCTGGCGATGACCCGCCTTCCCGGCTCACCCACAATATCACCGATAAACAAAATGACCACAAACGCCCCCGTTTCCGTTGGCCCGTTTCCCCTATCGGGCAAATTCCGTAAATCGGCTTTCCCGAATCACCGTGATCTTAATCTGGCCTGGATACGTCATTTCCTGCTCAATCTTTTTGGACAAGTCACGAGAGAGACGCAGTGCGTCGTTGTCGGAAATGGATTCCTGCTGCACAATCACCCGCACTTCCCGACCCGCTTGAATGGCATAGGCTTTTTCCACCCCATCATAGCCCACGGCCAGGCTTTCCAATTTTTCCAATCGCTTCACGTACGCTTCCAGCGTTTCGCGTCTGGCGCCGGGCCGCGCCGCAGACAGGGCTTCAGCCGCCGCGACCAGCACGGATTCCGGGCAAATCGGCTCCACCTGTTCATGGTGCGCGGCAATGGCATTCACGACTTTTTCCGACTCGCCATACCGCTTTGCCATTTCAGCGCCCAACATGGCATGCGTCCCCTCTTCTTCGTGACTCACCACTTTGCCAATGTCATGCAACAACGCGCCACGCTTGGCCAACTTCAGATCCAGGCCCAATTCCGCGGCCATAATGCCGCAGATGTACGCCGCTTCACGGGCATGATACAGATTGTTTTGTCCATAACTCGTCCGGTAGCGCAAACGGCCCAGGAGTTTCACAATCTCCGGATGAAAGTCTGACAGTCCCACTTCGAAAATAACTTTTTCGGCTTCTTCCCGCATCAACTTGTCAACCTCACCTTTGACTTTTTCCACAACCTCTTCGATGCGGGTCGGATGGATGCGGCCATCCTTCATCAGCCGTTCAAGAGAAATTTTGGCAATCTCCCGTCGCAAGGGATCAAACCCGGAGACAATCACCGCTTCCGGTGTTTCATCCACGATCAAATCCACGCCCGTGGCGGCTTCCAGCGCCCGAATGTTTCGGCCTTCCCGCCCGATGATGCGACCTTTCATGCCTTCATTGGCAAGAGGCACCACCGAGATGGTGGCTTCATTGACATAATCACGGGTAATACGTTGAATCGCATTGGTCACAATTTGCAACGCTTCCCGGTCGGCGTTTTCCTTCGCTTCATCAAGGGTCCGTTTCGTCAGCCCCATGGCTTCCAAACGAACCTCGCTTTCAATCTCGGCCAGCAGTTGCCGCTTGCCTTCATCCCTGGTCAATCCGGCCACGCCCTCCAACGCCGCTAAATGATCCCGAGTGACTTGTTCACAAGCCCGCTCTTTCTTCTCCAACGATTCTTTTCGCTGCGACAGGGTATGGGCCTGCTTGCGAGATTCATCCTCACGTCGATCGGAATTCGCGGTCTTTTTCTCCAAATCGTCCGCTTGTTTCCCCAACCGTTTTTCCAGATCCTGCAGGGTTCCCCGTCGTTCTTTTTCTTTCCTGTCTCGTTCGATTTTGGCCTGGAACAACACATCCTTCGCTTCGATTTTGGCTTCTTTCACCAGCTGCTCGGCTTCGCGCTGCGAAGATTGGACTAACTGACGAAGCCGCTCTTCCGTATCACGGCGTTGCGTGGTTAAACGCATGCGTTGGATCACACGGTCCAACACAAAGCCCACCACAATGGCAAGACCACCAACACCCGCTAATGTCATAATATCCATCGTCATGATATCCGTCACAATGGTTGCCACCTCCCCTCTCTACATCCTCACGCCGGATCACCCGGCACGAGCCTTTGAGAGAAATGTCTACAACGAAGACGCATGTGTCACGGCGAACACGTACGCAATGGGAAAATGAGGAGTACAACAGAACCGACAGGGCAGGGCATGAAAAGACGGGCCGGAAAAAGCACCGCTCTAAGTCAGGAGAGAAAGGGGTGCGACGACCATCGCACAAGACAGCACGTGGCTGCCTCCGACGGCTCTACCTCTTGTTTGGAACATGTGATCCGCCACTTACTCGCCTCCGGTACGGGATACGCCTGGGGCCCCTTTTGCGAATCATGGCCCCGACCAGTGTTGACGGCTTCAAACTGCACACATCATACGCGCCGGCAAGCTGGGCATTCCTCCCTCAACAACACAAACCGTCTTGCGTGGCAAGTGATCGCACCGTTAATTTCCCCAAAAACCTGACTTCATTCCTGATCATGCACTTTTGACTCTCATTATTCCCCGCTACGTACCGAGTGTCCGACGATTCCTCTCTTCAAAGATGACGTCTTCGAAACACTCCCCCTGCCTGAACATGGTAACAGACGCACCGACTGCCATGCAAACAAGGCCCTGCTACGCGATATTGTCAGTCTCTAAACGCGATCCAATGCACTCCAGCAACCCTTCAGCGCGACGTTCAATCTCCATCTCGCCCTCCTGCCGAAGGCGTTCCTGCCGAAACATCTGATCCGCGGTATTCATCGCGGCCAGAATGGCAACCGTCACGGGCGTGGACTTCGTCAACTCTTTCGCAATGGTTCGCATCTGCCCATCCACGTACAGGGCCAGCTCTCGCGCATATGCTTCATCTTCAGTGGGCTGCAGGACCAGCTTATGGCCGTACACGTCAACTTCAATGGGCTTGGCCATCGGCAACTTCTTCCAGGTCGGCATTGTGCGACTCAAGCCCGTCCAGTTCTCCAAGAACCTTTTCAATGCGCAACTTAATATGCTCCCGCTCTAACTCCCAATCACCGGAACCTGTTTCGTGCTTTGTTAATTCCTCTTTCGCCAGGCTTAATTGCTGCTGAAGAGATTTATTGGCCTGTTGCAGGTCCTGTATCCGGTCCACCAATCGCCGCACGCGGACCTCCAAAGCATCCATTTTATCAAAACTCATTCGGAATACCTCATCCCGAAACTATAGGCAATCTTACCCAATCCAATCCCATTTTTCAGGAATACTTTCCTGTCAATATTTCCCATCAGTTTCCGTTGAGTCTTGCATCATAACTTTTGACTCCTGTTTCAGCCCAGCTTGGCGTAAAGTCAATGTTGCTTCTATTTGACCGACATCACCTATGCATCCTTTGCCATATTTTTGATCATCAATCGGTTCCATCTCTCCCGTATAACTTGCCTTTTCATGTAAAAACTGCTTAATTGTACCATGAATTTGTCTTCTTACATAAAATCATTCTTCAACAAAAAATCAAAACAATACCTCGTTTTTCGCGTCTTGGATGACCAGAAATGGCATTGCAGAAACCATGAATACCGTCGTATCAAAACAGGCCAACTGGCTGGCAGTGGCGGGATTAAAGGGCTTAAGAATGGAGGCTCCAGCAGGGCTGGGATTGTCATTGAAAGTGTTCAGCGACCTTGCACGAAGTGTGGTACAACGACAAGACATGATAGGTGGAATGGGAATTTTACGGAGGTTTCCTACTATACCAACATTCCACAATCGCTTTTGAAGAGAATCTATAGCGTTCTGCACAAGAAAGATGTGGTTGATAATGCCACAAGGCCACTGTCTCAAATTACCATAGATCATAAATTGCCGAAGATACGATGGAATAAGCAATCCGAGAAGAAACAAACCGACTACGACAACATGACCGACGATGAAATCCGCGACAGGTTTCAACTGCTGAAAAAATCCAATGGTGCGGTGAGTCATAATTTGCTCAAGAGCCGTGCCTGTGAGTCTTGCCATAAAACCGGCCATCGGGGTGAACCGTTTGGGATACGCTATTTCTATAGCGGCAATCATCGATGGGAGGGTATCGACAAACAAGACCCTGATGGGTGTATTGGTTGCGGGTGGTATGATATTGTGGCATGGCGTGATTCGCTAAATCGTAAGCTGAACGGATGATAGTCGCCGTCGTGCAGCGTCGTAATGCTCCGCGTTATTTTCGTAAGCTAACACCTTCCTCCCTAATTCCAGCGCGACATAGGCCGTTGTTCCTGAACCCGCGAAAGGGTCAAGGACAAGATCCCCCTTGCGGCTGAATAGCTCCATCAATTCCCTGATGAGTCCGCACGGCTTTTGTGTCGGGTGGATGCGCTGTTGCGGGGATGGAGATTTGCAAGTAAAGACATTATGGACGGCATGACCATGGAACTTGGTTCCGGGCCGTTTTCCAATGACTCCGGCCTCCCATGCGTTGATGGGTTTGAACCGATGGTTGAAAGGAACGGGGTTGGTTTTATGCCAGACGATTGTTCCAACGGCGTTAAACCCGTGTTCGCGGAGCAGGACGGAATACTCTGCAATTTGCGTGTGTGAACAGAAAATCACCGCCCATCCCGTCACCTTTGGCAACACCACTTCGGCCCAAGCCCTTGGGTCAAAACTACGATCCCATTCACCGAAATCGCCTTTCGGCATGATAAAATCTGACCCATCTTTTCGAAGTCGACGAGGGATTTGTTTTTGGCACGTATAGGCGTTGCTAATGACATAGGGAGGGTCAGTCAGCAACAGGTCGATGGATTGATTCTCCAGCCGTCTGGCTGCCTCAATGCCATCCCCATAAAACAACCCGCGTTCCCACGCATGACGCTGGGTCACACGAGATGAATCTTGATCGCGTGATTGACCCACATCCACCAATCCCTTGACGATTTGCTTGACATCCGTGACTTGCACGACATGTCCGTGGGCATCAACTCGAAGCGTCCCCACTGCTTGCTTGCTGATGCTTTTCGCCAACAACTCAACCGCCCATGTATTTGTTTCTATTTCCTTTTTGAGAACACCCAAAGACAACAAAACTCGTTCCCCGTTGAGGTTGTCGGACATCCATTTATTGGCCACGGCTTTGATTTGAATTTTTGTGTGTGTCTTCATCATGCCATGAGTTCCTCGTAGGGCAACCGACTGATTGCCATCTTGCCCGATAGCATTCCCATCTGTATTGCTAACTCCGGTCTGCGCGTTTGGCCTTCAAAAGTTTAATGACCTCCGATACGCTAAGAGGCCGACCGACCAATGTTACACGAATTGGCTCAAACACAGAAAACATCCGTCTGTGGGAACCAAGACTAGGGTAATGGGAGTTAAAATCACGACCCTTAAAACCGGTGAAACGCTCCAGCTTTTCGACCAAAAATTCAGCAATTCTCATGTGCTTGGCCTCATTATTCCCATCAAAACCACTAAACCGAACGTGACTTCCGAATGGATCAGCCTCGGTCTCAATTTGTTTTTTCTCGTTGGCATCGAAAGATGCATACCCATCCTCAATGAAAGACCACATATCAAGAATATCTAATACTTCATTGATTTCTGGAGGATCTGAATCATGTGTATCACCAACGATGCCCTGCATTTCCCAAGATAACGCCCATGTTTGATCTTCGTAGATTGCATCGGCGAGGAATTTTGTGTCGGTACCATTTTTAATTCCTAGGTGTTCATGGATTTCCGCCAGCATGACGAGCATCAGCTTCTCTGGATTTGTGAGTTTCATATCTGTTCCTGATTCCTCTGTTGATAACCGCCAGCCTCGCAACTCCTACAACGCCGATATTATGCTGGACAATAAAATTGCTACCGCCGTGCATAACCGTTGAAACCTGCCAACAGAATAAAATTTTCAGCAGGCCCTGTCAAGACGAAAAGCACTACATGCTGTGGAATACAGGTAGCGATAGATACGATAGCTTGTGATGACACGCTTCACGTAGCGACGGGTTTCCTTGTAGGAAATGAGTTCGACAAATTCATCCGGGTCCCGGTCGCCAAACTTGTCAATCCACCGCCGGACGACCTTGTGGCCGGCATTATACGCCGCGATGGCGTGAATCTGATTTCCCTGATAGGCATCCAGCAACTCGCCGACGTGGTAGGCCCCCAACCGAACATTCAACGCGCCATCAAAGAGATCCTCACGATCCACGGAACCAAGGCCCAGACGACGCGCAACGCGGTTCGCGGTCTTCGGCATGAGCTGCATCAACCCCATGGCGCCCACAGGCGACAACGCCCTGGGATCATACAGACTTTCCTCACGGATCAGCCCCGCCACGAGAAAGGCGTCCACATGCGGAGCCGCAGAGTCCCGTATCGCCTGTAAATATCCCGCCGGATAGGTCACCCGCCACAATGGCGAATCGGGAGGAACCTGATGACGTTGCAGGGCATCCAGAAAATTCCGCACGGCGATCACCACTGCGGCGTCATAGGCTCCGAATTCCATCAACCGCCGCGCGACCGCATATACGTTCCGGGGCTGCCCGCGATAACGCGCCTTGACCGCTAATAATTCTCCGGCGGCTTCCTCGCGAAGGCCCATCAGTGACAAGGCGTTGGCCTTTTGAACATGCACATTGGTCCGGAGTCCGGACGACGCGGGAAGCGCCATCGCCTGTTCCGCCCATTGTGCGCGCTGATTGTCTTTCACGTTGATCGGGAGCCGAAGACGCGCTTGCGACAATTGCCCGTAGTAGGTCATGGGCCACTCGGTCGCCACGCGCCGATACCACGTTTGCGCCTCATCCTCTTGTCCCATCCGTCCAAGCGTGCGCGCCTGCCAGTAATGAGCCTGTCGTTGCCAGCCGTGATCTTTCACCGTGGTCGCAAGCATGTGAAAGCGGACGCGCGCGGCTTCCCATGCGCCTTGCTGATACTGCAACCATCCCAGGCGCCACAGAGCGCGTCGTTGGAGCGTGGGAAGGTGGACTGCGCGCGAGACATGGTCATAGGCCGCGAGGGCGTCCTGAATCTCGTGATGATCTTCCGCCCACACGCCGCTCAACCATCGGATCTGATCCCGGTCACTCCTGCGCAACCCCGGCGTCTCCGCATCACGAAACGCCAGAAGAAGCCGGCCCCGATCCTGCCGCAAGTACACCTTGGCCAGCCAGACAGCCGCTTTGCCAGTATAGGCGGAAACCGTCTCGGTCAGTTGGCGGAAAATGGGCGCGGCCTGCGAATACTGCTTCAGTCGCACATGGGCCAGCGCCAGTTGAAAAAGCCCCTTTTCACGACCGGGACTGCCAGGGCGTCCGTCCACAAACGTCTGCGCATCCTGAATCGCTTTTTCAAAGCGTGCCAGGTCATAAAACGTTTTGGCTCGCCGATAATAATCCTCTGTCGAAGGCTCCCAATGCAGCGATGCCGGCTGGCCGGACCGCACGATGTCATTGACGGCCTGCGCTTCAGGAGATTCAGGATGACGCCGCCAGATTTCACGCAACGCCTGTATGGCATCCGCCGAGCGCCGCTGTCGGTCGGCGCATGTCGCGCGCACATAGAGCGCCCGTGGCACATGGAGAGAATCCGGATCACGGGACGCGGCCCGGCGCAAACGATCGCCGGCATGGTGACACTGTCCGTCCTCAAACCAGGCAAAGCCCGCTTCGTACAGCGTCTCACCGCGCAAGACAGAAGGCGGGGAGAGCGCCAACGCCTCGTCAAACATCGTGGCCGAGTCATGCCAGGAACCCAGACGCCCCAGGGCCTGCCCGAGTTTCATGACCGCATAGTCTTCCAGAAGTGGAAAGTCCTTGCGAGCCACGCGCAAATAGGCAAGAGCCTGTTCCGGATCATCGTCGAGCATGGCCCATCCCAGTCGGAACCCGGCACGCCTGGCCCACAGGGTCCCCGGATGCGCCTCGTGCACGCGGCGAAACTGTTTGACCTGCAACAGCGCGTCATCGGGATGCGCGTCGGCAAACGACACGGCAGCCAGAAAGCAGCCTTCCGCCGATTCACAAGTCGCGTCAGGAATATCAGAGTCGGGAGCGTCGGGAGAATCGGCCCACGCCGGGGAACCCGTCAGGAGAAGAACACCGAGAAGGCCACATATGCGGACAAGTGAGCAAGACAGCATGATGGCAAGCGGAATAGTGGGGTGAGTGACGGGAATTGAACCCGCGGCCTCCGGATCCACAATCCGGCGCTCTAACCAACTGAGCTACACCCACCACTCACTCGTCACAATGACCGGTTTCAAGCGGAAGGGGCATGATACACTAAAAAGACCTGCGCGACGCAACAGACAGCAGAACCCTGTACTCCATCGCTCCCGTCTCGCCGCAATCCCGCCCGCTTTATTGAGCACCACGTTGATCAAAGGCGTCCTGCATTTCACTGACGAGAGCCTGTGCGGCTGCGCGCGGGTCCGGGGCGTCACGAATCGGCCGACCCACCACCACATAATCCGCTCCCGCCTGAATGGCCTGGCGCGGCGTGGTGGAACGAGCATGATCATCAACGCCCTGACCAGCCAGCCGAACACCGGGCGTCACAATCAACAGCGGGGCGTCAATGGCCGAACGAATGGCCATGGGTTCCTTCCCGGAAGCGACTACGCCATCACACCCGACGTCGGCGGCCACACGCGCACGCGCCACCACAAGGGCGTCAACGCTCCACCCGTCTCCCTCTTCCCCCAATTCCAGAAGATCCGCACGGTCAATGTTCGTCAACACCGTCACCGCCAGAATGTTCAACGCCGGATGACTGGCCCGACCTTTCACGGCGGCGACCAGCGCCTTTCGCTGCGCATGCACAGTGAGAAAGGACACGCCCATCTCCGCAACCCGCGCGGTTGTCCGTTCCACCGTCTCCGCAATATCCAGCATTTTCAAGTCGAGAAATACGGGTTTGCCAAATTGCCGCACCATCCGAATCACCGCAGGACCTTCACTCGCAAATAGTTCCAACCCGACTTTGATCACCCCAACCGACTCATGGACGGCATCCAGCACCGCCTCCGCCGCCTGTGCCGTGGGGACATCCAGTGCGAAAATCAACCGCTCTCTGGCGTGAATCCCCGTACCCCGTGTGTCACCGTGTCCATGCCCGGCCATGTCCGTCTCTTGTCCGTTGACCATTTGACCCGCGAGAAGGGGTTATGCTAAAAGTTACGGATTGCGCGTCCCATCAGCTTGAAAGGAACATTATGCCAGTTGTTCATAAGTCAGTCATCAAACGGGCCCGCCAGTCGGAGAAGCGCCATACGCGCAACCACGCCATCCTGCATCGGACCAACACCGTTGTCAAAAAATTCCAGGGGGCCGTCCGGCAACAAGACGCCCAATCGGCCAGCACCCTTCTCCGGGAAGCCACCTCGGCCCTTCACAAAGCCGTGACCAAAGGTGTGCTCCATCGCAATACCGCCTCCCGACGCATTTCGCACCTCACCACAGCCTTCAACGCCTTCAACGCCCGCTGATCATCTTCGACGTTGTCCCTGAACGCCCTGCCGGCTTCACAGGCCCACGGGTCCTGTCAGACACGGACTGCGCCAATCGGCACAAACCAAAAATTAACGCATACAGGATGCGGGGCGGCGAAGTGACGGTGCCACCTTTCAGCGCACGATCCGTCTCCGCAAAAGCCGCAAAGGTCTTTGGAAAATGCGCCAGAGGTATGCGCCTGACTACGGCGAGAAACTCGCTGCACCGAGGAGAAGGGACGCCCAGAGATTTCGCCAACGTCGTCGCTTCGCCGACTCCGCGATGCAACCCGTCTTTGGCCTTCCACAAACGACGGTACTGCCACAGCAACGCGCCGAGTATCCGCAGGGGAACCTCGCCCGCCTCCAGGTTTTTCGCCAGAATAAGGAGGGCTTTGGCATCGTTACCCCGTGCAATGGCTCCCGACAGGTCAAAGACCGACGCGCCGGGTTCTTTCCCCTGGACCGCCACGACATCATGCGCCTTGACCGTGGCCCCTCCGGACACATAAAGCGCCAGCTTCTCCATTTCCCGCCGCACCCTGTATAACCCTTCTCCGCCAATGTCTTTCAGCAACCCCTCGGCGTCGGCATCAAGCCGCAGGCCCAGGCGCTTCGCCTCCTGGCGAATCCAACCAGGTCGCTCATTGTCATACAATGGAGCGCAGTTCACCACCACGGCCTTCTTTGTACACGCCTGAACCCATTTCATCCGACCATCCAGTTTGCTCGCAGAGATGATCAGGGTGGTGGAATCACACGGCGCGGCAAAATAGGGCAGGAGCGCTTCCCCATCCCGCGCAGGCAGTTTGTCCGCCCATTTCAACAACATCACGCGATGGCGTGAAAAAAAGGGGACTTCTTGAGCATGCGCCACAATGTCCTGTGCGGACGTTTCATCGCCATAGAGCACCTCAAAGGAAAAAATATCGCTGTCGTCCGCGTTAGCGACAGTCCCGACATCTCCCGCGGCCACGGCCTTTGAACGCGGCGAGTCGTGGTCGCGAATCATGTCAATGGCTTCATCGCGCAGGCAGACTTCTTCCCCAAGCAGCACATACAACGACACCCGCCCTGGGTCCACCAAAGACAAACCGAGATTGAGAAGGCTGATACCGTCATCTCCAGGACGACGTCCGCTCACACGTCACCTCATCAATCCCGGCAAACGTTCCACCGCCGGCATGTCGGTTGGGGAAGGAGGGATGGGGGCCGGAGAGGAGGCTGACGACGGGGGCGGCCCGGGAAGGAAGCTTCCCTGTCTCCACGCATCCCGGAAGGACGTAGCCAACGTGGCCGCGGCATCCTGGCCCGCCTGCTCCAAAGCCCGGTCCTGCAGCACCTGATTGAACTGAATTTCATCCTGACGGCTTTCGGCATCGAGCGCGCGATTCACAAAAAAATCTCCGGTGCCGTCGGCAGTGCCCGTCCACGCCACGTCGCCCGTCCGCCGATGCGTCACCGTGGCGCTCACCGCCACCTCCACGCGTCGTTCCCGTGTTTCGCCGGTCGAGAACGTCAGTGACGAAACCGCCGCCGAGACGATCTCGCCCGTCATCACATAATCAGCCCGCGCGTCATCCGCCACAACGCGCGCACCGCTCCCGACGGTGAATTCCTGACGCATAAAACGGGTATAGGCATCTTCCAGATGAGGATGAAACGTACGGTTGCGAAACGTGCGAATGGCCAGCCACACCGCGGGTGTCTCATCATCCATCATCGCCACCTCGCTCCCAATGCGCGGGCCGGGACCATCCACGACAAACTGGTAGCCGCACCCCTGAAGGAGCAGGCCCGACATCACAACGACCGCCACGGCTGCAACCCGTCCGTCCATCATATCCCCACTCCTTTCAGCGTGTCAGACCACAAAGTTGACCAGCTTTTTCTCAACATAAATCACCTTGCGGGGCGTGGCCCCTTTCAACCCTTCCCGCACCCTGTCATCGTTGCGCGCACGTTCGAGAATGTCATCCTTGTGCGCGTCGGCCGAGACCTGAATCCGGCTTCGCAGCTTGCCATTAATCTGCAGGGGGATCGTCAATGCCTCATGCACCGCCAAAGCGGGGTCACACGTCGGCCAGGCCTGATGCGCCAGACCCGTCGCATGGCCCATCCCTTCCCACAATTCTTCCGCCAGGTGCGGGGCAAACGGCGACAGCAACACAACAAAAGCCTCGGCCGCGGCGCGCGGCAAAGGCCCGTCTTTGGTGATATCCCTCGCAAAGACCATCAACTTCGCGATGGCCGTATTCAACCGCATCGCCTCCAGGTCCTGCGTCACACCCTGAACGGTTCTGGCCGTGAGTCGCGCTTGATTCGGCGTGCCCCCGTCCGCGACCGGCACACCCGTGGCGGCCCGTCCCTCCTCGCCAGACACGAGACGAAAGGCCCGCTGCAGAAACCGCACCACGCCCGGAATGGATGCGGGAGACCAGGGAGCGCCTTTCTCCAACGGCCCCATGAACATTTCATACAGCCGCAGCGCATCGGTTCCGTACTCGGCAATCATCTCATCCGGATTCACCACGTTGCCACGACTCTTCGACATTTTCTCCGTGACTTCTTCCAACACAAGCCCGTCAATCGTCGGATGCAGCGGCGTCTCTGCCTCCGCCCACCGCACGTCGTGTGACGCCACCCATCGCGCTTTTAATTCCTCCCCCGTCTTGTTGTGAAGCGGGGTTTCATGGTCAAAACGCACCGCCGAGGCCGGATAGGCCTGTGCCGCACACGCGGGATCGTCAGAAAGATTGTTGTCAAAGTAGCGATAGCTGTGCCCGAGGATCATGCCCGGGTTCAGCAATTTCTGAAACGGCTCAGGCGTATGCACCAACCCGAGGTCATACATCACCTTATGCCAAAACCGGGCATAGAGGAGATGCAACACGGCATGTTCGGCCCCGCCCACGTACAAATCAACCGGCATCCAATAGCGTTCCGCTTCCTGGGACCACGGCGCCTGATCATTATGAGGATCGCAAAATCGCAGATAATACCAGCAACTTCCGGCCCACTGGGGCATGGTGTTGGTATCACGCAGGGCGTTGCGCCGGGTGTCGGGATCGGTGACTTCAACCCACTCGCGTACGCGGGCCAGAGGCGGTTCAAACTCCCCGCTCGGTCGAAAATCTTCCAACTCGGGAAGCAGGACCGGCAGATCCGATTCAGGCACAAGTCGGGTCGTGCCATCGTCAAGATGCAGCACGGGAAACGGCTCCCCCCAATACCGCTGCCGGCTGAAAAGCCAATCGCGTAATTTATAATGGACGGTCTTCTCGCCTTTCCCATGTTGCGCCAGCCAGTCGTTCATGCGTTGTGTGGCATCGGGAGTGGCCAGGCCGTTCAAAAAATCAGAATTCACGTTTGTGCCCTCCCCGACAAACGCGGCGGAGGCCGGATCGCCGCCGGAGACGACTTCGACTATCGGCAAGTCAAACCGTTTCGCAAAAGCATGGTCCCGCGTATCGTGAGCCGGCACCGCCATAATCGCGCCGGTGCCGTAGGTCGCCAACACGTAGTCCGCAATCCAGATCGGAAGCGGCTGCTCCGTGACCGGATGCACGGCGAACGCACCGGTGAAGACTCCGCTTTTCTCACCCATGTCGGCGACACGCGCCCGTTCACTCCGCCGCGACGCGTCTTTGACGTAGGCTTCCACGGCCACGCGCTGTGCGGGCGTCGTCATCGCGCACACGGCCGCATGTTCCGGAGCCAGCACCATATACGTCGCGCCGAACAGGGTGTCCGGACGGGTGGTAAACACCTCAATCGCCCGCGTCGCCTCACTCGTATCGGTCTCATGCCCCACGACCTGGAAAAAAATTCTGGTGCCTTCAGAACGCCCCACCCACTCCCGCTGCATCCGCTTAATGGATTCGGGCCAGTCCACCAACGCCAGGTCTTCAATCAACCGATCCGCATAGGCCGTGATCCGAAGCATCCATTGCCGCATGGGAATCCGAACAACCGGATGTCTCCCGCGCTCGCTCTTCCCGTCAATCACTTCTTCATTGGCCAGTACCGTTCCCAGAGCCGAACACCAATTCACCGGCACTTCCGCCAAATAGGCCAGCCCCTTTTCATGCAGACTGCAAAAAATCCATTGCGTCCACCGCACGTAGGCGGGATCGGTCGTGTCAATTTCCCGTGACCAGTCGTAATCCATGCCCAGGGACTGGAATTGACGCTTGAAGTTCTGAATATTCCGCCTGGTGGTTTCTCGCGGATGGGTTCCGGTTTCAATCGCGTATTGCTCCGCTGGCAGGCCAAAGGCGTCCCAGCCCATCGGATGCAGGACGTTAAAGCCGCACATCCGTTTGTAGCGGGCAATAATATCGGTGGCGATATAGCCCTTGGGATGGCCCACGTGGAGTCCGGACCCGGACGGATACGGGAACATATCGAGAACGTAAAACTTGGGTTTGGCCGGGTCGATGTCGGAACGAAAAGGCTGGGTCTCACGCCAGTAAGCCTGCCATTTCTTTTCAATGGCCTGGGGATTGTAGAATGTGGACATAAGCCGGATTGACGCTGGGAAGACACCGCTCCTTCAGGATACACAAGCAGGTTACACGCGACGAATGGAAAATCTATCACAGCAACCCACATGCGACAAGACAGGCCATGGCAGGCGATCAGGCGTGGCCCACGCATAGACCCGACAGCGCGCGCTCCGGCATCGGCTGATTGCCGGATTGCGCCCAGCCGGCGGCAAGAAGGGGCTGGCGGCGATTTCCCGCTGGAAAACTCCGCGAGGTTTGTGTACATTCCGACCCGGACAAGGGCATTCCGCATATCCCGCATGGTGTCTGACTATTCTGCCTGACACCATGCGCGCCTTTGTCTCTGGGTCGGCGCAACGTCCACTCGTGTCTGTCACCACACGAACAACATGAAAAGGAAGCACGCATGAAACTGCACTGGAAAATTTGTATTGCGATTGTGGCGGCTCTGGCGGCGGGCCAGTTGACACCAGTCGAGAGCGACCTGTTCAAAGCCTACGACTTTCTCGGCACGCTGTTTCTCAACGCGTTGAAAATGATCATCGTGCCCCTGATCGTCGCCTCCATTATTTCCAGCATGGCCGGACTGGGCGAAGGCAACAATCTCGGTCGGCTTGGAGGCAAAACGCTACTCTACTATACCTGCAGCAGCCTGCTGGCCATTCTGATCGGCCTGGCCGTCGTCAACATCACGACGCCCGGCATCAGCAACGGTCAGCCCGCCGGCAAACAACTGAATCTGGGAACGGACAAAGCCGAACTGGACACCATGCTGGCCAAGGTCGAAGGCCGCGGCAGCCGCGACGTGCTTGATATTTTCATGCGGATGGTGCCGAAGAATATTTTTTCCGCCGCGCACGAAGGGCAAATGCTGGGCCTGATTTTCTTCAGCATCCTGTTCGGCGTGTTTATGACGCGCATCAGCGGTCAATACCAGGCCACCCTGAAACATTTCTGGCAAGGCATCTCCGACACCATGGTCGGCATCACAATGTTTATTATGAAATTCGCACCCATCGGCGTGTTCTGCCTGATTGCGGAAACCGTCAGCGCCACCGGCTTCGATGCGTTCAAACCGGTGCTGGGATTTTTTCTCACGGTGGTCGTCGCCCTCGCCCTGCATGCGTTCGTCGCCCTGCCGCTGGCGCTGCGCGTACTGGGCCGCATCAAACCCGCCCGGCATTTCAAAGCCATGTCCCCCGCGCTGCTGACGGCGTTTTCCACCGCCTCCTCGTCCGCCACCCTGCCGTTGACCATGGAATGTGTTGAAGAGCGCGCCGGCGTATCACGCAAAACCTCCAGCTTTGTGCTACCGCTGGGCGCCACCGTGAACATGGACGGCACCGCCCTGTATGAATGTGTGGCGGCCATGTTCATCGCCCAGGCCTACGGGCTGGATTTAAGTCTGGCCACCCAATTCACGATTGTGCTGGTGGCCCTGCTGACATCCATCGGCGTCGCCGGCATTCCCGCCGCCAGCCTGGTGGCCATTGTGGTGATTCTCGCCGCCGTGGGATTGCCGCCGGAAGGCATCGGCATCCTCATGGTCACCGACCGCATCCTCGACATGATGCGCACCACCGTCAACGTGTTCAGCGACACCTGCGCCACCGTCATCATCGCAAAGTCGGAAGGAGAAACGGAGGTGCTGAAAGGGTGAGGTCTGAGACGAAATCAAGTCAAATTTATTTGTCTAGCTCTAAAATTGCGAGAAGCCTTTGCAAATACATGTCATACTTGGCGGCTCGTCGCAGGCCGTCTAAGTCGAAACGGTGTTCCAACTGTTGCACGGTCAGCGACTTGTCATACTCCGGCCATAGTTTTTTTAATTCAGTCTTTGCGATGCTTGCTTGCAATTGACGATCTTCGTGTCCCGGATGCAATCTGACCAGTAACCCTTCCAGATTCGGAGTCTGCCAAATAACTTCAATCTTGTCCTTGGACGCAAGAGCGCTGGCATCGCGCTTTGACTGCATATCCTGTGGGATGCGATCGCTATCAAGCAACACGAGTCGCTGTCGAAATTCTTTTTCCGCAGAACTTTTGGACAGGTAGCCTATGGCGTCTTTGACGACATCAACTGAATTTCCACCGTTTGCCGGCTTGACCTTCAGAGACAGATGCCGTTCTTTTCGTTTGCACCACTTTCCCAGAAATTGCACGAAAGCGCGGTCACTCGCACCTTCAACACTAATAAAAATAGCTCGCCGTGTGGGAATTGAGTGACCACGGCGCATGGAATCAGCCTAGATTCGGCACACCACCGAGCACACCGGCGCGGTACTTGGGGTAGAGTTTGGTATCCCGACGCACACCACGCACATCCTGGACACCGTGTACGCGAGTCCCGCCGTTTTCTCCCTTTTCAACAATGAAAAGCTCTTCCTTCTCGAGATCGTCAAGCAGACCGACATTGTGCGAAGTGGCTAAAAGCTGTGAGCTATTGGGATTCGTCTCACGGGAGCGAAACCGGCGGAAAATCTCGCCAACAATGTCCACATGAAGATTGCTATCAACTTCGTCCAGGATAGCGGGAGCCCCATTCGTAAGTGCGAGGTGTATTTGGGGCAACAGGTGAAACAGATACTTCGTTCCGCCGGACTCAAAAAGTAAATGGACTGGCTGGTCAAGCCCTTGATGCTTAAAGGTGACATACCTGCTCCCCTTGGTGTCATTTCCGATGCTCATGCCCTGAACGGCCAAATCGCTACTCTGAATTTCTTTCTCAACCCATTTTTTCATATCAGGATTTCTTTCGAATAGATTGACTACATCTTTGGTCTCTGGCATCCAGTTCTCGTGATACAGGATATTGGTTGTCAACCGAAATAATTCCAGCCTGCTGGCAATCAGCACGGCCAGAGGAACGTTGAGCAACGCCAGAGTGGAGAGGACCGAAGCATCTTTTCGAACAGCTTTTAAGCGATCGTCTTTAGGCTTGATCCCAAATTCACTGGAAACGTATATAGACTCGTTCGATTCACCTCGCTCAAAGAGACGTCGTGGACGCCCTTTGGGAAAATGAAACAACGCTTCGCTCTCGACCATATTGGATGTGTGGCTCTGCCTGTCACGTCCTACGGAAAACTGATAGCGGAACAAGTCCGGCGTTTGGCCAGGCGCCAACCAGTCGGCTTCAAACTCCACACAAAACTGTGTCGGCTGACTTCTGCACTCTTCAGAAAAAAACGGAAGGAATGACGACTGAAGTGGCTTCTCGCTGGATGTCCATGGTGTGAAAGCAAAGCGCATAGCCTGAACCAGTGCGCGAAGCAACGTTGTTTTCCCTGACCCATTAGGTCCCGTAAGCACAACAACCGACGGCAACCGGATATCCGGATTGGCTCGGCTCCGCCGAAAATGAGGCAGGTCGGGAGCGGTTTTTGGAATCCGCAAATCCAGTACCACTTCCTCACGAACAGAAGAATAGTTTGATATTGAAAAATAGTGAATCATATCTAATTTATAACATTATTTTGTTGAGTTATCAATTTAACTATGCATAAATCACTATATTGAAATCCTGCCATGACAAAATACCAAACGGCAAACCCCTTGGCCCGTGTGCCTGCAACAAACAGAATGTCAGTTTGACCAATCTCCTGAATGATAGCCAGGTGATGGTTCACCTGTTTGGAATTGGCAAACCGGCATACGGCAAGCTGATAGCTGGCATACATTGTTCGCGTCTACTCCCCTGCAAGCGGGGAGCAGACAACCAACGCCTTATCTGCTACATTCCCCTGCCATGCCTCCTCGCAAAAAATCCACCGCGAAGCACACTCAAAAAACCCCGACCGCGCGCGACTACCGCCACAGCGACAAAAAGGCGTTGTTGCGGCCGGAGGCTGGTGCGCAGGAGCAATTCCCCCGCCGCAAACGCAAAGACCCAGGCACGTATCGCTTTGATTCCTCGCTCTCACCGGAAATGTCGTGGGATGAGTCAGTCGCGCGTAGCGAAGGCGAGGCGCTGATTGCCAAAATTCTGCAAAGCGAGGATGTGAAAACCGCGCAGGAAGCCGCACGTAAACTGCAAGCCCTCTCGCGCCCCTTCCTGAACTGGAGCGGCAAAGCCGAAGCCAACGAGATTAGCGTCCCGACCCTGCCGCTGTTCGTGCACGAACGCCTCTCCACGCAAGCGGTGCTGGATACCCTCAAACGCTACAGGCGCAACCGCCAGGGCACACTGGACTTGTTCGGCGAAAGCGACAAAAGCATCGGCGACAAGATTCGCGGTGCGTATGAACATTCCAACGGCTGGCAGAACCGCATGATCCTCGGCGATTCGTTGCAAGTGATGAACTCGCTACTGCGCTACGAAAGCATGGGACGGCAGGTGCAGATGGTGTATATGGACCCGCCCTACGGCATCAAATTCGGCGGCAACTTTCAGCCCTTCGTGCGCAAACGCGATGTCAAGGACGGCGACGACGATAGCTTAAGCCGCGAGCCGGAGATGGTACAGGCATACCGCGACACCTGGACGCTGGGCACCCACTCGTGGCTGACATACATGCGCGACCGCCTGCTGTTGGCGCGAGAACTGCTGACCGACAGCGGCTCGTGCTTTGTGCAGATTTCAGATGAGAATGTGCATCTGGTGCGGAGTGTGATGGATGAGATTTTTGGGCGGGAGAATTTTGTGAGTTTGATTTATTTTGCAACGACCAGCGGTTTCTCAACTTCAGCAATTAGCAGGGTGGGTGATTACCTTGTTTGGTATTCTAAAGACAAAACAAAACTTAAATACAGACCATTGTTTCAATCTAAAGACGGCTTGGAAAAGGGAGACGATGCCTACAGGTTTTTAGAATTTCCTGACGGGAACAGAAGACCAATGACCAGAGAAGAAAGGGAAGGAAAGGTTTTTCTTCCCGAAAACTGCAAAATGTTTCGTTACGACAACTCTCAAGGTCAAGGAGCGGCATCACTGGACACACCGCTTGAGTTCGAGGAGCAAACATTCAGACCACTACATAACAGTCATTGGAAAGCAAGCTATCCCGATGGGATGGAGAATCTTAAAAAAGCCAACCGACTTGCCGTAGTTGGCAATAGATTATGGTATGTGCGGTACATAGATGATTACCCCGTTCAACAGTTGACAAACGCCTGGATGGATACAAGTTTTGCGGGCTTTGCTACGAACAAGCATTACGTTGTGGAAACAAATGAAAAGGTCATCCAACGCTGCATCTTAATGACCACCGACCCCGGTGACCTCGTCCTTGACCCCACCTGCGGCTCCGGCACCACCGCCTATGTCGCCGAGCAATGGGGACGCCGCTGGATTACCACCGATGTCTCGCGCGTACCGCTCGCCCTCGCCCGGCAACGACTGCTGACCGCCACCTTCCCCTACTACGAACTCAAGGACGACGCCACCGGCCCCGGCGCCGGCTTCGTCTATCAGCGCAAGCAAGATCGCAAGGGCGAGGAAATCGGCGGCATCGTCCCGCACGTCACGCTCAAATCCATCGCCAACAACGAACCCCCCGGTGAAGAAGTGCTGGTGGACAAACCCGAAACCGTTGCCAACACCACCCGCATCACCGGCCCCTTCTGCGTGGAGGCGGTCCTGCCGACGCCGCTCTCGCCCGAAGCCGCCGACGTGCGCGGGGGGGCAGACGAAGTCCGCGAACGCCCCGCCGAAGACTACACCAGCCACCTCGTCCGCATGACCGAAGTATTGCGCCTCTCCCCGGTCATCCGTCTGCCCGGCAACAACACCCTCGCGCTGAAGAGCGTTCGCCCGCCGGCAAAATCACTCGCCTTGCACGCCGAAGCCCAAACCGAAGACGGCGAAACTGTGGCCGTAGTCTTCGGCCCCGCCAACGCCGCCATCAGTGAAATGAGTGTTCTGGACGCCGCCAAAGAAGCACGCGCGAAAGGCTTCAACCGCCTGCTCGCCATCGCCTTCGCCATAGAACCGCCAGCGCGAAAAACCATAGAGCTTTGCGAAGAAACCGCCGGCATCCCCGCGCTCTACGTGCAAGCCAGCACCGACCTGGCGATGTCCGACCTGCTCAAAAACATGCGCGCCAGCGAAGTGTTTTCAGTCTGCGGCCTGCCCGATATTGAACTGACTGCCTGCGGCAAACAGGATGACGGCGAGCCGCTATATCAAGTGAAACTGCTCGGCCTGGACACCTTTGACCCGGTGAGCATGGAGACCAAGCATGACAAAGGCCACAATGTCCCCTGCTGGATGCTGGACACCGACTACGACGGCCAGTGCTTCCGCGCCGGTCAGGTCTTTTTTCCCAAAACCTCCGCCTGGGATAAAATCCGCAACGCCCTCCGCGCCGACTTTGAAGAATCCGTCTGGCAACACCTCGCCAGCGACACCAGCGAACCCTTCGTAGCCGGCGACAACGGCAAGATTGCCGTCAAAGTCATTGACGACCGGGGAAATGAGTTATTGGTTGAGAAGCGAATAACTTCAAAAATGGCAAAAAATGACCACTAAAGCCATGAACGTACACCTATATGATGTTACAGATGGCGATGATTTTTTAGCAGCATGTCGTGTGATTAAAAGTAAGTCCATTGAGTCACGAGTACAGGTCATTGGCGGTTACAGCATGAAAATGGAAAGTGAATTATTCGATGAAAAAGCCTGCCTATACTGTATGGATTTTACTAAACATCGGTCGATGGGACCTGGTCGTGCCACGAAAACAACACCGACGCAAGGATTCAATCTCGGTGCTGACGAAGATTACGGTGAGCTAACGGCTATCCTTTACGATAGCGAGGCAAAAGTGCTTTTAGTTGAATACAATCATCATGGTTGTCGCGCTGGAAAAATTGCCGAATATATTCGAGTGGCTGGCGAAAAAGAATTTGAAATTGAAGTACGCCTTAATAAAATGGCGCTGGCAAAACTTGAAACAAAAAAATATGCCAACAAAGTATCTTATCGTCTGAAATTGCCAGCGAGAAATATGACCACAGCAGATCAACAGCACGGAATGTCGCTGACAGCAGCATTGGATTTATCCCAAAAGACGAAAATTGCTGGTGTCGGAGAGGTAGAGATAACTTTATTCAAGGCCAGAGGAAAAACAAAAAGAATGGAGAGCTTTAAAGGCCTTATTAAGAATATTTTAAAATTACATACTCAAGATGAAGATGAAAGTTTAGTTAGATCAATAAAAGCAAATTTATCAGAAACCTTGGATGACACTCCTGAAACGATTGATTTTCTAAAAGCAAGAGAAGAAAAAAAGTATAATAAATTGAAAATTGATTCAAACACTAGAATGTATCCGTTTGATATCCGATGCACTGCCTTAAAGGAAATTCATAATAGCTGGGTCAATGAAGGGATTATTGTCAGGAATAATCAGCAATGAATTATCTCTATAATCGCGTACTTTCTTTTTGGGAAAAGAAAGCCCCATACATCGGTGGGGCAGTCGGTATTACATTTGCTTATTTCTTAACAATTCCGACACTGCCACCACTGTTCCTTTCCGGATTAGCGACCGTCGGTGCAATTATGGCGGGACTGTCAGGCACATCTCTCAGCATTCTATTGCTGTATAAAGCCCCCATCATGGACAAAATTCAGGCTGCCGGATATTTTGTTTATTTGATGAAATGGGTTCGTAACGCTGCGCTTCTATCTTTGATTTTGGCGATTATCGCATTGGGAGGAATTTTCTATGAGAACCAACCGATACAACTTTATTATAAATACTTACTAATGGCTTGTACTGGAGGCTCTGTCGCATCATTTTTTCGTATATTTTGTTTGATTCCTAAAATAGGAATTTCTAAGCCGAATGAAACAAACACTAGCAATATCGGCAATTTAAATGAAAATCAATAAAGTCACCATCCGCAATTTCAAGTGTTTCAAGGAAGAAACGTTTGACCTTGATGGCAATGTCGTTGTCGCCGGCCCCAACAATTCCGGCAAAACCACTTTGTTGCAGGCCATCGCCACCTGGTCGCTGGCATTAAATCGCTGGCGTGAACTTAACGATTACCAGCGGCGCGGCGGTGCCTACGCTAGAGCGCCAATTGCACGGCAAGCATTCTATGCAGTGCCGTTACGTGCCTTTGATCTGTTATGGAACGAGCGTTCCTCAAGGGATTCCATTGAGATAGAGCTGACCTGTGGCGGTACAGCCGTGCCGGTTGAAATACGAAGTGACAGTAGCGAGCAGGTTTACGTTCGTCCATTGTCAAGCGTAGACCCGGAATGGTTGCGAGACCCCAAACATTTTCCGAAACCGGTTTTTGTTCCCGCCATGACCGGTCTAAGCACGGAAGAGCCAGTCTATCAGCAACCCAAAATCAACCAGTTGCTGGGACAGGGCAAACCCGGTGACGTCTTGCGCAACCTGTTGGCCGAGACCAACCACAACCAAATTGCATGGGAGCAACTGACCAAATCCATCAAAAAAATATTCGGCTACAAATTGTTGCCGCCCAACACGGACGGCCCGAACATCGTTGCCGAATACCGCCATCAACCACGCGGGGCAAGGTACGACATCGCCAGTGCCGGCAGTGGATTTTTGCAAGTGCTGATGCTGCTGACTTTTCTGAATTCCCGGAAGGGAACTGTGCTTTTATTGGACGAGCCGGACGCGCATTTGCATGTCATTTTGCAAGACGTCATCTATTCCGAACTTCGGGCGGCGGCATACAACAATAATTCACAACTGATTATCGCCACCCATTCCGAGATTGTCATTAATGCAGTTGATCCCAGAGAGTTATGCGCTATCATTGGCGCGCCGAAAAAACTGGTGAATAACAGCGAAAGAGCGCAGTTAATCAGGTCGCTTTCCTCTCTTTCCAATATGGACATCATGTTGGCACTGGAAAAGAAAAATATCCTCTATGTGGAAGGTTATACCGATCTGGAAATTTTACGAACATGGGCAAGTATATTGAGTCACCAGATAACGTCCTTTATGGAGAAGCCGTTCTGGAAGCCCGCGGTGTCAGAAACAAGACTTCACGCCAAAGGCGTCAAGGCGCAAGACCATTTTGAGTCTCTTCTGCTGGCGCAACAAGAAATGCGGGGCGTCCAGGTTTCCGACCGGGACGGCAATGAAAACACCCCCAGCAGCAAGCTGGCACTGGACGGCACATTACTGAAAGTATGCTGGGCACGTTACGAAATTGAAAATTATCTGGTACACCCCGTTGTTCTTGCGAGGTTTGTCGGCAAGATCGCTGGCCCTCATGCACCATTGTCCAACGTGAAGGCCATGCGGAAAGAAATGCGGCAGCACTTGCCTGGAGCCGTTGTGGATGACCCAATGGGCAACCACGATGTTTTGGTCAGCACAAAAATGCGCAAATCCATTTTGCCCGATATTCTCAAAAACGCGGGCCTGCATGATTACCCATACACCCGCTACGCAGAAATCGCCTCAGTCATGCAACCCGATGAGATCCATCCGGAAATAACGAACATACTGAATGCCATCGCCAATCATTTTAATCTGTAATGCTTGCATCCGAAGTCCAAACACCAATTCTCAACTCCCCTTTCCGCGAGCCTTCACGGTACTGGAAGATACACACCCTTGAACCGGCGGAAGAAGTTGAAGGCCGCCGCCCACCGACCTATCTGTATCTGCCGCCTGGGGCAAAAATTGATGACACTGCCAATGAGCGCAATGTGGGCTATGAGGTGGAGTTGCAACTGGTCTCGCTCATTCGCAAGCGTCTTGCCGAATGGCGACCGCTGGCGCTCAAAGGCGAGGGCGGCGTCAGCCGTGTCACGATGGAATTGTTGAAGCACTGGCGGCGCGAGGGGCGGTGGCAACGGTTATTTTTCGCGCAACTGGAAGCGGCCGAAGCGGTTATTTTTATGACCGAGGCGCGTCAGGATTTCTTGCAGGGGATTGATATTCCGCCGGATGAGACATCAGGCTCCGGGATTGCCTCGTTTCGACGGTTGTGCTGCCGGATGGCAACCGGCGCGGGCAAGACTACCGTGATGGCGATGCTGGCGGCGTGGAGCATCTTGAACAAGGTCAACAGCCGCAGTGACAGGCGCTTTTCCGACGCGGTGCTGATTGTCTGCCCCAACGTCACAATCCGTTCGCGCTTGGGCGAACTGCGCCCGGAGCGCGGCGAGGCCAGTATCTACCGCAGCCGCGATCTGGTGCCCGAGGCCATGATGCCGCAACTGCGCCAGGGACGGGTGCTGGTGACCAACTGGCACGTATTTGAGCCGCACAGTGGGCAACCCGGCAAGGTGGTCAAGACCGGACGGCGGGTGACGGTGCACGAAAAGGTGTTTATCGGCCCCAAAACACAAACCGCCCGAGGTAAGCGCTATCTGACCGAAGAGGACTTGCGCAAACAACACGCGCTGGGCTTGCTGACCATCCGCAACGAGATTCGTGACAAGGACAGCAAGCTGAAACAGGTTGCGATTGTGTCAGAGAAATATATTGAAACCGACGCTTCAATCATCCGCAGAGTGATTGAGCCGGAACTCGGCAAAACCCAAAACATTCTGGTATTCAACGATGAGGCGCATCACGCCTACCGTCTGCAGAGCGGTGAAGACGACGATGAGGGCAACCGCACCGGCGATCTCTTTGATGAGGAAGAAGGGGCCGAAGATTATTACCGCGAAGCCACGGTGTGGGTGGAAGGACTGGATCGAGTGAAAGCACTGCGCGGGATTAATGTTTGCGTTGACTTCTCGGCAACGCCGTACTTTCTCGGCAGTCGTGCGGGACGGGACAAGAACCGCATCTTTCCGTGGACGATCACCAGTTTTGGGTTGGAAGACGCGATTGAATCGGGCGTCGTCAAGGTTCCACAACTGCCCGCGCGCGACCACTCCGGCAACACGGTGCCGGAGTATTTCAACATCTGGAAATGGATACTGCCAAAATTGACCGCTACTGAACGCGGCGGACGTTCCGGCGAGGCAAAACCGGAAGCAATCTTGAAATACGCCCATACACCGATGGCCATGATGGCCGGCATGTGGGAGCAGATACGCACAGAGAAGGAACAGGAAGGCGATGACAAACGTCCGCCTGTTTTCATCATCGTCTGCAAAACGACCAAACTTGCCAGGATTGTGTATGAATGGCTGGCGGATAACAGGCCGCCGACTCCGTCCATTCCACCTGCCAACCTGCCATCCATGCAAAACCGCGATGGCAAGATCAACACGATCCGCGTTGACTCGGCAGTGCAAAACGAGATTGACAGCGGCAATGCCAAGAGCGACGAAACCCGCTGGATGCGCCATACCCTGGACACCATCGGCAAGATGGAGTGGCCGACAGAGAGAAACGGCGCACCCATTTATCCCGACGACTTTGTGGAACTCGCTACAAAACTTGGGCGCGGCTTTCACCCGCCGGGGCGTGACGTGCGCTGCATTGTCAGTGTCGGAATGTTGACCGAGGGTTGGGACTGTAACACCGTCACACACATCATCGGCCTGCGCCCATTCATGTCGCAGTTGTTGTGCGAGCAAGTGATTGGCCGCGGCTTGCGGCGCATGTCCTACGAAGCCAATGACAAAGACATGTTCGCCGAAGAAACGGCAACCGTGTTGGGCGTGCCACTGCAAGCGTTTCCCGTCAAACTGATTGTGGGGAAACCGCCGAAATCGCCTGCCCGTCACCATATCCATGCCCTGCCCGAACGCAAATCGCTGGAGATTGCCTTTCCTCGCATTGAGGGCTACCAACAAAACACCGGGCAACGGCCGGTGTGCAACGTCACTGCCATTCCGATTCGCCGCATCAACCCGGAGAGCATCCCGCCCGAAGTGGAGATGAAAGCCGGCCTGCCCGATAACGATGGCCGGGTATCGCTATCCGGGCCTGGGCGCGTTAATTCCATCGGGTTGGATGAGTTTCGAACGCAACACCGGTTGCAGGAACGCATCTTTGAGATGGCGGCGGCGCTGGCCAGGCATTACACCAACGAGGGCGAATCGCAGCCACTGCCCAACCACACCCTGTTCGCACACTTGCTCACGATTGTCAGGCGCGTCATCGCCGAACGGGTGGAAGCCGTTGCACCTAACGACAAGAAGGATGTGTTCCTCGCGCCTTACTACGGCTGGTTAATTGAAATCATCCACGGGCATATTACATTTGAAGACCCTAACGGTAGCCCCGAACTTCCGCGCTACGAACGGCTACGCGGCCCCGGCACCACTGCCGATGTAGACTTCTGGACCAGCCGCGAGCCGTATCCGGTTCTCAAAAGCCACGTCAACGCCGCAGTGCTGGACACCAAAAAACTTGAACAGCGTGCCGCCGTCCGCTTGGACAAACATGACCAGGTTGAAGCGTTTGTCAAAAATGAGGGATTGGGTTTCGGCATTCCATATTTTTACAACGGTGAAGTACACGATTACGAACCGGATTTCATCGCACGCCTGACAAATGGCGAACATCTGATTCTGGAAACAAAAGGTTTTGATCTGCTGAAAGAGCAGAAGGAAAATGCCGCCCGGCGCTGGGTACAGGCCGTCAACGCCGGCGGCAAATACGGCCGGTGGCATTATCAAATGATCGCCGAAGCTGGCGAGATTGAAACCGTGCTGGCGGCGTTGAGAAAAGCCGGTTGACACCTTACGTCACGGCCACGCTCTCTATACATCATTTCCCCAGTTTCCATGCCTTTCCAAGCTTATTTCCGCTTTCGTAGTTTCGACTCCGGCACAATCAACGCCTCCCCACGCAAACCCATTACACATCATCGAACCATGACATCCCATCTCGTCATTCTCGCCCCTCCCTTATTCGTCATTCTCGCAAAAACCTCCCCGCCGTCATTCTCGCCAGCAGGCGGGAATCCAGGTGAATATACGTCTGGCGAAGCCGCAAAAAACCAACGGCTACGCCACCGAAATGACAGGGGCTAACGCCCTTGATTTTCAGAACTGGATTCCCGGGGCAACCCCGAGAATGACGGCGGGAAGGTGAATTGGATTATGACGGCGTGGGAACGAATTGGATTATGACGCTATTCGTCATTCTCGCCGTTCTCTTATTCGTTATTACCGCGTAACCGTTAAGTCAGCACCCGGTACTTTATTGGTGTACTTGATTTTGGTTGGGAAATTCAGTGCCTTGAAATGGAACCAAATTACGCAACCAGCGGTGATACCAATTTAATTTCACAAAAAATCCTTTGTCTGCGCCCAAAGCAAGAGCAACCTGGTTATCGCAATGTGCTAACAAGGCACGATAGACTGGTGGCTCATCGGCATATAGCGCATAAATATCTTCGGTCCATTGGGTCAACATCTTACCGTCCGTATCTGGATTAGCCATAATTTTTCCATGTAACACAGTGAAGCCCCGATATAAGGATTTGTGAAGCGTATATTTCTCGGCTGGATTAAAGACCAAACTGCACAACGCCAGCGCACTAACAACTGCCCACAAAAATGCGACAGCCCACTCTGGCAACCATGAATTAATCAAAAGTGCCACATTGGCACTGGCAAGAGCGAACACGGTAAATTGAATTGACAAATGGCGTGTGTTAAAGGAACGCGCACGTGCTTTATGATAACGCATGGACCGTTCACAGTCTGTCAGCAAAGCGTTGCGAGGCAGGATTTCTAGTGTGTTCATGGCGCGTTCATCCTCACTGCTTGGCGTTTAGACCGGTCACTTTCGTGGCGGCCTGGGTCTGTCAGGCGGAGGCTCTTTGGAATCCTTGAATCGTTTCCCAAGAGGCTGTCGTTCCGATTTACGCAAAGGCTTAGGCGGTTGCGGCGTGGGTTTCTTTTCTTTGTCGGTCATTTTTACTCCCTTGATCATACTGCATCATACTCGCAAGTACTATAACTGCAATCTATGTGGCCTCGTCAAGGGCCAAGGTTAGGCTCCATACTCATCAATCTCCCCCATCAACCGTGCGGTTTCGGTTAGGGCGACGATGATTTTTTAGTAGTGGCGGATGTCGTCGGAGGTGAGGGTTCTGCCTTTGCGGTCTTTGAGCCATTTTTGCGCGGGTTGATAGCCGCCGATGTAAAAGTTCCAGGCGATTTTTATACCTGTCAGAACAAACATGCATACATCGTTTGTGGATAATTATAACAAGCGTTGTCGTTTCATAGATATACTTTTTGTGTATAACCATATGAACAAAGATTCATAACTTATTGTTTTGTAACGTTATTTATGTTTTTATAAACTAAAATACTTATTTCAGCTTCCCGTCCTTACCCCTCTTCGACTCCGGCACAATCAACGCCTCCCCACGTAATTTTCTATGGTAGGTGATGGCGAAGCGGTGCGCTTCGTCGCGGATGCGTTGCAGGAGTCGGGTGGCGTGTGACGCGGGGGGCAGGATGCGCGGGGTGCGACGGCCGGGGGCGTACACGCGTTCGGCTTTGTCGCCTTTGGCTTTGGCGAGTCCAATCACGGGCAGGTGGCCGAGGCCGAGTTCGCGCAGGGCATCCATCGCCGCCGCCAATTGTCCGGGGCCACCGTCTATCAGGATGAGATCCGGCAGAGGCAACGCCTTCCCGTGCGGGGACGCGAGCGTACCGCCGTACCGGCGTGTGACGACTTCGTGGATACTCGCAAAGTCATTCGCCCCTTCAACGGTCTTGACGCGAAACCGCCGGTAATCGGCTTTCTTCATAACGCCGGACTCCCACGCCACCATGGAGGCCACGGAATGGGCGCCCATGGTGTTGGAGATGTCAAACCCTTCCACCCGAACCGGCGCGGTCGGTAGCCCAAGGAGGCCCCGCACGTCCTCGGCTTCCTGATGTTCCACCGCACGTTTGCGCACGTGCTCCGTGAGAGCCGCCTCGGCGTTTTCGTTGGCCAGTTGCAGCAACTGGAACTTCGTTCCGCGTTCGGGAACCAGGATTCGCACCCGCCGACCTTTCTTGTGCGTGAGCCAGCGCTGTAGCAAGACCTGATCGGACAGGGCTTCGGTCACGAGCACTTCCTTCGGCAGCATGGCATCCCGATTGTAAAACTGTTCAATGGTTGACCGAATCAACTCCTCGTCGGACACCCCCTGCGTGTCGGCCCAGAAAAAATCCTTGCGTCCGATCAACAGGCCGCCGCGCACAAACAACAGTTGCACATCCGCCGCCTGGCCCTGTCTGGCCAGACCGATGACGTCCTGATCCACCGGCCCGATTTGCGCCACACGCTGTTTTTCCAGCGTCATGGAAACGCTGGCCGCGCGATCACGCAGACGGGCCGCGTCTTCAAAGGCTTCGCGGTCGGCAGCCGCTTCCATATCCCGACGCAATCCCTCAAGCAATTCCCCGTCCCGCCCCTCCAGAAAACAGCGCACCTGGTTGACGATGCGATGATAGTCTTCCCGCGACTGGTTGCCGGTGCAGGGCGCCATGCAGCGTTTGATTTCAAATTCCAGGCAGGCCCGGTCGGCGGTTCCATCAATGTCTATCGTGCACGTGGCCAGCGGAAACACTTTTTTGATGACTTTGAGCGTGTCCCGCAGTGCGCCCACCGGCACATACGGGCCGAAATACAACGCGCCGTCGTTTTTCACGCGACGCACAATCGAGAGACGGGGAAAATTTTCCTTCACCGGCAGACGGAGATAGGGGTAATGCTTGTCATCGCGCAACACCACGTTGAACCGGGGACGATGGCGTTTGACCAGATTGCTTTCAAGCAGGAGGGCTTCCAGTTCCGACCCGGAGATCATGGTTTCGACGTCGTGAACCAGGGCGGTCATGGCGCGAGTTTTGGGACTGGGGTCGCGTCCTTTTTGAAAATACGAACGCACCCGGTCCGCCAGCACACGGGCTTTCCCGATGTAGAGGATTTCACCGCTCCGGCCTTTCATGAGATACACGCCGGGCTGACTGGGAAGATGCGCCAGCGTGGATGCGAGGGAAGCGGTCTGGCTGGTGTTGACGGTCATCGGGAACATCCTTTACCGCGGCGTCACATGTTCGCCGTCATTGTACTGAACCCCCGCAGGTTCCAACAATAGACCACCTGCCCGTTTCTTCATAAGACGGCGATTCCGGCCAGTTGTGTAGATTCAAACACATGTCCTGGATTCCCACCTTCAGTGAGAATGACGGACTGGGAAGCCGGCGCGAATCCCCTCCCGTCATTCTCGAGCCTTGCTCGGGAATCCAGGCCCTCCCTTCCCTTCCCTTCCCTTCCCTTCCATCCGTCAGGCGGGAAGCCCGCCCCCTTTAGCCATCTCATCCTCTCCCCCGTCATAATAGCGCTGGGGGGAGACCCGCCTCGCGACCCACTTACCCCCCTATCAGCCAAGCCCCCTCCCATCATCGGCCTCTCTCCCCGCCGTCATTCTCGTGGCCTCCACGGGAATCCAGTCCTAGACCGCATTCTGGATTCCCGCCTGCTGGCGAGAATGACGGACTGGGAGACCGGCGAGAATGACGGACGCGGACAGCGGGGGAGAGTGGCTACCGATGTAAGGCGGCTATCGGCATGAATACGGCACAGAGAATGACGGTCTATCTTCTCAAAAATTGGCATTTTTGAGAAGATATAGGCGAGAAGATAGCCTTACTTCTTAAAAACAGCCATTTTTGAGAATATAGATGGGAAAATGCATCAATTCTCGGGGCTTGCTCGGGAATCCAGGTCTTCAGAGGGAAACACCAACCTGGATTCCCACCTTCGGTGAGAATGACGGACTGGGAAGGACGGCGAGAATGACAGCCGGGGAGACCGGCGAGCCTGTCGCGCATTTCCTCCCCTCCGTCATTCTCGGGGCATCCCCGGGAATCCAGGCCCTCCCTTCCCTCCCATCCGTCAGGCGGGAAACCCACCGAGAACACCAGCTTGGATTCCCGCCTGCTGGCGAGAATGACGGACTGGGAGGGCGATTAGAGAAAATGAGCACGTTCAACAACGGAAGGCTTTTTTTGCCTGACAAGGCTCATATGTATTGAACCAGCACACCGGTTTGCCTTGCCTTTCTTGTCGGGGTACACTGCGCGCCCACCGTTCGCCAAACACGTATCTTCACGGCTGACCATGATTCGGACACACACCCATCTCCGCCGTATCCTGTTCCCCACGCTGCTTTGGGCGGCGTTCATCTGTTGCGTGGCGCTCGGCTCCGCGCTCCCGTCTTTTGGCGAAGGGTTCAGAATTATCGACCAGAGTGCGGCGGCTACCGCGCAGGGCGGCGCGTTTGCCGCTCAAGCCGACGAACCGTCTGCCGTGCATTTCAACCCAGCCGCCATGACGAACCTGCCGGGTCTGCAAATGACCGTCGGGACGCTGCTCGTGAACGGGCAAATTGATTTCATGTCCTCGTCGGGAGCGTCCGTTGAAGGCGATTTCGACGGGACGCTGGCCAATCCCCCGCCGAGCAACGTCTTTGTGACAGCCCGGTTCAGCAATCCCGGCATCGCCTCGCTGGATGCTGTGGCCTTGGGGCTGGGAGTGTACGCGCCCTTTGGCAACCTCACCAACTACCCGCGCGATTCACCCATCGCCCCGGTTCTCACCCGTTCAGCGTTCCCGATTCTAGACGTGACGCCGACGCTGGCGTTCAGGGTGAACCCCGCGCTCGCATTTGGCGGCGGGTTGGATATCTATACCTTCTCCGGCCTCTTCGGCGAAGGACACGTAGAGGTGCAGCAAACAGGTGCGGACCTGGTTCCCAGACTCGCAGGGGCCCCCGACGACATCATCGAACTGCATGGCAAGGATACGGCGCTGGGGTATCACGCAAGTCTGCTGTGGACCCCGCTTCGCAACAATCAGGAGCAGCCGCTGGTCAATGTCGCCCTGGTGTACCGAAGCCAGACGACGCTGCGCCTGAAAGGACGGTTGCTGAACACCGCTCGCGGCATCGCGATAGACGCCACGGCCACTCTGCATTTGCCGCAGGTCATAACCGCCGGCCTGGCGGTGTGGCCCATACGGGACGCCCAACGCGAGTGGAAAGTGGAAGTGGATCTGGATTATGCCGACTGGACCTCGTTCAAAAACCTTGACGTGACCTTATCAAACGGCGAGGTGTTTTCAAAACCGCGCAACTGGCAAAATTCCTACGTCGTCATGGCCGGCACCGAATACAAATGGGTGAAGCCGGCGTGGTTACCGCATTGGAACGTGGCCGTTCGGGGCGGGTACGTGTTTGCCGACAGCCCGGTGCCGGAGCGGACATTCAAGCCGGACGTGCCGGGATCCAACTCACATTCGTACTCCGTCGGCATCGGGGTTCTCTGTCAACGCGGCGGCACGTTTCTGGGCCTGATCGCATGCGGGACATCCGAGCCTGGCGGCATGGACGTGAGCGCCATCGGTTTTGACGTGGCATGGCAGGGCATTTTCTACGAGTCACGCGGCATTGTTAACAATGACGACCCACGGGTGAACGGCGTATGGGACACCACCATTCACGTGGGATCACTGAATCTCCGCGTGAATTTTGACGTCCCGGGATTATCCTGACGACCCGGTCTTTTCTCCCGCCGCGCCCTGCCCCATGGATTCACGCGTTTCGCCATGATGTGATATACAGGGATTCGCGGGCTTCACGGCCACGCTGACGCTTCTCTTCGCAACACGGGTTTCAGACGCGGGAACATTCATGGACATCAACACCGAGACGCAATTGTGCGGAGTCCTCGGCCATCCGGTGCAACATTCGCTGTCCCCGGCCATTCATAATGCCGCGTTTCAACACCTGGGACTGAATTATGTGTACCTGGCCTTTCCCGTCGAAGACGTGGCCCATGCCATTCGCGGGATACGCGCGTTAGGCAACGTCAGAGGGTGCAGCGTCACGATTCCCCATAAGGTGTCGGCCATGGCGCATCTGGATACGATTGATCCCGCCGCGCAACACATTGGCGCCATCAATACCATCGTCAAAACAGATCACACGCTGTCCGGCTACAATACGGACGTCTCCGGCGCGCTGCGGGCGTTGGAACAGGCTGGCGTCCAACTTCAAGAGCAACGGGTCGTCATTCTGGGGTCCGGAGGCGCTGCGCGGGCGGTGGCGTTCGGGCTTGCCCTGCAAACCCCCGTTGCCGCGCTCACGCTCTTGGCCATTGAGGACGCAGAACGCCAACGCCTGGCCGGCGACCTTCGTGCAACCGCCGCATGTGCCATTGACGATCACCCGCTCAATGCGGACACCGTGCAGTCGGCGCTGCCGCGCGCGCACGTCGTCATCCACTGCACGCCCGTTGGGATGGACCCCCATCCCGACCACACCTGCATCCCCGCACAGTTGCTGCATCCGAACCTGACGGTCATGGATATCGTGTACAACCCATTGGACACGCGCCTGCTCAAGGATGCGCGAAACGCCGGATGCCGGACGATTCGCGGCATGGAAATGTTCCTGCATCAGGCCGCCGCGCAGTTTGAATTGTGGACGGGCCAGCCCGCGCCGCTCTCCGTCATGCGCAGGGTCGTGGAATCGCGGTTTGCATGAATCTGGTACTGATCGGATATCGGGGAACCGGAAAAAGCACCGTCGCAAAACTGGTGGCGGCACAACTGGGGTGGCGCACGGTCTCCACGGATACGCGCGTCGTCGAACGGGCCGGATGCTCCATCCCGGACATTGTCGCCCGCGACGGCTGGGACCATTTTCGCGATCTCGAAACAGCGGTCTGCGGCGAACTCAAGGAACAAGACCATCTGGTCATTGACGCCGGCGGCGGCATGATTCTGCGACCAGCCAACATCGCCGCCTTCAAGCCCGACAGTCTGGTGTTCTGGCTAACCGCCACAGTGGAAACCATTACCCGGCGAATAGCAGAAGACACCCAGCGCCCGTCACTCACCACCGGCAAAACGTTCGTCGAAGAAATTCAGGAAGTCCTGACCAACCGCACCCCCAAATACCAGGCCGCAGCCGATCACACCATTGCGACCGATGAACGTTCGCCGGAGGCCATCGCCGCTGATATTGTGAGCGTGGTCAATAATAAGGGATAAGAAACACATGAACCTGATACAAAAAGGAATTGAGAACGGTTTGATCAAATTTGATCTATGGCTACTCTCCGGAACATCTTGAGCAATTTGTTGCGGTAAAATCAGAATTGGAACGAGCAAAAAAGAAGTGGAAACGATGATCTTAGGCGAAAAAGAGGGTTGAAAAATGAATTTGGAGTCGGCTGAAGCCATTGCAGGAGCTATCATCGGCGGTTGCATCACAGGGATTTTTTCTCTCGTCGCAATTAAAATGGCCTTTAAGTATCAACAACAACATGCCGATGAAAAAGAAAAAAATATGATTAAAGGTGTGTTGCAAGCTATTCATGATGAAATTGAAGCTTTATGGGAAATCTATAGTGAGGACATGGGGAAGCATGTTGAAGCCTTAGGAGAAAATGCTCCACTCAATTTCCGCTATTCATTGGTTAGTGATTATTTTACCGTATACAAAGGTAATAGCTCTCTAATAGGCCGAATACCAGACAATGACTTACGCAAACAAATTATTGTAACTTATACACGAGCAAAAGGGATAGTTGACTCATTTCGGTTGAATAGCATTCTCATAAGCAAGCTTGAAGTGGCGCGCAAGATGCACGATGAAACAGGGAAGGATCTACACAGGCAACAAGTAGCGGACCAAAACGAAGTACTTATCAAGTATGCAGAAATTTTGAGGGCGAGCCATCAGACCCTTAAGACAGAAATACAGACATTACTGCGATCCCTGCGGAAACACGGTGTCCTCGCCGAACAAGATAATTGACAAAGAAAAACTTCCGCTTCCCATGCAGTAAACAATCTCACCACATCCCAACCTCGCCGCAAGCGGTCATGCACTTCTTTTATGTTTGTCCATTGGGCAACACGTTGATTCATTCATCGAGTGTAGGGCGACTTGTGAACGTTGTGGCTAGATTGCGGTGAAAGGAACGACATGGTTCAGGATGCAATCTCGAAAGCAGAAAACATAATACACTGGACAGACTCGAAGGCGACACAACTTCAAATAAGTTCTGAACCAAGAGCAAGCATATCAGGTGCATGTTTTGATCTTGCTTACGAACATCGAACATCAATCGTATTCCTCATAAAGAATAATTTAACCGGCTCGGCGTTATCTCTTCTAAGACCGATGTTTGAAGTTTTTATCCGAGGAATCTGGTTCCAGGAAAAAGCTTCCGATGATGAGATTTCCAAATTTACAACAAAGGACGTTCTAGATAAAAAGTTTGATGAATTGGTTAGGGATGTCGAAACAACTGAGGCTTATAATCCAGATTATCTTAATAAGGGAGGAACTAGTCTTGGCAATTTCAAAAAGGCTGTCTGGCCCATAATGAATAGCTATGTACATTCCGGTTATAGGCAAATCACCCGAAGAATTACCCATGATTCTATTACACCAAATTATAGCGATGAAGAAAAAGTTGAGGCTATTAGATGCGCATACTCCATAGGAGCACTTGCTTTCTCAGCCATGGCACACCTTGCAAACAATATGGAGATCCAAGGAGAATTTTTGGTTTTGGCCGAGGAATGGTTCTCTACGCCTTAACCAAAAACAGACAGGCAACGTTAAAGTCCCGGCTCAAACTCGTTGCAAATTCGCAGGTGCTTCTTTTATGGTGACACGTTGCCGTCTGACCCTGAACGTCATGCGACTCGAAAACCATGGGGCTGGAGGTTACTGAAAGGATCATCATGATTTTAGCCGGAGACATTGGCGGAACCAAAACCTATCTTGCCCTGTTTGACTGGCACGAGACGCGCGTGGAACCCATCCGCGAGGAGAAGTTTCTGAATGCGGATTTTGACTCGTTTGAGGAGATACTTGAAGAATTTTTGCAAGCGCGCACGGCCAAAGATGCGGGCGAAGAATCCGACGAGACCGTCGCAGAGACCGATGCAGCGCCAGACACAGAGACCGAAGCAACGCCCAACACCGCCGAGGCGGATCACGTCGACATTTCCCCTTCCATGCCGCTTCGGGCGGTCTGTTTCGGCGTGGCCGGTCCTGTCGTGGACAACCGATGCCGCGCCACTAATCTCCCGTGGATTATTGACGGTCACGCCCTGACGGAAACGTTAAACACCTCCTGCGTGCACCTGATCAATGACGTGGAAGCCGCGGCCCATGGCGTGCTGATCCTGGAGCCTGAAGAAATCGAAATGATCCAGGGCGAACCGCAAGAAACGGGCACCAAAGTCCTCGTTGCGCCGGGGACAGGCCTGGGGGAAGCCATGCTCTACTGGGACGGGGAACGGTATCGTGCCGTGCCGTCGGAAGGCGGACATGCCAGCTTTGCGCCGACGAGCGATCTGGCCATTGAACTTTTGCGGTACCTTCGCACGAGTTTTCTGCATGTGAGTTTTGACCGGGTGCTCTCCGGCAATGGGCTGCATGCCATCTACGAATTTCTGCGTGATACCAAGAAAAATGAGCCGACGTGGTTTGCCGAACGCCTGCCCACCGGAGACCCGCCGGCCCTTATCGCGGAAGCCGGACTCGCCGGCAAGCCCGATATTTGTGCGCAAGCGCTGGATTTATTCGTCTCCATTCTGGCCGCGGAAGCCGGGAATTGCGCCCTGAAGATGCTGGCGCGTGGAGGGGTCTACCTCGGCGGCGGGATTGCGCCGAAAATTATCGCGAAAATTCGCGAGCCAAACTTTACGCAGATGTTTATCGCCAAAGGCCGCTATAAACGTTTGCTCGCCTCCATTCCTGTCGCGGTCATCCTGAACGACAAAGCCGCCCTGTTGGGCGCGGCGTCCGTGGCCGCGAGCATGGAAGCGTCTTCGTAAGCCGTCCATGACGAGTTCCGCACCTTGTCACGATCCAACTGACACTCCTCAAGAAGCCGGCAAACGCGCGGCGGGCGAGGCCGCCATGGACTGGGTGCGGGACGGCGCGCGCGTGGGCCTGGGGACCGGCTCCACCGTCACATATTTTCTTCTGGCTCTGGGCAACCGCGTGAAAGACGGACTCCGCGTTCAGGGCGTTCCCACATCGCATGACACGGCCGCACTGGCCAGGCAATTACAGATTCCGCTTCTTCCGGAGAACGAAGCATGGACGCTGGACGTGGCCGTTGACGGAGCCGATGAAATTGATCCCCACCTGCACGCGATCAAGGGAGGCGGGGGGGCGTTGCTGCGGGAAAAAATCGTGGCCGCCGCCGCGCGCACGTTTCTTGTGCTGGTGGATCAGACCAAGTGCGTCCCGGTGTTGGGCACCGCCATGCCGATTCCCGTGGAAGTCACACCGTTTGGATGGCCCAATGCCGCCAGACACCTGCAAGCCCTCGGCGGCGCACCAACCCTCCGGACCAGACAGGGGACGACGTTTCAGACCGACGAGGGAAATTACATTCTCGATCTTCCGGTGCGGGGGATTGACGACCCCGCACGCCTTGAAGCACAGATCAATCTCATCCCGGGCGTCGTGGAAAACGGACTGTTTGTGAACCGCGTCTCGACGGTCATCATCGGGTCGCCCGACGGCGTTCAGATCAAACATCGCGCCTCGTCCTCCTCGGCCTGATGCCACCTCGCCTGTCTGATATCCCCTCGCCCGTCTGGTCCCTTCCGTCATTCCACGTCACCGGCGTCTGATGACGCGAGGCCAGTCCATACGTGGAATCCATCCCCCCATCGTTGGGACAACGCCTTCGGCAAATGGTATTCGCCTGGATTCCCGCTTTCGCGGGAATGACGGAGGGGGAAACGGGGATCACACTTGGGGCGGGAGGCTGCTGCGCGCAATTGCGTAGCCTGATTGGGAATGATAGAATTTTGCGGTTTCAGTGGCATCAATCATTCCCGATGGCGGAGATCACGGTTTTTCAGAACGCGGCGAGTACGAACGCCACAGGCCGGTCCCATCGTCTAGCTTGGCCCAGGACGGCACCCTCTCAAGGTGCAGACACGGGTTCAAATCCCGTTGGGACCACCATCCACCCCGCCACATTGAAAGGCAATACTCATGTCGAATGTCCATTACTTCCAGCGCTACGCCTCGCGTGAAAATACTGTCACCAACAATACCCTTCTGCTGTTTGAAAGAATCCATCACTATTCCAACTCGAAAGCCACGGAATTATTTTCCACACTGACCGGCATAGATGAGGAGATTGAAATTGGACTGCAAATTAACCAGCAAGTGAACCAGAAAGAAGAAGGCAAGAGATCGGTCTTTGATGGGGTGATACTCCAAAGAAGTTTCAAGATCTTCATTGAGTCGAAGGTGGATGCTTCCGTTGATAGGAAGCAACTACTAAAATACGCGAGCGAACTTTCCAAAGGTCGTGAAGATCTCAAAATTCTTCTCCTGCTGACAAAAGGCTCCAACGAGAATGATGAAGAAGGCAGTATTGAGACTGAAATTTCCACAAAACATCCAAGCGTCATATTTAAAAATGTCACATATGAAGCGATTTGCGATGCGATTAAATCATTGTTTCAGAAACATGAATACGAAATGTGCGATCTTGTTCAGGATTATGAAGCGTATTGCAACGATATGGAGCTATTTGATCAGTCGCGTTTCCTCATGCGAATCGTGCCTGCTGGGCGGAGCTGGGAGATAAGTCGGAAATACGGAATCTATTTTGCTCCATCAGACCGTGGCTATAGGAAACACCAGTTTGTGGGTCTCTACAGAAACAAAGCCGTACATGTTCTTTGGGAGATTGATAGGATTTTTGAAGTTGACTACGATTGTCAAACAGAAAAGCTAAAAAAGACGTCTGTAAAAGGAGATGACACCGAGGAATATAACACAAAAATTGTCGAAATTATCGAGGAGGCAGAAAAGCTGTGCGGATACAAGATTGCGCACGGGAATCACTTTTTCTGCGGACAGCCCGTGGAGACAGAGTACAGGAAATCATCGCCCGGTGGCATGCAAAGTACAAAGTTCGTGAACCTGGAAAAAATGATTGGAAAGTTTACTGATGCCCAGGATGTGGCACAGAAACTACGTGGCAAAGAATGGGAATGACGCACAACAACGGGCTGTCAATTTTGGATGGGCCACATTTCCGTTGAACCCCGCTCGTCTTTTTTCACAATGCCGCCACCGGCAGGACATCGCCGACCACGAGAAGCTGATGAACCATGCGCACCTTTCATGATGGGGCTGATGACGGACTTGAGGCGCTGGAAGCGCTTGATCCCGCACACATTCATTCCTTCTCCGATCTGCTGACCGCGATGCAAAAAACCGCGTTTGGGGGCCGACGGCTCGGGGAGGCCTTCGCCGTGCTCAAAGCCATGATTGCGGATCCCGACTGTTTTGTCGTGATGACGATGTCCGGCGCCATGACCATCGCCAAAATGGGAAAAATCATTTGCACCATGCTGGACAGGGGGATGGTGCAGGCCGTCGTGTCGACCGGCGCGCTGGTCGCCCATGGCATGAGTGAAGCCGTTGGGCAAACCCATTACAAACACGACCCGTCCATGAAGGACGCCGACCTCTTCGAAAAGGGGTACAATCGGGTCTATGACACCCTCGAAATGGAATCGAATTTGAATCACGTCGAGCAGGTCGCCATGACGACGTTGAGTCGTCTCAACCCCGACGACCCGCTCTCGTCGGAAATCCTGACGCGGGAACTCGGCCGGACGCTGAATGAACAATTTCCAGGGCCGGGCATTCTCAAAAGCGCCTTTCTGAAACAGGTTCCGGTGTATATTCCCGCCTTTACGGATTCCGAACTGGGGCTTGATACCGCCATTTGGTCCATGAAATCTCACGGGGCCGCGCAATCCGGCTCCACACACGCGCCGGGTAATGACCAGGCGACGTGGGCGGGTTTGCGAACACATCTCCCCGCGTTTAATCCTTTTCTCGATCTCAACAGTTATGCGCACAACATCCTGGGCACCAAACGACTGGGAATCTTTACCATCGGCGGCGGCGTCCCTCGCAATTGGGCGCAACAAATTCCTCCCTACATCGAAATTCTGAATCTGCGGTTGGGCACAACCCTCACCCCTCCCCGATTCCACTATGGCGTCCGCATTTGCCCGGAGCCTGATTATTGGGGAGGTTTGAGCGGATGCACGTATCAGGAAGGCGTGTCCTGGGGAAAATTTGTTCCCCCCGAAGAAGGGGGACGCTTCTCGGAAGTGTTGAGTGACGCGACAGTGGTCTGGCCGCTGTTGATCATGGCTTTACTGGAAGAACCGCCTTCTCAAACGGGGCAGGCAGGCAAAGCCGGGACGCAACGGCATGGTTGACAGACCGCTCCTGTCACTCTCACTATTCAGATGTGCGTTTCATCAACAGGGATCAACAATGAATACCACTCCGACCATGGAACCCATGCCCCGCACCCACTCCCAGGAATCGCCCGGTCTGTTGCGCGTCGCGGGAGGACTGGCGATTGCGCTGTTGACTCTGTGGCTCGCGTTTCCCGCCGCCGCCCAGGACCCCTTTGCCGTCACCGGAGAAGACAAGCGGGTCAGGGGCAATCGTGATGCTCCGCTGACGCTGTTGGAATATTCAGATTTTACGTGCGGATATTGCGAAAAGTTTTTTCTGGAAACCTGGCCGATTCTGTTTTCCGAATACGTGCAGACCGGCAAGCTGCGCCTGGTGTATCGTGATTTTCCGAGGGCCCCCAGCGGCCCGAGTGTGGAGACCGCCCAGGCGGCCCGATGCGCGGGCGAACAGGGACAGTATTGGGCGATGCACGACCGTTTATTCGCAAGCCAGTCGAAATTTTCGCCCGCGCAACTGCGGCAACATGCGGAAACGTTACAGCTCGACATGCCGCACTTCGCCACCTGTCTTGAGGAAGCGAACGATACCAAAGACATTTTTGCCGACCGATTTGAGGCCAACAACAAATTTGATTTTCGAGGCACACCGGGTTTTGTGTTGTATGTGACGGATAACCCTCAAAAGGCCGTCGCGATTCGCGGCGCGTTTCCCTACGAAACCTTCAAGGAAGAAATTGACAAGCTGCTCAATCTGGCGGCTTCCCCACCGCGTTCTTCCGACCCCGTGTCGGAATCATCCGTCTTGGATCAATCGCCTGAACGGCCTCACGCCTGAACTGCCTCCGTGGCAACCCTGTCCCCCTTTCTGCTCGGTTCCGAATGGCGCGAAACACCGACACGCCAATCCGTCACCAACCCGTTTACCGGTGAGCCGATTGCCGACGTCTGCCTGGCCGGACCCGAAGACATTGAGGAGGCCATTACCTGTAGCCTGCAGGCCTTTCCCCGTCTCGCCCGCACCGCCGCACATACCCGTGCCACGGCCTTGCACCACATTGCCGACAGGCTGAAAGAACAACACGAGGCCTTTGCCAGGACCATCTGCCTGGAAGCGGGCAAGCCCATTGCCGACGCCAGACGCGAAGTGGGCCGGGCCATTCAAACGTTTTCAATCGCGGGCGAGGAGGCCAGGCGGAGACAGGGAGAAGTCATCCCGATGGATATCAGCCCAGGCATGGACCATCACCATGGCCTGTGGCAACGCGTGCCCATCGGCCCGGTCCTCTGTATCACACCGTTTAATTTTCCTCTGAACCTGGTCGCGCATAAAGTGGCGCCGTGCCTGGCCGCAGGCAATCCCGTGATCCTGAAACCCGCTCCGCAAACCCCGCTGACGGCATTGCAGCTGGGAAAGATTTTCCAGGAACTTGATCTTCCGAAAGGGGCCTTGAGCATTCTGCCATGCGAAAACTCCCTGGCGGAATCCATGGTCCGCGATGCAAGAATTCGCGCCTTAAGCTTTACGGGCAGTGCCGCCGTCGGCTGGAACCTGAAAGAAAAAGCGGGAAAAAAACGTGTCCTGCTTGAGCTGGGGGGCACCGCCGCGGTCATCATTGAACCCGACGCCAATCTGGATATGGCGGCCGCACGATGTCTCACCGGAGGATTTTCTTATTCCGGACAGACCTGTATTTCCATCCAGCGCATGTATCTCCATGACGAGGTGTATGAGTCGTTTCTCAAGCGATTCATCCCGCTTGTCGAGGCCCTCCCAATCGGGAACCCCGCCGATGAGTCGACGGTGATCGGGCCGTTAATCAATGAACAGGCGGCTGACCGCGTGGAAACGCTCATTCGGGACGCCGTGCGTCAGGGCGCCCAACTCATCACGGGGGGAACACGTCAACAGTCGCTGATTCATCCCACCGTGCTGGCCGACGTCCGGCAAGACATGAACATCTCCTGCGAAGAAGCCTTTGGTCCGGTCATCACCCTCTCCCGGTATCAGCGCCTGGATCAGGCGCTTGATATGGTGAATGATTCGGCCTATGGACTCCAAGCCGGCATTTTCACGCAAAACATCAATTCGATTTTCCGCGCCTATCATGCCCTGGACGTCGGAGCGGTGCTGGCCAATGAAATTCCCACGTTCCGAGCCGATCACATGCCGTATGGCGGCGTAAAAGATTCCGGGCTGGGACGTGAGGGCGTCAAATATGCGATCCAGGAACTCACCGAACCCAAGCTGTTAGTCCTGTACCTGCCTCCATAATCCGCATCCGCGGTATGTGGCCACCTTCACAACCGCCGAGTCCTGATTAAGGCGTCGCCACACAACCGGAATACAAACACCCCTGCGTAGGTTCAAACACATGTGAGACCCGCCCCCTTCAACCCGTCAGGCGGGAAACCCGCCCCCGTTAACCCCGCCGTCATTCTCAAGGCATCCCCGGGAATCCAGGTCATCCCTTCCCATCCTCTCCCCCTCCGTCATTCTCGAGCCTTGCTCGGGAATCCAGTTCTTCAGTAGGAAACACCAACCTGGATTCCCGCCTGCTGGCGAGAATGACGACGGGGAGGGTGAGGGTCATTCCCGCGGTGTCTTTCTGTTGCCGTCATTCTCGAGCCTTGCTCGGGAATCCAAGCCATCATTCTCTGTGCCGTGTGTTTTCTTTCGTCGTCATTCTCGGGGCATCCCCGGGAATCCAGGCCATCCCTTCCCATCCTCTCCCCCTCCGTCATTCTCGAGCCTTGCTCGGGAATCCAGTTCTTCAGTGGGAAACACCAACCTGGATTCCCGCCTGCTGGCGAGAATGACGACGGGGAGGGTGAGGGTCATTCCCGCGGTGTCTTTCTGTTGCCGTCATTCTCGAGCCTTGCTCGGGAATCCAGGCCATCATTCTCTGTGCCGTGCGTTTTTTTTCGTCGTCATTCTCGGGGCATCCCCGGGAATCCAGGCCCTCCCTTCCCATCCTCTCCCCCTCCGTCATTCTCGAGCCTTGCTCGGGAATCCAGTTCTTCAGTGGGAAACACCAACATGGATTCACACCTTCGGCGAGAATGACGGACGGGGGAAGGGCGGCGAGAACAACAACATGGACAGGTCTTGATGACACCGAATGAGTACGTTCAACAACGGAGAGCTACCTGATGAGGCTCATATGTATTAAACCAGTACACACCCCTTGCGAACTTCTTCAAAAATTTGCCACCATGATGCTTGTGCTGTCCGCTTGGACGTGAACGAAGCGGCGTGAACCGTCACCGCATATGAGATCCCGTGGTCGCGTTGACCATCGGAACACGTCCCGCATCTGAAATGTTGGAGAGACCATGGTTCCCACCCACATGTTTCTGACCCGGGGAGTCGGAACGCACCGGGAAAAACTTGCCTCGTTTGAAGAAGCCCTGCGTAGCGCCGGTGTGGCCTACTGTAATCTGGTCAGTGTGTCATCCATCCTCCCGCCCAATTGCAAAATTCTCCCGCGGAAGCGGGGCGAAACGCTGTTGAATCCCGGGGAGATCACCTACTGCGTCATGGCCAGGAACGAAACGAATGAACGCAACCGGCTCATTTCCTCGTCAATCGGCGTGGCGATTCCCCAGGGCCGGCATAAAACCTACGGGTATCTCTCGGAACATCACGCGTATGGGGAAACCGACGAAGAAGCGGGCGAGTACACGGAAGATCTCGCGGCCCAGATGCTCGCCACGACGTTGGGCATTGCCTTTGATCCGGACATGGCATGGAAGGAACGGGAACAGGTGTTTAAGATGGGCGGGAAAATCGTTCGCACACAAAACATCACCCAGTCCGCGATTGGAAAATCGGCTATATGGACGACCGTGGTGGCCCTTGCGGTCTTTATCCCAATTGAAAACAGCCCCGCCGTGAAGAAACAAGTCCCTCACGAGTAGTCGTCCCGCGGAATCCGAACGTCGCACCAGACTCGGCGCGGCGGTTTACAACGCACCCGGCCGGGACAGGTCCTGCGTATTCGTTGGAACGGAAAATTCAGCCCAGAGCACGGTATGGTCTGACGGCGTTTTCCCCTTCCGGGGATTGATGTCAACGTGGACAGCCGTACACCGTTGCGCCAGCGACCTGGTGGCAAGAATGTGATCAAGGCGCCAGCCACGATTGGCCTTGAGCGCGCTGGGTTGACGGTAATCCCAAAAGGTAAACTGCTGCCGATCCGGATAGAGGCGGCGAAACACGTCTTCAAACCCCCAATTGACCGTCTGCCTGTAAGCCTTCCGCGCCTCATGATGAAAACAGACGTGAGTCAGATGTTTGTCCGGGTGATGCACGTCAAGCGCCTCCGGAGCCACATTCATGTCCCCGCACCAAATGGCCGGCGCTTCAGGCGAAAGGTGACGGGCAAAATACCGGCGCAACCGTTTCAACCAATCCAGTTTGTATTGATACCTGGGATGGCCAATCTGAAAACCTTGCGGAACATACGTATTGATGATGGTAATGCCGTCCACCACGGCATGCAGGAACCGTGGCTCCCCCGCATGTGCGCCTTTGCCGAACCCAAACGCGATCCATTCCGGCTCACGTCTGGTACAGAGGGCGACTCCGTTGTACCCTTTCATCCCCCAAAACCGCACGTGATACCCCGTGGCGGCCAGTTCGCGTTCGGGAAACTCCGCGTCCTGCACCTTCGTTTCCTGCAGACAGAGGACGTCCGGAGCATGGGTGTTCAACCAACGCTTCACCACGGGCAACCGTTTCCGAATGGAATTCACATTAAAGGTGGCCAGTTTCACACACCGCCTCCATGCTTGCGGATTTTTCCCGCACCCTGTCAGGATGCCCCCGTTGCATCGCAGACCGTTTGACGCGAAGGCTCATGAATTTTACCTCACGGGACATCGCCCTGCTTTCCGATACGGAATTCTTTTCCGCCAAGGCACACCTCTCACAAAAAATTCGACACCTGTTGGAACAGATACAGGAATCTTTTGCGTGCGAACTCACAGCCCATGCACTCCTCGTTCCGGAAGCCCTGAACCTGAACGACTGCCAATTCGTCAAAGGGGAACACCTGGAAGATTTCCCGTACCAGTATCTTGATTACCCACGGTTTTTTTCCAGAGAAATCAAATTTACCTTCCGCTCACTCATCTGGTGGGGGCACCATATGGTCTTTGCCCTGATACTTGAAGGCGGGCATCTCCGGCGCTACAAAGAAAACCTCATCAACCGCTTTCCCTCCGTCGCGAACCAACACGTCTGCTTATGTTTGAGCCATTCATTATGGGAGTGGCGACACGGCTCCGGATACACGCTGGAACTCACGCGTGATCGCCAGTCTGAAACGGCCGCTGTCCTGTCTCATCGGCTGTGTTTCAAATTAGCCCGCTTCGTGCCGTTTACCGACCCGTCGGTCCTGAACGGAGACGCGATTCTCCTCGCCCGTCAGGCTCTGCGGGCCATGTTGCCCGTGATGATCAAATAGGCGGCGCCTCCCCCGCTTCATTCATTGTCCCCGATTCCCAACAATTCGGTTAATTGTTCCACGTTGTACCGGATGGCCCGATTGAGCGGGATGACCTCAATTTCCGCGTCACGAAACAGCATGTCCAGCCATGGGTACCGCACATGCCATGCCAACGACCCGTCCCCCGGCTTGTTCACGAAAATGGCTTTGACGGCCCGTCGGGTGCCCGGATGAAGCAATGCAAAGTCAACCGTCATCGTGCGAATGGCCTTCGCCACAACCTCTGCGTCGAAATCATCTCTGACCTGGAGTCGCATAAGGCGCGTCAAGGGCATTTTCGCCAGCACCAGAAAGTGGTCGCGGACCGCAAGCGACAGAAGATTCCACAGCACAACATCCGAGTCATCCATGAGTTCACAAGCCCGCGCCGTGACCGTCTCCAGGGGTCGTTCACCCCCCATGCCACGCGCGCCCGCGGCTTGCGACCGTCTGCGCCGCACCAGCAGAAACAGGACAATCCCCAGTGCCGCCATCAGCCCCACCATGGACATCAGAGAGAGCGGGACCGGGGACATCATGGAAAGCCAATCAGGAAAATTCATCAAACACTCCAGGCTCATTGTGAATGTGAACGTTCGGAAAAGCGAATGGCGGCGTTCCGTCCCGGAGCAACCGTGCCCAGGACAACTTGAGACCGCGCGCCGGTGACCGAAGGCAGATTCACAGGCACACCCCTGATGGTCTGATAGGCAAATACCGCAAAGGCCATGGCCTCCACCACCTTGCTGTTGACGCCGACGTGATCCATGGACATGACGCAACTTGACCCGCACTGCTGTTGCAGCGCCGTCATCAGCCCTCGATTGCGCACACCGCCACCGCCCACAATCACCTCGTCAACCGGCCCCGGCAACCAGCGCCAGGACTGATGAATCACATGAGCAATGCCAGCGCAACTCGACGCCAGCGTATCGGCCAACGACAGCCTGTGTCGCTTCGCGCGTTGCCAGACGCCCTGGACATAGCGTTCGTCAAATTCTTCACGACCCGTGGATTTCGGGGGATGCCTGGAAAAGAAGGCATGCGTCAGCAAGGTGCGCACAAACGCTTCCCGAGTGCGCCCGTGAGAGGCCAGGATGCCATGGCGATCAATCAGCCGTTTTCCTTTCGTGGCCGTCGTCATCAACCCATCCAACAACAGATTACACGGGCCTGTATCAAAAGCCAGCACGTCCTTCAGACCGCCGCCGCGCGGCAAATACGTTACATTGGCAATCCCACCCAGATTGACAATCAGCCGCGACTGGCTCCGGGACTGAAACAACTGGTGATGCATATAGGGAGCCAACGGCGCCCCCTCCCCGCCGGCGGCCACATCGCGGGCGCGAAAGTCCGCCACGGTCGTGATACCCGTTCGCTCGGCAATGACCGACGGATCCCCAATCTGGAGGGAAGAGCGGACTGATCCGACGCCGGGCAGAAACGTCCCGTTGGGATTGTGCCACACGGTTTGTCCGTGAGAGCCGATAAGGGCAATATCATCGGCCGATAATTTCGCCTGCTTGATGGTTTGGCTTGCCACGCGGGCGAAGACCTCCCCGACGGCAACGTGAAGCTGGCAGACGGTTTCCGTCGTGCCGGACCGGATGAGCGAACAGAGGTGTTGCCGAAGCATGGGCGGATACGGACGAGTCCGGTGTGCGAGCAGTGTGATCCGTAACGTGAACCGGCCTGGCCTGATATCAACAATCGCGCAATCCACGCCATCGAGTGAGGTTCCCGACATAAGACCAAGGCATTTCATGGCTGGCGGTGTCCGGTGCGCCCTTCCCGCACAACCCGCGGGTACCGTTTTTCTTCAGGTGCGCAACATGGTATAATCATATTCGGTGCGAGTTCTCGTGTCAGGAAGAGCCGGACTGTTTTTTCCGATCCCAGACCATGCCGGTCTGCTCCCTGGCGCTGAAACCGAGACTTTCATAAAAGGCCTGTTGGTCGCGCGTACAGAGCCAGAAAAGCTCGACGCGGCATAGGGTTGGATGGTGCAATATCCGACGAATGATTTCAGACCCGACATCCTGTCCCCGGTACAGCGAACTCACAATGACGTCCCAGATGGAGGCTCGATAGATATAATCGGTCAATGCCCGTCCACAACCAATTAACCGATGATCGTCCCAGGCCGTAAGAAACAGGTCGGTCTGAAGCACCATATGCGTCGTCTCGTCCGCGGTCCTTCCGCAAGCCCAGGGCGATTGTTCAAAGAGCGGCGCCAGAGCGGCATGATCAAAATCCTTACTGTCGGTATAGGTGATCATGGGTGAGCGGGTTGTTGAAAAACCATGGCGACAGCGCAACTGGAGGCGCGTACCGGACAAGGACGTACAGCGACCGGTTTTTCTTACACTAAATCAATCGCAATTACCAGTCAGGAACCCCACTATGACCATGCTTGTCAGAAAATGCCCAAAATGCGACAAACTCTTTTGGGTCAAAGAACAGGCTATTGAATATTCGGATACGGATACCTTGCGAGTCACCTGTACCCACTGCCGACAAATTCTGCGAATCCCGCTTGTGACAAAAGGAGACAATGCCGGCGCTCCCAAGATGGGACACTAAGACCGACCCGCCCCCTTTTCCCGGCACCGATTCCAATGCGCCTGCACACGTACCATGGGCTTGATGTTCAACTGACAGGAGGGCCTGACCGCGAAGGCGGCGGGGACGGCCCCGTGGTCATTCTCCTGCACGGATTTGGGGCGCCCGGTGATGATCTGATCCCTCTGTGGAAAATGTTGCGCGTGCCGGACACGGTTCGGTTCGTGTTTCCGGCCGCCCCCCTGCAACTGCCCGGCGGCTTTCCTGGCGGACGGGCATGGTGGATGCTGGACGTGGACAGAATGGCACGAGACATGGCGAGCGGGCGCCAACGCGATCTCCACCTCGTGCCCGACGGGTTGGCGACCGCTCGTGAGCAACTGCTCGCCATGCTGGATGCGCTTGACCGGGATTGGGGCCTGCCCGCAGACCACGTCTTTCTCGGCGGGTTTTCGCAAGGCGCCATGCTGGCCTGCGATACGGTGGTGCGAAGCTCCCGTCCCTTTGCGGGACTCATCATGTTGTCGGGAAGCATCATGGCGCAACAGGAATGGGAAGAACGATGGCCGTTGAGAACGGATCTGCCCGTCTTTCAGAGTCACGGAACGGACGACCCTATCCTCCCCTACGGCACCGCCACACAGCTACGAGACACCTTACGCCGTCACGGACTCCCAGTGACCTGGCATGAATTTCGAGGGGGCCATGAGATTCCCCTTCCGGTTCTTGAGCGGCTTGGCTCATTTCTCACCAACCCCCGTGAGGCCAACAGGGAATTGTGAACCGGACTCCGACCATCGCCGAACCATGGCGTTGCGAAAGTGAAGCGTCTTCAGTATGATACCGTCCATTGCTTGAAAGGAACGTCGCGTAATGATGACTCCCCAAACGTTAACAGAGTATGTGAGAAAAGTGTTGGCCGATGCCCAGGTCACCGTTACCGACCGAACGGGAACCATGGATCACTTGAATGTCCGGGTCGTGTCAGACACGTTCAAAGGAAAAAACCTGTTAGACCGCCACCGTCTGATTTATCAGGCCCTGGATGAGCCGTTGAAAGATGGTCGGCTCCACGCGGTTGAACTGACGGCCGAAACAACGGATGGCTCATAGGAGGAACAATCAATATGGCAGATTTAGTCGCAGACGAAATTCAACAGGAATTGAAACAACACCCCATACTTATTTATGGGAAGGGAACCAGAACCGCTCCCCAATGCGGGTTCACCGTCGAAACCATGAAATTTTTCGACGAACTCGGCTATGCCTATGAACTGATTAACGTGCTGGAACATCCGGCGAAACGGGAAGCCTTAACGAAAATGACCAACTGGCCCACCCTGCCCAAAGTGTTCATCAACAGCCAGTTTTACGGCGACACCGATGTCTTGGGACCGATGCAGACCAAAGGCGAACTGAAGCCTCTGCTGGAACAGGCCTTTCCGACAAAAGCCTGACGTTTCCGGCAATCAATCCGGGGGCGGGTGAGCCGTCTTCTCTCCTCCCGGAGCCCGTCACGTGGACAAAAAAAGGAGGCTATCGCAAGATAGCCTCCTTTTTACATTCCCGCTCAAACCGAAAACGTTTACCGAATCACCGTGGACTTGGCACCAGCCGGGTTGATGTTGACCTTGTTCATATTCCCGCCAATTGTCGGCAAACGTCCGGCCCCCATCGAGGATTTAATCCGCATACGGTTTTCATCGGTCACCGTCATGGTGCTGACACCATCAAAGGATGCCGCCTCCATGCTGGCTTTTGACCCCACCGCGTTGGGTTGACCGGCATCATGGCTGGTTCGGGTCCCATCCACGGGAGATTTGGTTACCGACATCGGATATCCAGTGTGCGAGGGCAACATACCAGGATTCGCAAACGCCAGCGACGCCGTCACTGCGGTACCCGCCAATGCAATCAAAACAGGGCGAAGGCTTTTCATAATTCCGCTCCTTTGTTAAAACACAGGTTACGGTCGATTAAACGGTTGAAACGCATTATGGGAAGAACACCAAAATCCTATGCATTTCCCCATGAAGTGTCAAGCAGGGGCGGAAACCTGGGCAGGGGAAGCCTGTTTCCCTGTCTCATGGCTCATGCGGGGCGACTGGGTGACGGCCTGCCTCTCCGGCGATAGGTCGATCGAGGCCGCATGGCCGGCAATTTTATCGTGACCAGAGTCCCTTCCTCCGGGCTACTCTGTATCGCAATATGCCCGTCATGTTCTTCCACAATTTTTTTCACCATCGCCAATCCCAACCCCGTTCCCGACCGTTTTGTCGTAAAATAGGGTTCAAAAATTTTCTCGCTCAATTCCCTGGGAATGGGAGCGCCATCGTTGTGAATACAGATGACCATCTCGGGAAGACGCCCGCGTTTCGGAGACACGGAAACGCGAAGCTTCCCCTCCGTGGACATCGCCTCCAGGGCATTTTCAAAAATGCTAAGCAGGGTATGTTTGACTTTCTCTTTATCCCACCGAACCGGTTCCAGTCGTTCGGGAAATTCCTTCGTGACGTCAATACGGTTCACTTTCAAGTCCGTCTCGACCAGGGTGAGCGCCTCTTCAATCAGCGGGATGACCTGGCAGGGACGCCGGTCCAAGGCAAGCGGTTTGGCAAAATCCAGAATCTCATTGAGCAACGTTTCCGTCCGAACAAGATCCCGCATGGCGGATTCGATACGGATTTTGACATCGGCATCAAGGGCACCGTCTCCCGTCACTTCCTCCAATTGGGCGCGAATATACCCCATGGGTTCGCGAATCTCGGTTGCCAGAAATGAGCCGACTTCATTCAGGGCCGATTGACGTTCCTGACGACGAATGGCCGGCTCGGAGATCCCGGATACGGACAACTCCGGCGTGGGGGGCACGGGCACATGAGAGGAAGAAACGATCTCGGTCTTGAGGGTGGAATCTTCAAAGCACTGGGCGAGTCGCGTCATGACCGGCGCGAGTGTGCTTGAAGCCGATTCCGCCGATTCATACAGGGACGCCGTTTGAGACGCCATGGTGATCGTGCCGGCCACGCGCCCCCGGAGAAAAAACGGCACCACCAGCGTACACAGGAACCGGTCACGGTATAATTGTTTGTAATCGTGAAAGCGTCCTTGCGTGGAGGCCAGATTTTGATCAGTGCGGGATTTCCGATGGCGCACCACCCAACCCGATACGGAGTCGTTCAGCGACATTCGGTGACCCGGCAAGAGCGCTTTTTTGTGCCCGCCCAGACAGACCAGTACCTCCAGGGCCGCGGCGACCGGGTCATACAGGGTGACCCATCCGCGATCAAAGGGCACCAGGTCCCGTGCCGCTGTCAGGCATGCGGCAATGCACTCCTGGGCCTGCGGCGAGGTGGACGTTCGCGTCGGCGAGTCGGCGACTTCCTGGACACCGCCCCGCGCTAATGATGGATCCTGCAGCACCCATGGGCGCGCCAGAATGACGGAATGGTCAAAAAGATCGGCCTTTCGTAATCGGTCGGTGATCGTGTGGCTGACCGATTCGATCATGGTTTTGTCCCGCTTTGTCCATACCCTCCCCTCCGGTTTCCCGACCACCAGCGCCCCGTAGACTTCTTCGCCGTCCTTGAGGAACATCGCCAGCAGACTCTTGAACCCCGGGGTCACCATGCGCAGTTGAATGAACACTGGCTCCGCCGCCCCTTCCCGTGAACCCCAGAGGTGACCGTTGGGCTGTCCCGCGCTTCCGGAGGAAAGGGTTCGGAAAACAGTACGGACCTCATGGTCCGAAAACCCTTTGGCCATCTGCGACACCAACGGCCCTTCAATCTGGTTCATAATGGCCACTGTCACATCCATGCCCAGATCATTCACCGCCGTGGTGACAACACGCCGCAACGTTGTCTGTTTCTCGGTCCGAACCGAAGCTGTCGTTTGTCTTCTCACCATAACCGTGCAAGAAATCCGTCGCCATGGTCACCGGACGCATGGGCCGACTCAATTAATTAATGTGTTTGATCCGTCTTGACCTGACCATCTCCACATGTCCTCGTCCGGAGATCATCAGATTCGTCATCCCACTGACAAGGCTGATCAATATAGCGCCGCCGACAGCCGGCCACCATCCATCCACGTGAAACCCTGTGACGAAGACGGAGACCACCAACAACAAGAAGGCGTTAATCGCAACCATAAATAACCCAAGCGTCACGATGATGAATGGGGCCGAGAGTACATAGAGAAGCGGCCGCACCACGGCATTCAGAACCGCCAACCCCAGCACGCCGACCACCCCCGCGGCAAACGAATCAATGGTGATGCCCGCCATCACATAACTTGCGACAAGAATCGCCACGCCCGTGACCACGAAACGGAGAACGAATCCCATCATGACAACATCCCGCTCATGCGCTCGCCGGGTCGGCCACGGTCAGATCAACGGACTGTTGCCGCCTGGTCATTGTATCACCGGGATCATAATCGGCCACAAATTCTTTCGTGACGCCTCGAGCCGACACGGCCACGGTCACCCCGGCATTTTCATTGTGCATATGCAGGAAAATTTCGTAATACCCGCTGTCATTCGTCTTGCCAGACGCCGCATGCCCCCCCTTGACCCTGGGCATCGCCCGCACCGCAACACCGGCCACCCCCGTTCCCGACGCATCATGGACATACCCAAACACCGTAAATCCATGTTCCACGTTGGAACGCACAAAGACAGGGCGCGGCGTCTCGGCCGAAGAATCCTTTAACGTAGACAAATAAGTCGCAAGACTCAACACTTCTTCCTCTGTCATCAAATCCTTGTATTTGTCCGGCATCCGACCTTTTTTATGCTGTTTTTCAAACCCTTCTGCGTACAGATAGGTGGGATCAAAGATTTTTTTCCTGATATCGTTGATCGTCAATAAACTGCCAATATTGTCCAAAATCGGACCCCGTTTTTTCACGCTTCCCTTACCCCCGATTTTGTGGCAATTATAACACTCATACAAATCATAGACCTCGGCCCCCTGTTCCACCACCGTCAGGTCGGAGGACAACGCCTGGGCCACACTCGTCACCTGGTCGGCCCCCTGTTCTCCCGCCGGAGCGAACCGGGCCAGCCGCGTCATGATCGTGCTTGAATGCTCCTGAAGTTTCCCGACATGCTCCAACAACGTATTCGTTTCTCGATGTTCGGCCAGCGCCTTTTCCCGTTTGCGTTTGAGAATTTTTTCGATTTTACCCTTCTCCACTGCAGGATCATATTGTGGCAGGAGCGACGCCCCTCCGATATAGACGACAGAAAGCGCGAGGTAGAAACCAACCAGCGCCACGCCGGCAACCCACCCCGACAACCTGGCCATGGGGGGGGCATCCAGAAGCAGAAACACCACAAGACCCAACACCACATATGTCACAAACATCACCTGGAACACATGGGGGAAGCCAAGGATTCCGCTCCCAACCCAGGCCACGACAGCGAACACGGCCCCGAGACTGATTTTTTTTATGGCGGGAGACCGTGGCATCAGAAAGTCATCCTGGCCAAGCCGGCCTGCCTCTTCATCTCACCCGGGAAAAGCACCACACGCATCGTTGATCGGTGAGGTAAAGAAACAACAGTGGATGGACGCTCGCATGTTAGCAGGGCCACCCACGTCATACAAGTCAGCGTATCAGCCCCCCGCCTGCGGTACTCGGGTTGGTGATTGCATGAGAAGGTGGACCGGATGATTGCCGAACGAGGATCTGATGGAGCGCCACGGTATCGCAGACGACCACGGCACGACACGGCGGGGGTTGCATTTCCGGGACAAGTATTGGACGACCACAAGCAGGCGGATGAAAAGGGAGGGCCTGGATTCCCGGGCAAGGCCCGAGAATGACGGCGAAAGAAAACGCACGGCATAGAGAATGATGGCCTGGATTCCCGGGGATGCCCCGAGAATGACGGAGGGGGAGAGGATGGGATGGCTGAATGAGGCGGGTTTCCCGCCTGACGTGTCACCTCATGCCAACGCCCGAGCCGCTTTTGTGGTTTCGTCGCACTCCCGCTATAGTGGGCGTATGCGCCGCTCCCGACCGGCTTCTGCTTCTTTTCATAGGGCCCCGTTCCGTTGGGCGCTGTGCATGGGCCTGGTCCTGTTTGTGGCGGGCTGTCAGTCCGATGCGCCCAAACATTCAGAAGACCACATGCACCTTGAGCGAATCATCAAGGCGGTGGAGGCCTTGCGTGCGGCGTATGAACATCAGGATCTGAAAGCGCTTCAGGCGTTACACTCGCCGTCAACAAACCTTGATCAGCTTGAACGCGACGCAGAAAAGGACTTTTCCGCCTATGACACGATTGCGTTAACCCTGACGATTGAGCGCATCTACATTCAGGAGGAACAGGCCACGGTCAACGTTCGATGGGAAGGCGCGTGGCAACACGGACCCGACGAAACGTTGATGACGGACCAGGGGTACGGGGTACTCGTGTGGAGCGGCCTGCAGACTGTGTTGCTGGAGCAGATGACCGGAAACCTGCCTTTTGGAATCGCCAACCGCTAAGCCGCGTTGTGCCCGTGGACGGGGAGACGTGACGTGTCACATTCCGCGCCGCGTCTCCCCTGTGGATGACACACCCATGACGCCGTGATCGTCTTCATGACGAACCCACCCTGGACGGATACGCTCTGGAACGACCAATGGTAACACCTGCACACACCGTCGCGACGACGTATCGCCGGGGTCCGGAGACCGATTTTCTCGTCATCGGAAGCGGGATAGCTGGATTGCGCGCCGCGATCGAGCTGGCTCGCCACGGGCGCGTCCTTATTGTGACAAAAGGCAGCCGCTTCCAAAGCAACTCCATGTACGCGCAGGGAGGTGTCGCCGTTGCGCTGAACGCCAAAGATGACGTGAACCTGCATTTCTCCGATACGATTCGGGCCGGACATCAGCTTGGTCGGGAAAACGCGGCGCGAATCCTGGTGGAGGAAGGGCCGACGCGCATTCAGGAGCTGATCGGCTGGGGTACGGAATTTGACAAGGTCGGCGGACAATTTGCCTTTGCCAAAGAAGGCGCGCACAGCCGAAGCCGCGTCCTGCGGGCGCGGGGCGACGCGACGGGCCATGAAATGATTCGCGTGCTGCTTGAACGCGCCAGACAACATCCCAACATTCAATGGTTTGATCGTCATTTTACCAGGGACCTGCTGGTTGCGGACGGCCGGTGTTATGGCGCGATTGTGGTGAATGAAGCCACGCAAGACGTGCAAATACTCCAGGCGACGGGCGTGCTACTGACGACGGGCGGAGCGGGACAAATATATGCAAGAACCACCAACACGGACAATGCGACGGGCGATGGCATGGCCATGGCGTATCGGGCGGGGGCCATCCTGGAAGATATGGAATTTGTGCAATTTCATCCCACGGCCCTGTATCTCCCCTCCAGTCCTCCATGCCTGTTGTCCGAAGCCATGAGGGGTGACGGAGGTGTCCTCCGCAATCGAAAAGGTGCGTTGTTTATGCCGCGGTATCATCCCTCGGCTGAACTGGCCCCGCGCGATATTGTCGCACGGGCGATTTGGTCGGAAATGGCGTCAACACGGTCGCGCCATGTGTATCTGGACGTCACACATTTAGGAAAAGACTTCATCACCAAACGTTTTCCCACGATTTATCGGACCTGTCTGCGTTGTGACATTGACATCACGGAGGAATGGATTCCCGTTTCTCCGAGCGCCCATTATTTCATGGGAGGCGTGAAAGCCGGGATTGATGGCCAGACCACCTTGTCCGGTTTGCTGGTTGCCGGGGAAGTCGCGTGCAACGGGGTGCATGGGGCAAATCGTCTGGCCAGTAATTCATTGCTGGAAGGGCTGGTCTTTGGATACCGCGCGGCCCGGTCGGCGGCCTCTCTGCCTGGCTTGTCTGGCGCTCTTGGACAGGCAGACCTGGAAAATCTGGTCCCGCATGTTGGCATGGAACCGGTCGGGCTGTTGGATGATGGCGAAAAACTACGAAATTCCTTACGGCGTCTGATGTGGGACAAGGTCGGGCTGGTCAGAACCGGCGATTCCCTGGTTCAGGCACTGGCCTGGCTCTCTCGCTGGGATCAGCAGATTCAGGATGCGCTACAGGCGCGCGCCGACCTCGAAGTCAAAAACATGATTCAGGTCGCGCGGTGTGTGACCGAAGCCGCCCTGTGGAGAGAAAACAGCCTGGGCGCCCATTACCGGGAAGATTTCCAGACGCGCAAAGGCCCGGCGTGGGACACGCACAGTCAGACCCGGCGACCGCCGTCGGTCGGGGATTCTTCCCTCACCCGTCAGCAGACCGGATAAGCGCGTTCCACTGTGCGGGATTGATCCGTACACAACACGCGACCGGATCACTCGCCTTGACGTTCCCCCTTCGTTTCAATACACTCCCGCTCGCACCTGCCATCAGGTTCCCGTTCGTCGGGTTACCTGCTGAATACAAAAGCCGGTTACACGCAAGGGATTTGCTCCCCTTGCACGGCGAATAGGCTGGATTCCCCTCACAGAACCTGTGTGGTGGGTGCAATGGCCCGACTCCATTTTTTGGACCGGGCGTATCTTTCACACACCTTACAGGGAGGTCACGATGAGTAAAACTCATCTGCAGCGTATTGTGCTTTGTGCATCACTGGTGCTGATATCCACGCCGGCTTGGGCCAATGAAGGATGGTATGCGGGAATCAAGGGCGGTGTCGGCGGAGGGGCGGATGCCGAGCTTGGCTCCGCCGTCAATCTGGATGCCGAGATTGGCCCGGCAATCATGGGCGTGGTGGGACATGCGATAGGAAACGGGGTACGGCTGGAAGGGGAAATCTCCTGGCGAACGAATGACGTGGACATTTCCATTAGTGATATCGGCAAGGATATCGCGAATGATTTCTTGGGCACTAGCTTTACCACCGATCAATATAACACTTTCCTCACTTCCAACAGTGATACCAGCCTGGAAAATCTCGCGTTTATGGTCAACGGCGCCTATGATTTCCAAAACAACTCATCCGTGACGCCATTCATCATGGGCGGGATAGGGTTCTCAATTGTCACAGGAACGATTAAGGTTGGCGGTCTTGATCTTGGCGACGACGACGACACCGTCTTTGCCTATCAGTTCGGTGCGGGCCTGGCCTATCGCATCACACAATCCGTCTCGGTTGACGTGTCGTACCGATTCTTCGGCACAACCGAGCCAGAATTCGACGTTACAACTGAAGTCAACAACACCCACCACAACGGACTGGTCGGGCTGACGTACTCATTCTAACCGTCCGGCAAGAGAAGGTCTGGCTCACACTCTCCTCCCATTGCGTGGGCCGGACCGCTTTTGCTCCACCTCGTTGCTCCCGCCATGCCACCCGATTGATGACGCGGCTTCATCATCACCGTTCTTCCCCAATCATGCGGTCGTACCGGCGCTGAAGGGTGGCAACCCAGGAGCCTGACGATTGTTTCGGCAACGGTCTGCCGTCAATCGTGGCCACCGGAAGAATGCCAATCCCGCTGCCGGTCACAAAACATTCATCCGCTTCGTACAGAACGTCGGGGAGATAGCGGCCTTCGCGGACGTGAAGACCGATGGCGGGAGCGGCCTCAAGCACAATCCCTCGCGTGACGCCGGGCAGAACGCCACAGTCCAGCGAGGGAGTGTGCAGCGTATCCTGCGTCACAAAAAAAACATTGCTCATGGCACATTCGGCAAGATACCCGTCAAGGGTGAGCTGTAACCCTTCAAACGCGCCTCGTGCGGTCGCCTCCCGCGCGGCCAGCAGATTGTTCAGATAGTTCAGGGTTTTGGCATGAGTCGGAGACGACAGGGGGGAAGGCCTGCGAATCGTGGTCGTGATGATCGGCACTCCGTCAAGCCGTTGCTGTGCCGTGATGTGACGGAGAGGGCGCGGAATCAGCACGACCGTCGGATCGTCGCACGACGCCGAAGTCCGGGCGCCAATGTCTCCGGGGTCCTGCGGCCCACGGGACAGCGTGAGACGAATCATGGCATGGTCTAACTGATTGCGGGCGATGACTTGCTGAAACACATCCTGCCAATTGATTGCGGGCAACGGGGGCTCAAGGCGAATCGCCTGACAGGATTGCGAGAGTCGCGCGAGATGACGGTCAAGCCACACCGGGCGGCCGTGATGGATCCGGACGGTTTCAAACACCCCGTCCCCGTACAAAAATCCGCGATCCATGACGGAGATCCGCGCCTCGGCTTCCTCCACCATCCGGCCATTGAGATAGATCCACATACAGCAGGCGTCCGGCGCAGGCTAGCGCAACGCGTCGAACAGGGCTTGCGCTTTATAAAGGGTTTCCCTGTACTCGCGATGGGGATTGGAATCCGCGACAATGCCAGCGCCCACCTGCAGATAGGCGCGTTGCCGCGTCAACACGATCGTGCGAATCAGAATATTGAAGTCCACATCGCCGGTCCAGCTCACGTACCCCAGGGATCCGGTATAAGGCCCGCGCCGCACGGGTTCCAGTTCTTCAATGATTTCCATGCAGCGGATTTTCGGAGCGCCGGTGATTGTGCCGCCGGGGAACACGGATCGTATGAGATCGAGCGTCGTCGAAGACGGTGTTAACGTCCCCCCGACCTCGGACACCAGATGCGCGACATGTGAATACCGTTCAATCGTCATGAACTCCTCAACGCGCACCGAGCCATAGGTACAGACCCGCCCCAGATCGTTGCGCGCCAGGTCCACCAGCATGACATGTTCCGCCCGTTCTTTCTCGTCAAGGCGAAGGTTGTCCGTCAAGGCACGATCTTCAACGGCTGTGCGACCCCGTGGTCGTGTGCCGGCGATCGGGCGCATGGTCACCCGATTGCCGGTGACCTGAACAAGGCGTTCGGGAGACGAGGAGACCAACGCCAGATTGCCGGTCACGAATAATCCTGAAAACGGCGAGGGATTCACGATGCGCAGACGGTCATACAGGTTTTGGCCGACGGCATGCGGCGAATGGTCCGCGGCCGGATTGAATGCGACGGAAAATCGTTGCGCAAGATTGGCCTGATAGATGTCACCGGCACGAATGAACGCCTGACACTGTTGCACGCGTTTCACATACTCCCCTTCGGAATGCGTGGCCTGCATGGTGTGGGGAGCAATCGGCGGGTCGGGCCGCCGCCTCGTCGCCCAGGGGGCGTGCAGGGCGTGTTCCAGCTCATCCATGCGGGCGGCGCCTTCGCGATGCAGGGCGGCATGGGACTCTGAAAGCAGCCGCTCGGGAGCCGGCATAAAGATGATATGCCGCGCGCGGGCATGGTGATCAATGGCGACCAGCAGGTCGAAAAACAGAAATTCCAGATCAGGCAGGGGGTGGTCATGGATGATCCGTGTGGGCAGGACTTCGTGATGTCGCACCGCATCGTAACTCATATACCCGATGGCGCCGCCGGAAAACGGCGGCAGGGAGGCGACGCGAGGCAACAGAGACGGGCGCAGCAGTCTGAAGAGTGCGGGAATCGGTTCCGCATCATGTCGCGTGGTTTCTTGTGCGGTTTCAAGGGTATAGTGCCCCGGCCATCCGGTAAAAACGAGCCAGGGATTGCCGGCCACAAAGGAATATCTGGCGACGCCCAAAGGCCCTTTCCCGCTTTCCAGCAGACATGAAGGTCGGTGAGGCGTGGCAATCCGTTGGTAGATGTCCCAGGGACTCTCCCCCGTGAGGGGCCTGGTGCGAACCATTGGAAACCCCCCGCTATCAGAGAGCTTGGAAGCGTGCGAAGCAGAAACGGGCTGGCTCATGGTTTCAGCACCATTGAGAACGTGGGCGATGAGGAGGGTTCCGGGAGTCCGTCGCGTTGTGTCAAGTCGGCCGTTCTGCCGCCATGCGTCACGCATGGCGACCGTTTCCCCCTTGTGCCTATCATAACGGGAGTTGGGGGCGAGAGAAAGCCCAGACCGGAAACATTTCAGGACGATGCGCGTCATATGCACTGCCGCGCATTTCCTCCCCTCCGTCATTCTCGGGCCTTGCCCGGGAATCCAGTTCTTCAATAGGAAACACCAACCTGGATTCCCGCCTGCTGGCGAGAATGACGGACGAGGAAGACGAGGGTCATTCCCCGGTGCCTTTCCCCTCCGTCATTCTCGAGCCCTGCTCGGGAATCCAGGCCGCCATTGTCAGTGTCGTGCGTGTCTTTCCCCTCCGTCATTCTCGGGGCATCCCCGGGAATCCAGTTCTTCATCGACAACACCAGCCTGGATTCCCGCCTGCTGGCGAGAATGACGGACGCGGAAGGCGGTGAGAATGACGGACTGGGAGGCCGGCGCGAATCCCCGCCGTCATTCTCGGGCCTTGCCCGGGAATCCAGTCCCAACCCAGTCCCCAACCCACGCCTTCTCAATTAGAGAAAATGAGTGCCTTCAACAACGAAGGGCTTGCCTGATGAGTCTCATATGTATTGAACCAGTACACTCGCTTGACAATATGGTGGCCGTTTTGTTTGGATACTACGCTGGAATGTGAGCAGGGAGTACGATCCATGCCTTCGTCACCCGACCCATTGTATGCCGGGTTAGGACAAGCCTTGCGAGTAGGTGCGAATCTGCTTGCCAGTCTGATCGTCGGCGGAGGATTGGGTTGGAGCGCGGATACCTACCTGTTTTCAACGGAACCATGGGGTGCGGTGACAGGCTTGATTCTCGGGCTGATTGCCGGTATTCGCAGTGCCTACCGTTCCGCCCAACATTGGCATTGATCGCCGCGTTTCCGCCGCGGCATGTTCCCTGACGCGAACGCGAGGTTTCCGTGGAAAGTCCCCTGCATCTCTTTGAACTGCACACGATTGTCCCCCTGACCATCTTCGGCCTCGACGTGTCGATCAACAAGGCGGTGATCGTGATGTTCCTGGCGGTGGGACTGATTATCCTGTTGATGACCAACGCACGCGCATCGGGGTCCCTGATCCCCACAAAATTGCAAAGCCTGGCCGAGATGCTGGTGGAGTTTATTCGTGGGATGATTCACGAAACCATGGGCCCGAAAGGGATGCGGTTTTTCCCGCTGATCGCGAGTCTCTTTTTGTTTATTTTATTCTGTAATCTCCTGGGACTCATTCCCGGATCCTATACGGTCACCAGTCAACTCGCGGCGACGGGCGTGTTTGCAGTGGGTGTCTATCTGTTGAGCCTCGTCGTTGGATTTCGATTGCACGGGGCAAAGTTTCTGGGCATCCTCGTGCCGCCGGGAACCCCCGGCTGGCTGCTACCGCTCATGATTCCCATTGAAATCATCAGTCAACTGGCGCGCCCCGTGTCCCTGGCGGTTCGTCTGTTTGCCAACATGACGGCCGGGCATGTCATTCTCGGCGTCCTCTTTGCCTTGACGTTGAGCGGCGGATGGATGATTGGCTGGCTGCCGTTTTCCTTTACCGTGGCGCTCTATGGTCTGGAAGTGGGGATTGCCTTTATTCAGGCCTACATTTTTACCATCCTGACGTGTGTCTATATGGGAGACGCCTTTCATCAGCATTAACCTGACCGTACACTCGGCACCATGTTCGTTTGTGACGCGCACGACACATTTTTATTAACGATTTGACCAGGGGAGAACACAGCACATGGATTCTGCATCTGCGGCTTTAGTGGGCATGGGGCTGGCCGCCGCGGGGTTTGCCGGCGCCGGAATTGGCATTGGATATATTTTCGGAAAAATGATTGAGGCCGTGGCCCGTCAACCGGAGGCGGAGGGACGGATCAGCAAGTACATGTGGATCGGTTTTGCGCTGGTCGAAGCGATTGCGCTCTATGGGCTGGTCGTCGCCTTTATCATTATGGGCTTGAGGGAATAGGACACCGCCATGCCTCAATTTGACACCCAATTCTTTTCATCACTGATTTTCTGGGAGCTTGTCTCGTTCGGTATCCTGTGCTGGGTGCTGTACAAATTTGCGTTTCCGCCGATTCTCGCAGTCCTGGACATGCGTGAACACACAATCAGGGACAGCCTTGAACAGGCGGAACGCAATCGTGCGGAGGCAGAACAACGCTTACAGGCATACGACGCAAAACTGCAGGGCGCCGCGCGGGAAGCCGAGGCGATCGTGGCGGACGCGAAAGCCAAAGCCCAACGCCTGCTGGAAGACAACGAGCAGCGGCTGCGAACGGAGGCCCGGCGCATACAGAACGAGACGGCCAGGGAACTGGAGCGGGAGCGACGCAAAGCCGTGCAGGATGTGCAAAAGGAAGCGGCGAATCTGGCATTGCTGGTGGCGGAACACGTCCTGGGCCGGAGTCTGTCGGATGACGATCATCGTCGTCTGGCGCAGAATGCGCTACAAGCCATCGCCGACAACGAAGCTGGCAAAGGTTGATTTGACAAGTAAAGACCATGAAGCAAGACGACGTGAATGTCGCTTGTGATCTTTTTTTTGAGAGAATGAGATGTGGCGATCACAGACCGCAAGGCCGAAGATCAACGGAAAACTGGTGACGATTCCTTCGATGAAACGAAAGAGGAAACAGCGTCAAGATCGTTCCTCACTATCATCCCCCCGCACTCTTCCCCCCGGGCGATAGCCTTCCAAATCTAACGTGACAAATTGAAACCCGAGGTGTTTCAGCCCACGGGCAATGCGTTCACGTCGAACCGGTTCAAGAAAACGCGGCAGGTCCGCCGCCTCCACCTCAATGCGGGCGATGTCCCCGTGGTCGCGGACGCGAACCTGTCCGCATCCTTCCTGTTTGAGCAATCGCTCGGCCTGTCCCACGCGCTGTAATGTCTGTTCGGTGATGATCGTGCCTCGTGGAATACGGGAGGACAGGCAGGCGGCCGCCGGCTTGTCCCAGTTGGACAGCCCCAGGGCGTTGGCAAGAGCGCGAATATCCGTTTTGCCGAACCCGGCTTCCACCAGAGGGCTACGAACGCCGCACTCCCGTGCCGCCGTGATTCCAGGCCGGTCGTCGCCCAAGTCGTCCACGTTGGTGCCGTCCACAATGGCGGCAATGCCCGTTTCCCGTTTGATGGAATCAAAAAGTCGGTACAGATCGCGTTTGCAATGATAGCATCGTGCGGCGTCGTTGCGCACAAACTCGTCGTGGCGCAGTTGATTGGTGGACGCCACGATCAACCGCACCCCGATTTCTTCACTCAAGTGCCGCACGGCCTCAAGCTCCTCGTGCGGAAAGGTGGGCGACACGGCGGTGACGGCTATCGCACGCGCGCGCAGCACATCAAACGCCATTTTGAGCACGAGCGTGCTGTCAATGCCACCGGAAAACGCGACCAGGGCGCCCTCCATCTCTTGCAGGCAGTGACGCAACCGCTCAGTTTTGCGCTGAAGGGCGTTGGGAATGCGTGGTGGCGAACGGAGCGTCATCGGTCTTCTCGTCGGATGCGGCGCGAGTTAACGTCAAGCGGACGATTTGCCAAGTTGACCGCAGGCGCCCAACACGTCGCGTCCGCGATTGCTTCGGATGAACACGTCATACCCTTTGTGCCGGAGAACCGCCTGAAACGTCGCCACGGCGTCGGCTGTCGGTTGACGGAACGGCGCGTGAGGAAACTCGTTAAAGGGAATCAGATTGATTTTGCAACGAATGCCCCGCAGCAGTTGACTCACGCGCGCGGCATCCTCCGCCGAATCGTTTTCCCCGCGCAGCAGCACGTATTCAAACGTCAGGCGACGGTTGGGCGGCAGGGGATATGCGCGGCACGCGGCGAGGAGGTCGGGCAACGAATGCAAGCGATTCATCATCGGCATCAGCCGGTCTCGCTGCTCGGGCGTGGATGCGTTGAGCGAAATCGCCAGGTTCACCCCGAGTCGGGCAACGGCGTGCAAGCGTTCAGAAAATCCCGCCGTCGAAAGCGTAATGCGTCTTGCGGGGAAACCCATCCCCCAGTCGGTATCGGTCAGTCGGATGATGGCATCCGAGACGGCCTCAAAATTGGCCAGAGGTTCGCCCATGCCCATGAACACCAAAGACGTAATCCGCTGTCCGGACTCGAGTCCATCCTGGGCCGTCAAAATCTGGTCGACAATTTCATGTGCCTGCAAGTTTCTCTTGAGTCCCATCCGTCCCGTGAGGCAAAAGCGACAGTCCAGCGTACACCCAACTTGAGTGGAGACGCATTGTGTCAGCCGTTTCCCATCCGGGATAAGCACGCTTTCGATGGTCAGGCCATCGTCAAGGGAGAACAGTAATTTTTGGGTCCCGTCAATGCTCTGCAACCTCGCAGGAGATTCCAATCGGCCAATGACGGTTCGTCCCTGCATCGTCTCCCGGTCTTCCCAGGACAGATTACTCATCCGGGGAATCTCGCGAACCCGGTGCTGATAAATCCACCGCAGAATTTGCCGGGTTCGATAGGTCGGCCAGCCCAATTGGGCCACAAGGGACGCCATATTCTCAAAATCAAGGGCGAGAAGGTTGGTTGGAGTGTCAATGAGAGTGGTCATAGTCATGGGGACGAAACCATGAGGCCACCCTATCACGGGCAAAAACCGCCCGACAAGAATGCCGCACAGGTTTCATGCCATCAGTCGAATAATCCCTTGATGTCTCGTCTCATTTGGGACAGTGAAGCCTTCTGTTGTGGCCAGACAGGGGCAGTCTTTTCAGACCAATCCTGGAGATTCACCTATATTGCGTATGACAAAAGAAACAATACTAAATATAGGCTTACAAAAACAGTTTCATTCTAAAGAATTTTCAATCCAACATGTCAAATATTTCCATTTTCTTCTCATGTAAATTTTGATAAATTTAATATGTCAAAAGCTTGCAATTTTTTTTGTTGACATGCTTTATCGTAAATGCTACAAGCAAGCTAAAGCATGAAGATAACTACTTATGGAAGACGGAAAAGACGAGTTGAAAGATATTGTTGTTGGGCTTGGGCAACGCATTACTGCGTACGAGACCAAGCTCAAGGACTTAAAGAAAAAAAGAGAGAGAATCAATGATGAAATGGCGACCATGGAGAAATACGTGGAGTTGGCAAAAACACTCTACCGAGTGGAAGCTGACAAAGCGAAACTGGCCAGCCTCTCCAGCCAGATTATTTCTGACAAAACCGGAGAACGCCCGGTACCGGTCACGGATGTCACAGATCAATCCAAGGAAATCCTTCTGGGTCGAAGCAAGTATCTTGGGCTAAGTGCCCCGGATGGAGCTTTCGTCATTTTGCAGGAAACAGAGCGGCCGATGCATGCCAAAGAGTTATGGCAACGTCTCATTGAGGGAGGAATGCAAATCCGGGGAAAAACGCCGGTGACTTCCATTGCCACGTCCCTCAAACGAGACCCCAGGTTTAAAAAAGTTGCCCCCAATACATTTGAGAGTGTTGAGCCAACCACGCACCATGAACGATGACACGCATGCAAGCATGGATAGATGGTTGGAGTTCGTTGACCGGTCAATGCGATTGAAGGTGTGCCGATGAGAAAGCTCGTGTGTTGTGATCATCCCCACTGCCTTGGAAGGAGGTGAGACCCCATGGTAATGAAGAAGAAAGTTGCGAAAAAGAAGGCCCCCGCCAAAAAGAAAAAGTCTCCTGCGAAGAAAAAGACTGCCAAAAAGAAAGTTGCTGCCAAGAAACGTGGGAGGTAGTCGTCTGCGTTTGCGCGGTACCATGCTGGGAGTGGCACAAGCCATTCCCAGCCCCCTCCTTGAGTTTCCACAAGATCGATGCCGTCCGCGTGCCCCCTTCGAACCGTTTCTCCCTGATCATGCATCCTGTGATCCTTTTCAGGGGCTGGATGGCAGACATGGTGAACACCGCATCGTGAGACAGGAAGACATCGCGTTGCGATTCATCGAGAAAGAAAAATTCGTTTGGATCTTGAGATGAACATAAAACATTTCTTGACATGCCACACACTTTTTTTGCGACAGACAATCACAAACACGCACGCACAGAAAATTTTTAACGTACAGAAAAAGTATTGAGGTTTTTTTTGAAAAAGAGTAAGACACATCGGAGGGTTGCGGAAAACGATGACAGCGCTCGATGCATGACAAGTCAGTGAGATCACAAAATTCAGAAAGGGGGTGATTCTGTTGGCCACAGCAAAGAAAAAGAAGAAGGCTCCGGCCAGGAAGAAGGCAGCGAAAAAGAAGGTTGGGAAAAAGAAAGTTGCGAAAAGGAAGGTCGCAAAAAAGAAAGTTGCGACAAAGAAGAAAGCCTCCGCCAAAAAGAAATCGGCGACAAAGAGAAGGCGGTAACGACGATTCTCTCTGGAACATGCGGCGGAAGAAGGACCTCCTTCTTCCGCCGTTGTTTTACGCCACCACCCTTCATCGACTCGTCAAGAGATCAACTCTGGAACACCCACACCATGCGTTCTCATCGAACATGGCTCCCGATCACGCCGGATACCGTGTTCTCCGCCGCGTGGCAGGACCGCGACCGGTCTTTCGTTTGCTTCGTGGACCAGCATCCGGAGATTCCCTGATGATAAACAGGGTGATGCGCCATCGCGGTTCCCTGTCACAACATTCCGCACGGTCCGCTGTCGAACGGGATGCGATGATGCATCGGGAACGCACATATCCGATACGTACCGGCGAGTTGGTCTCGATCGCGCTCATGGAATACGAGGCCGCCCGTTGTCTCCAATGGCGGCTTCGCGATGAACGGATCGCGGAAAGTCGCCCGGATACATTGGTCATCCTGGAACATGAGCCGGTGATGACACTGGGCCGGACGACGAAGCCGTCACATTGGCATCAACAGACAAACACGTTCGCACATCGGGGTATTCAGGTGAGGGAGAGTGAGCGCGGCGGTTCCGTGACCTATCACGGGCCTGGACAGATCGTGGGATATCCGGTGTTGAGGCTCCGGAATTTTTGCTCCGGGCCAAAAGTATACGTCCGTCTGTTGGAAGAGGTGGTCATTCGCGTGTTGGCGGAATGGGGAATCGCAGGGTATCGTGTGGAAAAGTTGCCCGGGGTCTGGGTGCGAGATCCGACCCATGCTGATGGTGCGTTGGCCAAAATTGCGTCCATGGGAGTGCACATTGCTCGCGGGGTCACCACGCACGGCTTTGCGTTAAATGTCACGGTCAATCTTGCGCCATTTCATGACATCCTGCCGTGCGGCATTGAAGGTTGCCGCGTCACGTCAATGGCTGTTGTTCTGGACGGCATGTGCGAACCCGGCGCCGTCCGTAAACAGATCGCCCGACATTTTGGCAACGTCTTTGGATTGCAATGGAGGGAATCCCGCAAGGGGGTCCCTTGTCTGTGACAGGGGGCGTTGTTACATGCCCCAGCCGCCACTGACGTGAAGCGTCGTGCCCGTGACATACCGGGCCTCATCGGACAGCAAATACCTGACGGCCGGAATGATGTCAGACACGCCGCCAATGTACCCCGCCGGAATTTTTTTGGCCATGCCGTCAAGTTCTCCCATCGGCGCGCTCCCTGAATCAATAAAACCAGGCGAAATCGCATTGACCGTAATCCCGTCCGGGGCCAGCATTTTCGCCAGGGTTCGGGTCAGGATCAGGACGCCCGCCTTGGCGATGTAATGTGCCGTGACCATGGGCTGGGCTTCCATCTTGTCCGCGTTGGCCATGCTGAACGCAATGATGCGGCCATACTTCCGCTCTTTCATACCGGGCGCGACCGCCTGGGCCAGATAAAAAATCGGGTGGAGGTTGTTGGTGAACATGTCGTTCCAGCCCGCCGGTGTTTCATCAAACAAATTCACCCGGTGATACGGCCCCGCTCCATTCACCAGGACATCAATCTTTCCCCATTGAGTTTCAACCTGCCTGACCAAATCGTGACAGGCCGCGGGGTCGGACACGTCGCAGCAAATGGCGATTCCCTGCCCTCCCCGTTCCCTCACAGCCTGTATGGTGGTTTCCGCATCGCACGCACTGGTTCGATAGCAAATGGCAAGCGCCCATCCCTGGGCCGCCAGGTCAAGGGCAATGCCTTTCCCAATGCCGCGTGCCCCGCCGGTGATGAGCGCGACTTTTTGTTCCGGCCGACGCCGGCTGTCCATGCCGTTACCCATGTTGCACCCCATGTCTTTGGATAACCGCGTGCAACACGTTGGTCGTTCGCGTTGACAATGTCATGTGCCCCGCCCCGGCGCTTTCGCGCACAAGGGCCCGCACATCGTCAAAGGTATCGAGATCGCGTTCACGATCCAGCAGCCCGACGGTCAGCCCCAGCGTGTCGGCTTGCGCCAGGCTTTGGGCCAGCACGTGTTCGGTTGACCACGGGATATCGTCGAAGAGCGCGGGGATGGGCCGTGTCAGTCCCACCAGATAGTACCCGCCATCTTCGGCGGGACCAAACACCACGTCGTGCGACCGCAATGCCTCTTGTGCGCGCATATAGTGGCGACGGGCGAGCGCGGGAGTATCCGTTCCAACCAGCACCGCGTACCGGTAGCCACGAGAGAGCACATGGGTCAGAGCGTGATCCATGCGCCGACCAAGATCATCCCCTGTCTGGTTGCACCATTGCATGCGATGCCGACCCGCCAATACCTGAAAAAACGGATGGTCCCTGCCGGGCGTACAGGCAACATACATGTCGAAGTCCCGAAGCGAGCGGGCGCCTTCCACGGCGTCCATGACCAGACTGCCCTGCAATGTCGCCGCTTCATCCGGTGTCAGTGGAGGACACATGCGCGTTTTCACCGCACCGGGTACCGGCGCCCTGGCAAAAATAATGATCGCGCCTTCCGCGGGTCCCGAAGACGTGCCGCCGCGTTGTTCTCGGCGGACGCGAGACGGCGACGAGGACTTACCGGATCGCGGCATATAATCTGTGCAGGGTTTGGGGGTTCACGCCAATCCAGTATAACCATCGAAGAAGCCACATACGCAGAATGGTGCGCAGGGCGCCCTGCTGTTCCCATCGTCGAAACGATGTGGTCACTTTGGCGCGCAAGGCCGCAACGGAGCCGACTCGCTTGAGGCGTCGCATCAATTCAATGTCTTCCATCAGGGGAATGTCGGCAAACCCGTCAAGATCCTCAAACACGGAGCGGCGAGCGAAAATAGCCTGATCGCCCGTGGCAATGCCCGACCATCGCGACCGCCAGTTGATCATACGACTGATGATCCACGCCCACCCTTGATCATCTTCAAACCGCACGTCGAATCGCCCCCCAATGTACCTGGCATTGTCCAGAACTCGTTCGATTTCATGGCGGGTCTCCGGCGGAAGACGCGTGTCCGCGTGGAGAAACAGCAGCACGTCGGATCGGGCCTGCCCTGCGCCGGCATTCATTTGTCGGGCGCGTCCCCGGTCCGATTCCATAACTATGGCGGGTTGCAGGCTAAGACCGCGCAACTGGGTTCGTGCCATGGACACCGTCTGGTCGCGGCTCCCCCCGTCCACAATGATGATTTCATCCAACTGAAGCTGTCGAAGCGAGAGAAGCGTCCGTGGAAGGGTTCGTTCTTCGTTCAGGGTCGGAATAATAATCGCGATTGAAGATGGCATGATGTGGGCGTCAGAGGCGTGGGCGCGAACAGGGCGATACAGGCGTTGCCTTTCGCTACGACGGCTTGGATGGTTTCAGGGGATTCTGAAACATGAAATACACCACCATGGCAATCGTGCCCCAGTAAATGACGGTTTTGTGCCACGTGAGCACTTCACCCAGTTCGTAGAATCCCACCACGCAGATGATGGAAAAGGCGATCACCAGGTACCGGATCGTGGGGATTTTCACTGAAGAATGCGCCCACAGGGCCAGACCGGAAAAATACAGGATTATGGGAAAGATCGAAATTTCCGCACCGGTACTGCTCGACATGAAGACCTGAATAAACCCCACGAAGACCATAGCGGAACCCACCATCTTCATGGCCACGTTCATCTGGATGGCTTCGTGCGTTTCCTGGTCCATTTCCGGTTCCACGCGCGCCGGCCCCACGGGAACGCCGGGCACCTGACGCCTGGGCGTCTCGGATGTGTCGGAACGATCGGGTGTGTCTCCGGTATGCCGTTCAGGTTCCTGTGCCATGTCCTACCACTTGAAATGTTTGCTCAATGTGAGTCCCTGCTGATGATAGCTGGATCCGATCAGCGCGCCATACAGGTGTTTCGGCAACGCGATCATTTTCTCATACACGACTTTGAAAAACGTTTGGCCATCATGAATCATAAACGGCACGTCATGCGGTCTGACTTCCAGGACGACTTGCGTGCCTTTGCGAGACCCGACGCCAGCCCCAAAGCCCGGGTCAAAGAATCCGGCATAATGGGTGCGCAATTCACCGAAAGCCGCTTCATACGCCACCATTTCCGCCGCGTACCCGGCGGGCACCTGAATGCGCTCCTTGGAAGCCAGGATGTAAAACTCTTCAGGCTCAAGCAATAACGTGCCGTTGGTATTCCGGTACACAGGTTCCCAGAAATCCAGGGCCGCATAATGTCCATGCCTGGACAGATCAACCACCTGACTGTTTTTTTTCGCCCGATACCCCGCCAGATGGTTGTTCGACGCATCCCCCTGCAAGTCAATCCGCAAAGAGATGCCATGTTTCACCCGAACCTCCTGCGCCGCGAGCGGACGGGCTTCCGCGCCGTTGTCATCATTGTGGTACAGCAGCTTGCTGGACCGGTGCAGCATCCGCAGGTGCGAATCGGAGACTGCGGGCCGACCGGTCAGCAATCGAAGCTGGTTGAGTGCCAACCCTGTTTGCACGCGAATGGTAAACGACCGCGGCACAATCTCCAGATAGAGCGGGCCGTGATACCCCGGGCTGATTTCATCAAATCCCACGTTCAGATCCGTGATGACCCGCGTGAAAATATCCAATCGCCCCGTGGAGCTTTTGGGATTGGCCCGTCCACGAATGTCTTTGGGCAGAGCCAACTGTTCCAGTAACGGCACCAGGTAGACGTGCCCTCTTTCCAGAATCGCGCCCTGGGTCAGGTCTATTTCATACATCACCAGATCAGACTGATACAGATTCTGCACGCTCAATCGCGTGCTGATCTCCGACCGTTCCGGGAGAAAACTGCTAAGGAGCCGGTAGGCTTTTTTGCCGAGACGAAGATCCAGACTGGCTGGCTGAATTTGGCTCTTGGCAATCGGGGGCGAGGCGTACACCGCTTTGTCCCGAATCAATGTCTTCAGGTGGGTGTCGGGCAGAATGCCATGCTTGCGAGGCACGCCCATGGTCAGTCGTCCATCATCCCGCTGCTACACAGTCCGCCCAGCGCGGACGCGCCCACCATGGGGAGATCTCGCGTACGGCCCTGGTTGGGCTGGGGCTGTGACTGGGGCTGGGGCTGGGGATAGTGATAGGTCTTGTTTTCATAATTTTTCAGCACGGCACCCTTCTCGTCAAGATTCAGCAAATATTCATCAGGCAACAGCGGAATTTTTCCCCCGCCACCCGGAGCATCAATCACAAAATGAGGGATGGCCATGCCGCTGGTATGTCCCTGAAGCGCCTGAATGATTTTCAGTCCGGTTTCCACAGGCGTGCGGAAGTGGTTGGTCCCCCTGGTCAGATCAGCCTGATAGAGATAGTAGGGTTTCACGCGGGCCAGAAGCAGTTGATGCATGAGCTGTTTCATGATTTCCGGGTCATCGTTCACGCCCTTCAGCAACACCGTTTGCGCGCCCAGCGGCACCCCGGCGTCGGCCAGACGTCCACAGGCCTCTTTGACTTCCGGCGTGAGTTCACTCGGATGGTTAAAATGCAGATTCATATAGACCGGATGATACCGTTTCACAATCTCGCACAGTTCGGGGGTAATGCGCTGCGGCAATGTCCCTGGAACGCGCGATCCAAATCGGATGAGTTCCAGATGCGGAATGGTGCGCAACGCCTTCAAAATGCGCTCAATCAGGTGGTCCGGCAACAACAGGGGGTCGCCACCCGACAGGATGACGTCCCGCACTTCCGTATGTTCGCGGAGCCAGGCGACGGCGCGGTCCAATTCGCCTTTTTTCAAAAATCCCGGTTTACCGACCAACCGCTTGCGCGTACAAAACCGGCAGTAAATCGGACATTGATTGGTGACCATCAACAGCACGCGATCCGGATAGCGATGCACCAGATGAGGCACGGGGCTGTCGGTGTCTTCCTCCAAAGGATCGACGGGCGCGTCAAAGTCCTCCATTTCAGCGGGGTCCGGAACCACCTGTTTCCAAATGGCATCCCCTTTTTCCTTGATCGTGCTCAACACCGTGGGTGTAATCCGCATGGGATAGGGGCCCACGATGTGCTCCACCTCTTTGGGGTCCACGCCCAGATGTTTGGCTAAATCTTTCGGTTTGGTGATGCTCTCGGCCAAGACCCGTTTCCAGTCATCCATGGATTATTCCTCACAAATAGAGAGACATGCATGCGTGATGGACGGCATGAAACAGAGCCGGCTCATCGCGTGACGTTGTTCTCGGTTGATAGCGAACACGGTGCCAGGATGGCATCGCGCATGCCGTGAATCACTTTTTTATCCGTCGGGCACACCGTGGCTAATATCCCGCCAAGGATCACCTCGTCTCCGGACGCAAAATAATAGGGGGACAGCCGTGCCCGGCCTGTCATGGGAACCAACTGCTCTCTGTGTGCATCAAACCAGGTCATCTCGTATTGTCTCCCCTTGTGAAATGCCTGCAGGACGTAGGGCGTCGAGACGAAGGAGGCCATCGCATGTTCCAATGCCGCCGCCCATTCTGATTGCGAACGATCATGTCCCACGATCACCCCGCGACTGCCCCATGCCAGTTCAGAAAACCCCGACGGCTTCAACACGAATTGTCGTTGTTTCTGTCGCGCCGTGGCCAATTGTCGCCAATCGGACACGGCCTTCCCCTCCAGCTTGAGATTCGGAATGATCGCGGATGGAGGAACGGGACGCGGGTCCACGACCCAGGTTTCAGGCATGAGCTGTAAGAGACTATGGAAGTCATCCACCCCGAGCGCGTCAGACCAAAACCCTTCTAACAGGGGATGATGCAGGAGCGCAAAGCCCAGCTTCTCTTCCATCCATGGCTTATACGGCGGCGTCACGCTCACTCGCCCTTTTTTGGCACTGTACATGAGCAATTCAGACTTTGGAATATTTTTGAGATCAAAAAGTTCAAAGAAACGATACACACACGAGACGGGCTTTTCTCCGGACGGGGTCGCCACAAACAGCATGTCTTCAGTAAATCGAAGGTCGCGAGGATGCACGCAACAGGCGTCCATGCCTCCCGCGCACAATTGGGACGCCATCCAGGTCATCTCATCGCGGTAATCCTCCGCCTCATCGGACACGACGATGGCGACGCAGCCCGTGTTCCCGCCATGTTGGCCCCGGAGCAGCCCGGCGAAGCCGTGAATCATGCCATCGGAGCCGCCAATCGGATCCGCCCCGAGGGCACCATAGGCCTGGGATAAACTGCCCGTAAGCCCGATGCCTCCCGGTACGGAGTCAAGTTCCGTGATCGCCATACCCGTCTCGGTCATAATAATGTCGGGACGAATCACGCAGGGGATCGCCTCGCGAAATCGCTTCATGCGAGCATAGTCCAGAAGCCCTTCCGGCTTACCCTGGTCAAGATAGTGGTGAACCCAGACGGGTTGAATGCCTTTGAGACTGTCGAGATACAGGCGATTCAGGGCTTTGGAGAACGACCAGAGTTGGGGGCCCAGCTTCTGAAAGAACGACACCTCACTCCCGGTCAACGGAAACGGTACAGGTGAGAGACGCCATGAAGGCTCTGCCTGCGGGGGGAAAATCCCCGCCGCTTGAAGAGCATGGTGGACAAAGAGGCAACGCCGCTGCGCTTCCCGAAGACGATCCGTGAGGCCGGACGACACGACGGAAGGGGCCGAAACGCCTGAAAACGTATGAAGCATGAGCCTTTCAGCTAAGAGGTGCGCCATGAGAGCGTGCTACCGACACGAATCCCGATGACGTGACGCGAATGAAACACCGTCACCTAACAGACCAATGGTACCATGGCCCTTTGCAGAGAGACAAGCGAAGGCCCTGATGCATGTACCGTCACGCCTGGAGCGGATGTGCGCCTTGTCCCTCATCGGCCCTCCACGTATAATACCCACGTTTGCGGACGGTTGTTCCACAGCAATCAGAGGAAAGAGAGAGGTCGCGTGAAGGGACACGAAATTGACATTGAACAGTATCGGGTGCGCGACGAGCCATTTTACAAAGAGGTCAACGGCGAAATCGGTCTGGTCAACATTGCAGCCGCCAATCATCTGCCGGTGATGCTGAAAGGCCCGACCGGCTGCGGAAAGACGCGCTTTGTGCAACATATGGCGTATCGACTGGGACGTCCGCTCATCACCGTCGCCTGCCACGAGGATTTGACCGCGTCGGATCTGGTTGGCCGGTATCTCCTCAAAGGCGAAGAAACCGTGTGGCGTGACGGCCCCCTGACGCTGGGAGTGAAGCACGGCGGCATCGTCTATCTGGATGAAATCGTTGAAGCCAGAAAGGATACGACGGTGATTGTGCATCCCTTGAGCGACGACCGACGCTTTCTCCCCATCGAAAAACGCGGGCAGATTGTCGAAGCGGTGGACGACTTCATGCTCGTGATTTCCTACAACCCCGGCTATCAGAGCGTGCTGAAAGAATTAAAGCAGAGCACCAAGCAGCGTTTTGTGGCGATTGAATTCACCTATCCGCCGGCTGACATTGAAACGAACATCATCCGGCATGAAGCGGGCGTCTCCGCCGAAGTGGCGCACAAACTCGTGAAGCTCGGCGGCAAGGTGCGGAATTTACGCAGCCACGGGCTTGAAGAAGGCGTGAGCACGCGGCTACTCATTTATGCCGGCACCCTGATTCAGCAAGGGGTCGCCCCGGAGCGGGCCTGTGACGCCGCGGTGATTCAGCCCATCACCGACGATGCCGATATGCACCGCAGCATGCAGGCATTGGTGAAGGCGATTTTTTAAGGAATGAATCGTGTGCGTTGCCAACATCATGTGCGGCATTCCGGCATATGCGGGAATCCGGGATTTTTTCCTTCTGTTGGGTGCCCCTGTGTGCGGCCATGACGCTGTCGCGTACCGCAGGGCGCGGTAGAGCCGGAACGCGGCATTTTCACATCCCCCATGTCCGAACCGCAGACCAGCATCGCCATCGTCTACGATTTTGATCACACCTTGAGTCCGGTGTTTATGCAGGATCAAACCATCCTGCCGCATGCCGGGATTGATCCGGGCGCGTTCTGGGAACGCTGCACCGCGCTCATCGCACAGGAAGGCTATGATCAGGAACTCGCCTATATGAGGCGGATGCTGGATGAGAAGGCGATCCGCTCTCTGTCCAATCAGGACCTGCAACGGATGGGCACGCAACTGACGTTTTTCCCCGGCGTGCCCGAGTGTTTTGGCGAATTGAACGACATACTCCGGCAACCCAAATATCAGGAACAGCACGTCCGTCTCGAACATTACGTGGTCAGTTCGGGGCTGAAGGCGATTCTGGACGGGAGCGCGATTGCGAAGTGGACCAAGGCCATGTGGGGATGCGAGTTTGCGGAAACGGACGGTCACATCAGTTTCCCCAAACGAACCGTGAGTCACACGCAAAAAACCCAATATCTCTTTCGGGTCAACAAAGCGCTCCTGAACGTGGCACAGGACGTGAACGACCATATGCCCGAAGAGAAACGGCCGGTGCCCTTTCAGCACATGATCTACGTGGGCGACGGCCCGACCGATGTGCCGTGTTTTACCGTCATCAAAAAGAATGGGGGGCTGGCCGTCGCCGTGTACAATCCGGACGATCCCACCCGATGCTCGTTCAAAAAATCTTACGACCTGATGCTGCACGCCGACCGCGTGCATTGTATGGCCCCCGCCGATTATCGAAAAGGCAGCCAGCTTCGCCTCATCCTGGAGCAACGGTTGACTGAAATCGCCGATGGGATTGTCGAACGTCACCGGCAAGGCATGGCCGACGCTCGCGTCCCTGGCCCGCTGCCGTAGGCGGGGTACAGTGTTGCGCACGGTTCCGGCGCCGCTTCAACGAAGTGTTCCGGTGGGTCAACCCCGTTTCGCGCGACCCGGCCGAGTCTGCTCGCCTTCCGTTGCGCCCCCTCCGCAGGGCGGAGTACAGTGAAAAAAGGAACACTGGGGGCGCAACGCATCATGACACAGCCATCATCTTCCCACGACATTCCCGAATCCCGTCGTCCCGACTCTCTGCCCGGCACTCCGTACCGACGCCTCGTCAGTCTGTTCATCGTTCTCTGCTTCGCGATGCCCTCAATGAGCCGGGGAGCGGGGCAGGAGCTGACCCACGGGCCCGCCACGCGGGAGAGCGAGGGAAGCATGGCGACCGGAACCACGCTGATGGCGTTGGATCAGCACAACTGGCGGAGACCGCAATCAGCCTTCAAATGGATTGCCATGGCCAGGGACATCCGAACGCCCTGGGATACGTTCGGACGGCAGGGGTGGATGACGGACGATGCCTACGTGGAACCTGTGGATCCCGGGGTGTCGGAATTTTCCACGGACACGGGTATGTTTTATCTCGTCTTTGCCGTGCCAGCCCTTGACGCACCATCTCAATACCGGGCGGCGTGGTTCCACATGCCGGATGGAAAAATCCATTCGGAAGAGATGGTCGGAACCGATGCCCTGTTGATGGAAATGAACGAAAAAGCCGGATACCTCGAAATCTTCAAACCCGAAAACGGCTGGAAAAAAGGCAGGTATCTGCTCAAGCTCTACTTCGAAAGCCCCGGACAGGACCTCTACGAACCCAACGTCATCGGCACCATGACGTTTACGATTGTTGATTGATTGGACCGCCGATCACTCTGCGTGACCAGCCTCGCCAGCCCGCGTACCACACCCTCACGACGTATGGACGTGGTGATAAACCGATTGGTATCACCGCACGCGTCGCTCACGCAGACTTTCGTGACCGCAACAGCGATTCAAGCGTCAGCAGGGCATCCCGTCCCGAGTTGGCCTCGAGGTTTTGAGAGAGACTTTCGTCGGCATAGGCATGGCCGTGATCCTGCGTGGCGCTTTGACTCAAGCTGCCGGTCCATCGGCGCGGGTCGCGGCTGCCGTGCTTCCGGTTCCAGGCCGCGAGGCAGGCTTTCGCAATGATCGTGTTGAGCGGGGCGGGATTGTAGAGCAGCTTTTTGATGTTCCAGGGCGTGAGGCTCAATGGATTATAGCCCGCCGACAGGTAGCCGTCCGACAACAATCGTTGTTCCAGATCCGTATTCGGCTGCACGCCAAGAAAGAACATCAGGGGGAACACGCGATCGTCGCCGAGAATGGACGCCACCATTTTATACGACTCAATGCTTTGCAGCAGCGTCTCTTCGGTTTCCTCCGGCGAGTTGAGCGAATAGTTGAGAATCACACGACCCGAAAAGCCCGCCTCTTTCAAATAGCGGCAGCCGTCATACAGGTGCTCCAGCTTAAAGCCCATGTGCAGACTGTTGAGCACCTTCTGGGAGCCTGCGGTAATGGCGACTTCCAGATCACCCACGCCGGATTGAACCATGAGCTTCGCCAGCGGGGCTGAAATGAGCGACGTGCGCACGTAGCCCGACCACTCGATCTTCAACCCTTCGCGAATAATCCGTTCCAGAATTTCCGTGCATTGCGGGTAGGCCTCTTTTCCCGTAATGAATTGCGCGTCGGTAAACCAGAAGCGACGCGCGCCCCATTGATGGTAGTACTGCGATATATCATGAACGACGTTGCGGGCCGGACGGTAGCGGACGCGTTTGCCCTCAATATAGGGATACAGACAAAAGGCGCAGTCATACGGACAGCCCCGTTTGGTTTGCACGCCGATACATTCGTTCACGTAGGCCGGGTACTGCGGAAAAATCGACGTCAGGTAGGGCAGGTCGACGGTCAACGAATCCAGCAGGGCCGGCCGCTGTTGCGAGCCTTTGGTCACCCGCCCGTGTTCTTTGACGATAAACCGCTCCCCGGCGAGTGATTCCCCGTTCAGGACTTTCAGAATCGCGTCCTCGCCCTCGCCCAACATGCCGAGTGTGCCTTCGGGGAGTTGCTCAATCAGTTGATCGGCAAAGGCGGTGAAGGCCCCGCCGCCGATCATGATCCGCGCGCCGGGAAATTCCTTATGAATGAGCCACGGGTAGGACAGGGTCAGACGAATGTCCCGGTAGTACCGATAGAGATTTTTCAGGCCATGAAACGAGGCCGCGACACGCTTCAACGGATTGCCGGCGTAATAAAAGTTGAAAGCCTGCTCCAGCGACGCATCGCCTTCATGGGGCGAAAAAATTTGAATGTCGCGCCACGAAAAGCACACGAGTGCGGGGCTGTGCTGTTGTATGGTCTCGCGCAAGGCCCGCACCCTGGCGGCACGCGGAATCAGCGACAGATCCAGAATATGCTGACGCACATCCGGACGTCGCCGGTGCACAAAGTCGGCCAGATACGTGATGCCGGTCGGATAGACCTTTTTGCACGGCAGAAAGACGTAGAGAACGGAATCCATACGCTCCTACTTGACGGCTACGTGAATGGCCACGATCCCGCCGCTTACATTGTGATAGCTCACCTGGGAAAAACCGGCGTCGCGCAACATGGCAGCCAGCCGTTCCTGATCAGGAAAAGTGCGAATGGATTCAGGCAGATAGCGGTACACCTCGGTGTGGTCTCCGGCCACCCACGTGCCGACGGCGGGAAGAACGCGAAACGAGTACCAGTCATAGAAGCGCCGCAGCCAGGCCGATACGGGCCGGGAAAATTCAAGACACACAAAGCGGCCTCCCGGTTTGAGTACGCGATGAATTTCACGAAAGGCTTGCGGCCGGTCGCCGACGTTGCGAATGCAGAATCCCGCGGTCACCGCGTCAAACACGACATCGTGAAAGACGAGACATTCCGCATTCATGCGAACACAGGCGATGCGGTCGGCCAATCCCCGTCGCGCGATCTTCTTCGCGCCGACCTTCAACATAGCCTCATTGAGATCCATCGCCACAGTCCGGCCACGCGCTCCCATCCGTTGCTGCAGCAACAAAGCGAGATCGCCCGTGCCCGCGCCCAGGTCCAGACCGCATCCCTGCATGTGAACAGGAACGTAACGCATGGCAGTCGCTTTCCAACGATAATGAAGGCCCAAACTCAACAGGGAATTATTGAGGTCATACCATGCCGCAATCGCAGTAAACATGCGCTGCACAGCCTGCTCACGAGGCGCACCAGACCATTGCGAGACAGTCTTGCCAGCCGGGGCACCTCCGGCATTTTCCACGGATGACCACATGGTTCAAGGATAGCACCGGCCCGGCGGGTTTCTCAAGGCAACGGAAGTGGCACGCTACACTAAAGCACGAGACCAGTTGACGTCCAAGCTGTTGCAACCCGTTACATTGCTGTCATATTCCACAGCAGACAACGACCACCCGCGACGACATTGTTGCTCGTCGCATATCAGCCCTCGTGGTCAACCAAGTCGATGTGAGCAGGGGTGTTCCTCAAATGTAGACAAACGATTGCGGTGGATACTGTATTCCGTATTCCTTGGTTAAGTTTTTTTCTTTTTTATAACGCCTAGGCGATTTGATTTTAATCGCATAACCGACATTCTTGCCCGCAAAATATTCGTCAAAAGAAGATTTTGCAATACCCGAAGCATGTTTTGTCTCCCGCCAGAGTTGCCTGATATTTTTTTCCAAAACATCCTCAATTTCAAATTCACCAATGACTTTTTGCACAGGGCTTGAAGCGTAGACAACAACCGTTTTCACTTGTTTATGACTAAAACGCACCCGTCTAAACTCATAGTTTTTTTCAGCATTGAATATTTTTTCAGCAAAACGTGGCTTAATCGACAATAAAATTTTTGTTGGCATCTGATTTCTCCATAATTAAGTTAAAATGTTCATCGGATAGACGTGTAAAACCTCGCGGTGGGCTCTTGATGTCTCTTATAATTCCTAGCTCAATCAACCTATCCAAATTAAGATAAGGAATGGGAAGCGAATAAACATAAAGAAAATTCACAATAAACGGTCTGTTCTTCGGATCTTCACCCCACCACACCAGAAGTTCTTGATCTGAAAAAACGCTTCTTTTTTTGCACAATGCAATAAATGTTTTCGCGTCACGGATATTGTCCACGACGCTCTCGATTATCCCTATTGTGGTAACTACGCTTATATAACGTCCACCAGTGCGATAAAATAAAACAATGTCTTTCGGTTGCATGTCTTTTTCCCAGCTCCTTGAAATGTACACTTTTTGTATTGCATTTCTGTGTCCTTTGTTTTCCAAAAAATTCTCCGGATTTTCGCTGCTCAAAATTGAATCTGGAAATAATTCCGTATGATAATCTGGGCGTATCGGAACTATAAATTTAGGTTGTTTATTGGAAATAAACGGATAGGAAAATTTGATGTTGTCATCCGTTTTCTTAGAAAAATCTTTGATATAAACCTTCTCCGTTCCCGAAACAGATTTCTTTTCTCCGTCAAAAACAAATCCCCATGTTTTCAACAGACTAATCAGAGACAAGTTTTCATCTGTGACTTCAAAAATGGTCACGTAAATCTCGTCAACTTGATTTTCCAAGGCGTTGTCAAAGACAATTTTTAGGAATCTCTCGCCCAGCTTGTAACCAGTATTGATGACTTTGAACGTGCCGATTTTTAATCTTTTCTTTTTTGAGAAGGCCGGAGTTATGTCCGAATAGTTCTCACTTTCGTCCTCTGGCTTTAAGTACAAGAAAGCAACGATATTGTCATTTTCATCTTTGCTAACATAGGAGGTTTTCTCTGCTTTGCCGTTAAACCAGACCTGAAACCATTTGTAATCTTTCTTAAAGGAATCAAAAAACGGATCGTCAATGTTTAAATCACCAAAAAGAGATTTTCTAACTGACAAAACTTTGTAATCAGTCAAGTCAGGATTTTCCGCGATAACTTTGCTTAAAAAGTCCTCAATAGTAAAGACCTGACACTGAATCCCCAGAATCTCAGCTTTTTTATGTATCGCCTTATCTTCGGTAATCAACCAGGCAACCCTTCCCGCGAAAACTTCATTGATCAACAAAGTGTCATTTTTATCGTTTTCCGATGTATCATCACCTCTAATTTGTTCAATCTCGAGGCTTGTTGGGGCAAGCGTTTTTAACTCGTTGTAACTTTGTAGTTTAACCGCCATTGTTTCCCTTGTGGCGCTATTTTTGTGTTTATTTAATTCGTTTTTGGTGACGCCATGGATATATTTTTCGTGCCGCAATTTGTCTATCCAGGAGAACAACAAACCAATATCTTGCCGTACGATACTACTCGTTTCACGATGAATTACCACATTGGTATCCAACAATATTTTCATGTCAATAGACTTTCTATAAAATTCTTGCCGATAGTTTCGTCATTTTGATTTGATGAGGAAATGACCCGTAGGGGCAAATTCAGACTGTCGGAAACCAGTTCCGCTTGCTCCAACTCTTTCTCCTGAAAGCTACTCAAAAAATCAAGAGTATATTGACTGCCATCACGTTTATAAATCCTTTCCTGTATGGTCGCCACTTTTCCCCACAGAACAACGATGCCCTTTAATTGCAATTTTTCAAAAACATCAACCTCGACAACTTGAATCTTGTTGTTCGCGCCCAAAAGGCAAAAATGCCCATCCAGCAAATAGCTACAAACGTTGTTTAAGTTATTTATCGCTTCAATAAGTATTTTTTGGTTTCCAAAAATGTCATTTACATGGTTGTCTTCCTTTAATACCCCTATAAGATCACTCGCAGTGATATGAACTAATTCGAAATCATGGCATAGTTTTTTTGCAAATGAAGTTTTTCCGACTCCATGTATCCCGCCAACAAAAATTATATTTTTCATAACATACCATTCTGCACTTTTTTCACGTAATGCCCCACGAATCAACCACATTGCTCATCATCGGTGACGACAAATGCAATGAATTTTTGTATGGAGACAGTGGCATGCTGGCACTGGCAGGATAAGATGGGAAGGCCATTCAAAAAAACATTCGTATCCGCGATGGGGTGGATGGCGAGAAAAATATCATTCAAAACAGTGACTGTACAAGCTAAAGCACAGTCTCATTTACTTACCCAAACAGATTTTTGTCTTTACTCCTGCCGAAATGCTTGAGGGCTTTGTCGGTAAGCTGGCGCCCACGGAGGGTGCGGTCCAGGTAGCCGGACTGGAGGAGGAAGGGTTCATACACGTCTTCGAGTGTGGCTTTTTCTTCCTGGACGGCGGCGGCCAGGGCTTCCACGCCGACCGGTCCGCCGTGAAATTTTTCCAGAATGGTGAGCAGGATTTTTCGGTCCATCTCATCAAATCCCATGTCATCCACGCCCAGCCATTGCAGGGCGTCCTGCGCCACCTTTTGTGTCACAATGCCATCGGCTTTGACTTCGGCAAAATCCCGGACCCGCTTGATCAGCCGGTTGGCGATGCGGGGTGTCCCGCGCGCGCGTTTGCCGATTTCCGTTGCGCCCCCGGATTCAATGGTCATGTTCAGCAGGCCCGCCGAGCGATTGACGATGATTTCCAGTTCTGCCGGCGTGTAAAAGTCGAGCCGATAGACCAACCCGAACCGCTCACGTAGCGGCGAGGTCAGCGAGCCGGCTTTGGTGGTCGCGCCGACCAGGGTAAACGGGGGAAGATCCAGCTTCATGGCGCGGGCGGCTGGCCCCTGGCCGATGACGAGATCAATCTGAAAATCTTCCATGGCCGGATACAACGCTTCTTCGACCGCGCCCGGCAGGCGGTGAATTTCATCAATGAACAGGACGTCGTGGGCCTGAAGATTCGTCAAAATCGCGGCAAGGTCTCCCGCGTGGTTGAGGACAAGCCCGGACGTGGGCCGAAGCGTCCCCCCCATGTGCCTGGCAATGATATGCGCGATGGTGGTCTTGCCCAATCCGGGTGGGCCGTAAAAAATGGCATGGTCCAGCGGTTCGCCACGGCGCGTCGCCGCTTCGATGCAGATCCGAAGCGATTCCTTCATGGGCTCCTGCCCAATGTATTCGTCCAGGGTGAGCGGGCGCAGAGAATGCTCGGCGTTGTGCTCGACTTCAAGCCTGTGTGTGGTGACTAAGCGATCTTCCATGACGGGAAATGGAAGCCGTGCCGTGGGGCAGGGAACCTGGAGCGAGAGAAGGCTCGCCTTACGGTTGATTCATGATGCGTCAGGTGTGTCAGGGCAGCTCGAATTCGACATTAATATCCCGACCCAGGTAGTTGACGAGAAATCCCTGCCGTTGGTAATCCAACCTGGCGCCCATGACGTTTTCATCTCCCACGTCTTCGGGGCCCAACAGCTCCCGGATTTCATTCGCACTTTGAGCGGTCAGCACCCGACGGAAAATCCCCCGGGTTTTATGGACAAAGCGATTATTGATGAACAGCAAATCCACCCGGCTGTCCATGATCCGGACACCGGCCATGGCTCCTGTGGGGTTCGATTGATCCCACAAGAGAATGAAGACCCCTTCCTGCTCGACCCGGACCCCGGAAATTTTTTTATTGACCAGCATCTCCACGGCGTCAATTTCGGAAGAGCCCAATCGGATGCCATACAGAGACACGGTCATGCTGTCGATCTCTTCCGCTTTTTGAATATTATTCCTTGTCAGTTCGTATTCCCTGGCCTGGACTTCAGCGGCGCCCAACGAGCCAGTCAGCACGAGTGAAACAGCCAGGGCCATCAATGAAGTTACGCGCATGGAACCCTCCTCCCAGTCTGGCAACACACCGTTCCGTTTTTTGCGAAATCAGGCCCCCGCGGATTGCCCAAGCCTGTCGGCGGATTGTAACGGACGATGCGACCATAATCAAATGGATGGAAGGCGAAGGAGGAGAAACGGGACGGCCGAAGCCCGCACAGCGTCAACCGTCTATGGTACACTTTGCCATTCCATGTGATCGGACAGCTTCACCACGACATGAGTCACTCTATCCACATTAAAGGCGCGCGCGAGCATAATCTGAAAAACCTTGACGTGACAATCCCGCGCGATCAACTGGTCGTGCTGACGGGATTGAGCGGGTCAGGGAAGTCGTCGCTCGCCTTTGACACGATTTACGCCGAGGGTCAGCGGCGCTACGTCGAGTCGTTGTCGGCTTACGCGCGCCAGTTTCTGGAACAGATGGGCAAGCCCGACGTGGATTCGATTGAAGGCCTGTCTCCCGCCATTTCCATTGAGCAAAAAAACACCAGCCACAATCCACGGTCCACGGTCGGAACCGTCACGGAAATTTATGATTATCTTCGCCTGCTCTTTGCAAGAGTGGGGCGACCGTTTTGCGTCAATTGCGGGCAGCCGATCACGGCGCAAACCGTGCAGCAGATGGTGGATGTCATTGGGGCGTTGCCGGCCGGGTCCCGGGTGCAGGTGCTGGCCCCGATCGTGCGGGGGCGGAAAGGGGAATATCGGAAGGAATTGGCCGACGCGCGACGTGCCGGCTATGTGCGCGCCCGGATTGACGGAACGCTCGTCGGCCTTGATGACGTCATGACATTGGAGAAACAACGGAAACATACGATCGAGATTGTCGTGGATCGCCTGCTGATAAAGGATGAAGAATCCCTGCGTCGGCGGCTGGCGGAGTCTGTTGAGATGGCCCTGAAATTGACACAGGGCCTGGTGGGGATTCTGCAGGATGAGCAGGACGTGACATTGTACAGTGAAAAATTAGCCTGCATCAATTGCGGCGTGAGTTATCCGGAACTGACACCGAGGGTCTTTTCATTCAACAGTCCGCATGGCGCCTGTGCCGCATGCGACGGGATCGGCCATGAGGTCTCCTTTGGCCGGGATGGGCGGGAACCCGTCGAGAGCCGGGTCTGCCCGGTGTGTCTGGGCGCTCGGCTGAAAGCGGAAAGTCTGGCGGTCAAAGTCAGCGGGCAATCCATCGCGGACGTCACGCGGCTGTCCATTCGCGAGGCGGCGAATTTTTTCGAGTTGCTGGAATTACGCGAACGCGAGCGAGTGATCGGCCAGCGCATCTTAAAAGAAATTCTGGAACGGCTGAAGTTTTTACTCAACGTGGGACTGGACTATCTCACGCTGAACCGGGCGGCCGCGACCCTCTCTGGCGGGGAAGGACAACGCATTCGGCTGGCCACGCAAATCGGGTCGGGGCTGGTGGGGGTGCTGTACATTCTCGATGAGCCCAGTATCGGCCTGCATCAACGGGACAATCGTCGGTTGCTGCAAACCCTGTTGCGGCTGCGCGACATGGGCAACACCGTGCTGGTCGTGGAGCACGACGCTGAAACCATGCGCGTCGCCGATCACCTGATCGACATGGGCCCCGGCGCCGGGGTGCATGGCGGACGCATCGTGGCGCAAGGCTCGCCGGCGGAGGTGATGGGCCATCCCGACTCGCTGACCGGGCAGTATTTGCGGGGAGAGGCACGGGTCGCGTTGCCGCACCGAACCCGCAAACCCAAAGGAGTTCTGTCCATCATCAAGGCCGACAAGCACAATTTACAATCCGCCAACGTGGACATTCCGCTGGGACTGTTCACATGCGTGACCGGCGTGTCCGGGTCGGGCAAGAGCACCCTGGTGCTGGAAGTGTTGTTTCCCTCACTGGCCCAATGTCTGGAGCGGGACAAACCCGTGATGGACGGGTGTCGAACATTGAAAGGGGTGCGGGCGCTGGACAAGGTGATTGATATTGATCAATCGCCGATTGGCCGGACACCGCGATCCAATCCCGCCACGTACACGGGGCTGTTCACCTTCATTCGGGATTTGTTCGCCGGGTTGCCGGAGTCGCGGGTTCGCGGCTACAAGCCGGGCCGCTACAGTTTTAACGTCAAAGGCGGACGGTGCGAGGCATGCCAGGGCGACGGCCTCATCAAAATCGAAATGCACTTTTTGCCCGATGTCTATGTCACCTGCGAAGTCTGCCGGGGCCAGCGGTACAACCGTGAAACGCTGGATGTCCGACACAAGGGCAAACATATCGCGGACGTGCTGGACATGACGGTGGCCGAAGCACTGGATTTTTTCACGCACATCCCGTCCATCAAAACCAAACTGCAAACGCTGGCCGACGTGGGCCTGCACTACGTCAAGCTCGGACAATCCGCCACGACATTGTCGGGGGGGGAGGCGCAACGCGTGAAGTTGAGTCGCGAACTCTCCAGACGAGCCACAGGCCGCACCCTGTATATTTTGGACGAGCCGACGACCGGGCTGCATTTTGCGGATGTGCAACGCCTGCTCGACGTGCTGAACCGGCTGGTCGAGAATGGGAATACCGTGATCGTGATCGAGCACAACCTGGACGTGATCCGAAACGCGGACTGGATTGTGGACATGGGCCCGGACGGCGGCGACCGAGGCGGTCAGATCGTGGCAGAAGGCACACCCGCCGACCTGATGAAATCCGGAACATCCTGGACGGCACAGGTGTTACGCGAAGAAGGCCAAGTCGCGTCGTAACGCCGAAGCATTATTTCTTCTTGTAAATATTCAGCCCAATCTTCTCTTCTCTGTCTGTAATTGGCACATTTCCTCCCGTGGTGGCGATGATCACGGTCTTGCCCGAGGCAGAAAGGCCGAAGTCCTTAGCAAGGTCAACTTTAATGGTCAGGATGTTTCCTACGAGCGACATGTCCACATTTTTCATGATCGGGTCTCCTTCGGTGAGTCAGCGGGCATTAGCCGAAATTGACTAACGCCAACAATGCCAGCATGCCGGCCAGGTAGGGAATCACGCAGCAATACCACACGACTTTCAGCGGCGCGATGCCCGTGAGGACGGCATGACGGGCGTGATGTTCTTTGTACACAAATTCATAAGACAGAATAAAGATCGCGCAGATGAGGGCCAGCGCGCGACTTGAACGAATCCATGTATAGATCCCGCTCAGCAGAAAATCCATGATGAAAAACCCGCTCCAGGCAGACAGGAAAACAGCGATGACGAGGGTGATGAGGGCGGAAACAGGCAACCGACGGAACCCAGTGGTGTGCGAATCTGGAAGGGCTGACATGATGTGATGGGCGCGGACTATGCTTCCGTTGCAGTGTGAAGAGTGTTAGAGGCTGGGCTTGTGGTTTTTTTATTTTTCGGGAACATTTTTTGCTATTTCTTCTATTTCTTTTTGATTAAGCTCGGGGTCCTGCACTTCAATTGCTTTCCATGCGCTTATACAGGAAATTGTATCAATTATTGTTTCCAATTTTTCGCCGGTAATTTTTTTATCGGAGGAACTAGCTTGCTTTAAATACAACAAAAGTCCGCCAAGCACGTTCCGATAACTAAGATAGCTTTTTCCCGTGTGCATTTTGGCAGCAAAAACAGCATAGTATTTTTCATCAAATATTTCCGATATTGTCTTAAAATCCAATGTCATATGCTGAGACATTTTGTCTGCCCAATGCCAACGCCAGTAAGATTTTCCTAAAGAAAAATCATTAAAAAGAATTCTTTTTCCGCGTGGTGCCGGGTTGCACATAGAACGCAAAATTCTTCTAACGCAACCATCTATTTTTTGTTCATCCTCAGATTTCAATGCCACATCAATGACATAAACACCGGTTTGAATGATGCCATTCAAGGACGATGCCCAGTATTCCGGTTTAATATAGCCGCCTCTAGCCATATCAAGGATTATATGCCCCCAGAAACCAAAGCAAGATTTCACTTCGTGAGGTATATCTTTAAATTTATCCCAAATAATCTTCTGAGTATCTTTTGGAGGGTGCAGGAACTCCCTTTCGGTAAATTGATATTCAAAACCAATAGAGTCATTGCCAATAACGCTGTTTTCACGGGACAGCAAGTATTCATCAATATACTCCAAGAAGGGCGTTTTTCCAGATTTGCAAATATGCAAGAAATTTTTTTGTTCCTCAGATCCCTTGCTTTGCAATAGATCTTTTCCAAAATCCAGCCAAGCCTTATCATTCAATTTCTTATAGTTAGTCATTGTCATCATCATGTAGCGTGTGTATGCAATAAGGCCACATTTTTGTAGCAGCCAAACTTGGGTTGAACCCATCGTTTTCCCAATTTTCGCCTGTCTTACTTTCCAGTTCCGCTAAATGTGCAGCTAACACTCCACTTACAACGTAATCCTTCTCTAAATTTTGCATGTAAGCGTACACAGCGCATAACGCCTGAGTAATAATTGCTGACCTCATTGGGTCAACGACATTGCTTGGCTCTATCTGTTTGATTTTTTGTAGTTCATCGTAGACACCCTGTCCGCACAATAAAGAAACAGGGATCTCGCCTTCCCCAGCATTTTCATCAACAATAACTTCCATCTCTCCAGGTCCAAGCGTTTTGCCAGACATCACTTTCATTAATTTCGATACATCGCCGCTGGTAAATTTTAATTTTCGCCCCACCGCAATACGGGAATTTTCTGGTATGTCAAAATGATCACCAATATTCCAAAAATCAGTCAAGCCTGTTGAGGCATCTATTGTGATTTTCGTGTTTTCCAAGATAATAATACTTGGCGAAATTTCCGGCGCGTAAGAAAAATTCATAGGAATAGTTTGCGTGGCGATTACACTGTCATCATTTATAAAAATATGACCGGCGTCACATAAATAACTTTGACGCTCGGAACTATCTCCATAAAACAATGAAGCAGAAAACGTAGCACCACTATTTTTTATTAATTGACGAATAAATGATTGGCCATTTAGCCTGTGTTCTATTTTTAGATTTCCGTCAATTTCATTCGCCTCAACTTCATAAAAAACCCCTTCCACAAAGTTAGCGCAATCCTGTTGCCATACAGGAAAATCCAATATAAAATTATCTGACATTGACGATTACCCCTTCGTACTTTTTCGCTGTTTTAGTCCTAAAATTGGCAGCAGGGCTACCTTCATGTTTCTTCCTATTCCATGCGACTTTTTAACTGTAGCAGTGATGTTGTATTGCTTTGATTGTTCTAACGAACCCAACCCGACTTGACTTTTATCGTCAGGTATTTTTATTGCTCGTCCATTGATTTCAACCGCCATAAAATCAAAATAGGTTTTTGCTTCTTCATTATCGTTATCTTCAGCTAAACACATTGATAAATAAACTTCATCCTTGGCAGCTTCCTGGTTTTTAGGGGCTACCCTTAATCTCACCTTCCATTGGTCACCTTCATCCGTATATCGAACAGCATTTTTTGATTCCAAATTGCGAACGTTGACTCTTGGTTTTGGTCGTTTTTCGCCTTTTCCATTGTCTGGAATTTTTGGTTTAGATGGCTTTGCAGTCTGCAGCTTTCGTGTTGCCACACGATTTTGCCCTCTTGAATTTCTGCCATCAATGGCTTCAGCTTCATCTTTGCCGGGCACTGAAAAAAGCGGCAAATCAAAGGAGTTTCGTTCTATTATTGTTAAATGCTCTTTCATTTTCTCGCTTAATTCTCCAAACAAATCCTTCAGCTGTTTTGCTTCTGCCTTACCAAGTCTGTTTTTAACTAGCTCATTATGATGAGGGCCCTCCGCTCCTTTGACCAATGCAAACAATACAGGGGCATCTTGCTGGTCAACATCAATAACTGCTGCGAAAGGCACTAAACTTGTATCTTTCTTTAATTTATTCATGGCATTGGATAACATAGAATCATGGCGAGCAATGACCATGCCGTTTCTAACAAGAACAATAACAGAATCTGAGTTTTTGTCGCTTTTAATGCAAACGTGAACCTTGTCGGCATTGCTGAGTTCTATCGTTTTCTGAGTGTTCCGTTCTGTAACAGTCTGCCATGCCTGATAAACAGCTTTGCCAGATAATATGCCATCTCTTGCCCGTTGATTGTCTTTTTTGCTGATAATGAGCGATTTAATCTTGTCATCAGAAATCGCTCTTTCATGGCCGCCCTGGTGGACGTTGATACTTAGCCCTTCATGGGCAATAGCATGAAAAAAATTACCGGCAATAGCGTATTCGGCATCATCATTCCAATCTTCCGACAAGCCCAATATAATAACCATTGTGCCCCTATCGAGATCTTCCATTTTGGACTCAATAAAACGCGGAAATATTTCAGGATAATCAAAGCTTGGGCCTTTTTCGTTTTTTGGTGCCTTCTCGACAATTCTTCCACTACCACCTCGTTCAGCATCTCCATCACTATACCCAGCCAAAATTGGCGACCCTGTAAATAGTGTTTTTGCGCCACCATTGCCGTCATGATATTTCGTGGCATAGAGCACATAGCGAAGAGATGAGAGTGAATAACTGGCTAAATGGCCTACACCGAACGAACCTACTGATCCCTTCTCGTTCCCCTTGACGCTACGTTCATCAAAGATGGCATCTATTTGTTTTGATGACATTCCTTTCCCATTGTCGGAAAACATGAGGATTGGAATATCTTGCTGGCCCAATGCCTGCTTAATAGCTACAACTGCTCGCGATGCATTAGCATTAAAACTATTTTTCTCTTTTTGCGTTTTGATAGCTTTGTCCAATATTTTTTCATAATCGTTGATATGCGGGATTTGAGACTTAGAGATTGTTTCAATGTGTATATTGATTATACATTTTGCATTTCCGGCTTCCCGGGAAGCGTCTAAGCTATTTTGCAATAACTCCCTGATGGGATTTGTATATCCCTCTTTTTTATCTGCCACGCTACTGGCAGTGAAGCCTTCCACCTTCCCAAGTCTGAAATATAATTCCGACATGCATGCTCCTCACTAGTCTGTACAATTGCACGGAACGTGGCTCTCATCCACCAACCATTCGGCCTGTATGGCGTCTGTCGCGTGCACATGATGCAACCTTGCTTGTTCCTTGATTCGTTGATAGATCGGTTCATGAGCCGCGCCGAAAAACCCGATATAAGCAATGCCATTTTCTGAAGTGATCTTCCGTTGCTCCGCCTTCAAATCACGACTGTATTTCTTTTCCATTTCTATCCACCAGTCAATAGACGCAGGCGTTCGTTCCACTTGCATCCCATCGGCTAATTCCTGTGTGGCGATTTGCAAAAGTTTGTTTTTGCCTTTTAAGGGACAATACACGCAATTAGAGAACAGTCCGGTATCTGGCAAGTTCAAATCAAACGGTTGCTTTTTCCAGAAATCGATCACGTCTTGTCGTGAAACATTATTATCTACCAACGGCGCCAAAATGCTTTCTCTTGGCGGTTGATTAAACATCGACTTGCCTTTTTCGCGTTTCGCGGAATCAATCCTGTCTTGTATTTTTCCTACTCTTCTTTCTTCATCTTTCCGAATGCCAAGACACGAGATATACGCTATCGCCATGTCGCCAAACAGTTGACCCTTCCCGCCAATCACCGACTCTTTAATGGCTCTATTGTTAAAGCGCATATCACTGCTGGTAAAGTTTCGCCAGAAGGCTTGCTCTCTCACAAAATGGCTTTTTCTGACGAACGCTCTTTTGGTTAACAGTATGTCGTCGGGGGTATTTCCTCCATGTGTCCTGTGTGCATCTACAACATCTTCATCAGTCATTCTTGCCGTTTCCCCATGGTGTCCCAATCTTTCAATCCCAGTTTTTTGTGCCAGCCAATCAGACAAAAAAGAATTTGTGATAAAAATTTTCATTGTTTGTGTGCAAATTCTGTTTTGGACGTTCGGCAAAAAACAATTTAACGAGACCATCTCTTCGAACGCTTCACCTTTATACCGATAGCCATTCTTGTTTTTATCGCTACATGGATATTCATTCACCAATCTGTAACTGGAATTTCTTTGCCAACCATACCTGCTAGAATCTTCATACGATTGATACTCAATCCAGAAAAATGGAATGTTGTATGTCCTCTCTGCCACCACTTTCATCTTTCGGGCAAATTCATACGTCGCAGGATGTTCGGCTGATGTGTTGTTAAACACGATCACGTCGCCCCGTTCAGGTTGCAAGGCATGACGTTTGAGCATCTCCAGGAGCATCATCCCTGACGAGCGACCACCAGAAAATTTTACGATATGCGGGATGTGCGTCATGAACCCTGCTTGCAGTTGCGGCACACGCGGGGGCGTTGTTTGAGGAACAGGCTCTTGCCGCCAGCGAGACACATGTAGTGTACGAAGCTGTGGCACACCGAACAGCGTTGCCATCCTCCCCGCAACATGGTGGTGCGACGGGATAACACGCGACGGCATACCCCGCAATGTTCTGGCTCAACGCCCAACAGGAGGGATGCCCATTCACCGGCGGCTTTCCGAATGCTCATGGGAAGGCAGTATAGCCGGGAGATCGCGGTTGTGACAAATAGAGAGGCCGCACGCATTCGTGACGCCGACCGGAGGATGACGGAAATGCACTCCGGTTTGACACCCTCCGAGGCCTTGTGTCAGATTTTCGCTCCCTGAATCTTCGTTGCCAAAAAGCGTTTCGGAAAGACCTTCCGTGTCTGTTGATATTCAGCAATACCTTGACCAGAAACGGGAAGCCGTTGATCGCTATCTGGAAGCGCATGTGCCGGCCCCTCAATCCTCCCCGGCCATCCTGCACGAGGCGATGCGGTACAGCCTGCTGGCCGGTGGCAAACGGATTCGTCCCATTCTGACAATAGCCGCGTCGGAGGCGATTGGGCCTCCGCCCGCCGCCGTGCTTCCCGTGGCCTGCGCATGTGAATTGATCCACACGTATTCGCTGATTCACGATGATTTGCCAGCGATGGATAACGATGATTTTCGCCGGGGAAAAGCCACCAACCACAAAGTGTACGGGGAAGGGATGGCGATTCTGGCGGGCGACGGGTTGCACACGATGGCGTTTGAATGGTGCAGCCGGGCCGATTTCGTGACGGACGTGGACCCCAGATGTCAGGTGCAGATTATTGCGGAACTGGCGCTGGGAGCCGGGACGGCGGGCATGGTGGGCGGGCAGGTGCTGGATCTGCAAGCTGAACATCAGCCGGTTGAATGGGCGGCATTACAACATATTCACGCGCAGAAAACGGGAAAGCTAATTCGTGCCGCCGTGCGGATTGGCGCGCTGTTGTCCGGTGCGACGATGACGCAGTTTGAACACCTGACGGGGTATGCCGAAGACATTGGCCTGGCGTTCCAGATTACGGATGATGTGTTGGATGTGACGGGTACGCGGGCGGCATTGGGCAAAGACGCCCAGACGGACGGTGAACGGGGCAAGCAGACGTATCCCTCAATGTACGGGCTTGAAGGCGCCCAAAAACTGGCGCGGGAATGTGTCGACCGCGCCACAACGCGACTGAATGGCTTTGACGGGAAGGCCGATCCCTTGAGAGGCATTGCGCACTATATTGTCAGTCGTACCCATTAAAGAAAAGAGAGCGATAATTTCTTCATCGAAAACACCTGACAATCGCATCCCGCTACTGGCCACAATCCACTGTTTTCTTGTGCATGATCCGTTATGAAAGTTCTGGTCACAGGAGTCACGGGCTTTATCGGGTCTGCCGTGGCTCGCGCGTTGCTTCAGGCCGGAACAGAGGTGCGCGGACTGGTCCGCCCCGGCGCGGATTTGCGGGCACTGGATGGACTGGCGATTGAAACGGTACCAGGCGATTTGGGCGACGCCGCCTCGCTTCGGTCGGCGCTCACCGGCTGCCGGCAGTTGTACCACGTAGCGGCGCATTATGCCCTGTGGGCGCGTGATCCCTCCGTTTTCTACAAGGTGAACGTCGAAGGCACCAGGGCCATCATGGCCGCAGCACGGGAGGCGGAGGTTGAACGTATCGTCTATACCAGTACGATCGGGACGATCGGGCTGCCCGAAGACGGCGGGCCTGGCACCGAGACAACACCCGTCTCTCCGGCCCGGATGGCGGGGAATTATAAACGTTCAAAGTATGATGCCGAGCAGGTCGTCATGCAGGCGGTCACGGCGGGGTTGCCCGTGGTGATTGTGAATCCGTCGGCTCCGGTGGGCGTGGGTGACGTGAAGCCAACCCCGACCGGTCAAATCATCGTGGATTTTATGAAGAAACGCATGGTGGCCTATCTTGAAACCGGCATGAACCTCATTGACGTGGAGGACGTGGCCGTCGGTCACCTGCAAGCCATGGAACGCGGACAGGTGGGGGAACGGTACATTCTCGGCGGCCGCAATCTGATGCTGAAAGACGTGTTTGAGACCTTGAGTGCGTTGACGGGCGTGCGCGCGCCGACGCTGAAGTTACCGCACGGGTTGGTGCTGCCCCTGGCCCGGCTCAACACCTGGCTGGCGGATTACGTGACGCATCGCCCTCCCCGCATTCCGCTTGAGGGCGTCCGCATGGCGAAGTATGTGATGCATTATGATTGCTCCAAAGCCATTCGGGAACTGGGCTTGCCGCAGGCACCGGCGGAGGCGGCGTTGGAAAAAGCGGTCAAATGGTTCCGGGATCATGGCTATGCGTAAGGAGGAGGCATGAACGCGCTTCTGGACGTTCCCGTTTTTTGCTGGTCAAGACCCTGCTGCTTCGGCCCTACGTCTTTGTCTTTTTGGGTGTCTCGCTGGTTCTCGCGTCGCGGTTGCTGGGATGGAAACGAACCGGAGCGATGTTCGGGATGACGTGGGCTATCGCGTTTGTCTGTGAATTGGCCTCAACCCGTATCGAATTCCCCTTTGGCGACTACGATTACACGGCGTCGACCGTGGGCGAGGAATGGTATATTGCGAATATTCCATTCATGGATTCGTTGTCGTTTACCTTTTTACTGTATGCGAGTTATTGCTTCGTCCTGTGGTTTGTCCTGCCGTATCAATCCTCGTCGCACACGACGGGTCGGCATCTGCTGGTACGGAAGCCGCTCTCCTGGCCGGTGATCGGCCTGACCTCTCTGCTGTTTATGTTTCTCGATATTGTGATTGATCCGATGACGCTGCAGGGAGGGCGATGGTTTTTGGGACACATTTACGGGTATCCCGATCCCGGTGTGTATTTCGGCGTCCCCCTGGCCAACTTTGCGGGGTGGTTTGTCGTTGGATTGACGGCCATGACGGGATACCGTTTTCTTGATCAGCGCACCGACCTGCTGCCCGAACTTCCCCGCACCATCCCCGCTCGCGAAGTGCTGCTGGGCTGCGGGTTGTATTATGGTGCGCTGCTGTTCAGTTTAATCGTGACATTCTGGATTGGCGAACCATCGTTGGGCATGGTGGGATGTGTGATCTATCTGCCCATTACCGCCCTGACACTCCTGAAAATGCAACGGGAGCTTCCCGTCGCGTCGTCATCCGAACAGCTCTGAATCCTGCGCCCGTCCCGCCGTCATTCTCGGGGCATCCCCGGGAATCCAGGCCGTCCCTCCCCATCCTCTCCCCCCTCCGTCATTCTCGAGCCTTGCTCGGGAATCCAGTTCTTCAGTGGGAAACACCAACCTGGATTCCCACCTTCGGTGAGAATGACAGCCGGGGAGGCCGGCGAGCATGTCGCGCATTTTCTCCCCTCCGTCATTCTCGGGGCATCCCCGGGAATCCAGGCCGTCATTCTCGGTGCCGTGTCTTTCTTTCTTTTTCCGTCATTCTCGGGGCATCCCCGGGAATCCAGGCCGTCCCTCCCCATCCTCTCCCCCCTCCGTCATTCTCGAGCCTTGCTCGGGAATCCAGTTCTTCAGTGGGAAACACCAACCTGGATTCCCGCCTGCTGGCGAGAATGACGGACGCGGAAGGCGGGGGAGGGTAGCTACCGAAGGCGGCTATCGGCATGAATACGGCACAGTGAATAACGCCTATATTCTCAAAAAGAGGCATTTTTGAGAATATAGAGGTTGAAATACATCATTACTTCTCAAAAACAACTATTTTTGAGAAAATAGCGTGGGAAATGCATCAATTCTCGAGCCTTGCTCGGGAATCCATATTTTCAGCGGGAAACACCAGCCTGGATTCCCACCTTCGGTGAGAATGACAGCCGGGGAGGCCGGCGAGCATGTCGCGCATTTTCTCCCCTCCGTCATTCTCGGGCCTTGCCCGGGAATCCAGATACCCAACCCACGCCCTCTCAATTAGAGAAAATGAGCACGTTCAACAACGGAAAGTTTTTCCTGATGAGGCTCATATGTACTGAACCAGTACATCGTCTTGACACATCTCAAAACGCTGTGTTAGTACGGATACCCGTGTACTGGTGTTGCGGGTGGGGAGGTGCTTCCTCTCCATGCCCCCGGCGAAGCAAAAGGAGTGTGGATGGCGAGCGTGGTCAAAAAGCGACGCAAAAAAATGCGGAAGCACAAGCATAAAAAGCTTCGCCAACGCATGAAATTTGTCCGTCGGCGAAACTGACATTCATCATGCCGTCGCCAGGTGGAGAACAGGCATCCGGGACAGCGAACGGACATCCGAGTGAGGCCCGCACGGAGTCGGGTTCTGTGTGTCAAAGTCCGCCACGAACGGCATCGTGAGTCTTCCCCCGTTTCAATAGCAAAGCCGGATAGCGGTGTATCGGCCCAACGCGGCAACCGACAGGGGCATTGAAGGAACCCACAAGCCGACGTGGCGACCTTCAGCGACGACAGAGGCAAGTCGGTGACTCCATTCGCATAGCCCTCCCTTTTTTTCGCAACCGGTTTTCGAGCCTGCTCCAGCCCATGGCGTGTGTTTCCCTTTCCCAGTATGGTGTTCCATGTCGCTGACCGATGGCCTGACCGGTGCCTGACCATGGTTTGCCTGCCATGAGCTCCGTTTCCCGCCTGTTCCCTTTTCTTCGTCCCTACCTGGCTCACATGATCTTCGCCGGTCTGCTCATCATGGGCGTGGCGATTCTCAATCTGATCCTTCTGAAACTCGCCGGCACGTTGTGGGACCTGGTCGCCGTGCAACGCAATGCCGAACTCATGACCCAAGCCATTGTCGTGTTTCTGGCGATCGCCTTCGCTCAAAGTGCGTTGACCATGGGACAGAGTTACCTGACCACCCGTCTCTCTCAACGGGTCATCGCCGATTTTCGCATCCATCTATTTCGACATTTGCAAACGCTGTCCTTGAGTTTTTTTGCAAAACGGCGCACGGGGGAAATTCTTTCGCGGCTCATGAACGACGTGGGCATTATCCAAAAACTCGCGACCGACACCCCCATTGATTCCGCCAAACAGGTCGTCACGCTGATTGGCGGCATCGCGTTTTTGTTATTCATGAACTGGAAACTCTGCCTGCTGATCGTCTTGCTGATTCCGCTCCTGATCCTCGTGGCCCGATTATTTGGAAAACGATTGCAGGCCCTGTCCGTTCAGATACAGGATCACACTGCCTCGCTGTCGACGCTGATTGAAGAGGTGGTCTCCGGCATTCGCGTGGTGAAATCCTTCGTCAGGACGGCCCGTGAGGACAGGCGATTCGGCGCAACGCTACACATCCTGATGGCCGGAACGCTCCGCCGCGCCGCCATCCTCTCCGTCTTTATTCCCACCATCACCCTGTTGACGTTCGCCATGGCGGGGATGGTCTTCTGGTACGGCGGCACCCAGGTGATTGAGGGGGCCATGACACCGGGAGACCTCTTCGCCTTCGTCTTGTTTGCGGGGATTCTCATTGGCCCGTTTGGAGCCATCGCGCGGGTCTTTTCTCAAATGAAAGAGGGACAGGGCGCCCTGCAGCGTGTCTTCGAATTGCTCGACACCGCCCCAGAGGTCACGGATGCCCCGCACGCGCTCGCGCTGCGCGACATACAGGGCCATATCACATTCTCACACGTGAGCTTTGCCTATGATCCGCGTCACCCGGTTCTCACCAATCTCTCCTTTGACGTGCATCCGGGCGAAATGGTGGCAATCGTGGGCCCCACCGGTTCGGGGAAAAGCACCATCGTGAATCTCCTGCATCGGTTTTATGATCCCGTCGAAGGGTGTATCACGATTGACAACGTGGATCTCCGCCACGTGCAGTTGGCCAGCCTGTATCAACACATGGCCATCGTGCCCCAGGAAACCGTACTGTTTGGGGACACGATTCTGGAAAATATCCGCTATGGACGAGAAGACGCTTCGGAGCAGGACGTCATCGCGGCAAGCCGGGTCGCCAATGCCCATGACTTTATTGCGGCGCTGCCTGACGGGTACGCCACGCTGGTCGGGGAAAAGGGGGTCAATCTTTCCGGTGGGCAACGTCAACGCATCGCCATTGCCCGGGCCATTCTCAAAAATCCCCGGCTTCTCATTTTGGACGAGGCGACATCGTCACTCGATGCCGAATCCGAGAGGCTGGTCCAGCAGGCCTTGCAGCGGCTCATGGCGGGACGGACCACCGTGGTCATTGCCCATCGCCTCACCACCATTCAGGAAGCCGACCGGATTGTGGTACTGAACAAGGGCAGAATCGTCGAGGAAGGCTCGCACACGACCCTGATGCGGCAGGAGGGGCTCTACCACCATCTGTACACACTCCTGATGGCGGAACTGGAACCGGACACGCCCCCCGCCCCCGCAGACACACCGGCGAGGCGGACCGCGCTTACCTGATGGCGGAAAAGTCCGTCTCGATGTTGATCAATTGCCCACCCGGGAAAAAGATGACAATCGTCGTCGCGGCATGCGGGTCAAAATCCTGATAGGCAAATCTGGCGGAAAACCGCGAGACGTACTCCATCGCGGACCCGGGAATTTTCCGTCCACGTCCGGGCTTGCCTTTATCCACGGCCATCACGTTACGAGACCCTTGTTGAAGAGCGACATCGGCACCTTCAGCAAAAAACTCTTCCTGGCCGCACAGCCCAATTTCCACTTCAAGATTCGGCATGGTCAAAATTTCCCTGATTTTGGCTTCAGGCATCCGGATTTCCCGTTGAGCCACTTTGGACCGTCGGGCTTCTTCGCGCCCAAAATATCCGAGCCAGTAGGTTTTCGTCCGGAGAACCACGCTACTTCCACAGGGTTTGGTGGCGGGGTCGTCTCCAATGCGGGACTTTTTATCCACCGCCTGGATGATCTGAAGCATGTCATCATTGGAAGCCGCCTGTTCCATGGGCCCTCGGGCCGCGCTCATAATCCGCTCGGCTTCCTCAACGGTGACCTTGACGTCAATCGCCAACGCCGGAGAAACCATCCATCCCAACACACACAACACCATAAGCCCCCGTCTCTTTCCGGAATGGCCGGCTAATCCATATGCGCCCATGAGGTGGCTCCTTTGCGTCGAGAAATGAATATGGGTGAACGGATGAACCGAGTATCGCCGAGACCCTGCGGGATTGCAAGAAACGGCCTCCTGTTTTCAACACATGTTCGCCGCACGGATGTCAGGCCAATCGCACGGGTGAGGCCTGCGGGGGAATCATCCGGTTGACTCATTACGGACGTGGTGTTAGGGTTGCCCCCATTAGTCGCACGATGACTTGAGACTGGCTCTCCAACGGCTTCGTGAAAACAACAGATTCGCATTCTGATTGCGTCTCCCTCGTTTGACCGTGTCTGGGGTATGCTCAAAAGAACAGGAGGTCGGTGGTGGGAGAAGGCATGAATCAACGAGACCGGACAATGAATCTCGAAAATCTTGAGCGGGTCTATACGCAATACGCGTCGGTCTATGACCAGACGTTCGGGAAAGCCTTCAATCAATCTCGGGCATCGGTCGTCAAAGGCCTCACACTCTCACCCAATGATGCCGTGCTGGAAGTCGGCGTCGGCACGGGCATGGCCCTGCCCCTGTATCCCCAACACTGTCGCATCGTGGGCATTGATCTCTCGGAAGGCATGCTGAAAAAGGCAGGGGAACGCGTGGCCGGGCATGGGCTTGAGCACGTCTCGCTTCATCGCATGGACGCGGGAGACATGTCGTTCGCAGACAATACCTTCGACCTGGTGATGGCCGCCTATGTCGTCACCGCCGTCCCGGATTATCGGAAAGTGGTGTCGGAGATGATTCGCGTCTGCCGACCAAACGGTCGTGTCGTCATGCTGAACCACTTCAGCAACGGCAACAAATATATCGCCGCCGTGGAGAAACTGATTTCCCCCATGTGCCAACGGATTGGATTCCGCACGGATTTATCCCTCCACCATGTGCTGGAAGGCACGACCCTTCAGGTGGTCAAAAAGGAAAAAATGAATCCCTTCCGGTACTGGTACCTGGTGGAATGCGTGAATGCCAAAAACGGCAATGCTCATTCGTAAGTGCGACTCCCCGCTCAACGCCGCAATCCATCGTCCGCCATCATCCCGTTCATCCTCTCATGAAGCAGGCCCTCTGCTTCCAACACGTTCCCTTTGAAGGCCCCGGCGCGTTTCGGTACGCGCTGGAAAAGCGTCACCACCGGCTCGACACGAGGCTTGTCCCTCGCCAGGGACTGCCCGCCACGCTACCGGATTTTCTGCTGGTGATGGGAGGGCCCATGTCCGTGAATGACCCCGACCCGTGGATTGAACCGGAACAGCGGTTTATTCGACGCGCCATTGATGCGGGCATTCCGGTCGTCGGCGTCTGTCTGGGTTCGCAATTCATCGCCAAGGCCCTGGGCGGACAGGTCGGGGCTGGCCCCCGACTGGAAATCGGGCCGACCCCGGTCACGCGCACCGTGGAAGCAAACACGGACCCGGTCTTCGGAGCGTTTCCCCGCTCCTTCACCGCCTTTCAGTGGCATGGCGAGGGGCTGACGCCTCCGCCGGGAGCGGTTGTCCTCGCCTCATCCGAATTCTATCCCGTCCAAGCCTTCCGGTACGGAGCGCGAACCTACGGACTCCTGTTTCATCTGGAACTGGAACGCGAGGGCGTCGAAGCCCTGTGCCGCGAATGTGCCCACGACGTGCAACGGGCCGGCACCACAGCCGAGGCAATCATGGAATCAACGATGCCCATTCTCCCCCACTCCCACCACCTCGCCGACCAGATCATCGCCTGCCTCACGACGTAAAAACAGAGCAAAACCACGCAAACTGACTCCAGCGAGCGGAAGGCTCATCCTTGAAAATGATAAGCATGAAGCATTTGAGAGAGTTGGAAATTCCCACGCCATCCAGAAGCACACAACGCACAATCGTCCGGATAGATGCCCTGCTGCGGAAAGAAACTGATCTGGGTGAAAAGATAAAGCGGAAGCGGTCGAAATATGTGGAGACTGTCTTGAGGCGGGCCGCTACAAAGCCTGAAACAAGGAGTGCGGAATGAGCGAGGAGAAAGTCAAACAACGGGACGTGAACAACGCCGCGTGGAAAGCCTGCGACACTTTCCGAGGCGTGATGGACGCCACGGACTACAAGGACTACATCCTGGTCATGCTGTTCGTGAAATACATATCGGATACATGGAAAGCCCATCTTGAGGCATACCGGAAACGCTTCGGCGGAGATGACACCAGGATCCGCCGCAGACTGGAACGCGAACGTTTTGTCCTGCCAAAAGGCTCCGGGTTCTACGACCTGTACGCAACGCGCAACGAAGCCAACATCGGCGAGTTGATCAACAGCGCGTTGGAGTCCATTGAAACCCAAAATAGAAAAAAAACTGGAAGGCGTGTTCCGCAACATTGATTTCAATTCGGAAGCGAAATTCGGCAAAACCAAAGACCGCAACCGCCGGCTCAAAACACTGCTGGAAGATTTTCACAAACCGGAACTTGACTTGAGCCCGGAGCGCGTCCAGGAGGATGTGATTGGCAACACCTACATCTATCTGATTGAGCGGTTTGCTTCGGACGCTGGAAAAAAGGCGGGAGAGTTTTACACGCCTCACAAGGTCTCGGAACTGGCGGCGCGCCTGTGCGCGCCGAAACCGGGCGCCAGAATTTGCGATCCGACCTGCGGCTCCGGTGGTCTGCTGATTGAAGCCGCAAGACAGGTGGGGAACAACAACTTTTCCCTCTCCGGAATGGAAGTGAACGGCGGCACATGGGCGTTATGCCGCATGAACATGTTTCTGCACGGCGCGGACGCCGCCCGGATTGAATGGTGCAACACGCTCACAGGCCCGACTCTGCTGGAAAAAGATAAACTGATGAAGTTTGACAACATCGTCGCCAATCCGCCGTTTTCTCTGGACAAATGGGGAGACGAAGACGCCGCACACGACCGCTTCAAGCGTTTCTGGCGCGGTGTGCCGCCGAAAAGCAAAGGAGATTACGCCTTTATTACACACATGATCGAAGTTGCCATCGCAAAAAAAGGCCGCGTGGCGGTGGTAGTGCCGCACGGGGTGTTGTTCCGTGGGGGCGCGGAGGGGCGCATTCGCCAGCAGTTGATAGAAGAAAACCTGCTGGATGCGGTCATCGGGCTGCCCGGTAACCTGTTCCCGACGGCTGCAATACCGGTCGCCATCCTTGTCTTTGACCGTTCTCGCGAGAAAGGCGGCACAAATGAAGCGCGCAAAAACGTACTGTTTATTAACGCCAGCAGAGAATACGAGCCTGGGAAAAATCAGAACAAACTGACGGATGAGCATCTGGACAAAATTGTTCGGACCTATCAGACACGGAAACGCCTTGATAAATATGCGCATGCGGCCAACTTAAAGGAGATGAAAGAAAACGACTTCAATCTGAACATCCCGCGCTATGTGGACACGTTTGAGGAGGAAGAGGAGATTGACATTGATGTCGTTCAAAAAGAAATCAATCAACTGGAAAAAGAACTGGCCGAAGTGCGGGGCAAGATGGACATGCTACTGAAAGGGTTACGCAGAGACCAGAAGACAAAATAACGAAAATGCCACAAACTATACATTTTCGCTTTTATCTTCTCAAAAATACTTGTTTGCGAGAAGATATGTCGGTACATAACAACAAAATAGGACTTTTTGAAGAACAGTCATGTTAGCAACCCTGCCACAAATCACCCGCAAGATGGACTTTGAGACCCCGGCCATACTCAAAGCCCTGGCCGAAGCCACCCGTTACCTGAACACACTCGCCGAGGTTGAAATTTTAAAGAAAGCCCGATGGGGACGCGAAAGTTATTACCTCAACACCAGGCTGATTGATCTGCTCTTTAACATTCCGGTCATTCGTCGTGGCAATACGAACGACGACAGGAAAGACAGAGGCGGGGATGATCGGAATAGAAGCCTTCTCGAAAAAAGAATCAGCCAATGAACAAACCCGGCAAGCAGATTAGCGAAGTCGCCATCTATCAAGCCAGAAATGGCCAGATTGAGTTCAAGGGGGACTTTGAACACGACACGGTTTGGGGCAACCTGAATCAAATCGCCGAGCTGTTTGGCAGAGACAAATCGGTGATTTCCCGTCATATAAAAAATATATTCAACTCATGCGAGCTTAAAAAAACCGCAACTGTTGCAAAAATTGCAACAGTTCAAAAAGAGGGGAAACGGGAGATTACCCGTGAGATTGATTACTACAACCTGGATATGATTCTGTCCGTTGGCTATCGTGTGGACTCCAACCAGGCTACTCAATTCCGTATCTGGGCAACGACAATACTCAAGCAGCACCTGGTGGATGGCTACACCATCAACAAGCGGCGCATCGCCACCAACCACGATCAATTCATGCAAGCCGTCAGTGATGTACAGTCCTTGCTGCCCGCACACGGCAGGATGAACGCCCAGGATGCTCTGGAACTGATCAAGGCCTTTGCCGACACCTGGACATCTCTGGATGCATACGACACCCAACGCTTTCCCAAACAGGGCATTACCCGAAAGAAAGCCATATTCGTCGCCGCTGATCTTGCGGGAGCGCTGGACAAACTCAAACAACAATTGGTTTCCAGGAAAGAGACCACTGACTTGTTCGGCAAAGAGCGCATCCCCAATGCTGTGAACAGTATCATCGGCAATGTATTCCAATCCTTTGATGGTCAGGATCTGTATTCGACGGTGGAGGAAAAATCCGCACACCTTCTCTACTTCATCGTCAAAGACCATCCTTTCATGGATGGTAATAAGCGTAGCGGCGCTTTTTCCTTCGTGTGGTTCTTACGCAAAACAGGCATGTTGCGCGCCAGTCTCACACCGGAAGCATTGACGACATTGACTTTACTGGTTGCGGAAAGCAACCCAAAAGAAAAAGATAAAATCATCGGTTTGATTTTGTTGCTACTAAGGAAGCAGAAGTGATGAGTAGGAAACTGGAGAATATTGGTGAATAGAAAAGCAGTTCAAGATGCGGCGTTGCCGGAGGGGTGGCGTCAGTTTTTACTTCACGAGTTAAGCTCCCTAAAAATAACTAATGGTATTTTTAATGACCCCAAGAAAGTTGGCAACGGCTATAAGCTCGTTAATGTTGTGAATCTATACACGGAACCGTATATCAAGACGGATGAACTGAAGCTATTAAACGCGGGTAAATCTGAATTTGAGAAATTTCAATTAATCAAAGGAGACCTCTTATTCACACGTTCGTCTTTGAAACTTGAAGGAATCGCGCATTGCAACATTTATCAATCAAATGATGAAAATATTATTTTTGAATGTCACACAATGAGAGTGCGGCCCAACGAAAGTTTGGTTTTACCGAAATACCTTTATTTTTTCTGCCGCTCCAATGCTGCACGTCGATACTTTATGGGACGCGCAAAAACAACGACAATGACCACTATAGACCAATCTGGCATTGGTGAATTACCAGTGCCTGTTCCTTCGCTAATAGAACAATCTTTTATTATCTCCCTACTGGAAACATGGGACACAGCCATAGAAAAAACGGAAGCACTCATCGCCGCCAAGGAGAAGCAGTTTAAGTGGCTGCTGAAAAAACTCATCAGCGACCAGCAAGCTAATCCTGCATGGCGGAAGGTGAAGTTGGGGGATATATTTAACCATGAGTTAATGATCGAAAAGGGGAAAATGCTCACAAAAGAACAAATGACTATGGGAGATTATCCGGTTGTTGCAGGTGGTCAGACATATGCCGCATATCACAATGAGTGCACACACAGCACTAAGACTATAACCATTAGCAGTTCCGGGGCTTATGCGGGATTTATCTGGTTCCATGTTTACCCAATTTTCGCAACAGACTGTAGTGTCATTACAGTTGCATCGGGTATTATTGAATATTTTTACCAAGCAATCAAAATAAAACAATCTCACATCTACAGCTTACAATCTGGAGGGGCACAACCTCATATCTATGCCAAAGATATAGCAACTCTTAATATTATGATTCCCCCTTTGAGTGAGCAAAAAACTATCGCCCATATACTTAAAGAAACACAACGCGAGATATACTTATTCAAACAATTAGTTGAACACTACTACATCCAAAAGCGCGGCTTGATGCAGAAATTACTAACAGGAGAATGGAGCATCTCCACTCCGTCATTCCCACAGTTTTTCGAGCGGAAATCCAGCAAAACAACATGAACACAATACAACCTAGAAGGATATGAAAATGGACGACAAACCTTTAAGAGAGATGAGTAAACGTGAGCTGTTAAAGTTCATGGAAAGCTTAGAATCGCGAATACAAAATGCAAACGCTGAAATGCAAACCTTGAAAGGTAAGACTGACAGTGCAGGTGAACTTCAAACACAGGCACAAGAATGGTGGAATCAATCAAAAGAACTTTTTGAACAAATACAGGAATGCTCCAATACAACCAATAATCTATCTGATGCTGTACAACAGCAACGAAATAAAGCTAATACATTGACAGAGGAGCTACAGAAATGCCGCGACAGTGCGGAAGCGAAAAGACAAGAAATGGACGTTCTTACTCGAAAAATAGAATCTCTCCTTCCTGGTGCAACTTCTGCTGGATTGGCATCAAGTTACCATGATGCACAAGAAGGAAAAGGGACCTGGCCATATTGGCTTGGCTTCATTTTCTCCATTGGCACCTTATTCGTCGGATATTCGTACTACTTCATATTCCAGTCCCAAATCATCGACTGGAGCAACATATTTGCTCGTACAACTATTGGTTTTCCATTGATATGGCTTGCTTGGTATTGCCAGAAGTCCATAGCACAGACCAGGCGAATAGCGGAGGAGTACCACCACAAAGAAAGAATAATGAGCATTTATGAGGGATTTGCAAAACAAATTGATCAATCTGACGAAGGAGAAGCTAAGCGACAAGAGCTTGTCTCTGTGCTTATAAAAGCGGTTGCGATCAATCCTGCGCGGAACCTAGACCCTAGGGAAACTTTTTTGAGTGCTTACTTCGGCAGGAATAAGATACGGGAACAAGACCCATAAAATCCTCACTCACAGCAAGGCATTCACACCTTCGAGAATAGAGTTTTATCTGATTTATTTTTATAGAGGAGGCACAAAATGAAAGAAACATTGACGGCAGTATTTGAAAAATCTCCACTAGGATACATCGGCTACGTCGAGGAACTCCCCGGCGCCAACACGCAGGGCAAAACTTTGGAGGAGACGAAAGCAAACCTGATTGAGGCCACCCAACTCGTGTTGCAAGCAAACCGGCAGTTAGCGGAAGAAGAGATAACCGTGAGCAACGCCCATGTTGTCAAAGAGGCTTTGGGCAGCGTTTCCATATGAAACGACGGTTTTTGATCAGCCGTATTGAAAAAAATGGGTTGTGAATTATTGCGTGAAGGCGGTAATCACAGTGTCTATGTCAACCGCCCGAAAAAGAAAGTTTCCACCATTCCAAGACACAACGAAATTGATGAAAACCTCACAAGGCGGATTTTCAAAGATCTGGAAATTCCAAAACCTTAGAGACTCATGTCACGACTGTATGAGTACAAGGCAATGCCCGCCTTCCAATCAAACAAAAACGTTCAATATATTGAACAAAATTGTCCGACAGAGTAGGCTTGCCCCTCCATGCCCAAGTCACAATTCATCAGGCCGCAAGCCCGGGAACTGGCGAGGCGGCTGAAAGAGCCGCGACGGTTCATTCAGTCCCTGTCTGGGGCCAGGCAAGTCGGCAAAACAACTCTCGCGTTGCAGGTGGCGGAGCAGATTCGCCTGCCGTGCCATTTTGCCAGTGCGGATGAGTCAACACTTCGCGCCGGTGAAGGGTGGGTGAAATCTCAATGGGAAGAGGCTCGGCTGTTGGCGGCAGGCGCAAAGGGCAAAGACGCTCTGTTGATTCTGGACGAGGTGCAAAAAATCCCGCAGTGGTCGGCAACGGTCAAGGCCTTTTGGGATGATGACACGCGCAAAAAAAGACCGGTGAAGGTTGTGCTGCTCGGTTCGGCTCCGTTGCTTATCGGGCGCGGGCTTGGCGAAAGCCTGGCCGGACGTTTTGAAACCCTGCATCTGCCTCACTGGAGCTTTCCAGAAATGCGCGAGGCGTTCGGGTGGGACATCAACCAATATCTTTTCTACGGCGCCTATCCTGGCGCAGCGCCTCTCATCAAGGAAACGGCGCGCTGGTCGCGCTATGTCCGGGACTCTCTCATTGAAACGACTATTTCCCGCGACGTGCTCTTACTGTCTCGCGTGGATAAACCGGCCTTGCTAAGACAGTTGTTTGAAATGGGCTGTTCTTATTCTGGGCAAATCCTGTCGTATAGAAAATTGGCGGGGTTGCTTCAGGATGAGGGAAATATCACCACGCTGGCGCATTACCTTGACTTGCTCGCCGGCACAGGCACGCTTGCCGGGCTAAGAAAATATGCGGGCAGTCTTGCGACCCGCCGGCGTTCCATTCCAAAACTTCAGGTATTCAACACGGCGCTGATCACCGCCCAGTCCGGCATGAGTCTGCGGGAAATGTTCAGGGATGGAGAAATACGCGGGCGATTGACTGAATCGGCAGTGGGAGCGCATTTGCTCAATGCCGCGGCCAACGGGGAATGTGAGCTGTTCTACTGGCGCGACAACAACCGCGAGGTGGATTTTGTCCTGCGCAAAGGGAAAAAACTGATCGCCATTGAGGTAAAAAGCGGCAAAGCGTCCACTTCATTTTCCGGTCTGGATGCTTTCGCCACAACGTTCAAGTCTGCCAAAAGCCTGGTGGTCGGCACCGGCGGCATTGACCTTGAGCGGTTTTTGTCAACGCCTGTGGAATACTGGGTGAGTTGATGCCCACCTTCCGCTTCAACGAGAAATACCTCTCTCAAAATCCGATTTTTACCGGCTGCTGGACCGCTCTCTGCCTGACTGGGTTGGAAGAAAACAGAAGCTGGAAATGGTGCTGGCGTAACCACCAGACACGGCAGGCCCTCGCGAGCCGTTCTTGATTCACGGCCTGCCGGTGAAGTAACGTGAATGCTCTTTGTCGTGACAGGAGCGTTGCGGCATGTCTCTGATTATCATGAAAAAGGAGCGGACTGGAATGAGCGGGTTCCCCATCATCGGTGCTGAACGTATTCAGACATTGCCCCCTTATCTCTTTGCGGCGATTGATGAGATGAAGCAGCGGGCCGTGGCCCGTGGTGTTGATATTATCAATCTGGGCATTGGCGATCCCGATTTGCCCACGCCCGAGCCGATTATCCAACGCTTGCAGGAAGCCGTGACGGATCCCCGGCACCATCAATACCCGTCTTCAAACGGGATGTTGTCTTTTCGGACCGCCGTCGCCGACTGGTACAAGCGACGATTTCATGTGACCGCCGACCCCGCGTCCGAGGTGGTCACGCTCATTGGGTCAAAGGAAGGCATCGGCCACGTGCCCATGGCCTTTATCAATCCCGGCGACGTCGTCCTTGTGCCAAGCCCGGGCTATCCCGTGTATCCCGTGGCCACCGGCTTTGCCGGCGGCACCGCCTATGAGATGCCGCTTGTGAAGCAAAACGGGTTCCTGCCCGATCTCGACGCCATTCCCCCGGACGTCGCCCGAAAAGCCAGGCTGATGTTTTTGAATTCACCGAACAATCCGACGTCGGTCATTGCGGACGCGGCGTTTTTCAAACGCGTGATTGACTTTGCGAACACGCATCACGTCATGGTGTGCCACGATGCGGCGTATTCAGAAATTTTCTACGACGGCAAACGCCCGTCGAGTTTCCTGGAAGCGGAAGGGGCCATGGACGTGGGCATTGAATTTCACTCGTTGTCCAAGACGTTTAACATGACGGGCTGGCGGTTGGGGTTTGCCGTTGGCCGCAGGGAAGTGATTGCGGGTTTGAGCCAGATCAAAAGCAATCTGGATTCCGGTCAATTTCAAGCCATTCAGGAAGCCGGGATGACGGCGTTGGCATCGGACGATCAATTGACCGACGGACTCCGGGCCATTTATCAGGAACGCCGGGACGTGCTGGTCGCGGGCTTACACAGTCTGGGGCTTCAGTTTGACATTCCTTCGGCGACGTTCTATGTGTGGATTGAGGTGCCCAAAGGCTACACCTCGGCTTCCTTTACGGCACATTTGCTGGACAAAGTCGGTATTGTGACCACGCCGGGGAATGGCTTTGGCGCGCCGGGCGAAGGGTATATTCGCATGGCCCTCACCACGACGAAAGAGCGCCTGGCCGAAGCCGTCGAGCGTATGAAAAACATTGGATGGTAACGTGAAGCGGTGAGCGCCGAAACCGTCTTTATCGCCTTCGGGTCAAACCAGGGCAACCGGCAGGAATTTTGTGACCGGGCCGTGGCGCTGATGAGACTGTTGCCTCATTCCACGTTCACCGGCGTCTCGTCGTATTACGAGACCGAACCCGTCAACATGGAACCCGGCGAGGATGACACGTGGTTTTATAATGGTGTCGTTCGTCTTGACACCCAACTCACGCCGGAACACATGTTGGACATTTGTCAGGAAACGGAACGGAGCCTCGGGCGTGACGATGTGATGCAAAACGTCTCCCGCACCATTGATTTGGATCTGTTGTTCTATGGACAGCGGGTCATCGAGACCCCGCGACTCACCATTCCGCATCCCCGTCTTCATCAACGGCGCTTTGTCCTGGCGCCGATGGCTGAACTGGCTCCGGACTGGGTGCATCCTCAACACGCCCGTACGATGCAGTCCCTGCTTGACGATCTAGAGGATTCCCATCACGTTCGACAACTGGACCTCATTCCCGGTTCTCATTACGCCGTCCGACCATCGCGTTTTTCCCCTCCCACTCACTAAATGCGCATTATCCGCACGACTCGTGGCCTTCGAGCCTGGCGACGCCAGCAGGACGGGCTCCGGACTTCGATCGGGTTTGTTCCGACCATGGGGGCGCTGCATGCCGGTCATCGGTCGCTGATTCAACGGGCCAGCCGGTCGTGCCGGACGGTCGTGGTCAGCATTTTTGTGAACCCGCTCCAATTCGGCCCCGCCGAGGATTGCCGCCGCTATCCGCGAGACCCGTCCGGCGATCTCGCATTCTGTCGCGAGGAGAACGTTGACGTGGTCTTTCTTCCACAATCAGACAACCTCTACCCGTCACATTTTCAAACAACCGTCACCGTCAAGGCGCTGTCCCAACGATGGGAGGGAGTCCATCGGCCCACGCATTTTCAGGGCGTGACAACCATTGTGACCAAACTGTTCAACCTTGTCCGTCCCACTCAAACGTTCTTCGGCCAAAAAGACTACCAGCAATTTTTTGTGATCCGGCAATTGGTGAAAGACCTGGAATTGGATACGGGGTTAACCCTCTGCCCGACCATTCGTGACTCGGACGGATTTGCGATCAGTTCACGCAATCGCTATGTGACCGCGGCGCAGCGTCAAAGGGCCCTTGTCCTCTCGCGCGCGCTGCTGGTCGGGAAAGACGCGATCGCCGGGGGAGCACGCCGCTCAAGTCTGGTGGAAAAGACAATGGCCGCGCATGTCAACCTGAAGCCACCGGACGGCATTGACTACCTGGCATGTTGCGATGCCCAAACGCTTGAACCCCTGGCGCGTCTTCAGGGAACCGTCGTCTTGCTGGGAGCCATCCGGGTCGGGGGCATTCGCTTCATTGACAATCTCATCGTTCAGATTCGACGATAACTCCCTGACTGGACGAACCTTCGTCCCTGCCTGTCTTCTTTCCTCCCACTTCCCTGGCAATCTGGCGTATCAAGGCGTCCAGGGTCTATGCTACCGTGGCATTGACGGGTCGGGACGATGATGCCCGACTCTTCCATTGGCGAAACACATGCATGTACCCGGCAACCGCAAACACACAGCTTCGAGGAAAAGCCACCCTCAACGTGATACCGCGTACTATTGTGTGATAAAGAGTCCCGTTGGCAGATTGTTGTTGGCCGGAACCGCGCAAGCGCTGACGCACATTTCTTTTCAGGATGGCCGGCATCCGATGAAACCGAACCCCGGGTGGATCTATGCCGACAGACCATTGCACAAACCGATTCGGCAACTGAAAGAATACTTTTCAGGGAAACGGAAGACGTTCAGGACCAGGCTCGCTCCGAAGGGAACTCCGTTTCAGCTGAAAGTCTGGCAAGCCCTGCGGGCCATCCCTTACGGACACACCACGTCATACGGGCAGATTGCCAAAGCCGTCGGGAACCCCAAAGCCGCGCGCGCCATCGGAGCCGCAAACGGGCAGAATCCTCTTTCGATCATCGTGCCCTGTCACCGAGTCATCGGCAGTAACGGGAACCTGGTTGGCTATAGCGGCGGACTCTCCATCAAAGAAGCCTTACTGACTCACGAAAATCGCTTTCCCGTTCGCCGGCCGTCTCCCGGCGCTCGTCGGTCATAACGTCCGTTGCCCGGAACTGTCGTGTGGGCCGGGCCGGTGAAACGCATGTGCGCCTCCATCATCCCGCATGGGTTTGCCTGTCAAGAATGGGCTCAATCTGCGCGGGTGAATACGTTGAGGGCTTGACCCATTTCCCGTCGGCCCGTTTCGACCCGCCCACCTTGCTCATGTTTGATCGCTGTACCTCCCGAAACACCGGCTCCATGTCGATTCCAAAGGCGACGGCCGTGCCATACACGACATAGAGAAGATCGGCGAGTTCTTTGGCAATGTGCGGAAGATGCTCCGCCTTCATGGCCTCTTGCAGTTCGTCAAATTCTTCCTGAATAAGCCGCGCGCGCAAGGTCACGGTCTGCTCATCCGGCACGCGGGGGCGCTCCGCCATGTGAAGATCAAACACCGTGTGAAACTCCCGAACCATTGTTTGTGCTTCGTGCATGCTCTATCCTTTCGGTCAAGAACGGTTGAAACGACCGCCATCACGTATGCGACGATTCCCATGATGCGCAACCTCAAGGTTTTACACCAGACGATCGCCGATTGCACATTGTGTCCGCGATTGACCACATACCGTCGAGCCATCGCCGCCGCCAAAGTGAAACGCTTTCAGGAGTGGGACTATTGGGGACGGCCCGTGCCCGGGTTTGGCGATTCGTGCGCGCGACTCTACATCATCGGATTGGCCCCCGCCGCTCATGGTGGCAATCGAACCGGACGTGTGTTTACCGGTGATCGAAGTGGAGATTGGCTCTATGAGGCATTGTTTCAATTCGGCTTCGCGAATCAGGCCGAGTCAACACATCGGGGCGACGGACTGCGGTTGACGGATTGTTATGTGGCCGCGGCCGTCCGCTGTGCTCCGCCGGAGAACAAGCCATCAAAAGAGGAGTTTGAAACATGTCGGCCGTATATGCTCGCGGAACTCCGTTTGTTGAAACGAATCACCGTCGTCGTGGCCCTGGGGAAAATCGCCTTCGATGCATATCTGAAAGCCTCCAGAGCGCTGGGACGCGCCGTCAGCACGCCCGCCCCAAAATTTGGACATGGCTCCATCTGGTCAACGCCAGGGGGAATCACGCTCCTGGGGTCCTTCCACCCCAGTCAACAAAACACCTTTACCGGAAAACTCACTCGTCCCATGTTTCACAGCGTGTTTCAGCGCGCTCGTCAACTACTGGACGGACCCCGGTAAACACGGGGTGACCGGTTCGGAACATTCCCGGCTTCGACAATCGGCCAGGGACGCGGGGGGATTCCATGGCTCCATGATGCGTGGCATTTGACTGGACGGAGTCCCAAGAGTACGATTTTTCGGACGTGCCGGTTCGGTTCACACAGCAAGGCCCCCTTGGCTTTTTTGCTCATGTTCTCTCTTTCTTCCCTGAACAGGAGTTCGTTGGCAATGCCTTCAAGGCCATCGCAGGCCCAACAATGTCGGGGAGACGCCAGCGTCTTTTGTATGCTGATTCTCGGCATGATCGGTCTGGCTTTTGGTGGATGCGTCACGACTGCCTCTCGGGACGTGTCACTGAACCCCGATGACCTGACGGGGAAAGCTCACGCCTGGTTTTCAGAACATTGGGGCGCGCCTCGTGCCAAATCAAAGCGGTTTTTTGGGGGAGAGACCTGGGTCTATTTCCGCATTGACGGCAACCAATACTCCGTGCCGTTTTTCGACCATGCCCCCCACGAATGCCAAATTTATTTAACCTTTGATCAAGAAGGCGTACTGGAAGAGGCCGCCAAGTCCGGCTGCTGAATTTATTCCCCATTGTGCAGCCCGTCTCACATGCTCATGTCTTCTTCCCAACCGGACATCCGGATCTATCCCACTTCCCCATCACTGATGGAAGCCGCCGCCCAACACGTCGTTCAACATGCAAGTCTGGCCATCAAAGAACGAAACACGTGCACCCTCGCCCTGGCCGGGGGATCAACCCCGAAAAGCCTCTATGCGCTGCTTGCCGCACCCCCCTTCCGCACGCAACTTGACTGGACAAAAATCCATTTTTTCTGGGGAGATGAACGTCACGTCCCTCCGGACCATCAGGACAGTAATTATCGCATGGCCCATGAGGTTCTCTTCCGACACCTGCCCATCGCTCCGGATCACATTCATCGCATGCCGAGCGAACTGCCGGATGCCCGGAAGGGCGCCGATCGCTACGAGGACGTGCTTCGTCGGCACTTCGCCGTCTCCGCGCCGGACGTTCCCCGCTTTGATTGCATGCTGTTGGGCATGGGGCCTGATGGTCATACCGCTTCGCTGTTTCCAGGCACGCAGGCGGTGCGCGAGCCACACCGGCTTGTCGCCGCCCCCTGGGTGGAAGCGTTGCAGACGTACCGAATCACCTGCACCCCCGTGTTGCTCAATCACGCCCGACAAGTGACGTTTCTCATCCAGGGCACACACAAAGCACACATGCTCCGCACTGTTCTTGAAGGGCCTTTTCAACCCGATGCCTACCCCTCCCAGAACATTCGCCCACGGTCAGGGGCTCTGACCTGGTTTGTCAATCAAGACGCCGCCGGCGAACTGACCCTCCCGCCCTAGTCAGCCGTTCGGTCTCCGCTTTGCCATCTTTCCCATCGTCTTTCAGTATGCTGGCGTTTTCCGGATACATCACGCTTCCTATGGAACAGGGGACGCCGAACAGCGGGATCCGTTCCATAACCCGGTTTTGCGTAATGGGTTACTGCTTTTCCTGAAATTTTTCAGTATAGTGGAGGCATGTGTTTCCCATGCGGCATTGACTAATCCAGAGAGCGTTGTCTTTTACAAACCCCTTGTTTCTTCTATGATACCTTTCACCGAGAGGCCCTGATGGAATCGCATGTCATTACCCAATCCGTGAACGAACGATACGCCCGCGCCGTGACCACGGGTGAGGAAATGTGCTGCCCCACCGGATACAATCATGCGGAGCTCCGCACCTTTATTCCTGAACCGATTCTCAAAGTCTCTTACGGGTGCGGCACCCCCGTTGGCCTCACCACCGTTCAGCCCGGTGAAACCGTGCTCGACATTGGCTCCGGCGGGGGTATTGATTGCTTTGAGGCCTCCCGTCGCGTGGGAGCGGACGGTCGAGTGATCGGTCTTGATATGACCGATGAAATGCTGACCCTTGCGCGAACCCATGCGCCGACGGTGGCCGGAAATCTGGGCTATGCGCAATCCAATGTCGAATTCCGCAAGGGGCAGGCGGAGGCCATGCCGGTCGAAGATGGCATCGTCGACCTCATTGTTTCCAATTGCGTCATTAATCTCTCACCGGATAAAGAGAAGGTCTTCCGCGAAATGTTCCGGGTGTTACGGCCCGGAGGCCGGTTTTCCATTTCGGATATTGTGGCGGACCAACCCCTGCCTCAATATCTCATTCATGACAGGGAGAAATGGGGCGATTGCCTCTCCGGGTCTCTTCCACTCCATGAATACTGGCAGGGTCTGCGCACGGCGGGATTTTTGAACATTCACCAGGTCAACCTGATGCCGTGGCGCGTGATTGACGGCTTCCATTTTCTTTCGGTGACCCTGACCGGGTATAAGATGACGCGGACACCCCCGACTGCCTTTCAATTTGCCACACTCAAAGGACCCTTCAGTCGGGCAAAGGACGAACTGGGCCACACCTATCAACGAGGGATTCCGGAACCGCTGGACCCCCGGACAGCGGCCTTGCTTCAAATGCCGTGCTATGCGGAACTCTTTCACTTTGCCGATACGCCCACGGCGTTGACCCGCGCCGACCCGCGATGGAGCGAGGTGTTGCCCGAAGAAACGGCCTGCGTCTGGAACGGAGATTTTGCCTTGCTCACGGGACCGTTGCTTGAAGTCCAGGACGACGATGGGCATACCTTTTCCTGCGACACGCCAACGGAAATCTGCTCAAAAACCCGGAAGGTGCTTGACCATGCGTTATACGCACCCTACTTTGGGACATTCAATCGCGCCGGACACCATGGCTCCGCGGAAGCGGAAACCTGCCAACCGTCAAGCGAATGCTGCTAGACCACGCACCCGGTTGCCGCGCGAGACCAACCATCCAGGTTCTGCGGCAAACGTCAGTCAAGATTCCGGACATGCAAACTGATGTCATCTTGGTCGCCATGGAAAAAGGAGAGGATTGCCAACTGCGCATCCCTGCCGATGTTGAAAAGAGGCTGGCTGTCACTATCTGGAACAACGGCGCAAGCAATATGCCACGACAGGCCGATGATGCAATGCGATGGTGAACAAAGAAGGAATACGCCTTAAGATGCCGCCTCTCCCCATGCTCACCGGCTCCGTGCCGCAAACCCCAACGGCCCATGGGTTCCCCCCCCTGCGCGCCAGGCGCATTCACACGTTGCAAGTGAATCTGGGCAAGCTCTGCAACCAAACCTGTCAACATTGTCACGTTGACGCAGGCCCTTCCCGAACAGAAATTATGACGCGTGAGACGATGGACACCATCCTCGCGGTCCTGCGACGTCATCCGGAGATGACCACCGTTGACATGACCGGCGGTGCCCCGGAAATGAATCCCCACTTTGAATATCTGGTATCGGAATGTCGGGCCCTCGGAAGAACGGTCATTGACCGATGCAATCTGACAGTCTTTTTTGTCAAAGGCAAAACGCATCTGCCAGAATTTCTGGCTGAACACCGGGTGGAGATCATCGCCTCCCTGCCCTGCTATCTGGAGGAAAATGTGGATCAGCAACGGGGGAAGGGAGTCTTCAGCCGCAGTCTCATCGCCCTGCAACAATTGAATGCGCTGGGATACGGCACGGAGGGCGGAGACCTGGTGTTGCATCTCGTCTACAACCCCGTGGGACCTCACCTGCCGCCGGATCAAAACGCCTTGGAGGCAACCTACAAAGACGAGTTGCTCTCACGTTTTGGCATCCGGTTTAACCGATTGTACAGCATCACCAATATGCCCATTAATCGCTTTCTGGACGATCTGCACGCACAGGGCAAGTATGAACAGTACCTGAACCTGCTTATCGAGAATTTTAACCAGGATTCGGTGGAACACGTGATGTGTCGCAGCCTGATCAGCGTGGGGTGGGATGGACGGCTGTACGATTGCGATTTCAATCAGATGCTTGATTTGCCCGTTGAACGCCACCTTCCGCAAACCATCGCTGATTTTGATTTCGAGACCTTACCCACTCGTTCTATCGTCATCGGCCAGCATTGTTATGGATGCACGGCGGGTGCGGGATCATCCTGCAACGGGTCGCTTTCCTGATACGCCCCTCGTTCGGGGGTCTCGACGGCATGTGGCCTGCCACCTCACACCTGTCTGGACATATAGCTTTTAAATTTGCGGGCACAGTCATCGCCGCAAAAGTGGTAGCGCTGACCTCCGATTTTTTCAACCACCGCGGAACCGGCGACGATATACATTTTGCAGACAGGGTCCTGCACCATCATATCCTTCGAGGGCAGGGAGCGGTCGGCGGATTTCCCGCTTCGAAAATCACGAAAAGATTTCCGAAGCATTAAAAATAAAACAATCAGAAGAATCAGGATGATAATGATGCGCCACATGGTTCGAGCCGCCTGGAGTGGATGCCCATATGGGATGAAGGCACGTCAGTATATCGGTTTCTTCGCTTTCGTCCAATACCACGGACGGACCGGGGCCAATCCACACATCAGCCCCGCCAACATGCTTCCTTATGGCCAGAGCCGGACGGCTGTGCGGGAATGAAGAACGGCTCCGGCCGGACCTTTGTGAGGCCTGTTCCCACCCGACCATGGTTATGCATCAAATCGGCCAAAACCAGCGTGACAGGCCGTGAGCAACCGACAACGGGGTCATTGGAGACAGGTAATCACGACAACGCGGTGAGCGAAACGAGGCACGGCTGATGGTGACCATCACCCTCATGGGAGATCTGGAGACAGTTGATGGGGAACGGAGTTTGGCCTGCGAACTGGAAGATCCCCTCTCGGTCAAACAACTGATTAAACAACAGGGACGTACCCTTCGACAGGTGACAAGACTGTTACGAGAAAACAGGGTGATGGTCACGATCAATCAGCGAGTTGCAAGCGAAGACACGCGCGTCCACGATGGTGACGAGGTCAGTCTCGTGGCCCACGACGGAATGGGCACTACAGGGCTGGGGCCTTCGTTTTATTAAAGGGAGAATGATAGACTTCACTTCTCACTGTACCTGCCAGAATTTCGGTCACCTGTTCCGGCAGTCGCCACCGCCACACGAGGGATAACCGCCCCCCTCTCCATCTGGTCATGCCCACGAAAGCGGGAACCCGGTTTCCCTGTTCCTGCTGGACAGTTTCCGGATAAGTAGGGCGTCTGAATTCCCTTCCTGTCCACGGTACATGCTGTAACGGGGAGTGAGAGAAACACGACCAGACACGTCTCTACGCTGGCACAACGACGATTCCCCCCCAACCTCACCGAGCAGAGAACCCCCATCCACCGAACAACACCTATTTTGTGTCTAAAATTGAATCTTTCGCGACTTTGGCAACGCGGAATTTCACCACTTTCTTGGCCGGAATCTTAATCTGTTCGCCGGTTTGCGGATTCCTTCCAAGGCGGGCTTTCCGGTTCGACAGGACCAACTTTCCAAGCCCGGGCACGGTGAAAGAGTTTTTGGCTTCTTTGTAAGCCAAGGCAGCCAGGTTCTCGAGAATTTCACTCACGGTTTTCTTGGCAACGCCAGACTTTACAGCCAAGTGATCAACGATTTTTGACTTGGTCATCGCTTTGCTCATACTGTCCTCCTCCTTTGGATAAAATATGGCGAATGCACAAGCGAATTCAGCTTACTGCCGTCCCTCTGTAAAAAACATTTCGAACGGCGTTCAATGAATAAACACTCGGCTACACAGATAAAAGTCTTGCGGAGTGTACTGAAAACGTCATGCACTGTCAATCATCTCGCCCCCCACAAAAACCATTTATTACAAGATGCGAAGCGCGCATCAGAATGATCCCCCCAACGATTGAAGCGCTTCCTGCGCATACGCACAAACCTGTGGCGCCCCGAACCGGAAGGCATCCCAGGCTCACCGCAACACCAACCCGAGCGCCACGGGTGGCGGACCGCTTCACTGCCTTGAAGCTCATGAGCACACCACGGTACAGTGGGACGTGCCGAATCGTCCAAAGGGAGGTATGCCGTGGGAAAAGAATTATCCGTCATCTCACTGACGCAATCCGACGAAGCGGGAAATGAGCTTGTCTATTCACGGATCTTTTGCCAACGAAAAGACCCCCCACCTCTTCGCCTGCTGCTGGATTTTTTAAAATCGAAAAGCCAGGTGCCCCTTATCCCGAACATGGCTCCTGAAACGTTGGATGAGTATTCATGGGTCCAGGTGGCCCTGGGCTACCATCGGGAGAAAAAGCCCGTCCAGGTATTTTGCATTCGCAATACCGGCACCTATCAAGACGTCTTTGAACAGGAACAGACGGGCTTTTCCGGACAACTGTCCGCCTTTGGTGACGTGGAGGCCGATCTGGCAAAGGAATTTGTGGTTCGGGCCAACTTTATTATTGCGACCCGAATCCTCAAAAATGATATCTCCGAGGAGGGCTATGATTTTAATGGCTGGATCCTGGAATTTTTTCAGGAGAACTGTACGGGCATCGTGCAAATTGACGGACAAGGATTTTTCTCGCCCAAGGGTGAACTCATCGTGGATATGCAGAATGACGGCACGCAACACGACCTCTCCCGACCGACCATGCAATCGTAAGCGGCATCACCCCGGGGGCGTGCGATCACGCGCTTCCTCATCCTCATTCTCGTTGGGAAGCGGTGCCGGGAACAGACCATGCACTCCGGAGCGAAAGGTGCGCTGGGGCATGTCGTTCAGAACGCCGCGATACCCAATACCGTCTTTCACCACTTCCGCCAGCGCGCCGCGGTCAAACAGATCCGGTTGTGCAATGACGTCACTCCGGCCAAACAGGAGGTCGGCCCGATAGCCCGGGAGCACTTTGCCGGAATCGTGTTGTCCAATGCGCTCGGCGGCAAGCCCCGTCCCGCTATGCCACGCCGACAACGGATCCAGACCGTCCTGAATCAGCGAGACGATCTCCATATAATTTCGGCCATGCATACGGGGAAGGATGGGATCCGTTCCGGCAATCATGTGCAGACCGCTCGCACAGGCCACGCGCACAGCTTCAGCATGAGCCTGCGCCACTTGCCGGACTTTCTCGGCGACAAAATCGGATAAGCCATCCGCCCGCGGCAGCTCATGATTAATCCATGACGTTGGAGTGACCGTGCATCCTCTGGCGTAAGCTTTTTCGGCCAGCGTCTCATCCATAAACGAGATATGCTGAATATCCCGCACGCCGCACTCAATGGCCAATGCGATACCCTGCCGACTGTGGGCATGCGCCGCGACCGGCATGCCGCGCCCCGCCGCCTCGTCACACATCGCTTCAATTTCCGCCTGCGTAAAATCCCGATTCTCCAATTTATCCGAGGGTGACACGACTCCGGGGCTTGTACAGATTTTGACCAGGTCGCCCCCGCATGCGGCAATTTCACGAACACGTTTTCGACAGTCCCATGGCCCGTCCACAATGCTTGACGGCCGGCCTGGCCCCGGAGGCCATAACCGTGAGACCGTCTCATGGCACCGGTCCACGCCACGAAAATCCGCATGGCCCCCGGTCGTGGACAACATGCAGATGGCAATTTTTAATCGAGGCCCGATGAGCAGACCGTCATCAACCAATTGTTTCACCGTATGCGTGGCGCCTCCCACATCACGAACAGTCGTCACGCCACCATGGACCAACGTGGCATATAAAATACGCTCGGTATAGAGCAGACCGGCCGGACCATTCATGGTGGCAAGATCTGCGTCACGCACTCCCAACACGGTGACGTGACCATGGCAGTCAATCAGCCCCGGCGTCACGATGAACGAGGAACAATCAATACGGCGAACGTCGGGGCCGTGAGAAGGACGCGGCTCATGCGGTTTCACCGCTTCCACGGTGGCCCCCTCAACCCACACATCAACCCCTTCATGAATCGCCGCCGCGGTGTTGGAGGTCCCGTCGTACAATTTTTTAATGTTAGAGAAAACGATCATCGTGCGATCTGTCCCTGTACCTGAACACCTGCCGGCTCGCGTATTCTGTACCGCAACCCCGAACGTTCTCAAGCCACAACATGACCTGATGTGCAGGGCTTCTTCATCTCATCCGAAAAAGCCGTTTCTACCGCACAGAAGACGTCAACCAGTGTTTGGCTCATACGTGACCTGGCATCATCACAATGTCGTTGCGGAAATTTCTCTCAAGCATCTCTCGAATGCATGTCGCGCATTCCCTCCCCTCCGTCATTCTCGGGGCATCCCCGGGAATCCAGGCCCTCCCTCCCCTCCCCTCCGTCAGGCGGGAAACCCGCAGAGAACACCAACATGGATTCCCACCTTCGGTGAGAATGACGGACGGGGAGGGCGGCGCGAATCCCCTCCGTCATTCTCGGGGCATCCCCGGGAATCCAGTCCCCAACCCGCGCCCTCTAAATTGGAGAAAATGAGTGCTTTCAACAACGGATGGCCGCCTGATGAGTCTCATATGTATTGAATCAGTACCCGCAACTTGGCAGGGGCCATGCAACCATGATAGCCTTACGTGCGTTTTTGACGAAACGTTCGTGCGGCCACGGGACAACGACTCAAGCAACCACCGCATACACTACCTCATCATTCATTGAACATTTTTCAAGCTCATCGCTGTCTCGCCACGCCGTTTCGCGCGGACGGCTCCAAGCCGAACCACAGACGATCAACGGTTGTGTGCCGCGCGCCCAACTGAATACCGTCCATTCCTCCCCGCATGGCTGACCACATCGCACAGAGCTGGCGCACCCCCACGGAGATATTCCAAAACCGGCACGTGGGACCGACGGATGCCGACGTGCAGGCGATGCTGGGCGTCCTCAACCTGCCGTCACTGGATGCGCTGATCCAGGCCGCCGTCCCGGACGCCATTCGCTTCCAGAAGCCGCTCAACCTGCCGGCCGCACGGAGCGAGCAGGGGGTCCTGTCTGATCTGCAGCACATGGCCCGCAACAATCAGGTCTTTCGTTCGTGTATCGGCATGGGGTATTACGATTGTCACACGCCCCCGGTCATTCTCCGGAATATGCTGGAAAATCCGGCATGGTACACCCAGTACACCCCCTATCAAGCGGAAATTGCCCAGGGACGGCTGGAAGCCTTGCTCAATTTCCAAACCATGGTGGCCGATCTCACCGGCCTTCCCCTGGCGAATGCCTCGCTTCTTGATGAAGGAACGGCGGCGGCGGAAGCCATGGCCATGTGCCATAACCTGAACGAACAGCATCAGCCGACGTTCTTCGCGTCGCAAGGCTGTCACCCTCAAACGCTTGCCGTGGTCAAGACGCGAGCCCAATCGCTGGGGCTCCGGCTGGAGATCGGGATGGTCGACAGTATCAACTGGAAACAGGCGGCCTATTGCGGTCTCCTCCTCCAGTATCCCGCCACCGACGGCGCGATTCACGATTACCATGATCTGATTCAGCGAGCCCATGACGCGAATACGCTGGTCGTCATGGCCACCGATTTGCTCGCGCTCGCCCTGTTCAAGCCTCCCGGAGAATTTGGCGCGGATATTGCCGTGGGATCCAGCCAACGCTTTGGGGTCCCGTTAGGCTTTGGAGGCCCGCATGCCGCGTTCCTTACGGCGCGCGACGACTACAAGCGGCACATGCCGGGGCGCATCGTCGGCGTATCGAAAGATCGTGACGGGCGCACGGCGTACCGGCTCGCATTGCAGACCCGCGAGCAACACATTCGTCGCGACCGAGCGACGAGCAATATCTGCACCGCCCAGGTGTTGTTAGCCAACATTGCCGGCATGTATGCCGTGTATCACGGCCCACAGGGGATCCAACGCATCGCCGAGCGCGTCCACGGGCTGACCGTCGTGCTCGCCGAGGGCTTGACCCGTCTTGAATGTCGCGTTCCGGACGGACTCTTTTTTGACACGTTACATGTGTCCACCGCCACGCTCAAAAAAGACGTCATACGCCAACGGGCGACGCAACATCGTATCAACATTCGCACCTTTGAAGACGGCTCCTTTGGCATTTCGCTGGACGAAACCACGACCATGGACGATGTGGAGATGTTATGGAAAATATTTTCAAAGGACGGCCGGTTGTGGTTCACGGCGAACGAACTGGCGGACATGCGCACCATCTCGTTGCCGGCCCCTCTGGCTCGCACCACACCCTTTCTGACTCATGACGTCTTTCAGGAATACCATACGGAACATGAGCTGTTGCGCTATCTGCATCGCCTCCAGTCACGAGACCTTTCGCTGGTGCATTCCATGATTCCTCTGGGCTCCTGCACCATGAAACTCAACGCAACGGCGGAAATGCTTCCCGTGACGTGGCCGCAATGGAGTCGCCTGCATCCATTTGCCCCCCCCGACCAAACGGAAGGGTACGCCCAACTGTTCGAGGAATTGGAGACGTGGCTCGCGGAAATCACGGGGCATGCCGCCGTCTCGCTCCAGCCCAATGCCGGCTCCCAGGGGGAATATGCCGGGCTGATGGTGGTGCGGGCCTGGCATGCCAGCCAGGGACAGGGGCATCGGAACGTCTGCCTCATTCCGGTTTCCGCGCATGGGACCAACCCGGCCAGCGCCGTGATCGCCGGACTGCATGTCGTGCCCGTCGCCTGTGACAAACAGGGCAACATTGATCTCGACGACGTGCGCGCCAAAGCGCGTCACCACCAGGACATGCTGGCGGCCCTCATGGTCACCTATCCTTCGACGCACGGGGCGTTTGAAGCCACGATTCAAACCGTCTGTCAGGTTGTGCATGAGCACGGCGGACAGGTCTATATGGACGGCGCGAACATGAACGCGATGGTTGGACTGTGCCGACCGGGCGACATCGGGGCCGACGTGTGCCATCTGAATTTACATAAGACCTTTTGCATTCCTCATGGCGGCGGCGGTCCGGGCATGGGGCCGATTGCCGTTGCCAGTCACCTCGCCCCGTTTTTACCGGGACATCCGGTCCGCAACACGGGCGGAGAACACGGCATCGGTCCGGTCTCATCCGCCCCGTATGGCAGCCCGAGTATTCTGCCGATTTCCTGGGCGTTTATTGCCCTCATGGGCGGCAAGGGGCTGACTCATGCCACCACAGTCGCCATGCTCAACGCCAATTACATGGCCAGGCGATTGGAGAAAGACTTCTCCGTTCTGTACACCGGCAAAGGCCATTGGTGCGCCCATGAATTTATCGTGGATGTGCGGCCGTTTCAGCAATCCGCTGATGTCACGGTGGAGGATATCGCCAAACGCCTCATGGACTTCAGTTTTCACGCGCCGACCATTTCGTGGCCCGTGGCGGGCACGATGATGATTGAACCCACGGAAAGCGAGTCCAAGGCGGAACTGGACCGGTATTGCGACGCGCTGCTGACGATTCGTCTGGAGATCGCCGCCATTGAACAGGGGCGTCTCCCGCGAGACGACAATCCACTGAAAAATGCCCCGCATACGATTGAAGCCGTCACCGCCCAGAACTGGAACCATCCCTACAGCCGGGCACAGGCCGCCTTTCCCCTGCCCTGGCTCCGAGACCGCAAATTCTGGCCGTTCGTCGGACGCATTGACAGTGCGTACGGCGACCGACATCTGGTCTGCACGTGCCCCTCACCGGAAAGTTATCGGGAATGATCCTGAAAGCCACATGTGATGGGTGCGTTGTGGGAACACTCCGGCGTCTCGTCGTCCGCCGAAACTTGAGGCCCCACGCCTGTGTCCTGACTCTCTTCCTCGCATGCGTGACGTCCCGCTGAAGGTTCGCGTCCATGAAAATATCCTTTCAGCAATTTCATCCCGGGAAATTTTCTTTTCAGAAAGACCCCGTGCTGGTATTGGAAAATTTCTGGACGGCGGAAGAAATGGACACGTTTCAAGCCGCCATGAACCGTTCGACATGGACGGGCTTACTGGACATGCCCGCGGTCTCTCGCGCGTTTCCGAATGCGGGCAACTGGCTGAAGGCCGACATGGGGGAGGCGGAACGGCAGCTTTTTCTCGACAAACTGTCGCTGTCCTGCATTGCGGAATACATTGAATCGTTTCCGAACATTACGCAGCGGCACATTAATTTTAATTATTATTCCTATGGCGCGGGCGATTGTCTTCCGACACACGATGATACGGATGACGCCTATCGTGCCGACCGCCACCCTTCACCACCGTTAAGACGGTTGGCCGTGGCGACCTACGTCCATCGCCAATGGCACACGGATTGGGGCGGGGAACTGGTTCTGTACCGTGACACAAGCGACGCGCATAGCCACCAAAATCTGGACGTGGCGCAATGCATTGCCCCGCAACCGGGCGCACTCGTCATCTTTACCGTACCCCGATTCCATCGCGTGTGCCGGGTTGACCCACTCGCGGTTGACCACAAACGCCTGTCGATCGCGGGTTGGTTCATGACGGAACAGCACGCCTGACGCAAGACGGTTTTTCCGGCAGGCCGGCCCGGAATCGCCTGTGCGGCCTGATAGACAGAGTCCGTAGCCGGACTCTCAACCATCCTGCCTCCACAATGGATCGTTGCGCTGGAGACAGACAGCCTGGATGCCGATGATGGTCTTGGCGTCTTTGATGGTGCCGTCCCTGATGAGCGTGATGACGGTGGCAAGGGGCATGTCAATGACCTCCAGGACTTCATCCGCACTCAAGTCCTGCCGGCCCGGCGAGAGGTCCCTCGCCACAAACAGGTGAATGATTTCGTTGGTAAAGCCCGGCGTCGTCAACATGCTCACGAGTGGATCCAGCCGACCCGCCCTGTAGCCGATTTCCTCTTCAACTTCGCGCCGCGCACAATCGCGCGGATCTTCACCCGGATCCAGCTTGCCCGCGGGGATTTCATAGATAAACCCTCCCACGGCATGACGATATTGCCGAATCATAACCACCGTCTGCTCGTCTTTCATCGGCACCGCGGCCGCGGCTCCGGGATGGGTGATGATCTCCAGATCAGTCGTCACGCCGTTCGGCAAGGTCACCGTCTCGACGGACAAATCAATGATCTTACCGTGATAGACCAGTTTGTTCATGGCGATCCGTCACAGACATACCACGCGCACAAGACGCGGTCACGGGGCATTACACACGCCGCCGCGTTGACCTGTTATAAAAAGGGAGCGTGACCACGCGGGCGGGCGCGCGCTTGCCGCGAATCTCGATGTCAAACGCCATGCCGGGCCCGGCACAGGCTGAATCCACGTAGGCTAATCCAATACCCTTTTGCAGAACCGGAGAAAGGTTCCCGCTGGTGACCGCCCCGATCTCCCGATCCAGGGCAAAGACTTTCATCCCATGACGAGGCACGGCCTTTTCCAATAATTCGAACGCCACCAGGCGTTTGGACAGCCCCTGTTCGACTTGCCGTTTGAGCGCGGCGTCGCCGATAAACGCGCCCTTTGCGAAACTCACCGTCCATGCAGCGCTGGTCTCGATGGGAGTCATCACTTCGGTGAGATCCTGACCATATAACAAATATCCCATGTCGAGCCGCAGTAAATCCCGCGCACCCAACCCGGCCGGCACCAGGCCAAGCGTCTCGCCGGATTGCAACAGTTGATCCCAGACCCGGCGAACCCGATCCGCCGACACATAGAGTTCATAACCGAGTTCTCCGGTATAGCCGGTGCGCGTAATCAGACATTCCTCGCCACAGACGGTCTCGCGAAGACCCTGTCGCGGCTTCAGCCCGTCCAGCGATGACGCCACATGCTGGGCCAGCAACGCCCTGGACGCCGGCCCCTGCAACGCCAACTGGGCAATAGCCTCCGATTGATCCATGATGCGAACCGCGTCCCGTCCTTCGCACTGTTGTTGGGAAAACCAGCTTCTGATCTTGTCGAGATTGGATGCATTCACGCACACAAGAAACCGTTCTTCATCCAACCTGGACATGAACACGTCGTCCTTGACGCCCCCTTCGGGATTGCAGACCATCGAATAGTGCGAACTCATCGGCACAACGTGTCGCACGTCATTGGTGGTCACTCGCTGCAGGAACGACACAGCCCCCCGGCCTTCGACATGAAGGCGCCCCATGTGACTCACATCAAATAACCCCGCCCTGGTTCGCACCGCGTGATATTCAGCCAGGACACCCGCATACTGGAGGGGCATGGCCCACCCGGCAAAATCAACGATTCTGGCTTTGTGGGCCACGTGGGCCTCGTAGAGGGGCGTGCGTTTCATGAGACAGGAACCGGGCATCGTGTGGACGGGCCAGCGGTCACGAGCAAGGGCAGGATCCCTCCTCTTACCGCAAGTCCAGAAGCTCCACTTCAAAAATCAGCGTGGCATGAGGAGGAATGATCCGGCCCGCACCGCGCTGGCCGTATCCAAGATGAGGAGGAATGGTCAATTTGCGTTTCGTGCCGATGTGCATCCCGACGACCCCTTCATCCCATCCTTTAATGACTCGACCGGCACCCAATTGAAACGAAAAAGGCTCCCCGCGATCCACCGAGCTGTCGAACTTCGTCCCATCCTCCAGCCAGCCCGTGTAATGGACGATCGCGGTTTCGCCAACATGCGCCTCACGGCCGGAGCCTTTCACCAGGTCAACATAAAGAAGCCCGGACGATGTCTTGACCGGTTCAGCGTCATTTCCGAGAGCCGTTCCCGTTCCCGCCACAGCCAACACACCAACCAGCACACCAACCAGCACACCGGCACAGCCCAGCATTTTCCTGAATGTCATGTTCTCTCGTTCCTTTCGTTGAGACCGATCACTCTGCACGACAGGGCGGGGGACATATCCGGCCACACGCATCGGCCCATCCCATCATCACCGAAAGTCTAACAACAGATCTGTCCGCCTGTCCACCGAAAGACGCCGGACTCACAGCGCCTGGCACGCCAATCCCCACAACGCCCCCAGCCGCGGCGTCTCTCCTGCCCGGCACGGTGCGATCGTCTTATGCCCAGGAGCGGGGCGGCAGGACAAAGTCCTTTTCAAACACGCGATACGGCGGCGGAGACAACCCCAGGCGGCCATACACCGTTTGGGCGATGGCATTGCCCTGTTCCACGTATAAACGAATGCCCGCCACGTTTCCGCGGCGTTCGGCTTCCTGTACCACGTGCCCGTACAATTTTTTGCACACTCCCTGTCGTCTCCATTCCTTGTGGACGTACACGCTCTGCAGCCACCAGAACACCCCGTTTCGCCAATCGCTCCATTCAAAGGTGATCAAGAGTTGCCCGATCACTTGGCCGGTGGGCCGGTGCTCCATCAACACGTACAGACCTTTGGCGGCGTCGGACAGGACCGAGTCCACGCCGGCCCGAAGGAGGACAGGCTCCAGTTGCCGGCCCTCTGTTTCCCACGCAAGCAACGTGTTAAACGCGACCAGCGATTCAAGGTCACCGGCATGGGCCACCCGAATATGGAAGTCTGAAGCCTGTTCCCCATTCATGTGCGCCTCCGTCTTCTTGCAACCACGCTGACGATTGATTAGTGTATGAAAGGCAGGAAGAGAACACAAATCGCAAGCGGTGGAGGCACGGCATGAGTTCTGATCAGACAGCCCCATCCATGAATCTCGACCCCGGGCTTTGGAAAATTTTATGTTGCCCGGAAACGAAACAGGCCATTGCGCCCATGGATGCCGGGTCTCTCGCCATCCTCAATCGGCACATTGCGTCCGGGAACGTGCGCAATAAGGGCGGAGCCGTGGTTCAACACCCGCTTGACGGCGGGCTGTTGCGAAACGACAAGAAGGTGCTGTATCCGATCCGGGATACGATTCCTCTCATGCTCATTGAGGAAGGCATCGCATTGGAAGGTCTTTTGTAGGCAGGAGCCGCTCCCGTCTCCTGTCCGTCGGCCAACCGGCACAACCGTTCGAGCGCCGGGCCTGTCCACCGACCTTTTCAGGGCCCCTCTGGCCGCTCCCGTCTGCACAACCACCACACCGACCGAAGAAGTTGCACGGCCATATAGACGGCGAGAGCAAGCAGGACGCCGTAAATCCACAGGGTATCAGCGGGCCATTGTTCCGGAGCATGCAACAGAAGCGCCAGGGCAAGGTGGCCGCCCAGGCCAAGACAGAGGGCAAAGATCACCCATTCTTTGACAAATTTCAAACGGGTGTTACCGGCGGCAAACATCAACCACACGCCTCCTCGCTCATGGCAGAGACGGCCGACCAGGACACGACAGCATCATTGAACCATTTCCCCGGAAGACACGCTCCGCAGGAACAATCCGCACGGCAAAAAACTACACGGGACTTTTCGCCGATTCGATTTCCGTGGCCGTCATCAAACTGATGAGATAATCGGTGACAAAGATCAGCGCTTCCTCCCGTCCGTCAGCCCGCCTTCCTTTTTCCCGCCGTTGCACGGACAACTCATGGTCGAGATCGGATTTGACGTCGCCCAGCAGTTTGTGAAGAGAGGCCGTGGTAAGATTCTGATCCACATCTTCAAACTCCTGGCAACGATCAAGAACCCAGTTAAGCCCCTCGCCCTGCCCCAGATAGCGATCCTGGTCGGCTGAATCAATGCGAGACATCGTCGTCGAAAACGCCTGAGCCTCATAGATCAGATTGTAAAAACTTGCAATCGCCCTATGTAAAGTTGCGTTCATTGTTCCCTGTTCCTCCTGAAAAAGCCTGAAGACATTATACAGATTTCAGGTGCGAATCCGCCATCTTATAATGCAGGCGGCATTTTGCCGTGTTTCCACGACAATTACAGCGTGACCGACCACGACCCGCGCGACGGGATGATGCCGAGGATGGCACTGGGGGGCCATCGGCCAAGCACTCCCCCATCATCGGCTTCTCTCCCCTCCGTCATTCTCGAGCCCTGCTCGGGAATCCAGTTCTTAAGCGACAACACCAACATGGATTCCCGCCTGCTGGCGAGAATGACGGACGGGATTCACACATACGGAATAGCCTGGATTCCCACCTTCGGTGAGAATGACGGACGGGGACGGCGACGAGTATGTCGCGCATTTCCTCCCCTCCGTCATTCTCGGGGCATCCCCGGGAATCCAGGCCATCATTCTCTGTGTCGTGCGTTTTCTTTCGCCGTCATTCTCGGGGCATCCCCGGGAATCCAGTTCTTCATTGCGAATGGGAGGGGCGAAACCCGCAGGGCCGAAGACGGATGACAAGCCATCCTTCACGCGACGGACGTGTGACCGAAACGCCCGCCGACCAGGACAACCGCCAGGACCCGTTCAGTGTTCCGTGGGAGATGAAAAAGCGGGACAAGGGGCAAGCGTTACATGCGGCCAAACGAGCGGACATACAGCAACACATGCCAGGCTTCTTCTTCGGTCAACACGAGCGGGATAAACGAGGCCATGTCCGTGCCCGGACTGCCATGTTTCAAAATCCAGAACAGTTCGCCATCCGTTCGCGTCGCCTGCCATGCCTGATCCGTAAAATTTCTGGGCAGCAGGCCTCGCAGCCCCGCGATTTTTCCCAACCCTTTGCCATCCCGTCCATGACACGTCACACAAAAACCTTTTCCATGAAACAGTTTTTCCCCTTTTTTGAGACGCTCGGATGTCACGGAAAAGGGGTTCGCCAGGGTTCTGGCTTCCTCAATCTGGTCAGGCGGCACACGCGGCTTGAGCGCGGTGGGGTCGGCCCCAAAGACCATCGCTTCCCCCATCAACGCGAGCGCCACAAGATGGTTGACCGGCTGAAGGGCCAGCAATTTCATCATACCGTTTTTGCGAAAGCCACGAAGCGAGAGCGGCCCGGGGCGGACACAATGCCGGGGGCCGCGTATCGCACTCCGTTATTCGCCGGTGCGGGAATCACGCCTCTCGCACCGGCATCACGTTACTCGGTCCGGAATTGATGACCGACCGAATTCGGAATCGTCACCGTTCCATCAGGAATTTTTTGTCCCGGTTGCCAGAGCTGGTAAATGACGCCGTCGGTTTTGGAAGCCGCCGCGGCGATTTCTTGCACCTTCTTTTTGTCCTCAATGTCCAAAATGATCACGCGACCAGTCGCGATTTCGACTTCATGGTCGTGGAAATTTCTGTTCCATGTAATCAGCGGAATTTCTTTGCGGGCCAGTTCTTTGGCAATAAAATATTCCACACCGATCAACGGAGCTTTGGGATCGGTGGAGGGAAAGAGCAGGCATTGGATAATCTCATCCGAGATACCTTTGCAATAATGATGGAAGGGACCTTCGATGTGTCCGTCAGCCGACATGTGTGGCGCCTGGACATGGAGACCGAAGCCATCCGCCGGACCATTGCCCTCGCTGATGGCGGGCGTGGTCATGTACCCGAGAATGAACACGCCAAGAACCACGATAAAGCCCGTTGAACGTACCAAACGAAACATGTGAAACATGGCAACTCTCCTTTTGGTTAGAGATGAAGACTGCTCGCGTTATGAGAAGATGCAAGATCAACGTCCGCGCGCGTGAGCATTGGCCGACAGCAACGGGCGAAACGTCGGATCGGTTTCCACCAGTCCTTTCAATGTGTCATTCTGAAGGAGAAAGACCCAGGACTGGTCCGTGGCCCCGGGAATCTGCCGATACCAGAGCCGGGCTTCCTTCAACAATTCAAACATCGCCTGATTATCGCGTTGGGGGCGAAAGGCCAGACTGTAGGCCTTGGCGTAGGCGGCGGAAAATTTGATCAGCGGATCAGAGGACACATGAAACGCCTCGTCCGCTTCGTCGTAGCCCCGGACAATATCAGGATCGTCAAAATGCCGACTCCACGCGACTTTGCTGATGCGTGACCAGGCCAGAGTCGTCAAAATCCTCGCGCGAAGACGCGGTTGATCTGTCGGCGCCTCGGCAAGCAATTGTTGAGAAGCCAGGATGGCCGTGAGTGGATCGTTGGTCCACCGATAGGCCCTGCTCAATTTCAGGCGCGTGTCAAAATCCAGAGGCTCCAGCGTCGCCAGCGTTTCCATCACGGGAATCAATCGGTACAGGTAATCAGCCGGCGTCGGGTCGGATTTTCCGCCCATTTCCATATGCAGGGAAATATCCATCCGGTCGGTTTGCGACTGCACCGTCCAGTATAATGCATTGAATTCCTGATAGAGCGGGTCGCGCTCCACCCGCACGCCATGCGTCCGCGCCCCAAAGTCCAACAGGCCCCCGTACAACTCGTGGACCACGGCTTGCAACCCCTCCAGATGCAAAGGATTCACCGCCAGAACCCGGTTGAGCATGGCAATCCGCTTCCGACTGGTCGGCAACGTCTTCGCTCGCTCCACGCCAGCGTCAAGCACCGCCTGCGCTTCATTCGATTTCCAGAATTCCGTCGAGTTCTGCTCAAACCCTCCCGCATCCATCACAAAAGGAATGGGCGTCCCCATGGAAGATTCCATCGGGATATTGAGTACAGCCGTATCCGTGGGAAACCCATGTTGCAACAACCCTGATAACACGACCCATTTGACGGTCACGGCTTTGACCGGATGAATCGATTTTTTATACGGCACGACCCAATCCTGTTGACCCGGAGCATTGGCCACCGGCGAGGTCATCGGATCAGGGTAGAGAATACGGACCCGAACCAATGTGGTCGGCACGGCCACCACGTGATCCGATCCCGGCACCTGAAAGGAGGCGTGCGGGAGGGGGCCGGTACCCAGCACCGCCATGGTGAACCCACGGGACGCCGACATATCGCCGATTTCGGACATCACAAAAAACGAAGGAGCTCGCTGGCGCGTGCGGGTTTCCGCAATTTCAAACCGTTTGAAATCCTGAAAATTAACCAGCTTCCCGACACCCGGCCACAATTCATCCAGTGCCCGGTCCCGGCTCTCGATCACGTCCGCATGCGCACGAACGATCCGGTCCCGGCACCAGGCATACACCGGATCCGATTCAGGCGGAAAGGCCCCTTCCTTCATGGCGCCAGCCTCAACCATCTTCAGCAGACAGACAAAATCGTTGTGGGCCACCCGCACCGCATCCCCGCCAGACACCGCCCGGGCGTACGTCTGGACCGTCTGCGCCGCGTCCGAACGGTAGGCGGTCGAAACAGGATCCGCGGCTCGTGCGGGAGAGCCGACACCCGACACACCCATCAGCAGGGCGCCAAGGCCAAGCATCCCCACAATCCGGCATGGTTCAAGACGAAACGCGCGGGCGCATGTCCCGTCTCGAACATGAACTGGGCTGGCCCTCATGAACGCGGCGCCTTTCCCACACCGGAGGCCACCGATGTTTCCTGGCCACCGACTGGAGTTTTTCTGACGTTCTCCCACACATCGTCCAGCCATAGCATCGTATCGGCAAAACACTGGAGATCGGGCGAGACGGAATCTTTGAATCCGGCGAGGCAGAAAGATTTGCCAAGCTGCTTGATATACTCCACCGCGTTGGCGAAATCACCATCGCCGGAGGTCAACACCAGTTGGTCGTAGCGGTTTTGCGCCGCGAGTTGGAGCATCATCGTGACGATGCCGACGTCCACGCCTTTTTGAGTCTGTTTGTCGTATCCGACGCCGCAATGCGGGCAGTCAATGTGCGTGTTTTTGAGCGAGAAGAGTTTGAGGATCATCTTCGGCCCGATCGGCGGCGCACACTTGAGCCATTTATTAAACGAATCCTGCGCTGATGTCGACACAGACTGGGCGCCGAAATAATAACTCTCGACGAAAGTCGCCCCGGCGCCCTTTTCCAATTCGTGTTTGAGTTTGAGATAGTCAAACCGTTCCGGGGAGGCTTTGAAAAGATAGGCGCCGTCGTTGATCCATATCGTGCGTTTCATATTGCTCTCGACCATCACTCCGGCCTCTTCATGTCGCCGTCCACCATGATCGTCCCGTTCATCAGATGCCCGGGCAAATCACAGAAAAAGTGGAAGGCGCCCGCCTTCTGCGCCACAAACACCAACTCGGCGCGACCTTGCGTCGGAATCAACACGCGACGAAATCCGTCTTTGCCAAACTGCGGCGCCCCGTTACCGCCAACCTGAACATTCGTCCGAGTCAAAAAATCCACGGGGACAAACGCATGAAGCTCGGCATCCTGATTCTTGAGTATCAAACGCACCTGTTGTCCAACCCGAATGTGCACCACCTGGGGAATAAACCGGCGACTCCTGATCTGAACGGTAATCGTGACATCTTCCTGACCAAGAGACCGGACGGTCATGGGCTGACCCACGCCGGAGGCCGGGCTTCCCCCCCAACACCACACCCCCAACAGCACAGGGAGAAAACCACGAGTACATCTGGCGGCATACCCGCGTCGCATGGCGTTTCTCCTCTTTGGCATTCCCGTCACCCACCCGATAGTTATACAGTATAACAAAATGACAAAACCCCTCACAAATAGAGAAAGCATGACCCCATCTCATGGGGCCTCTTGCGTCCCCACCTCGCCCCCGCGTATACTTTTCCCTTCAATGTTCGCGACGAAGGAATCAAACCATGATTAAACTGATCCGCGAAGGCTCAAGCAAACACCCCTGGATTTTGAAGATCATCATGCTGATGATCGCCGTGACCTTTGTGATCGGGATGGGCTGGTTCGGGTATGAAACCTCGCAAGAACCCAACGTTGTGGCCGTGATTGGGGCCTACGAGGTGGAGGCACGAGAATTCCGCCGGGCGTATACCAATGCCTATGAATTCCTGCAAAAACAGAGCGAGCAGGAAGTTGTGGAAGCCGACCTCAAGCAAAACATCATGAACGGGCTGATCAAACAGAGATTGTGGCTTGTGGCGGCCGATGATTTCGCGTTAGAGGTGGATCCCGATGAACTGCGGCGGGCCATCATGGAGCGTACGGAATTTGAACGGGACGGGTCGTTTGATCCGGCTCTCTATCACCGCCTGCTGGCCCAAAACAGGATTGCTCCAAAACTGTTCGAAGGGCAGGTCGCCAAAGCCCTGCGCACGCAAAAAGTCCAATTCATCGTTCAAAGCGTGGCGACCCTCAATCCGGCGGAGATGGAAGAAGTCGAGGCACTCGCCACCGGACAAGCCGCGGCGATGGAAGACGAAGACGAAACCGACATCGAAACAATCACAACCCGCATTCGGCTTCAACTCCTGAACCAAAAGCAACAGCGCGCCCTTCAAGCCTATCAAGCCGCCTTGCGTGCGGTGTCTCACATTGAGATTCGGGACGAGTTTCTGTAAAGACACGTGGCGGCCCCCGCGTCAAGACCGCGAAGCACATCCTCACAATCCTGCACAATGCGTCGAGCCATCTTGCCATGACAACGGGAACGCCGCTGGCGGACTTCCCGTTATCGTATCAGCATGGCATCGCCGTAGCTGTACAACCGGTACCGTTCTTTGACGGCTTCTTCGTACGCCGCACGCATGTGGTCAAGGCCGGCGAAGGCCGAGACGAGCATGAGCAGGGTCGTGCGCGGCAGATGAAAATTGGTCAGGAGCACATCAACCATTTTGAATGGAAACCCGGGCGAAATAAACAGTCGGGTTTCCCCCTGGCCCGCCTGAACGACACCTGCGTCATTGACCGCGGATTCCAGCGTCCTGACGGACGTCGTGCCGACAGCCACGATTCGCCGGCCTTCCGTTTTTGCCGCATTGACCTGTTTCGCCGCTTCCCCTGAAATCTCAAACCACTCGGCATGCATACGATGGTCTTCAATGTTGTCAACGGTGACAGGACGAAACGTGCCCGGCCCGACGTGCAGCGTCACGGTCACCACCTGAATACCCGTTTGCACGAGGTCCGATAATAACTGTTCCGTGAAATGCAACCCCGCCGTCGGCGCGGCGACGGCACCCTCTGATTGTGCAAAGACCGTTTGATAGGCTTCCCTGTCCCGCTCATTCGCGGGACGCTTGATATAGGGAGGAAGCGGCACTTCTCCCATTGTGTTGAGAAGGTCGTTGACGGACCCTCGCGCGTGGATACGCATGACCGTCCGTTCCCGGTTCCGTTCCAGGACCTCCGCAGTCGCCACATCGCGAAACCGCAGCATCTGCCCGACGTTGACGCGGCCTTTCACCAACACTTCCCAAATCGTGTCCTCCAACGGCCGTACCAACAGCACTTCGACGGTGCCACCGGACGGTTTGACGCCATACAGTCTGGCGGGAATCACCTTCGTGTCATTCAGCACAACCACATCGCCGGACCGCAACAGGTGTGGCAGATCTTTCACCCGCGCATGTTGAAACGCGGATTCACGTTTTCGCGGCACGACCAACAGTCGGGCCTGATCTCTCGGAGACACCGGATAACCGGCGATGAGCGATTCATCAAAAGGAAAATCAAACGCGGAGAGCTGCATGGCGGATATCAATGCCAACGCCTCATGGCGGCGAACACTCACAAACGGACGGGATGCCGACGCGCATCGGCCGTCAGGAAGAGAGGCTCATGTGAACCTGGCCGCGCGGGAGGATTTCGGTGCCCGGATAGTAATAGCGAAGAATGGAGCGATAACGGTAACCCAGCCCGGCCATGGTCCTGGCACCCCATTGACACAATCCAACCCCGTGCCCGGCGCCGCGTCCCGCAAAGACCACGTCTTTCCCGATATGTTCAATGTGAAACTGCGTGCTGAACAGTGTCGAATACCCAAGGATGCGTCGAAACTCCTGCCCCGTGACCACGAGTGCCCCCCGCGAATGCAGGATCCGCACCTCCTTGACCCGACCGGCGTCGGTCATGCTCAAGAGCGTGAGCGTCGCAAGTGAACCAATGGGATAGCCTTCTTTCTGAAGTCGGGATTCAACGGTGTCAAAGGGAACAACCGCCTGCCATTGATACCGCGGCGCATCCTGATCAAAAGGACATTCCACCCCCTTGAGATAGGGCAAATCTTTGGACCACACATTCATGGCGTCTTCCGTCGGGCCGGCGGCCGTGGACGAATAGGCCGCTAAAATGGGGCGGCCGTCGTACGTGATGACTTCTCCCCGCGTGTGATCCACGGCATCGCGTACAGCCTCATTCACGTTCTTGAGACCCGTATACACCTGATCCTGAACGTCGGCATACACATCAAACGGCTGGCCCGCATTTTCGAGTTGCTTGCGCAACACATAGGTCCGCGCGGCCACGGCCTGCGTCTTCAGGACTTCGTCATGCCACGTCGGATTGATCTCCGCACTCACGACTCCGGCCACGTAGGCTTCGAGATCAACAACGTTCACAACCAGGAGATGCGACTCACGCATACTGATATCCAGACCTCCGTTCACCATCCACTGTTGACGCTTCGAACCCGGAGCATCGAGGGTGACCGTCAGAAACTCGCCTTCCCCCTGAATCGTCACCCGGTGACCTCGCACACGTGTGTGATTGACGTGCAACGCCTCCCCGTTCGAAACCATCGTCACCTCGGAAGAGAAATCGGCCCGATAACCGGAAGGCGAACCGAGACGAAGGCCGGCAGCGGACGCGACTGTGACACGGCCGGCCATTTCGGCAAGCGCAACACGAACGCGATCTGCCGCATCAACCGGAGCGGGAACAGGCAAGAGTCCGGCACTCACGATCATCAGCAGCAACATTCGTCCCGTGGAGGAGCTAAACATGCGTCACCGTTTCATGATGAAAAAAAGAAGCACACTGCCCGCCACGCTTATGAGGAGGCAGGTGCCCGATGAGCATTTTCCCAAGACCGCCGAATCCCGGCATGAATCACCTCACCAGGGCCTCGGCAATCTGGACGGCATTGAGCGCGGCGCCTTTGCGCAGATTATCCGCGACCACCCACAGGTTGAGGCCATTGGGAATGGAATCGTCCTCGCGAATACGTCCGACAAACACCGCGTCGGTTCCAGCCACGTGACGTTGCAGGGGATACCTGGCTCGCGAGGGCTCATCATACAGTTGCACCCCCGGGGCGGCCGCAAGAATCGCCCGGGCGTCCGCCGCCGACACTTTTTTGTCCGTTTCGATATTGATGGATTCCGCATGACCGACAAACACGGGCACGCGAACCGCGGTGACGGAAATGCCCAGCGAGGCATGGCCCAGAATCTTTCGCGTCTCGTTGACCATCTTCATTTCTTCCCCGGTGGAACCCGAGGAGACAAAGTCATCAATATGCGGCAGACAGTTAAACGCGATGGGGTGCGGATACACGGCTGGCTTCACCTCGTCACCAAGGTTCAGTAGCTGCCGACATTGTTCCGCCAATTCATCCATGGCGTCTTTCCCCGTACCCGAAACCGATTGGTAGGTCGACACCACAATCCGCCTGATCCCGGCGTGGTCATGCAGCGGGTTGAGCGCCACCACCATTTGGATGGTGGAGCAATTCGGATTCGCAAGAATGCCCTGGTGCGTGTCAAGATCTCGCAGATTCACTTCGGGGACGACGAGCGGGACATGCGGGTCCATTCGCCAGGCCGAACTATTGTCAATGACCACGGCCCCGGCTTTGACGGCAAGCGGCGCGTATTCTTTACTGACCGCGGCTCCGGCTGAAAACAACGCGATGTCGACACCCCGAAACGAGTTTTTGTCGAGCACGTTCACCGTGATGTCATGGCCGCAAAACGTCACGTTGCCGCCCGCCGACCGTGACGACGCCAATGGGATCACCCGGTCAATGGGAAATTTTCGCTCTTCCAGAATGGAGAGCATTTCCGTTCCCACGGCTCCGGTAACGCCCGCGATGGCGATGGTATAGGCGGATTGCTTCTTCATGGCGTCCCCTGACCGATGACGCGGATGCGATGATTAAAGGTATCCGCGATATACACGTGCCCCCGAAAGTCCAGTGCCACACCGAACGGGTAGTTCAGGCTGCCCTGTACGGGATGCCCGCCGTCACCTGCACACCCGGCCTTCCCATTCCCGGCAAACAGCGACATGACTTGCGTCCGCAGATTCCACACCCGGATCACGTGGTTATCATTGTCCGTCATGAACAGGCGACCGTCGGGATGAAGAGCAATGGCATACGGTCTGGACAGATTGGGCGAGGATTCATTTTCCCCCGGTATCAATTGAAAAGAACCCGTTCCGCCCACCACCGCGTCTATCATCCCGGTCTGTCGGTCCAACTTCCGAATCCGGCTGCTAAACGTATCGGCAACATACACATTGCCCTCCTGATCAACGGCCAACCCGCTGGGACCGGCCAATGCGGTGTCGGGGCCGGGCGCGCCATCGCCGTTATACCCCGACTCTCCCGTTCCCGCGACCGTCGTCATCACACCGGAGGTCAGATCAATTTTCCGGATTCGATTGTTGCTTTGATCGGCGATATACAACGCCTGGCGCCCATCAAGGGCCAACGCCACCGGTTCATTCAGGGCCGCACGCACGGCAGGCCCGTGATCGCCATGCCATTTCGCCTGGCCCGTTCCGGCGATGGTGGACATGATCCCGGTGTGCGGATCAATTCGACGAATACGATGATTCCAGGTATCGGCAATGTACACCGTCCCGTCATCGGCAACCGCCACGGCGGAGGGGAAATTGAGCGCGGCACTGGTCGCCGGGCCACCGTCGCCTGAAAATCGTGGATCTTTCACCTTGGACCCGCTCACATAACGGATCATGCCACTCAAGTCCGGTTTTTGAACGTAGGCATTCCCGGCTGTGGTCACCGGGTCAGCCAGCGGATCGTCCTCGTCTTCCACGGGGTCACTGACAGGGTCGGCGGGGTCTGCAACGGGAGCCGCACGAACGTAAATGCCCGCGATGGTCGTGATGATCCCGGTTCGCGCGTCAACCTTTCGCACCAGATGATTTTCCGAATCGGCGATGTAGAGATTGCCCCCGGCGTCAAGGGCGATATGTTTCGGTTCGTTTAACCGGGCCGCGGCGGCCGGACCGTCGTCTCCGGCGCAACCGGGATCCCCCGTCCCGACGAGGGTGTTGATCGTGCCGGGTTGAATGGACTTCAGCATCGCACACCGTTCCTATCGTTCACCGATATGCTCAAGAATACGGGCTCCCATCTCCCGGGTGCCGACCACGAGCTTCGTCCCCGGTGCGGCAATGTCTCTGGTGCGATATCCCAGAGCCAGCACGCGCTGAATGGCGCGCTCGATGAGCGCCGCCTCTTTCTCCAGGCCAAACGAATACTGAAACAGCATCGCGCCCGAGGCAATCATGCCAATGGGGTTCGCGAGATCCTGTCCCGCGATATCCGGCGCACTGCCATGAATCGGCTCATACATACCCGCGGCCCCACCGACGCTGGCCGACGGCAACATCCCGATTGATCCGGTCAACATGGCGGCGGCATCGCTTAAAATGTCACCAAACAGATTCGTCGTCAGGATCACGTCAAATTGCCCGGGATTCCGAATCAGCTGCATCGCGCAGTTATCCACGTACATGTGCCGCAATTCCACGTCTTGATAATTGTTGTGCACCTCCGTGACGACGTTCCGCCACAACTCCGAGGATTCCAGCACATTCGCCTTGTCAACGGACGTCACACGCCCTCGCCGCTTTCGGGCCGCTTCAAAGGCCACCTTCGCAATCCGGGTAATTTCTTCCGTGGTGTACACTTCGGTATTGAATCCACGGTGGCCCGTCGGCGTCGCCTCCACGCCTCTGGGTTTCCCAAAATAAATTCCCCCCGTCAGTTCACGCACGACCAGGATGTCAATGCCTTCAATGACTGCTCGTTTGAGAGTCGACGCATCGGCCAATTCCGAATGGAGCCTGGCCGGACGGAGATTGGCAAACAATCCAAGCTGCTCGCGCAGGCCCAGCAATGCCCGTTCCGGTCGTCGCTCATAGGCAAGCCCTTCCCATTGGGGTCCGCCCACGGCCCCCAGCAGGACCGCGTCGCTTGTCTCGGCAAGACGCAACGTCTCGTCCGGCAACGGCCATCCCGTGTCATCAATGGCCCGGCCACCGACCACGGCGGGCAGGAACGTCAAACCATGGCCGCAGTGTTTGCCCACGGCCTCCAACACCGACACGGCCACGGGCATAATCTCCGGACCAACGCCATCCCCCTCCAGCACGGCTATGGTTTTTTTCACAACATGCCTCTCTGGTTCTGCGGTCAGCACGGCCCGATTTTGGGGCCCGCGTTGGCCCGACATTCCAACTGCAAAGCCAGTTTATTCAGCGCATTCAAATACGCCTGCGCCGAGGCCACGATGATGTCGGTATTGGCGCCATGGCCGATCACGGTTTCGCCGTCCTGTTCCAACCGCACCGAGACCTCGCCCTGCGCATCCGTTCCACCGGTGATGGCCTGCACCCGATAGGACAACAAGGTGCTTTTCGTTTGCGTGATTCCGGCAATCGTTCGATAGACCGCATCAACCGGTCCGTCGCCCGTCCCGCGTTCCTCCACCACGCGCCCATCCATCTCCAGGGCCACAGTCGCCGTTGGCGCCTGATTCATCCCGCTCTGCGTACTCATGGCTTTCAGGGAATACCGTTCGGGAACTTTGCTGACGATGGCAGACACAATCGCCTCCAGGTCTTCCTCAAACAGGTCCTTCTGATCCGCCAGATGTTTGAACCGTTCAAACGCCGCCCCGATTTCGTCATCCGTGAGCACATAGCCCAGCTTCGTCAATTCATCCCGAAAGGCATGGCGCCCCGACAGCTTCCCCATCACGAAACGGCTTTGCGTGACCCCGACGGCCTCGGGACGCATAATTTCATACGTGCTTTTATCCTTGAGCAATCCGTCCTGATGAATGCCGGAGGTATGGGCGAACGCATTGGCCCCCACGATGGCTTTATTGGGCTGGACGACCATGCCCGTGATCTTGCTGACCAGACGACTGGTTCTGGCAATTTCTTCCGTGCGAATCTGGGTGTCCGCATCATAAAAATCGTTGCGCGTCCGCAGTCCCATCACGATTTCCTCCAATGACGCATTGCCGGCCCGTTCGCCAATGCCGTTGATGGTACATTCCACCTGTCCGGCCCCGGCGTGGATGGCCGCCATGGAATTGGCAACGGCCAGCCCCAAATCATTATGACAATGCACGGAGAGAATCGCCCGATCACAACTGCGCACCCGGGTCCGCAGCGCGCGAATGATGGCTTCCAACTCCTTCGGAGTCGCGTATCCCACCGTATCGGGAATATTCACCGTCCCGGCACCGGCGTCAATCACCGCCTCTACGACCTCGCACAGATAGGACACGTCCGATCGCGTGGCGTCCATCGGAGAAAACTCGACGTCATCAACATAGCCGCGCGCACGGGTGACCATGTCCACCGCACGAGTGAGAGCTTCCGCTCTCGTCATGTCAAACTGACGTTGCAGATGAATGTCCGACGTGGACAAAAACGTGTGAATGCGCGGTTTGGGCGCCCCCTTGAGCGCCTTCCACGCCGCATCAATATCTTCGGGTCTGGCACGCGCCAGACTACAGACAATCGGGCCTTCCGCCTCGCATCCAATGCGTTGCACCGCCTCAAAGTCGCCGGCGGAACTGAAGGCAAACCCGGCTTCAATAATATCCACGTTCAGGCGAGCAAGCTGTTTCGCGACCAACACTTTTTCGTCCACGTTCATGCTGGCCCCTGGAGACTGCTCTCCATCCCGCAATGTGGTATCAAAAATTCTGATGCGCCGCGTCATGGCCTTTGCTCCTCACAAGGTGATGTATGGTCGTCCGTTCAACGAGACTGGCGTGGCCGTCTCCATGCTCCAAAACAAAAAAGCCTTCACCCCGATGAGGTGAAGGCTACCCACCTGTGTCGGGTGATGATGTCGCGTCACGGAGGGTCAGGCAGACCCAACCATGCGCGTCCCTCGTCACACAAGAAAAGCATGCCTCGCTCTTTGCCCTGCCCTTGGTCCATGCTACTGGTCCTCTGAATCCTGCGTCACGGGAACCCCCATCGGCGTGACCCGTTTCGTCGTGGCTTTCATCGCGTTCCAGGCTTTTTCCAACACACCGGAACAGGCATAGCCCACACAGGCCACAAACAACATCAGTTGAGGATAGGCGATGACGGACACCAGAGTCAAGACGGTCCAGACCAGATACATAAAATGATGGTGCCCGTGAAACGTCAACTGCTTCACGCTGCGATACTTCACCGTGCTGACCATGAGAAACGACAGCGCCAGACTCAAGGCAATCACCACGGAGGGCCGAACGCCTTCCGACAGATGCACGATGTGCGTATCAAAAATACAGAATGTCGCGACCAGGCCAGCCGCCGCGGGAATGGGCAACCCCGTAAAAAACCGGTTGTCCCCGTGGCTCCCCGTGATCACGTTAAACCGGGCCAGTCGAAGCGCGCCACAGGCCACATACGCAAACATCACGGCCGCCCCCAACATCCCTGGCGACCCCAGCGCCCAGGTATAAATCAACACCCCCGGGGCCAGTCCAAAGGAAATGAGGTCCGACAGGGAATCGTATTCAACCCCAAACGTGCTCGTGCTGTCGGTCAAACGCGCGGAGGTGCCGTCCAGAACGTCAAACACCATCGCAATCAGGATCGCCATCGCCGCCATTTCAAAGCGGCCATGCAACACCAGCACAACCGAGGCCAATCCGCTGAACAAATTACCGGTCGTCAGGATATTGGGGATGAGATGGATACCCCGACGTCGTTGTCCTTTTTTATTCTGCAAGATCCGCCTCTTCATGCGAATGTCGAACATGGGGGTTTTCATGCAAACTCCGCGAGAACAGATTCTCCCGCTTTGACCCGCTCCCCCACCCTGACGCGAACCCGGCTCTCCGCAGGAACATACGTGTCAACGCGTGACCCGAATTGAATCAGGCCAAAACGTTCTCCCATGACAGCCGCGTCGCCGGGCCGAACCCAGCACACGATACGTCGGGCAATCAGCCCGGCAATCTGCACACAGAGCACCTTTCGCTGCGCGGGCGTTTCAATCATCAGCGCATTCTGTTCATTGTGCATCGTGGCTTCGGGACGACTCGCGTTGTGGAACCGGCCCGGCTGATACGCGATGTCCACGATGGTTCCGGCACACGGCATGCGATTGATATGGACGTCAAAAATATTGAGAAAGACGCTGATCCGCAGACTGCGATCTTTGAGAAACCTCGGTTCAAATTCCTCCTGAACGGCGACAACCCTGCCATCACCGGACGCGAGGATCAGGCCCTCCCCTTGCGGAATCGTGCGGGAAGGGTTGCGAAAAAACCACCCGACCCAGCACCCCAGGACGCCAAAGACAAGGGCAGTCTTCCCCCACCCCAACACCCCGGCCGCGATGGCCGGGACAGCTATGCCCATGAGAAAAAGCAGACCTTCTCTCGCGATGGGAATCCCTTTTGCGCGATCCGCCATGCCAGGTCACGGCTCCAGTCAATCTAATTCTTTTTCTGATCCACGAGCTTATCCTGTTGCAACCAGGGCATCATCCCACGCAGGGTTTCCCCGACTTTTTCGATGGGATGCGTTTTGCCCCGCTGAAGCAGCGCGTTATACACTGGACGATTGGCCTGATTTTCCAGCACCCACTCCCGGGCAAACTGACCGCTCTGGATTTCTCCAAGAATTTTTTTCATGGTCCGTTTGGTTTTGTCCGTAATGATGCGCGGGCCGCGGGTGACGTCTCCATACTTGGCGGTCGTGCTGATAGAGTACCGCATGTTGGCGATCCCGCCCTGATAGATTAAATCCACGATCAGCTTGACCTCGTGCAGACATTCAAAATAGGCCATCTCCGGGGAATACCCCGCTTCGACCAGGGTTTCATACCCCGCCTGAATCAACGAAGTCAGGCCGCCGCACAACACAACCTGCTCGCCAAAGAGGTCGGTTTCGGTTTCTTCCCGAAAACTCGTTTCAATGACTCCGGCGCGGCCTCCGCCAATCGCCGACGCATAGGACAACCCGACGCGGGCGGTATCCCCGCTCGGATCCTGATGCACGGCCAGCAAACATGGCACGCCGCTTCCTTTGGCATATTCGGAGCGCACCAGGTGGCCAGGCCCTTTCGGCGCCACCATAAAGACGTTGACCGCATCCGGGGGTGTGATCTGGCCAAAGTGAATGTTAAACCCGTGACCAAAGGCGAGATACGTGCCAGGCTTCATCTGCGGGGCAATCGCCGTGCGATAAATAGCCGGCTGCGCTTCATCGGGCGCCAGGATCATGACCACGTCCGCCTGCTTCACGGCGTCGGCCACCGGCATCACTTTGAGGCCAGCGGCTTCGGCTTTCTTCCAGGACGCGCCCTCCCGCAGACCCACGACGACACTGGCGCCGCTCTCCGACAGATTCAGGGCATGCGCGTGGCCCTGACTGCCGAATCCGACAATCGCCACCGTCTTGTTCAGGATGATTTGCACATCCGCGTCTTTGTCATAAAAAATCTTCATAACCGCACTCCTTGGGAAAGTAAGACAACCGGCCTCGCAGGCCGTCGGCGCATCAATGAACGCCGTCAGGTGACTTTGGCAAGCGGACGCGACTGACTCGCCGCCGGGCGCATAAGTTCCCGCGCAATGGCAATCCGGCCGGTCCTGACGATTTCCTTGATACCAAGAGGTTGGAGCAACTGGATGATCGCCTGAATTTTTTGCACGTCACCCGTCACTTCAATCGTATACGACGTTGGGGATGAATCAATCACCTTCGCTCGAAAGATACCCGCAATCCGCAGGGCCTCGTCCCGGTCGTCCAACCGGGTATGCACTTTAATCAGGGCGGTTTCACGGCTGACGGCATCGTTTTCATTGAGGTCCACCACCTTGATCACGTCAATGATTTTATTCAGTTGTTTGAGAATCTGTTCAATGATGCGCTCGTCCCCGTTCGTGACAATGGTCATCATGGACACCGTCGGGTCAAATGTCTGCGCCACCGACAAACTTTCGATATTAAATCCTCTCCCGCTGAACAATCCCGCGACACGGGACAGGGACCCGGATTTATTTTCCAGTGTCACCGCAATAACATGTTCCACAACAACACAATCCTTTCAGTGCTGCCACCTGTCTGTATGAGTCGTTCAACATGGCCGGGCCGCGAGCGAGGAACAAGCGAGGACTCTCTGGCGGTGTTGGAGTGGAGGATCCTCAAGCCATGGGCACCGCAGACGACTATTCCCCACGGCCGCTCAAGCAGTCAAAATGGCGTCATGACTGTCCGCAGTCCCGGTCGGCGACGCGGGCTGCCTCTTTTGCAGCTCCGGGGGATCTTCCAGCAGCATTTCATGGTTGCATCCCCCGGCCGGGATCATCGGGTAACAATTCTCAAACTGGTCAACCATGACATCAACGAAGACCGGCTTCTCAATGGCCAGCGCCTCACGAATGCCCTCGTCCACGTCACCGACGTGTTGAATCCGAAGACCGGCCGCGCCGTAGGCTTCCGCAAGCTTCACAAAATCCGGAGTTGTGTCCAGAGAACTGCACGCATGGCGACCCTCATAGAACAGGTCCTGCCACTGCCGCACCATGCCGTGGAATCGGTTATTAATGATAAACACTTTGACCGGCAGTTTTTCGACCACAGCCGTCGCCAGCTCCTGGGAATTCATCTGGATGCTCCCGTCACCCGCGATACACAACACCAGTCGGTGACGAAACGCCGCCTGGGCCCCCAATGCCGCGGGGAAACCAAAGCCCATCGTCCCCAGCCCGCCCGACGTGAGCCAGGTATTGGGAGCGCGCAGATGGAAGTATTGCGCCGCCCACATTTGATGCTGGCCCACATCGGTGGACACAATCGGGTCGCGATCTTTTGTCAGTTGATAGATGCGATCAATCGCATGCTGCGGCTTAATCAATTGATCGGCTGCCTGGTGGTAGCCGAGGGGATGAGCCGCCTTCCACTCATTCAGTTGATCCCACCACGGCTTGCGCAAGGCGTGGTGATCCCCATTCACTGTCGCGCGCAACATCGTGTTCAAGACCTGCAGGACGCGCTTGCAATCACCCACGATGGGAATATCCACATGAATGTTTTTCCGAATGGACGTGGGATCAATATCAATATGAATGATTGTGGCACTCGGACAAAACTCGGAAACCCGCCCGGTGACGCGATCGTCAAACCTGGCGCCCACCGCAATGACCAGGTCCGAATAATGCATGGCCATATTGGCCACATAGGCGCCATGCATCCCGAGCATGCCCAGGGACAACGGGTGATCACCAGGGAACGAACCCAACGCCATCAGGGTTTGATCCACGGGGATCTGCGTCATTTCGGCGAGTTCACGCACCTCTTTGGCGGCGCCGGACAACTGCACCCCGCCCCCAATATACAGAATGGGGCGACGGGACTTCATAATGGCGTCAACGGCCTGTTTGATTTGCCACTTGCTGCCTTCGTAGGTTGGGTTGTATCCGCGAATCGAGACGGAATCCGGATATTTATACTCGGCCTTTGCGATGGACACATCTTTGGGAATGTCCACCAGCACGGGCCCTGGCCTGCCAGTGGAGGCGATGTAAAACGCTTCTTTAATCGTCCGGGCCAGGTCATTCACATCCTTCACCAGAAAGTTATACTTGGTGCAGGGCCGACTCAACCCGATATTATCAGCTTCCTGAAAGGCGTCATTCCCGATGAGCGCCGTGGGCACCTGACCGGCAAAACACACGACGGGCACGGAATCCATGTAGGCATCGGCCAACGCGGTAATCACGTTCGTCATGCCGGGACCCGACGTAATCAGGGCCACTCCAGGTTTCCCCGTGGCTTTCGCATAGCCTTCCGCCATATGTCCGGCGGCTTGCTCATGGCGAGTCAAAATGATTTCAATGTCGTGTTGTTGATGCAGGACATCAAAAATTTTCAGGACCACTCCGCCGGGAAGCGCAAACACCGTTTTCACGCCTTCCCGTTTTAAGGCTTCCAGAAAAATTTCGGCTCCTGTAAGCTGTGCCATCGTTTCCCTCACCTATGTTGAATCATGAACAGCCCTGTTACCAACATTCTTCTCCCCGGCTTCTGTGGCTCATCGGCCAGGAAACTCAATCATTTCAAGCGATTTCAGCCTGAAACGGTTTATGATAAACCTGCGTTATCCACAAGTCAACTTCTACCGGCCCGCTCGTCCTGCGGACGGACAACCATCATCCGGGGCGTTTCACACACTTCGCCCGTCCAAAGACCGATGCTTCGGGCCAACCACCCGACGTTCCCGACCCCGCATGTTACGCGATTTTGAACAAGAGATTCGCAACGCGGAGGCTCGACACCTGCGCCGACGGCTGTGCGTCGTGGAGTCGCCCGCGGAAACGACCATCACGATCAACGGCCGCCAGCTCATTGCCATGGCCTCAAACAATTACCTTGGACTGGCCAATCATCCCGCCGTGAAACAGACAGCCGTGGAAGCGATTGAACAATGGGGCGTCGGGGCCGGGGCCGCCCGTCTCCTGTCCGGCACCATGCCGCCGCACGAACAACTGGAACAGGCCCTCGCCCAATTCAAACAGGTCGAAGCCGTTCTGACGTTTGGAACCGGGTACACAGCCAACATCGGCCTCCTGCCCTCACTCGTTGACCGGCGCGGACTCATCCTCGCCGACCGCTCATGCCATGCCAGCCTGATACAAGCCTGCCATCTGTCGAACGCTGCATTTCGCGTGTTTCGCCACAACGACGTCGGACATCTGGAGGCCCTGCTCACACAACGCAAGAACGCTGGAGCAACCCTGGTGGTCACCGAAGGCGTGTTCAGCATGGACGGGGATCTCGCGCCGCTCCCGGATGTACTGACGGTATGCCGACAGCACGACGCCACACTCCTTGTTGATGACGCCCACGGCACGGGCGTCATGGGAGAACACGGTCGCGGAACAGTTGAACATTTTGGCCTGAATCCTCAAGACCTGATTCAGATGGGGACGTTGAGCAAAGCGATAGGAACCAGTGGAGGCTACGTGGCGGGAACGGCCGGGTTGAAAGACTATCTCATCAATACCTCAAAGGCCTTTCTCTATACGACCGCCTCACCGCCGGCCATCGCCGCGGCTGCGGCCAGGGCGATTCAGATCATCCGCCATGAACCCGAACGCCGCGCACGCCTGTGGGCCAACCGCCAGTCTCTTCACTCGAAACTCAAAGGCATGGGCTTTCAACTCACCGACACGCAAAGCCCGATCCTGCCGATCATCGTCAAGTCACCGGAGACGGCCCTGAAGCTGTCGCAAGCCCTGCGCGAAGCCGGCGTCTACGTCCCCGCCATCCGCCCGCCCACCGTTCCCAAAAACAGCAGCCGTCTGCGCCTCACCGTGAGTTCGGAGCATACGGAAGAACAGTTGGGGTTGGTCTGCGAGGCGTTGCTGAAGGCGGGGGAAATGATGCGTGTGATGTAACAATCAGGCAAACGAGATTCAGCAGTGCTGCTCATCGGGAAGCCGATTGGGCAGGGGTCACATCATGGCCAGTCGCCATCGCGTGATCCGGATGGTGGCATGACGGCCAACGAACCGCCCGTGGCTACGGCACGCCTTCAATCCTCAACACATAGCGAATCATTTTATCCAGAGCGGCCGCGCTCAATTTTCGGCCGTACCAGCGCGGCATCACATGGTCGGGATAGCCCTCCACAATATGGGCACCCGGATTCAGAATGGATTCCTGCACATACTCCCACTCGGTCCCGGCATTCCCCTGATAGGCCGGGTCGGCCAACCGCTTCCGGGCGGTCGTGCCCAGTTCCAGCGTCGGCCCTTCCCGCCCTTTGGCGACGTGAATACCCGGAATCGTGTGGCAAACGGTACACCCCGATTGCACAAAAATTTTCTCAATAGGCTCCTTGCCCGTGGCCAGCGGAATGTTGGCGATGGTGACGTCGCTCGCCGACTCAACCGTCGGAAGGTCGCGCAGGGCCTCGCCGGGGTCATGGGGCATGAACATGCGATTGATCGTCCACAGGACCGCCACACAGAGAAGCCCCAGCATGATGAACCGCTCCGTATCCGACTTTGAGGGTTTGTTGTCCGCGGGCACGTTGTGTCACTCGTTGCCGAATTCAGCAAGGCGCGGTTTGCGCAGCGCCTCTCACGATGCTCGCAAAGGCACAGCGTCTAACGGCCCGCAAACCGCTCCAGTGCTTCACGATACTTCGCACTCGTCTGCGCGACCACGACCTCGGGCAGATGGGGCGGGGGCGGGGCATGATCCCAGCCCACCGAGTCCAGATAGTCTCGAACAAACTGTTTGTCGAAACTGGGTTGCGGCTTCCCTGGCTCGTAGCGATCCTTCGGCCAGAACCGTGACGAGTCGGGCGTGAGTAATTCATCAATGACCAGCAACTGCCCCGTTTCCCGATGCCGCCCGAATTCAAATTTCGTGTCGGCGATGATGATCCCATGCGCGTCGGCCAGCGCGGCCGCGCGGCGATACAGCGTCACGCTGACCTGTCGGGCATGTTCAGCCGTGTCCTCGCCGACCAGGGCCTGCATGGTGTCGTAGGCGATATTTTCATCGTGCCCTTCCACGGCCTTTGTCGAAGGCGTGAATAACGGTTCGGGGAACGGCTCCGACTCCCGCAGTCCCGGCGGCAGGGGCTGTCCGCAGACGGTTCCCCGGCTTTGATATTCTTTCCACGCCGACCCGGCCAGGTACCCGCGCACGATACATTCCACGGGCAACGGGTTGGCTTTCTCCACGATCATGCTCCGCCCGTCCAGCATGCTGACGTACGGTTGACATGCGGCGGGAAAGTCCTCGGGCCGCATCGTCCGCACATGATGCGGCACAAGACCCCCTTCCCGCCACAGGCGATCAAACCAGAATTTTGACAGTTGCGTGAGTACATAGCCTTTGCCGGGAATCCCTTCCGGCAGCACAACGTCAAAGGCCGAAATGCGGTCGCTGGCGATGAACAGCAGGCAATCGCCGAGATCGTAGATATCCCGCACTTTGCCCTGCCGCTTCTCGCCAAGACCGGCACAGTCGGTGGCGACCACGGCTGGATGATTCCACGCATCACGCATGAAGGACGTTCCCGGTGAGTCGGAACCGCATCGCGGGACGCGGCCCGGCAATAGGAAAGACAATACTCAAGTCGGACCGACGCCGTGAGTTACTGTGCGTCGGCAAGGCGGGTTCCACGGGTTGCACGACGCGGCGTCGGCGTGTTCTTCTTGATCCCCATCAAGGAATTTGGGAGAATGGTGCAAGAGACACGATCGGGCATTGTCACCCTCATTGAACGTCATGCGTCACAAAAATCAAGAGGCAAACCAGGGGTTTCTCCGGCATCAGTCTCACTCGCCCAAAAAATATCTGGAAGAATGGTTGGACCTGCCGGCGCATATTCATCACGTCGCCCATCGCATGGCCAATCCGCCGTCGGATCGCCCCCAAAGCCGCAAGGAGTTTCAACATCTTCTGGAATGTCTGGACATCCCCGAAGAGTACCGGGTCATTCATGACAACTTCGGCCACGGAGCCAAAGTGGCGCCCAACGGTGACCGGCTGCTCGTCACGTGGGAAACCCACACCGAATACTACAGCTACCAAGTGTGGCACATGCCCGACGATAAATTCAAACCGCTCGCGTTCGGGCCGCTCGGGTTTCCCGACTACGCCATGCCCCTGTCCCCCCTGGACGCATCCGTCAACGCGATGGATCTGCTGGTCCTGCCGCACACGAGTCTGGCCATTGAAGACGTCAAGCGCACGATGCCCGGGCCGCAACTCTATGGGAGCAGGATCTTCGGGCACGAGACCGCCGTCATGGCGACGTTTACCCCTGATGAGTATCAACGCGAACGCTATCTCATCACGTCGCCGTCGTTCGACACGCTGCTCACGCACCTGGCCCGCACCATTGACACGCTCGTGGCGATTGCAAACTACACCCACTTGATTCTCTTCCCGTTTCAGGCCTTTGCGCGATCCGTGGACCAGGTGCATCAGTACGAACACGACCATCTGCGGCAACGCGGCATCATCACCACGGAGATAACGACCGCCACGCCGCCGACACTTCAGGACTGGCTCACCGCGATGACGCAGGACTTTATGCACGTCAGTCGCATGGCCGCATCCATGCGGTACAAGCTGTCGGCCTCCGTGCCGTACGACCGCATCATTCGATCCAACCTGGCGCTGCTGCAGGAACAGGTGATCGCGGGCTGCCGGCCGATCTCCGAATACGTGGACGGAAAAACCATCGGGGTCGCCGACGGATACCAGCAATTACTCAAACGCATCGGCGCGCTTGTGAACGATTTTCAGGGATCCATCGCGGTGATCCGCACCAAGGTCGAACTACAGCTACAGCATCAGAATCTGGCGCTGGAAGATCAGAACACACAGCTCCTGCGCAGCGTGGACAGGACAACCCGCAGCCAGGCCATTCTCCAGCGTACAGTCGAAGGCTTGTCGGTCATCGTCATTTCGTATTATCTAAGCGGACTCGGGAGTTACGTGTTCACAGTCATGGAACTCCAGGGCATGATTGACAGCCACGAAATGGCCTCGGGGATATTCGTCCCCGTGTCCCTGATCATCGCCTTAGGCCTGACCCTGCTCGGGCGAACCTTCCTCCATCAACCCCCCCTCTCCGAGAAAACCGAGACCGACCCACCCACAGTCAAAGTAATGCTATCGAAACCCCTCCATCAACCCCCCTCCCAAAAAACCGGGACCGACCCACCACAGTCAAAGTGACGCTGTCGAGACCTTCTCCAACAACCCCATCCGAAAAGACCGGGACCGACCCACCACCCGTCACCCCCTCATAAAACTAACACCGCCGCGCCCTCACCAGAACCAACGCCGCCACGTACCGCGGCCATGACAGCCCACCACGGACCAGCCTGGATATGCCAGTGCGTTCGCTGGAAATTCACCACGTTGAGATGGTCATTCTCGCCTGCTGGGGAGAAAGACCGCCTGGATTCCCGCCTGCTGGCGAGAATGACAGCGGGAAACTCGGCGAGGACCCAGTCCGTCATTCTCGGGCCTTGCCCGGGAATCCAGTCCTGGGCTGTTCGTCAACCTGTCCCATCCGTCAACCCGTTAGGCGGGAGGCCCGCACCATTTAATTCACAAAAATACACATCCATCCCTGGGCGTCATTCTCGCCATCCCTCCCCGCCGTCATTCTCACCGAAGGTGGGAATCCAGTCTTGTTCTTTCCCACTGAAGGACTGGATTCCCGGGCGGGGCGGGGGAATGACGGCGTAAGACAATGCAATGCGGTTTAGGACTGGATTCCCGTGGGGGCCACGAGAATGACGGAAAAGGAAAGACGGGCGCGACACGGGGAATGACCATCGCCCTCCCCGGCCGTCATTCTCGCCGAAGGCGGGAATCCAGTCTTGTTGTTCGCAATTAGGAACTGGATTCCCGGGCGGGGCGGGGGAATGACGGAAAAAGAAAGAGAGGCGCGAGAATGACGGAGGGAGGGGAAGTTGCGACGTAGCCGTTAGGTTTTTTTGCGGCCTTGCCGCCATCGGGACGGAGGGGAGGAAGACGCACATAGGACAGGACTGGATTCCCGTGGATGCCACGAGAATGACGGCGGAAGGAAGAAAGAAAGACACACGCGGCAATAACGGCAACACCCTCCCCTCCCCCGCCGTCATTCTCACCGAAGGTGGGAATCCAGTCTTGTTCTTTCCCACTGAAGGACTGGATTCCCGGGCGGGGCGGGGGAATGACGGCGTAAGACAATGCAATGCGGTCTAGGACTGGATTCCCGTGGGGGCCACGAGAATGACGGAAAAAGAAAGACACGCGCGACACAGGGAATGACCATCGCCCTCCCCGCCGTCATTCTCACCGAAGGTGGGAATCCAGTCTTGGGCGTCATTCTCGCCATCCCTCCCCGGCCGTCATTCTCGCCGAAGGCGGGAATCCAGTCTTGTTGTTCGCAATTAGGAACTGGATTCCCGGGCAGGGCGTGGGAATGACGGACAAAGAAGGAGAGGCGGGAGAAGGACGGAAGGGGGGAACTAAAGGGGCGGGTTTCCCGCCTGTTAGGTGCGGCGTAGCCGTTGGGTTTTTTGCGGCTTTGCCGCCATCGGGACGGGGGAAGGAAGACGGGCATAGGACAGGACTGGATTCCCGTGGAGGCCACGAGAATGACGGAAAAAGAAAGACACGCGCGACACAGGGAATGACCCTTCCCCTCCCCATCCGTCATTCTCACCGAAGGTGGGAATCCAGTCTTGGGCTGTTCGCAATTAGGAACTGGATTCCCGGGCGGGGCGGAGGAATGACGGAGTAAGAAAATGCAAATGACATTCTAAGAAAATGCAACACACTCTAGGACTGGATTCCCGTGGAGACCACGAGAATGACGGCGGGGGAGGGGGCGGGTTTCCCGCCTGTTAGGTGGGGCGTGTTTCACGCCTGACGGGGGGGTTACATAGGTCGCTGGGGGGCATCCCCCCCCCAGCGCCATTGTTACCAGTTCAGGTCGAGTTTTAGGAGGATGCCGTGGTCTACTGCCTGGGTGAGGCTTTCTTGTCTTAGGGCTTCGAGGCTGAAGATGAGGCCATCTTCCAACTGTAGGCGGGTGCCGAGGCGGTAGGCTTGGGTGTGGGTGTTGGTGAGGGAGAGGCGGGTGTAGGGGGTGAGGAAGGACTCGGTCCAGTCCAGGCCGTAGCTGATGTCTATGTCCATCTGGCCGCCTTGGGGCGTGGTGGCGGCGGTTGAGGTCGGGACGACGGCGGCTTCTTGCGTCCACAGTTCCGAGACCCGGCTGGCGGTGGCGCCATAGGAGGGTTGCAGACTGACTGCCAGGCCGCGGCCGTTGATGCCTGGCTCAAAGCGGACTGTCCCGCCCAGACCCCAGTCGTTATAGTCGCCGCTATGCCCTAGCAACACGCGCCCACGGCTTTCTATGGTCAGCCCACTGGACGGGTCCGAGAAGCGCAGACTGCCGCCGAATTCCGCGCCGAGTCCGGTGCGGCCATCGCCGGTGTCGTGCCGCAGACCCACTTCCACGGTCGGCATCAGGCGCGAGCCGTCGGCGAACTGATGCTCCTGTGTGCCTTCCAGGGTCAGCCGCAACCGGCGGGCGTCCACGGTTAGCTCGGTGATCATGTCGGCGTTGGCGTCGACGTCCGCACGGGTCTGAACGATTTCACCTTTGAGTCGCAGGGTCCCCGCGTTGGACTCCAGTAACCGGGCACTGCCGCCGCCGCCGACGGTGGTGGTGGTGAGGTCGGCGACTTGGCCGGTCGCGCGCTGCTTGTCTATCTCCACCTCGCCCCAGCCGTAGCCAACGGTGGCCCACAGGTCGAGTCGGCCATCCAGGGCCGACCAGCCAAGGTAGGGATGGATGCTGGTCTGTTCAACGTCATAGGTGCCGCGCAACGCATCGGCGTCGTCATAGCCAAAGGTGCCGTGCTGCCACGAGATGGTCAGGCCAGCCAGCAGGGTGTCGGCCACCCGTGCGTCTGCGCCCAGCCGGGCGCTGACGAGCTTGCCGTCCCAGTCCAAGGCTCCACCCTTGCCGGAGAGGTTGCGGTAGTCGCCACCGCCCCAGAACGCCAGCCGATTGATCCAGGCGTGGTCGGTGGTGGCGATCGGGAGGACGAAGGCCGAGTTGCCCAGAACCCGGTTCAGTTGCCACGACCCGTCGGCCAGGGCGCGCGTGGTGCTGGCTAGCGTCTCGCCGACGCCCTGGCTGTTCAGCGCGTCGGAGAGACTCCCCGCGTTCGCGAGGGCGGTCAGCGCCAGTGCCCGGCCGTCCAGGGTCAGGGTGGCGGCGGCCTGTCCCGGAGCCGTCGCTTGCTCAATCCGCCGCGCAATCACGCTGACGGTGCTGTCGGCCATGGCGCGCACCACTTCCGGCAAAATCACTTTGACGGCGGCGACGGCGGTCGATTCCCCAATCACTGTCGTAACGGTGGCATTGCTGGGGATGTTTTGGTCAATGGCGTTGCGTAACTCCGACTGGGTGGCGGCAGATAATGCCGCTGCCCGTGCATCGCGCTCGGCGTCCGTGTCCGCTACGACTTCATACTCCACCACCACGCTACCGGCGGCAATGCTGATGATGCTCACATCGCCGACAGAAATCGTCAACAAGGTCGCAATGCCCAGTTCGAACTTGTCTTCATCAAACTCGGCGGTGGTGAGACCGGCCATGGTCGTGGTGGCCGTGAAACTCGGTTGGCTGGTGTCTTGCGCTGCCGCGACCGCCGCAGTGCCGGTCGCGCTTGCCGCGAGGTTGGGGTTGCCATCGCCATCAGTCACCGCGTTCGCGGCGAGAGTCAGGGTTACCGCGCCGGTCGTGATCGGGGTGTAGACCACGATATACGCGGTGTTGCTACCGGCGGCGGGGGCAATGCTATTCACGGCGCCATTGGAAACGCTGAAGTCGCCAATCGCCAAGCCGGTCACCGCTCTGCCGAAGTCAATCTTCACGCTTGCCCGATTATCGACTGTGGATTTGCCCAGGGCCGGGATGGTTACCGCAAACGGCGTGAGCGGCGCGCCGCGATCAATGGTGACGGTGTAGGTTTTCTCGGTCGTGCCGTCTTGGGCGGTAACGACAATGGCGATGGGGTTTGCGCCAACAGTCAGGTCAATCGGTTCTGATGCTACGCCTCTGGCAACCGCCGTGCCATCCACGGTTACGCTTGCGCCATCGTCCGCCACAGTCGGTGTGACCGTGACGCTTGCCACATCATTACCCACGCTGACGGTGTAACGTATCGTGGCGGCAGCAAAGGTGGGCAAGGTGCCGGCCGAGAGAGTTAATGCGGACAAGTTCGCATCTGCGGACAGGGTTACGGTCGCGGCAACCACGGCTACGGTCGGTACGCTGGTGACCATCTTGCCGCCGCCGAGTGTGTCGGTGTAAGTGGCAATGACTCGAATGGTCTTGCCCTCATCGGTTGCCGCCAGGGTGTAGGTCGCGGCGGTAGTGGCACCAGTGATGTCGTCAAAGGCACCGCCGTCCGCGCTTTGCCATGTATAAGTGATGCCAGTTACTCCGCCATCCGGGTCGGTTACCGTGCCACTAGTCAAGGTCTGCCCGACTTGAACGCTGCCGGTAATGGCACCGATGGCTCCATCTTCATCCACATTGGTAAGCGTAACCGTGACATCAAGCGTGTCGTCCATATTCGGCGTGCCGTCATCGGTGGCGGTCACGGTGACCGAGTAGGTGGACTTGGTTTCATAGTCCGGCACAGTGCGGAAAGTCAATACGCCGCTTGTGGGGGCAAGCGTAAAGAACCCCGCATCCGTGCCAGTGATCTCCCAGGTAATCGTGTTGTTCTCATCATCAGTCGCGGTGTAGGTTGCCACCGACCCGGCACCGTTCTCGGCATAATTCACCGCCCCACTGCCCTGGATGACCGGCGCGGTGTTGGGCGGTGCGGCGCGCGTGATGGTGAGGCGGTAGAGTTTCATGGTCGTGCCATCTGCGGCGGTAATCTCAATAGCAAAAGATTGCATTGCGTCTCTGAATCCAAAATTCTCGGTATTGGTGCCGAGAGAGTCAAGATCCACTTCTGCATTGGAATCAGCAGCCGTCACCGTGATGGTCACCGAGGTCGTATCGCTCGGCGCAGTCGCGGTATAGGTTAGTGTGTCGGGCGCGATGGCTTCATTCGGCGTGACCGGGTTGCCGTTATTATCCGTTATGGACAGGGTAGCCAGGTCCGCATCCGCAGATAGCACCGCGCTGCCGCTCACGCTCCTCGCTGCCGCGGGCTCTGTTGCGGGGCCCGTGTTTGGGGTGGCGGCGGTGTCGCTCACGCTGTCCGCGGCAAGGGTCAGGGTGAAGGATGCCGCAGTCGGGGTGAAGTTGATGCTCCAGGTGTCACCAGAACCGGAGACACCATCCACTGTGGCACCAGTAGCGGTGATGTCGGTGGCAGCAAAGCCAGTCACTATCTGGTTGAATCTGATGGTGTGCGTCTGCCGCGTGCCAATCACCCCGACGTCAATGGTGCCGAAGTCCACCGTCGGCGCGGTGGTGTCGGGTGCACCAAGGCTAAAGGTGGTTAGAGTAGCGGGTATTCCGGGACCTGTGTTGCCGTCGCGGTCGGTAACGCTGTTGGCGAGAAGGCGCAGGACGACCTGGCCAGTCGAGGTCGGGGTGAGGGTGAGGGTGTAGGTGGTGTGGTAGCCACTGCTCGGGGTAATACTATTCACTTCCCCGCCGCCGATAGTGAAAGCATCCACAGTCAAACCAGTCACCGGCTCGGAGAAAGTGAAGGTGAGCATCTGCCGGGTGTTAATCTCGCCAGCCGCGATACTCGCGTAGGTCCCAACCAGGCTCGGCATGTCGGGATCCGTCGCGCGTAATGCCTGCTCTACAAGACGGGCAGGACCTTCGTTCGGGATAGCGGCGGTGTCCATCACGCTATTCGCGGCAAGGCGCAGAACGATAGCTTGCGAACTTGGAGTGAAGGCGATGGTGTAGGTGGTTTGGTCGCTATCAGGGTCGCTCACGCGAATTCCGGTGACGCCGGCGGAAGTGGAGAAGTCGCTTGCCGTAAGATCGGTCACCGCTTCGGAGAAGGTGAGGAGGACCGACTGCTCGGTGCCAATCACACCATTGTCAACGTCGCTAAAGGCTGCCGTCGGCGCGGTGCTGTCAGTCTGCGCGTGTGCCGTGTTTATCCAAGAAATGGGGGGGGGGGGGGGGGGAGACACTTATCGCTACCAGCAACGCGGAGGCAACCACGAATTGGCGGATTATTTTGTTCATGGTATTGGCTCCTGTTATGTGAATGAAGTTGGTTTTGGTTGGTCCGCACTTGATGCGGTTGGGTAACCCGTGCGGGGTATTGTATAGGAAAAATGCTGCTGGAAATCAAGTTCGCTTGGCTTGATTCGCTTGTTTTTATCTTTCGCGGCTTCGCCGCGACCAATTACATGATACACTGGCACCATGAAACACGATATCGAATATGTCCGCCGTGGTGTGCATCAAATTGGCTGAGAGTTTTGTTCGCAGACATTGATACTGATTGGGTAAATTGCGTGTGGTTTTGTTCCACACGCAATCAGGACAGTACATAGCCAGTGCGAGGCACTATACGGACAATGCTACTGGAAAGCAAGTTCGCTTTGATTCGCTGGCCTCCCCCGCCGTCATTCTCGCCATCCCTCCCCCGCCGTCATTCTCGTGGCCGCCACGGGAATCCAGTCCTGTTCTTTTCTTTTCTTTTCTTTCCTGTCCTGTCCCATCCGTCAACCCGTTAGGCGGGAGGCCCGCACCGTTTAGTCCGCCCCCTTCCCTTCCCCTCCCCCGCCGTCATTCTCGCCGAAGGCGGGAATCCAGTCCTGGTCTTTCCCACTGAAGGACTGGATTCCCGGGCAGGGCGCGAGAATGACGGAGGGAGGGGAAGTTGCGGCGTAGCCGTTGGGTTTTTTTGCGGCCTTGCCGCCATCGTGACGGACGGAGGGGAGGAAGACGCACATATGACAGGACTGGATTCCCGTGGGGGCCACGAGAATGACGGAGGGGGAGGGGGCGGGTTTCCCGCCTGTTAGGTAGGGCGTGTTTCACGCCTGACGGGGGGGGTAAATAGGTCGCTGGGGGGGCATCCCCCCCAGCGCCATTGTTACCAGTTCAGGTCGAGTTTTAGGAGGATGCCGTGGTCTACGGGTTGGGTGAGGCTTTCTTGTCTTAGGGCTTCGAGGCTGAAGGTGAGGCCATCTTCCATCTGTAGGCGGGTGCCGAGGCGGTAGGCTTGGGTGTGGGTGTTGGTGAGGGACAGGCGGGTGTAGGGGGTGAGGAAGGACTCGGTCCAGTCCAGGCCGTAGCTGATGTCTATGTTCATCTGGCCGCTTTGGGGCGTGGTGGCGGCGGTTGAGGTCGGGACGACGGCGGCTTCTTGCGTCCACAGTTCCGAGACCCGGCTGGCGGTGGCGCCGTAGGAGGGTTGCAGACTGACTGCCAGGCCGCGGCCGTTGGCGCCTGGTGCAAAGCGGACTGTCCCGCCCAGACCCCAGTCGTTATAGTCGCCGCTATGCCCCAGCAACACGCGCCCACGGCCTTCTACGGTCAGCCCACTGGACGGGTCCGAGAAGCGCAGACTGCCGCCGAATTCCGCGCCGAGACCGGTGCGGCCATCGCCGGTGTCGTGCCGCAGACCCACTTCCATGGTCGGTATCAGGCGCGAGCCGTCGGCGAACTGATGCTCTTGGGTGCCTTCCAGTGTCAGCCGCAACCGGCGGGCGTCCACGGTTAGCTCGGTGATCATGTCGGCGTTGGCGTCAACGTCTGCCTGGGTCTGAACGATTTCACCTTTGAGCCGCAGGGTCCCCGCGTTGGACTCCAGTAACCGGGCACTGCCGCCGCCGCCGACGGTGGTGGTGGTGAGGTCGGCGACTTGGCCGGTCGCGCGCTGCTTGTCTATCTCCACCTCGCCCCAGCCGTAGCCAACGGTGGCCCACAGGTCGAGTCGGCCATCCAGGGCCGACCAGCCAAGGTAGGGATGGATGCTGGTCTGTTCAACGTCATAGGTGCCGCGCAACGCATCGGCGTCGTCATAGCCAAAGGTGCCGTGCTGCCACGAGATGGTCAGGCCAGCCAGCAGGGTGTCGGCCACCTGTGCGTCTGCGCCCAGCCGGGCGCTGACGAGCTTGCCGTCCCAGTCCAAGGCTCCACCCTTGCCGGAGAGGTTGCGGTAGTCGCCACCGCCCCAGAACGCCAACTGATTGATCCAGGCGTGGTCGGTGGTGGCGATCGGGAGGACGAAGGCCGAGTTGCCCAGAACCCGGTTCAGTTGCCATGACCCGTCGGCCAGGGCGCGTGTGGTGGCGGCTAGCGTCTCGCCCACGCCCTGACTGTTCAGCGCGTCGGAGAGACTCCCCGCGTTCGCGAGGGCGGTCAGCGCCAGTGCCCGGCCGTCCAGGGTCAGGGTGGCGGCGGCCTGTCCCGGAGCCGTCGCTTGCTCAATCCGCCGCGCAATCACGCTGACGGTGCTGTCGGCCATGGCGCGCACCACTTCCGGCAAAATCACTTTGACGGCGGCGACGGCGGTCGATTCCCCAATCACTGTCGTAACGGCGGCATTGCTGGGGATGTTTTGGTCAATGGCGTTGCGTAACTCCGACTGGGTGGCGGCAGATAATGCCGTTGACAGAGCATCGCGCTCGGCGTCCGTGTTCGCTACGACTTCATACTCCACCACCACGCTGCCGGCGGCAATGCGGAGCACGCGCACATCGGTAGCAGGAACAGACAACAAGGTCGCAATGCCCATTTCGAACTTGGGCTCATCAAACTCGGCGGTGGTGAGACCGGCAATGGTCGTGGTGGCCGTGAATCTCGGTTTGCTGGTGTCTTGCGCTGCCGCTACCGCCGCGGTGCCGGTCGCGCTTGCCGCGAGGTTGGGGTTGCCATCGCCATCAGTCACCGCGTTCGCGGCGAGAGTCAGGGTTACCGCGCCGGTCGTGATCGGGGTGTAGGTGACGACAAACGTGGTGCCGCTACCGGCGGCGGGGTCAATCTCATTCACGGCGCCATTGGAAACAGAGAAATCACCCGTTTCCAAACCAGTCACCGCTCTGGCGAAGTCAATCCCCACGTTTGCCGAATTACCGACCGTGGATTTGCCCAGGGCCGGGATGGTTACCGCAAACGACGTGGTGACAACCGGCGCGGTCACCGTGATGGTTACCATATCGGTGTGGGTAGCAGCGTCATCATCGGTTACGGTCAGGGTGAAGACCAGTTCCGCGGCGGCATCCGGCGCGGTGAAGGTTGAGGTCTCGCCATTAGCCACGGTGATTGCCGTGGTGGGCGCAACGCCATCGGTTGTTGTATGCACCCAGGCATAAGTCGCGATAGTTCCATCGGAGTCGGTGCTGCCGGAGCCGTCCAGCGTTACGGTCGCGCCGATGGCAACGGTTTGCAGGGCACCCGCATTAGCCACTGGCGGCTGGTTGGTGGTGACCGGCGCGGTTACAGTGATGGTTACCGTGTTGGTGTCGGTGTTGATGTTGGTGGCACCGCCATCATCGGTTACGGTCAGGGTGAAGACCAGGTCCAAGTCCGCGGCGGCATCCGGCGCGGTGAAGGTCGAGGTCTCGCCATTAGCCACGGTGATTGTCGTGGTGGGCGCAACGCCATCGGTTGATGTATGCACCCATTCATAACTCTGGATAGTTCCATCGGAGTCGGTGCTGCCGGAGCCGTCCAGCGTTACGGTCGCGCCGATGGCAACGGTTTGCAGGGCACCCGCATTAGCCACTGGCGGCTGGTTGGGGACCGGTGCGGCTGGCACGGCCCCGGTCATGGTGCTGGTGACGGTCTTATCGCCGAATCCGTCGTTATACATGGCGACCACTTGAAGGGTCTTGCCGGCATCGGTTGCCGCCAGGATGTAGGTCGCGCTGGTGGCACTAGTGATGTCGGTGTATGTGCCGCCGCTTGCCGCACTCTCCCATTGATAGGTGAGGCTGGCTGCGCCATCCTCTTCGGTTACTGTGGCGGTCAAGGTCGCGCCGACCAGCAGGTCGCCGCCGATGACGACACTGCCTTCCTCATCCACATTGGTCACCGCAATCGTGACCGCATGTGGTGCGCTGGGCATATTCGGCGTGCCGTTATCGGTGGCGGTAACGGTAACTTGATATGAGTTGTCGGCGCCAACGTCCTGCGCGTCTTCAAAGTTCGGCGGAGTCTTGAAAGTCAATGCGCCGCTTGCGGCGTTAAGCGTAAAGTCGCCCGCATCCGCGCCGGTGAGTGCCCAGGTAATGGTGTTGCTCTCATCGTCATCCGCGGCGAAGGTCACCACTGGCGTGGTTGTAGGCGTGTTCTCGGCGACACTCTGCGTTGCAGCAGTAGTGATGCGTGGCGCGGTGTTGGCGGCGCGGGTTACCGTAACGGTGTAGGTTTTCTCGGTGCCGTTCTGGGCGGTAACCACGATGGCGATAGCATTTGCGCCGACATTCAGCGTAATCGCGCCAGAGGCGGTGGCACTGGTAACCGCCGTGCCCGCCACGGTTACGCTTGCGGCGGTGTCCGCCGTGGTCGGCGTGAGCGTGACGCTTGGCACATCATTGTCTACGTCAACGGCGTAACTTGTCGTGGCGGCAGCAAAGGTGGGCAAGGTGCCGGCCGAGATAGTCAAGGCGGACAAGTCGGCATCCGCGGACAGGATTACGTCAGCGGCAACCACGGCTTCGGTCGCATCGCTGGTGAGCATCTTGCCAGTGCCTTGCCCGTCGGTGTAGGTGACGGTCACAGTAATGGTGTTGTTGAGATCACCTGCGACCACGGCGTAGGTCGCCGCGTTGGTGGTGGTGCCCGTGCCGCTCCAAGAATGTCCGGTGACCACAACCGCGCCATCCGGGTCGGTTATGTCGGCTGCTACGGGCGCGGTCAAGGTCATGCCGACCTGCGCGACGCCGTCGATGGTGCCGATGGTTCCGATCTCATCCACATTCTCAAGCGTTACCGTGACATTAAGGGTGCTGCTCTCATTCGGCGTGCCGTCATCGGTGGCGGTAACGGTGACCGCGTAGGATCGCTTGGTTTCATAGTTCGGCAAAGCATTGAGAGTCAATGCGCCGCTTGCGGCGTTAAGCGTAAAGTCGCCCGCATCCGCGCCGGTGAGTGCCCAGGTAATAGTGTTGCTCTCATCGTCATCCGCGGCGAAGGTCACCACTGGCGTGGTTGTAGGCGTGTTCTCGGCGACACTCTGCGTTGCAGCAGTAGTGATGCGTGGCGCGGTGTTGGCGCCGCGAGTGACGGTGACGGTGTAGGTTTTCTCGGTGCCGTTCTGGGCGGTAACCACGATGGCGATAGCATTTGCGCCGACATTCAGCGTAATCGCGCCGGAGGCGGTGGCACTGGTAACCGCCGTGCCAGCAACGGTTAGGGTCGCGCCATCGTCATTCGTGGTGGGTGTCAGCGTGACGCTTGCCACATCATTGTCTACGTCAACGGCGTAACTTGTCGTGGCGGCAACAAAGGTGGGCAAGGTGCCGGCCGAGATAGTCAAGGCGGACAAGTCGGCATCCGCGGACAGGATTACGTCAGCGGCAACCACGGCTTCGGTCGGCGCGCTTTCGACGACTCTGTTACCGAAGGATCCGTTGGGGGCGATGTGGTCGTAGTTGACGAGGACTCTAAAGGTATAGCCAATATCATCGGCTACCAGCATGTAGGTATTGCTGTCGGGGCCAATGAGGGCATTGTCAGAGCCGACGCCGCTTAACGTTCTTTGCCATACATATTGGGTAACCCTAACCCCGCCATCCGGGTCGGTTACCGTGCCGGCGGTCAAGGTCTGCCCGACCTGCGCGACGCCGTCGATGGTGCCGATGCGTCCCGGCTCATTCTCATTGGTCACCGTTACCGTTACATCAAGGGTGCTGCTCTCATTCGGCGTGCCGTCATCGGTGGCGGTAACGATAATCTCGTAGGTGGACTTGGTTTCATAGTTCGGCGCAGTGTTGAAAGTCAATGCGCCGCTTGCGGCGTTAAGCGTAAAGTCGCCCGCATCCGCGCCGGTGAGTGCCCAGGTAATGGTGTTGCTCTCATCGTCATCCGCGGCGAAGGTCACCACTGGCGTGGTTGTAGGCGTGTTCTCGGCGACGCTCTGCGTTGCAGCAGTAGTGATGCGTGGCGCGGTGTTGGCGATGACCGGTGCGGTTACGGTGATGGTTACCGTGTCGCTGTTGGTGGCACCGTCATTATCGGTAACGGTCAGGGTGAAGACCAGTTCCGCGGCGGTGTCCGGGGTGAAGGTCGCGGTGTCGGTGGTGCCGCCGCTCAAGGTAATGAGCGGGCTGGGCGCACCGCCATCGGTTGAAGTATGCACCCATTCATAACTCTGGATAGTGCCATCGGAGTCGCTACTGCCGCTGCCGGTCAGCGTTACTTCCGTGCCGGTGGTCGCGCTCTGCGGGTCGCCCGCCTCGGCAACCGGCGGCTGATTGTCGGCGACCGGCGCGGTTACGGTGATGGTTACCGTGTCGGTGTCAGTGTTGGTGGCGGAGTCACCGGAATCATCGGTGACGGTCAAGGTGAATATCAGCACCGCGGCGGTGTCCGGGGTGAAGGTTGCGGTGTCGGTGGTGCCGCCGCTCAAGGTAATGAGCGGGCTGGGCGCACCACCATCGGTTGAAGTATGCGTCCATGCATAACTCTGGATAGTGCCATCGGAGTCGCTACTGCCGGTGCCGGTCAGCGTTACTTCCGTGCCGGTGGTCGCGCTCTGGTCGTCTCCAGCATTAGCCACTGGTGCGATGTTGGCGACCGGCTCGGTTACGGTGACGGTGCGTTCCACCTGCACGGCGCCATTACCGGCGGTGTCGGTTGCGTCGTAGGTAATCAAGTAGGTGCCGGCGATGGTGTTGATGTCTAGTGTCTCGCCACCGAGAACGACATCCACGCTGGTATCCACATTATCCATGGCGGTGGCACCCGGGTCAGTGTAAGCGGTGCCGACCACGCCGGTGTTGCCCGCTACGGTGTCGTTCTCCAAGGTGATGACCGGCGCGGTGGTGTCTACGGTAACCGCGCGGAGGATACCGGTAGCGGAGTCAGTGCCGGATACGGTCTGCACGACCTGCACCGTGTTAGCGGGATATACACGATTGGGGGGCAGGGTGAAACTAGTATCGGTGCCATCGGTGAAATCGGTGCCGCCATTGGTGGAGTATCTCCAGGTGGCATCGGGTACCAGACCCGCCACATTCACCTGACCATTTTGCGTGATGCCATCGCTTCGCGAGCGACCGGTGTCCCTAGCCAGCGCGAGGCTCGGCGTGGCGGGTGGTGCCGCCGCAACTACGGCGACCGTTGCCGCGCTGGTGACGCTCTTTTCGTTGTCGTCGAAGGCGTCGGTGTAAGTGGCAACCACTTGAATGGTCTTGCCTGCATCATCTGCTACCAGAGTGTAGGTCGCCGCGTCGGTGGCACCGCTGATGGCGGAGTCGTCGGCCGCGTCTTGCCATGCATGTCCGGTGACAACAACCGAGCCATCCGGGTCGGTTACTTCGCCCGCGGTCAATTTCCGCCCGACTTGAACGGCGCCGGTGATGGGGCCGATGGCGCCCTCTTCCTCCTCATTGGTAACCGTAATCGTGACCGCCAGTTCGCCGGTCAGGTTGCTTGGGTCGCCATCGGTTTCCGTTGCCTGAACAGTGACCGCGTAGGTGGACTTGGTTTCATAGTCCGGCAAGGCGCGGAAAGTCAATACGCCGCTTGTAGCGTCGAGATCAAACGAGCTCACATCTGTGCCACCGAGTGCCAAGGTAACAATGTTGCTCTCGGCATCGGTTGCGGTGTAGGTCGCCACTGCCGTTGTTATGGGTGTGTTCTCGGCGACACTCGGACTCGTGTTACCAGACAACTCCGGCGCAGTGTTGGCGGCGCGAGTGACGGTGACGGTGTAGGTTTTCATAGTCGTGCCATCTTCGGCGGTGACGACAATGGCGATGGCGTTTACACCGACATCCAGCGTAATCGCGCCGGAGGTTGCGCCACTGGTAACCGCCGTGCCAGCCACAGTTACGCTTGCGGCGGCGTCAGCCGTGCTCGGCATCAGCGTGACGCTGGTCACATCATTGCCCACGCCGACGGCGTAGGCCTCGGTGGCGGCATTAAAGGTAGGCAAGGTGCCGACCGAGATAGTCAAAGATGACAAGTCTGCATCCATGGACAGAGGCACCGGTACCACGGTGACGGTGCGTTCCACCTGCACGGCGCCATTACCGGCGGTGTCGGTTGCGTCGTAGGTAATCAAGTAGGTGCCGGCGATGGTGTTGATGTCTAGTGTATCGCCACCGAGAACGACATCCACGCTGGTATCCACATTATCCATGGCGGTGGCGCCCGGGTCAGTGTAAGCGGTGCCGACCACTCCGGTGTTGCCCGCTACGGTGTCGTTCTCCAATGTGATGACCGGCGCGGTGGTGTCTACGGTAACCGCTGCCAGGCTGGCGGGGACGGAGTCAGCGCCGGATACGCTCTGCACGACCTGTATATCTTCATCGTCGGCGTCAGCGGTGTAGTCGCCTTCGGGCAGGGTGAAACTGGTGCCGGTGCCGGGGGTGAAAGTACTGCCGCCATTGATGGTGTATCTCCAAATGGCATTGGTTGCCAGCCCCGTCACCTCCACCTGCCCATTGCTGGTGATGCGATCCGTTAGCGAGGAACCGGTGTCCGCAACCAGCGTGAGGGTTACTGGCAGCGGGGCGCGGCGCACGGTGACGGTGTAGGTTTTCTCTGTGGTGCCATCCGCGGCGGTAACGACGATGGCGATGGCGTTTGCGCCGACATTCAGCGGAATGTCGCCGGAGGGGGTGCCGCTGGTAACCGCCGTGCCAGCAACGGTTAGGGTTGCACCGGCGATAGCAGTCGGCGTGATCGTGGTGCTGGTTACCCCATTCAATACGCCGACGTTGTAGTTTGTGACGGCGACATTAAAGATGGGCGACAAGGCACCGGCTGTGGTAGTCAGCGATGACAAGTCGGCAGTCGTTGCCGTGGGTTGTGTCGCGCTGCCGGTCACGCTTGCCGCTGTCGCCGGACCGGTGAGTCCGGCGAGGTCGCTCACCGCGTTGGCGGCAAGGGTGATGGTGAACTCGGTCGCGCTCGGCGTGAAGGTGATGGTGTAGGTGTTGGGCTCGGCGCTGGGGTCGGTGTTGAGGGCAACACTACTCACCGTGGCACCGATGGAAGTGGCGAAGTCGGTGTCAGTCAGTGCGGTAATCGCCTCATTGAAGGTGATGTCGTGATCCTGCGCGGTGCCAATCACACCTGCGGGGATGGGGGCTACAAAGATCGTCACCGTCGGCGGGGTGTTGTCAAATCGAATATCACTGTCGGTAACGAAAACAGACAGCCTATTGCGGGTAGAACCGACGGCAAACAGTCGTCCAAGGCTAAAAAACACAAGGTCACCGTCATTCGCTCTGGCAACCTCCTCGGTCACCGTCCAGGTCGCACTGTAATCATTGTCATCGCCTTCTGTCGGCGAGATTCGCCCGGCGCCAGCGATGTCCGGCTCCGGCGTATTTCCCAATGCCTGATTGACGCTGAAGGTCAGGGTCAGAATGTCGCCGACTGTGGCGAAGTTTCCAGGGTTACTGCTGGTCAGTTCAGGGTCTGCGGTAAAGGCAAGGACAAGCTCCTCCGCAGTGGCATCGATGAACACCGACTCGGCGGGTCCCATTGCCCCGCTGGAGATGATGATTACGCTATTGGCGGCAAGGGTCAGGCGGAAGGATGCCGCGGTCGGGGTGAAACTGACGGTATAGAAGTCGTCGCCGAAATCGTCAAGGCCGGTTACTGTGGCACCGGTGGCGGAGAAATCACCTTCTTCCAAGCCAGTCACTCCCTCGGAGAAGGTGAGGTTGACCTCTGATCGCTGGCCAACAATGGCGCCAGTGATGTTCGCAAATTCTGCGGTCAGTGCGGCGGCCGGTTCGGTTACGGTGATGGTTACCGTGGCGGTGCTGGCATCGGTGCCATCGGTTACGCTCAGGGTGAAGACCAGCACCGCGGCGGTCGCCGGTGCGGTGAAGGTCGGACTGGCGGTGGTGGGATTAGTCAAGGTAATGAGCGGGCTGGGCGCACCGCTATCGGTTGAAGTATGCGTCCATGAGTAGGTCAGGACATCGCTATCGGGGTCGCTACTGCCAGAGCCGTCCAGCGTTACGGTCGCGCCGGTATTCACTTCCTGCGCGGTGCCGGCATTGGCAATCGGAAACTGGTTGCCCGGCAGCGCGGTGCCGCTCACGCTTGCCGCCACGTTCGGGTTGCCGGCGGCGTCTGTCACGCTAGCCGCGTCAAGGGTCAGGGTGAAGGCTATTGCGCTTGGGATGAGGGTGAGGGTGTAGGCATTGTCGGTGCCACTCACGACAGTTACGGCGACACCGGTGCTGGAGAAATCACCCCTCGCCAAACCGGTTACCGCTTCGGAGAAAGTGATGTCGTGCTCCTGCGCGACCTCAACCTCACCTTCGGCAATAGTGCCGAAGTTCACAGTCGGCGCGGTCTCGTCGGCTTGCACGGCGGCGGTCGGTGCGCTGATAACGCTCTTTGTTTTGCTGTCGAAGGCGTCGGTGTATTCGGCCAACACAGAAATGGTCTTGCCAAGATCACCTGCGACCAGCGTGTATTTGCCGCTTATGGCTGTGTTGTCGGGGCCGACGCCGTCCCATTCATAACTGCTGACACTAACGCCGCCATCCGGGTCGGTTACTTCGGCGGTCAATTCCTGCCCGACCTGCGCGACGCCGGTGATGGTTACCATACCCGCTTCATCCTCATTGGTAATCGTAACCGTAACCGCAAGTTCACTACTCGCGCTCGGCACGCCGTTATCGGTGGCGGTAACGGTAACTTCATATACGTTGTCGGCGTCAGCGTCCTGCGCGTCTTCATAGTCCGGCACAGTGTTGAAAGTCAATACGCCGCTTTCGCGGTTGAGCGTAAAGGACGCCGCATCGGTGCCAGTCAGTGACCAGGTAATGTCGTTGTCGTCGCTCTCAACATCGGTCGCGGTGTAGGTCGCTACTAGTGTGGTTATGGGTGTGTTCTCGGCATAATCCACTGCCGCATTTTCGATGGCGATGACCGGCGCGGTGTTGGCATCACGATTAACGGTAACTGCGTAGTTTTTAATGGTGGTGCCGTCCTCGGCGGTAACAGCAATAACAAATCGGGTCGTGTCTTTGTTGATTCCAAAATTCTCGGAAGCGGAACCAGTGGCGAACTCGGAACCGTCCAGATCCACTTCGGCATTGGGATTAACAGAAGTCGCCGCGATGGTAACGCTGGTCGTGCCAGTCGGCACATCCGCGGTGTATTCGGTCGTGTCGGGCGCGAAGGGTTCATTCAGCGCGACCTCGGCGCCGCCAACCGTTAGGGTTAACGTAGCCAGATTGGCATTCACGATGGGTGTCAGTTCGAGGCGAGTAACGACGACGGTGTAGGTTCTTCCATTGCTGGTGGTACCGGTAACCCTGATGGTTACGGTATTTTCGCCTTCTATCAGGTTAATCGGCTCGGAGGCTGCGGCACTTTCAACCGCGGCGCCAGCAATGGTTACGCTTGCGGCGGCGTTAGCCAGAGTCGGTGTGAATGTAACGCTGGATACCCCACCACCCACTTCGGCGGTGTAATGCGTGTTGCCGCGTGTAAAGTCGGGCGACAAGGTGCCAGCCGAAATAGTCAAGCCGGTCAAGTCCGCACTGGAGTCGACGGCTCGCGCAGTGAGGGTTCGGCTCACCGGCTCGGCCGGTCCGGTGGCGCCGTTGGGTGCGGTAACGCTGTGGGCGGCAAGGGTCAGGGTTAAACGTGTCGATGTAGCGGTGAAGAAGAATCTATATCTACCGCCGCCTCTGTGGCTGATACCGGTAACTCTCGTGACACCTATGGAATTGGAGAAATCGCTCGACGTAAAGCCTGTTACCTCTACCCCCTCGTTAGTTACTGGGTCGCGGAAGTTGATGCTTGCTTCGGTGACGAACCCTACCTTGGCAACGAGTGAAGGCCTATTAATGCTCGCGCTGGGCCCGACCGGCTCGGTTACGGTGATGGTTACCGTGTCGCTGTGGGTGTTGGTGTCGGTATCGCCGGAATCATCGGTAACGGTCAGGGTGAAGACCAGCACCGCGGCATCGTCCGGTGCGGTGAAGGTCGCCATGGCGGGGTTGGTGGAGTCGGGGGTCACAGCAATTGCCGTGCCGGATGTGGGCGCACTACCACCGGTCAAAGTATGCGTCCAGAGGTAGGTCAGGACACCAGATTCGGGGTCGCTGCTGGTGCTACCGTCCAGCGTTACTATCGCGCCGGTCTCCACTTCCTGCGCGTCTCCCGCCTCGGCAACTGGCGGCTGGTTGGCGGCTTGCACGGCGGCGGTCGGTGCGCTGGTGGCGGTCTTGCCGTCGCCGAAACTATCGGTGTAAGTGGCGATCACTCGAATGCTCTTGCCAACTTCGGTTACAGTCGGGGTGTAGGTCGCCGCGTCAGTAGCGCCAGTGATGGCGTTGCCGTCCGCGTCTTGCCATTGATACGTAATGCCGGTTACCGGTGAATCCGGGTCGGTTACTTCGGCGGTCAATTCCTGCCCGACCTGCGCGACGCCGGTGATGGTTACCATACCCGCTTCATCCTCATTGGTCACCGTTACCGTTACCGCAAGTGGTTCGCTGCTCATATTCGGATCGCCGTTATCGGTGGCGGTAACGGTAACCTGATATGCGTTGTCGGCGTCAGCGTCCTGCGCGTCTTCATAGTTCGGCGGCGTGTTGAAAGTCAATACGCCGCTTGCGGGGTCAATGGTAAGCAAGCCCGAATCCGTGCCACCGAGTGACCAGGTAATGGTGTCGCCGTCATCAACATCAGTCGCGGTGAAGGTCGTTACTCTCTCGATGTTCTCGGGATGAGTCAGCGTCTCACTACCAGCGGCGATAACTGGCGCGGTGTTGGTGACTGGCGCAGTCGCGGTGCCGCTCGCGGTTACCGCGGCGATCACATTGCCGGCGCCATCGGTTACTCTGCCGGAGTTATTGAAGGTGACGCTCACCAAGCCCGCCGCTAGCGGCGTGAAGGTAACCGCATGCTCGCTAGATCCCGAAGCAACAGCAAAACTCAGGTCTTTGGCATTGACTGCCGTGAAATCGGTTAACGCCAGCGACTGGTGTTCCCCTTCGTCTGATATGTTTAATGTGATCGTCGCCGCCGTATCCACGAGCAAGCCGGTGAGCGAGTCGGGGGTGAAGGTAGCGGTCGGTGCGGTTATATCAATTTGAATCGCACTCGTGGCAACTTCAGGGTCAAGCCTATTGTCGGCATTATCGGCCGCGGTCATTGTGCCAATGTCATAAGCCACCAGTGCGCCATCCGTAACCTGCGCCGCGACCACGCTATAGGTCGCGGTGTAACTGTTGCCGGTGCCTTTTGTTAGCGCGGCGCCCTGCCCGGCAATGGTCACCGTTGGCGCGCTTGCCAAGGGCAGATTGACGCTGAAGGCAAGGGTCAGGGTATCGCCGATTGTGGCGAAATTACCATCTGCTGTTACGGTGTTAGAGTTTGTGAGCGTGGGCCCTGCGGTCAGGGCAAGTACCGGTTGAATGACCACAGTGCGGGTTACGGGGGCGGCAGCATTATTGGCGGCATCCACTGCGTTATAGGTAACGGTGTAGGTGCCGACGGTGGCGGGATTCACTGCTGGAACTATGCTACCAGCAAGCGTAATCACCGCGGTAACCATGACACTATCATCATCATCCACATTGTCCGTGGCGGTGGCGCCCGCATCGGTGTAGGTGCCGCCCACAGTCAGGATAACAGTCGCGTCGCCAATCAGGACGATGAGCGGCGGGGTGGTGTCGGCCGGTGCGGTTACCGTGATGGTTACCGTGTCGCTGTGGGTGTTGGTGGCGGAGTCACCGGAATCATCGGTGACGGTCAGGGTGAATACCAGGACCGCGGCGGTGTCCGCGGTGAAGGTCGCCGTGGCGGTGTCGGCACCGCTCAAGGTTACATTCGGGGTGCCGCTGGTCTGCGTCCATGCGTATATCAGGGCAGCGTCATCGCCATCGGGGTCGGTAGCAGAGCCGCTCAGCGTCACTTCCACGCCGGTCTCCACTTCCTGCGCGTCTCCCGCCTCGGCAACTGGCGGCTGGTTGGTGGCGACCGGTTCGGTTACGGTTACGATGCGGGTTACCTGTGTGGCTTCATTGCCGGCGGCATCGGAGACATCGTAGGTGATGGTGTAGGTGCCGGCGGCGGCGGTGTTCACCGTGCCAGCGGCGGCGATGCGTGTTGTTAGTGCGGTGTCACTATCCACCGTATCCGTAGCGGTAGCACCCGGGTCAGTGTAAGCAGTGCCGAGTTCAACCGTGTTGCTGGCTGGGTTGTCGTTGGTCAAGGTGATGACCGGCGCAACCACATCAATTTGAATAGCACTGTCAGCCGCCTCGGGGTCAAGCCTATTGCCGGGATTATCGGCGGCGATCATTTCGTCAATGTCATAAGCCACCAGTGCGCCATCCGCAACCTGCCCAGATGCCACGGTATAGGTCGCGGTGTAACTGTTGCCCGTGCCTTCTGTCACCGCGGCGTCCTGCCCGGCGATGGTCACCGTTGGCGCGCTTGCCAATGGCAGATTGACGGTGAAGGTCAGGGTCAGCGTGTCGCCGTCTATGGCGTAATCGTCAGCGTTATCGCTGGTGAGCGCGGGTTCTTCGTCGACGACAAAGGCAAGTACCGGTTGCACGATGACGGTGCGGGTTACCGGCGTGGCGGCATTAGTGGCGGTGTCGGTCGCGCTGTAGGTGATGATAAAGGTGCCGGCGATGTCGGTGTCTACTGTTTCAACCGTAGTGCCACCAAAAGTAATCACCGTGGTGACCTCCACACTAGCATCCACATCGTCCGTGGCGGTGGCGCCCGCATCTTCGTAGGTATCGCCCAGAGTCAGGGTGACAGTTGCGGCACCATTCAGGCTGATGACCGGTGGAGTGGTGTCCGCAACCGTGACCACTTGGTCAGCGGTCGCTTCATTGCCCGCAGCATCGGTCGCGGTCCAGGTGATGGTGGTGTCGCCTAGCGGGAAGGTCTCCGGCGCGTTGTCGGTGATGGTGCCGTCGGGGGAAGTCGCGGTGCCGTAGTCGGATTCGCTAAGCGCGGTCTGGGCACCTGTTGCTTCAGCGGTGTAGGCAGCCGGCGCGGTGATAACCGGTGCGGTTATATCAATTTGAATCGCACTCGTGGCAACTTCAGGGTCAAGGGTGTTGGCGGGAACACCGGCGGCGGCCATTGCACCGATGTCATAACTCACGAACTCGCCGTCAAGTCCCATAACCTGCGCAGATGCCACCAGATAGGTCGCCGTGTAATCATTGCCCGTGTGGGTCGCCGTGACGGTCTGCCCGGCGATGGTCACCGTGGGCGCACTTTCCAATGCCACATTGACGGTGAAGGTCAGGCTCAGGGTATCGCCATCTGTGGCGAAATTTACGTTGGCGTTACTGCTCGTGAGCGCGGGCCCGGCGCTAATGGCGAGCGGCGCGGTTACGGTGATGGTTACCGTGTCTTCGCCGGTGTTGGTGGCGGAGTCACCGGAATCATCGGTAACGGTCAGGGTGAAGACCAGTACCGCGGCGGTGGCCGGCGCGGTGAAGGTGGCCGTGGCGGTGGTGCCGCCGCTCAAGGTAATGGGCGTGGCGGGCGGCGCAGCATCATCGGTTGAAGTATGCACCCATTCATAACTCTGGATAGTGCCATCGGAGTCGCTGCTGGCGGCGCCGATCAGCGTTACTTCCGTGCCGGTGGTCACGCTCTGGTCGTCGCCGGCATTAGCCACTGGCGGCTGGTTGACCGTGGCGGCCACCGCGGTGCCGCTCGCGGTCACCTCGTTTGCCGGACCGGTCAGACCCGCAAGGTCGGCAACGCTATTCGCGGCAAGGGTCAGGCTGAAGGCTGTCTCGGTCGGGGTGAAGGTGATGGTGTAGGTGTCGCCAGCGCCGCTCACGTCCGTTACCGTAGCACCGCTGGAAGTGGCGAAGTCGCTCGCTTCCAAACCGGTTACCGGCTCGGAGAAGGTGATGTCGTGCATCTCCGTGGCATCGTCAATGGTGCGGACATCGGGGATGGGGTCAAAGGTCACCACGCTCGGCGCGGTGTGGTCAAATCGAATAGAACTGTCGGTATTGCCAAGAGCCAGCCTATTGGTGGTAGAACCGAATGCCAACATTCGAGTAATGCTATACACCACAAGGGCATCGTCATTCTCCCCAGCAACCATCTCGGTCACCGTCCAGGTCGCACTGTAATCATTGCCGCTGCCTTTTGTCGCCGTGATTGCCTCGCCAGCGATGTTCACACTCGGCGCGCTTGCCAATGGCAGATTGACGCTGAAGGCAAGGGTCAGAATGTCGCCAACTGTGGCGAAACCGGGGCTACTGCCCGGCGCGGGGTTATTGCTCGTCAGTTCAGGGTCTACGGTAAAGACAAGGGCAACCTCCGGCTGCGTCGCGGTGCCTTCCACGCTCACCGGCTCGGCGGGTCCCGTTGCCGGGCTGGTGGCGGTGATGGTCACGCTGTTGGCGGCAAGGGTCAGGGTGAAAGTTTCCGCTCTCGGGATGATGCTGATTTGATAGATGTTGCTGAAGGGTCCAGCAACGCCAGTTACCTCGACATCCCTGGAACCGGAGAATGAATCCACATCCAAGCCAGTCACCGCCTCGGAGAACTCGAGGGTGGTGAACCCTCCCACGCCAACATTGGGAGCAGAGACGCCGCCGAAGGTCGCGGTCAGCCCGGTGGCGAGCGGCGCGGCGCGGGTTATGGTAACGGTGTAGGTTTTCGTGGTGGCATCTTGGGCGGTAATAACAACAGTAAGGGATACCGAGTCGCCGGTGAATATAAAAGTCTGGCTATCTTCACCAGAATCGGCAACATCTACAGAAAGCGCAGCCGAATCATCAGGCGTTGCCATAACCGTAAATTCGCTCGCATCGTTCGCCACGGTCGCGGTATAACTTGTTTTCTCCGCAGTAATCGCTTCATTCAACCCGCTAACCATGCCGTTGACATCCGTTATGGTCACGCCACCCAAGTCCGCATTAGCGGAGACCACCTGGGCGCGGGTGACGGTGATGGTTACCGTGTTGGTGTCGGTGTTGACGTTGGTAGCAGCGTCATCATCGGTGACGGTCAAGGTGAAGACCAGTTCCGCGGCGGTGTCCGGCGCGGTGAAGGTCGCCATGGCGGGGTTGGTGGAGTCGGGGGTCACAGTAATTGCCGTGCTGGGCGCAACACCACCGGTTGATGTATGCACCCAGGCATAAGTCGCGATAGTTCCATCGGAGTCGGTGCTATCGCTGCCGTCCAGCGTCACGCCGGTCGTGCTGGCGGTCACGCTGAAGTCGTCTCCGGCATCAGCCACTGGCGGCTGATTGGCGACCGGCGCGGCGGTCACGACGACGTTTGTCGTCCAGCCGCTGCTAGCACCGCCCTCATCGGTTACGGTCAATCTGAATGACAGACTCATGGCGTTGCTCGGCGCGGTGAAGGTCGCGGTGGCGGTGTCGGCGCCGCTCAAGGTTACATCCGGGGTGCCGCCGGCCTGCGTCCAGCGATAAGTCAGGGCAGCGTCGTTGCCATCGGGGTCGGTAGCGGAGTGGAAGGTCAGCGTTACTAACGTGCCGGCGACCACGTTCAGATCATCGATGCCGTCAATCACTGGCGGCTGGTTGGCCGGCGCGGCAATTGTAGATAATGTCAATGAAGAAGAGCGAGCACTTGTGGCAGTACCGTAACGTGATTCAGCAGTATAGGAGTATTCAGTATCTGGAGTTAGACCGGTATGGATATACGATAAATCACTAGTTGTAGTCAAGAATGTAGTACCTCGATATATCAAATACTCTGTTGCACTGCGTGGGGCAGTCCATGAAAGAGTAATACTGGTGTCAGTTATTTCTCCTGCAACAAGTGTGGGGGGAGATGGTCGAGTAGCTATGGTACTACTTGCATATTCTATATCATTAAATGTGATTCCAACTGTACCAACATAACCAGAACCAGTTAATAGTGTACCAGTTACTGGGAAACCTACTTGCTCAGCAGAGACAGGTACTATTTTTGTGCCGACAAATGATTCATCATTTGCAGTGGTATAGGTGATTCGATAGGTACCAGCTTCTGATGTAGTAAATGTTACTGCTGTTTGTCCATTAGCAATGTAATCAAAGGACAGGTCTGTTATAGTTGGCGTTGCTGGTGCAGCAGTTGTAGATACTATCAATGGAGCAGATGGTGCACTTGATTCTCCACCGGCATCTGCTGTAACGGTGAAGGTGTATGGAGTATTTGGAGTTAGATTTCTATGGAGATATGATGGAGAGCTAGCAAATACCAGGGGTACACCGTTTACATATACTGTATACCGTTCTGCACCGGGTGATGCATCCCAGATAATCGTTATACTTGTGTCAGTGACTGCTCCTGCACGGAGTACAGGGGCAGATAGGGTGGGTTCTTGAGCGTGTGCCGTGTTTATTCCAGACAGCGAGACCGCGCCGATTGCCAGCAGTAACGCCGAGGCGAAAACGAATTTCGTGACTATCCTTTTGAGATGTTTGCTCACAGGACCAGCCCCCTGTTTTGGCGGGGGGGGGGGGGGACTATTGCTGGCAGTGGCGGATGCGACCACAAATTTGGGGACGTTTTGTTCATGGCTTGGTTCCTTTTATGTGAATGAGGTTAGTTTTGGTTGGTCCGGATGCGGTTGGGTAACTTGTGCGGGGTATTGTATAGGACAATGCTGCTGGAAATCAAGTTCGCTTTGATTCGCTGGCCTCCCCCGCCGTCATTCTCGCCATCCCTCCCCCGCCGTCATTCTCGTGGCATCCCTCCCCGCTGTCATTCTCGTGGCATCCACGGGAATCCAGTCCTGTTCTTTTCTGTCCTGTTCTGTTCTGTCCGTCAACCCGTTAGGCGGGAGGCCCGCACCGTTTAGTCCGCCCCCTTCCCTTCCCCTTCCCCGCCGTCATTCTCGCCGAAGGCGGGAATCCAGTCCTGGTCTTTCCCACTGAAGGACTGGATTCCCGGGCAGGGCCCGAGAATGACGGAAAAAGAAAGAGAGGCGCGACGATGACGAAAGGACGGGAAATTGCGGCGTAGCCGTTAGGTTTTTTTGCGGCCTTGCCGCCATCGGGACGGGGGAAGGAAGACGCACATAGGACAGGACTGGATTCCCGTGGATGCCACGAGAATGACGGAAAAAGAAGGTCGGAAAAAGAAGACGCGCACGACACCGGGAATGACCCTTCCCTTCCCCGCCGTCATTCTCGCCGAAGGCGGGAATCCAGTCCTGGTCTTCGCAATTAGGAACTGGATTCCCGGGCAGGGCGCGACGATGACGAAAGGACGGGAAATTGCGGCGTAGCCGTTGGGTTTTTTTTGCGGCCTTGCCGCCATCGTGACGGAGGGGAGGAAGACGGACACACATAGGACAGGACTGGATTCCCGTGGATGCCACGAGAATGACGGAAAAAGAAGGTCGGAAAAAGAAGGTCGGACTGGAGGCTCGCCGCCCTTCCCCTCCCCGCCGTCATTCTCGCCATCCCTTCCCCGCCGTCATTCTCGCCGAAGGCGGGAATCCAGTCCTGTTCTTCGCAATTAGGAACTGGATTCCCGGGCAGGGCCCGAGAATGACGGAAAAAGAAAGAAAGGCGCGAGAATGACGAAAGGACGGGAAATTGCGGCGTAGCCGTTAGGTTTTTTGCGGCCTTGCCGCCATCGGGACGGACGGAGGGGAGGAAGACGGACACACACAGGACAGGACTGGATTCCCGTGGGGGCCACGAGAATGACGGAAAAAGAAGGTCGGAAAAAGAAGGTCGGACTGGAGGCTCGCCGCCCTTCCCCTCCCCGCCGTCATTCTCGCCATCCCCTCCCCGCCGTCATTCTCGCCGAAGGCGGGAATCCAGTCCTGGTCTTCGCAATTAGGAACTGGATTCCCGGGCAGGGCGCGACGATGACGGAAAAAGAAAGAGAGGCGCGAGAATGACGAAAGGACGGGAAATTGCGGCGTAGCCGTTGGGTTTTTTTGCGGCCTTGCCGCCATCGGGACGGGGGAAGGAAGACGGACACAGGACAGGACTGGATTCCCGTGGATGCCACGAGAATGACAGCGGGGAAAGGCGGGTTTAAATTAAACGGGGCGGGTTTCCCGCCTGACGGGTTGGGGAAGGGAACAGGACTGGATTCCCGTGGATGCCACGAGAATGACGGCGGGGAGGGGACGGCGGGGAGGGGAAGGGTGGGAAGTTGCGGCGTAGCCGTTGGGTTTTTTTGCGGCTTTGCCGCCATCGGGACGGACGGAGGGGAGGAAGACGGACACACACAGGACTGGATTCCCGCCTGCTGGCGAGAATGACGCGGAGAGCAGTTTACGGCTTGTTGATTATATTGTAACGAATCTGTAATAAGCCTTTCTTATTCTCGTTTTCCATGCACGGCTTTTTGGATTTTTGTGATGGGTAAGGGAAAAGGAATGGCATGAATAGGTCTCAATCTTGCGTTATTCTGGCGGTGCTTTTTGTGCTTATCGTCTTTGGTTCGTTTTTGCCGATGGCAACGGCGGGGGACGCACTGCACGACGTCTTGCTGGAGAAGGGTATCATTACGAAGGAAGACTGGTTGCGAATACGGGACGCGGAACATGGGACAGAGTTGGGGACACCACTGGTCACGGTCGACTGGGGCAAAAGGGGGTTCTCCATGGCTACCAGCGATGGGTTGTTTAAGACGACGCTCCAATGGCGGTTTCAGGGACGGTGGACTTATCCTGGACGATCCGACCCGCGCAACCCGGAGGCTTTCAATGATCACGCGGAAAGCTCGTTTGAACTTCGGCGCGTTCGGATGAAGGTCGGGGGGCATGGCTACCAGCCGTGGATTCAATACTACATCGAGGTTGAATTGCAGCCTGGACGCGGCTTTGACAATGAGTCGTCGAACGCGGACGCGCATGCCCAGCTGCTGGACTGGCGCATTTCACTGGAAAAATATCCATGGGCCAAGCTGCGACTTGGACAATGGAAAATCAACTACAACCACGAGCGGGTGGACTCGTCAGGACAACAAACCTTTGTCGAACGCTCAATCGTGAATCGCGTCTTTACCCTTGACCGCCAAATCGGCGTCATGCTGTACGGCCGCCTGAATCCCGGAACACCGGCGGATATGAATTATTACGCCGGCGTCTGGTCCGGCGGCGGAAGGGGCCTTGAGGGGAATGATGATGACAACATGATGTATATGGGAAGACTCCAGTGGAACGTCTTCGGGCGGGAACTCCAATGGCGGCAAAGCGATACGCGGTTCCACGCCAGGCCCGCGGCAGACGTCTCCATTGCCGGTTATACGACCATCGGCAAATGTACGCGATGGTCGTCGGACGGATGCGAGGAGCTGGAAGGCTTTGATGAGGTTGAGCCGGCCAGGGACGGGCAGTTCCGCGTGGAAGGGGTGCAGGTCGGGACCGCGTTCAAGTATCGCGGGTTTGCCTGGCAGCATGAGAATCACTGGAAGCGGGTCAAGGATGGGGAGCGTCAGAAGGATGTTGCAAGTCAATCGAGCCTGTTCGGAGGCTATTTCCAGGCGGGCTATTTTCCGCACTATCTGATTCCGGTGATTCCCAAACCATTAGAAGCGGCATTTCGTTACGCATACGTGGATTCGGAAGTCGCGGGCCTGGATGATTTCCGGCAGGAATTTACCGGCGCCCTGAACTGGTTCTTTGCCGGCCATCGAAACAAATTGACGGTTGACGCCTCCTATCTCACGCTCAACCGATCAGCCACCGACCGGGCAAACACCGGGTGCTCCGACCAGCGCTCTTGTCGTTTCTCCGAGCAACGCGTCCGCCTCCAGTGGGATGTGTCATTCTGATGACGGGATGTCCTGAAATCGCACCCCAACGCGCCGGGGCTTCCCTCGCGTGAGTGTCGTCGCAACGCTTTCGTTTGGCCGCACCATGTATTGGTCGGGGACAAACACCAGACGCCCGGGTTCCGGATTGATCGGCGTGAGCGGCCGGTTTCTGACGGGTGCCCGGTATTGCTCATTGTCCTGCCAGATTGCCGTCCTGACCCCGTCATTACTCAACTCCACATACATCACCCTGCCCTGAATAAACATCGCACCGGACGTCGTCAGTTCGTAGAGGCCGGAAATTTCCGCAGTCTCATAAAACGTCACCACTTCGTCCGGCTTCGCGCGACGAAGCCCCTCCACAAACAACGGCGCAAAAAAATCTATTTCCGCCTGACTGAAAGCCGGCCGACGTTGCACGGCTCCGCCGCCGAGAAAAATCCGCGAGAGCAGCATGTCCTCCGTTTCGACGTACAGCCCCCGCATCACGTTGGCCACGTCGTCTTGCTTGAGAGACACCGGATGCGAAAACCGTTTCCCGTGATGCCCGTCAGGAAGCGTCTGAAGACCGACCACGCGGTTCGCGTCCTCATAGACCGCCATGGGCGGCGTCCCCGGCGTGGCGCAGGCCGCCAGGAACACCACCATCCCGCATCCCAGCCCGGTCAATCCTCTGATCATGTGTTCCGCTCCTTCCCGTGCAAGTATCACGGCATCCCTGTACGATGCCGTGATGGATTGCGGCTGGCTGTTGGGGAAACTGTTCGCATGGATTGTATTTTATTCCGACATGGCATGGCTGTTGACCGGAGTGAGTGGTCAGGCGACGATCGCTCGCGTCCTCTGACCGACGAGGGCAGGGAGAACACGCGACAGGCCGCGCAGAGCCTCGTTCGGCTTGGCGTCATTCCCACTCACCTTCTCTGCAGCCCCTTCCTCCGCACCAGACAAACCGCCGACATCGTCCGGGATATTCTGGGGTTTTCTGCGCGCCCGCAGCCTTGCGCGGAACTGCTTTCGGACGGGTCTCCGGACGATTTCCTGACCATGCTGACCGCGTTTGCCAGGGATGACCGCGTGTGCTGTGTGGGCCATGAACCGATTTTGGGCCATGTCGCCGGCATCATGCTCCTGGGCCAACCCGTTACAGGACTGTCGTTCCAAACATCCGGAGTCTGCCACATCCGGTTTGACGGAACGCCCCGACTTGGAAGCGGGTCGTTGCAATGGTGGCTCCCGCCTGCGCAACGCATGACGCCGGCTCACCGTTAACCCAATGCCGAACGATGCCATGCGAACCGGCACGACCGGCCTTCTCCATCAAAAATGCAGGTATGTCACCAACTGTTCGACGAGCTTCGGCGCTCCAAACACGGTGTCAATTTTGTTTTCGGCGCGGGACGGGCGCGTCACGACCGTTCCGCCGGCTTCTTCAACCAGAACCCGGGTGGCCACGGCGTCCCAGGGGCTAAGGTCGGGATCAATCATGGCGCCGACCGAGCCGCCGATCACCAGCATGTGGCCGAAACAGTCGGTATAGCCCCGAAGGTACTGACATGTCTCGACCAGTCGTTGAAACATCCCTTCGCACCCGGCACTGATGAACTGGGCAATATCCCCCGTCGCGATCAAACTCGTTGCCGGGTCCGCATCGTCGGAAACCGACACGGGCGCGCCGTTACGGCGACATCCCAATCCCAGGGCCGCATCGCAGGTCGTATTCAGCACGGGCAAATGGATGACCCCGATGAGCGCCTTGTCCAATTCCCGGTCCTCCAGCGCGACGATCGTTCCAAACAACGGAATCCGGTTCACGAAGGATCGCGTGCCGTCAATGGGATCAATCAGCCAGCGATAGCGGGTCTTGTGTTCGCGCTGGCCAAACTCTTCTCCCAATACGTCAAACTCCGCCGAGATCGGATTGTTCTGCAACGTGGCGCGAATCGCGGTTTCCGCCTCGCGGTCCGCCACGGTCACCGGCGACCCGTCGCTTTTCTGTTCGACAGACAGCTCGCAATCCGCAAAATGGTTGAGAATAATCCCGGCCGGGGTTTGCGCGGCCTGCACGGCCAGGGCCAGAAGGCGTTCTAACGTCCCGGTCTGCACGGGCCTCCTCCTCGCCGCGTCTCGCTGGCAACGCACATATTCACACAATCACAGCACGACCGTGCCATGACAGGGGCCTCGCGCTCCGAATCCTTGTCCCATGGTTGCCGCCAGGCCGGGAAACTCCGACCCGACACACAGGCGAGAAGGCACACAGGGAAACGCTTACGGTGTTTGAGAGGGAATCGTATGGCGGATGATTTTTCCTTCAGCCAGATACACGACCAGCTCCGCGATATTCGTGGCATGATCGGCAACCCTTTCAATGTACTTGGAAATAAAGGAAAGACGAATGGCCCGGGTAATGGTCTTGGGATTTTCGATCATGAAGGACAGCAGTTCACGAAAGAGCTGTTCCGTCAGATTGTCAACGACATCGTCGTCGCCAATGACTTTCCTCGCCAACGTCGCATCGGCTTTCACGAACGCATCCAGCGACTCCCGCACCATCAGCCCCGCGCGCTCGGCCATATACGGAATATCAATGTACGGCTTGAGCTGCGGCTCCGCATTCAGTTCAATCGCGCGCTCGCAGATATTTTCCGCCAAATCGCTCATCCGCTCCAGTTCAGACGAAATTTTCATCGCGGTGGTCAAAAAGCGCAGGTCTCTGGCGGCGGGCTGGTAGCGCGCCAGACATTCAATGGACATCTCATCAATTTCCAGATCCAGCATATTCACGCGTCGGTCGTTCTCGATCACCAGGCGGGCCAACGCCTCATCGCGCTCAATGAGCGCTTTCATGGCATTCCGCATCTGGTCTTCGACCAGAGCGCCCATCTTGAGAATGGCGTAGTTGACTTTGCTAAACGCTTCTTCAAAGTAACGTTCCATCGCGCCCTCAATGACTGCGAAACATCCAACCCGTCATCCAAACCGGCCCGTCACGTAATCTTCCGTGCGCCGGTCGGATGGATTGGTAAAAATCCGTTTCGTCTCGTCACATTCAATCAATTCACCCGTCAGAAAAAATCCCGTCACGTCGGAAATGCGGGCGGCCTGCTGCATATTATGCGTCACAATCACCACGGTGAGCTGCTCCCGCAGGGAACGCAACAACTCTTCAATCTTCGCCGTTGAAACAGGGTCCAGCGACGAACAGGGTTCATCCATGAGCAACACGTCGGGATTGACGGCCAGCGCGCGCGCAATACACAGCCGCTGCTGTTGTCCTCCCGACAGACTGAACGCGTTGTGATGCAGGCGGTCTTTGACTTCTTCCCAAAGCCCCGCGTCCCGCAGACTCTTTTCGGCAATGTCATCCAACAGGGCGCGGCGGCGTATGCCGTGCAACTGCGGCCCGTACACCAGGTTCTGGTAAATGGATTTGGGGAACGGATTGACTTTCTGAAAGACCATGCCGACCGTGGTGCGGAGATCCGTGACGTCCACAGACACGTCATAGATGTCCTGACGGTCTATGCGAATCTTTCCCCCCGCCAGACGCGCGCCCTCGATCACGTCATTCAGCCGGTTAAAACAGCGCAACAAGGTGGATTTCCCGCACCCGGACGGCCCAATCAACGCGGTGACCTGATGTTCCAGGATGGTCAGATTGACGTTGAACAGCACCTGCTTGTCGCCATAAAAAAAGTCCGCGGCTTCGACCGTGATTTTAGGTTCGGATTGCCCGTGTGGAAAACGTTCAGAAGAAGCCATGGCTGTTTCAAACCCCCCCCGTCCAGCGCGGGGCAGTGTGCGGAGGTTGAGGGAGAATGTCAATCATGAGGGTTGGGGGAGTGTGGTGTTGGCTTCTCGCCCTCCCCGCCCCGACCTCCGTCATAATGGCGCTGGGGGGAGACCCCCCTCGCGACCCACTTGCCCCCCCCCTATCAGTCAAGCCTCTCTCGCTCGCTCCCTCATCGGCCTCTCCCCTCCGTCATTCTCGTGGCCTCCACGGGAATCCAGTCCTGGAGTGTGTGCGTCTTTCTTCCCCCTCCGTCATTCTCGGGCCTTGCCCGGGAATCCAGTCCTGGAGTGTGTTGCATTTTCTTACGCCGTCATTCTCGTGGCCTCCACGGGAATCCAGTCCTAGACCGCATTCTGGATTCCCGCCTGCTGGCGAGAATGACGGGGAGAAAGGCAGCGACAAGAACAGGACTGGATTCCCACCTTCGGTGAGAATGACGGAGGGGAAGGGAGGGCGATGGTCATTCCCGCGCCTTTTTTCCTTTCGCCGTCATTCTCGTGCCTTGCCACGGGAATCCAGTCCTGGAGTGTGTTGCATTTTCTTACGCCGTCATTCTCGTGGCCTCCACGGGAATCCAGTCTTGGACCGCATTCTGGATTCCCGCCTGCTGGCGAGAATGACGGAGGGGGAGGGAGGGGAAGGACAGTTTAAATGGGGGCGGGTTTCCCGCCTGACGGATGGGACAGGACTGGATTCCCACCTTCGGTGAGAATGACGGAGGGGAAGGGAGGGCGATGGTCATTCCCGTGCCTTTTTTCCTTTCGCCGTCATTCTCGTGGCCTCCACGGGAATCCAGTCCTAAAGTGTGTTGCATTTTCCTACTCCGTCATTCTCGTGGCCCCCACGGGAATCCAGTCTTGGACCGCATTCTGGATTCCCGCCTGCTGGCGAGAATGACGGGGAGAAAGGCAGCGACAAGAACAGGACTGGATTCCCACCTTCGGTGAGAATGACGGAGGGGAAGGGAGGGGACGGTTTAAATGAGTGCGGGTTTCCCGCCTGACGGATGGGACAGGACTGGATTCCCACCTTCGGTGAGAATGACGGAGGGGAAGGGAGGGCGATGGTCATTCTCGTGCCTTTTTTCCTTTCGCTGTCATTCTCGTGGCCTCCACGGGAATCCAGTCCTAAAGTGTGTTGCATTTTCTTACGCTGTCATTCTCGTGGCCCCCACGGGAATCCAGTCTTGGACTGCATTCTGGATTCCCGCCTGCTGGCGAGAATGACGGAGGGGGGTTGCCACGGGAATCCAGTTATGAAACCTGCGGCGTGAGCCGCCATCGGCGGGTTTCCAGCCTGACGGTACAGGACTGGATTCCCGGGCAGGGCCCGAGAATGACGGCGGGGAGGGAGGGGAGGGAGGGGAGGGAGGGTTTAAATGGGGCGGGTTTCCCGCCTGACGGGTTGGAGGGAAGGAACAGGACTGGATTCCCGTGGAGGCCACGAGAATGACGGCGGGGAGGGGAAGGGAGGGGACGGCGGGGACGGGCAGTTTAAATGGGGGCGGGTTTCCCGCCTGACGGGTTGGGGGAGGGGATTACACGGCCGATGAGCGAAATTTTTTTCGCATATGATTGCGGAAAGCAATCGCGCTGAAATTCAGGGTGATCACTACCAGGATCAGGACTAACGCGGTGACGTATACCATGGGTTTGGCGGCTTCTACGTTGGGGGACTGGAAGCCTACGTCGAAGATGTGAAAGCCCAGGTGCATGAATTTGCGTTCCAGGTGGAAGAAGGGGAAGTGGCCGTCTACTGGAAGCGCTGGTGCTAGTTTGACGACGCCGGTTAGCATCAGGGGCGCTACTTCGCCGGTTGCCCGGGCCACGGCCAGGATCAGGCCGGTCAGAATGCCTGGTAGCGCGCAGGGCAGGATTACGCGAATCATGCTTTCCAGTTTTGTCGCGCCTAACGCCAGCGATCCTTCGCGATATTCTCTTGGCACGGCGGCCAGCCCTTCTTCTGTCGACACGATCACGACGGGAACTGTCATGAGCGCCAGCGTCAGCGACGCCCACAGCATCCCGCCTGTTCCAAACGTCGGGGTCGGCAGGGCTTCGGCATAGAACAGGTCGTCAATGGTTCCTCCGACCGCATAGACAAAGAATCCCAGCCCGAAGACGCCAAACACAATGGACGGCACCCCCGCCAGATTATTCACCGCGACGCGCACCATGCGGACAATCGGCCCCTGTCGCGCATATTCCTTCAGGTAGAATGCGGCCAGCACGCCAAACGGCACCACGGCCACGCTCATCATCAACACCATCATCACCGTGCCGAAGATCGCCGGGAAAATGCCCCCTTCGGTATTGGCCTCCCTGGGTTCTTCGCTCAACACGGCCCAGAAATTGACGAGGTACGCGAGCGATTTTTCCCCAACGCTCATCGCATTGGGACGACGCGCCCGCACAATGTTCCCGACCGACAGGCGCTGCTCGCGGCCATTGGTTTCGACCAGGACAACGGCGTACTCATTGAGCCGGTCGCTCACTGTCCGAAGCAACTCGACCTGTTCGCGGTACTGGCTTTCCAGCCGCTGGCTGGCCGCCCGGAGCGCGGGCACCTCTGGGGCGTCGCCCCGACCCGCCAGCTCCAACGCCCGGAGCGTCAACCGAATGTCTTCGATCTCATAATTGATGTCGCCGATGACGTCTCGTTGCAGATGCGCCATGTCTTCATGCAGGGTGTTGACGCGATCAATCAGAGGCTGCAACGCCTTCCATCCCTCTTCATGGCCCGTCGCCACGACGTGTCCTTCACGCTCGACCTGGCGAATCCGGCCATAAAAATTCCCCCATTCTCTGCGTTCAACGGCGACTACGTGTTTCGGAGTCGCCACCGACACGATGTGCTCGCGATCAACCCACCGGAAATCCAGGCCGTACAGATCACGATTCCCGATTTTCAGCCTCACCCGTGTTGTGCCTTCGGGAAAATCCGGTGTCACGGAATCGGGGATGACCTCTTCGTTTTTGAGTTCGCCCAGTACGCGAGTGCCGTCCGTGAGCTGCATTTCCAGCAACGCATGGGGCCAGAAAAATCCAAGCCCGTTGATCATAATCAGTACCAGAACGCCGCCGACCATGAGCAACGAGGCGGCCACGGCCACTCCGCACAGCCACACAAACAGCGTTCCCGAATCGAAAAATTTGCGAATCTTGCCAGGCATGTTACACGTCTAAAATTGACCGTAGCGAACCCGAAGCCGCTGCCGAATCACGTCCGCGACCGTGTTCACCAGAAACGTAAACACAAACAAAATAAGCCCGGACAGAAACAACAGGCGATACAGCGTTCCGCCCTGCGGGGCTTCGGGCATTTCCACGGCGATATTCGCCGAGAGGGTGCGAAATCCATTGAAAAGATTCATGTCCAGCACCGGAGTGTTGCCCGTGGCCATCAGCACGATCATGGTTTCCCCGACGACCCGCCCCAACCCGATCATGAGCGCGGAGAACAACCCGGGGCTTGCCGACACAATGACGAGTTTGGTCAGTGTCTGCCACGGGGTCGCGCCGAGAGCCAGCGAGCCGGCAATCAAATGACGAGGCACATTGCTCAATGAATCCTCGGAAATGCTGAAAATGACGGGGATGACGGCCATCCCCATGGCCACGGCAATGACCAACGCATTGCGCTGGTCATACTCCACGCCGAACGTCGAGAACAGCCAGTGCCGGTAGTTCGAATCAAAAAGCCAGGCTTCAATCTGCTGATTGAATTGCAAACAGACCCATACGGTTCCGCCAAGGACCAGGACGCATGCGGCCAATTCCATCACCGTCCCCGATTGGCGTTTCATGGCCGAGGGAAGGCATTGCCAACCGACACAGGCCAACACGACCGCCGGTGGCAACACCAGAAACATCGCGACCACGGCCGGGAAAATTTTCCCCAGCAGGGGGGCCAGCCACAATCCGGCCAGGAATCCCAGGATCACCGTCGGGAACGCCGCCATGGTTTCCACGACCGGTTTGACCACGGCGCGCACATTGGGATGCATGAACATCGCGGTATAAATCGCTCCGAGCACCGCGATAGGCGTCGCCAGGAGCATCGCGTAAATCGTGCCTTTTAGCGTGCCGAAAATCAGCGGCCACATGCCGAATTTGGACTCAAAGGCGTCGGACCCGCCGGTTGATTGCCACACCGCCGATGGCTCGTCATACCCTTCGTAGAGTACGGGAAGAAACAGGGACGAGAGGGTCGTTTCGGGATGGTCATTCTCAACGTCATAGGCCACCAGCCGTCCGTCGTCATGGATCACGATGACCCCGTTGGCCTTCGGAGCAAACATCGCGGCCAGCACGGGGGAGCCGTTTCCAGAGATCGTGATGAGCGTCTGATGTGACGTGGAATAATGCACGGCCACTCCGCCGGCGGCATCGGCTGTGAGAAATCCTTTATCGCGCAGCGAAGGCGAAATGGCGGTCACCGCCCCGTCATGCGGCACAAAGTCCCGAATGTTTCGCAGACGCAGGTCACCGCCCGGGTCCGGGTCCGGCACGGACAGCCAGACGGAGACGGTTCCGGCGGCCGTGCCCACCACAAAAGATTGATCGCCGATGAGGTACGATAGCGCGGTGACGGGCGCGCCGGCGTCATAGCTCCCCAGCAATCGCGGGCGTTGAATATCCCGAATATCCCAATGCAGCAATCGTCCATCCCTCGTTCCCCCGACAAGGGTTTCCCCCGCACGATCCAGGAGCAACGCCGACACGGTTCCGACTCCCTCCCCGGTGATCTCGGCCTGACGGATTTCCCGTGCGCGTTCGGTTGCAAACAACGCCGCGTCCGTTTCGCCAATGCTCGTGAGAAACAGGCGACCGGAGTCGGTCAACGCGGCCACGATCGTTCCGCCATCCGTTTCCAGACAGGCAAGCCGGGCAATGGCCCCGGAGGTGGGCACCGCGTCAACAGGCTCACCGGCGGTCACAACCGGAAACACGGTTCTGACATCATCCTCGAACGTGACTTGATACTGAATACGCAGGGGCATCACGCGCCCGTCGGCCGTCCCCAATCCATAGCGGTGCGCGTTCCCCGCAAAGCGCGCCACGGCGGTGATGGTCCCTGCCGCAACATCCGGCACGGAATCGGGACGAACCGGGACGCCGGACGGCAGGGCATGGAAGGTTATATCCCCCTGTCGAAGCACGTATCCGATTTCCATATAGTCATCAATCCCCACGCCGACGTTCTGCGGATTGACACCGGCTCGATCAAACGCGCCAACGTCCACGGACGCCGTTTTGCTCCAGGAGGCCGGATACAACAGGGGCGCCACTTGAATCAGCAGATAGGCAAAAATTCCCAGCACGCTGATGATGGTGGCCCATCCTCCAACGGTAATGACCCCCGTGGCCACATGATTCATCCAACGGCGCACCGTCCTTGAAGTGCCTCGCGCAAGAAAAGACGGCAAGGGAGGCGGGGGCGTTCGAGCTGTTTTTTCGTGATCGTGGTTCATGGATTGTGGAGACTGCGGATCGGAGTAATCCGAAGGACGCGGCGCTATGGCATGTCGGCGAATGTCCGACTGATGACGCGCTGCGGCAAGGGGAAATAGCCGTCCTTGATGACGACGTTCTGCCCTGTGTCGCTCGACACGTACTTCAAAAATTCTTTGACTAAAAGCGGGAGCGGCTTGCCCGGGGTTTTATGCACGTACACGTAAAGAAACCGGGCCAGGGGATACGTTCCCGACACGGCGTTTCCAAACGTCGGTTCATAGCAGGGACTCCCCTGCTCCGCCGACAGGGGCACCACGCGGACCCCCGACGTTCGATAGCCAATGCCGCTATACCCAATCCCGCCACGATCTTCCGTCACGCCCTGCACCACCGAAGCCGACCCGGGCTGTTCCTTGACCTCATCTTTATAATCACCCGTCTTCAACGCTTTTTTCTTGAAAAACCCATACGTCCCTGAAGCGGAATTGCGGCCGTACAAACTCACGCGCCTGGTCTGCCAGCTTCCGTCAAGGCCCGCCTGTCCCCACCGGTGAATGTTGTCAGCATAACCGCGCCTCCTGATTTTGGAAAACATGGCATCCACCTGTTCCATGCCAAGACACCGGATCGGATTGTCCTTGTTGACATACACCGCCAGCGCATCCACCGCGACGGGAAAGCGGGTGGCTTTATAGCCAAATTTCTCCTCAAACGTGTCCATTTCCCTCGCTTTCATTGGCCGGGACATCGGCCCCAGTTGAGCCGTCCCTTGAATCAGAGCCGGGGGCGCGGTGCTGGATCCCTTGCCCTCAATCTGAATCTTCACATTGGGATATTCCCTTCGAAACCCTTCAGCCCAAAGCGTCATGAGATTGTTCAAGGTATCAGACCCAATGCTGTTCAGATTCCCGGACACCCCACTGACCCTGGCATAGGCTTTCCAATTCGGATCCGCCATGGATTCGGCAGCCCAACTCTGGGAAACGCCACTCATGCCGAACAGGCACACCACGCCCAGGCATGGGGGGCCCAGACTGAACATCCCGTTGAACCGATTCGAGATCTGTGCGCGCCATCTTCGTCCCATGCCGTTCACCTCTTGCCGCATCCTGCTTCGATGTTTCCTCGGACGCTTTCCCCGCCAATGTTCACAGCCTGGATTCCCACCTGCTGGTGAGCATGACAGAATTGTAGGCGCGGCATATGAATCTGGCGTCAAAAACAGGTTACGAAATTGTTACATCGCTGTTTGAATGGCGGGGAGGGATGGCGAGAATGACGCGCATTTTCTTTCGCCCTCCGTCATAATGGCGCTGGGGGGAGACCCCCCTCGCGACCCCCTTATCCCCCCCATCAGTCAAACCTCTCTCGCTCGCTCCCTCATCGGCCTCTCCCCTCCGTCATTCTCGTGGCCGCCACGGGAATCCAGTCCTAGACCGCATTCTGGATTCCTGCCTGACAGGTTGGGGGAGGGGACAGGACTGGATTCCCACCTTCGGTGAGAATGACGGAGGGGAGGGGACGGAGGGGAGGGCGATGGTCATTCCCGTGCCTTTTTTCCTTTCGCTGTCATTCTCGTGGCCGCCACGGGAATCCAGTCCTAAAGTGTGTTGCATTTTCTTAGAATGTCATGTGCATTTTCTTACGCCGTCATTCTCGTGGTTGCCACGGGAATCCAGTTATGAAACCTGCGGCGTGAGCCGCCATCGGCGGGTTTCCCGCCTGACGGATGGGACAGGACTGGATTCCCACCTTCGGTGAGAATGACGGCGGGGAGGGAGGTCGGTGGTCATTCCCGTGCCTTTTTTCCTTTCGCTGTCATTCTCGTGGCCCCCACGGGAATCCAGTCCTAGACCGCATTCTGGATTCCCGCCTGCTGGCGAGAATGACAGGGAGAAAGGCAGCGACAACAACAGGACTGGATTCCCGCCTACTGGCGAGAATGACGGCGGGTGTTGTGTATTTTTTATGGTGTCATTCTCGTGGCCCCCACGGGAATCCAGTTATGAAACCTGCGGCGTGAGCCGCCATCGGCGGGTTTCCCGCCTGACGGATGGGACAGGACTGGATTCCCGGGCAGGGCCCGAGAATGACGGCGGGGAGGGAGGGCGGTGGTCATTCCCGTGCCTTTTTTCCTTTCGCTGTCATTCTCGTGGCCGCCACGGGAATCCAGTCCTAGACCGCATTCTGGATTCCTGCCTTCGGCGAAAATGACGGCGGGTGTTGTGTATTTTTTATGGTGTCATTCTCGTGGCCGCCACGGGAATCCAGTTATGAAACCTGCGGCGTGAGCCGCCATCGGCGGGTTTCCCGCCTGACGGGTTGGGGGAGGGGACAGGACTGGATTCCCGGGCAGGGCCCGAGAATGACGGCGGGGAGGGGACGGAGGGAACGGACGGTTTAAATGGGGCGGGTTTCCCGCCTGACGGGTTAGGACAGGACTGGATTCCCGTGGGGGCCACGAGAATGACGGCGGGGAGGGGAGGGACGGCGCGGAGGGGAGGGAGGGGACGGCGCGGCGGGGAGGGGAGGGAGGGGACGGGAGGGAGGGGAAGTTGCGGCGTAGCCGTTAGGTTTTTTTGCGGCTTTGCCGCCATCGTGACGGAGGGGAGGAAGAACGTTACGCGGCTGGAAGCAGAAATCCTATGGTTGTTCCTTTGCCGTATTCGCTGTCTATTTGAAGCGTTCCGCCATGCAACTGCACTAGATGTTTTACAATGGCAAGACCTAGTCCGGTTCCACCGGCTTCGCGCGAACGGGCTTTCTCAACCCTGTAAAATCGTTCCGTCACGCGAGGCAAATCCGTGCGCGGAATCCCGTGTCCCGTATCCCGGACCGTGATGCGAATGTGCTGGTCGTCTTCTTGTGCCGCCTGAAACCTGACTGTTCCCCCTTTCGGGGTATATTTCACCGCATTGTCCACAAGATTGACCAGGATTTGCGCGACCCGGTCACGATCGGCCCGCACACGGCAATGGGAGGGAACCTGGTTCAGCAACTCCACGTCTTTTTTCGCGGCATCCTTTTCAAACATGGCCGAGACTTCGCTGACCACGTCCCCAATGTGAATGGGAACAGCATCCAGCACCACGTTGCCCATTTCAATATCGGAAAGATGCCGAAGATCATCAATTAAACGCCCCATGCGTTCTACGTGACTGTTGGCCACCTCCAGAAATCGCCGATGCGTGGCCGACTCCGGCGAGGCTTCATCCAGCAGGGTCTCCAGATAGCCCTTGATGGCCGTCAGCGGGGTTCGCAACTCATGCGACACGTTGGCCACAAATTCAGCGCGAACCTTTTCCAGACGCCGCAGTTCGGTGACGTCGCGCAACACAAGGACCGCCCCCCTGGCCTGCGCGGAAAAGGGCACGGGCAGGGCATGAACCTCGATCATTTTTCGAGAGGGCGCGTAACGCTCAATGTCCCGCTTGCGCGGCCCCCTGGCGTCCAGCACGCGACACGACTCCACCAATTCGGTCAATCCCCGATCTCTGACCACCTCCAGCAACGCGCGTCCTTCCGCCCGATCGTGAGTATAATCCAGCATGGTTCGCGCGGCGTGATTCATACACACAATGCGGCTGTGTTCGTTCAGGGCGATCACGCCTTCGGTCATACTGTCGAGAATGGCGACGATGGCGGCACGTTCGGTTTCCATGACCCGAAGCCGGTCCTGGGAATGCGACGCGATGTACGCGACAGCCTTGTTCAACACACCAAATTCGTCGTCTTCGGTTGTCGTGTCGCCCCATCCACGCAACAACCGCTCGGCGTGACTCTGAATGTCATACACCGGCCTCAACATCCGTTTTCCCAACCACAGTCCGCACACCGCGACCGCAATGCCAATGCCGATACTCCCCGCCCAGCGCGCCCCGCCGGTCGCCCCGGACGAGGCCAGCCACCACATGGCCGTCAGACCCAACAGCGTCACCACGCTCAACGACAACCCGAACCGGAAATCCAAACGGCCCTTCAGCATCGGCATGCCCACATCCGTCCCTTAGTCTTCGGCCTCGAAGCGATACCCCACGCCCTTGACCGTCACGATGCGGCGGCTTTCGTCGCCGAGTTTTTCCCGGAGGCGTCTGATATGCACGTCAACCGTTCGCGATTCAATCTCCCCGGCATTGGCGTACCCCCAGACCGTTTCCAGAACGTGCTCCCGGTTCAATACCCGCCCGTTCGCCCGCATCAATGTGCGGAGCAGATCAAATTCTTTCACCGTGAGCTTCACGATCTGTCCCGCCACGCGAACCTGATATTTGGCCTCATCAACTTCCAGCGCGCCGACTCGTCGCATGGCGTCCATTGGACCGTCCTGTCGGCGTCGCAACACCGCCTTGACTCGCGCCATTAGCTCCCGCGGGCTAAACGGTTTGACCACGTAATCGTCCGCTCCCATTTCCAATCCCACCACCCGGTCCACCTCCTCCGCCCTGGCCGTCAGCATGATAATCGCCATGTTCGCGGTGCGCTGTTCACGACGAAGCAACCGGCAAATTTCCAATCCGTCAACGCCGGGCAGCATGAGGTCCAGCACCAGCAAATCAGGGTGTGCGGTCCGGGCGAGGTGCAGGGCCATCTCGCCTTCGGAAGCCTCAATGCAATGCAGCCCTTCTTTTTCCAGGTGATGCCGCACCAGATCCACGATCGCCTGTTCATCGTCAACGATTAAGACTTTCAGCGCCATACGTCACCTGTCTCTTTTCGCGAACCACTGACGCCGACTGCCACAGCCGCACGCCCCGTGACACAGCGGACGTCCGTGTCTTCGTTCCCGCACAGTTGTATCACAAACGCCCAATGGAGACCATTGCCCGCTGGCGATACGGATGGCCTGTTGTGGGGGGCCAGGGCTTTTTTGTCCGCGCCGCCCCTCCGTCATTCTCGTGGCCCCCACGGGAATTTTGTCCGCGCCGCCCCTCCGTCATTCTCGTGGCCCCCACGGGAATCCAGTCCTGTCGTGTGTGCATTTCCTTCCGCCGTCACGATGGCGGCAAAGCCGCAAAAAACCCAACGGCTACGCCGCAACTTCCTACCCTTCCGTCATTCTCGGGCCCTGCCCGGGAATTCAGTTCCTAATTGCGAACAACAGGACTGGATTCCCACCTTCGGTGAGAATGACGGCGGGGAGGGCGATGGTCATTCCCGGTGTCGTGCGTGTCTTTCTTTTTCCGTCATTCTCGTGGCCCCCACGGGAATCCAGTCCTAGACCTAGACCGCATTCTGGATTCCCGCCTTCGGCGAGAATGACGGCAGGGAGAGTTTCCCGCCTGACGGCTGGACGGGCCGGGTTTCCCGCCTGACGGGTTGGGGAAGGGACAGCGATTCCATATTGAACATCCGTTCCACAGAACGGTATGCTATCCGAGTCGCGTCGCAATGATCCAAACCATCGCGGCTCCATCCGGGCTGGAGGCGGTACATGGGGTCGTGAAACATGGAACAGAAAATCATCGGTTTTCACCAGGATGACGACGGCGATTGGGTTGCGGAGCTTGAATGCGGTCACGGCCAGCATGTGCGGCACACCCCACCATGGAGCAACCGTCCATGGGTCGTGACCCGTGAAGGACGCGAACAGAAACTGCATCAACGACTCCATTGCAAGAAATGCGATGACGGGGAACCAGCGTAGGCTGCGATCCGGAATGCGGGTCGGACGTCGTAGCATGTGGGGTTTTTGTCGTCATTCTCGGGGTTGGTTTTTTGCCGTCATTCTCGTGGCCGCCACGGGAATCCAGTCCTAAAGTGTGTTGCATTTTCTTAGAATGTCATGTGCATTTTCCTACGCTGTCATTCTCGTGGCCGCCACGGGAATCCAGTCCTAGACCGCATTCTGGATTCCCGCCTTCAGCGAGAATGACAGGGAGAAAGGCAGCGACAACAACAGCCTGGATTCCCGGCTGACGGATAGGATAGGACAGGACTGGATTCCCGCCTGCTGGCGAGAATGACGGAGGGGCGGGATGGCGAGAATGACAGAGGGGAGGGGAAGGGCGGACTAAATGGGGCGGGTTTCCCGCCTGACGGGTTGGGGGATGGGACAGGACTGGATTCCCGCCTTCGGCGAGAATGACGGCGGGGAGGGCGATGGTCATTCCCGGTGTCGTGCGTGTCTTTCTTTTTCCGTCATTCTCGTGGCCCCCACGGGAATCCAGTCCTAGACCGCATTCTGGATTCCCGCCTTCGGTGAGAATGACAGGGAGAAAGGCAGCGACAACAACAGCCTGGATTCCCGGCTGACGGATAGGACAGGACTGGATTCCCGCCTTCGGCGAGAATGACGGCGGGGCGGGATGGCGAGAAGGACGGAGGGGAGGGGAAGGGCGGACTAAATGGGGCGGGTTTCCCGCCTGACGGGTTGGGGGATGGGACAGGACTGGATTCCCGCCTGCTGGCGAGAATGACGGCGGGGAGGGATGGTGAGAATGACGGCGGGGAACCGGCGTAAGTTGCGGTCCGACATTCGGGGATTGAAAAAGGGGTCGTGGGCCTGACAAAATGGGGTACGGTCATGCAAACGCTTGATGTCAATCATTCGGAACTCCCGGACCTCCAGTTTGCGCTGATGGTGGTGGCGTTGTGTACCTCGAACATCCCGACGCTGAACGTGCCCGAAGACGTGCGCAACACGGTGTTTGACCGATGCTGGGCGTTGCTCAACGAGACTCCCGCCCCCACGGACAAAGCCCGGCGCGTGCTTGATCTGCGCCAGGGAAACGCGGTGACCCTTGACGCGCTCGTTACCGTGATCCGCACGACGCTGACGGAACACGGGTACACGCAACTCACATGGGACCAGGAACCCAGCGAACCCAGCCAAGCCACCAGCCCGGAAGCCAAACCCCTGATTGACCGTCTCCAGATCTGGAACCCGGCGAAGCCTCCTCCCGCCGATGAGACGGAACAACAGACCTAAATCGTTTCTTCCGGTTTCTCCGCCATCACCCGTTCGTTTCGCCGATTCCACAATGGTTCCAGCTTTGCCGTGCGCCCGATTCCGGTGAGATGGCACCTCCACCGCCCTCCGTCATAATGGTGCTGGGGGGGGCGAGAATGACGGTGGGGAGGTGTTGTGTATTTTTAGGAATTAATGGGGCGGGTTTCCCGCCTGACGGATGGGACAGGACTGGATTCCCGGGCAAGGCCCGAGAATGACGGAGGGGGAGGGCGATGGTCATTCCCTGTGTCGTGCGTGTCTTTCTTTTTCCGTCATTCTCGTGGCCCCCACGGGAATCCAGTCCTAGACCGCATTGCATTTTCCTAGAATGTCATGTGCATTTTCCTACGCCGTCATTCTCGTGGCCGCCACGGGAATCCAGTCCTGGACCGCATTCTGGATTCCCACCTTCGGCGGGGGGGACGGCGGGGATGTGTTGTGTATTTTTAGAAATTAATGGGGGCGGGTTTCCCGCCTGACGGGTTGACGGATGGGAGGGGAAGGGAAGGACAGGACTGGATTCCCGCCTGCTGGCGAGAATGACGGCGGGGAAGGAGGGAACGGAGGGGCGGGGCGGACTAAGCGGTGCGGGTTTCCCGCCTGACGGATGGGAACAGGACTGGATTCCCGGGCAAGGCCCGAGAATGACGGAGGGGGCGGGTTTCCCGCCTGACGGGTTGGGGGAGGGGGGTTCTGCTCACTTGCGGACGAGTTCGGGGCGGGAAGATAATACGCTGATGAATACACTGGCTACGTTGAATTTTGACAATACTTATGCCCGTTTGCCGGAAATCTTTTTTGAACGGGTCATGCCGACGGCGTTTGACACACCACATATGGTCAGTGTGAATCCTTCCGCCGCGGAGCTGATTGATCTGGATCCGGACGAAGCCGGGCGACCGGGGTTTGCTGATTGTCTGGTCGGCAAAGCTCCACTCCCCGGCAGTGATCCCATTGCCATGCTGTATGCGGGTCATCAGTTTGGTCACTACGTGCCGCAGCTTGGGGATGGTCGCGCGATGTTGTTGGGCGAAGTGCGCAATCGTCGCGGGGAGACATGGGATTTGCACCTGAAGGGCGGGGGCATGACCCGCTTTTCACGGGACGGCGATGGTCGCGCGGTGCTTCGTTCGACGATCCGCGAGTATTTATGCGGTGAGGCCATGCAGGGGCTGGGCATCCCGACGACCCGATCCCTCTGTATCATCGGCAGCGATGAAGCTGTCATGCGGGAACGCGTCGAGACGGGCGCGATGCTCGTGCGCATGGCACCGAGTCACGTCCGATTCGGGACCTTTGAAGTGTTCTTTTATCGTCGGCAGCACGAGCATCTGAAAACGCTGGCCGACTATGTGATGGCCCGGCATTTTTCGCATCTCGGTGACGGGCCGGATCGGTATGCGCGGTTCCTGCATGAGGTCGCCGGGCGAACGGGCACACTGATTGCTCAATGGCAGGCCGCAGGCTGGGCGCATGGGGTGATGAATACCGACAACATGTCCATCCTTGGGCTGACGCTCGACTATGGGCCGTATGGATTCATGGATGACTTTGTCCCCGGGTTTATTCCCAATCACTCCGATCATCATGGCCGGTACTCGTTTGAGAATCAGCCCGATATCGGTTACTGGAACGTGCGTGCGCTCGCGCAGGCGCTCTCCCCTCTCGTGGAGCAAGCGGATGTCCTGAAGGCTCCTGAACGGTATGAAGAGACCATGCACAAGACCTATGCGGACCTGATGCAGGCCAAGTTGGGGCTGACGGACATCCGCGAAGGCGATGACAAACTCCGGCGCGACGTGCTCGCACTCATGCACAGCAACCACGTGGACTACACGAATTTTTTTCGGGCGCTGGGAATCTTCAACCAGGACGACCCGTCGGCGAACGAGACGGTGCGGGATCAATTCACCGATCGGGGGGGCTTCGACTGGTGGGCGGAGCGGTATCGGGCACGGCTCAAAGATGAACGCAGCGTGGACGCGGAACGCAGGATTCGCATGGATGCCTGCAATCCCAAATATGTGTTGAGAAATTATCTTGTCCAGATTGCGATTGATCGGGCGACGCAACACCGGGACTATTCGGAAATTGACCGCCTGCGTGAACTGCTGTGCCGTCCCTTCGACGATCACCCCGACATGCACAACTATGCCGCCCCGCCGCCGGATTGGGGTAAGCGCCTTGCGGTGAGTTGTTCATCGTAAGATGGCGGCTCACGCCGCAAGTTTCATAACTGGATTCCCGTGGCAACCACGAGAATGACGGCGGAAGAAAATACAACATACTCTAGGACTGGATTCCCGTGGAGGCCACGAGAATGACGGAAAAAGAAAGACACGCACGACACCGGGAATGACCCTTCCCCTCCCCGGCCGTCATTCTCACCGCCCTCCCCCGCCGTCATTCTCGCCATCCTCCCCGCCGTCATTCTCACCGAAGGTGGGAATCCAGTCCTGTCCTGTCCGTTAGGCGGGAAGCCCGGGCCGTTTAGTTCACAAAAATACACATCCATCCCCGTCCGTCATTCTCGCCAGCAGGTGGGAATCCAGAATGCGGTCTAGGACTGGATTCCCGTGGGGGCCACGAGAATGACGGCGGAAGAAAGAAAGACACACGCGGCAATAACGGCAACACCCTCCCCGCCCCGCCGTCATTCTCGCCGAAGGCGGGAATCCAGTCCTGTCCTGTCCGTTAGGCGGGAAGCCCGGGCCGTTTAGTTCACAAAAATACACATCCATCCCCCGCCGTCATTCTCACCGAAGGTGGGAATCCAGTCCTGGGCTTCGCAATTAGGAACTGGATTCCCGGGCAAGGCGTGGGAATGACGGCAGGGGGGAACTAAAGGGGCGGGTTTCCCGCCTGTTAGGTGCGGCGTAGCCGTTGGTTTTTTTGCGGCTTTGCCGCCATCGTGACGGGGGGAGAAAATGCGCACACGACAGGACTGGATTCCCGTGGGGGCCACGAGAATGACGGAAAAAGAAAGACACGCACGACACCGGGAATGACCATCGCCCTCCCCGTCCGTCATTCTCACCGAAGGTGGGAATCCAGAATGCGGTCTAGGACTGGATTCCCGTGGGGGCCACGAGAATGACGGAGGGGAGGGGACAAGAAAAGGGGCGGGTTTCCCGCCTGACGGGGATGGGAGGGGGCGGGTTTCCCGCCTGTTAGGTGGGGTGGGTTTCCCGCCTGACGGTTTGGGGGGATAGCGGACTGGATTCCCGGATGATGAGGGACTGGATTCAATGAAACGGGATTCAGTTATGATTTCCCTGATTGTCTGATGTGGTTTCTGATAGTTTTCGAAGTGCAATGTCTGCTGGTGTTTCAAGTTTTTTCTTGTGATTGCACGCGGTGCATGACGGCACGACGTTTCCCTTGGTGGATGTCCCGCCTCGCGCCAGCGGAACGATGTGATCCATGGACAGTTGGTCGGGCCGAAACCGGTTGCCGCAGTAGTGGCAGATGCCCAGGTGGAGTTGCCTCTTCCACCATGACGTGCGTTTCAGTGCGCGGGCTTTGTCACGCTCCTTGCGAATATGGCTGGCAGTGTCGGGGTCGGGGTTGATTTCGAAATAGGATTCGGAGGGCATCACATCATGGCCAGTGTACACTACGGTCATGGATTTTGCCTATGCCCCTTGGCGATACCAACGCACGGGTGATAGGCTGGGCGCATGGGCTTGAGGGAACAACAGATGCGGCGACTTGGGCTTGCGGGTGGGTTGAGCATGGTGCTGGTCGCGGGTGGGTTGAGCTATGCGGCAACTGGCCACGACGTGTTTCAGGGATTCGCCCGGCATATTGCTCAACAGGTCACCAGGGACAAAGCTGAATTTGTGGCCGCGGAGTCCTGTGCCGCCTGGTTTTATCAGCAAATGCGCAAACCACCCAGGGGGCGTGTTGACGTGTATCGCCTGTCGTTCACGGACGAGGCGCCTGATTCGCACGCCTGTGCCGGCCAATACCCCGGCATCAATGAAGCGCGCGCCGCCTTCGCGAAAAGCCAGTCCACCCTGTCGTTGAGCCTGACGTTTTATCAACTGGCGCTGGTGGCCGACCGGGATGATGATGAGCGCTATGATGCGGTTGAACTGCGAGACATTCTGGACTCCCTCAACGTGTCGTTGTTTGAGGGGGATCATGCCCTTCGGCTACTCGCCCGGCTGAACGGAGCCTTTGACGACGTGCGCGAGGCGGCGGCGTTCACGGTGTTGACCAACGGCATGGAGACGCTCTACCGCAAAGGGTACCGGTTCACCAACATGGATCAGGCCGCGATGGGCCGGGTGACGGGGGGGCCATGACGGCGGGGGGACAGGAGGGGGCGGGTTTCCCGCCGATGGCGGCTCACGCCGCAGGTTTTATGACTGGATTCCCGGGCAGGGCCCGAGAATGACGGAAAAAGAAAGACACGCGACACGGAAAATGAAGGACTGGATTCCCGTGGGGGCCACGAGAATGACACCGTAAAAACACACAACACCCTCCGTTATTCTCGTCATCCCTCCCCGCCGTTATTCTCACCAGCCCTCCCTGCCGTCATTCTCGCCGAAGGTGGGAATCCAGTCCTGTCCCGTCCGTCAACCTGTCAGGCGGGAAACCCGGGCCGTTTAGTTCACAAAAATACACATCCCTCCCCGGCCGTCATTCTCGTCATCCTCCCCGCCGTCATTCTCACCGAAGGTGGGAATACAGAATGCGGTTTAGGACTGGATTCCCGTGGCAAGGCGCGAGGATGACGGCGGAAGAAAATGCACATAACATTCTAAAACAATGCAACACACTTTAGGACTGGATTCCCGTGGGGGCCACGAGAATGACGGAGGGGATGGGAAGTTGCGGCGTAGCCGTTAGGTTTTTTGCGGCTTTGCCGCCATCGTGACGGCGGAAGAAAGACGTGCACATGACAGGACTGGATTCCCGTGGGGGCCACGAGAATGACGGAAAAAGAAAGACGTGCACGACACAGAGAATGACACTTCCCCTCCCTGCCGTCATTCTCACCGAAGGTGGGAATCCAGTCCTGTCCCGTCCGTCAACCTGTCAGGCGGGAAACCCGGGCCGTTTAGTTCACAAAAATACACATCCATCCCCTCCGTCATTCTCGTCATCCTCCCCGCCGTCATTCTCACCGAAGGTGGGAATCCAGTCCTGTTGTTGTCGCTGCCTTTCTCTCGTCATTCTCGCCAGCAGGCGGGAATACAGAATGCGGTTTAGGACTGGATTCCCGTGGGGGCCACGAGAATGACGGATAAGGAGGGGGCGGGTTTCACGCCTGACGGGGGGGTCTGGCTGACAGCCGTTTCTTGTGTTGGTTACCTCATGCGTTCGATGGCTTCTCTTGAGCGGCTGCGGACGGTTTGGTCCCAATCTTCTTTCATTGTGTGTTTTAGCTTGGGTATGGCTTCTGTGGCGCGCATGCGTCCGAGGGCCAGGGCTGCGCATCCGCGCACGTATGCGTGATCGTCTTCTAGTGCCTTCATGAGTAGTGAAATGCTTTCACGGTGTTGCACGACGCCGAGGGAACTGGCCGCTATCCCGCGCATGAGATGTTGTTTGTCTCCGGGGGATCGTTTGAACGTGGCCATGAATACCTCGGCCATGTCTTGAGCGATGTGTTCCAGCCCTGCCAGTTGATACTGATTGAGTTCGATGAGTTCGGTGGCAAGCGCAAACCGTTTGCCGGGGGCTTGTTCGCGGGAAAATTTTCGCGTGAGCATGGCGCGCCGACTGCGGCGTCTTTGCGTCAGCCAGATTTTGCGAATCGCCACCCAGAGCGAGAGCGTGATTGCCACGATCAGAAACAGGACGGGCACGACTTCGTCAATAAAAAAGTCTTGAGTGTCAAAGTCCAGATGGTGCCACATCCAGGCTCCGCCGACGACAACGGCGAGCAGGGCCAGGGCCGTGATGGGAGTGGACTGCCCTCGCTGGGCGTGGTGTGGCGATGCCGGAACACCCCGTGTCATGACGCGCCCTGGTGCGAGCAGGGCCGTGATGGGAGTGGCCTGCCCCCGCTGGGCGTGGTGTGGCGATGCCGGAATACCCCGTGTCATGACGCGCCCTGGTGAACGTGCGAGGGAGGCTCCCGGCGTTCAAGAAGGGCGAGCAGCCGACTCAATCGTTGTCGGTCGGTTGTCTCATGACGGTGTTCGGCAACGGCGACGAGGTTGCGAAGCATCCGAGCCAGGATCAGGTCATGGGAGCAGGGCGCAAGATAGCGACGGTCAAACGCGACGCCGGAGCCTTCCAATGCGCGCGCGCAATCTGTTTCTGTTAACAGCTTCCCCTGGTTGAAGCAATCAATAAACAGGGGTTCCGTTTGCAGTCCGACGAGAAAATGCCCCGGCATACCGACGCCGGCCACCGGCACATTGAGCCGTTGACTCACCAGGAGATACACGACCGATAAACTGATTGGAATCCCCACGCGACGTTCCAGGACGCAGTGCAGAAGGCTGTTGCGAGGGTCGTAGTAATCACGGGTGTTGCCCCGAAATTGCAATGTCTGAAACAGATACTCGTTGATGGCGAAGACGTTGTGACGAGGGGTGCGCGACGGCGCCACGAGGGGGGTGAGCTCGGCGGCCATGTCATTCAGGCGTTGCCGCCAGGGGGCCATATCCGCCTGGGGGTCTCCGGCCCTGGCAATGAGAAAGGCCCCTGTTTCCAGGTCCACGTCCCGCCGCGACGGTGCCAGCAGCGCGGCCCATTGCTGTTCAATGTCGGCTTGCGCAAGATCGTCAATCACCGCGTGAAGGCGTTGCGCCAGTAGCGGGTCGCGGCAATCCTGTTGGGCATGACGGAGAAAGGGCACGGCCTCGTGCCCCCTGTCCACAAGCCGTTGATGAATCTGACGGGCGACGCGCTGGTCCTGATCGGAGAGCAGGGAGATGAGCGCGTTGATGGTGTTCGCAGACCGTTCGGGAGGAGGAGAAGACGCTTGCGTCATAACGGCATGTGCGGGAGCCAGTGCGAAGCCGCGCTACCCGGGCAAGGCCCGAGAATGACGGCGGGGGGAAATACGCACGACGATGACGGCGAAAGAACGACAGGCACGTCATGCTCGCTGGCCTCCCCGGCCGTCATGCTCGCCGTAGGCGGGAATCCAGGGTGGTGTTCTTGCTTAGGAACTGGATTCCCGGGCAAGGCCCGAGAATGACGACAGAAGGAAATGCGCGGGAATGACAGCGGAAGGAAAGAGGCCCGAGAATGACGGACTGGATGCTCGCTGGCCTCCCGGCCGTCATTCTCGCCGTAGGCGGGAATCCAGGGTGGTGACTCACACTGCTGGGTTACGGACTGGATTCCCGGGCAAGGCCCGAGAATGACGGAGGGGAGAAAATACGCGAGCATGACGGAGGGGGAGGATGAAGGGGGCGGGTTTCCCGCCTGTCGGGGGAGGGGGAGGATGACGGACTGGATGCTTGCCGGCCTCCCTGCTGTCATTCTCGCCGTAGGCGGGAATCCAGGGTGGTGTTCTTGCTTAAGAACTGGATTCCCGGGCAAGGCCCGAGAATGACGACAGAAGGAAATGCGCGGGAATGACAGCGGAAGGAAAGAGGCCCGAAAATGACGGACTGGATGCTCGCTGGCCTCCCGGCCGTCATGCTCGCCGTAGGCGGGAATCCAGGGTGGTGACTCACACTGCTGGGTTACGGACTGGATTCCCGGGCAAGGCCCGAGAATGACGGAGGGGAGAAAATGCGCGAGCATGACGGAGGGAGGGGACATGAGGGGCGGGTTTCCCGCCTGTCGGGGGAGGGCGAGGATGACGACGGACTGGATGAAGGACAGTCTGGATTCCCGGGCAGGGCCCGAGAATGACGGATGGGGGGAGAGGGTTGCGGCGTAGCCGTTGGGGGTTTTCGGCTTTGCCGCCATCATGACGGAGGGGAGGGAATGACTATCGCACTCCCCGTCTCCGTCATTCTCGCCAGCAGGCGGGAATCCAGGGTGGTGTTCGCGATGAAGGACTGGATTCCCGGGCAAGGCCCGAGAATGACGGAAGGGAGAAAAGACGCGAGAATGAAGAACTGGATTCCCGGGCAGGGCCCGAGAATGACGGAGGGGAGAAAAGACGCGAGAATGACGGAGGGGGGGAGAGGGTTGCGGCGTAGCCGTCGGGGGTTTTGCGGCTTTGCCGCCATCATGACGGAGGGGGGAAATACGCACGACGATGACGGGGGGAGAAATACACGTCATGCTCGCTGGCCTCCCCGGCTGTCTACCCAATGGCTCGACGGAAGGCCCTGGCTCCGCCGTACAGGCACACCGCGTCAAACAGCACCAGGATGACAAGCGCCAGAACGACGTGAGGCATGGCGGCCTCCCATCCCGTGATAATGAGCGGACGCACGGCGTTGATGACCCATGTCATCGGATTCACCATGGCCAGCGCCTGCATCCATCCCGGCATGGCCGACAGGGGCACGAGCGCCGAGCTAAGAAAAATCATGGGCAGGGACAGAAAGCCCAGCATGGAAAAAAAATCTCCATGGCTTTTGACGGAAAATGCGAGGGCCATCGAAATGGCGGTCAGGCCGATGCCGAAGAGCATACCCAGCGCCAGAATCACGGCGAGGCCCGGCAGCCCCGTTTCCAGACGCACACCGAAGGCAAACGCAATCCCAAGAATGACCAGAATCTGCAATCCGGTAATGGTCATGACGAAGAGATAGCGACTCAAGATCACGGACGTCCGGTGAATGGGCGTGGAGATCATGCGTTCCAGAAACCCGTTTTCTTTATCAAACAACAGGTCCACCCCGCCGGCCAGTCCGTTATTGAGGACGGTCATGACGACGACGCCACCCGCCAGGAAGCTCATATAGTTCGGGGCCTGGAGAATCTGGATATCGGCGGCGCGCTGGAAGAGGTGGCCGAAAAAGATCAGCCAGAACAGCATGGGCTGGACCAGGGTGAACACCATGCTGAATTTTTCGCGGCTCAATCGCCGCACCCACCGCATGGTCAACGCCCAGACTTCCTGTTTGTAGTGTTGGAATGTCATGGTAAATTAAGAATCCTTATTGTGCTGGTTGCTGTGTTGGTGCTGTGGGATGGTGGCATGTGGTCAAGGTCTGTTTATTGTGGCACAGCTCTTGAGCCGACTTCTCAAGAAGTTTTATCGCGCCTGTGCTTCTTTTGCCGATGCTCATACCACAAGATGCCAGCCAGGCACAACAGGCTGACAACCGTCAGGGTTGTGAATAACACAAAGGCTTCCATCATGTCTCCCTTATCATGATAAACCCAGTCATGGCTATCGTGACTGTCGCACTCACGCCGGCGAACAACACCGCCACTTTGGAGATGCCGTCTACGTCGAGTATTGCACTTAGCGCAACGCCCGCAAAAACAAGTTTCGAAATATCCAATAGATACTCGCCGACTTTTTGCTTCATATCACAGCCGTTACATAACATGTTGATCGCAAGACAACGCCAGGGTTTGCCCGTCCACACCGCATGGTCAACGCCCAGACTTCCTGTTTGTAGTGTTGGAATGTCATGGTAAATTAAGAATCCTTATTGTGCTGGTTGCTGTGTTGGTGCTGTGGGATGGTGGCTGGGGAGGTGGTGAGAATGCCAGCCTGGATTCCCGCCTGCTGGCGAGAATGACGGACGGGGAAGGGTGGTGAGAATGACGGAGGGGGAGGGTGGCGAGAATGACGCGTGTCTTTCTTCTTCCGTCATTCTCGGGGCATCCCCGGGAATCCAGGCCATCATTGTCCTTCCCGTGCGTGTCTTTCTCCCCTCCGTCATTCTCGGGCCTTGCTCGGGAGTCCAGTTCTTCATCGCGAACACCAGCCTGGATTCCCGCCTGCTGGCGAGAATGACGGACGGGGGAGGGGGCGAGAATGACGGAGGGGGAAGGCGATGCGAACGCCAGCCTGGATTCCCGCCTGCTGGCGAGAATGACGGAGGGGTGGTGAGAATGACGGAGGGGGAGGGCTCCGGGGATTTTCGTCTTCATGTTATGCCTCTTCCTCGTTGTCGGGGTAGTTGCCTTTGAAGCCGTGTCCGGTATGGGCGACAAACACATCATCAAGTCGGGGGCGATGATACTCAATCCCCTCAACCCGGCAGTTGAGGCGGTTGGCGATTTCCAGAACGGCCGGGAGGGATTTTTCCGGCGATTCCACGCGAATATCCAGGCTGTTCGATTTGGTGTGGACGTCACGAACAAACGCCAGGGCCTTGACCCCGTCGCGCAGGCGGTGGAGTGCGTCCGCGTCGTGTTCCTTGAGCGTCAATGACAGGCTGTCCCCGCCCACGCCGGCCTTCAGCTCCATCGGTGAACCGATTGTGCGAATGGTCCCGCCGTCAAGAATCGCGAGTCGGTCGCACAGTTGGTCGGCTTCGTCCAGGTAATTCGTCGTCATGACAATGGTGATGCCTCGCTCGCGGAGTTGACGGATGTGGTCCCAGATACGCAGACGACTATGGACGTCCAGCCCAAGCGTCGGTTCGTCCAGAAACACGATGCGGGGATTGGGCAACAGCCCGCAGGCAATATCCAGTTTTCGCTTCATGCCTCCGGAATAGGTTTTCGCGATGCGATCCGCCTGATCTTCCAGGTTCACGAGCTGCAGCAGTTCGTCAATCCTCGTCCGCATCTCCTGTCTGGGGAGATGGTAGAGGTTCCCCAAAAGCTCAAGATGTTCGCGACCGGTCAGAAACCGATCAATGGCGCGTTCCTGCGGGACGTAGCCAATGAGACTTCGGACGGTATCCGCCTCCGTCGCCACATTGTGTCCCAGCACGGTGGCCGTGCCAGACGACGGCGGCAGCACAGTGATTAAAATGCGAAGCGTTGTGCTTTTCCCGGCGCCGTTTGGGCCGAGAAGCCCGAAGATTTCACCGTGACGCACGGTGAACGACAGATCCCTGATGGCCGTCACCGAGCCATAGCTTTTCCCCAGATTCGTGACGTCAATCGCGATGTCGGGAGTCATCATCCCCCCCCTGACGATGACATGACGTCGGAGATCTTGAATCGCAACAGGTCAATGAGACGGCGGGCTTGCTGGTGGAGGCTGGCTGATTCGAGCAGGAATTGTTTTTCAAGCGACGTAAAATCCAGACACGAGGACAGACTGTTCACGAGTATGGCGTCCGAGTTGGATTCATTGGTCACAAGCGTACAGAGTTCTCTGGCTTTGCGGGCATGGAGATACCGGACCGCCAACTCCGTCACCGTCGTTCGCACGGAATCTTCGTCAAGTGTGTGAAACGGGTGACGGGACGACACGGTGATTTTGGCTCTGCGGTAGCTCGCACCAAACAATTCTTCTTCAATGACGTAACGAGCCAGGCCGTGAAGGATCAGGTTTGAGCGGCCATCCCCAAGCGGCTTGACCATTTGAATACGACCCACGCATCCCAGAGCACAGATGGCGGGATGCCCGTCATCATCGCGCTCCCATCCTTCTTTCAGGAGCGCCATGCCGATACAGGCGTCCGTCCCGGCCTCGGCGATCATGTCCTGATAGCGCGGCTCGAAAATATGAAGCGGCAAGTACGTGTCGGGGAAAAACACCACATCGGGAAGCGGAAAGATCGGAATAATGTCCGGAATCGAAACGGCCTCGGACGCGGCGGTGTGACGGGATTCAAACATACGACACGATAGCTGACGTTGAAACGCCTTGTCAACGGGTTGCGCGTGGCGTGGCATGGTGGCTGAACGACGAATCGCCTTTCTGGAAAGGCGATTGTGCGGCATCCGTTTGGATGGTCCAAGCTGGGTTACGGGCTGGATTTTCGGCGCTCTCCCCGGCCGTCATTCTCGCCGAAGGCAGGAATCCAGAATGCGGTCTAGGACTGGATTCCCGTGGGGGCCACGAGAATGACGGCGGAGGAAAATACACATGACATTCTAAGACAATGCAATGCGGTCTAGGACTGGATTCCCGTGGAGGCCACGAGAATGACGGAAAAAGAAAGACGGGCACGACACGGGGAATGACCATCGCCCTCCCCATCCGTCATTCTCACCGAAGGTGGGAATCCAGTCCTGTTGTTTCCTACTGAAGGACTGGATTCCCGGGCAGGGCCCGAGAATGACGGAAAAAGAAAGACACACGCGGCAATAACGGCAACACCCTCCCCTCCTCCCCGCCGTCATTCTCACCGAAGGTGGGAATCCAGTCTTGGGCTGTTCGCAATTAGGAACTGGATTCCCGGGCGGGGCGGAGGAATGACGGAGTAAGAAAATACACATGACATTCTAAGAAAATGCAACACACTCTAGGACTGGATTCCCGTGGGGGCCACGAGAATGACGGAAAAAGAAAGACACGCGCGACACAGGGAATGACCATCGCCCTCCCCGCCGTCATTCTCACCGAAGGTGGGAATCCAGTCTTGGGCGTCATTCTCGCCATCCCTCCCCTGCTGTCATTCTCGCCGAAGGCGGGAATCCAGTCTTGTTGTTCGCAATTAGGAACTGGATTCCCGGGCAGGGCGTGGGAATGACGGACAAAGAAGGAGAGGCGGGAGAAGGACGGAAGGGGGGAACTAAAGGGGCAGGGTTCCCGCCTGTTAGGTGCGGCGTAGCCGTTGGGTTTTTTGCGGCTTTGCCGCCATCGGGACGGGGGAAGGAAGACGGGCATAGGACAGGACTGGATTCCCGTGGGGGCCACGAGAATGACGGATAAGGAGGGGGCGGGTTTCACGGCTGACGGGGGGCAAGGGGGCCGCGAGGGGGGTCTCCCCCCAGCGCCATTATGACGGAGGGGATGGGATGACGGCGGAAGACAATGCAATGCGGTCTAGGACTGGATTCCCGTGGGGGCCACGAGAATGACGGAGGGGGAGGGGGCGGGTTTCCCGCCTGTTAGGGGGGGCGGGTTTCACGCCTGACGGGGGGGTAAATAGGTCGCGAGGGGGGGCATCCCCCCCAGAGCGCCATTGTTACCAGTTCAGGTCGAGTTTTAGGAGGATGCCGTGGTCTACTGCCTGGGTGAGGCTTTCTTGTCTTAGGGCTTCGAGGCTGAAGATGAGGCCATCTTCCATCTGTAGGCGGGTGCCGAGGCGGTAGGCTTGGGTGTGGGTGTTGGTGAGGGACAGGCGGGTGTAGGGGGTGAAGAAGGACTCGGTCCAGTCCAGGCCGTAGCTGATGTCTATGTTCATCTGGCCGCTTTGAGGCGTGGTAGCGGCGGTTGAGGTCGGGACGACGGCGGCTTCTTGCGTCCACAGTTCCGAGACCCGGCTGGCGGTGGCGCCGTAGGAGGGTTGCAGACTGACCGCCAAGCCGCGGCCGTTGGTGCCTGGTGCAAAGCGGATCGTCCCGCCCAGGCCCCAGTCGTTATAGTCGCCGCTATGCCCCAGCAGAACGCGCCCACGGCTTTCTATGGTCAGCCCACGGGACGGGTCAGAGAAGCGCAGGCTGCCGCCGAATTCCGCGCCGAGACCGGTGCGGCCGTCGCCGGTGTCGTGCCGCAGACCCACTTCCATGGTCGGTATCAGGCGCGAGCCGTCGGCGAACTGATGCTCCTGTGTGCCTTCCAGTGTCAGCCGCAACCGGCGGGCGTCCACGGTTAGCTCCGTGACCATGTCGGCGTTGTCGTCAACGTCTGCCTGGGTCTGAACGATTTCACCTTTGAGCCGCAGGTTCCCCGCGTTGGACTCCAGTAACCGGGCACTGCCGCCGCCGCCGATGGTGGTGGTGGTGAGGTCGGCGACTTGGCTCATCGCGTTCTGGTTGTCTATCTTCACCTCGCCCCAACCGTAGCCAACGGTGGCCCACAGGTCCATCCGACCATCCAGGGCCGACCAGCCGAGGTAGGGATGGATGCTGGTCTGTTCGACGTCATAGGTGCCGCGCAACGTCTCGGCATCGTCATAGCCAAAGGTGCCGTGCTGCCACGAGACGGCCAGGCCAGCCAGCAGGGTGTCGGCCACCTGTGCGTCTGCGCCCAGCCGGCCACTGACAATCTCGCCGTCCCAGTCCATGGCCCCACCCTTGCCGGATATGCTGCGGTAGTCGCCGACTCCCCAGAGCGCCAACTGATTGATCCAGGCGTGGTCGGTGGTGGCGATCGGGAGGACGAAGGCCGAGTTGCCCAGGACACGGTTCAGTTGCCACGACCCGTCGGCCAGGGCGCGCGTGGTGCTGGCTAGCGTCTCGCCGACGCCCTGGCTGTTCAGCGCGTCGGAGAGACTCCCCGCGTTCGCGAGGGCGGTCAGCGCCAGTGCCCGGCCGTCCAGGGTCAGGGTGGCGGCGGCCTGTCCCGGAGCCGTCGCTTGCTCAATCCGCCGCGCAATCGCACTGACGGTGCTGTCGGTCATGGCGCGTACCACTTCCGGCAGGATGGTTTGGTTGACCTCTTCCGCCGCGGTGGTGCCGCCCGTGGCATTGGTCGCGATGGCGGGGCCTGTGTTCAGGATGGCGGCGAGGTCGGCAACGCTATTCGCGTCAAGACTCAGGACGAAGTCTGGCGCGTTCGGGGTGAAAGTGATGGTGTAGGTGTTGGCAGCGACGCCGGGGGCGGTGTTGAGGGTAACACCATCCACTGTGAGACCGGTGGAAGTGGCGAAGTCAGTTTCATCCAAACCGGCTACCTCTTCGGAGAAGGTGATGCTTGCCATATGCGGCGTGTCAATCACGATGTCGTCGGGGAGTTTAAATTCCGTCACCGTCGGCTTGGTGGTGTCAGACGCGCTTACCATGCTGTCCGGACCGGCGTTGCCAGCGAGGTCGGACACGCTATCCGCGGCAAGGGTCAGGACGAAGTCTGGCACGGTCGGGGTGAAGGTGATGGTGTAGGTGTCGTCGGAGCCGCTCACATCATTCACCGTGACATCTTCGGAAGGGACGAAGTCGTCAGGCGTCAAACCGGTTACCGGCTCATCGAAGGTGAGGATGACCGTATGTGGCGTGCCAATCACACCAGGCGTAACGGTGTCGAAGGTCGCGGTCGGCGGGGTGGTGTCCGGCACGGTCACGGTGCCGGTCACGGTGCTGGTGAGGGTCTTGCCGGGGCCATGACCATCGGTGTAAGTGACGATGACTTGAATGGCCTTGCCGGCATCCGCTGCCGTCAGGGTATAGGTCGCGCTGGTGGCGCTGTCTATGTTGGTGCTGTCGCCTTGCCATTGATGTGCGGTAACCGTAACCGGCCTAGACGGATCCGGCGAATCCGGGTCGGTTACCGTGCCCGCGGTCAAGGTCTGCCCGACCTGCACGGTGCCGCTAATGCCGCTGATGGTGCCCGCTTCATCCGCATTGGTAACCGTAATCTTGACGCCATGTGATCTGCCGCTCTCATTCGGCGTGCCGTTATCGGTGGCGGTCACGCTGACTTCATATACGTTGTCGGCGTTAGCGTCCTGCGGGTCTTCATAGTTCGGCACAGTATTGAAAGTCAATACGCCATCAGTATCAATCGTAAAGAGCCCCGCATCATCGCCCGAGAGACTCCAGGTTGAGGTATCGCCCTCGTGATCATTCGCGGTGTAGGTCGCTACTGCCGTGTTACCATTTTCTTCATAATCCACAAACTGTTCGCCGCTGACGCTTGGCCCTCTGTTTGCCGGCACGGCGCGCGTTACAGTGACGGTGTAGGTTTTCATAGCAACGCCGTTTTGGGCGGTAACGATGATGTCGATGGTGTTTGCGCCGACGGTCAGCGCAATCGCACCGGAAGTTGCACCGCTGGCAACCGCCGTGCCAGCAACGGTTACGCTGGCGGCGGTGTCAGCCGTGGTCGGCGTGACCGTGGTGCGTGCCACAATACTCCCCACGCTGATGGTGTAGCCCGTGAGGGTGTCGGCATCAAAGGCGGGCGACAAGGCACCGACCGAGAGCGTTAAGCCGGACAAGTCCGCATCCGTGGACAGGTCCGCATCCGCGGCAACCACGGTTACGGTCGGTGCGCTGGTAACGCTCTTGTTGGCACCATGACCATCGGTGTAATCGGCGAACACTTGAATGGTCTTGCCCTCTTCGGCTGCCGTCAGTTCGTAGGTCGCGGCGGTGGCACCAGTGATGTCCGCATAGTTTCTCTCGCCAGCCAGCACACTTTCCCATTGCCAGGTGATGCCAGTTACTCCGCCATCCGGGTCGGTTACTGCGCCCGCGGTCAAGGTCTGCCCGACCTGCGCGATGCCAGTGATGCTGATGGCGCCCGCTTCATTCTCATTGGTCACCGTAACCGTGACATTAAGGGTGCTGAACTCATTCGGCGTGCCGTCATCGGTGGCGGTCACGGTAACCTGATAGTCGTTGTCGTTGTCGGTGTCCTGCGCGTCTTCAAAGTTCGGCGGAGTATTGAAAGTCAATGCGCCGCTTGCGGGGTCAATGGTAAGCAAGCCCGAATCCGCGCCAGTGAGTGCCCAGGTAAAGGCGTTGCTCTCGGCATCGTCCGCGGTGTAGGTCGCTACTGCCGTGTCGCCGTTCTCGGCATAATCCACTGCCGCATTTTCGATGGCGATGACCGGCGCGGTGTTGGGCGCGGTTACAGTGATGGTTACCGTGCCGGTGCTGGCATCGGTGCCATCGGTTACGCTCATGGTGAAGACCAGCACCGCGGCGGTGTCCGGCGCGGTGAAGGTCGAGGTCACGCCATTTGCCACGATGATGGGCGTGCTGGGCGCACTACCATCGGTTGAAGTATGCGTCCATGAGTAGGTCAGGGCATCGCCATCGGGGTCGCTACTGCCAGAGCCGTCCAGCGTTACGGTCGCGCCGGTGGTTACATCCTGCGCGGCGCCGGCATTGGCAATCGGAAACTGGTTGCCCGGCAGCGCAGTGCCGCTCACGCTTGCCGCCGCGTTCGGGTTGCCGGCGGCGTCTGTCACGCTAGCCGCGTCAAGGGTCAGGGTGAAGGCTATTGCGCTTGGGATGAGGGTGAGAGTGTAGGCCTTGTCGGCGCCACTCACGGCAGTTACGGCAGTTACGGCGACACCGGTGCTGGAGAAATCATCCCTCGCCAAACCGGTTACCACTTCGGAGAAGGTGATGTCGTGCTCCTGCGCGACCTCAACCTCACCTTCGGCAATAGTGCCGAAGTTCACAGTCGGCGCGGTGGTGTCATCCGGCGCGGTTACGGTGATGGTGCGTTCCACCTGCACGGCGCCATTACCGGCGGTGTCGGTTGCGTCGTAGGTAATCAAGTAGGTGCCGGCGGCGGTGTTGATGTCGAGTGTATCGCCACCGAGAACGACATCCACGCTGGTATCCACATTATCCGTGGCGGTGGCGCCCGGGTCAGTGTAAGCGGTGCCGACCACGCCGGTGTTGCCCGCTACGGTGTCGTCGGTCAAGGTGATGACCGGTGCGGTGGTGTCCACGGTAACCGCGGCCAGGCTGGCGGGGACGGAGTCAGCGCCGGATACGCTCTGCACGACCTGTACATCTTCATCGTCGGCGCCAGCAGCATATACGCCTTCGGGCAGGGTGAAACTGGTGCCGGTGCCGGGGGTGAAAGTACTGCCGCCATTGATGGTGTATCTCCAAATGGCATTGGTTGCCAGCCCCGTTACATCCACCTGCCCGTTGCTGGTGATGCGATCCGTTGGCGAGGAACCGGTGTCCGCAGCCAGCGTGAGGGTTACTGGCAGCGGGGCGCGGCGCACGGTGACGGTGTAGGTTTTCTCTGTGGTGCCATCCGCGGCGGTGACGACGATGGCGATGGCGTTTGCGCCGACGATCAGCGCAATGTCGCCGGAGGCTACGCCGCTGGTAACCGCCGTGCCAGCAACGGTTACGGTTGCACCAGCGACAGCAGTCGGCGTGACCGTGGTGCTGGTTACCCCATTCAATACGCCGACGTTGTAGTTTGTGACGGCGACATTAAAGATGGGCGACAAGGCACCGGCTGTGGTAGTCAGCGATGACAAGTCGGCAGCCGTTGCCGTGGGTTGTGTCGCGCTGCCGCTCGCGCTTGCCGCCGTCGCCGGACCGGTGAGTCCGGCGAGGTCGCTCACCGCGTTGGCGGCAAGGGTGATGGTGAACTCGGTCGCGCTCGGCGTGAAGGTGATGGTGTAGGTGTTGGGCTCGGCGCTGGGGTCGGTGTTGAGGGCAACACTACTCACCGTGGCACCGATGGAAGTGGCGAAGTCGGTGTCAGTCAGTGCGGTAATCGCCTCATTGAAGGTGATGTCGTGATCCTGCGCGGTGCCAATCACACCTGCGGCAATGTCGCCGAAGGTTGGGCTCGGCGCGGTGAGGTCAAATCGAATAATACTGTCGGTATCGCCAAGGCTAAGCGTATTGCTGATAGAACCGGCGGCCACTAATCCGGTAATGCTATACATCACAAGGGCACCGTCTTTCCCCCTGGCAAGGCTCTGGGTCACCGGCTGGGTCGCGGTGTAACTGTTGCCCGCGCCTTGGGTCACCGTTGCCGCTTCGCCACCGATGCTCACGTTCGGCAGACTTTCCAATGCCTGATTGACGCTGAAGGTCAGGGTCAGGGTATCGCCGACTGTGGCGAAATTTCCAGCGTTACTGCTGGTCAGTTCAGGTCCTGCGGTAAAGGCGAGGGCAACTTGCTGCGCGGTGCCGCTCGCGGTCACATCGTTTGCCGGACCGGTGAGGCCCGCGAGGTCGGCAACGCTGTTGGCGGCAAGGGTCAGGCTGAAGGCTGTCTCGGTCGGGGTGAAGGTGATGGTGTGGGTGGTTTGGTCGCTGCTGGTAACGTCCGTTATCGTAGCACCGGTGGCGGTGAAGTCGTCAACTCCCAACGCATCGCCGCCCGAACCGGTCACCGGCTCGGAGAAAGTGATGTCGTGCATCTCCGTGGCATTGCCAAGGGTGCGCTCACCGACGACGGGGTCAAAAGCCGTCACCGTCGGCGCGGTGGTGTCAAATCGAATAGCACTGTCGGTATCGCCAAGGCTATGCGTATTGCTGGTAGAACCGGCTGCCACTAATCCGGTAATGCTATACATCACAAAGGCACCGTCTTTCCCCCTGGCAAGGCTCTCGGTCACCGGCTGGGTCGCGGTGTAAGTGTTGCCGCTGCCTTGGGTCACCGTTGCCGCTTCGCCACCGATGCTCACGTTCGGCAGACTTTCCAATGCCTGATTGACGGTGAAGGCAAGGGTCAGAATGTTGCCGACTGTGGCGAAATTTCCAGCGTTACTGCTGGTCAATACCGGGTCTCCTTCAAAGGCGAGGACAGCTTGCGCAGTGCCGCTCGCGGTCACATCGTTTGCCGGACCGGTGAGGCCCGCGAGGTCGGTTACGCTACCCGCGTCAAGGGTCAGGGTGAAGGCTAGCGCGCTTGGGGTGTAGTAGATGCTATAGGCGGTGCCGGAGCCGCTAACCCTATCTACTGTGACACCGATGGAAGTGGCGAAGTCGGTCTCAGTCAGTGCGGTAACCGCCTCATTGAAGGTGAGGCTGACCGGCGTCGGCTGCGCGGTGCCAATCACATTATCATCGGCAAGGGCGCCGAAGGTTGGGCTCGGCGCGGTGAGGTCAAATCGAATAATACTGTCGGTATCGCCAATGCTAAGCGTATTGCTGATAGAACCGGCGGCCACTAATCCGGTAATGCTATACATCACAAAGGCACCGTCTTTCCCCATGGCAAGGCTCTGGGTCACCGGCTGGGTCGCGGTGTAAGTGTTGCCGCTGCCTTGGGTCACCGTTGCCGCTTCGCCACCGATGCTCACGTTCGGCAGACTTTCCAATGCCTGATTGACGCTGAAGGTCAGGGTCAGGGTATCGCCGACTGTGGCGAAATTTCCATTACTGCTGGTCAGTCCAGGTCCTGCGGTAAAGGCAAGTTCCACCGCTCTGGGTCCCGCAGTGCCATCGATGAACACCGGCTCGGCGGGTCCGGTTGCCCCGCTGGAGATGATGGTTACGCTATCGGCGACAAGGGTCAGGCGGAAGGATGCCTCGTCCGGGGTGTAACTGACGACATAGAAGTCATCCTCGAATTCGTTAAGGCCAGTTATTGTGGCACCGCGGGCGGAGAAATCAGTTTGATCCAAGCCGGTTACTCCCTCGGAGAAGGTGATGTTGACCTCCTCTGTCCCGCCAACAAGGGCGCCAGTGATGTTCGCAAATTCTGCGGTCAGTGCGGCGGCGGCCGGTTCGGTTACGGTGATGGTTACCGTGTCGCTGTGGGTGTTGGTGTCGGCGTCACCGGAATCATCGGTTACGGTCAGGGTGAACACCAGCACCGCGGCGGTGTCCGGGGTGAAGGTCGCGGTGTCGGTGGTGCCGCCGCTCAAGGTAATGAGCGGGCTGGGCGCACCGCCATCGGTTGAAGTATGCGTCCATGCATAACTCTGGATAGTGCCATCGGAGTCGCTACTGCCGCTGCCGGTCAGCGTTACTTCCGTGCCGGTGGTCGCGCTCTGGTCGCCGCCCGCATTGGCAGTCGGTGCGATGTTGGCGACCACTGGCACGACGGTGATGGTTACCGTGTCTTCGCCGGTGTTGGTGGCGGAGTCACCGGAATCATCGGTTACGGTCAGGGTGAACACCAGTTCCGCGGCGGTGTCTGGCGCGGTGAAGGTCGAGGTCACGCCATTTGCCACGATGATGGGCGTGCTGGGCGCACTACCATCGGTTGAAGTATGCGTCCATGTGTAGGTCAGGGCATCGCCATCGGGGTCGCTACTGCCAGAGCCGTCCAGCGTTACGGTCGCGCCGGTATCCACTTCCTGCGCGGCGCCGGCATTGGCAATCGGAAACTGGTTGCCCGGCAGCGCAGTGCCGCTCACGCTTGCCGCCGCGTTCGGGTTGCCGGCGGCGTCTGTCACGCTATCCGCGTCAAGGGTCAGGGTGAAGGCTATTGCGCTTGGGATGAGGGTGAGGGTGTAGGCCTTGTCGGCGCCACTCACGGCAGTTACGGCAGTTACGGCGACACCGGTGCTGGAGAAATCACCCCTCTCCAAACCGGTTACCACTTCGGAGAAGGTGATGTCGTGCTCCTGCGCGACCTCAACCTTACCTTCGGCAATAGTGCCGAAGTTCACAGTCGGTGCGGTGGTGTCCGGCTCGGTTACGGTGATGGTGCGTTCCACCTGCACGGCGCCATTACCGGCGGTGTCGGTTGCGTCGTAGGTAATCAAGTAGGTGCCGGCGATGGTGTTGATGTCGAGTGTATCGCCACCGAGATCGACATCCACGCTGGTATCCACATTATCCGTGGCGGTGGCGCCCGGGTCAGTGTAAGCGGTGCCGACCACGCCGGTGTTGCCCGCTACGGTGTCGTTCTCCAAGGTGATGACCGGTACGGTGGTGTCCACGGTAACCGCAGCCAGGCTGGTTGCCAGCGAGTCAACGCCGGATACGCTCTGCACGACCTGTACATCTTCATCGTCGGCGCCAGCAGCATATACGCCTTCGGGCAGGGTGAAACTGGTGCCGGTGCCGGGGGTGAAAGTGCTGCCGCCATTGATGGTGTATCTCCAAATGGCGTTGGTTGCCAGCCCCGTCACATTCACCTGCCCATTGCTGGTGATGCGATCCGTTGGCGAGGAACCGGTGTCCGCAGCCAGCGTGAGGGTTACTGGCAGCGGGACGCGGCGCACGGTGACGGTGTAGGTTTTCTCTGTGGTGCCATCCGCGGCGGTAACGACGATGGCGATGGCGTTTGCGCCGACATTCAGCGGAATGTCGCCGGAGGGGGTGCCGCTGGTAACCGCCGTGCCAGCAACGGTTACGGTTGCACCAGTAACAGCAGTCGGCGTGATCGTGGTGCTGGTTACCCCATTCAATACGCCGACGTTGTAGTTTGTGACGCCGACATTAAAGGGGGGCGACAAGGCACCGGCTGTGGTAGTCAGCGATGACAAGTCGGCAGCCGTTGCCGTGGGTTGTGTCGCGCTACCGGTCACGCTTGCCGCTGTCGCCGGACCGGTGAGTCCGGCGAGGTCGCTCACCGCGTTGGCGGCAAGGGTGATGGTGAACTCGGTCGCGCTTGGGGTGTAGTAGATGCTATAGGCGGTGCCGGAGCCGCTAACCCTATCTACTGTGACACCGATGGAAGTGGCGAAGTCGGTCTCAGTCAGTGCGGTAACCGCCTCATTGAAGGTGAGGCTGACCGGCGTCGGCTGCGCGGTGCCAATCACATTATCATCGGCAAGGGCGCCGAAGGTTGGGCTCGGCGGGGTGTTGTCAAATCGAATAGCACTGTCGGTATCGCCAAGGCTATGCGTATTTCTGGCGGAACTGGCTGACACTAATCCGGTAATGCTATACGCCACCAGGTTACCGTCATTCGCCGCGGCAACCGCCTCGGTTACCGTCCAGGTCGCGGTGTAACTGTTGCCATCGCCTTTGACCACCGTGGCTGACTGCCCGGCGATGGTCACCGTGGGGTCGCTTGCCAATGCCTGATTGACGCTGAAGGCAATGGTCAGGGTATCGCCGACTGTGGCGAAATTTCCAGCGTTACTGCTGGTCAATACCGGGTCTCCTTCAAAGGCGAGGGCAACTTGCGCAGTGCCGCTCGCGGTCACATCGTTTGCCGGACCGGTGAGGCCCGCAAGGTCGGCAACGCTGTTGGCGGCAAGGGTGATGGTGAACTCGGTCGCGCTCGGCGTGAAGGTAATGGTGTAGGTGTTGGGCTCGGCGCTGGGGTCGGTGTTGAGGGCAACACTACTCACCGTGGCACCGATGGAAGTGGCGAAGTCGGTGTCAGTCAGTGCGGTAATCGCCTCATTGAAGGTGATGTCGTGATCCTGCGCGGTGCCAATCACACCTGCGGCAATGTCGCCGAAGGTTGGGCTCGGCGCGGTGAGGTCAAATCGAATAATACTGTCGGTATCGCCAAGGCTAAGCGTATTGCTGATAGAACCGGCGGCCACTAATCCGGTAATGCTATACATCACAAAGGCACCGTCTTTCCCCATGGCAAGGCTCTGGGTCACCGGCTGGGTCGCGGTGTAACTGTTGCCATCGCCTTTGACCACCGTGGCTGACTGCCCGGCGATGGTCACCGTGGGGTCGCTTGCCAATGCCTGATTGACGCTGAAGGTCAGGGTCAGGGTATCGCCGACTGTGGCGAAATTTCCAGCGTTACTGCTGGTCAATACCGGGTCTCCTTCAAAGGCGAGGGCAACTTGCGCGGTGCCGCTCGCGGTCTGCGCTGTCGCCGGAGCGGTGAGGCCCGCGAGGTCGGCAACGCTGTTGGCGGCAAGGGTCAGGCTGAAGGCTGTCTCGGTCGGGGTGAAGGTGATGGTGTGGGTGGTTTGGTCGCTGCTGGTAACGTCCGTTATCGTAGCACCGGTGGCGGTGAAGTCGTCAACTCCCAACGCATCGCCGCCCGAACCGGTTACCGGCTCGGAGAAAGTGATGTCGTGCATCTCCGTGGCATTGTCAAGGATGCGCTCACCGACGACGGGGTCAAAAGCCGTCACAGTCGGCGCGGTGTTGTCAAATCGAATATCACTGTCGGTATCGCCAAGGCTATGCGTATTGCTGGTAGAACCGGCGGCCACTAATCCGGTAATGCTATACGCCACCAGGTTACCGTCATTCGCCGCGGCAACCGCCTCGGTTACCGTCCAGGTCGCGGTGTAACTGTTGCCATCGCCTTTGACCACCGTGGCTGACTGCCCGGCGATGGTCACCGTGGGGTCGCTTGCCAATGGCAGATTGACGCTGAAGGTCAGGGTCAGGGTATCGCCGACTGTGGCGAAATTTCCAGCGTTACTGCTGGTCAATACCGGGTCTCCTTCAAAGGCGAGGACAGCTTGCGCAGTGCCGCTCGCGGTCACATCGTTTGCCGGACCGGTGAGGCCCGCGAGGTCGGTTACGCTACCCGCGTCAAGGGTCAGGGTGAAGGCTAGCGCGCTTGGGGTGTAGTAGATGCTATAGGCGGTGCCGGAGCCGCTAACCCTATCTACTGTGACACCGATGGAAGTGGCGAAGTCGGTCTCAGTCAGTGCGGTAACCGCCTCATTGAAGGTGAGGCTGACCGGCGTCGGCTGCGCGGTGCCAATCACATTATCATCGGCAAGGGCGCCGAAGGTTGGGCTCGGCGCGGTGTTGTCAAATCGAATATCACTGTCGGTAAAGGGATAAGACAGATTGCGGCTAGAACCGACGGCAAACAGTCGTGAAATGCTATACGTCACAAGGGCACCGTCATTCGCCTCGGCAAGCACCTCGGTCACCGTCCGGGTCGCGGTGTAATCATTGCCCACGCCTTTTGTCGCTATGAATCGCCGGCCAGCGATGTTCACCTGCGACGTCGCTATTGCCTGATTGACGGTGAAGGTCAGGGTCAGGGTATCGCCGACTGTGGCGAAATTTCCATTACTGCTGGTCAGTTCAGGTCCTGCGGTAAAGGCAAGTTCCACCGCTCTGGGTCCCGCAGTGCCATCGATGAACACCAGCTCGGCGGGTCCGGTTGCCCCGCTGGAGATGATGGTTACGCTATCGGCGGCAAGGGTCAGGCGGAAGGATGCCTCGTCCGGGGTGTAACTGACGACATAGAAGTCATCCTCGAATTCGTTAAGGCCAGTTATTCTGGCACCGCGGGCGGAGAAATCAGTTTGATCCAAGCCGGTTACTCCCTCGGAGAAGGTGATGTTGACCTCCTCTGTCCCGCCAACAAGGGCGCCAGTGATGTTCGCAAATTCTGCGGTCAGTGCGGCGGCCGGTTCGGTTACGGTGATGGTTACCGTGTCGCTGTTGGTGGCACCGGCATCATCGGTTACGGTCAGGGTGAACACCAGGACCGCGGCGGTGTCCGGGGTGAAGGTGGCGGTGGCGGTGGCGGCATCGGTCAAGGTAATGGGCGTGCTGGGCGCACTACCATCGGTTGAAGTATGCACCCATTCATAACTCTGGATAGTGCCATCGGAGTCGCTGCTACCGGCGCCGGTCAGCGTTACTTCCGTGCCGGTGGTCGCGCTCTGGTCGCCGCCCGCATTGGCAGTCGGTGCGATGTTGGCGACCACTGGCACGACGGTGATGGTTACCGTGTCTTCGCCGGTGTTGGTGGCGGAGTCACCGGAATCATCGGTTACGGTCAGGGTGAACACCAGTTCCGCGGCGGTGTCTGGCGCGGTGAAGGTCGAGGTCTCGCCATTTGCCACGGTGATTGCCGTGGTGGGCGTAGCACCATCGGTTGAAGTATGCGTCCATGCATAACTCTGGATAGTGCCATCGGAGTCGCTACTGCCGGTGCCGGTCAGCGTTACGAGCGTGCCGGTGGTCGCGCTCTGGTCGTCGCCAGCATTAGCCACTGGTGCGATGTTGGCCGGTTCGGTTACGGTGATGGTGCGTTCCACCTGCACGGCGCCATTACCGGCGGTGTCGGTTGCGTCGTAGGTAATCAAGTAGGTGCCGGCGACGGTGTTGATGTCGAGTGTATCGCCACCGAGAACGACATCCACGCTGGTATCCACATTATCCATGGCGGTGGCGCCCGGGTCAGTGTAAGCGGTGCCGACCACGCCGGTGTTGCCCGCTACGGTGTCGTCGGTCAAGGTGATGACCGGTGCGGTGGTGTCCACGGTAACCGCTGCCAGGCTGGCGGGGACGGAGTCAGCGCCGGATACGCTCTGCACGACCTGTACATCTTCATCGTCGGCGTCAGCGGTGTAGTCGCCTTCGGGCAGGGTGAAATTGGTGCCGGTGCCGGGGATGAAAGTGCTGCCGCCATTGATGGTGTATCTCCAGGTGGCACTGGTTGCCAGACCCGTTACATCCACCTGCCCATTGCTGGTGATGCGATCGCTATCTGAAGCACCGGTGTCCGCAGCCAGCGCGAGGGTTACTGGCAGCGGGGCGCGGCGCACGGTGACGGTGTAGGTTTTCTCTGTGGTGCCATCCGCGGCGGTGACGACGATGGCGATGGCGTTTTCGCCGACCGTCAGCGGAATGTCGCCGGAGGGGGTGCCGCTGGTAACCGCCGTGCCAGCAACGGTTACGGTTGCACCAGTAACAGCAGTCGGCGTGACCGTGGTGCTGGTTACCCCATTCAATACGCCGACGTTGTAGTTTGTGACGGCGACATTAAAGATGGGCGACAAGGCACCGGCTGTGGTAGTCAGCGATGACAAGTCGGCCGCCGTTGCCGTGGGTTGTGTCGCGCTGCCGCTCGCGCTTGCCGCCGTCGCCGGACCGGTGAGTCCGGCGAGGTCGCTCACCGCGTTGGCGGCAAGGGTGATGGTGAACTCGGTCGCGCTCGGCGTGAAGGTGATGGTGTAGGTGTTGGGCTCGGCGCTGGGGTCGGTGTTGAGGGCAACACTACTCACCGTGGCACCGATGGAAGTGGCGAAGTCGGTGTCAGTCAGTGCGGTAATCGCCTCATTGAAGGTGATGTCGTGATCCTGCGCGGTGCCAATCACACCTGCGGCAATGTCGCCGAAGGTTGGGCTCGGCGCGGTGAGGTCAAATCGAATAATACTGTCGGTATCGCCAAGGCTAAGCGTATTGCTGATAGAACCGGCGGCCACTAATCCGGTAATGCTATACATCACAAGGGCACCGTCTTTCCCCCTGGCAAGGCTCTGGGTCACCGGCTGGGTCGCGGTGTAACTGTTGCCCGCGCCTTGGGTCACCGTTGCCGCTTCGCCACCGATGCTCACGTTCGGCAGACTTTCCAATGCCTGATTGACGCTGAAGGTCAGGGTCAGGGTATCGCCGACTGTGGCGAAATTTCCAGCGTTACTGCTGGTCAATACCGGGTCTCCTTCAAAGGCGAGGGCAACTTGCGCAGTGCCAGTGCCGCTCGCGGTCACATCGTTTGCCGGACCGGTGAGGCCCGCGAGGTCGGCAACGCTGTTGGCGGCAAGGGTCAGGCTGAAGGCTGTCTCGGTCGGGGTGAAGGTGATGGTGTGGGTGGTTTGGTCGCTGCTGGTAACGTCCGTTATCGTAGCACCGGTGGCGGTGAAGTCGTCAACTCCCAACGCATCGCCGCCCGAACCGGTCACCGGCTCGGAGAAAGTGATGTCGTGCATCTCCGTGGCATTGCCAAGGGTGCGCTCACCGACGACGGGGTCAAAAGCCGTCACCGTCGGCGCGGTGGTGTCAAATCGAATAGCACTGTCGGTATCGCCAAGGCTATGCGTATTGCTGGTAGAACCGGCTGCCACTAATCCGGTAATGCTATACATCACAAAGGCACCGTCTTTCCCCCTGGCAAGGCTCTCGGTCACCGGCTGGGTCGCGGTGTAAGTGTTGCCGCTGCCTTGGGTCACCGTTGCCGCTTCGCCACCGATGCTCACGTTCGGCAGACTTTCCAATGCCTGATTGACGGTGAAGGCAAGGGTCAGAATGTTGCCGACTGTGGCGAAATTTCCAGCGTTACTGCTGGTCAATACCGGGTCTCCTTCAAAGGCGAGGGCAACTTGCGCAGTGCCGCTCGCGGTCACATCGTTTGCCGGACCGGTGAGGCCCGCGAGGTCGGCAACGCTGTCGGCGGCAAGGGTCAAGGTGAAGGCTGCCTCGGTCGGGGTGAAGGTGAGGGTGTAGGTGGTTTGGTCGCTGTCAGTGTCGCTCACTTCAGTTACCGTAGCACCGGTGGAAGTGGCGAAGTCGCCGACTTCCAAACCGGTTACCGCTTCGGAGAAAGTGATGTCGTGCATCTCCGTGGCATTGTCAAGGGTGCGCTCACCGACGACGGGGTCAAAAGCCGTCACAGTCGGCGCAATGATGTCAACGGCGCGGGTTATGGTAACGGTGTAGGTTTTCGTGCTGGCATCTTCGGCGGTAACGGTAATGTCAATGTCATTTTCGCCGACCATCAGCGGAATCGCGGCGGAGGGTGTGCCACTGCTAACATCGGTGCCAGCAACGCTTACGCTGGCGGTGACGGCGGCATTTACGGTCGGCGTGACCATAACGCTTGCCACATCACTGTCTACGCTGACGGTGTATGCCGTGGTGTCGGCAGCAAAGACGGGATCCAGAGTGCCAGCCGAGAGAGTTAAAGCAGCCAGATTGGCATCCGTAGACACGGTCGCGGCGCGAGTAACGACTACGGTATACCTTTTCTTGAAGGTGATGCCATCGTCAACGACGATGTCGATTGCGTTTTCGCCGACAGTCAGGGCAACCGGCGCGGAGGGGGTGCCACTGGTAACCGCAGCGCCATCCACGGTTACGGTTGCGGTTGCTTCAGTCGTGGTCGGCGTGAAGGTAACGCTGGTCACAGTATTGCCCACTTCGGCGGTGTAATCCTCGTTGCCCCGAGTAAAGGCGGGATCCAAAGTGCCTTGCGAAATAGTCAAGGCGGACAATTCTCTACCGCTTGGCGCGACGTCTCTCGGAGTGCCGACTATGCTCACCGGCTCGGCCGGCCCTGGGTTGCCTCTGGTGCCGGTTACGCTGTCGGCGGCAAGGGTCAGGGTGAAGGTTGTCGATGTCGATATGAAGAAGATTGGATAGGTGCCGGTGGGGCTGGGGCTACCAATGCTAAATACCACGACCCCCGTGGAATCGGAGAAATCTGCTATCGCCAAGCCATTTACATTTATCGGCGAGTTGGATACCGGGTCGGAGAATATGAGGTCGACGCGCCCTGTATCGCCGACCGCCTGATCAACGAGGGTATCCTCATCAAATTCCGCGAGCGGACCCGGACCCTCAGGCTCGGTTACGGTGATGGTTACCGTGTCGGTGTCGCGGGCATCGTCATCATCGGTTACGGTCAGGGTGAAGACCAGGATCGCGGCGGTGGCCGGCGCGGTGAAGGTCGAGGTCTCGCCATTTGCCACGGTGACTGCCATGGGCGACGTAGCACCACTGGTTGAAGTGTGCTCCCATTCATAACTCTCGATAGTGCCATCGGAGTCGCTGCTGCCGGCGCCGTCCAGCGTTACGGTTGCGCCGGCGGTCACGCTGGGCTGATCGACACCCGCATTAGCCACCGGCGGCAGGTTGGCGGCATCGTCGTCGGCTTCCACGATGACGGTGCGGGTCACCTGCTCGGCTTCATTACCGGCGAGATCCTGCGCGTTATAGATAATGGTATAGGTGCCGAGAATGTTGGTGTCTACTGCATCGCCAGTTGTGACCAGCGGGACCTGGATAAAATCAGTATCAAGGGCGAAGGCTTTATCCACAAAGGGATCGCCTACCGTCAGGGTGAGGTCGCCCGCCGCGTTGATGACCGGTGCGGTGGTATCCACGGTAACTGGCGGCAAGTAGGCGGCGGCGGAGTCGATGCCGCCTACGATCTGCACGGCTTGCACCTGGCCAAGGGCATAACTGCTGCTGCGAGGCAGGGTGAAGAAGGCAACGCTGGTGTCAGAGTCGATGTCGGTGCCAGCGGTGAAATCAGTGCCGCTATTGGTGGAGTATTTCCAGGTGGCGCCGGCTGCCAGATCAGTCACATTCACTCGACCATCGTTGGTGATGCCATCGTCTGGCAAGAGTCCGGTGTCCAGAGTTAACTCAAGGGTCGGTCGCGCGGGTGCGGCGGCGGAGACCACGGCTCTCGTTTCCCTGCTGGTGACTACTTTGCCGCTGCCATCGTCGTCGTCGGCGTAGTCGCCGCTGTCGGTGTAAGTGACCATGACTCGAATTTTCTTGCCCTCTTCGGCTGCCGTCAGGAGGTAGGTCTCGGCTTCGGCGGCGTCACCGTCTATGTCGGTGCTGTCGGCTTGCCATTGATGTGCGGTAACAGCAACCACGCCGTCCTGGTCGATTACTGTGGGCGCGGTCAAGGTCTGCCCGACCCGCACGTCGTCGACAATGATGCCGATGCTACCCGGATCATCCGCATCGGTAATCCTAATCGTGACCGCCAGTTCGTTGCTCAAAGGCGACACGCCGTCATCGGTGGCGATCACCGTAATCTCGTAGACGCCATCCGCGTTTGCGTCTATCGGGTTTTCAAAGTCCAGCGAATTGGTGATATCCATTTGGCCGGTGGTGGAGGTAATCGAGAATAACCCCTGATCATCGCCAGCCAACGACCAGATAAGGGCGGCGTCATCGGTCTCGGCATCAGTCGCGGTGAAGGTCGCCACCCTATCCTTGCTGTTCTCAGGAAATTCCACAGATTGGTTGTCAGTGGCGATGACCGGCGCGGTGTTGGGGGTAACCGGCACGGTGATGGTTACTGCGTATTTTTTAGTGGTGGTGCCGTCCTCGGCGGTAATATCAATAACAAACCTGGTCGTTGCGGTGTTGATTCCAAAACGCTCGGAAACGGAACCCGTGCCAAGTTCGGCACCGTCAAGATCCAGTCCTGCATTGGGATTAGCAGAAGTCGCCGTGATGACAACCCCGGTCGTACCGGCCGGCACCCTCGCGGTGTATTCGAGCAGGTCGGGCGCGACCGTTTCATTCAGCATGATCGGGTTGCCGCCAACCGTTAGGGTCAGGCTAGCCAGATTGGCATCCGTAGACGCGGCGCGGGTCACGGTAACGGTGTAGATTTTCGTGGTGGTAGCGTCCTGGGCGGTAACCACGATGGGGATGGCGTTTTCGCCAACATTCAGGTCAATCGGCGCGGAGGCGCGGCCACTGGCAACCTGATTCGGATTCATATTCACCGTTACCGTTGCGGTGCCATATTCCGGCGTAACTCTGATGCGGGTTACCGCATTACCCACCTCGGCGGTGTAGTCCAGGGTGTCGGCAGCAAAGGCGGGCGACAAGGCGGCGCCAGCCGAGAGCGTTAAGCCGGTCAAGTCCGCATCCGAGGACAGGGTTTCGGTATCGGCAAGCACGACCTCAGTCGCCGCGCTGGTAACCGTCTTGTCGGGACCATGACCATCGGTGTAAGTAACGATGACTTGAATGGTCTTGCCCACCTCATCTGCGGTCAGGGTGTAGGTCGGCGCGCTACTAGCAGCAGCAATGTTGGAGTCGTCTGCCGCGTCTTGCCATTGCCAGCCGGTAGGCATAACCGGCGAAGACGGATCCGGCGAATCCGGGTCGGTTATTGTGCCGGCGGTCAATTCCCGCCCAACTTGAATGGCACCGATGATAGCGCTGATGCGACCGGGCTCATTCTCATTGATCACCGTTACCGTAACCGCAAGTTCGCTACGCACACTCGTGGTGCTATCGGTGGCGATCACGGTAATCTGATAGACGTTGTCGGCGTCAGTGTCCTGCGGGTCTTCATAGTTGGGGTCATTGGCAAAACCCAACCTACCGTCGCCACTAATAGCGAACGAGTCCGCATCCGCGCCGGCGCGTGTCCAGTCAACGCTAATGGCGTTGCCATCGGCATCTTGCGCGGCGGTGTAGGCCGCCACTGTCTCGGTGTTCTCGAAAAGACTCACCGCTTCACTGCCAACGATAACCGGCTTGGCGCCCACGGCCGGGTTCACGATGACGGTGCGGGTCACCTGCTCGGCTTCATTACCTGCCGCATCGGTTGCGCTGTAGGTAAGGGTGTAGGTGGCGGCGGTGGTGGTGTCCACTGTCTCGCTTGCGACCAGCACGACGTCGTTGTCAATGTTATCCGTGACGGTGGCGTGTTCGGTATAGGTATCGCCCACGGTCAGGGTGATGCTGTCGCTGCCCCTTAGGTTGATGCTCGGTGGCGTTGTGTCCACGCTCACCGAGCCGAGCAGTGCCGGCATGGAGTCAACGCCGGATACGGTCTGCACGACCTGCACATCGTCATCGTCAGCCTCAGCGTCATACTCGCCTTCGGGCAGGGTGAAGGAGGTGGCGCCGGTGCCGGTGCCGGTGGTGAAGTCGGCGCCGCCATTGAGGGAGTATTTCCAAGCCGTAGCAGTCGCTGCCAGCGTTACATTCACCAGCCCATTGCTGGTGATGCCATCGTTTGGCAAACCGGTATCCGTGGCCAGCGCGATGACCGGCGCGGCGGGTGCGGCGCGCGTCACGGTAACGGTGTAGGTTTTCGTGGTAGTGGTGTCCGCGGCGGTTACGATGATGGCGATTGCCGGGTTTTCGCCGACCTCCAGAGTGACCGCGCTGGAAGCCGCGCCACTGCTAACCCCGATGCCGCGCACGATGATGCTTGCGACATCGATAGCCGTAGTCGGCGTTAGTCTGACATTTACCACATCATTTTCCACCTCGGCGGTGTAGCCCAGCACCGAGGCAGTAAAGGTGGGCGACAAGGTGCCGGCTCTGGTAGCCGCGCCCGATGTTTGTTGCGTGATCGTCAGCGATGACAAGTCCGCAACCGTTGACGCGGATGGTAGCGCGCTGCCACTCGCACTCTGCGCGCTTGCCGGGCTCGGGTTGCCGGCGATGTCGTGCAGGCTATTCGCGGCAAGGGTCAGGGTGAACGATGTCTCGGTCGGGATGTAATGGACGCGGTAGTCGGTGCCGGAGCCGGACACGTTATACACCGAGGCACCGGTGGATTCGGAGAAATCCTGCGCGGTCAAACCGGTTACCGCTTCGCTGAAGGTGATGCGGTGCGTCTGTGTGGTGTCGCCAATGAAACGCGCCGGGTTGGAGTCGGGAATCGGGTCAACAAAGGTCACTACCGTGGCAGCGGTCATGTCCCAGGTAGCCGTGCCGAGCCGTGCCGGGTCGGAGTCCGCGCCCGATTGAATCTGCACGACCTGCACATCATCCGCGGCATAGTCGCGTTCTGTCGGCAGGTCGAAGAATAATCTGCCGATGGTGCCGTCTATGAACGGGGTGGCGCCGTCATCGGTGGTGTATTTCCAAGCCGTAGCATCCGATGCCAGCGTTACATCCACCCGAGGATTGCGGGTGATGCGGTCATCACTTGAAACACCGGTGTCCATAGTTAACGCGATGAGCGGCGCGCTGGAATCAACAATGCTGGCGCTGCCGCGCGCGCTCGCCACAGTTGTCGGACCGCGGTTGCCGAGGCCCTGGTCGTCGTCGCCGATGTCGCTGACCCCATCAACAGCCGTGTCGGTTACTGAATTCATGGCAAGCATCAGGGTGAAGTCTGCCGCGGTCGGCGTGAAGTTGATGGTATAGGTGGTTTGGTCGCCGGAGTCGGTCACCTTAGTTACTCTGGCACCGGTGGAAGCGGCGAAGGCACCGGCATCCAAACCGACCACCGGCTCACTGAAGGTGATGGTGTGCGTCTCCGAGTTGCCAATCACATGCACGACCGGGACCGGGGCAAAGGTGGTTACGCTCGGCAGGATGCCGTCCAGGGCAATGTCGTAGGTCAATAGCGCCGTTTCATCAAGCGGGTTGCCGGACACATCCGTAATACCGTCACCACTGCGCACGGTCAAGGAGACATCCTGCGTGTTGTCGTCGGCCTGCACCGTATAGGTTAGGGTGTATTCGAAGTCCTTGTCGCCGACCTGCAAAGACAATACCTCATGCCCTGTGCCATCGCCCCCTGTGCCATCGCCGAGTAACACGGAATGTGTAAGCGAAGCCTCGTCCAACGCTTCGCTGGCGAACAGCGTCATGGTGACCTCATCACCGATCTTCAGGCGCGTGGTGCCATCTGATTTCATCGGCGTGAAGGTGGGGGGAGCGTTGCCGATAGTCGGCGCGGTGGGGTCTCCGCCCCTGCTTGCCACGACGGCGGTCGGGTCGCTGGTAACCCGCTCGCTGGAGCCGAAGGCGTCGGCGTAAGTGGCGGTTACTCGAATGGTCTCGCTCAAATCAGCCGGCACTATGAGGTAGGTCGGCGCGTTACTACTCGTGTCGGTCTCGGAATATACATTGTCCGCGCCCGCGCTTTGCCATTGATAGGTGGGGTCAGTAATCCCGCCGTCTGGGTCGGTTATTGTGGCGGTCAAGGTGGCCCCGATCTGCGCCGCGCCACTGATGGTCACCGCGCCATCATCATCCGCATCGGTAAGCGTAACCGTTACCGCCAATGTGCCTGCCACATTCGGCGCGCCGTCATCGGTGGCGGTTACGGTAACCGCGTAGATGGGCGTGGCTTTGGCTTCAAAGTCCGGGCTAGCGCTGAAACTCAATGCGCCGCTGCTGCTGATTTCAAAGAACCCCGCATCCACGCCACCGACCGACCAGATCAGGGCGGCGTCATCGCTCTCGGCATCAGTCGCGGTGTAGGTCGCTACTGCGCGGTCGGCGTTTTCGGCAAGACGCACTGCCGCCCGCCCGCTCACGAGCGGCGCGGTGTTGACGGCGCGGCTAATGGTAACGGTGTAGGTTTTCGTGAAAGCACTGGCGCCGGTTACAACAATGAGGATGTCGGTTGGGTCGCCATTCGCATTCAGATTGACCGCGCCGGAAGTTATGCCACTTTCAACCACCGTGCCTTGCACGGTTATGCTGGTGCCGGCGGCAGCCGCGGTCGGCGTGACCGTGGTGCTTGCCACCTCATTCGCCACACTGATGGTGTAGCCGATGGTGTCGGCGTCAAAGGCGGGTATCAAGGCGCCGACCGAGAGCGTTAAGTCGGACAAGTCCGCATCCGTAGTCGCGTTGCCGCTCACGCTCACCGGGCTGATGGGACCGGCGGCACCAAACCGGTCGGATACGCTGCCTCTATTAAGGGTCAGGGTGAAGGCTGCCAAGGTCGGCGTGAAGTGGATGGTATGCACCTCGGCGGCGATCGGGTCAGTGGGGACATCAGGGGTGGCGGGGTCAACTTGAGTTATCCTATTCACCGTAACCCCGGTGGAAGTGCTGAAGTCGTTGAGCGACACATTGGTCACCAACTCACTGAAGGTGAGGCTGATTTCCTGTTCGGCGCCAACAATACTCTCATCGCTAAGTGCGCCAAAAACCGCGCTCGGCGGGGTGGTGTCCTGCGCGGTGCCGGCCACGCTTGCCGCTGCTGTCGGACCCTCGTTGCCGGCGAGGTCCAGCACACTATTGGCGGCAAGGCGCAGGGTGAAGCCTTTCGCGGTCGGGGCGTAGAAGAGGGTGTAGACGGTCAGGTCATCCATAGTGAGGGAGAGAACTCTATCTATGGTAACACCGGTGGAAGTGGCGAAAGCCTCCACCTCGACGATTACCGCTTCGTTGAAGACGATGTTCTGCCGATGCTCCTCGCCAATTTCAATATTCACGGGGGCGATGCCACCCAAGGAGGGTTGGACTACCGGCGGCGTAACATCAAGGGTAAAGGCGGCAAGACCGGCGTAGGCGGAAGTCTGGTCATCCGTCTTCTGCCGCACGCGCACCTGAGCATCGGTATAGACCGCTTCAGGCACTGTGAAACTGCTACCGCTGCCGGCGGTGAAGTCGGTGGCACCGCCATCGATGGAGTATTCCCAGGTGGCGTCGTCCGCCACATCCAGCACATTCACCACATTATCGTTGGTGAGGCGGTCGCTATCTGAAACACCAGTGTCGCTGTTGAGCGCGATGCGCGGGGTAGGCAGTGCGTCCGCGCCGACCACGGCGTGGGTTGCCGCGCTGGTAACTTCCTTGAAGGGACCATGACCGTCGGCGTAAAGGGCGATGACTCGAATGGTATGGTCAAGATCAGCGGCTATCAGCGTGTAGGTTTTGAGGGCGGTAGAGCCACGGGTACTCAAGATGGTAGTGTAGGTGGTGCCGTTTGACGACCTTTCCCATCTATAACTATTGACCGTAACCGGCGCAGGTCCACCCGGTGGCGAATCCGGGTCGGTTACTTCGCCGGCGGTCAATTCCTGCCCGACCTGCGCGTTGCCGTCTATGACGCCGATGTTGCCCGGCTCATTCGCATTGGTCACCGTTACCGTGATGTTAGCGCGAACGCTCATAGGCGGCACGCCGTCATCGGTGGCGATAGCAGTGATTTGATAGCGATTATCGCCAGCGACGACCGTGTCATCGGCCGGGTCAACGCGGTCGGTCGGGGCTTCAAAGTCCGGCGACTGATTGAAAGTCAATACGCCGCTTTCGCGGTTGAGCGTAAAGAACTCCGCATCCACGCCCGTGAGGCTCCAGCGAATGGTGCCGCCCTCGGCATCATCCGCACGGTAGGTCGCTACGGCTATGCTGTCGCCCTCGGCATACTCCGGCGACACTGCGGTCATGGGGTCAAGGGTCGGCGCGTGGTTGGCGATGGTGATGGTTACGCTGTCGCTGTGGCTGTTGGCGACCACGGCAGCATCGGTCACGGTCAGCGTGAACACCAATACCGCGTTACGCTCGGGCGCGGTGAAGGTCGGCATGGCGGTGGTGCCGCCGCTCAAGATAATGGGCGGGGTGGGCGCAACGCCATCGGTCAAAGTATGCGTCCATGCATAATCCAGCGTATCGCTCGCTTGCTCGGGGTCACTACTGCCAGAGCCGTCCAGCATAACTTCCGCGCCGACCAGCACCTGCTCCTGATCGTCTCCCGCATCGGCAACCGGCGGCTGGTTGATCGCCGCGTTGCCGCGCGCGCTTCTATCTGCTGCTGGCTCGGTCGCGGGACCCATGTTGCCGGCGATGTCGCTCATGCTATCGGCGGCAAGGGTCAGGCTGAAGGTGGTATCGGTCGGGGTGAAGGTGAGCGTGCAGGTGTCGCTATCGCGCCGGCAGTGTACGCGATCCAGCGTGGCACCAGTAACCGAGAAATCCGTCTCTTCCACACCGGCTACTGGCTCATCAAAGATGATGGTGTGCGTCTGCCGCGCGCCAACCTCACGCGCGGGGTCGGTGTCCGGGAGGTCGTCAAAGGTCGCCACCGTCGGCGGCGTAACATCAAGGATAAAGGCGGCAAGACCGGCAAAGGCGGAAGTCTCGCCAGCCAGAGTCTGGCGCACGCGCACCTGATTATCGGCATAGTCGCCTTCAGGCACTGTGAAACTGCTGCCGCTGCCATCGGTGAAATCACTACCGCCATTGGTGGAATATTCCCAGGCGGCGCCGCTCAGCACAATCACATTCACCACATCATCGTTGGTGGTGCGGTCGCCAGAATACACACCAGTGTCGCTATTGAGCGTGATGCTCGGCGTGGCGAGTAGCGCCGCAGTCGCGCTGCCGCTTATGCGCACACTCCTTGCGGGCCCGCGGTTGCCGGCGATGTCATGCACACTATTCGCGGCAAGGGTCAGGGAGAAATTTGCCTCGCGTGGCGTGATGACGAGGGTATAGGTGATGCGGTCGGCAGCGGCGGTCAGGCTTGCCAGATTGACACGCAAGAGGAAGAGGTCGCTGGCAACAAAGTCGGTAACCGCTTCGGGGAAGGTGATAGTGAATGACTGTTCGACGCCAATCACACCCGCGACCGTCGTGGGGGCAAGGGTCGGCGACGTGGTGTCTACGGTCACCGCGTCCAGGCGGGCTGCCGCGGAGTCGATGCCGGATACGGTCTGCACGATCTGCACCGCGTCCGCGGCGTATATGCCTTGCGTCAGGGTGAAACTGCTGCCGCTGCCAGCGGTGAAATCAGCGCCGCCATTGGTGGAGTATTTCCAGGCGGCAGCGGCCAGCACGCCCACATTCACTCGTCCATCATTGGTGATGCCATCGCTATTGGATTCACCGGAGTCGTGATTGAGCGCGAGGCTCGGCGACGGCAGGCTACCCACGATCACGGCGCGGCTGAGTGTAACGCTATTGCCAGCCACATCAGTCGCGGTGTAGGTGTAGGTGAATCTGCCGCCAGTGCTGGTATCCACTGCGGCAACGACCCCGTCAGCAGAGTCGGTAATCACCGTGCTCAAGGTGTCCGGCTCGTCCCCGTCCAACACAGCACCCGTGGTGCCCAGATCGGTATAAGCGCCGTCAACTGCCACGCGCACGATCGCCGCCCCGTTCAGAGCCAGCGGCACCGGGGTGGTATCTACGATATGTCTTATTATGAAATTAGCGGTCGTGAAATCTATATCCGCGGCGCGATTTCCGGACTCATCGCGGACATCGCTCACGCGCAACCTTAAGATGTTCGAATCATCACTAGTGCGCGGCGGCGCGGCGGTGATGGTATAGGTTACGCTATATCGGTTGGAGTCCTCGGCGGTGTCGGGGATGGCAACCATATCCAGTTGCCCGCTATAGGCTGCGGTATTAAGAAGGTAACGGGCGGCACCCGCGAGAGAATCCGTTGCCAGCGGTTCGGACGACTGCAGCACCACGGTCACGGTGTCATCAAGGTTCAGGAAGACATCGCGAGCGACCGCTACACCGTCGGTGTGCGTAATCTCGGCAAAGGAAAGTATTGGCGCGGTGGTGTCGCGCAGGATGGCACTGCCGCGCACGCTGGCTTCGCTGGCGGGTCCGGTGCTACCGCCGGCGTTGGCAACGCTATCCGCGGCAAGGGTCAGGCTGAAGGCTACCGCAGTCGGGATGAAGGTGATGTCGTATTGCTTACCTCGAGTGGCGCCAGTAGTGAATTGTATGGTAACCACTACGGCGCCGGAAGCGGCGGTGTCGCTGACCATCAAGCCGGTTACCACTTCGGAGAAGGTGATGCGTGCCGTCTCTGCCGTGCCAATCACCTGACCGGTGGCGGGGACAAGCACAAATTCTTCCACCGTCGGCGCGGCAGGTGCCGCGGTGCCGCGCACGCTGACATCAACGGGGGGTCCCAGATTTCTGTTGCGAGTGGTGTCCCGAACCCCGTTGGCGGCAAGGGTCAGGGTGAACTCGGTCGCGGTCGGGGTGAAGGTGATGATGTAGGTCGTGTTGCTGCCGCTCACCTCAGTCACTCTGGCACCGGTGGAAGTGCGGAAGTCTCCCCTCGCCAAACCGCGAATCCCTTTGGTGAAGTTGAGTTCGACCATCCCTTGCGCGTTAATCATGGCACCGGTGATCACATCAAAGTGCGCGTGCGGCGCGGTGGTATCAGTATTGAAGTCAGGTCGGGTCGCTTCGCCGCTCACGCTCACCGGGCTGGTGGGACCGGCGTTGTCGGAGAGGTCGACAACGCTGTTGGCGTCCAGCGTCAGGGTGAAAGTTTCCGCAGTCGGGATGATGGTGATGGTGTAGGCGCTACCGGAGCCGCTCAGGGTAATTCTGCCGAAGATACCGGTGCCGGAGAAGTCGCTCGCTTCCAAACCAGTTACTGGCTCATCGAAGGTGAAATCGTGATCCTGCGCGGTGCTAATCACACCGTCCGCAATCTCGCCCAAGTTCACGCTCGGCGCGGTGTTGTCGGTGGTCAATGTCGCGCTGCCGCTCGCGCTCACATCGTTTGCCGGACCGGTGAGGCCCGCGAGGTCGGCAACGCTATCCGCGGCAAGGGTCAGGGTGAAAGTTGCCGCAGTCGGGGTGAAGGTGATGGTGTAGGTGGTTTGGTCGCCAGAGTCGGTAACGGCAGTTACCGTGGCACCGGTGGAAGTGGCGAAGTCGGTTTCATCCAAACCGGTTACTGCTTCGGAGAAGGTGATGGAATGTGTCTCCGAGGCATTGTCAATGGTGCGGACAGCGGGGATGGGGTCGACAAAGGTCGTCACCGTCGGCGCGGTGTTGTCGGTGGTCGATGTCGCGCTGCCGGTTACGCTCCTCGCGGCAACGGGCTCTGCCGCCGGACCGGTATTGCCGGCTTCGTCGCTCACGCTATCCGCGTTAAGAATCAGGGTGAAGGTTGCCGCCCTCGGGGTGAATACCATGCGGTAGGTGCTGGCGGTGTCTCGGAAAATCTGTTCCACATCGACACCTCTGGAATCACTAAAGTCGGTTTCATCCAAACCGGTTACTGCTTCGGAGAAGGTGAATGCATATATCTGCCCACCGTTAATCACACCGATTTCCGTAATCTCGGGGAAGATCACGCTCAGCGCGGGCGCCGCCGCGGTGGCACTCTCGAGCAGGAAATCTGCTGCGGGTCCGGCGTTACCTTGCTCAGCCAGACCATCATCAGCCTCGTCATACACTGCTCCCGCTTTGAGGGTCAGGGTAAAGTTTTCCGCAATCGGGGTGAAGATGATGAAATGGTCGAATCCATCGCTGGAAACTCCATCCACGGTAGCACCCTCGCCAACGAAATCTTCCACCGCCAAACCGGTAATCTTTTCGGAGAACCGGAGGAGCAGCCTCCGCTGGTTGTTAATAATATTGCCGCTACTGTCAAGGGGATCCACTCTCGGCGGAATGCCGTCAAGGCGAATGTCATAACTCCAAGTCGTTTCAGCAAACTCGTTGCCGGCAAGATCGGCAACACCGCTCAAGATCAGATTGGTGTTGAATTTGGCGTCGCCAGCCTGCACCGTATAGACCACTTCATACCGGAGGGGGTCGCTGGTTGCCTGCAAATTCATGGCGGGGTTATCGGCGAGTTGGACGGCAGCCACAAGCGACTCCGCGCTCAACGCTTCGCTGGAGACCAGCGTTATCGTCAGTTCATCACCGGTCCTGATATGGGTACTCTCGCCACCGGGCGCGCGCGGGGTGAATGTGAAGGGCTCTTGGTTGGGGATGCTCGGCGCGGTGGTGTCTATGGTAACCGCTTTGAGTCGCGCCGCGATGGAGTCAGCGCCGGCAAGATTCTGCACGACCTGCACCGTGTTAGCGGCATAGACGCCTTCGGGCAGGGTGAAGGAGGTAGCGCCGGTGCCGGTGCCGGGGGTGAAGTCGGTGCCGCCATTGAGGGAGTATTTCCAAGCCGTAGCAGTCGCTGCCAGCGTTACATTCACCAGACCATTGCTGGTGATGCCGTCGTCGTTTGCGAAACCGGTGTCCGCAGCCAGCGCGATGAGCGGTGCGGCGGGTGCGGTGCTTACGGTGATGGTAACCGTATCGGTGTCGGTGTCGGTGTCGGTGGCGGAGTCAGCGGAATCATCGGTAACGGTCAAGGTGAATACCAGCACCGTGGCACTAGCCGGCGCGGTGAATTCCGCGGTAGCGGTGTCGGCAGCGTTTAAGGTTACCGCCGGGGTGCCGCTGGTCTGCGTCCAAGCATACATCAGGACACCATTTTCGGGGTCGCTGCTGCCAGAACCGTCCAGCGTTACGCTCGCGTCGGTGGTCACGCTTCGGTCGTCGCCGGCATCAGCAACCGGCGGCTGGTTGGGCGCGGGTATCGCGCTGCCGGTTGCGCTCACCGCGGTTGCCGGACCCGTGTTCGGCGGGTCGGCGCCATCGCTCACGCTACCCGCGGCAAGGGTCAGGGTGAAAGTTTCCGCGCTCGGGGTGAAGGTGATGGTGTAGGTGTCGCCGGAGCCGCTCACGTCAGTTACCGTGGCACCGGTGGAAGTGGCGAAGTCGGTTTCATCCAAACCGATTACGGCTTCGGAGAAGGTGATGTCGTGCTCACCCGCGATGCCAACCATACGCGCGGGGACGGTGTTGGGGACGGGGTCGGCAAAGGTTATCACCGTCGGCGCGGTGGTGTCCGGCGCGGCAATCACGACTTCGGTCGGTGCGCTTTCGACGACTCTGTTACCGAAGGCTCCGTTGGGGGCGAGGTGGTTGTAGTTGACGAAGACTCTAAAGGTATAGCCAATATCATCGGCTACCAGCATGTAGGTATTGCTGTCGGGGCCAATGAGGGCATTGTCAGAGCCGACGCCGCTTAACGTTCTTTGCCATACATATTGGGTAACACTAACGCCGCCATCCGGGTCGGTTACTTCGCCCGCGGTCAAGACCTGCCCGACCTGCGCGATGCCGGTGATGGGGCCGATGCGTCCCGGCTCATTCACATTGGTCACCGTTACCGTGACTTCAAGTGTGCTGCTCTCACTCGGCACGCCGTCATCGGTGGCGGTCACGGTAACTTGATATGAGTTGTCGGCGCCAGCGTCCTGCGCGTCTTCAAAGTTCGGCGGAGTATTGAAAGTCAATACGCCGCTTGCGGGGTCAAGCGTAAACAAGCCCGAATCCGTGCCAGTCAGTGACCAGGTAATGGTGTTGCTCTCGGCATCCATCGCGGTGTAGGTCGCTACTGCTGGTGTCACCGCGGGGTCGGTGTTCTCGGCATAATCCACCGCCGCATTTTCGATGGCGATGACCGGCGCGGTGTTGGCGACCGGCGCGGTTACGGTGATGGTTACCGTGTCGCTGTGGCTAACACCAGCATTATCGGTAACGGTCAGGGTGAACACCAACAGCCTCGCAATAGACGGTGCGGTGAAGGTCGGGCTGGCGGTGGTGCCGCCGTTGAAGGTATTTACGATCACGGCGGGGGTGGGGCCATCACCAAGGTGCCCCCAGGCGTAAGTCAGGGCACCAGATTCGGGGTCGCTACTGCCAGAGCCGTCCAGCGTTACGGTTGCGCCGAAGGGCACGCTCTGGTCGGCACCCGCATTAGCCACTGGCGCGATGTTGGCGGCGGTGCCGGTCGCGGTGCCGCTCGCGGTCTGCGCTGTCGCCGGACCGGTCAGACCCGCGAGGTCGGCAACGCTACCCGCGGCAAGGGTCAGGCTGAAAGTTTCCCCGGTCGGGGTGAAGGTGATGGTGTAGGTGTCGCCGGAGCCGCTCACGTCCGTTACCGTAGCACCGCTGGAAGTGGCGAAGTCGCTCGCTTCCAAACCGGTTACCGGCTCGGAGAAGGTGATGTCGTGCGTCTCCAAGGCATTGTCAATCGTGCGGACATCGGGGATGGGGTCAAAGGTCGTCACGCTCGGCGCGGTGTGGTCAAATCGAATATCACTGTCGGTAACGAAAACAGACAGCCTATTCTGGACAGAACCGACGGCAAACAGTCGTCCAAGGCTAAAAAACACAAGGTCACCGTCATTCGCGCTGGCAACCTCCTCGGTCACCGTCCAGGTCGCACTGTAATCATTGCCATCGCCTTTTGTCGCCGAGATTGGCTCGCCAGCGATGTCCGGCTCCGGCGTATTTCCCAATGCCTGATTGACGGTGAAGGTCAGGGTCAGAATGTCGCCGACTGTGGCGAAACCGATGTTACTGCCCGGCACGGGGTTATTGCTCGTCAGTTCAGGGGCTGCGGTAAATTCGAGGACAAGCTCCGCAGTGCCTTGCACACTCACCGGCTCGGCGGGTCCCATTGCCCCGCTGGAGATGATGGTTACGCTATTGGCGGCAAGGGTCAGGCGGAAGGATGCCGCGGTCGGGGTGAAACTGACGATATAGAAGGTGGGCTGGAATGCGTTAAGGCCGGTTACTGTGGCACCGACGGCGGAGAAATCAGTTTGCTCCAAGCCAGTCACTCCCTCGGAGAAGGTGAGGTTGACCGTTGCTGGCTGGCCAATAAGGGTGTCAGTGATGTCCACAAATTCCGCGGTCAATCCGGTGGTGACCGGTGCGGTTACGGTGATGGTTACTGTGTCGGCGTTGGTGTTGGTGGCGGAGTCACCGGAATCATCGGTGACGGTCAAGGTGAACACCAGCTCCGCGGCGGTGGCCGGTGCGGTGAAGGTCGCCGTGTCGGTGTCGGCGTTGGTCAAGGGGATAACCGTGGCGGGCGTATCACCATCGGTTGAAGTATGCACCCATGAGTATGTCAGGGCATCGTCGTTGTCGTCGGGGTCGGTAGCAGAGCCGCTCAGCGTTACTGTTGCGCCGGTGGTCACGCTTTGCGGGTCGCCCGCCACGGCAACTGGCGGCTGGTTGGTGGCGACCGGTGCGGTTACGGTGATGGTTACCGTGTCTTCGCCGGTGTTGGTGGCGGAGTCACCGGAATCATCGGTGACGGTCAAGGTGAACACCAGCTCCGCGGCGGTGGCCGGTGCGGTGAAGGTGGCGGTGTCGGTGTCGGCGTTGGTCAAGGGGATAACCGTGGCGGGCGTATCACCATCGGTTGAAGTATGCACCCAGGCATAACTCTGGATAGTGCCATCGGAGTCGCTGCTGCCGGCGCCGGTCAGCGTTACTTCCGTGCCGGTGGTCACGCTCTGGTCGCCGCCAGCATTAGCCACTGGCGCGATGTTGGCGGCGGTGCCGGTCGCGGTGCCGGTCACGCGCCTGTCTGCCACGGGATCTGCCGCCGGACCATCGTTGCCGTTGAGGTCGGTTACGCTATTCGCGGCAAGGGTCAGGGTGAAGGTGTTCGCGCTTGGGATGAAGGAGATGGTGTAGTCGGCGCCGGAGCCGTCAAGGTTGGTTATCCTGGCACCAACCACGGTGAAGTCGCTGACCGTCAGCCCGGTTACCGCTTCCGCTTCGAAGAAGGTGAAGTCGTGCTCCAGTTCCTCGCCAATCTTACCCTCGGCAATGGTGCCGAAGTCCACGCTCGGCGGGGTGGTGTCAGCGGCGCGGGTTATGGTAACGGTGTAGGTTTTCGTGGTGGTGCCGTCCTCGGCGGTCACGACAATGGCGATGTCGTTTGCGCCGACCATCAGGTTGATCGCTTCGGAGGCTACGTTATCGTCAACCGAAGCCAGATTCACAGTCACCGTTTGGGTGCCGGTGCCGGTGGCGTAGTCCGCCGTAACCGTAACGCTGGTCACCTCATTATCCACGCTGGCGGTGTAGTTCACGGTGTCGGCATCGGCATCGAAAATCGGAGTCAGAGCAACCGCAACATTGTTGTTATCAATAATAGTCAAAGATACCAAGTCCACATCCGTGGACAGGGGCGCGGTCGCAGTGCCGCTCGCAGTCACATCGTTTGCCGGAGCGGTGAGGCCCGCGAGGTCGGCAACGCTATCCGCGACAAGGGTCAGGGTGAAGGATGCCGCGGTCGGGGTGAAGGCGATGGCGTAGATGGTTTGGTCGCCGTCGGTGTCGGTAACACTATCCACCGTGACGCCGCCAGTAGTGGTGATGACGGTGGCGAGGGTGGTGCTATCCAATCCGGTTACCGGCTCGGAGAAGGTGATGTCGTGCGTCTGCTGTATGCCAATCACACCGTTGGCGTCCGGGGTGATAAAGGTCACCACCGTCGGCGCGGTGTGGTCAAATCGAATAGCACTGTCGGTATCGCCAAGGCTATGCGTATTTCTGGCGGAACTGGCTGACACTAATCCGGTAATGCTATACGCCACCAGGTTACCGTCATTCGCCGCGGCAACCGCCTCGGTTACCGTCCAGGTCGCGGTGTAACTGTTGCCCGCGCCTTCAGTCACCGTGGCTGACTGCCCGGCAATGGTCACCGTGGGGTCGCTTGCCAATGGCAGATTGACGCTGAAGGCAAGGGTCAAAAGGTCGCCGATTGTGGCGTAATCTCCAGCGTTACCGCTGGTCAGTTCATGTGCGGTAACGGCGAGGGCGGGTTCCGCAGTGCCGGTTATGCTCACCGGCTCGGCGGGTCCTGTTTTGCCGTTGTCGCCGGTTATGCTATTCGCGTTAAGGGTCAGGGTGAAGGATGTCTCGGTCGGAGTGAAGTCGACCCTATAGAAGCCGCCACTAACATGTGGGGGGTTTTGAGCATTTACGCGGACACCTATGGAATCGGAGAAATCACCTCCATCCAAGTCATCCACCATCTCGGATAAGTTGATGAATACGCCCGCCCTCTGTTCTACGCCAACAATCAGACCACCCTTGTTCAGTATGTCGGTGCGGTCCTGCCATGATGCCGTCGGCCCCGGCTCGGGCTCGGTTACAGTGATGGTTACCGTGTCGCTGTGGGTGTTGGTGGCGGAGTCACCGGAATCATCGGTAACGGTCAAGGTGAATATCAGCACCGCGGCGGTGTCCGGGGTGAAGGTGGCCGTGTCGGTGTCGGCACCGCTCAAGGTAATGGGCGTGGCGGGCGGTGCAACCTCATCGGTTGAAGTATGCGTCCAGAGGTATGTCAGGACACCAGATTCGGGGTCGGTAGCAGAGCCGCTCAGCGTTACTTCCACGCCGGTCTCCACTTCCTGCGCGTCTCCCGCCTCGGCAACTGGCGGCTGGTTGGGGGGTGGCACCGCGGTGCCGGTCGCGGTCTGCGCTGTCGCCGGACCGGTGAGGCCCGCGAGGTCGGTAACGCTACCCGCGGCAAGGGTCAGGCTGAAGGCTGTCTCGGTCGGGGTGAAGGTGAGGGTGTAGGTGGTTTGGTCGCTGCTGGTAACGTCCGTTATCGTGGCACCGGTGGCGGTGAAGTCGCTGATAGCCAAATCGGTTACCGCTTCGGAGAAGGTGATGGTGTGCGTCTCCAAGGCATCGTCAATGGTGCGGACATCGGGGATGGGGTCAAAGGTCACCACGCTCGGTGCGGTTATATCAATTTGAATCGCACTCGTGGCAACTTCAGGGTCAAGCCTATTGTCGGCATTATCGGCGGCGGTCATTGTGCCAATGTCATAACTTACCAGTGCGCCATCCGTAACCTGCGCCGCGTCCACGCTATAGGTCGCGGTGTAACTGTTGCCCGCGCCTTCGACTACTGCGGCGGCCTGCCCGGCAATGGTCACCGTTGGCACGCTTGCCAAGGGCAGATTGACGCTGAAGGCAAGGGTCAGGGTATCGCCGATTGTGGCGTAATTACCATCTGCTGTTACGGTGTTAGAGTTTGTGAGCGTGGGCCCTGCGGTCAGGGCAAGTACCGGTTGAATGACCACAGTGCGGGTTACGGGGGCGGCAGCATTATTGGCGGCATCGGAGACATTGTAGGTGATGGTGTAGGTGCCGATGGTGTTGGTGTCCACCGTGCCAGCGGCGGCAATAAGAGCGGTGAGCGCAAGGTTATCATCCACATTATCCGTGGCGGTGGCGCCCGCATCGGTGTAGGTGCCGCCCACAGTCAGGGTAACAGTCGCGTCGCCAATCAGGACGATGAGCGGCGGGGTGGTGTCGGCCGGTGCGGTTACAGTGATGGTTACCGTGTCGCTGTGGGTGTTGGTGGCGGAGTCACCGGAATCATCGGTTACGGTCAAGGTGAACACCAGCACCGCGGCACTAGCCGGCGCGGTGAAGGTGGCGGTGGCGGGGTTGGTGGAGTCGGGGGTCACAGCAATTGCCGTGCCGGATGTGGGCGCACTACCACCGGTCAAAGTATGCGTCCAGAGGTAGGTCAGGGTGCCAGATTCGGGGTCGCTGCTGGTGCTACCGTCCAGCGTTACTGTTGCGCCGGTATTCACTCCCTGATCGGTTCCCGCCTCGGCAACTGGCGGCTGGTTGGCGGCGACCGGCGCGGTCACGGTGATGGTTACCGTGTCTTCGCCGGTGTTGGTGGCGGAGTCACCGGAATCATCGGTGACGGTCAAGGTGAATATCAGCACCGCGGCGGTGTCCGGCGCGGTGAAGGTGGCCGTGGCGGTGTCGGCGTTGGTCAAGGTTACATTCGGGGTGCCGCTGGTCTGCGTCCATGAGTATGTCAGGGCATTGTCGTCGCCATCGGGGTCGGTAGCAGAGCCGGTCAGCGTTACTGTTGCGCCGGTGGTCACGCTCTGGTCGTCGCCGGCATTAGCCACTGGCGGCTGGTTGACCGTGGCGGCCACCGCGGTGCCGCTCGCGGTCTGCGCTGTCGCCGGAGCGGTGAGGCCCGCGAGGTCGGCAACGCTATCCGCGGCAAGGGTCAGGCTGAAGGCTGTCTCGGTCGGGGTGAAGGTGATGGTGTAGGTGTCGCCGGCGCCGCTCACATCCGTTATCGTGGCACCAGTGGCGGTGAAGTCGCTCGCTTCCAAACCGGTTACCGCTTCGGAGAAGGTGATGGTGTGCATCTCCGTGGCATCGTCAATGGTGCGGACATCGGGGATGGGGTCAAAGGTCACCACGCTCGGTGCGCTCACATCAATTCGAATAGCACTTTCGGTAGCTTCAGGGTCAAGGGTGTTGGCGGGAACACCGGCGGCGGCCATTGCACCGATGTCATAACTCACGAACTCGCCGTCAAGTCCCATAACCTGCGCAGATGCCACCAGATAGGTCGCCGTGTAATCATTGCCCGTGTTGGTCGCCGTGACAGTCTGCCCGGCGATGGTCACCGTTGGCGCACTTTCCAATGCCACATTGACGGTGAAGGTCAGGCTCAGGGTATCGCCATCTGTGGCGAAATTTACGTTGGCGTTACTGCTCGTGAGCGCGGGCCCGGCGCTAATGGCGAGCGGTGCGGTCACGGTGATGGTTACCGTGTCTTCGCCGGTGTTGGTGGCGGAGTCACCGGAATCATCGGTGACGGTCAAGGTGAATATCAGCACCGCGGCGGTGTCCGGCGCGGTGAAGGTCGCCGTGGCGGTGGTGCCGCCGCTCAAGGTAATGGGCGTGGCGGGCGTATCACCATCGGTTGAAGTATGCACCCAGGCATAAGTCAGGACATCGTCCGTATCGGGGTCGGTAGCGGAGCCGGTCAGCGTTACTTCCGTGCCGGTGGTCACGCTCTGGTCGTCGCCGGCATTAGCCACTGGCGGCTGATTGGTGGCGGCCGGCGCGGCGGTCACGATGGCGGTGTCCGCGCTCTGGGCGACCTGGTCGCTGTTGTCGCTGTCGTGGTAATCGACGTTCACCCGAATGGCATTGCCAATATCACTTTCGTGCACCGTGTAGGTTGGGCCGGAGGCACCGGGACCCGTGCCGTTCCATAAGTAGAGAATCACCCTTTCCACGCCATCCTCGTCGGTTAGTGTGGCGGTCAATTCCTGCCCGACCACCGGGTCGCCGCTGATAGTCGCCACGCCCGGATCATTTGCATTGGTGACGGTAATCGTGACATCAAGGGTGTCTGTCAGGCTGGTTCCATCGGTTTCGGTGGCGGTCACGGTGATTTGATAGGCGTTGTTGGTGTCATCGTCCTGCGCGTCTTCAAAGTTCGGCGGAGTCTTGAAAGTCAATGCGCCGCTTGTGTCGTCAATCTCAAACAAGCCAGCATCCGCGCCCGTGTGCGTCCAGGTAATGGTATTGCTCTCGTCATCAGTCGCGGTGAAGGTCGCTACTGCTGGTGTCACCGCGGGGTCGGTGTTCTCAGCATAATCCACCGCCGCATTTTCGGGGGCGATGCGCGGCGCGGTGTTGGTGGCGACCGGCGCGGTCACGGTGATGGTTACCGTATCGCTGTGGGTGTTGGTGGCGGAGTCACCGGAATCATCGGTAACGGTCAGGGTGAATATCAGCACCGCGGCGGTGTCCGGGGTGAAGGTCGGACTGGCGGTGGTGGGATTAGTCAAGGTAATGAGCGGGCTGGGCGCACCGCTATCGGTTGAAGTATGCACCCAGGCATAAGTCAGGACATCGTCCATATCGGGGTCGGTAGCGGAGCCGGTCAGCGTTACGACCGTGCCGGTAGTCACGCTCTGCGGGTCGCCCGCCTCGGCAACTGGCGGCTGATTGGTGGCGACCGGTGCGGTCACGGTGATGGTTACCGTGTCTTCGCCGGTGTTGGTGGCGGAGTCACCGGAATCATCGGTTACGGTCAAGGTGAACACCAGTACCGCGGCGGTGGCCGGGGTGAAGGTCGCCGTGGCGGTGTCGGCGTTGGTCAAGGGGATAACCGTGGCGGGCGTATCACCATCGGTTGAAGTATGCGCCCAGGCATAAGTCAGGACATCGTCCGTATCGGGGTCGGTAGCGGAGCCGGTCAGCGTTACTGTTGCGCCGGTGGTCACGCTCTGCGGGTCGCCCGCCTCGGCAACTGGCGGCTGATTGGTGGCGACCGGTGCGGTTACGGTGATGGTTACCGTGTCTTCGCCGGTGTTGGTGGCGGAGTCACCGGAATCATCGGTGACGGTCAAGGTGAATATCAGCACCGCGGCGGTGTCCGGCGCGGTGAAGGTTGAGGTCTCGCCATCGGCCACGATGATTGCCGTGGCGGGCGGCGCATCATCGGTTGATGTATGCACCCATTCATAACTCTGGATAGTTCCATCGGAGTCGCTACTGGCGGCGCCGGTCAGCGTTACTGTTGCGCCGAAGGTCGCGCTTTGATCGACACCCGCATTAGCAGTTGGCGGCTGGTTGATGACCTGTGCCGCAATCACCGCGTCGGTAGGTGCGCTGGTAAGGGTTTTGCCGGGGCCATGACCGTCGGTGTAAGTGACCATGACTCGAATGGTCTTGTCGAGGTCCGCTTCTGCCGGCATGTAGGTCGCGCTGGTGGCACCGTCTATGTTGGTGCTGTCGCCCTGCCATTGCCAGCCGGTAACCGTAACCGGCCTAGACGGATCCGGCGAATCCGGGTCGGTTATTGCGCCCGCGGTCAAGGTCTGCCCGACCTGCGCGCTGCCGATAATGGCGCCGATGGTGCCGGTCTCATCCTCATTGATCACCGTTACCGTAACCTCAAGTGGTTCGCTACGCGCATCCGTGGCGCTATCGGTGGCGGTAATGGTAACCTGATAGTCGTTGTCGTTGTCTGCGTCCAGCGGGTCTTCAAAGTCCGGGTCATTCGTGAAACCCAACCTACCGCTGCTGTCATCAATAGAGAGCAAGCCCACATCCGCGCCAGTTAGTTCCCAGGTAACGCTAACGGGGTCGCCAGCGGCATCAGTCGCGGTGAAGGTCGTTACTGTCTCGGTGTTCTCGGGATGACTCACCGCTCCACTGCCAACGATGAGCGGCTTGGGCGGTGCGGTTACGGTGATGGTTACCGTGTCTTCGCCGGTGTTGGTGGCGGAGTCACCGGAATCATCGGTGACGGTCAGGGTGAATATCAGGACCGCGGCGGTGGCCGGTGCGGTGAAGGTGGCCGTGGCGGTGTCGGCGTTGGTCAAGGTAATGGGCGTGGCGGGCGTATCACCATCGGTTGAAGTATGCGTCCAGAGGTATGTCAGGACACCAGATTCGGGGTCGCTACTGCCGGTGCCGGTCAGCGTTACTGTTGCGCCGGTATCCACTTCCTGCGCGTCTCCCGCCTCGGCAACTGGCGGCTGATTGGTGGCGACCGGTGCGGTCACGGTGATGGTTACCGTGTCTTCGCCGGTGTTGGTGGCGGAGTCACCGGAATCATCGGTGACGGTCAAGGTGAATACCAGGACCGCGGCGGTGTCCGGCGCGGTGAAGGTGGCCGTGGCGGTGGTGGCGCTGCTCAAGGTAATTGCCGGGCTGGGCGCACCGCTATCGGTTGAAGTATGCACCCATGAGTATGTCAGGGCATCGTCGTTGTCGTCGGGGTCGGTAGCAGAGCCTGTCAGCGTTACTTCCACGCCGGTGGTTACATCCTGGTCGGCACCGGCATTGGCCACTGGCGGCTGGTTGACCGTGGCGGCCACCGCGGTGCCGCTCGCGGTCACATCGTTTGCCGGACCGGTCAGACCCGCAAGGTCGGCAACGCTATTCGCGGCAAGGGTCAGGCTGAAAGTTTCCCCGGTCGGGGTGAAGGTGATGGTGTAGGTGTCGCCGGAGCCGCTCACGTCCGTTACCGTAGCACCGCTGGAAGTGGCGAAGTCGCTCGCTTCCAAACCGGTTACCGGCTCGGAGAAGGTGATGTCGTGCATCTCCGTGGCATCGTCAATCGTGCGGACATCGGGGATGGGGTCAAAGGTCACCACGTTCGGTGCGGGGTGGTCAAATCGAATATCACTGTCGGTAACGAAAACAGACAGCCTATTGCGGACAGAACCGACGGCAAACATTCGTCCAATGCTAAAAAACACAAGGGCACCGTCATTCGCTCTGGCAACCTCCTCGGTCACCGTCCAGGTCGCACTGTAATCATTGCCATCGCCTTTTGTCGCCGGGATTCGCCCGGCGCCAGCGATGTCCGGCTCCGGCGTATTTCCCAATGCCTGATTGACGCTGAAGGTCAGGGTCAGAATGTCGCCGACTGTGGCGAAACCGATGTTACTGCCCGGCACGGGGTTATTGCTCGTCAGTTCAGGGTCTGCGGTAAAGGCAAGGGCAAGCTCCTCCGCAGTGGCATCTATGAACACCGGCTCGGCGGGTCCCACTTCCCCGCTGGAGATGATGGTTACGCTATTGGCGGCAAGGGTCAGGCGGAAGGATGCCGCGGTCGGGGTGAAACTGACGGTATAGAAGTCGTCGCCGAAATCGTCAAGGCCAGTTACTGTGGCACCGCGGGTGGAGAAATCAGTTTGCTCCAAGCCAGTCACTCCCTCGGAGAAGGTGAGGTTGACCTCTGATCGCTGGCCAATAATGGCGCCAGTGATGTCCACAAATTCCGCGGTCAGTCCGGTGGCGACCGGTGCGGTTACGGTGATGGTTACCGTATCGCTGTGGCTGAGGGGGATCTCGGCATCATCATCGGTGACGGTCAGGGTGAATATCAGTACCCCGGCGGTAGCCGGTGCGGTGAAGGTCGCCGTGGCGGTGTCGGCGTTGGTCAAGGGGATAACCGTGGCGGGCGTATCACCATCGGTTGAAGTATGCGCCCAGGCATAAGTCAGGACATCGTCCGTATCGGGGTCGGTAGCGGAGCCGGTCAGCGTTACTGTTGCGCCGGTGGTCACGCTCTGCGGGTCGCCCGCCTCGGCAACTGGCGGCTGATTGGTGGCGACCGGCTCGGTTACAGTGATGGTTACCGTGCCGGTGCTGGCATCGGTGCCATCGGTTACGCTCAGGGTGAAGACCAGGACCGCGGCGGTGTCCGGGGTGAAGGTCGGACTGGCGGTGGTGGAATTAGTCAAGGTAATGAGCGGGCTGGGCGTATCACCATCGGTTGAAGTATGCGTCCATGAGTAGGTCAGGGCATCGCCATCGGGGTCACTACTGCCAGAGCCGTCCAGCGTTACTTCCGTGCCGGTGGTTACATCCTGGTCGGCGCCGGCATTGGCAATCGGAAACTGGTTGCCCGGCAGCGCGGTGCCGCTCACGCTTGCCGCCGCGTTCGGGTTGCCGGCGGCGTCCATCACGCTATCCGCCTCAAGGGTCAGGGTGAAGGCTATTGCGCTTGGGATGAGGGTGAGGGTGTAGGCCTTGTCGGCGCCACTCACGGCAGTTACGGCGACACCGGTGCCGGAGAAATCATCCCTCGCCAAACCGGTTACCACTTCGGAGAAGGTGATGTCGTGCTCCTGCGCGACCTCAACCTTACCTTCGGCAATAGTGCCGAAGTTCACAGTCGGCGCGGTGGTGTCAGCCGGCTCGGTTACGGTGATGGTTACCGTGTTGGTGTCGATGTTGGTGTTGGTAGCACCGGCATCATCGGTTACGGTCAGTTCGAATACCAGCATCGCGGCGGTGTCTGGGGCGGTGAAGGTCGAGGTCACGCCATCTGCCACGATGATTGCCGTGGCGGGCGGCGCATCATCGGTTGATGTATGCACCCATTCATAACTCTGGATAGTGCCATCGGGGTCGTTACTGGCGGCGCCGGTCAGCGTTACTGTTGCGCCGAAGGTCACGCTTTGATCGGCACCCGCATTAGCAGTTGGCGGCTGGTTGATGACCTGTGCCGCAATCACCGCGTCGGTAGGTGCGCTGGTAAGGGTTTTGCCGGGGCCATGACCGTCGGTGTAAGTAACGATGACTCGAAGGGTCTTGCCCACCTCGGTTGCGGTCGGCGTGTAGGTCGCCGCGTCGGTAGTGCCAGTGATGGCGCTGCCGTCCGTGTTTTGCCATAGATGGCCAGTAACCGTGACCGGCGAAGACGGATCCGGCGAATCCGGGTCGGTTACCGTGCCACTAGTCAATTCCTGCCCGACCTGCGCGCTGCCGATGATGGCGCCGATGGTGCCGGTCTCATCCTCATTGATCACCGTTACCGTAACCTCAAGTGGTTCGCTACGCGCATCCGTGGCGCTATCGGTGGCGGTAATGGTAACCTGATAGTCGTTGTCGTTGTCTGCGTCCAGCGGGTCTTCAAAGTCCGGGTCATTCGTGAAACCCAACCTACCGCTGCTGTCATCAATAGAGAGCAAGCCCACATCCGCGCCAGTTAGTTCCCAGGTAACGCTAACGGGGTCGCCAGCGGCATCAGTCGCGGTGAAGGTCGTTACTGTCTCGGTGTTCTCGGGATGACTCACCGCTCCACTGCCAACGATGAGCGGCTTGGGCGGTGCGGTTACGGTGATGGTTACTGTGTCGGCGTTGGTGTTGGTGGCGGAGTCACCGGAATCATCGGTGACGGTCAGGGTGAATATCAGCACCGCGGCGGTGTCCGGGGTGAAGGTCGCCGTGGCGGTGTCGGCGTTGGTCAAGGGGATAACCGTGGCGGGCGTATCACCATCGGTTGAAGTATGCGCCCAGGCATAAGTCAGGACATCGTCCGTATCGGGGTCGGTAGCGGAGCCGGTCAGCGTTACTTCCGTGCCGGTGGTCACGCTCTGGTCGTCGCCGGCATTAGCCACTGGCGGCTGGTTGGGCGGTGCGCCGCGGGTCACCGTTACGGTGTAGGTTTTCGTGGTGCTGCCGTCCGCGGCGGTAACGACAATAGCGATGGCGTTTGCGCCGACCATCAGGTCAATCGCTACGCTGGCGTCGCCACTGATAACCGCCGCGCTTTGTACGGTTACGCTTGCGCCATCGTCAGCCGTGGTCGGCGTAACCGTAACGCTGGTTACCTCATTATCCACGTTGGCGGCGTAGTCCACGATGTCGGGGGCGGCGGCATCGAAAATCGGATCCAGAACAACCGCCATGCTGTTGTTATCCACGATCGTCAACGATGACAAGTCCGCATCCGCGGACAGCACCGCCGTGCCGGCCGCGCTCGCCGCGGCGATAACATTGCCGGCGCTATCGGTTACCCGGCCGGTGCTATTGAAGGTGATGACCACCTCGCCCGCCGCCATCGGCGTGAAGGTAACCGCATACTCGTCAGTTCCCGTAACCCTAGCCAGTGCCAGGTCTTTGGCATTGGTTGCCGTAACATCGGAGGTCGTCAGCGACTGATGCGCTCCCTCGTCGTCTATGGTTAATCTGACCGCCGCCGACCTATCCACGAACAGGGCCGGGAGAGAGCCGAAACTGGCGGTCGGTGCGCGCACATCAATTTGTATATCAACATCGGCAGGGACAGGGTCAAAGGTATTGTCGGGATTATCGGCGGCTACCATTGCGCCAATGTCATAGCCAACCACCTGATCCTGCTGAGGATCAACCTCTGCCGCGACCACCGTATATTCCGCCGTGTAATCATTGTTATCGCCCACGTCTTTTGTCGCCGTAACGGTGGCGAACGGGGTGTAGACATCGGTGAAGCGGTCGTGGCCAGAGAAGACCACACTCGGCGGGTTTGCCAATGGCAGATTGACGCTGAAGGTCAGGGTCAGGGTGTTGCCGTCTGCGGCGAAATCACCACTGGCGAAAAGGCTATTGTTTGTGAGCGCGGGCCCGGCGCTAAAGGCGAGCGGCGCGGTTACGGTGATGGTTACCGTATCGGTGTCGCTGATACCGGCATCATCGGTGACGGTCAGGGTGAAGACCAGGACCGTGGCGACGTCCGGCGCGGTGAATTCCGCGGTAGCGGTGTCGGCAGCGTTCAAGGTTACCGCCGGGGTGCCGCTGGTCTGCGTCCAGAGGTATGTCAACGAATCGCTCGCTTGATCGGGGTCGGTAGCGGAGCCGCTCAGCGTTACTGTTGCGTCGGTGGTCACGCTCTGGTCGGCACCCGCATTAGCCACTGGCGGCTCGTTGGGCGGTGCGGCGCGGGTGATGGTGACGGTGTAGGTTTTTGTGGTGCTGCCGTCCTCGGCAGTCACGACGACTCTGATTTCGTTTGCGCCGACATTCAGGTTGTTCGCGCCGGAGGCGGTGCCACTGGTAGTATCCGTGCCAGCAACGGTTACGCTTGCGGCGGCGTCAGCCGTGCTCGGCGTAACCGTAACGCTGGTTACCTCATTATCCACGCTGGCGGTGTAGTCCACGGTGTCGGGGCTGGCGGCATCGAAAATCGGGTCCAGAACAACCGCCACGCCGTTGTTATCCGCGATAGTCAAAGCGGACAAGTCCGCGTCCGTGGATGCGGGCGCGGCGGTCACGACTTCGGTCTCTGCGCTGGTAAGGGTCTTGCCGGTGCCATGGCCGTCGGTGTAAGTGACCATGACTTGAATGGTCTGGTCAATATCCGCTACTACCGGCGTGTAGGTCTCGCTGGTGGCACTGTCTATGTCGGTGCTGTCGCTTTGCCATTGATAGTTGGTAACAGTAACCGACGTAGACGGCGAATCCGGGTCGGTTACCATGCCGGCGGTCAAGGTCTGCCCGACCTGCGCGGTGCCAGTGATGGCGCCGATGGTGCCCTCTTCATCCTCATTGGTAACGGTAACCGTCACCTCAAGTGTGCTGATCTCACTCGGCGTGCCGTCATCGGTGGCGGTAACGGTGACTTGATATTCGTTGTCGGCGTCAGTGTCTTGCGGAGATTCATAGTCCGGCGAAGTATTGAAAGTCAATGCGCCGCTTGAGGGGTCGAGCCTAAACAAGCCCGCATCCGTGCCGGTGAGTGCCCAAGTAATGGCGTTGTTCTCGACATCAGTCGCACGGTAGGTCGCCACTATTGTGGTTATGGGCGTGTTCTCGGCGACCATCGGACTCGCTTCATTGCCAGACAAATCCGGCGCGCTGTTGCCGGCGCGGGTCACCGTAACGGTGTAGGTTTTTGTGGTGCTACCGTCCTCGGCAGTAACGACGACTCTGATTTCGTTTGCGCCAACATTCAGGTTGTTCGCGCCGGAGGCGGTGCCACTGATAACCGCCGCGCTTTGTACGGTTAGGCTTGCGCCATCGTCAGTCGTGGTCGGCGTAACCGTAACGCTGGTTACCTCATTATCCACGCTGGCGGTGTAGTCCTCGGTGTCGGGGCTGGCGGCATCGAAAGTCGGAACCAGAACAACCGCAGTGCTGTTGTTATCCGCGATCGTCAAAGATGACAAGTTTGCATCCGCGGACACGGTTACTGGCGCGGCAATCACCGCGGCGGTCTCTGCGCTGGTGAGGGTCTTGCCGGGGCCATGGCCGTCGGTGTAAGTGACGATGACTTGAATGGTCTGGTCAATATCCGCTACTACCGGCGTGTAGGTCTCGCTGGTGGCACCGTCTATGTCGGTGCTGTCGCTTTGCCATTGATAGTTGGTAACAGTAACCGACGTAGACGGCGAATCCGGGTCGGTTACCATGCCGGCGGTCAAGGTCTGCCCGACCTGCGCGGTGCCAGTGATGGCGCCGATGACGCCCTCTTCATCCTCATTGGTAACGGTAACCGTCACCTCAAGTGTGCTGGTCTCACTCGGCGTGCCGTCATCGGTGGCGGTCACGGTGAGCGCGTAGGTGGACTGGGTTTCATAGTCCGGCGAAGTATTGAAAGTCAATGCGCCGCTTGTGCCGTCAAGCGTAAAGAATGACGCATCCGTGCCAGTGAGTGCCCAGGTAATGGCGTTGTTCTCGACATCAGTCGCGGTGTAGGTCGTCACTACTGTGGTTATGGGCGTGTTCTCGGCATGATCCACCGCTTGGTTACCAGCGTCGATACTCGGCGCGGTGTTGGCGGCGCGAGTCACGCTGACGGTGTATGTTTTCACCGCGGTAGTGTCTTCAGCGGTAACGATAATGTCGATGGCGGTTTCGCCGACAATCAGCGTAATCGGATTTGAGGCATCGCCACTGACAACCGTCGTATCATCCACGGTTACGCTTGCGGCATCGTCAGCCGTGGTCGGCGTAACCGTAACGCTGGTTATCCCATTTGCCACGCTGGCGGTGTAGTCCAGGGTGTCGGGGCTGGCGGCATCGAAAATCGGATCCAGAACAACCGCAATGTCGTTGTTATCCGCGATAGTCAAACCGGACAAGTTTGCATCCGTGGACACGGTTACTGGCGCGGCGGTCACCGCGGCGGTCTCTGCGCTGGTGAGGGTCTTGCCGGCGCCATGCCCGTCGGTGTAAGTGACGATGACTTGAATGGTCTGGTCAATATCCGCTACTACCGGCGTGTAGGTCTCGCTGGTGGCACTGTCTATGTCGGTGCTGTCGCTTTGCCATTGATAGTTGGTGACAGTAACCGACGTAGACGGCGAATCCGGGTCGGTTACCATGCCGGCGGTCAAGGTCTGCCCGACCTGCGCGGTGCCAGTGATGGCGCCGATGGTGCCCTCTTCATCCTCATTGGTAACGGTAACCGTCACCTCAAGTGTGCTGGTCTCACTCGGCGTGCCGTCATCGGTGGCGGTCACGGTGAGCGCGTAGGTGGACTGGGTTTCATAGTCCGGCGAAGTATTGAAAGTCAATGCGCCGCTTGTGCCGTCAAGCGTAAAGAATGACGCATCCGTGCCCGTGAGAGTCCAGGCAATGGTGTTGTTCTCGACATCAGTCGCACGGTAGGTCGCCACTATTGCGGTTATGGGCGTGTTCTCGGCGACCATCGGACTCGCTTCATTGCCAGACAAATCCGGCGCGCTGTTGCCGGCGCGGGTCACCGTAACGGTGTAGGTTTTTGTGGTGCTGCCGTCCTCGGCAGTAACGACGATGGCGATGGCGTTTGCGCCGACCGTCAGGTTGATCGGTTCGCTGGTTGCGTCACGGGCAACCGTATCGCCAGCAACGGTTACGCTGGCGGCGGCGTGATTGGTGGTCGGCGTCAGCGTGACGCGGGTTACCCCATTTGCCACGCTAACGGCGTAGGTATCGGTGGCGGCAGCAAAGGCGGGCGACAAGGTGCCTTCAGAGATAGTCAAAGCGGACAAGTCCGCGTCCGTGGATGCGGGCGCGGCGATCACGGCTTCGGTCGGTGCGCTGGTGAGGGTCTTGCCGGGGCCATGACCGTCGGTGTAAGTGACCATGACTTGAATGGTCTTGTCGAGATCCGCTTCTGCCGGGGTGTAGGTCGCGCTGGTGGCACCGTCTATGTTGGTGCTGTCGCTTTGCCATTGATAGTTGGTAACAGTAACCGACGTAGACGGCGAATCCGGGTCGGTTACCATGCCGGCGGTCAAGGTCTGCCCGACCTGCGCGGTGCCAGTGATGGCGCCGATGGCACCCTCTTCATCCTCATTGGTAACGGTAACCGTCACCTCAAGTGTGCTGGTCTCACTCGGCGTGCCGTCATCGGTGGCGGTCACGGTAATCGCGTAGGTGGCACCGTGCGCGTCTTCAAAGTCCGGCGAAGTATTGAAAGTCAATGCGCCGCTTGAGGGGTCGAGCCTAAACAAGCCCGCATCCGTGCCGGTGAGTGCCCAAGTAATGGCGTTGTTCTCGACATCAGTCGCACGGTAGGTCGCCACTTCTGTGGTTATGGGCGTGTTCTCGGCGACCATCGGACTCGCTTCATTGCCAGACAAATCCGGCGCGCTGTTGCCGGCGCGGGTCACCGTAACGGTGTAGGTTTTTGTGGTGGTGCCGTCCTCGGCAGTAACGACGATGGCGATGGCGTTTGCGCCGACCGTCAGGTTGATCGGTTCGCTGGTTGCGTCACGGGCAACCGCCGCGCTTTGTACGGTTAGGCTTGCGCCATCGTCAGCCGTGCTCGGCGTAACCGTAACGCTGGTTACCTCATTATCCACGCTGGCGGCGTAGTCCACGGTGTCGGGGCTGGCGGCATTGAAAATCGGATCCAGAGCAACCGTAGTGCCGTTGTTATCCGCGATCGTCAAAGATGACAAGTTTGCATCCGCGGACACGGTTACTGGCGCGGCAATCACCGCGGCGGTCTCTGCGCTGGTGAGGGTCTTGCCGGGGCCATGGCCGTCGGTGTAAGTGACGATGACTTGAATGGTCTGGTCAATATCCGCTACTACCGGCGTGTAGGTCTCGCTGGTGGCACTGTCTATGTCGGTGCTGTCGCTTTGCCATTGATAGTTGGTAACAGTAACCGGCCTAGACGGATCCGGCGAATCCGGGTCGGTTACCGCGCCGGTGGTTAATTGCTCGCCGACCTGCGCGAGGCCGGTGATGATGCCGATGACGCCCTCTTCATCTATATTGATCACCATAACCGTAACAGGAGCACTGACGCTCAGGGGCGGCGTACCGTTATCAGTGGCGGTCACGGTGAGCTGATACTGATTATCGCCGGCGACGACCGTGCCATCATCGGGGTCAGTGCGATCGGTCGGGGCTTCATAGTCCGGTGACTCCTTGAAAGTCAATACGCCGCTTTCGGGGGCGAGCGTAAAGAAATCCGCATCCACGCCCGTGAGCGCCCAGGTAATGGTGTTGCCCTCGGCATCCTCCGCACGGTAGGTCGCTACTGCTATGTTGTCGCCCTCGTTATACTCCGCCGTCAACGACGTACTGGAATCGAAGGTCGGCGCGGTGTTGGTGGCGACCGGTGCGGTCACGGTGATGGTTACCGTGTCTTCGCCGGTGTTGGTGGCGGAGTCACCGGAATCATCGGTGACGGTCAAGGTGAATACCAGGACCGCGGCGGTGTCCGGTGCGGTGAAGGTCGCCGTGGCGGTGTCGGCGTTGGTCAAGGGGATAACCGTGGCGGGCGTATCACCATCGGTTGAAGTATGCGCCCAGGCATAAGTCAGGACATCGTCCGTATCGGGGTCGGTAGCGGAGCCGGTCAGCGTTACCGTTGCGCCGGTGGTCACGCTCTGCGGGTCGCCCGCCTCGGCAACTGGCGGCTGGTTGGCGGGTGCGGCGCGGGTCACCGTAACGGTGTAGGTTTTTGTGGTGCCGTCTTCGGCGGTAACGATGATGGCGATGGCTTTTGCTTCGCCGGCCGTCAGGTCAATCGTTGCGCTGGCGTCGCCACTGGTAGTATCCGTGCCGGCAACGGTTAGGCTTGCGGCATCGTCAGCCGTGGTCGGCGTAACCGTAACGCTGGTTACCTCATTATCCACGTTGGCGGTGTAGTCCACGGTGTCGGGGCTGGCGGCATTGAAAATCGGATCCAGAACAACCGCAATGTCGTTGTTATCCGCGATAGTCAAACCGGACAAGTCTGCATCCGTGGACACGGTTACTGGCGCGGCGGTCACGACTTCGGTCGCCGCGCTGGTGAGGGTCTTGCCGGTAGCATGACCGTCGGTGTAAGTGACCATGACTTGAATGGTCTGGTCAATATCCGCTACTAGCGGCGTGTAGGTCTCGCTGGTGGCACTGGCTATGTCGGTGCTGTCGCTTTGCCATTGATAGGTGATGCTGTCAGCAACCACGTTATCCGGGTCGGTTACTTCACCGGCGGTCAAGGTCTGCCCGACCTGCGCGGTGCCAGTGATGGTGCCGATGGCACCCTCTTCATCCTCATTGGTAACGGTAACCGTCACCTCAAGTGTGCTGGTCTCACTCGGCGTGCCGTCATCGGTGGCGGTAACGGTAATCGCGTAGGTGGCACCGTGCGCGTCTTCAAAGTCCGGCGAAGTATTGAAAGTCAATGCGCCGCTTGAGGGGTCGAGCCTAAACAAGCCCGCATCCGTGCCCGTGAGAGTCCAGGCAATGGTGTTGTTCTCGACATCAGTCGCACTGTAGGTCGCCACTATTGTGGTTATGGGCGTGTTCTCGGCGACCATCGGACTCGCTTCATTGCCAGACAAATCCGGCGCGCTGTTGCCGGCGCGGGTCACCGTAACGGTGTAGGTTTTTGTGGTGCTGCCGTCCTCGGCAGTAACGACGACTCTGATTTCGTTTGCGCCAACATTCAGGTTGTTCGCGCCGGAGGCGGTGCCACTGGTAGCCGCCGTGCCATCCACGGTTACGCTTGCGCCATCGTCAGCCGTGCTCGGCGTAACCGTAACGCTGGTTACCTCATTATCCACGCTAGCGGTGTAGCCCTCGGTGGCAGCATCGAAAGTCGGATCCAGAGCAACCTCAGTGCCGTTGTTATCCGCAATAGTCAGAGATGACAAGGTCGCATCCATGGACGCGGGCGGGGTCAAGGTGCCGTCGGCGCGGGCCGCTGTTGCCGGACCAGTGAGGTCGGCGCGGTCGGTAACGCTCTCCGCGGCAAGGGTCAGGGTGAAGGTTGCCGCAATCGGGGTGAAGGTGATGGTGTAGGTGTGGTGGAAGCCGCTGTCGGGGGCAATGCGATTCACCGTGGCACCGGTAGCGGAGAAGTCGCTAGCTGCCAAACCAGTTACCGCTTCGGAGAAGGTGATGGTGTGCTCGTACTCCTGCGCGTCGGCAAGGTTACCGACGGCGGTGATATCTTTAAAGGTCGTTACGCTCGGCGCGGTGGTGTCCGTCGCCGCGGTGGCACTCTCGAGCAGGAAATCTGCTACGGGTCCGGCGTTACCTTGCTCGGTCGGACCATCATCAGCCAAGTCATACACTGTTCCCGCTTTGAGGGTCAGGGTAAAGGTTGCCGCAATCGGGGTGAAGATGATGAAATGGCTGAATCCATCGCTGGAAACTCCATCCACGGTAGCACCCTCGCCAACGAAATCTTCCACCGCCAAATCGGTAACCGATTCGGAGAACCGGAGGAGCAGCCTCCGCTGGTCGTTAATCGTATTGCCGCTACTGCCAAGGGGATCCACTCTCGGCGGAATGCCGTCAAGGCGAATGTCATAACTCCAAGTCGTTTCAGCAAACTCGTTGCCGGCAAGATCGGCAACACCGCTCAAGATCAGATTGGTGTTGAGTTTGGCGTCGCCAGCCTGCACCGTATAGACCACTTCATACCGGAGGGGGTCGCTGGTTGCCTGCAAATTCATGGCGGGGTTATCGGCGAGTTGGACGGCAGCCACAAGCGACTCCGCGCTCAACGCTTCGCTGGAGACCAGCGTTATCGTCAGTTCATCACCGGTCCTGATATGGGTACTCTCGCCACCGGGCGCGCGGGGGGTGAATGTGAAGGGCTCTTGGTTGGGGATGCTCGGCGCGGTCACATCAATTTGAATAGCACTCGTGACAACTTCAGGGTCAAGGGCATTGGTGGGATTATCGGCGGCGGTCATTGCGTCTATGTCATAACTCACAAACTCGCCGTCTTGCGCCGTAACATCCGCCGCCACCACGGTGTAGGTCGCGGTGTAACTGTTGCCGGTGCCTTTGACCGCCGTGACTGACTGCCCGGCGATGCTCACGCTTGGGGAGTTTGCCAAGGCCACATTGACGCTGAAGGTCAGGCTCAGAATGTCGTCGGCTTTGGCGTAGGTTACGCCATCTACCGTCGCGCCATTGCTACTGAGCGCGGGTTCTGCGCCGGCGGCAAAAGCAAGTACCGGCTGCACTAAGACGAGGCGGACCTTCCGCGCGGCATTACCGGCGACATCGGTTGCGGTATAAACAAGCCGGTATCTACCGGCGGTGTTGGGGTTCACTAGCTCGCCAGTGGTGATGATAGCCACGCTGGCATCCACATTGTCCGTGACGGTGGCGCGTTCAATGTAGGCATCGCCCAGAGTCAGGGTGATGGTCGCGGGGTCAGTATTCACCTCGATTTCTGGCGCGGTGTTGTCCACAGTAACCGCGCCGAGGCTGGCGGCGGCGGAGTCAACGCTCAATAGGGTCTGCACGACCTGCACCGTGCCCGCAGCATAGTCGCCATCGTCCAGGGTGAAACTGGTGACGGTGGAGTCAGTGACTTCGGTGAAGTCGCCGCCGCTATTGGTGGAGTATTTCCAGGTGTCTCCCCGTGCGGCATCAAAATCGCCCGCCAGAGTCACATTCACCTGACCATTTTGGGTGATGCCATCCGTTTGCGAGGAGCCGGTGTCCAGAGCCAGCGTGAGGCTCGGTGGCGCGGGTGCTGGCACCGCCACCACGGTGCCGGTCGCCGCGCTGGTAAGGGTCTTGCCGGTGCCATGACCGTCGGTGTAAGTGACCATGACTTGAATGGTCTGGTCAATCTCATCTGCCGTCAGGGTGTAGGTCGCCGCGTTAGTGGCACCGCTGATGTCGGTATAGTCGTCGCCGCCGCCACTTGCCGCGCTTTGCCATTGATAAGTGGTAACAGTAACCGGCGAATCAACATCCGGCGAATCCGGGTCGGTTACTTCGCCGGCAGTCAATTCCTGCCCCACTTGAACGATGCCGGTGATGGCGCCGAAGGCACCCTCTTCATCCTCATTGGTAACGGTAACCGTCACCTCAAGTGTGCTGGTCTCATTCGGCGTGCCGTCATCGGTGGCGGTCACGGTGACTTGATATTCGTTGTTGGTGTCAGTGTCCTGCGCGTCTTCAAAGTCCGGCGGAGCGTTGAAAGTCAATGCGCCGCTTGTGCCGTCAAGCGTAAAGAATGACGCATCCGTGCCAGTGAGTGCCCAGGTAATGGTGTTGCTCTCATCATCATCCGCAGTGAAGGTCGCTACTGCTGGTGTCACCGCGGGGTCGGTGTTCTCGGCATAATCCACCGCCGCATCGTTGTCGATACGCGGCGCGGTGTTGATTGCCGGCTGTCTGGCCTCGGGCGGCGTGGTGGTAACGGCGGCATCATCGGGGAGGGCTTGGCCAGTGGCGGTGCGTAAACCCAACTCGCTAGCGGCAGATAATGCCGTTGCCCGTGCATCGCGCGCGGCGACCGTGTCCGCTACTACTTCATAATCCACCACCACGCTACCCGCGGCAATGCTGAGGACGCGCACATCGGCGGCAGGAACAGCCAACAAGGTCGAAATGCCCATGACGAATTTGTCTTCATCAAACTCGGCGGTGGTGAGACCGGCAATGGTCATGCTGGCAATGAATCTCGGTTTGTCAGGGGTTTCCGTTGCCGCTGCCACCGCGGTGCCGGTCGCGCTTGCCACGAGGTTAGGGTTGCCATTGGTATCGGTCACGCGGTCCGCGGCGAGAGTCAGGGTTACCGCGCCCGCCGTGGTCGGGGTGTAGACCAGGACATACTCGGTGCCACTACCGGAGAGGGTTCCCAGGCTGGCGTTGGTGACTTCAAAGTCGTCAGCCATCAAACCGGTAACCGACGCACCCAGGCTAATCCTCACGTTTGCCGGTTGACCGACCGTGGATTTGCCCAGGGCCGGGATGGTCACTGCAAACGGGGTCGGCGCGCTCACGACCACGGTGCGCTCCACCTGCATGGCGGCATTACCGGCGAGGTCGGAGACGTCGTAGGTGATGGTGTAGTCCCCGACCGTGTCGGGGTTCACTGTGCTAACTGTGTCGCCAGCAAAAGTAATCAGCGTGGTAATTGCGCTAGTGAGGTCGACCGGGTCGCCGCCGACATCAGTCGCCGTAGCGCCCGCATCTGCGTAGGCGGGGTCGCCCACAGTCAGAGGGACCGTCACCTCGCCAAGCAAGGTGATTTCTGGTGCTCTGCTGTCCACGGTAATCACGCGGTCGCCGAGCGGGTTGGCGGCGGACCTAACGCCGTCCAGGGTCTGCACGGCTTGCACCCAGCCAGCGGCATAACTGCGGTTAGCATCCAGGGTGAAACTGGTGTCGCTACCAACGGTGAAACTGTTCCCGCTATTGGTGGAGTATTCCCAGGTGTCTCCCCGTGCGCTATCAAAATCGCTCGACAGCAGCACATTCACCACGGGATTGCTGGTGATGTAATCGCCATCGATATTGGTGTCATCAGCCAGCGCGAGGGTCGGTGGCTCGAGCACCGTCTCGGCGACTACGGCTACAGTCTCCCTGCTGTTGGCGGTCTCGGTACCATGGACGTCGGTGTAAGTGACGACCACCCGAATTTTCTTGCCCTCTTCGGCTGCCGTCAGCATGTAGGTCTCGCTGGTGGCACCGCTGATGGCGTTGCCGTCGGCTTGCCATACATAAGTAATGTCGGTATATGCGCCATCCGTGCCCGTGCCAACATCCTGATCGCTTATTGCGCCCGCGGTCAATTCTTGCCCGACCTGCGCGCGGCCGCCGATGACGCCGACGCTGCCCCGATCATTCACATCTTCCACCGTAATCGTCACCTCAAGGTCGTCGCTCGCGCCGTCGCTATCGGTGGCGGTAAGGGTGATTTCATAGATGTTGTTGCGGTCTGCATCTAACGGGTTTTCAAAGTCCGCGTTAGTGTTGACTGCTAGACTCCAAGCCAATTCATTTTCGAAAAACTCCCCTATCGCGCCCCTATCCGCGCCGCCCGTTACCGTCCAGGTAACGGCGGTGCTAATGTCGTTGCCGTCGGCATCTTCCGCGGTGAGGCGCGTCACTACCTGGTTGTTCTCTTTGATTACCAACGCCGGTAGGGTAGTGATGGTGACCGGCGGGCCGACCGCGACGCCGCCCACGGTCACCTCGCTTGCCGGACCGGTGCGCCCCGCGAGGTCGGTAACGCTATTTGCGGCAAGCGTCAGGTCGAAGGTTCTCTCGGTCGGGGTGAAGGCGATGTCGTAGGTGGTTTGGTCGCTGTTGGTGCCGGCGACGCTATCCACCGTGACGCCGCCAGTGGTGGTGATGACGGTGGCGAGGGTGCTGCTATCCAATCCGGTTACCGGCTCGGAGAAGGTGATGGAATGTGTCTGCTGTGCGTCAAGCATACCGTCGGCATCCGGGGTGATAAAGGTCGTCACGCTCGGCGCGGTTACATCAATTCGAATCGAACTCGTAACCGCCTCAGGGTCAAAGGTGTTGTCGCCGTGATTGGTGGCGGTCATTTCGCTAAGGTCATAAACCACCGCGCCGTCCGTAACCTCCGCCGCCACCACCGTATAGGTCGCGGTGTAATCATTACCGCTGCCTTTAGTCGCCGTGACGGTCTGCCCGGCGATGGTCACGCTTGGGTCGCCGGTCAATGGCAGACTGACGGTGAAGGCAAGGGTCAAGGTATCACCGTCTCTGGTGTAATCGCCCGCGTTGCTGCTTGCCAATACCGGGCCGGCGGTAAATACAAGGGCGGGGAGCGCAGTGCGGGTCACGCTCACCGGCTCGGCGGGCCCCATGTCCCCGCTGGAGGTGATGGTTACGCTATTGGCGGCAAGGAGCAGGGTGAAAGTTTCCTCGGTCGGGGTGATACGGAGTCTATAGTTGGTGGTGCTGGTGCCGACCGGGCGAACGCTATCTATCGTGACACCAGTGGAGCCGGAGAAAGCCGCCACATCCACGCCAGTCACAGCCTCGCCGAAGATAAAGGAGGCCGGACCTTGCTTGCCAACAATGCTGGCGTCAAAGAAGGTGCCGAATTGGTGCACCACGGCAGCGGGAGCCTGCGCCCTGCCGCTCGCACGATTATCTCTCCTCGGACCGATGTTGCCCGAGAGGTCTCTCACCGAGAGGCCGGTAATGATCAGGGTGAAGGAGGTCGCGGTCGGGGTGAAGGTGATGGTGTATCTGGTTTGGTCGCCGGAGTCGGTCAAGGCGGTTACCGTGGCACCGATGCTCTTGGAGAAGATATCATGCCCCAGAGGTGTGCCGCCCGGAGCGGTCACCGGCTCGGAGAAGGTGACGCTATACGTCTCCAGAGCATTGCCAATGGTGCGGATACCGGAAATGTTGTTGGTTTCAAAGGTCATCACGCTCGGGTTTTTGGTGTCCGCCGGGGTGTCCGGCGGCGCGGTGACGGTGATGGTTACCGTGTCGCTGTGGGTGTTGGTGTCGGCGTCACCGGAATCATCGGTTACGGTCAGGGTGAAGACCAGCACCGCGGCGGTGGCCGGTGCGGTGAAGGTGGCGGTGGCGGCGGTGGGATCGCTCAAGGTTACATCCGGGCTGCCGCTGGTCTGCGTCCATGCGTATATCAGGGCATCGTCATCGCCATCGGGGTCGGTAGCAGAGCCGCTCAGCGTTACTTCCACGCCGGTCTCCACTTCCTGCGCGTCTCCCGCCTCGGCAACTGGCGGCTGGTTGACCGTGGCGGCCGCCGCGGTGCCGGTCGCGGTCTGCGCTGTCGCCGGAGCGGTGAGGCCCGCGAGGTCGGCAACGCTATCCGCGGCAAGAGTCAGGCTGAAGGCTGTCTCGGTCGGGGTGAAGGTGATGGTGTAGGTGTCGCCGGCGCCGCTCACATCCGTTATCGTGGCACCAGTGGCGGTGAAGTCGCTGATAGCCAAACCGGTTACCGCTTCGGAGAAGGTGATGGTGTGCGTCTCCAAGGCATTGTCAATGGTGCGGACATCGGGGACGGGGTCAAAAGCCGTCACGCTCGGTGCGGTGTGGTCAAATCGAATATCACTGTCGGTATTGCCAAGAGCCAGCCTATTGGTGGTAGAACCGAATGCCAACATTCGAGTAATGCTATACACCACAAGGGCATCGTCCTCCTCCCCAGCAACCATCTCAGTCACCGTCCAGGTCGCACTGTAATCATTGCCGCTGCCTTTTGTCGCCGTGATTGCCTCGCCAGCGATGTTCACACTCGGCGCGCTTGCCAATGGCAGATTGACGCTGAAGGCAAGGGTCAGAATGTCGCCAACTGTGGCGAAACCGGGGCTACTGCCCGGCGCGGGGTTATTGCTCGTCAGTTCAGGGTCTACGGTAAAGACAAGGGCAACCTCCGGCTGCGTCGCGGTGCCGCTCACGCTCACCGGCTCGGCGGGTCCCGTTGCCGGGCTGGTGGCGGCGATGGTCACGCTGTTGGCGGCAAGGGTCAGGGTGAAAGTTTCCGCTCTCGGGATGATGCTGATTTGATAGATGTTGCTGAAGGGTCCAGCAACGCCAGTTACCTCGACACCCGTGGAACCGGAGAATGAATTCACATCCAAGCCAGTCACCGCCTCGGAGAACTCGATGGTGGTGAACCCTCCCACGCCAACATTGGGAGCAGAGACGCCGCCGAAGGTCGCGGTCAGCCCGGTGGCGGGCGGCGCGGCGCGGGTTATGGTAACGGTGTAGGTTTTCGTGGTGGCATCTTGGGCGGTAATAACAACAATAAGGGATACCGAGTCGCCGGTGAATGTAAAAGTCTGGGCATCTTCACCAGAATCGGCAACATCTACAGAAAGCGCAGCCGAATCATCAGGCGTTGCCATAACCGTAAATTCGCTCGCATCGGTCGCCACGGTCGCGGTATAACTTGTTTTCTCCGCAGTAATCGCTTCATTCAACCCGCTAACCATGCCGTTGACATCCGTTATGGTCACGCCACCCAAGTCCGCATTAGCGGAGACCACCTGGGTGCGGATGATGGTGAAGGTATAGGTTTTAGTGAATTCACCGACCGTAACGACAACGTCAAATGAGTTTGCCCCCGGAGTCAGAGTAAGCGACTGACTGGCTACACCACTGGCAGCCGTCGTCCCATCCACAGTCAGGCTTGCCGAGGCATCATTCGCGGTCGGCGTGATGGTGATACTTTCCACATCGTTCGCCACATTGACGGTGTATGTGTAGACGCCACTCTGAAATGCTGGGGTTATGCTGTCAGGTGTCGGCGTGAACACCACATCGCTCAAGTTGGCGTTAATAATCGTGGCGGTCGCCGCGCTGGTAACGCTCTTGCCGGTGCCTTCCCCATCGGTGTAAGCGGCGACCACTTGAATGGTCTTGCCGGCATCCGCTGCCGTCAGCGTGTAGACTAGGTCGGTGGCGCCGTCTATGTTGGTGCTGTCGGCTTGCCATTGATAAGTAACGGCACTTACTTCGCCATCCGGGTCGGTTACTGCGCCCGCGGTCAATGCATCCCCGACCTGCGCGACGCCAGTGATGCTGATGGCGCCCGCTTCATCCACATTCATAATCGTAACCGTGACATTAAGGGTGCTGCTCTCATTCGGCGTGCCGTCATCGGTGGCGGTAACGGTGATTTCATATACGTTGTCGCTGTTAGCGTCCTGCGGGTCTTCATAGTCCAAGGGATTCGTGAAACTCAACCTACCGCTTGATCTATCAATGAAGAACAACCCCGCATCCGTGCCACCGAGTGACCAGGTAATGGTGTCGCCGTCATCAACATCAGTCGCGGTGAAGGTCGTTATTCTCTCGCTGTTCTCGGGTTGAGTCAGCGTCTCACTACCAGTGGCGATGACCGGCGCGGTGTTGGCGGGCGGCGCGGTTACGGTGATGGTTACTTGGGCGGTGCTGGCATCGGTGCCATCGGTTACGTTCAGGGTGAAGACCAGGACCGCGGCGGTCGCCGGTGCGGTGAAGGTCGGACTGGCGGTGGTGGGATTAGTCAAGGTAATGAGCGGGCTGGGCGCACCGCTATCGGTTGAAGTATGCGTCCAGGAGTAGGTCAGGGCATCGCCATCGGGGTCGCTACTGCCAGAGCCGTCCAGCGTTACGGTCGCGCCGGTATCCACTTCCTGCGCGGCGCCGGCATTGGCAATCGGAAACTGGTTGCCCGGTAGCGCGGTGCCGCTCACGCTTGCCGCCGCGTTCGGGTTGCTGGCGGCGTCTATCACGCTACCCGCGGCAAGGGTCAGGGTGAAGGTTGTTGCGCTTGGGATGAGGGTGAGGGTGTAGGCATTGTCGGTGCCACTCACGGCAGTTACGGCGACACCGGTGCCGGAGAAATCATCCCTCGCCAAACCGGTTACCGCTTCGGAGAAGGTGATGTCGTGCTCCTGCGCGACATCAACCATACCTTCGGCAATAGTGCCGAAGTTCACAGTCGGCGCGGTGGTGTCAGCCGGCGCGGTTAGGGTGATGGTTACCGTGTTGGTGTCGGTGTTGGTGTTGGTGGCACCGGAATCATCGGTTACGGTCAGTTCGAATACCAGCATCCCCAGCCCCCCGGCGGTGTCTGGCGCGGTGAAGGTCGGGGTCACGCCATCGGCCACGATGATGCGTAATAACTGACCCGGTCGATGTTTATGCACCCATTCATAACTCTCGATAGTGCCATCGGGGTCGTTACTAGCGGAGCCGTCCAGCGTTACTGTTGCGCCGAAGGTCACGCTTTGATCGACACCGGCATTAGCCACTGGCGGCTGGTTGGCGGCGCGGGTGATGGTAACGGTGTAGGTTTTCTCGGTGCCGTCTTCGGCGGTCACGACGATGGCGATGGCGTTTGCGCCGACATTCAGGTCAATCGCTGCGCTGGCTTCGCCGCCAGCCACGGTTAGGGTCGCGGCGGCGTGATTTACAGTCGGCGTCACCGTAACGCTGGTTACCCCATTAGCCACGCTGGCGGTGTAGTCCACGGTGTCGGGGGCGGCGGCATCGAAAATCGGCTCCAGAACAACCGCCACGCCGTTGTTATCCGCGATAGTCAAACCGGTCAAGTCTGCATCCGCGGACTGGGTAACTTGCACGGCGGTTACGACTTCGGTCTCTGCGCTGGTGACGAGGACGTTACCGAAGTCTGCGTTGGGGGCATCGTGTTCGTAGTTGACGGCGACCCGAAAGGTAGCGCCCATATCAGCCGCTACCAGTGTGTAGGTATTGTTGCTGAGGCCCTCGGAGACATTGCTAAAGGTGTCGGCGCTTGCCACTCTTTGCCATATATATCTGGTGATAGTAAACGCGCCATCCGGGTCGGTTACCGCGCCGGCGGTCAATTCCTGCCCGACCTGCGCGAGGCCGATAATGGCGCCGATGGTGCCGGTCTCATTCGCATTGGTCACCGTTACCGTTACCGCAAGTTCGCTACTCGCACTCGTGGTGCTATCGGTGGCGATAATGGTAACCTGATAGTCGTTGTCGGCGTCAGTATCCTGCGGGTCTTCATAGTCCGGGTCATTCGCGAAACCCAACCTACCGCTGTCACCAATAGAGAGCAAGCCCGCATCCGCGCCGGAGCGTGACCAGGCAACGCTAACGGGGTTGCCCTCGGCATCAGTCGCGGTGAAGGTCGTTACTATCTCGGTGTTTTCGAGATGACTCACCGTGGCACTGCCAACGATGACCGGCTTGGGCGGTACGGTTACGGTGATGGTTACCGTGTCGCTGTGGGTGTTGGTGTCGGCGTCACCGGAATCATCGGTTACGGTCAGGGTGAAGACCAGCACCGTGGCGGTGTCCGGCGCGGTGAAGGTTGGACTGGCGGCGGTGGGATCGCTCAAGGTAATGGGCGTGGTGGGCGTATCACCATCGGTTGATGTATGCGTCCAGAGGTATGTCAGGACACCAGATTCGGGGTCGCTACTGCCGGTGCCGTCCAGCGTTACTGTTGCGCCGGTATTTACATCCTGATCGCCGCCCGCATTGGCAACTGGCTCTTGGTTGGGCGGCGCGGTTACGATAACGCGGCGGCTCATCTGCACGGCTTCATTACCGGCGACATCGGTTGCGTCGTAGATAACCATATAGGTGCCAATGGCGGTGGTGTCTACTGCATCGCCAGATATGACCAGCGGGACGGCGATACCAAAATCATCATCTACGGTGGCTTGCTCGGTATAGGTTCCGCCCAGAATCAGGGTGACGTCGCCACCATTCAAGTTAATGACCGGAACGTTAATATCTACGAGAATATTCCTGCCAAGTCTAGCGACGTCGGATTCAACGCCGAATACGGTCTGTCTGACCGTTGTCTCGTTACGATAAAAGCCCTGGGGCAGGACGAAACTGGTGCCGACGCCGGCGGTGCCATGGCTGCCCTGACTGGGATCGGGGTTCCATCTCCAGGTGTCGCCGCGGTCCGCATCAAAATTGCTCGCCAGCGTTACATTCACCAGACCATTGCTGGTAACGTCGTCCGTAGCCGAGGAACCGGTGTCCTCAACCAGCGTGAGTATCGGTCGGGGCGGTCGCGGCGCGCCAGCCACGGCTGCGGTCGCCGCGCTGGTAACCACCTTATTGCCGCCGTCGAAGGCATCGGTGTAGGTGGCGACCACTCGAATGGTCTTGCCAAGATCCGCTACCATCAGGGTGTAGGTCGCGCTGGTGGCGTCGTTCAGGTCGGTGCCGTCACCCGCGTTTTGCCATTGCCATGTGGGGCTGCCGGTAACGCCATCCGGGTCGCTCAAGATGGCGGTCAATGCCTGCCCGACCTGCACGTTGCCGTCGATGACGACGGCGCCCGCATCATCCTGATTGATAATCGTAATCACCACATCAAATCTGCCGGTCAAACTCGGCGTGCCGCGATCGGTAACGGTCACGGTGATCTCGTAGGTGGGCTTGGTTTCAAAGTCCGGCGCAGTCTTGAAGGTCAATATGCCGTCGCCAATCGTAAACGAGTCCGCATCCGCGCCCTCCAGCCCCCAGGCAACGGTGTTGATGCTGTCATCGTCATCTGACACACCGTAGGACGCCACTCCCCCGGGAAGGTTCTCGTGATAATTCACCATTGGATTGCCACCAGTAATGCGCGGCGCGGTGTTGACGGCGCGGGTCACGGTAACGGTGTAGGTTTCGGCGGCGGCGGAGGTGTCCGCGGCGGTCACAACGATGGCGATGGCTTTTGCTACGTCGGGAACCAGGTCAATCGGTTCGGAGGGGGTGCCACTGGTAGCATCCGTGCCAGCCACGGTTACGCTGGCGCCATCGTTAGCCGTGGTCGGGGTCAGCCTGACGCTGCCCACATCATTGTCCACCTCGGCGGTGTAACTCATCGTGGCGGTAGCAAAGGCGGGCGACAAGGTGCCAGCCGAGATAGTCAAACCGGACAAGGTCGCATCCATGGATATGGCAACCACGGCTACGGTCGGCGCGCTGGTGAGGGTCTTGCCGCTGCCCTCGCCGTCGGTGTAGGTAACCATGACTTGAATGGTCTTGCCAAAATCCGCGTCTACCAGAGTGTAGGTCGGCGCGTTAGCGGCGCCGGCGATGTCGGCATAACCTCCGCCCACTTCCGCGCTTTGCCATTGCCAGATGATGTCGGTTACGCCGCCATCCGGGTCGGTTACTTCGCCCGCGGTCAATTCCAGCCCGACTTGAACGGCGCCGCTGATGGCGCCAATGGCACCGGCTTCATCTGTATTGAGCACCGTTGCGGTCGCCGCGCTGGTGAGGGTCTTGCCGGCGCCCTGGCCGTCGGTGTAGGTAACCACGACTCGAATGGTCTTGCCACGATCCGCGTCTGCCAGAGTGTAGGTCGGCGCGTTAGTGGCGCTGGCGAGGTCGGTGCCGGCACCCGCGTCTTGCCATTGCCAGATGATGTCGGTTACGCCGCCATCCAGGTCGGTTACTGCGCCCGCGGTCAATTCCCGCCCGACCTCCAGGTCGCCGCTGATGGCGCCAATGGCACCCGCTTCATCTGTATTGACCACCACAACCGTAACATTACCGACGACGGTCAAGGGCGGCGAGCCGCTATCCGAGCCGGTCACGGTGAGATGATACGTATTATCGCCAGCCACGACCGTGCCATCGTCGGGGTCAGCGCGATCGGTCGGGGCTTCAAAGTCCGGCGACTGCTTGAAAGTCAATTCGCCGCTGTCGCGGTGGAGCGTAAAGAACTCCGCATCCACGCCGGTGAGCGCCCAGGTAATGGGGTCGCCCTCGGCATCAACCGCACGGTAGGTCGCTATTAGCGTGGTGTCGTTCTCGGTATACTCCGACTCCGCTGACGTACCGGGACCGAAGGTCGGCGCGGTGTTGCGCACGGCAGTGCCACTCGCACTGAAATCTGTTGCCGGACCGTGGTTGCCGTCAAGGTCGGTCACTCTATTTATCGGAAGTGTCAGGGTGAAATCTGTTTCGCCCGGGACGAAGGTGATGGTGTAGGTGGTTTGGTCGCCAGTGTCGGTTACCTCATTTACTCTGGCACCGTGCGTAGCAGCAGCATCATCGTGGAAGTCATCGGCAATGAAATCGACCACCGGCTCGGAGAAGGTGATGGTGTGCTGCTGGCTGACGCCAATGGTACCGATGGCGGTGATATCGTCAAAGGTCGCCACCGTCGGATTGGCGTTGTCGCGGCGGGTGATGGCGATCTCGTAGTCTTGTCTGTTGCTTCCGTCCTCGGAGGTAATAGAAAAAGCAACCGTGAGCAGCCCCGTATCCGGGACTTGATAGACCCGGGTAGCGCGACTGGCTACGCCGCCAAGCTGAAGCATCACGACTGCACCGGGCTCAGCAGAAACCACCGTAACGTCAAGACTGGTCGCATCATGCCGCACACTCGCGCTAAAGTTTCGCGTGGCGGGCTCGATGGCTTCCCTCAGCACGACCGGGTTGCCGTTCTGATCCTGAATGGTCACGGAACGCAGGTCCGCGTTGGTAGCATCCCGATTAACAACGTGGACGGTTACCGTATCGGTGGTGCTGGCACCGGCAACATCGGTTACGGTCAGGGTGAACACCAGGGGTCCGAGAGTAACCGGCGATGTGAAAATCAGGCTGGTGACATCGGTGACGCCCAGTTCTACTGATGTGCCGCTGGCCTGCGCCCATGAATACATCAGCACTTCGCTCGCGACCGCATCGGGGTCGTGACTCGCGCCGCCACTCAGCGACACCGCCTCATTGCCACCCACGTTTTGGTCGGGCCCCGCATCAGCAACGGGCAGCATGTTAGGCGTCACACTACCCGCCGTCACATCGTCGGTAGGCCCGGTGTTGCCGGCAAGGTCGGTAATGCTGTGCGCGGCAAGGGTCAGGGTGGCGTTTCTCGTGCTTGGGGTGAAGTTGACGGCGTAGGTGGTTTGCTCGGGGGGGCTGTTCACGCTATGCACCACGGCTTCGGTAGCGGTGAAGTCGCCGGCAGCCAAACCGATTACCCGCTCGGAGAAGGTGATGAACTCATCCCGCGGGGTGTCAAACGTACCAATGACGGCGCGGTCAAAGGTAGTCACCTTCGGCGCGATCACATCAATGTGAATAGGGCTGGTAGCAGATACACCGGCAAGGATGTTGGTAAACGAGCTGAACAGTGTGCCAATGGTATACACCACCGGCGAACCGTCATTCAGTTGAGGAAAATCCGCAGCGGCAAGCCTATGGGACACGGTATACCTATAGTTAGTGCCGTCCTGGGTGCCTGATTGATGCGTGAATTGGAAGAACCGCTTGGGGCCGAGGAAAGACACAGTCGGCTGGACTGTCAATGCCTGATTGACGGTAAACGTCAGGGTCAGGGTGTCGCCGACTATGGCGTAATTGTTGGCGTTACTTGTCGAGAACGTGGGGCCTTCGACAAAGGCGAGCGCGGTGCCCTCCTGCGCGTGTGCGGCGACTACGGTGATGGCTACCCTGGCGGTGGCGGTTTCACTGGCAGCATCGGTGACAGTCAGGGTGAAGATCAAGACCCCGGCGGTATCGGGTGCGGTGAAAGTCGGGCTGGCGGTGTTGCCGTTGGTCAAATCAATGCGCTTGGTGGGCGTCGCACCATCGGTCAGGGTATGCACCCAGGAATAATCCAAGCCACCACCATCGGGGTCGCTGATGCCGAGGCCGTGCAGCGTCACGCTTGCGCCGGTTATCACGGTCTGCGCGCCGCCAGCATTCGCAGCCGGCGACTGGCCGGGCTGTGCGACTGCCGTGTTGATGCCAAAAATGAAGGGGGCGACGCTCGCCGCTACCAGCAACGCAGATGCCGTGAGCAGACGCGAAAGGCCCCGGCAACTTTGGGCAATGGCATCAGTCATGCGATTGGTGCGCCAGCTGGCGCGCTGGGCAATGCTTTGTTGGGCAATGCGCTGGCTCATGGTGCGCTGGGCCGTCATGCTCGCCGTTCTCCCGCCGTCATTCTCGCCGAAGGCGGGAATCCAGGCTGTTGTGCTGGTGTAGGAACTGGATTCCCGTGGAGACCACGAGAATGACGGAGGGGAGAAAACGCAATGTAGTCCAGGACTGGATTCCCGTGGAGGCCACGAGAATGACGGAGGGGAGAAAACGCAATGTAGTCTAGGACTGGATTCCCGTGGAGGCCACGAGAATGACGGAGGGGAGAAAATGCAATGTAGTCCAGGACTGGATTCCCGTGGAGACCACGAGAATGACGGAGGGTTGCGGCATCAGCTATGCGATTGGTGCGCTGGGCTATGCTTCGTTGGCTGATGTGCTGGCTGGTCTGGTTGTTCATTCGTTCGTTGGTTTATGGCGCGAACCCTCGCCTGCCCCGCGAGATGCGAGAACGTGGGGAGGCGTCAAATTACTGTGAGATCCACTACGGGTCACGTGTTTTTACGGTTTCTTCTGCGTCATGTTCAGGCGACAAACCCCGCCAGATGGGATACGGCAAGGCACATGGCCGGGGAATATATCAAGCACTATGCAAAATAGCAAGCACGAATATGGGGTTGGTGTTGGGGGGGGAGGTTAAAGGGGGCGGGGTTTCCGGCTGACGGGTTGGGAGGGGGCGGGGTTCCCGGCTGACGGTTAGGACAGGACTGGATTCCCGTGGAGGCCACGAGAATGACGGCGGGGAGGGGACGGAGGGGAGGGTGGGACTACATGGGGCGGGCTTCCCGGCTGACGGGTTGGCGGTGATGGCGATGATGACGGGGAGGGGAGGGATGCCAGCGAGTATGTCGCGCATTTTCTTCCGGTGTCATTCTCGTGGTCTCCACGGGAATCCAGTCTTAATCGGAAACAACAGGACTGGATTCCCGCCTGCTGGCGAGAATGACGGCGGGGAAGGAAGGAAGGGACGGCGGGGAAGGTGTTGTGTATTTTTAGGAATTAATGGGGGCGGGGTTCCCGCCTGACGGGTTGGGAGGGGGCGGGGTTCCCGCCTAACGGGTGCGGGCTTCCCGCCTGACGGGTTAGGACAGGACTGGATTCCCGTGGGGGCCACGAGAATGACGGCGGGGAGGGGAAGGGCGGGGAGGGCGGGGAGGGCGGGACTACATGGGGCGGGTTTCCCGCCTAACGGGGGCGGGTTTCCCGCCTGACGGGGATAGGGGGTCTATGTCGAGTTCGAATATGGAGACTGGCATGGTGATGTGCCAGTTTTCCAGGACTGCTGGGTGTAATTCGCCGATTAGGCCGATGGGGTGACCGTTATGGAGAATCTTTCCGGCTCGGCCTTCTATGAATGATCCATGACTGACGGGTTCAAGGGTGTAGTCTTGCATGAGGTAGAACATCAGGGTGTCCAGGCAGGTGTGCATTTCGGAAAAGTTCGCGTGGGGATGGGCGATGAGGCTCCCCAGTCGCATGATTGTTCTTGACCCAAGCGCGTGGCTTGCATCGGGTAATGCGACTTCTCCGACTTCAAACAGGCGGTGCGGGTAAAACACCCGTGGCGAGGCGGTCTCTACGCGCAGTAGCGATGGCACAATCCAGGATCGAAGACATGAGAAACTTTGCGACATGACGTTGTCTATTTCTACGACTTGGGATGGCTGATGGAAGGGGGGGGTTCCCGGCTGACGGGTTGGGACAGGACTGGATTCCCGTGGGGGCCACGAGAATGACGGCGGGGAGGGAGAGGGGAATGACGGCGGGGAGGGAGGGTTTCCCGACTGACTGGTGAATGGGGCGGGTTTCCCGCCTGACGGGGACGGGGTTCCAGGCTGACGGGTTAGGACAGGACTGGATTCCCGTGGGGGCCACGAGAATGACGGCGGGGAGGGAGAGGAGAATGACGGAGGGGAGGGAGGGTTTCCCGCCTGACTGGTGAATGGGGCGGGTTTCCCGCCTGACGGGTTGGGAGGGGGCGGGGTTCCCGGCTGACGGGTTGGGACAGGACTGGATTCCCGTGGGGGCCACGAGAATGACGGCGGGGAGGGAGAGGAGAATGACGGCGGGGAGGGGAGGGAGGGACTAAATGGGGCGGGTTTCCCGCCTGTCGGGTTGGGAGGGGAGGATGGGGCGGGGTTCCCGGCTGTCGGGGGGGGAGGGGTGAGGTTCATGCGTTCTACCAGGTCTTCGTGGGACATTAGGATGTTGGAAAAAATTTCCTGGAAGCCTTGGCCGATCATGTGGTCGCGTAGGTGGTCGGACATGCGTTCCAGGGTGGATAGTGAGCCAACGGTGAAGTGGGTCGGCATCACTGGTTCAAACGAGTTGTAGCCTCGGCTGATGGCTACGTCTTCTGCCACGTCTACGGGGTGCATCAGGTCGTTGCGATAGCACGGCAACTGTACGGCGATGGTGCTCTGTGTGGTGGTGACGTGATACCCGTATGATTGCAGGGCGTGTTGTACTTGGTCGGCGTCCAGGGCCAGGCCGAGGGCGGATTCAATGGCTTTGAGGGGAATGTTTTGGATCTCGTTGATGTCGCAGGGGGTTTTGACCAGCGTGCCCCAATCGGTGGCATAGGGGTATTGAATGTCAACGGGGTGAATGACGGCGCCGCGATCGGCGAAATTCACGGCAAAAATGTTGAGGGTGAGCAGGACCATGCGCGCGTCTGTTCCCGTCACTTCCACGAATATTTCCGAATCGCCCGCCTGAACCTGCCCGATGTCCTGGCTGTTAATGATGGGGGGGAAGGATAACACCTGGCCTTCGTGATCCCACAGGAGGGGCAGCAAGGGCTGATTGGCCAGAATGGCCCCGTACTCGATGCCTTTGGGATGCACCGTCAGAATGTCTTGCAGGGTGAGTGGTTCGGAAAACCCCATCGGGGTGAAGCGCGCTTCCGTGGGTTTTACCAGACCATAGGTCACCGGGAACTGAATCCGGGGCAGGCGATACAACCCTACCGAGACGGTTTTGCGTTTATGGCCGTACCCATCCGCGAGTTTTTCTTGCGTCTGAATGAGTTGCGCCAGGTCTTCCTCGGTGACGGGAGACCCCACGGCTGCGCAGGCGGCTATGTACGGGCGAACCTGTTCCATGCCGGTTCCTACCAGTACCCGTTGTGTGGGCGGGGTGCTGGTTTGGAAAAATGGATACGCGAGGGACGCGCCCTGCACTTTGATCCGCATTTGCCGGGCAATCCCTTCCACGCTCCACAAATCCGGCCGGTTGCTATCCTGTAGCTCAACCCGCCATTCGCCGGTTGCGGCGTCACGTTCCTTGAGTTCTCCTTTGACCAGCGGCAGCCATGACTCAAGCTGCTCCGGCGTGGCGGCGCGACCGAGAAACCGTTCCAAGTCTTTTTGGAAGAATGAGATTGTGGGCATGGTGTCCTTTGTTAGGGGCGTTGTGTGGTGGGACATACTAGCATGGGGAAGATGAGGGGGGGAATGCAGATGACGTTTTAAGAAAATGCAATGCGATCCAGGACTGGATTCCCGTGGAGGCCACGAGAATGACGGAAAAAGAAAGACACGCACACGACACCGGGAATGATCCTTCCCCTCCCCGCCGTCATTCTCGCCGAAGGCGGGAATCCAGTCCTGTCCCATCCCCCAACCCGTCAGGCGGGAATCCAGGGCCGTCCATCCGTCAGGCGGGGAAACCCGCCCCATTTAGTCCGCTCCCTTCCCCTCCCCGTCGTCATTCTCGCCTACTGGCGGGAATCCAGTCCTGTTCTTTCAGATTAGGAACTGGATTCCCGGGCAAGGCCCGAGAATGACGGAGGGGGAGCGAGCGAGGGGGGGGGTGGGGAATGATGGGGGGGGGTTAAGTGGGTCGCTGGGGGGGCTCCCCCTCAGCGCCATTGCGACGGAGGAAGAAAATGCAATGCGGTCTAGGACTGGATTCCCGTGGAGACCACGAGAATGACGGCGGGGAGGGAATGCAGATGACGGGGAAGGAAATGCAGATGACACACTGAAAATACATAACGCGCGTTGTTGTCATTCTCACCGAAGGTGGGAATCCAGTCCTGTTCTGTCCGTCAACCCATCAGGTGGGAATCCAGGGCCGTCCATCCGTCAGGCGGGAAACCCGCCCCGTTTAGTCCGCTCCCTTCCCCTCCCCGTCGTCATTCTCGCCTACTGGCGGGAATCCAGTCCTGTTCTTTCAGATTAGGAACTGGATTCCCGGGCAAGGCCCGAGAATGACGGAGGGGGAGCGAGCGAGGGGGGGGTGGGGAATGATGGGGGGGGGTTAAGTGGGTCGCTGGGGGGGCTCCCCCTCAGCGCCATTGCGACGGAGGAAGAAAATGCAATGCGGTCCAGGACTGGATTCCCGTGGAGGCCACGAGAATGACGGCGGGGAGGGAATGCAGATGACATTCTAAGAAAATGCAATGCAGTCTAGGACTGGATTCCCGTGGGGGCCACGAGAATGACGGCGGGGAGGGGGAAAGGCCGTAGATGGGGGCTTGGCTGATGGGGGGGGGTAAGTGGGTCGCGAGGGGGGGGCTCCCCCTAGCGCCATTGTTAATCAATCACCCAGCACACCCTCATATAAATCGTTCCACTTGGAATTGCGTTCTTCTATCAACGCCACCTTCTGCTTGCGGGGCCACTTTTTGATTTGCTTCTCCCGCGCAATCGCCAGCAGCATATCTCCATGCGCTTCATAATGAACCAACGTATGCACGTGATATTGTTTGGTGAATCCTTCGAACTCATTCTTTTTGTGTTGCCACACCCGCGCCGGTAAATTACTGGTCACGCCGATATAAAGCGTTCCGTTGCGTCTGCTCGCCATGAGGTAAACGTATGGATGTTTTTCTGCCATGGTGATTGCATTGTGTTTGTGTCACGCCAATGCGTGACGATATCGTGGACTGGATTCCCGTGGCAAGGTGTGAGGGGGGAGGATGGTGGGAGGGAATGTAACACACTTTAGGACTGGATTCCCGTGGGGGGCACGGGGGTGACGGTGGGGAGAAAATGCAATGCGGTCTAGGACTGGATTCCCGTGGAGGCCACGAGAATGACGGAAAAAGAAAGACATGCACTACGACACAGGGAATGACCATTCCCCTCCCCGGCCGTCATTCTCGCCGAAGGCGGGAATCCAGTCCTGTTCTGTCCGTCTGGTGGGAATCCAGGCCCGTCCATCCGTCAGGCGGGAAACCAGTCCTGTTTAGTCTGTCCATTTCCCCTCCCCGCTGTCATTCTCGCCAGCAGGCGGGAATCCAGGGCTGTCTTTGTCACTGTCCTTCTCCCCGTCTTTCTGCCCGTCTTTCTGCGTCGTCATTCTCGCTGAAGGCGGGAATACAGAATGCGGTCTAGGACTGGATTCCCGTGGGGGCCACGAGAATGACGGAAAAAGAAAGACATGCACTACGACACGGGGAATGACCATTCCCCTCCCCGGCCGTCATTCTCGCCGAAGGCGGGAATCCAGTCCTGTTCTATCCGTCGGGTGGGAATCCGGGCCCGTCCATCCGTCAGGCGGGAAACCCGCCCCGTTTAGTCTGTCCCTTTCCCCTCCCCGCTGTCATTCTCGCCAGCAGGCGGGAATCCAGAATGCGGTCCAGGACTGGATTCCCGTGGAGGCCACGAGAATGACGGAGGGGGAGGGGGAGGGAAAGGCCGTAGATGTGGGGTTGACTGATGGGGGGGGTAAGGGGGTCGCGAGGGGGGCTCCCCCCCAGCGCCATCTCAGCGCTATCTCAGCGCTATTTTAGGTGAAGGGGGTGCGTTGGGTGCGGATTTTTTTTAGGTCGGTGGAAAAGAGGTCGCGGATGTCGTGGATTCCCAGGGCGACCATTGCCATGCGGTCGAGGCCCAGGCCCCAGGCTATTACTGGGACTGTGACGCCTAGGGGGTGGGTGACTTCTGGTCGTAACAGGCCTGCGCCGCCTAGTTCCATCCAGCCGAGTTGGGGGTGCCGGACGTGGAGTTCTACGGATGGTTCTGTGAATGGAAAATAGGCGGGAAGGAACGCGCGCTCTTTCGCTTGCGCCATTTCTTCGGCAAAGAGCGTGAGCAGACCCAGTAGCGTCCGGAAATTAATCTCGTCGCCCAGCACGATGCCTTCCACTTGAAAAAAATCCGTGGCATGGGTCGCGTCAACCTGGTCGTAGCGAAAACACCGGGCGATGGAAAAATATTTGCCGGGGATCAGGGGATTCGACGCCAGTGTGCGAGCCGATACTGCGGTGCCCTGGCTGCGCAATATCAACCGGCGCGCGCGCTCGTGGTTATAACGATAGCCCCACCCGCGCGACCCCGTGGCGCCGCCGTGCTCATGGGTGGCGGCGACGTGAGACAGAAACGGTTCGGCGATTGGGGCCGCATGGGTCGGCGTTTTCACGAAGTACACGTCGTGAATGTTCCGGGCCGGATGGAATTGGGGCATATACAGGGCGTCCATGTTCCAAAATTCGGTTTCGACCAGCGGCCCCCGCATTTCCCGAAAGCCCATGCCGACCAGTTGGTGTTTGACCAGATCAAGAAAGGCCCGGTATGGATGCCGCCGTCCGGGAGCGACACGCGGCGGCCGCAGGCTGATGGTATATTTCCGGAATCGCCGGCTGCGCCATGAGCCGTCCTTCAGCATGTCGGGTGTCAGTTGGGACACTTCTTCCACCGCGCCCGCATGACAGCGTTGTGCCACTGTTTTGCCGTCGTCCGTCAGGGCGTACTCGCGCCGCACACGTTCCTCAATCCGAAACGGTTTCTGCGCGCTTCCCCGTTTGACTGCATATTGTCGCAGGAGGGTTTGCTGATCGGATGAAAAGGACGGTAGCTCTTGCCGGTGTTCGCGCAACTGGTGCAGGAGCGCGGTGAACCGTTCAATCGTGGGACTCGTCTCCCCTGTCGGTTCCACGTGGCCCCCGGCTGTGAGACGGATGGCGCCTTCCTGTTTGAGCAGGCCGATGGCCCGACTGATTTCCGCGGGGGGGAATGTGTCCGTTTCCTGCAACGCTTTCACTGTGAGCGGGTGTCCTTCCCGCTCCCCCTGTCGGCATGTCTGCACGATCCATTCCGGCGGAGACCCGGTGACCAGATACCCATGTCCCACCTCCGTCAGTCCCACCCAGGCTGTGCCGGTTTCGCCATGGATGCGGATGAGCGCTTTCGCCTGAAGCCACCCCAGGGCCATGCTGATTTGCGACGGCTCCAGCCGGGAGCGTTCTTGTAACGTTTCATCGGAAGCCGGGATGTCGGCGGATTGACCCCATGCCGCCAGCAGGTTGATTTCCAGCGGGTGCAAACTGTCATAGACGGACGCAGTGTTCATGCGGACAGGGTGGGGCGTGTGTGGGCCATGGTGCGGAAGGCGGCTATCGCGTCGGCATAGACGGGGCTGTTGAATATCGCCGATCCGGCGACCAGCACGGTGGCCCCGGCGTTGATGATGGATGCAGTGTTCATGCGGACAGGGTGGGGCGTGTGTGGGCCATGGTGCGGAAGGCGGTTATCGCATCGGCATAGACGGGGCTGTTGAATATCGCCGATCCGGCGACGAGTACGGTGGCCCCGGCGTTGATGATGGCGGCTACGTTGTCGACCTTGATTCCGCCGTCCACTTCCAACAGGGCGCGGCTTCCGGTCCGGTCCAGTAACTGTCTGGCCCTGGTGATTTTCCCCAGACTGGCGGGAATAAACGTTTGACCCCCGAACCCCGGATTGACCGACATGATCAGCACCATGTCCACGTCGGCGATCACCTCTTCGAGGGTGGTGAGGGATGTGCCGGGGTTGAGCGTCACTCCGGCTTTGACGCCCTGTTCTTTGATGTATTGAATGGTGCGGTGGATGTGGGGACAGACTTCTGTATGGACGGTCAGATAGTCGGCTCCAGCCTGCGCAAAGTCGGCAATGAGGTCGTCCGGATTGGTGACCATCAGATGGACGTCCAGCGGGAGCGCGGTGATTTTGCGAAGCGATTCAACAACGGGTGGGCCGATGGTCAGGTTGGGCACAAAATGCCCGTCCATCACGTCCACATGCAGCCAATCGGCACCGGCAGCCTCTACTGCGGCGACCTCATCGGCCAGCCGCGCAAAGTCGGCGGAAAGAATCGAAGGGGCAATGTGTATGGTCGGCGCGTCCATCATCTGTCTTATAGAGTATGACTCCGCTCTGGCTCAAGTGGGATGCTGGTCATGTGTGAGGCAATGTGGCTGTGGCTAGATCATGCCACACTGGATCATGATGCTTTTTAGTTTGGGATAAATAGCTATATGTCATCGAAGCCTCACTGTATGCGGGTGAACTACAGGGCGGGGTTGATGCCGCACGCTGTTGGTGGCGCGGGTGGTTCCTTGTTCAATCATGGGGGCGGTTTTTCGCGGCTTCGGCTGACGGATATTAACATGGGTTCCCGGCTGACGGGTTAGGACAGGACTGGATTCCCGTGGAGACCACGAGAATGACGGAGGGGAGGGGAGGGTTAGGATGGGGCGGGTTTTCCGGCTGACGGGTTGGGACAGGACTGGATTCCCGTGGAGGCCACGAGAATGACGGCGGGGAGAGGGAGGGGCGGCTTAAATGGGGGCGGGTTTCCCGGCTGACGGGTTGGGGGGGGGATGGCGATGATGACGGCGAGTGTGTCGCGCATTTTCTTACGGTGTCATTCTCGTGGCTACCACGGGAATCCAGTCTTAATCGGAAACAACAGGACTGGATTCCCGCCTGCTGGGGGGGGATGATGGCGGGGAGGTGTTGGGTATTTTTAGGAATTAATGGGGCGGGTTTCCCGCCTGACGGATGGGACAGGACTGGATTCCCGGGCAGGGCCCGAGAATGACGGCGGGGAGAGGGAGGGGCGGCTTAAATGGGGGCGGGTTTCCCGCCTGACGGGGAGGGATGGGATGGTTAAATGGGGGCGGGTTTCCCGCCTGACGGGTGGGGGGGGGATGGCGATGATGACGGCGAGTGTGTCGCGCATTTTCTTACGGTGTCATTCTCGTGGCTGCCACGGGAATCCAGTCTTAATCGGAAACAACAGGACTGGATTCCCGGCTGCTGGGGGGGGATGACGGCGGGGAGGTGTTGGGTATTTTTAGGAATTAATGGGGGCGGGTTTCCCGCCTGACGGGTGGGACAGGACTGGATTCCCGGGCAGGGCCCGAGAATGACGGCGGGGAGGGGGAGGGCAGTTTAAATGGGTGCGGGTTTCCCGCCTGACGGGTTGGGGGAGGGGCGGTTTAGATGGGGCGGGTTTCCCGGCTGGCGGGGAGGGATGTCAGCTTGGCGGCTAGAGTGATGGCTTCTTGTAGGCTGTTTGGGTCGGCGCGGGCTTTGCCGACGATGTCGTAGGCTGTGCCGTGATCTACCGAGGTGCGAATAATCGGCAGGCCGACTGTCAGGTTCACGCAATGACCGAATGCCACGGTTTTGAGCGGGATCAATCCCTGGTCGTGATACATGGCGACGACCACGTCATACGCGCCGCGCACGGCTGCGCCGAACAGGGTGTCGGCGGGCAGGGGATTGGTGGCCCGGATGCCGGCTCGTCTGGCGCGATGAACGGCTGGCGTGATGACTGCGCGTTCTTCGTCGCCGAATAACCCCTGTTCGCCGGCGTGGGGGTTGAGTGCCGCGACGCCGATGCGGGGCCGGGAGACCTTGAAATATGCCTTCATGGCGTGATGCGCGAGTTGGATGGCCTGGAACACTCGCGGGATTGTCAGGGCGTCTGGCACGTTGCGGAGGGCTTGATGCGTGGTGACAAACAGAATTTTTAACGGCCCGCCCATGAGCATCATGCCGACCCGTTTGGTCTTCGTCAGGTCGGCCAGGAGTTCTGTATGCCCAGGGTACGCATACCCGGCAAGGTGGAGGGCTTTTTTATTGATGGGCGCTGTGACGATGCCGGCGACGTGGCCGTCCTGGGCGAGCCGCACGGCCGTTTGAATGAATGCGACTGATGCCGCACCCGGGCCGCGGGCGGAGTGGCCCTGGCGAAATCTGCCCAATGGGATGGTCAATGGATCAAGTACCGGGATTGAGCCTCTGCGCGGGTGTGGCCATGCCTCCGGTCTGTCGGCACTGGCATGACTTGTCATGGGGTTCATCACTGGCGCCACGGTGAGAGCGGAATGCAGACGGCGAAGTTCCCGTTGTAGAACCGGGATGGAACCGATGACCACGGGACGACACAGACGCCAGACCGCAGGAGACGCCAGCGCTTTGACGATCACTTCTGGGCCAATCCCGGCCGGGTCGCCCATGGTGATGGCCAGTGTGGGGCGTGGTGGTGTGGTGGCTCTGGTCATTGAGGTCGTGGGATTAGGAAAATTTTCGCATCACCCTGTTGATGATGTCCTGCACGGGAAGCCCGATTTTGTCGGCGATGGCCCGGCAGTCCTGAAATTCCGGCCGGGTCGCCCATGGTGATGGCCAGTGTGGGGCGTGGTGGTGTGGTGGCTCTGGTCATTGAGGTCGTGGGATTAGGAAAACTTTCGCATCACCCTGTTGATGATGTCCTGCACGGGAAGCCCGGTTTTGTCGGCGATGGCCCGGCAGTCCTGAAATTCCGGCCGGTATTGCAGGGTGTTCCCCACGCGAACGACTTTCACCCGCACACGGCCTTGCGGCAACTGAATGGTGCGCATGGAACGGGCCAGCGTCGTGCGGCTGACGAGCTGGCTACGCACGCCGAGTGTGGTGGTTTCTCGAAACAGCGTTTGCGTCAGCGTCCCGGCACATTCGGGACGGGCCAGAACCGTGAGGATCACCCCTGGGCGCTGATGCTTCATCATGGTCGGCGTCAGGCTGACGTCCAGGGCGCCGTTTGCAAACAGCCGTTCCATGACCGCTTCGTACATTTGAGGGTTCATGTCGTCAATGCCGGTTTCCAACTGGACGACTAGGTCGGCCTCCGGCGACTCGGCGGCATCGGAAGCGGAACACCACACCCGCAACACGTTTGACCAGTCCTGCGGATTGGCCGTACCCGCTCCATATCCGATCGCGCCTGACACGATGGGTGGAAGCTGACCAAAGGTGTGCGTCAGGGTGGTCAGCAGGGCCATGCCGGTTGGAGTGGTCAGTTCCAGCGCGGGGCCGTGGGCATAGATGGGACACCCTTTGGCCAGCTCGGCGACGGCGGGTCCGGGAATCGGTAACGTGCCATGGGCGCTTTTCATTGTTCCGGACCCTACGTTGACGGGCGTCGCACTGAATGTCCGCGCACCCAGTGCATGGCAGCCCAGCAGCCCTCCCACGATGTCCACCAGAGAATCAATCATGCCCAGTTGATGAAAATGTACCTTGGCGGGGTCTTGCCCGTGCACGGTGCCTTCTGCCCGGGCGATGCGCGAGAAGACCGCGAGGGATTGTGTTTTCACCCATGGCGGTACATGACTTGCGGCAAGCAGGCGTCGGATTTGCGGCCAGGACCGCGATTGGGTCTGGCCCTGCGTGATGACGACATCCACTTTTGTCGCGTGTAGCGCGCCGCGATGGACTGTTGAGACCTTGAGACGATAGCCGGAGACTGGAAGCGCTTTGAGGCCCTTTCGCAGTGTGTGCGGCGACAGGCCCGCGTCCACGAGCGCACCGAGTATCATGTCCCCGCTGATGCCGGAAAAACAGTCAAAGTGAAGGTGCATGGCGAATCCTGTTCCCCTGTTGCCGACGCGGATGTCCTTGACGGAACTCCCGCGCCACGGTATGTAAGCACATACGAAAATTCCCGTGAAATGACAAGTTGTTTCTTCTTTTCACGGCCCTTTCGCGTCCGCTGTCGTGCGGATAACCGCGCACGGGAAGGGGCGCGATGCTTGCCGAAAAGAACCAGACGCGAGATGTTCACAGTCCCGTTCCCGATGTCTTCCCCCGATTTTCTCCCATGATGGCCAGCCTGATCACGATGCGAAGGTCGCCATCTTTTCTGCCTTTCATTGGTGCGTTGACGCTTCTTGCGTTGCTGACGGCGCCGGATGCGCTTGACGCGAAACGGAAAAAGCGGATCTATCGTCCGCCGCTCGTCATTGTGAACGTCACACCCTCGCCCGTGCCCTTTATTCCTGGGCCGGGGTCGTCGCTGGCCCTGGCGGTCACCGTGAAGCTGCCTGAACGCCTCGACAGGTTTGATGTCCTTGAAGTGTCTTCCCTTATCAGTTTCCCGTCCAAGAGATCCATTCGATTTTTATTTGACCGGCAATCTCTGGACGACGTGATGGTGGTGGACGGGAAGCCCCGCACGCGAGTCACTCTGCTCTGGGATGGAACAGATCAACACCGCCAGTATGTGAGTCCGGGGAAGTATGTCTATGCTATCCGGGCTAAACTGATGGCCGAGAAGAAAGGGTTTATGCAGACCAAAACCGTCTCGACATTTAAGAGGGGCACGCTGGATGTGTCGTCCCCGCCGGATGTGGTTGAGCCGGTAGACATTCTTGAGCCGCGGCGGCGTCCCGAGTCTGCGCCGCCTACTGAACAGGGTGCGGATACTCGGAAGACGGGCGATGCACCACCGAACGCGGCGGGTCAACCTCAAGAACCCGACGATGTGACGTGATCACCGTCAACCAGGACGTTGATGCGATGCGCCAGATGGCCGGCGCCGAATCCGTTGTCAATGTTCACCACGCCGACCCCGCCGGAACAGGCGTTCAACATGGTGAGTAACGGGGCCAGACCTCCGAAGTGCGCGCCATATCCCTGACTGGTCGGCACGGCAAGAAGCGGGGTTGAGATCAGGCCGCCGACTACGCTTGGCAGCACCCCGTCCATCCCCGCCACGACGATCACCACGCGGGCTTGTTGAAGACGATCTATCTGATCGAACAATCGATGTACCCCGGCCACGCCTACGTCAAACAGCGTGTCTACCGCGCTCCCCAACGTCATGGCGGTGACTCTGGCTTCTTCTGCAACCGGAATGTCCGCAGTGCCGGCGGTGACAATCACGATGTCGCCACGGAGCGGGCGGGGTGGCGTGGATGGAATCACCACGACGCGGGCGGTGCGATGATATACCGCTTTGCGACTGACGCTTTTGAGTGCGCGGGCGGTGGCGGCATCGGCGCGAGTCGCCAGGACGGGCACCTTGTCCGCCAGCAATCTTGCGGCAATCTTCACGATCTGGGCCTTGGTTTTTCCTTCGCAGAAAATCGCTTCCGGCGCGCCGTGGCGCAATGCGCGATGGCGATCCACTTTGGCGAAACCCAAGTCGGCATAGGGCAGGGTGCGTAGTTGTTGAAGCGCCTTCGCTACCGTCACCGATCCATTGTGAACCGACGTGAGAAGCGCGTGGATGGTGGCAGGGTTCATGGTGGCGGGCTTTGGTTGGGGGCGAGCCGGGGGCGGGCGAGGGCGATGATTGCCGACAGCGCGTTCATGATGGCGGACTTTGGTTGGTAAGCTGGGGGGCGGGTGTGGTGGTATCGGCGCGCGGCGTTTCTTCTTTGGGTGAGCGGGCCATCAGGTCGGTGACAACATGAGTCGGCGGTGTTCCTTCAAACAATATCGCGTGGACGCATTGGACAATCGGCATCTCGACCTGACACCGTTGCGCCAGCGCTACGGCGGCTTTTGTGGTGCGCACGCCTTCGGCCACGGTCACGGTCGCCTGCAAAATATCATCCAGCTTGCGGCCCCTGGCTACTTGCAATCCGACGGCATGGTTTCGACTTAACGAACCCGTTCCGGTCAAAATTAAATCCCCCAGGCCCGACAACCCATAGAACGTACGCACGTCGGCGCCGAGCGCGACACCCAGCCGAATCACCTCGGCCAGGCCCCGTGTGATCAGGGCGGCGCGCGCGTTCAGCCCAAGTTCCAGTCCATCCACCACGCCGGCGGCAATCGCCATGACGTTTTTGAGCGCGCCTCCCAATTGCGCGCCGATGAGATCGGTCCCGGTGTAGACACGGAACGATGCGGACATGAATACCGGCTGGAGATGCGCCGTCAGGCTGGTATCCCGTCCGGCCAGTAACACCGTTGTCGGTTTGTCATGGCACACTTCGGCCGCAAAGCTGGGGCCTGTGAGGACGGTGATGCCCGAAGTCCAGGCGGCGGGCAGCAGTTCATCCAGAACCTGGGACATCAACAACAGCGAATCTTCTTCGATGCCTTTTGAGGCCACGACAATCGGCAGCGGGTCGGCAAGCGAGGGCTGCAATTGCCGGATCACCGACCGCATGGCATGAGACGGCACGGCCAGCACGAGCAGGTCGGTTTTTGTGATCGCCTCGCGAAGTGAATGGGTGGCGGAAAGCGTTGTCGGCAGCGTGACCCCCGGCAAAAACAGGGAATTTTCACGTTTGAGATTGATCTGTTCGACGACTTCTTTTTCATACGTCCAGAGCGTCACGGCCAGCCCCCGGTTCGCCAAATGGCGAGCCAGCGTCGTGCCCCACGCGCCCGCCCCGATAACCGACGCGGTGTGAATGGTGGGGGGGGTTGTCATGGGGTTGGGGGGAGTGAGGGGGGAAGTGGTGGGGGGTCGGTTTTTGTTGGCTTGCAGGGCGCACCAGTCAAGATGATGCAAATCAGATCTTCTAATCCGCGTTCAGTGGTGTCGGTGGTCATGTTGTTTTGTCAACCGCACAGTATGATTATCAATCAAATAGGTTAAAGCGGATGACACCTCACCCGTTTTCTATCAATAGAATTCTTCTATTATGGTAACTGTATTTCAAATTTAGCCTCCAATGTGCGTAACATAGCAAAAGTATTTATGTAAGGGAGGTGAAATTGATGGCACACATTAGGTATGGGAATTATTTTTTTTATAGCCGGATTAGGTTTTTCATCGGTAACGAGAATCCGACCATAGGTTTTGGCATATGCGACCAACCACCCGTCTGCGCCAGCGGCAAACTCAGTTTTCGCTTCATTTGTAAAACCTTCACCGTTAACCCATTCCATGATTTCCGAAAAGGCTTTTTGTGTAGCTGCTTCACTCGATAATTTGAATTAGTTTCCCTTGAGCGTGATAGTAAGAAAGACAGTCCCAGAATCCGGGGCAAATATCAAACGCATAACAACGCTTACGTGCTTCAATAAAAACATTTGCATCAAGTAGCCATACATCAGAACTTTGATTCATTGTTGTTCACGCATATCCATATTGCTCATGAATTTATCAAAAGTTTTACCTTTCAACCCAATGAGTAAGTTCAGCATTCTCTCAACATTCTCTTCCCAACACCAAAATATTCACAATCATTGCTCCGCATCTGGTGCAACATCCTGAAACAAATCAATATAACCCTGATATTTAAACTTCCGGTTGCGGGTTTGTCCGGTCATCTCGTGCAGGATGCCGGTTTCGGTTAGACGCCTCACCAGGCTGCTGGCTGTCGGATAGGTTGTGCCTATCAGGTCGCGTATTTCCGGGACAGAAATAATTGGATGGTCGTAGAGGTATTCTAATACGCGGTGTCCATTACCAGCGGCGCGACCAAATTTCGCAGTGATCAACTCCCGATGTTTCTCCCTGAGTTGGATAATGTCACGTGCGGTTTTGGTGGCCTCTTTGCTCACTTCAACAACGCCGCGCAAGAAAAAACTGAGCCATTGCTCCCATGTGCCAGTGTCACGCACCGATTGTAGTTCGGCATAGTATTGTTGCTGATGCTTCTTGAAATAATGGGACAGATAGAGCACCGGCTTGAGCAGTACTTCCCGCTCGCACAACATGAAGGTAATAAGCAGCCTGCCAACACGACCATTGCCATCAAGAAAAGGATGGATTGTCTCGAACTGGGCGTGAGCCAGCCCGATCTTGATTAACAGTGACAGGTCGGTGTCGGCGTGATAGAACTTTTCAAGAGCAGACAGTTGCGGCCCAACCTCATGCGGTGGTGGCGGGACAAAAAATGCCTCGTTCAGGGTGCAACCGCTGGGACCAATCCAGTTTTGGCTGGTGCGTAATTCTCCGGGAGTAAGTTTGGAACCGCGTACACCCTGTAAGAGTTCGGCGTGAATTGCCCGAATCAGCCGCACCGAAAGCGGCACCTGATCAAGATGTTTAAGGCCATAATTCATGGCGTGGACATGATTGATGAGTTCATCAACGTCCTTCGGCCGATCTGGCGCGAGGATTTTTGCTTCGGCGGTAAGCAGATCGTGCAGTGAACTTTGTGTTCCCTCAATCTGGCTGGACAGCACCGCTTCCTTGCGCACATACATATAAACAAACAGGTCTGGATTGGGCAGGGTTTCAATGGAACCGTCCAGCCGTCCCAATGCCCGGTCAGCCTGGGAGAGCAAGGACTGCAGCGGCTCGATTTGAACCGGCGGATCAGGTGGCAGGGGTGCTGGTATAAATGACTGATAGCCGGTGGGTTGGCGGATATACTGCCCGGCACGGGTTGGGGCGTGGTTTTTGTGAATAGTCATAATAAATGCTGGCTTTCGTATGGAAGTATTTTGTGTCCATAGTAAAGAATAACTTTACTATGTCAAATTATTTTTTACATACTAAAGGTAGCCTTGCATGGTGGCATCATCGGCTACCCGCCAATAATCTCCCCCAACAACCCCTCAGTTTCCTTCTCCACCCACTCCATGCCAGCGGCTTACGTCGCCACTCTGGATTCCCGCCTTCGGCGAGAATGACGGCGGGCTGGATTCCCGCCTGCTTTGATCCTGACGGCGCGGAGCGGCTTACGCTGCCCCCCCCCCCGTCATTCTCGGGCTTGCCCGGGAATCCAGAGGAACAAAGACAACCACCTTGGACATTTACACATCAACAATCGGGAAGGGTGCTAGTGGCGATGATAACGGACTGGATTCCCGCCTTCGGCGAGAATGACAGCGCGGGCTGGATTCCACATACCAGGCATCGGCGGCGTGGGGCAGAACTTCCCGCTCGAGGAAGGCATCAATGCCACCCGCTTCCTGTAATGGAATCTGCTCTGTGTCGCGCAGGTCGAGGTCGGGGTCGTATTGCACCACGGCTGGCTTGCCGTCAATGTTGGCCTTGAACGGGCCGCGTAATGGGTCGGGGAAGGTGTTGTCATGGAGTTTGGGGGAGTGAGGTGAAGAAAGGTGGGGGATTATAGGAATGGGGTTGAACGTTGAGAAAGAGGTCGAAACCACAGCAGACGGCCATCATTCTTCACGAGCCTTATGAAGTGGCTTGATGACGCATGCAGCGATCATGTCGCCGATCATTTCTGCAAATTCCGGAGGGCGATCCGAGCCTGGAAGCCCGTTGATCAGTGCATGAGAAGGGTCTTCGCGGTCACCCTTTATTGTGGCGTCGGCAGCGAGCGGGTCTTCAACAAACTGGAGGGTGACCAGTTCAGTGGCCAGACGCTGCTTGGTCTGACCAACATGAAGTTCTGCAAAACGCCCGTTGGGACTGATATCCAGGCGAATATGCCGACGAACGCCACGCAACTGCTGTTCTTTGGATTGATTGCGGAAGTAATCCAGCCAGTTGATCGAACAAGCCGTTTCTCCTGCTTTTCCAAGAAAGGCATCACCGTTAATCTCTTCGTCATCTACCGAACTAGGTCGAATGTAGCGCACGACGTGATCGGCATCCGGAAGAGGATCGCCCTTCATGCGGAGAGAAGTGTGGAGAGGTCAAGGGCGGCAATCTGGCGGCGTACACCATCAAGGGTGTCACGCCCGGCTACCCTCGAAGGGTATTCTGCGCGAGGATCCCTGTACTTGAACAGGACGTATTGAATGGTGCGCTGGTCAATAAACTGAAGACCGATCTGGTCCCCCGTGTTGCTCTTCCAGACAGCACGAAGATTTCCATTGTCCAACAGAAAGACTGTGCCCTTCCGGAAAAATTTCAGGGAATCCATGAACGCCCAGAACGCCCGCTCCGATGATTGATTGATGGCCAGATTGTCGAGCACGGCCTCACGATTGAGTTCCTCGATCCGCTCACGATAGGCCGCCTTCGCCTTCCGCTCGGTCGCGGTTTTTTCACAAATTTCACGGATGAACTCATCAAGAGGGCTGAGGTTCTCTTGAAACGTATCAAAACATTTGCCTTTGATCTCAGCAGAAAGACGGGATACATGTGCAGTATTACACGTGGCCGAGAATGACTCATCCTCATCATCCAAGCCATACCCCGACATGCCTTTGAAATACGGCGGGGCAGGAACAGGCCCCTCAAGTGTCGAAGCGGACGCCTCAAGACACACCACGGCTTGGGGTGGTGAGTAGGCATGAACGCCTACATCAGTTTTGTCCAGTCCCATGGCATTCATGCCGGATTCTCCTCCATGAGTCGCCAGTAGCTACGTTGCACTTCGGGGTTGGTGATCTCGATGAAGCAATCCTGGATCTTTTGGTGGGCACGATCAAACCAGGCATCGGAAATCGTGGTATCCGCTGTTCCGATCCGTCCGGTTGCCTGAATTTCAAGTGCCAGTACCGGAGTCGCAGGCTGTTTTCTGGATTGCCCATTGCGGACGGAGACTCGCAATTTGAGGTCTGTGTCAATCAAATACACAAAGGTGCAATTATACCCCTGCATGGCTTCCGGATCCAGGCCAATGGTCGGGACGGTAAACGATGGAATGATGTTTTTGACATCTCCGGGACCAGACCAGTAATCGCATGGTTCTATCGTATTGATGTACGTTAATTCACAAACATCTATCCGGATAGGGTCGTTCGTGATTTCCGAGCGGACAAAGTCCCGGAATTTTGAAGAGTATTGGTCGAAAATCGGCTTGATATTTTCATAGTGCGGGTATTCAGCATCGTGTCGTCGCCAGTTCAGCACAAAAGCATGTTTTTGTATTTGAAGAAGGCGGATCTCGTCGGAAGCAATCATCCAATATCTTGGCATCGGAAAAATTTCTTCCCCCGCATTGAAGCTCGGATGCGTCACAAGGTCCGGAGTGGGAATTTTCTGGGAAACGATCGGGAACTCGTCTTTGATGGAATGCCAGAAAAGACCAATGTGCTCGTTTCGTAATCCATGTATTGGTGGATTGAAATAAGTAGAAACGATAAGTTCATCGATGGGAGGATTCTTGAATTTTATGGTCATCGTCCTCGCCTTACGATACATACCCCTAAACGAGTATAATCTAACAAATAGCGGAACCTCAACCCTATGCCATAAGCGTTTGCTATCTCATCGTCATCATGAGTCTTGAAACATACAAAGACGCGTTCTGTCAGTTGCGGGTTGACAGGGCTGGAAACCAATTCAGTCCCCACAAGCCCTGCATGTTGCTGGCAGTTGTGGAATTGTTCGAGTCGGGGAAATATCCGGCGAACGTCATCCGCTTTGATGATGTGTTGTTGAGCCGATATGCGGAGTATTTCGAGATTGTGAAAACGGGGAAAGATCGTCTGAATCCATGGATGCCGTTTTTCCATTTGCGTTCAGCGGATTTCTGGCAGCTTGTCCCGTTGCCGGGCCGTCAACCGATGATAGAGGCACTGTCCAAAGCCAGCAAAAAGAGCCACATTGCGGACAACATTGACCATGTTCGCCTGGAAAATGATCTGGTGACTTTCTTGTCCGAGGCAAGTTCACGGCACGCACTAAGAGAAACCATTATTCGCCACTGGTTTCCGAACCATGCCGAACAGCTTCGGGGGCAGGTTGAAATTTCCAAATGTGAAAAGGCATTGGATGCTGGCCAGCCCATGACCCAGAAGTGTGAGGTATCTTACCGGACGATGGCGTTTCGAAGGCTGGTGCGTGAGGCGTATGAGTTCCGGTGTGCTGCGTCCGGCTGGCGGATTATCTTGCCCGATTACAGGGTGTTGGTTGAGGCTGCACACATCGTGCCATTCGGCGAAACACAGGATGACAGGCCGCAGAACGGGATCGCTCTCACGCCGAATTTTCACTGGGCGATGGACCGGAACATCATCGCTCCTGGCCCAGACATGCAATGGCACGTGGCGAAGACGTTGGACGTCCGCATTGCAGACCATCAACCGCTGCTGGAACTGAAAGGCAAACCCCTGCTGTTACCGAGAGACCGGAAATTTTATCCCGACAGGGATGCGCTAAAATGGAGGTTGGATCGGTTGGAATAATCGGCTTCTTCTATGGACAATCAACACACCTGCCTATCATGTGGCCATGCTGTGCCTTTGACGGCTCGCTTTTGTTCTGATTGCGGGAGGCGGGTTGTTCGGGGGGGGCGGGAAGGGTCTGGGTCGGAGGCGGCGCGGGCGAGGGAGATTCTTAATCTTCGGATTTTGTATGTCATGGTGGGGTTGTTGATTCTGGCGGTGTTGTTTCCGCCGTGGGAGGCGCCGCCTGGTGATCCGCCTGCGTATCTTGGGATGCATTTTATTCTGAATCCTCCGGAGCCGGGGGCTGTGGTGAGTGGGATCGTTCAGACTGTGGAGCTGGCTACGCTGGGCATCGGCGGGATGTATCTGGCCTGGGTGTTTCGGGTGAGGCCGTGAGGGGAGGCATTTTTGTTTGTCGCAGTTGGTATCTTGATGGCGGATGGTGATGTTCTCGGCATGTCCAATGTCTTCTTTGGAAGGCGGGGATGGTGCGGAGGTGAGACGAGGGTGCGGTCTCCGGCTCGTGTCTGGAGTTGAGATTTCGCGACTGGCGGCCTAGAATCGCGCCTATGACGCACGATGACATTGCCCGGCGCTTTCAGGAAAGCGGAGAGATCAAACTCCGGTTTGCGCGCACTCATGCCGACCGGATTGTGACGGTGGCGGACCTGTTGAGCGCGGCTATGCAATCGGGAAAGAAAATTTTGTTGTTCGGCAATGGGGGCAGCGCCACGGATGCGTCGCACATTGCCGCGGAGTTTGTGGGGCGTTATGACCGGGATCGTATGCCGTTGCCGGCTCTGGCTCTGGCCGCGGACGGGGCGGCCCTGACGTGTATTGCGAATGATTACGGTTACGCGGATGTGTTTGCGCGGCAGATTGACGCGCTCGGTTACCCTGGCGACATCGCGATTGCCATGAGTACCAGCGGGAACTCGCCCAATGTGTTGAAGGGCGTGGAAGCGGCCAGGCAGAAAGGCCTGATCACCGTGGGCTGGACGGGGCAGGACGGGGGGAAACTCGCGACCTCGGTGGATCATCCGTTCCGTGTGCCGTCACAGGTCACGGCTCGCATCCAGGAATGTCACATCACGCTTGGCCACGTGTTGTGTGAAATGGTCGAAGAGAAAATCATTGCGCATGCCGCCTCGTAAGCCTCCCGCTTCTGTCCGTCCCATTGACGTCTCTCGCCTGAAAACCTATTCGCTGAACACGCGACGGAGCAAGGTCCGGGTCGCCGACTTTTCTGTTCCGTGGAAACCGGGACACCTGTTCGCGTCTTTTTTGTCATCTCTGCCCGATGTGCTTGCGGTCAAGACGTTTCGGGGTCTGGTCAACGACATGGCCGTGGCCAGACAACGTGGGCGTCCGGTTATTCTCGGCATGGGCGCGCACCCGATGAAAGTCGGGCTGAATCCCGTTATCGTGGATCTGATGCGACGGGAGATCATCACGGCGGTCGCTGTGAATGGGGCGGGCGTGATTCATGATTTCGAGCTGGCGTTGACGGGGCATACATCCGAGGACGTTGAAGCGGAAATTGATTCCGGCCGGTTTGGAATGGCGGAAGAAACAGGGCGGATGATTAACGAAGCCATCATGGAAGGGATGCAACGGGGTGTCGGGATTGGAGAAGCTGTGGGCCAGTACATCTTTCGGCAGCGCAAACGGTTTCCGAACTGGAAAACGAGTTTTCTGGCGACGGGCGCGCAACTCGGCATACCGGTGACTGTTCATGTGGCCGTCGGGACGGACATTGTGCATATGCATCCGTCGGCGGATGGCGCGGCACTCGGCGCGGGGTCGCTGCTGGACTTCCGAAAACTGACCGCCGTGGTGTCCAACATGGAAGGGGGCGTCTATATCAATTTGGGGTCCGCGGTCCTCTTGCCGGAAATTTTTTTGAAAACCGTCACCTTGAGTCGGAATCTGGGGAAGCCTCTCAATAAAATCACCACCGCGAACATGGATTTTCTGCCGCATTACCGCCCGTTGACCAACGTGGTGAAACGCCCCACTCAAAAAGGCGGCCGGGGCTATTCCTTAACGGGTCATCATGAAATCATGTTTCCCCTGCTGGCGGCCGCCGTCATTGAAACACTGGCAGGGCGGGCCGGACGAAACGCGAAACGATAGGTCCCGCGTTGTGTGCCTGCATGAATCGTTGTGACGCCGCCCTGACACTGCCTGACCGTTCACCATGAACAACCGCATTCTCGTTGCCGACGATGATCCCGACATCGTGTTGATGCTGACGGATCGCCTGGAGGCGTTGGGCTTTACCGTCCTGTCCGCCGGCGACGGGCAACGCGCGCTTGCCCTCATGGAATCCGGGGAACCCGGGCTGGTGTTGCTTGATTTGGAAATGCCGAAGATGACGGGACTGGAAGTGCTGGAAACTCTGGCGGAGCGGGAACGGGCAGCCGCGTCATCCAATGACGAGGAGCCGGAGGGTGTTCCGGCTCGTGCTCCGATTATCGTGATGACGGCCCATGGAACGGTGCGGCGCGCGGTCGAGGCCATGAAGTGCGGGGCGTATGATTTTCTCACGAAACCCCTGGACATGGATCACCTGACGCTGGTGATTCACAAAGCCCAGGAACGAGAGACGCTGAAACGGCACGTTACGTGTTTGCGGAAGGAGGTCGAATCCCGGTACAGCACCGTCGTCGCGACCACGCCGGCCATGACGTCGCTCATTGACCTGGCTAAACGCGCGGCTGACTCGGATGCCACCGTCCTGCTGCTGGGCGAGAGCGGGACGGGCAAGGAACTCTTCGCGCGCTCCATCCATCAATGGAGCCGACGGGCGGCGATGCCCTTTGTCGTCATCAATTGCGTGGCGTTGCCAGAGACTCTGCTCGAAAATGAATTGTTTGGTCATGAAAAAGGCGCCTTCACCGGAGCGACCGCCCAACACAAGGGGAACGTCGAAGTGGCCGACGGTGGCACGCTTTTTCTGGACGAGATCGGGGACATGGCTCCGAATCTGCAAGCGAAACTGTTGCGCCTGTTGCAGGATCATGAATTTCATCGTGTGGGCGGCACGCGCGTGGTGCGGGTCAATCTCCGCGTGATTGCGGCGACGAATCGCGACCTGGGTAAAGCCGTGAAGACGGGCGCGTTCCGTGAAGATTTGTTTCATCGGCTCAACGTCGTCAGTTTTTCCATCCCGCCGTTACGCGAACGCGTTGACGATATTCCGGGTTTGGCCGATCTGTTTCTTCGGCGCGCGATCAAAGAAATGGGCAAGCCCGGCATGTCCCTGACGGCATCCGCGCTCCGTGCCATGTGCGCGTATGCCTGGCCGGGTAATGTCCGGGAGTTGGAGAATGCCCTGGCCCGGGCCGTGGTCTTGAGCGCCGAGTCGGCGATTAGTCCGGAACAGTTGCGCTTGCCCGGCGAGTCGGCGGATGAAGCCTCTGGCGCGTCCGTGAGCGATCTGCCCTATCATGAAGCCATTGAGCGATTCCGACACGGGCTGATTGAACGCGCACTGACGCGCGCGCATGGGAATCAGACTAAAGCCGCTGACGCGCTGGGGATCCAGCGGTCGTACCTCGCGCGTCTCCTCAAACACAAACGGGTCGGCGGGAGCGAACGGGACGACCCGGCGTGAGATGCTCGTCAACCCGCGTCCGCGCGTTCGACTCCACGGGTCGGGAGTGTAAAATAGAATTGGCTCCCGCGCCCCGGTTCGCTTTCCACCCAGATGTGGCCGTGATGCAGTTCCACCAGGCTTTTCGTGATTGCCAACCCCAGCCCCGCTCCGCGCGCCTCCGTTGAATCATCGCGGCTTCGGTAAAAACGATCAAACACGTAGGGCGCGTCTTCCGGTGCAATGCCGCAGCCAGTGTCCGCGACGCAGATCCGAATGGTGTGCTCGTCCAGTGGCGTGAGCGCGACCGAAATGCGTCCGGACGGGGGTGTAAACTTCATGGCATTGTGCGTGAGATTCGTCAGCACCTGGAACAGTTTGTCCCGGTCGCCACGGATCGGATCAAGGTCGGGTGGGTGCGTGGTCTGAAACGTGATGGATTTCTTCTCGGCCTGGGGGCGTAAATTCTCGATGGCTTCCTCGATTAACGGAACGAGCGCCACATCGCCCGGCGTGATCTCCATGCGGCCGGCCTCGATGCGGGACAAATCCAGCAGGTCGTTCAGCATGCGTGTGAGCCGTTCAATGTTATGGGTGACCCGCGTGAGATAAAACACCTGTCGGTCGCTCAAGGCGCCGGTGAAACCGTCCCGCATGTTTTCCACAAGCCCCTTAATGGCGGTGAGGGGCGTCCGCAATTCATGGGATACAATCGAGACAAAGGCCGATTTGAGTTGATCGAGTTCGCGCAGCTTTTCATTGGCCGCCTGAAGGGAGCGGGTGCGTTCCCGGATCCGGCTCTCCAGCCCGACGTTCAGCGCTTCAATCTGGTGATAGGCGTCGGCATTGTCCAGCGCAATGGCGACTTGATTCGCCACCGTCACCATCACGTGCAGATCGTCCCGGGTCAGCGCGTGTTCCGTGGCGTGATTGACGGTCAGCGAGCCAAGCACTTTCCCCTGCGTCTTGAGGGGAACCGCAATGCACGACTGTACCTGTGCGCGTTGAGCCAGTTGCCGGTTGAGCGGATGCAGCCGGTCCCATTCCAGCCGGAGATCGTTGATCAGCAGGGGGCGTCCCAGAAGCAACACTTCGCCTTCAATGCCGGATGGATCCGTCACGGGGATTTCCAGGCTCCGCGCATAGTGGATGACGTCCGGCGACGCGCCGAGCAGTCGGGCGTCGTGCGCGATCTGTCGGTCCCGATCAAAAAACGTAATCATCACACGGTCGTATTGAAGCTCGTTCATAATGGTGCGTAGCGCATTGTCCAGCAGTGTTTCCCGATCCAGTGTCGCGCTGAACCCCAACCCGGTTTGATACAGGGTGGTGAGATGACTCACTTTATGCCGGAGTTCCACGGCCGTGTGTTCCTGTTCCAGATAGGCTTCTCGCAGTTCCTCGTGGTGGGCGTTGACAAACGCGATCTGTTCGCTGATCAGATGTTTCTGCTCGTCCACCTTCCGCTTGAGACCATACCAATGACCGGCAAACCAGGTGGTCAGGCCAGGGAGGACAGCCCACGCGACCGTCTCGACCCACGACAATTCCGGATGCGCCCATCGAACGCAACCCAGAACTCCGCCGCTCACCGCCACCCCAATCGCGGTCCATTGCATGCGCGCGGAGAGCGGCTGAGTCGGCCAGCGGAATTCCCATTCACAGTACTCATCCCCGTCCGCAATGCATTGGAGATCGCGAACACTGGCAAAGCCCAACTGGTGAATGTGCTGCGGCACGGCCAGAAGGCCGGCCTTGGATGCCTGGCAGATTATGTCGGCGCACCGTTTTCGGTAGGGACCGAATTGCCGATAGACGTGGTCGGCAAATTTCATGCGGAGTACGGCCGAGCTGTTGGTGACGGACTGCACGTTGAAATGAATGGACCCTTTGGCAAACTTTTCGCCGAAGTGAGGAAACATTCTGAAAATTTGGGAAACGGAAAACGGACGCCCCAGAGTTTGAATGATGGGAGCAATAAATTTGTGCTTGCCCATTTCAAATTGAAAGCGCGGATTGCCGGACAACAGGATGCAGAATTCCCCAAGGTAACAGGCAAATTCGTACGAGTAACTGTTCCAGGCATTGCGTAACAGCCTGTCGGTCACGTGATAGGCCGGATTCCCGATTCGGGCATTCAGCGAGTCGCAGAGGCGTTGCACCATGCGGCGGGCGGCGTCTTCCCCCTGTGTCGCGCCGACCACTTCTTCCAGATAGTCAATGTTCGCCCTGATGGTGAACCCGCTCACGTCGCGAATCTTGTCCCCGCCCGGCGTGAGACCGAACGGACGGAATTGCATCATGGGCCGGTCGAGGATGGACTGCGTTTTCGGCAACAGGTTCATGGCGCGTTGTTGAAGATGCGTTCAATCGCCTCGCCCCCGGCACGCCGGACAGCAATCTCCTGGCCATGGTTCATGCCTTCCGACTGTGACGGGGCAGAGCTTTGAGGACAGGCGGACTCTCATCAGGCCGAACAGGATACAGTGCGGGCACGCGGTCGAGTGTCGGCGCCTGGCCGTTCAGCCCCATGGTGAGCTGCGCATCTTCAAGCGCCCTGCATTCAACGGTCACGCCGATCTCCGCTTCCACGCCACGGATGAGCCGGACGAACGCCGTCTCCCAGTCGCCGCTGACACTGCGAGCATGGGAACCCAGTTCCAGCCAGCCGTCCCACCACTCCATCGGCGCCAGTAATTGGACAATCGGCGACCCCTTGGCGAGGGTGATGCCGAAACGCTCACCCGCTTCCTTTGCTATCGCGTGGTGATTCGCCTCCACGAGAGCGGCATAGCGCAACCCCTCCATCAACGCCACCGGCGGAGCATCGCCGCGACCTTTCCCTGTCTTCACTTTCAACTCGATGACCATCAGCCGCCCCTGGCTGGTCACACCGACCAGGTCAATCTTGCCGATGGCGTCGTCTGTCTGTTTGGCCTTCAACGGGACTTGATAGTCGAGCAGAGAGAAGGTGTCGCCACGGAGGAAACGCGGCCATGTCGTCTTCAGGTTCCAGAGCGCGATGGCGTAATGCTCTTCGCACCTGTTGCTGTAGACTCCCGACGATAGTATCCCGTCATGTCCGCAGACGAAATACGTTTTTCCCCTGTCCGCGCGGTGCGGTGCACATTCGACCAATGCCCGATATTCGGCGCGAAGCTGATTCGGATTGACCGAGGCAATGGCATCGGCAAGACCCTTCACATTCCATGGTTTTTTGAACAGAATCGGAAAGTGCGACTTTCGGAACGTCATGGGTGTTTGCTCCTGTTGGGCGGAGGAAGCGAGGGTTGCTGTGTCCTGATGCGTCACAAACTTATACGCCGCACACCACCGTGTGTATTGTCCTGTCTTCCAGGCGCAGACAGGCCAGCGTGTTGCCCCAGACGCACCCACCGTCCAGCGCAATATACCGTTTATCCACGCGCACACCGAGGGCCGACCAATGCCCGAACAGCACCGTTTCCGTTCGGGGGGGGTGAGGGGGGGGGAAATGAAACCATGGGAATAAACCGGCGCGCGCCTGTTCCGGCGGTCCCTTGAAGGAGAGGTCAAGGACGCCTTCGGGAGAGCATAGCCGCATTCGGGTCAACACATTGGCGACAAATCCCAGACGGGCCGGCGCCGGCATGGTGTCGTCCCAGCAGGTGGCTTCATTACGGTAGATGAACGGCAGGAGCATCCGGTACTCGTCGGCGCGAAGCGCGCGCTCGACTTCTCCGGCCAATGTCAGGGCCTGTTCAATGTTCCATTGCGGAAGAATGCCCGCGTGGACGAGCAGATAGTCGCCTTCGCGATGGAGCAGGGGGCGACGTCGAAGCCAGTCCAGCAGTGCCTCTGCATCCGGCGCGTCCAGGACGGCGCGAAGCGTGTCCTGTTCCCGGAGGCGCGTGACGCCGCAATGGACGGCTAGTAAATGTAGATCATGGTTGCCCAGCACGATCACGCAATGGGAGTCGAGACTTTTCAGCAATCGCAACACGTCCAGTGAGTGCGGCCCGCGGTTGACGAGATCACCCGTAAACCACAGCCGGTCGGAGGCGGGGTCGAATCGAATCAGGTCCAGCAGTTTCTGGAGCGGGGTCAGACACCCCTGAATATCGCCGAATGCATACGTGGCCATACGGATTCCTTTCGGCACGTTCGTTCCGCAGACCTTAGCCGGAACCTCGTGTTGTCGCAAGGGACATCTGTCCGTTTAGCCTTGAATCACGCGCGCGGGGCGGGTACGATTGCGCACGTGGTCGTGATGGAGACGGCGAAGGCGCGGCAGAGGAACCGGAATGATGGAACGCATACTTGAACCGGAAATCATGGATGGAGAAGAGCAGGCCCGAGTGTACGCGCATGCCGATTTCGCGGAAGAGAATCAGGGGTTTGTTGATCATTTTTTCGCGCTGTATCCCAAGATCGAACAAGGCACCGTGCTGGATTTGGGTTGCGGACCGGCGGATATTCCGATCCGGCTGATCCGGAGTCGTCCCGCCCTGCATGTGACCGGCGTGGATGCGTCCAAGCCCATGCTGCATTGGGCGCGCAACGCCGTGCAACAGGCGGGACTGCCCGACCACATTCATCTCCTTCACGGACGATTCCAGGAATGCCGGTTGGAGCAACCGGCGGATGCCGTGATCTCCAGCAGCCTGGTTCATCATGTGCCCAATCCGTTGCAGTTCTGGTACGCGGTGAAAACGTTGGCCCGGCCGGGGGCGCCAGTACTCGTTATGGATTTGTTGCGGCCCGATACTCCGGAAGAAGCCCGCGGGCTGGTGGATCGCTACGCGGCCAATGAGCCTGAACAACTGCGACACGATTTTTATGCTTCCCTGTTGAGCGCGCTCACCGAAGATGAGGTCGCGGCGCACCTGGCCGAAATGAATTTGAGCCTGCTGATTGATGTGCCTGACGATCGCCATTGGATGGTGTCCGGTCGCGTGTAATCCACGGGGCAAACGCCCGTGTGGCCTTGACTGGATGCGGGTCGGCTCGATAATGTCCTCCCTGATTGGGGGATCGTCTAGGGGCAAGACAACAGATTTTGGATCTGTGAACCCAGGTTCGATTCCTGGTCCCCCAGCCACATCTCGCGTGGCACCGCAATGGCGTCGGCCTGGCCTTGGCGGCCGGCAGGACTTTGACGCGCTGCCGGTCTGTTTGTGACTCCTTCCGTGAATGAAAGGGCCGGACATTGAGCGAGCCTCCCATGACCTATGGGCAATCCGGTGTTGATACCACGCTGGCCGCCGCATCCCTGAATCGGCTGACGAACCGGTTCAGGAAAACGTGGACTATCCCCAAAGGACGAACAGGCAGCGTTCGTCTGGACTTCGGTTTTTTCGCCAACATTATTGAAATCGGCCACAATCAGGGCATCGCCATGACCACCGATGGCGTGGGGTCAAAAGTCCTGATTGCCCAGCGCATGGGGCGGTACGACACCATCGGCATTGATTGTGTCGCCATGAACGTCAACGATCTGCTCTGTGTCGGGGCGACTCCCCTGGCCATGGTTGACTATATTGCGGTGCAGCGGCTTGAGGCGAGCTGCCTGCATGACCTGGCCAAAGGCTTCACGGAGGGCGCGTTGCTGGCCGGCGTCTCCATTCCCGGCGGGGAAATCGCTCAAGTCAAAGATGTGATTCAGAGTGAAGCGGGGAAAGAAGGCGAAGGGTTTGATGTCTCCGGATCGGCCATCGGGATTGTTGCGTTGGACAGGATCATCATTGGGGACCATGTTTGTGCGGGTGATGTCGTCCTTGGCATTGAAAGCAATGGAGTGCACAGCAACGGTCTCACCCTGGTCAGAACAGTGCTGGCGCAAGACGTGTCACTCTATGACACACGGTTTCCCGAACTGGGCGGCCGGTCGCTGGGTGAAGAATTACTCAAGCCGACCCATATCTATACACGGGAAGTCCTGCCGCTCCTTGATGCGAAACAGGGCATTGAGGTCAAGGCGTTGGCGCACCTGACCGGCGACGGGTTCCTGAATTTGAGCCGTGTCCCGCCCACAGTCAGTTTCGTCATTGATACCCTCCCGCCGCCGCCGCCCGTCTTCTCCATTATTCAACGCCTTGGCGGTATCGCCGACGCGGAAATGTTTGAGGTGTTCAATATGGGCATCGGCTTCTGCCTCGTGGTTCCGGAACATCAGGTGGACGCGACGCTTCGGTTGGTCACCCGGTTCGGGAAACAGGCGCACCGAATCGGGCATGTGACCGCCCGGGATCGTGACAATTGGGAAGTGATAATCAAAACCGGCAACGTGAGCCTCCGGGGCAAAGACAAACATTTCAGTATTGCTCAACCCTGATCCGCTGGGGCGTGTCATGGAATACCTGGTGCATGTCAAAATACAACATGCAATGGGTTATGCCTGAATGTCTTGCATGATCGCGCTTTTGACCGAGGATTAATCACCATCTGTCCGGATGGTGTTATTCTGGTTTCCGGGGAGTTAAGGGAAAAGGCAATGTCTTGCCGGGAATCTGCGTTTGTAGTTGGTTGCAACGGCGGAAAAATTCGGATGCCGGATAAATTTACCCCGACGGCGGAATTTTTGGATTATCATAACCGTGAAATTTTTGTTGATCGGTAGAGCGCCGATTATTATTCAATAGATATATTGGCTGAAGCTCCCGGCAGAGTAAATCGTATCCGGGAAATTTGTTGTAAAAATAGGCTCTAACTATCGAGGAAGTCAGAGTAAGTTGCTATTACGCATGCAATCCTAGTAATGCTTTGGTTGTCTTTATGATTCCGTATTCAAATCCGCCGATTACCGAGGCTCTGATTGACATAAGGATTGATCCTTTGCCCAAATCCGCATTGGCAAAACTTGAGTCCCTCCACGACACGATCCGGGACGACTATCCTGTTAAAAGACAAAGGACTGGATGGGAAGGTTCTGTGGAGTTCAAGGACAATCAACTCGTTTCATCCGAACAACGACATTTAGGTCCTGATGGTTTCTTGTTGCTCTCCCAGGATGAGAAGCAGATTGTTCAGTACCGACTTGACGGTTTTACGTTCAATCGGTTACGCCCCTATCCTCGCGAAGGATGGCCCGTTATTCGTGATGAAGCTCGGAAGCTTTGGGAACATTATTTCCACAACATAGACAAGAATCGCATTATTCGTATTGGTCTCCGGTATATTAATCAAATCGATATTCCTGCTCCTGACCAACAGATCGAGCTGGAGGATTACTTCACCGAACCTCCCCGCATTCCCCATGATCTTCCTCAGAGTTTTGAGAATTTCCTTGTGCGTCTTGTTATTCCTTGGCCGGCATTGGGGGCAAAAGCAGTTCTGACTCAATCATGCGTTCCCTCTCCCACTGCTGATACGCTGTCTTTCATCTTTGACATAGACGTCTTGACAGAAAACTTCGGCCACCTTGATACTGCTGGCGTCTGGGGTGTTCTTGAGCGTTTTAAGGATTTCAAAAACACAATTTTTGAAGCAAGCTTGACCAATAAAACAAAGGAGCTGTTCCAATGATGGTCGCGAATTCAGATATTACGTATCCCGACTATGCATCCGGATCAGGGCTAGGTGGCACCGCTTCCGTGCTCCAAAAAATGCTCGCTGACTTTCGAGAACATAGAGAAAAGTCAATTGTTCTTGGATGGCGGCGGGAGCTCCAAAATCGCGTGATTGAAGTGGCTCGAGAGGCATCCAGGCATGGTTGGGACGGCTATGATGCAGAACCTATTACCGACTTAGCGCGTAACACTGCACATTGCCTTGTTGGCATGTTGCCAAACTTGAGGTTTCTGCCGGATGTTGTTCCAACATTAGATGGCGAGATTGCGTTTGAATGGGATCACGCCAAAAATTACTTTTTTACCGTTGCAACAAATCAAGGTTCGCTGATCTATACGGGCATTTTTGGTGTCGGTCGCGAGCAGTGCGGAGAGGAGCTTCTTGGTGTTGAATTACCTGGAACGGTTGCGAATATTCTTCGTTCGTATTTTTTCTCAAAAGCCTGACGCTCTTTTTCTCCCTGTAATCTCTGCCGAGCGTCTTAGCCGATTTATCCTGACAAAAAATCATATTAAATCTTCAAAGAATCAAGTATCGCCACAGGCGTTCATGCCGTCAGCAAAAAACGGAGCACTATCCGTTTACCGAACAGAGAAATGTACGGAAATGGATATTTGGGAAATTGGAGATAGGTATGTGACAGATCTTCATCGTGAGTCCAAGCCTGTATTGGGGCGTGGCGATCTGATAGCGCAGCGCGTTATCGAACTCAAACTTCGCGTTGTTCCTAGCCCAGCTCCTCACCCAAAACATGCAAACATTGTTGACTGGCCTGTTGAAAAACACAAAAGACTTAAGATTGCTACCAAACTGGCTCGAGAGGGTGCGATTTTAGTTATCCGTCAGGCCAGTATTGAGACGGCAGGTTGATGGTTATACATATCATGAACGTTATGAGTTACATCGGTGCTATGAAGGTAAGTCAGATTGCTATTAGAAATCTCAATGTCCACGACTCGCCCCATAAACAGCCCGCAGAATGTCCAGGTGAAGCGATGGGTGTCGTTACAGGACTCTCGCGGGATTGAACGATTTCAGCAATGTCTTGTCTTTGGGAAAAAAGTGGTGCGCGAGATGTTGTTGCGGCATCCCGATCGTTGTTCAGTATGTGGCCTGCTTGAAACGGGATCAGGCATCGTGGTCAAGGCCCGCCAGACGGTGATGGGTAAGATGGTCAATCGTTCCCCACGCAGAGAAAAGAGAAGGGTGTGGTCTTTGCTGAAAGGGTTATTGGTCAGCATCATGGCAGGCATGCTTTTTGCCTGTCATCCGTTCACTGATTCCAAACTCAACATCATCAATCCGGATACCTTTGCGGGTATTTACATCGCAAACAATGATGGCGAGCCTTATCATCTGGTGATTAGCACAATATCGCCTGACAGCCACCGCCAGGTTTTTTTGATTTTTGGATTTTCCGAAGACCGAAAAGCACAGTTCATGCAAGAGTTTACCAAGATCAGCACCTCGGATATACCAACAACAAAAGCCGCGGTATGTACGATTATGCAAACGAAATTTTGCGCCAGAGAAAAGACGACGCAGGGCGTTTGTTATGCAAAAGCCATGATATTTCCTTCAGACCAATATCTGGAAAGCCCCGGTCAATACGGGCTGTTGATGGTGAGTCAGTTGCCCTATGGATCTTTATCCGGCGATATCTATGATGTCATCAAGGGTCATAGCCTGTTGCCCAGAAAAGAATATGCCGCCTCCCGCCTGAATATTAATCGCAATGGCGAACTTGGCAGTGTGACTTTTAGAGAAACCGGTTTTATCCAAGCCTTCACGTCAGAAACGCTGACCTTTCAAAAAACAGGGCAACCCGATGAGCAATTGACTAACCAGGTGCATGCGTACGCCAACATAAGAAATACCTTATATGATTTGGCGAACGTACACGATGTGCCTCACCATGATTCAACCCGGTTTTTTGATAGTTGTCAGTTTTAGCCAATACGCGATCGGCTATCCTGCGACTTTCATGTATTCCCGAACATTTTTTCACGGAGAACGTATGCCCACTCTCGATTTCAAAGGCAAACAACTGGTCTATGCGCACCACTTAACGGTGTCGGCGCGAACGCTCAAAATTGATGCGAAAAAATCTACCCCCCCCCCCCCCCCCCCACAAACCAGGACTGGATGGTAATCTCATCATCCACGGCGACAACTTGCATGCGCTCAAAGCGTTGATGCCGCGCTATGCCGGTCGAGTAAATTGCATTTACATTGATCCGCCTTACAACACCGGCAATGAAAAGTGGCTATACAACGACAATGTAAATAGCCCGATGATGCAGAATTGGCTGACGGGCAAAAGTCCGGTGGACGGCGAGGACTTGGAACGACATGACAAATGGCTGTGCATGATGTGGCCGAGGTTGCAGTTGCTACGGGAGTTGCTTGCCGAGGATGGCGTGATTTTTATTTCCATTGACGACAACGAACAACACCGTTTGCGAATGATGATGGATGAGATTTTTGGGGAGGAAAATTTTCTAGCTGATGTGGTTTGGCAGCATCGCTACGGCAGAAGCAATAACGCGAAACTTTTTTCGAACCAACGCGAACATATCATTACTTACAGAAAATCAAATAAAGTCATACATATTAGAGTCAAACGCAGAGAGAAATTAGACGCAACATATGCTAATCCAGATAATGATTCGCGAGGAAAATGGTCATCCAGCTCTTACGTTAACCCAGCAACAAAAGAACAGCGGCCAAACTTGGTTTATCCTATTATAAATCCACATACAGAAAAAATAGTTAACCATCCAACTCACGCATGGAAATACAGTAAAACTACACACGAACAACATAGCGAAAAAAATATGCTTTGGTGGGGGAAAACCGGAAATCTTAAATACCCCAGACTTAAAAATTTTCTATCCGATTCCGAAAAAAAAGGAATTGTGCCAATTGACTTAATGTTAGCGGACATTGCTGGTACAACAGATGAAGGAACGCGACAGTTGCAAGAAGTTTTTCAAAACAACGCGCATGATTTCAACAATCCAAAACCAATCAAACTAATTAAAAATCTCATTGGAATTGCTGAAGGCGTATCGGATAAAGAGAAATTGCTAATTCTAGACTCATTCGCCGGCTCTGGCACCACCGCCCATGCCGTTCTTGCCCTCAATAAAGAAGACGGCGGCAACCGCAAGTTTATTCTGGTGGAATGTGAAGACTACGCCCATAAGATTACCGCAGAACGCGTCCGTCGCGTCATCAAAGGTGTGCCAAAATCCAAAGACGAAAATTTGAAAAACGGATTGGGCGGAACCTTCACCTACTGCACCCTGGGCGATGAAATCAGCATTGAAAAAATGCTCACCGGCAAGCACCTGCCAGGCTATGAAACCTTCGCCCGCCATTTGGTTTATATCGCCACCGGGAAATCACCGGACAAAATTCGCAAAGCCCAGGGCAAGGACGGATTTTTCTTTGAGACGCCAGACCGATTGTTTTATCTCATCTATGAACCGAAACTGACTTTTCTGCGAAGTGCCGACTCCGCCCTGAACGGCGACCGCGCCGAACGCATTGCCAAACAAGCAAAAACAAAAAATAAACCCGCACTGGTCTTCGCCACACATAAATTCATGGGACAGAAAGAATTGACGGATATGGGGATAGTGTTTTGTGGATTGCCATATGGTAAAATTGATTACTGATTCGATTTCATTCGGAGGGCATACATCAATGAAATTCAATGTAACAATGGAGCGGGACGAAGACGGAGTGTGGGTTACTGAATGCCCTGCCATACCGGGTTGCGTAAGCCAGGGGAAGACGCGGCAGCAGGCACTCGATAATATCAAGGAGGCAATTACGCTTTGTCTTGAGGTGCGCGCTGAAAAAGGACTCCCGCTGACCACCGAGACGCGGCAGGTCGAGGTCGTGATGTAATGCCGGCCCTTGCCCTCTTTGAAATGAATTATCGCGCTAAACTTGTGCAAGCACAAAGCGAGGAATCTATTGAAATAAGTACGATAGATGGCGTGTTGAAAGAAATTAATATTCATAGCAACCCACATATTTTCAAGATTTATGATGCGGGTTTTGCTTCCGCTACTATCAAATGCCAATTCCCAAAAGAGTTGATAGAGCAAGTGCAAGGTGCGTTGGGTTGTGGTGTTTTTGTTTCAGGTGAATTTTTTTACAGGCCCAATGCAAAAATTCCCTACAAGATTAATGTTCAAAAAATTGAAGTGTTGCCGCCTTCCAGCGATCTGCCTTCTTTCTCTGACCTTCGGGGTATTGCGCCTGGTATAACAGGGAACAAGATGCCAGAAAACTTTGTCAGGGAATTGCGTGACCAGTGGGATAAGGATGAGTGATGAAAAAACAACACCTTGCCATATTTCAGGAATAATTCGCTCGCTACTTTAATCAGATTGACTAAATGCAACTCAAAAACTACCAACAAAAAGCCATTGATGATTTAGATCGGTGGCTGGATGCGCTCAAATCCGCTCGCGAGGAAATAGCGGATGCCGAAGAGTTTTATGCTCAGAAGAAAAAACCTGTTCCCGATGGACAAAAAAACTATCCGCACGCCGCCTGGCAGATTTTGAAAGGACAGGGAAACCTGCCTCGCATTAAGGAAGACGGCAAGATGGAAGCCCCCGACCACATCTCCCGCACTGCAACCTCGGGCGCCCCAATTCCGCATGTTTGCTTGAAGGTGCCGACCGGCGGCGGCAAGACATTGCTCGGCGTTGCCGCGTTGGAGCGCATCAGGCGAGACACCGGATTGGTTTTGTGGATCGTGCCGACGAGGGCGATTTACGAACAGACCATAAAGGCGTTTCGAACTCGCGAGCATCCTTATCGTCAAATGCTTGAGCGAATTTCCGGCGGCAGAATTAAACTGCTACAAAAAGATGATCGTTTCACCAGACAGGATGTTGAAAATTATCTCTGCATTATGATGTTGATGCTACCGTCCGCCAACCGACAAAAGGGAAAAGAGTTTCTTAAAATCTTTCGCGACAGCGGCGGCTATACTTCTTTCTTTCCCGAACAGGACGATGCCGCTGCAAACGAAAAACTTTCGGAAGATCATGCCGATCTGGAGAAAAATAAAACCGGCGACTGCGTGAACCAAAGCCTTATCAATGTTTTCAAACTAATTTGTCCGACCGTGATTTTGGACGAGGCGCATAAAGCATATGGAACGAATAACAGAAACAATAAGGAGTTTGTGAATTCGATCAATCGTCTCAACCCGCGCCTTGTTCTTGAATTGTCGGCCACGCCTAAAATCGGTATCAGCAATATTCTGGTCAACATATCGGGAACCGAATTGCAGGACGAAGAGATGATTAAGTTGCCGATTGAAATTCACAGTTCCCGTGATTCCGATTGGCAACACACCCTCGCCAAGACACAAGAGAAGTTAAATCAACTGGAGGGTGCCACGCAAAAATTAAAACAAAACGAAAATCGTTATGTTCGACCGATTGCTTTGGTGCGGGTGCAAAACACGGGTAAAGATCAAAGAAAACAGGGGCGCATTCACTCGGAAGATGTGCGGAAATATCTGATACAAAATCTTTCCGTGCCGGAAAATCAAATACGAATTCAATCATCGGAGCAGAAGGAACTGGCTGGTGAAGATTTGTTAAGCGAGTTGAGTTCGGTGCGATGGATTATCACCAAAGATGCGCTCAAAGAGGGCTGGGATTGCGCCTTTGCCTACGTGCTTGCGCTGTTGGATAACACCACAGCGACCACTGCCATAACGCAGATGGTCGGGCGAGTGCTGCGCCAACCTCACGCGCGCCTAATCAAGAAGGATGATTTGCTCAACCGGTGCTATATCTATTGTTACAACAAGGATGTCGGCAATGCGGTGGATGGCGTGAAAGCCGGTTTGGAAAACGAAGGACTGACTGGTCTCGGCAATTCCATTCGCGGATATGGCGAGGGCGATGCGCCGAAATCGGTAACCATCAAGCGTCGCGCACAATACAGAAAATTAAAAATATTTTTGCCGCAGGTTCTGCATGAACAAAAACGCGGATGGCGACAGCTAGACTACTATCGCGACATTTTGAGCGTGATAGATTGGAATGCCATTAATGTTGGTGAAGCGGTTTCTCTGAGCGACCAGGAGATCCCTCAAGAGGAAATAACCACGTTTGACTTCGAGGGGCAGGGCGAGCTGTCGCAAGAAAATTTAGATACGGGGGAAAGCATCACACTTGATTATTTTGCCCGGTATTTGGGCATGATACCCAATCCTTGGCAAGCAGCACACGCGGCGGATCGTTTTCTGAAAAAACATAAACGCAAGAAATACAGTGATGCGCAATTGCTGAATCATCGGATCAATCTTGCGAAGGAGTTACGACGCAGGATTAACGCTGATATAGACGCTAAAGCCAAGGCGGTATTTCGTCATAAGGTTGGGGAAAATGAAATCCGTTTTCATCTTGAGACCGATGAAGAGTTGAGTTACGAGATAGAAAAGTCGCTCAAAGTATTTGTTGGCGATGATGAAGAATCACTTCAACACAAAGCCAGGCCCGTGCAATACAGTCTTTTTGAAACCGTTTACAAAAAAGACTTCAACAATCTGGAAAAAGATTTTGCATTGCATCTTGAAGATAAGAGCAACGCGATACATTGGTGGCACAGAATCGCCGCGCGGCAAGCGTACTCTCTTCAAGGCTGGCGGCGGCATCGGGTCTGTCCCGACTTTGTCGTGTGCAAAAAAGGCGATGGAAAACTTCTGATTCTGGAAACAAAAGGTATGCACTTGAAAGGCAACGAGGATACGACGTACAAGCAAGAACTGCTTGATACTCTTGAGAAAGCCTACAAGATCGCCATTGACAGGGGAACAATGGAAGTGAACGAACCTCCTCCCGCCACTTTCAGGATGATGTTTGAGGATACGTGGAGAGAAAAAATCGGCGAACTTGTTTGATGCGAACCATGAGCAATGTGCGGAATGTCCAGGTGAAGCGATGGGTGTCGTTACAGAACTCTCGCGGGATTGAACGATTTCAGCAATGTCTTGTCTTTGGGAAAAAAGTGGTGCGCGAGATGTTGTTGCGGCATCCCGATCGTTGTCTGGAACTGCTCCATCCCGCCGGGACCCGCGTGTCTTTCTCGATGCCGACTCATGTGCAACCCTGTTCGCTGGCCCAAGCGATTTTCGGAAACATTGACCTCTTTGGAACGGGGTTTCCGATTCTGGTCTGTACGGCTCCTCCCTTTTCCCATGCGGACCTCGCGACTCCACCACGGGGCGTTGAACTCCTGTGTCCGTTGGGAGATCCGGCCAATGTGGGCGCGTTGATTCGGACGGCGGCGGCGATGGGCGTCGGCCAGGTTGTCCTGTTGAAAGAGTCGGCTCATCCGTATCATCCCAAGGCCATGCGCGCCGCCAGCGGAACGATGTTTGATGTGCGACTGGCGCGGGGCCCTGCCATCAGGGAGTTGCCGGAATCCGCCGCATGGGTGACGTTGCACACGCAGGGTGAGAGTTTGCCCGCGTTTCAATGGCCGGAGAATATTCGGCTGGTGGTTGGAGAAGAAGGCCCCGGTCTGCCGCGGCTTCCCTCCGGCAAACGACTGGCCATCCCCATGACGGAATCGGTTGAATCTTTCAATGCGGTCGTGGCCGCGAGCATGGCACTCTATGCCTATCGCGTCCAGCATCCCTTGACAAGTTCCAGACCCTGAACCCAATGTCTGTGAATCCGGGCAAGGGCTTTTTGCCTGGTTGAACGAGAAGGAGGAATCAGATGCCAGTCAATGTTCTTCAGAAAGATATTCCCAGGGGACACAAACCGCCGGGATGTGTCGCCGCCCATGAGCAGGACTCCGGGGCCGATGCAGAGACCAGGCAAAAGGAGGCCGACCTGGCCGTTCAGGAGCAGGAAGCGTTATGGGAATCGCAGGAAGTCGGCATCGTGCACTGGTCGGGTGAGGAAGGGAAGCGCTACAGCGATTAGGTCATTCGCCCGTCGGGTGTGAGGGGCGAGAGGATGCGGGAGACGCCAGGGATGAAGATCGTCACGTCGAAAAAACTGTTTCGTCAGGCCCAGCATGTGATTCCCGGCGGAGTGAACAGCCCTGTGCGCGCGTTTCGTTCGGTCGGCGGGCATCCGTTGTTTATCAAACGGGCGCGGGGCGCGACGGTGACCGACGTGGACGGCAACACGTACCTTGATTATGTGGCTTCATGGGGGCCCATGATCCTGGGACATGCTTCTCCCTTGGTGGTCAAGGCGATTCAGCGGGCCGCGAGTCGGGGGACCAGTTACGGTGCGCCGACTGAACAGGAGCTGACGTTGGCCAACATGATTTGCGCGGCGTTGCCATCCGTTGAACAAGTGCGGCTCGTGAATTCCGGCACCGAAGCCGTGATGTCGGCCATTCGCGTGGCGCGGGGATTTACCAAACGGGACGCCATTCTGAAATTCGAAGGCTGCTACCACGGCCATGCCGATCATCTGTTGGTCAAGGCCGGGTCCGGCGCCGCGACGCTGGGCCTTCCCGACAGTCCGGGCGTGCCCACCGCCACGGCCGGTCACACCCTCACCGCTCCGTATAATGATATAGAAGCGGTGCGGCGTCTGATCCGGAAACATTGGCGGACAATGGCCTGCGTCATTGTCGAACCCATCGCGGGCAACATGGGCGTCGTCTTGCCCCACAAAACATTTCTTCGGCAACTGCGCATGCTCACCAGACAACATGGCATTCTCCTGATTTTCGACGAGGTGATTTCAGGATTTCGCGTGGCCTACGGGGGCGCGCAGACGATGTATGGCCTTCGCCCCGACCTGACGTGCCTGGGGAAAATCATCGGCGGCGGGTTGCCGGTCGGAGCGTACGGCGGGTCACGGGAGATTATGGGACTTGTGGCGCCTGCCGGGCCTGTCTATCAGGCCGGGACGCTGTCCGGCAATCCGCTGGCCGTGACAGCCGGCATCGAAACGTTGAAGAAACTCCAGACGTCCGGGGTGTATGAACGCCTGGAACGGCGCGGCGGGCAACTGGCCGAGGGCCTGGCGCAAGCGACCCGGCAGGCCAATGTTCCTTTTTACCAAACGCGAGTCGGTTCTCTGTTGGGGGGATTTTTTACGGAAGGGCCGGTGGTGGATTACCGCTCGGCGAAACGGTCGGACACGACCCGGTATGCCAGGTTCTTCCACGGCATGCTGGAACGCGGGTGCTATTTCGCCCCGTCCCAATTTGAAGCCGCCTTTGTCTCAACCGCGCACACGACGGCGGATATTGATCGAACCGTCAGCGCCGCGCACGATGTGTGCAGGCGGTTGTAACACACTTGAGTCATCCGGGTTCGCTGTAGATGGACGGAGGGCAATGGTGTCGTGTAAGGGAGAGAAGATTTGCCTAGATGTTCTGATACCAATCCTTGTTGATGGTCACTTTTTCGACGGTTTCGATTGTAATGCCCAGCTTCTGTTCTTTCAGTTTATCTATTAGTTTCTCTCCGTCAATCAAGTCAATTGGTGGTGCGCCGTCACGTAGTGCTTCTGCTCTGGCTTCTCTGGTGAACCTTGAAGTAGTAACAAATAGTCCCCTGTCAGTCCGTCCTGTCATCGCACCACGGAAACTGCGAATGGCGTCGGCATTGACCGCAGTATCTTTGTAGCGCTTGCATTGAAAAAGCACGGGGAAACTTAGCAAGTCATTGATCGTTGCGGTTGCGGTGCCGTCAATGCCACCGTCGCCGGACCTTCCGGTTACTTGCACATCGGCAAAGTCACATGTACGCAAAAGTATTTGTGTCAATCGTTCAAAGGCATCGGGCTTCATGGTTGTGAGTACGGTGAGCAGTTCATCACGCCATAATTCTTCCTCTGTTTCCTTTTCGTCCCAGACCTCTCTCTCCTGTTGTTTCTTCCTTTTTCCCTTGGCGCCGCCTCTTTGTTCTCTAAAAGTTCTGCACACCTGTTCCGAGGTTATTATCGTATCTTGTTTTCCCGGAACGATGATCCATATGCCATGGCTCGGGTTGTCCAAGACGCCGTATACCTTGAGTGCTGTGCGGGCCCACGCGGAATGGTACTCCAGCTCTGTTCTTCTTCCCCGCGAATGTTTCTTATTTGCGACTTTATCAGGAATCTCATCTTGTTCTATGATTTTGTTGACGATTTCCTGATTGGAGCCGGAACTACCGAGAGCTTTCAGCGCATTCCACACCGGAACAACGAGTGTATTGATAGCAAAATTTGATTTCATCAGACCGAACCAGTGCAGAACGGCGGTGCCTCAACGCTTAGCACGCAATTGGCTGATTGCGCACAACTCAAATTTCTTTACGTCGGCCTAGTCATCATCATCGTCGTCATCGTCATCGGCGGCTTCCAACGCGGCCTGGCGCATCTGCTCTTCCATGGCGTTGTGAATCAACATTCGGACGAACATTGAAATCACGGACCCTTTTTCCAGTGTCCCGCCTGGCGGGACGGCAATGCGGCCTTCCTCCATCATTTTTTCCAGCCACTTTTTCTGATCCGGGGTGACGTGAAGCGGAATTTCAATCATGGGAATTTTCCCAAACATATCCATAAGGCAACCCTCCTCGTTCGGTACAGCACAGTGTCAATTCATGGATGAAACACGCGGCCGCTGCCGCGCGCCGGATGTCCCGGCCGATTTATTTCAGCACGTCGGCCATGCCATACAGCCCCGGCGGCTGCGTGACCGCCCATTCTGCCGCACGCAAGGCCCCGCGCGCAAAGGGATCGCGATTGTGGGCGCGATGTGTGATCTCGATCCGTTCCCCCTGCCCGCCATAGAGGACGGTATGATCGCCCACGATGTCACCGGCTCGCACGCTCTGCATCCCGATTTCTTTTTTCGCGCGTTCCCCGATGATGCCATGCCGCGCGTAGACGCCGGCGTCCCGCAAGTCCCGGTGTGTGGCGGCGGCCAGGACCTCGGCCAGTTTCAGTGCGGTTCCGCTTGGGGCGTCTTTCTTCTTGTTGTGGTGCGTTTCGATGATTTCGAGATCATAGTCCTCGCCGAGCGCACGGGCCACGTTGCCGACAATCTGCAACAGCACGTTAATCCCCACGCTCATATTGGGAGCCTGTACGCAGGGAACGGACTCGGCATGTGCGCGAAGCGTGGTCATGGCATCGGGGGAAAATCCCGTGGTGCCGATGACGATGGCGCGCTTGTGCCGGACGGCATGCGCAAGATGGCGCAGTGTGGCGTCTGGTGAAGTGAAATCAATGACGACGTCGCTGTCGGCCATCGCGCCGGCCGGATCGTCCGTTAACGCGACGTCAAGGCGTCCGCAACCGGCCACCTCCCCGGCGTCTTTGCCAAGGTCCGGATGGCCCTGCGCTTCAATGGCTCCGGACAATTGCAGCCGAGGCGATTCGTTGACCAGGGCAACCAGACGTTGTCCCATGCGCCCGGCGGCGCCGGTGATCATGACGTTGAGGGGAGTCTTCATGCCGGTGTGTTGTGTGTGCGGGGCGTTGCCCGGCGTGACGGAGATCCTGTGTGACGGTTAGAGCAACCCGGTGTCTTGCATGACACCACGAAGCCGTTCCTGATTGTCGGACGAAAGAGGCGTGAGCGGGAGACGCAACTCGGGTTCGATTTTGTTCATCATGGCCAGGGCGGCTTTGACCGGAATGGGGTTGGTCTCATAGAACAGGGCGCCAAACAGCGACGCGAGTTTCATGTGAGAGGCGCGGGCGTCGGCAAAGTTCCCGGCCAGGGCTGCATTCACGAGGTTGGCCATGTCCCTCGGCGCCACGTTAGCGGTGACCGTAATCACGCCTTTGGCGCCCAGCGCCATCATGGGCAGGGTCAGCGCATCGTCCCCGGAGAGTAGCGTGAAGGCGTTTCCGTCACGGAACCCGCATTGATGAACGATCTCGGAGACCTGCCCGAGTGACCCGCTCCCCTCTTTGATGCCCACGACCGTGGGCAGGGTGGCGATGCGGGCCACGGTGGCCGGCATCATGTTCACGCCGGTGCGGCCCGGAATGTTGTAGAGAATCAGGGGCAGATCCACGGCGCGGGCCACGGCCTCATAATGTTGATACAGACCTTCCTGCGTGGGCTTGTTGTAATAGGGCGTAATCAGAATCGCGCCATCGGCTCCGACCTCTTTGGCCTGTCTGGTAAAGGCAATGGCCTCGTCGGTGGCATTTGATCCCGTGCCCGCGATCACGGGGACCCGCCGATTCACGATTTCCACGGTCAGGGCCACGACGCGCTCATGTTCCGCGTGCGAAAGTGTGGCGGATTCGCCCGTGGTTCCGCAGGGGACGATGCCATGCGTGCCGTTGGCAATGTGAAATTCGAGTAAATCCCGATAGGCTTTTTCGTCGAATCGGCCGTCTTTGAACGGGGTGACGATGGCGACCAGGGAGCCTGAAAACATGTTACGCCTTCGCCTCGAGAAAATCGGGAATACGTTCTCCGCGAATGAGATCGTCAAACGTCTCGCGTTCCCGAATCACAAAACTTTCCCCGCCTTTGACCAGAATCTCCGGGACCCGCGGTCGGGAGTTATAATTGGACGCCATGGTGAACCCATAGGCGCCGGCGGACATGACCGCCAGCAGCTCGCCGGCTTTGACCGCGGGCATGGCACGGTTTTGGGCGAAAAAATCCCCGGATTCACACACGGGGCCAACCACGTCCACGGTGTCTTCCGACGCATGTGGACTCCGGCGAACCGGCATAATGTCGTGATGCGCGTCGTACAGGCTGGGCCGAAGCAAATCGTTCATGCCCGCGTCTACAATGACAAATTTTTTGGCGCCCGTCTCTTTCAGGTAGAGGACCCGCGTCAACAAAATACCGGCGTTCCCGACAATGACCCGCCCTGGCTCCATAATAATTTCACATTGGGTTTTCTGAAGCAGGGGCGTAATCGCTTCGGCAAACGCCTTCGGATGAGGCGGCGTTTCGTTCGAATAGGTAATCCCAAGTCCGCCGCCGATGTTGAGATACCGAATCGGCATGCCCTGGGATTTCAATGTCTCAATGAGCGCGACCACCTTCTCCAGCGACTCGACAAAGGGACTGATGTGCGTCAGTTGAGAGCCGATGTGGGCATGAACCCCAACGACCTGGATGCAGGGAAGTGCCGCCGCCTGTTTGAATGTCTCCACCGCATACTCCGCGCCGATCCCGAATTTACTTTTTTTGAGCCCCGTTGAAATGTACGGATGGGTGCGGGGATCAATATCCGGATTGATCCGAAGCGCCACACGCGCCTGCATGCCCATACCCTTCGCCACGTCGTTGAGGGTGTGCAGTTCCGCGGACGATTCCACGTTAAAGAGCAGGATGTCGGACTTGAGCGCATCTTGAATTTCCCGTGGGCTTTTCCCCACGCCCGCAAAGACAATCCTGTCGGGAGGGATGCCGGCCCGGAGCGCGCGAAAGAGTTCACCGCCCGACACAATGTCGGCCCCGCCACCCTGCGACGCCATGAGCCGAAGGACGGTCAGGTTTGAATTGGCTTTCATGGCAAACGCGACGAGATGGGGAATGGAGGCAAAGGCCTGGTCGAAGGCCTGGAAGTGACGGATCAGCGTGGCGTGACTGTAGACGTAACAGGGTGTGCCCTGTTCTTTGTCGAGGCGTTCAAGCGGAATGTCTTCACAGTACAACGAATCATGGCGATAATGAAAATCATGCATCTTGAGGCAACTCTTCGAACAGTTCGGAATCCGAGAGCGTTACGCCTTCCAGGGCGCCGTGAAACGCGTCTTTCAATTTGCGATAGCGCAGCTTCGCGTGAGGCGTGACGGTCTTGAGGAGATCCTGATCCAGAAGAATCTGCATCGCCCTGGGGGTCGCCTGCCGAAGATGTTCAAAATTGACCACAATATCCATCTTCGCTTTTTGCGCGGCGTCTTTGATGCGCTCCAGCAATTCCCGTGCGTTCAGGTGATCCAACGTGCCTTCCAGGTCAATGAATAACGCCGCAAACGCATCGTGGCGCCGGCCCTTGATATTGAGAAACAACTCCTGGGACTTCAGGGGCACCGCCTGCTTGATTGCGAGCAACGCGTTGGGCACGAGCGAACTGGTGTCTATGGTGGGAAGTTTGGCCTGAAGATTTTTCAGAACCGTTGCCAGAGGCGACAGCGTTCCCCGCGGGTAGGTTCGTTTGATGTGCTTGCGAAATTCGTAATTCATTTCGATACGGGGGACCAGGCGTTGACTGGTATGCCGGAGCCGCTCCCAAATGGATGGCCACGAATAGAAGTGATGATTCGCCCAGAAAAATCCTTCCTGGAGTTGTTCCACCGTCATCCGTTTGGGGTGAAACACCACATGTTTTCCGTCGTATTTGGCCCAGTCCCGATCAAAGATCCGGCCTTCGCGGGTATACCGCTCATGCAGGGCGGTGCCGGGAAGCGGTGTCAACACGTTGAAATACGCCAGCTCAACCCGATTGCGAACGAGAAAATTCAACGTGGATTCAAAGACGGATTCATCGTCATTATCGAACCCGAACACTATGCCCGGATTCACCATGATCCCGTGGTCGTGAAACATTTTAATCTGGTCTTCAAATTTTCCGACCTGGTTGAAGTTCTTGTTGGTTTCGTCCAGAGAATGCTCGGAGACCGATTCCATGCCGACAAAGACCGAGACGCAGCCGCTGTCGGCCGCGAGTTTGACCATATCCCGATCATCCCCCAGAAACAGGGTGGACTGGCACCCCCATTTGATGTTTAAGGGTTTCATGGCCTGCCACAATTCCCGGCAGTACGCGCGGTGACTGTTATGCAGATCGTCCACAAAGGCCACGATGGAGCCTTCTTCGAGGCCGACCCAGATTTTCGAACAGATTTTCATGGCCTCAATCAACGACCCTTGCGCCATGCGCTCGACCACCTCGGACCGTATCCATTCCTTGACGCGCTGCATTTCGTTGATGACTTCCGGCACGGGACGCCGTCGCGTGGTTTTGCCGTTAAACGGCGACACGCTGCAAAACTCGCAATCAAAATGGCACCCGCGCGTGGTGAACGTGCAATGACGGGTCATGTAGGAATCCGGACTAAGTAGCTGGACGCGGGGGGAACGATAATTGTCCAGCGGAGGAAACTGCTCCATGCGGTAGATGCGTTTCATCGCCCCGGCCTCAAAGTCCTCGACGACACGCGGCCAGAGTTCTTCGGCTTCCCCGCAGACAATGGTGTCGCAGTATTGCAGCGCTTCTTCCGGACAGTAGGTGGGATGGACGCCCCCGAGGACGACTTTTTTGCCGCGTTTGCGAAATTCCGTGGCTAGCTCATACGCCCTGGGCGCGTAGCAGGTCATGATCGAAATGCCGACCAGGTCACACGGTTGGTCAAAGTCAATGTCCTGAACCGCCTCGTCGAACAGGCGCACGTCCCAGTTGGGCGGTGTGTAGGCGGCAATGGCCGGCAAACTCAATTTGGGAAACCAGATGGAACGCCGCTCGCTCGCGGTCATGCTGTACGGATTGTTCCTGGGATAGGGATCAAGGAGCAATAACGTCCGGGACTTATCGGTCGCTGATGTCGTATTCATGGATCACATCTCCCTGGTATCGGCACAATGAAAGGTTGCGTATCGTGACAGCGTACCTGAATCACACGGTTTTGCTCAAGGGTGGTTATTGCGCGCCCACGGGTTGCAGGGGGGGCAGAACAATTTCCGGCTCCTTGCGAGGGGTGCGCTGCTGTGCTTGTGGTGTCGAACGCCGTTTCTCGGCTTGCTGCTGTGCCCGCACTTTGGCTTCAATGCCGATGTCTTCCGGGGCGATGGGGTCGCCCACCGCGCCGCAACCCGCGCCGCCGACCAGCAGCACACCCAGCAGTATACCCGGCAATATGGCCGCCCGGCCACCAACCGACGTCGGCGTGTCGTCTCGGAGACCGTGGCGACGGGTTGACGCCGTGCGCATCATCCCCGGCCCCGTGGCGCGTGAGACGATTTCGCAGCGAGGCGCGATTCCCATTTTTTTAGTTGCCGGGCCACTTGTGCGCGAGCCGTGCCCCCGATTTGGTTTTTGCGGTCAATGGCGCCTTTGAGCGTCAGGCAGGACAGCGCGTCGTTGGAAAAGTGAGGCGACGCGGTGTTCAGTTGGGCCAACGACAGGTCGCTCAATGCCATCTTCTGTGTCAGACAATGCCGGACCAGTTGGCCCACAATGCCGTGGGCTTCTCGAAACGCCACACCCTTCCGCACCAGGTAGTCGGCCAGCTCGGTGGCAAGGAGAAATCCCGATGACATGGTGTTGGCAAGCACGTCACGCCGGATTTGAAGGCGCCGGATCAGCTCGGCATAGATCGTCAGCGATTCTACCACAGTGTCCATGGCGTCAAAGATGGGTTCTTTGTCTTCCTGCAGGTCCCGATTGTAACTCAACGGCAGTCCCTTGAGGGTCGTCAGGAGCGACAGCAGGTGGCCGTACACGCGTCCGGTTTTGCCGCGAATGAGTTCGGGTACGTCGGGGTTTTTTTTCTGGGGCATCATGCTGCTCCCGGTGCAAAAGCCGTCCGGAAGTTCCACAAAGGAAAATTCCTGCGATGACCACAGAATGAGTTCTTCGCTCAACCGGGAGAGGTGCGCCATGATGATGGCCAGCACACTCAACGTTTCCGCCACGTAATCCCGGTCGGAAACCCCGTCCAGGCTGTTTTGGGTGACTGCGGGGAACCCCAGGAGTTTCGCCGTGAAAGCCCGGTCAATCGGGTAATTGTTGCCCGCCAGGGCGCCCGAGCCAAGGGGCATCACGTTCACGCGTGTGCCGGCGTCCCGCGCACGCATCCGGTCCCGCTCCAGCATTTCCACGTACGCCAGCCAGTGATGAGCGAGCAGGACGGGCTGCGCCCGTTGCAGGTGGGTGTACCCCGGCATGATCACGGCCATGTGCCGACGGGCTTGTTGCAGGAAGGCCCGTTGCAGTTCACGAAGACACGTCTCCACCATGTGCAGATGGTCGCGGAGCCAGAGCCGGAGATCGAGCGTGACCTGGTCGTTCCGGCTCCGGCCGGTGTGGAGCTTGCCGCCCACGGGGCCGATGAGTTCCGTGACGCGACGCTCCACGGCCATGTGAATGTCTTCATCCGACGCCGCAAAGGGGAAACGGTTGTCGCGTAGCTCCGTTTGAACCCGATCGAGTCCCCGGATCAGCGCGCGACATTCCGCGCGGGTGAGGACTCCGGCTTTTTCCAGGGTCCGGCAATGGGCGAGACTGCCGAGAATGTCATATTCGAACAGACGGCGATCAAAGGAAAGCGATGAGGTAAAGCGTTCGACGAGCGCGTGGGGCGGTTCGGCGAATCGCCCGGTCCGGGCTTGTGGGGAAGTGGCCATCGGCTTGTTGTGTGCCGTGGAGCGCGTGGTTGCCGACGGCTGCGCGCGACGGGGTCCGCGTTGCCTGGATTTCATGTCAACCGACGCGCACGTCGGCGCGCCGTCCCACGGGTTTTGCCCTGGGACTTGTGAATGGCCAGGCGCAAGGCGTTGAGCCTGATAAAGCCCCCGGCGTCCCGCTGGCTGTACCCGCGGTCCTGTTCAAAGGACGCGAGGTCTTCCCGATAGAGCGACCAATCCGATTGTCGGCCCGTGACCATGACGTTCCCCTTGTATAATTTGAGCCGTACCGTGCCGTTCACCGTGCGTTGGGCGTCATCCATCGCCCGCTGGACCATCACGCGTTCCGGCGCAAACCAGTATCCGTAGTACACGAGTTCCGCATATCGTGAAATCAAACTGTCGCGGACGTGGAGGACTTCCCGGTCCATGGTCAGGGATTCCATGCCCCGGTGCGCCACATGCAGGATGGTGCCGCCGGGTGTTTCATAGACGCCACGCGACTTGATGCCCACGTATCGGTTTTCCACGATGTCTATCCGTCCGATGCCGTGACGGCCCCCGAACTGATTGAGGCGTGTGAGTAACCGGGCCGGGGACAGTCGCGCACCGTTCACGGCAACCGGGTCGCCCCGTTCAAACGTGATCTGAATGTGCTGCGGTTTATTCGGCGCGCGTTCCGGCGACACCGTCATCTGAAACATGGATTCCGGCGGGGCGGTCCAGGGATCTTCCAGGACGCCGCCTTCGTAACTCACGTGAAACAGATTCAGATCCATGCTGTACGGTTTGGCCCTGGTGGCGGTCACGGGAATGTTCCGTTGTCTGGCAAACCGCATCAGATCGCTCCGCGATTGAAACGACCACTCCCGCCATGGCGCGATGATGGCGATGCGGGGATTGATGGCCGTGTATGTCAATTCAAACCGGATCTGGTCATTCCCTTTTCCCGTGGCCCCATGACTGACCGCCTGGGCTTTTTCCTCCCGCGCGATGTCCATCTGACGGCGGGCAATCAGCGGACGGGCAATGGCGGTCCCCAGTAAATACCCGCCCTCGTACACGGCATTGGCCCGCAGCATCGGAAAGACGTAGTCCTTGACGAACGTTTCCCGGAGATCCTCCACGTACACTTTCGACGCCCCGACGGCGAGGGCTTTCTTCTTGACGGCCCGGAGATCTTCGCTCTGGCCGAGATCCGCGCAGAAGGCGATGACGTCCGCGTCGTGTTCTTCGCGGAGCCATTGCAGGATCACCGACGTATCGAGACCGCCGGAATACGCGAGCACGATTTTGTTCTTCCTGGCTGTGCGACGTGTTGGCATGGGGTGCATGTGGCGGGCGTGACGGTCTGTCAGGACCAGGGTCTCCCGAGCCATTCCATTAAGATCGCTTTCTGCATGTGGAGACGATTTTCCGCCTGATCAAGCACCATGGATTGCGGGCCGTCCAGCACCGCCGCGGTAATTTCCTCATCCCGATGGGCCGGCAGGCAGTGCAGCACCATTGCCGACGGTTTGGCGCATCGGAGGAGGGTGTCATTGACTTGATAGGGGGCCAGCGCCTTCAGCCGTTCGGCCTGTTCGCGTTCCTGCCCCATACTCGTCCAGACGTCGGTATAGAGTACGTCGGCCTGGTCCGCGGCGACGGCCGGATCATGGGTAATGTCAATGGCGGCACCCGTGCGGGCGGCTTCGTTCCGGCTTCGGGTGACGATGTCGGGGTCGGGTTGATAGTTGGGCGGGCATCCAATCGCGATGCGCATCCCGACCTTCGCTCCGGCTTCAATGAGGGAATGCGCGATATTATTCCCATCCCCGACGTAGGCGAGTTTGAGTCCCTCAAAAGACCCTTTGGCCTCCAGAATGGTCAGGAGGTCGGCCAGAGCCTGACAGGGATGGCACAGGTCCGTCAATCCGTTGATGACGGGAATGGTGGCGTACCTGGCCCAGGATTCCAGCGTGGATTGCTCAAACGTTCGCACCACGAGTCCGTCAAGGTATCGTGACAGCACCAGGGCGGTGTCCGCAAGACTTTCCCCTCGGCTCAACTGAATGGCGTCCGAAGGGAGGAACAGGGCATGGCCGCCCAGTTGCGACATGCCCGCTTCAAAGGACACCCGCGTGCGGGTTGAGGGTTTCTCAAAAATCAGACCCAGCGTCAATCCTGCAAGCCATTGGGAGGCGCGGCCCGAACGGGGGGCGGCTTTGAGTGCGCGCGCCACATCAAGGAGGCGAAAAATTTGATCCCGTGGAATGGCGGCCACGGTCAGCAGGTCTTTGGCGCCGGTCGCGGGCGTTGAGGCGTCACAGTCGGGAACGGTCTGTCCCAAAATGGTCATGAGCTGGTTCCGCATGGATTGGCGCGCATCATCTCTGTCCAACCTTTATGCATGTTGCCGACGCGCCGCCAGTTGTTTCGTCAATACGCCGGACAAGACGTCCAGGAGGCGATCAATCTCGCGCGTGGTCACAATCAGCGGGGGCATGAAGCGGAGGACATTCTCCGCCGTGCAGTGAATCAACACGCGCCGCGCCAGGCAATCCTGCACGACCGGCTGTCCGTCCATGGCGAGTTCCATGCCTTGCAGGAGCCCCAGGCCGCGCACGTCCGTGATCAGGGAGCATTGATTCCGCAAGGCTTGCAGACCGTTGTGAAGATATTCCCCCATGGCCCGACTGCGCTCAAGGAGATGGTCGTCCATCAGGACTTTGAAGACGGCGAGGGCCGCGGCGCAGGCCAGGGGATTTCCTCCAAACGTGGACGCATGGGACCCCGGATCAAACGCGCGCGCCACGTCGTCCGTCGCAAGACAGGCGCCGATGGGAAGGCCGCCGCCCAACCCCTTGGCCAGCGTCATGATGTCCGGCCGAATCTGATACTGTTCATACGCAAAGAGTGTGCCGGTTCTCCCCATGCCTGTCTGAATCTCGTCTACAATCAGCAACACGTCGCGGTTGCGACAGAGCTGCTGCAACTGTTCCCAGAATGAGCGGTCCGCCGTCACCACACCGCCCTCGCCCTGGATCGGTTCAATCATGACGGCCGCGGTGCGGGGCGTCATGCGGCGTTCAATCGAGGCGATGTCGTTAAATTCGGCATACGTGAACCCTTGCGGGAGCGGGGCAAACCCGTGCTGTATTTTGGGCTGTCCGGTCGCGGTCAGGGTGGCCAGGGTGCGGCCATGAAACCCATTGTGCATGGTGATGATCTCATGGCGGTCCGGCCCGTATTGCTGAAAGGCATGGCGCCGGGCCAGTTTGATGGCGGCTTCGTTGGCCTCCGCGCCGCTGTTGCAGAAGAAGACTTTGTCGGCGAACGAATGCGCGACCAGTCGCTCGGCGAGCCGCACTTGCGGTTCGGAATAAAACAGATTGGACGTATGCACAAGGCGCCGGGCCTGTCGCTCAATGGCGGTCACCAGGTCGGGATGGCCATGCCCAAGCGCATTCACCGCGATGCCGGCCACAAAATCCAGATAGTCGCGATCTTCGGCGTCATAGACCGTACACCCCTTGCCACGCACCAGACTGACAGGGAGCCGGGCATAGGTATTCATGATCGTCCGGGCCGTGCGTTGTTGGAGTTCTTCCGTCAGCATTGTGGTGAAACCATGCGGAAATACAGGCGAATCTAGCACAGGAGTTTCAGTGGCGCAATAGAAACGGGGGGTCTCGCCATCGCGTGAATCTCGTGATTGTTCCCGGGGACCGCATACCAGAAACCCGCGCATCCGACGCGAAAGAATCCCTGCCGGTGGCCTTCATGCCGCGTCTCGTGTTATACATCACGGGATATGAGAACCTGTGATGCCTGCCAACAGTCCAATCCCGATGATGCCCGGTTTTGTCTGCGATGCGGAGCACCGTTCTCCGGAAAGTCTGCCGACCCGTCCGATGCCCCGGAGTCGGAGACAGCGGAGACGGCGGAGACGCTGACGGAAGAACAGTACTGGCGGGTGTTGGTCGGCCCCGGCTCCTGTCTGCAATTTACGTGGAAAGGCGGCTGGTCGTGGAAACCCGCCTGGGACTATTACCAGCGGGTGTTTCGACGATTTCATTCCGCGGAAGGCCTTCGCTTTGCGTTTACGTGGAACTGGGCGCCGTTTTTCATTGAACCCTTTCTCTGGTTTCTGTATCGGAAAATGTATCTGTTTGCGCTGGTCTATTTGATCGGCCCCTTTGTGTCCTTCTTGCTCACCGGGGACATCAGCGTGCCGATCGTGTGGTCCATTATCGGTAGCGCAAGCGCCAATTATGTGTATTGCTGGCACTTAAAAGAGCTGTTCAAAAAGGTCAAGCATCAGGCGTGGGCCGACCCCGCGGCGCGCCAGCGTGAGCTAGCCGACGCGGGAGGTGTGCAGCCGTACGTGTTGTGGCTGGTGGCCGCGTCGATCCTCCTGAAAATCTGGGTTGTGGTGATGCTGGGCGAACCCCTGCCCGAGGACGAGATCCCGGCGGCCAGTGACGGGACCGGCGACCGTCAGACGTTCAGCAGAGACGACTGAACATCAGGAATCAGGGTTCGCGGCATGGGCCTGCTCCCACGCGAGCCATGATTGAAACCATTGATAGTCACTCTGGTAGGCCGTATGGATGGTGGGTAGCCCCCCGCCTTTTTCCTGTAGCATTGTGTACGTCCGCGGCCAGTTCTTCGTCCACCACGATTTGAGTTCGCCGGCCGTAAACGGATGATCGTTGGGTTGGCGGATGCCGGCGGCGGTGACCACGTCTGTGGTCAGCGGCCAGTAGCGATCTTTTCCCATACCCAGCGCGCGAAAATGTTCGCGGAGCAGAAACACCACCCACAACTCGGCGCTGTGTTTTTTGTTATGCTTGAAGGGTTGTGTCTGGCGAAGGGGAACGGGATCGAAATTTTTGATGATAGACGTGTAATCCGGCCCGCCATAATGGCCGGCGATCTCGGCAATGCCCTGCAGCATGTTGGCTAATTCGACCTCAATCACCGGGGCGGACGCCTCCTTCCGGGGTTCAAAAGGATTGTCGGCGGCCAGCAGGTCAATCAGAGGTTTTAATTCGCGCAGGCGGACGGTCGCCGCTTCCAGGATTTGAGCCGATTCCAGCCAGTAATCCGGATCATGTTTGGACATGCGCTCCCGTCCCGGCGGGGGCAGGACGACGGGGATCCAGTGGCGGATCAGGACAAACAGAATATAGTGCAGGTCTCCGCGGGCGGTCGCCACGCGATCCAGTATCGCCGGGGCCGCGTTCGCATTGTGAAAGAATTGCTCGACCTGCTCTGTGATGTTGAGGCGTTGGGCCAGAGAGATCCACCATTGCGTATCCGGCAGGCGGGTATCGGGTTGCGACATGGGCGTCATCGGCGGACACGAGGAGTGGTCAGGGCGCTGCGCCAGATTGGGAAGCGTGGTGTGGGATGGTACGGTGTGTCGGGCCGCAACGCAAGGGGCGGAACGGCGCCGACGAAGGTCATGGTCGCAGAGGAGAACGCATGAAACGGGTTGTCTTTATTCGCCATGGCGAATCACAATGGAACCGCGAAAATCGGTTTACCGGGTGGGTGGATGTGCCCTTAAGCCCCAACGGTGAACAGGAAGCCCGCGAGGCGGGGGAGAAATTGCGGGACTTTCGATTTGACCGGGCCTTTGCCTCCGTGCTGGTGCGCGCCGTCAGAACGCTGGAAATTGTGTTGGAGGTGATCGGCCAGTCCCATATCCCGATTGAAAAAAATCAGGCGCTGAACGAGCGTATGTACGGAGACTTGCAGGGGCTTAACAAGGCGGAAACCGTGAAACAATATGGCGCTGAACAGGTGACATTGTGGCGGAGAAGTTATGATGTGCGTCCCCCGGGCGGGGAAAGTCTGCACGATACGGCCGAACGCGTGATTCCCTATTACCAGCGCCAGGTCCGGCCGCAACTGGCCGAAGGGAAGACGCTGCTGGTTGTGGCGCATGGGAACAGCCTGCGCGCACTCGTCATGCACCTGACTGCGCTTTCCCGTGAAGCCGTGCTTGAGCTGAACATTCCCACGGGCGCCCCGGTATGCTACGAGTTTGATGAACAGGACCGCGTGACCACCCATCGGTATCTGTAACCGTCTCGCGCCCGTCCGGATCCGGAATCGGTCTGTCAGATGATCGGTCTCAAGTTGTACTCAAGTTCGGCGATGTGCGTGCCAATCTCGTCAAAGGGCACGAGGTCAACCAACACCGCCAGGATTTTCTGTTCATCGCTGGAGGCCGGCATCCCGTCGGCCGCAAGACTCCCGGCAGCCTCATGCAACACCGCAATGGGTTCTCCGCCATGTTGGATAAGACCTTCCCATGTCTGATGCTGCTTCTCCATCACGGAAAGCGCCGGATCAATGGGGACATGAACCAGCCCGAACCGGCTGCCCCATTTTTCACGGACCCGCTCCTGAATGTCCCGGAGCATTTGACTGCATACAGGCTCCGGAATGCTGAAGCGAATGGCGCTGGTAATCCAGTATGTGGTCAGTGACAGCAGCATGATGGTGATGGCTTGAGCCTGCCGGGGGGCCAGATCAAGCTCATAGTCCTTGAGAAAATCCGGGGCGACGGACGGAGGAATGAGGTCAAAGAGCGCGTGGGCCGTCTGATGGGAGTGATCGCTCATAACGTGTTCGGCGCGTCCGCAGGCAAGCGCAACCAAGGCCAGCATACGAAGACGAACAGCGTTAAAGCAAACGCTTTCCACATCAATTCAGAAACCGTTGGCGCTCCGAACCGACTTGACAGGCTTTTTCCATGAGGTATTGCGTCGCCTCTAACCTAAGCGAAGGAGCGTTGTGTACAGCGAAGCGAAAGTCGCGCAAATGGCAGCCTATCTGCTCATGCGTCGCGGTGGGCGAATGTCTCACCTGAAACTCATGAAGCTTCTCTACTTGGCCGACAGGGAAGCCATTAAAACTTATGGGAGATCTATCTCTGAAGACCAGGCTGTGTCTATGCCCCATGGCCCGGTGCTATCCATGACCTTGAACTACATGGACGGGAATCTTCCGTCAGCACAAGGAGGCTGGGAGTCCTGGATATCCGACAAAGAGAACCACGAAGTGTCGTTGGTTCGGGACGTTGGCATTGAGGCGCTGGACGAGCTGAGTCAGGCTGACATAGAGATACTGGAATCAGTGTGGCAGACATTCGGCAGTATGAACAGGTGGGCCATAAAGGACTGGACACATAAAAACTGTGGTGAGTGGCGGGACCCCCAGGGTTCCATGTTGCCCATTGAACGTGAATCCATCTATCGGGCAGTCAATCATACAGAGGAGGCCACGCGGGAATACCTTGCCGACATTGATCGTGCGGCGGAGGTAGACAAGATATTCACGAATCTATGAGGACATTTTCCCCTGTTCGCAGGGCAACGATCCTCATTCCATCTGGGCCTGCCCAGGACCCGGATCGACGCCACCTGTTCATTCTCCTCAACGACCCTTTTCCGTCACGTGATGACGGGAAAGTGTTGCTTGTTCCCTGTAGTTCCGTACCCACCACAGACAGAGATTACGATACGACTTGCGTTTTGTCTCCCGGTTGCCATCCCTTTATCACAAAGAATAGTTTTGTTGATGACCGCCGGGCACGCATTCCTCCGGTATCCTGTAACTCGGCCTGCAAAGTGCCTTATTGGCAATCACCGTGTACGGAATTTCGCGCTCGCTTGACAGCGCGTCCCGGTGCGGATAAGGCTTGCCGTGGGTTCTTCTCTTCGACCATCAGGATCAGGAAGGGCATGATCGGTCAAGGCAATGGCTTGGCTTCTTATAGCAATTGCGGGGTTGTGGATGGCTGACGGCGTGGCCTTACTGGTGGCGCCTCTGTGGATTGTCGGGCAGATGAAGCACATTCTGCTGGCTTCCCCGGGAATGACGAAATGGTCGGGCGTGACATTGGTTGCGGGGCTTGTCCTTCTTTTTGCCGCGCCCGATCTGGACTACCGGGCATTATGGATGGCGGCGGGGGCGGCCATGACGGCGAAGGGCGGGTTTTTTCTGTTGGCACATGGCGACAGACGCCAGGCGGTGTTGCAGTGGTGCTTGAGCCGGGAGGCGGTGGATTACCGGTTTGTGGGGCTGGCGCTGTGCATGCTCTCCCTTCTGTTGATCCATGCGTTGGGCGGCTTTTGAGCCGCGGCAAAGAAAGGGCACCGTGATCGTGCGCGTCATTCTCGGGTTGTGCAACGGTGACGTGAAGAGAAAGGAAGACGAAGCATGAGTGCATCTGTCGTCGTTCTCGGGTTGTTCAGCGTCGTGTGGGGGGTATGGGGATTGTTGTTCGTGATCATGCCCACGCGGGTGATCACATGGACAAAACATTTTTTCTTCGATGTCTGGTGGCGATTTTGGATCGCACTGGCTGTGTTGCTGTTCGGGTTGCTTCTGATCATCGGCACGTCTTCCCTCGAAGGACGGTGGCTGTGGGTCGCGTGTGGCGGGATCGGTGTGGTGAAGGCCTGTCTCTTGCTTGGGAGTTCCGAGTCGTTTCGAGAATGGGTGTGGCAAGGTTGCAGCCGTTGGCCGGCATGGCTCCTTCGGTGCGACGGCGTGATCATTCTGGCTCTTGCCGTTGTGTTGGCCGCGGACCTGATTCTCCATGGCTGACATTCCCGCCGTCAATCAGGAGGAACGTCGCGCGAACGATCAGGATCTGACGCGGTTGTGGGAGCAGCACCGGGCAGCGGAATGGCCGGTTGGCGTGGGCGCGCACGCAGGGGAGCTCATGACGCTGGACACGGTGTGCGGCGGGTGCGTCATCTACTTTCTGGAAGAGCGCCGCCTTGATCCGCAGCGCGTGACGATGCTTGAAGATAGCCTGTCCGAGCTGGAAGCTCTACTCCCTGAAGTACACGAAGACTCCCTCGACTATTTCAAACGACTCAAGCGGCTGGGCGCGTTGGTGCTGGCCCTGGGTCGCCTGGGGTGAGCGGGCGTTGTCAATTGACGGCCCAGAAACCCTTGTGTTAGCGTTTCTTTTGTGTGCAAGAGGCCGTTGATTGATGCGGCTCGCGATGTGCAGAAAGTCAGGCTCATCATCGGCAGTCCCACCATGGAACAGACATGGACAAAGATCTGAAAAGCATTTTAGGGAAACTGCGTTACACCGACGACGCCAAAGTCGTGCAGCAAATCACGCAGCAGACCCAGCGGGTTCAGGACCGCATGTCCGGAATCAGGCACAAGATCGCGGTGATGAGCGGCAAAGGCGGGGTCGGCAAGAGCATGACCACGGTCAATCTGGCTCTGGCGTTGGGACGACAGGGCTACAAAGTCGGCATCATTGATGTGGATCTCAACGGGCCTTGTGTGCCCCGCATGATGGGCATGCACGGTCGGGGGCTTGAGGTCACGCCGGACGGCGCCCGCCCGCCGGAAGGGCCGTATGGCATCAAGGTGGCGTCCATGGATTTTCTGCTCAATGAGTCGGCGCCGGTTCGGTGGAAAGGCCCGATGGATTTGAGCCCCGTCTGGCTGGGGCTGACGGAAATGAACGTGATCCGGGAATTCCTCGCCGATATCATCTGGGGCGACCTGGATTATTTACTGGCCGATCTTCCCCCGGGCGCCGCCGCGGATAAACCGCCCGTCATCGCCGGCTTCCTGCCCGACCTGGCTGGCGCGGTCGTTGTGACCACGTCGTCGGAAGTGGCGTCGGAAGTCGTGCAGAAGTCCATTGGCTATGCGACGGATCTGGGGCTGCGCGTGTTGGGCATTATTGAAAATATGAGCCGATACCAATGCCCGTCCTGCGGCGTCGAGCATGAACTCTTTGACGGTGACACCGAGAGCATGTGTCACGCGCTCAATCTTCCGTTGCTGGGCCGCATTCCCTTTGACAGGAATTTTGCCAGGACCTTTGATAAAGGAATCCCGTTGCTGGATGCGGACTATCCGACGAACCAGCGCTATAATGATATTGTGGAGCGTATCGTGTCCCTTGTTGATTACAAGAAGGTGCTGGCCGAAAAGCTGTAAGCGAGACAACAAGGACTGACCTTTGAAAGATGTGAAGGCAAGGCTGGCAACCGCGAGCTTGGGTTGCGGGATTGTATAACCAGCAGGGGGAAGCATGAGAAACGTGATATCCATGGCCATTGTTATGGGGCTTTTTGTGGGAGGGGGGTGCGCCACTAAGCACTATGGCCGTCAAGGTACGCTAACACTGTATGAGAAAAAAACGATGTCATGCAGAGAGATTGATCTTGAAATGGCGAAAGTCAGTGGATTTATTGATCACGTGAATACAGAGAGTGAGTTTAGCGGGAGAGACGTGCTGGCTGCATTGGGCGATTTTGGCATAGGGAATTCGATGGAGAGAGGTGCGGCAATGGAAAGTGCCAATAATCGCCTTGGTGATTTGCGGGACTTGAAAAGTGTCAAATCCTGTACGGTGAATCCAACCTAATTTTTACGTGAGGCCGTTATGAAATTTGTCTGCCTGAATTGCGAAACGTATATGACCTTTCAGAAAGTGGAGAAACCGACGGAAGCGTCGCTGGGGGTGTTTTTCGTCTGTGGCTCCTGCGATGCGAAGTTTTCCATGGTGACGAATCCGGGCGAGACGCAGATGGTCAATTCCCTGGGCGTCCAGCTTGGGGGGCGCACCGAGGCGGCGGCTCCGCTCGAAATGACGCGGGGCGGGTTGCAGGAAGGTGTCGGCGCGCCCGCGATGGCCGGATCAATGGCGGCGTATCTGAACGACAAAATTCACGCGGGACAGCAGGCGACGGCCACGGCGGATGCAGGTGCGCCCGCGCCCGCATCCACGAAAAGTGCGTCTGCGCCAACATCCGCGCCCTCGTCTGCGAAAGACGGGCAGGAAGAATCGTCCGGGGGCTGTCCGTTTTCCACGATGGTGGCGCAAATGGGACTTGGCGGAACGGGCACGGGAACGGGCACGGGAACGGGCACGGGCACACAACAAGCCTCCGATCTGCAATGGAGCGCGGATGCGCAGGAACGATTGGGCGCGTTGCCGTCGTTTGTGCAGCCGATGGTCAGGGGTAGCGTGGAAGCCTATGCGCGGAAGTGCGGCTATACGACCGTCACGCTTCAGGTCATGGATGATTCGAAGAATGCCTCAACGGGCATGACCTGGGAGCCGGATGCCGAACAGCGGTTGAAAAACATCCCGGACTTCATTCAACCCATGGCCCGCAAGGAGATCGAACGGCTGGCCCGGGAACGCGGCGCGACCACCGTGACGGCCGAATTTATGGATGAGGCCAAAGAGAAGTTCATGAAGTTTATGTAGGGCACGAGCCAATGAGAAACAAAGCAGGAATAAGGAAAATTCAGGGAATGTAGTCATTTGTGAAATCGTGCCTGGCCATCACGCTGTTGCTCCTTGCTGTTAGTGGATTTCAGAACGCCTTCCAGTTGCCATACGGCTTGACCCGGTACACCTCCTCAATGTCATGCGGGATCGCGACGCCGTGTTCCGCGAGTAGCGCGGCGGCGCGTCGGAGCGGCAACCCGACAATGGTCGGATAATCCCCCTCGATTTTTTCAATGAGCCGCGCGCCTTCTCCCTGGATGGAATAGGCGCCAGCCTTGTCCATGCTTTCGTTCGTGTCCAGATACTGTTGGAGTGTCTCGTCCGTGAATGGTGTGAGCCACACCCGCGCGGTTTCCAGATGCGTCACGGTTGTGTGTGAGGCGTGGCGTAGTAGCGCGATGCCCGTGTGCACGGCGTGACCACGTCCCCGAAGGTGCCGCAGCATGGTTTCGGCTTCTTTGCGATCCCTCGGTTTGCCAAGCAGGAGTCCGTCAATGTCAATCACCGTATCGCCGCCCAGCACCAGATCGTCCGGATACCGCTCCGCAATGGATCGCGCCTTGTCCAGCGCGAACTGTGCCGCCTGTTCACCGGGTGCAAGCGCGGGGGACGGGACTTCTTCCGCCGTGGGCGGCAGGACATCAAACGTGATGCCGAGCAGGGCCAGCAATTCTCGTCGGCGGGGAGAGGTGGAAGCCAGGATGAGGGACACGGGTGACCGGGGTTGGAAGGGTTACGTCGTCGAAGCCGCGAGCGGTTCGCATGATTCCACGGCGGGCAGGACCCGTTCGGAGCGATACGCTTCAAGCAAGCGCGCGACGTCCCCGGCGTGATGAATTGTGACCATGCTGGCGCGCAGGGCTGCCGCGTACGGAAAGCCGCTGCAGTACCATCCCAGGTGTTTGCGCATACGCGGAAAACGACGCGCCTCGTGGAATTGCTCAAACGTGCGGGCATGTTTCAGCATCATGTCGAACCGGTCTTCCGGCGACACCGACGGTTCACGCACCGGATGCGTGGAGCGGTTCCGAACGGCCTCACGGATCAATTCTTTGCCGTGGAAAATCCATGGGTTGCCCAGAGCCGCGCGGCCCAGAAGAATGCCGTCCACCCCACTGGCCTGTATGCGGGCGATGGCGTCGTTCAGCGAACCGATGTCGCCGTTGCCGAACACGAGAATGCCCCGTTGACGAATCTGCGCGGCGGCGTCGGCAATCGCGTCCCAGTCCGCGTCGCCCCGGTACATTTGTTTCAGCGTGCGCCCGTGGATGGTGATGACCTCCGGGTTGCCCTGCACGAGACAGGCACTCCATTCCCTGATAATGACCGAGTCGTACCCGAGGCGCGTTTTCACGGACAGGGGAAGCTGGGCCCTGGCCCAGACGTTGTTCCGGGGTTCTACGGTTCCGCTCCGTGGATGGTTGTTCGGCGTACCATCTGCCCCGTGGTGTGGCGGGGCGTTCAACGTCAGTGGGTCAGAGACGACGGAGGGGTGAGAGAAGGACTCCTGCGCGTCACGAAACCAGCGCATGCGTTCAACAATGCGGGGCTTGAGGCCGGCTTCGGCCAGGGTTTGTCCCGCGGCCCAGTCACGCAGCCCGCGCGCGGTGGCCTCCATGATGTCCAGCGCCAGCTCCGGCGTTTTAATAAGCCCGGCGCCGGACCCCGATGAGGCCACGTTTTTTGACGGGCACCCCATGTTGATATCCAGTCCGTCAAACCCGAGTTCACTCACCACATGCGCGGCCTGGTAAAACAGATCCGGGTGCTTGCCGTAGAGTTGCGCGACAACCGGGCGCTGACAGTCGGTAAACCGCAACGACTCCCAGGCCATTTCCCCACGGCCAAAACACACGTCATGGACGTTGGTAAATTCGGTAAAGACCACGTCCGGCCGGCCATACGTGGCGATGACGTGCCGGAACGCAATATCGGTCACCCCGTCCATCGGAGCCAGCCCGACAATCGGGCGGGGGATGTGATGCCAGAAGGTCATGATTTTCCCAAATTTTCTGGATGCGGTTTCGTGACCTCTTTTTTCGTTTGTTCTATAAGCTCAAATCTTAAAAAGTGTTCTTTTGGAAACAAGCTTTTCAGATCTCTTGCAAATTTTTCAGAAAAATTACTAATTGAATCCATCGTTTTAGAGTTCTGTTCAACTATCTCTTCGGTAAGATTTTTCATTGTAGCTGTGAGAGCGTTGCCCAGCGCAGTTTGAATTTTCAGGTCTGTGTAATTTCCGCCGTGCACAAATCCAGCGCTCTCAAGTTTTGGCTGAACTTGATTTATGTGAAGCTTGGATCGATATATCCAAGCATTAAAAAATCCATCGTATCGGTATTGCTGTAACAATAGCTCCCGCAAAAGATCAGGCTGCTTTGAAAGTAGGAACGTGAGCTTGTCGATATCAAATGAGAAAGCGATATGGGAGTCGATAGATGGTTGCATGGTCACATATGAACAATCATTTTGGCTGCATGGATCGATAAATTGAAGTTTAATATTCTGCAATTTTTCTAGCATTATGCTAAGAATAAATAAAGCATGGTTAAGTGCTGCAATTTGTCGGCGATGTTCGTTTCTTTTCTGTCGCCATGCTTCCAAGTTGAATGCGACGAATGCACCCAAGCCCGCGCCTGTGAATGCGCCGATAGATGTTTCCAAAATCCTGAACCAGTCAAGTTCGAACATTGTCCAAAAGTCCCCACTATTCTTGCTCTAAGTCCAAATCCACAACAAATACGACCCGCATTCTGCTAGAGAAGAAACCTGTCGTCAACTTGCGGTGTGGTGACCTGATGCACAGTGCCTTACATCTGACTTTCTTGCAAAACCCCCGTGATATTAGCCTGATACTAAAAGATTCTAGACCTTCTCATCCTTCATGTGCTAGAAGATGGCAACAATCTCTGCTTGCCATAGAATGAAACCAGCTACCCTGAACGACAGGCACCGGCATTCTGCGCCGACCTTATCCATTCCTCCGCCGAGGAATGTCGGTTTATATCGTTCAATTGTTGTGGACCCTCCGTGGGACCAAGGGAAAACAGGCCTTCGTAATGTCCGCCCCAATCAAGGGGTTGCGCTGGATTACCCTACCATGACACAAGAAGAGATTTTTCGCTGTGTTCCTCTTTCAATATGGGCAGCCGAAGATGCGTTTATCTGGCTTTGGGCCACCAATAGTCGTTCCCGTTCTAGCGGAAAACCTGTTTTGCAACAGGCGTTTGACCTGCTGGACTTATGGGGGTTTCGGTATTACACCATGTTGACGTGGAGCAAGGGAACGGGGCCGTGTCCGTTTGGTCCCTATCAAATCACAACGGAGCATTGTCTCTTTGGCTATCGTGGGAAGTGTAAATTTTCCAAACACTCACTTGGCAAGATGAAAACGATGTTTGAAACGAGTTCGACTCGACATAGTGAAAAGCCTGCGATCCTGTATGAGCATATCCAGCGTTATTTCCCACCCCACCGTCTGGACGTTTTTTCCCGCCGACCCCATCAAGGTTTTGATTGTTGGGGTGATGAGACAGAAGCGGATATTGCGTAATGGTTGCTCGCGCCAATGTTCTGAATGGTCGTGATTGGTTGATCAATTCTTTCAGTATTTGGCGTGACCTTGTCAGGGACGGAGACCGCAAATCTCATCCCGCGTCTTTTCCGGTTTCTCTGGTTCGAAAAATCCTGGACTGTTATGCGACGGGGCCAGACAGCGTTGTCTTGGACCCATTTGCAGGTTCCGGTTCCACTTTGCTTGCCGCCACTCATGCTGGCATGCGCTCTGTCGGGTTGGATGTTAATGCAAAATACAGGGATATATTTCTCAATCGTCTTGATTTATTCAATATTGCTCAAAAGAACGGAGACGATGAAATTTGGCATTATGAAGTTTGCGATGCGCGGAAAGATACAACGTTTTTCAACGTGGTGAAACAAGAATCAGTTGATGTATGTATCACCTCGCCACCCTACTGGGATATTTTAAACAGGCGGCGGTCGAGCGATGGCAAGGATGCAATTCCCTATTCAAGTTCCGAATCGGACATCGGCAATATATCTTCTTATGACGAGTTTTTATGTGCCTTGGGTGATGTGATTGAAAATGTCGGCGTTGCACTGAAAAACCGACGCTACCTGATTCTGAATGTGATGGATTTACGCAAAGGGAGCAGATTTTATCCTCTGCACCAGGATGCAGTGACAATTGTAGGCCAACGTGGCAATCTTGTTCTAGACGATATTATCATTTGGGACAGACAGAAAGATTATAATCAAATGCGCCCACTTGGTTATCCGCATAAATTCATTATTAATAAGGTGCATGAATACCTTCTCGTGTTCAGAAAAGATGGGCGCTGAAATGGAGCAAAACGAAATTTGTGAGATCATGGGGTATTTATGCAATTCTCGTGTTGGCATGCGCTATGACGTACAAGTGCCGGACAAAAAACGGTCTGAATTTGAGTCAGACTACCAGGCATTAACCGGAGTTTTGCCAAGTACCCCTGGCACAGGTGGGTATTCTGTTTTGGGAAAGGGTGTTGACAAATATTCTGTTCAGTACCGTATTTCCTATTTACCTATAGGGCACGTTCCTTCTTCTTTGCTGCCTGTTTCCAGAACGATGCCAGGGTCTCCTGACCGAAAGCGTGTCAGTAACAAGGATTTGTTTTTAGCAATGCTCAAAAGTGGTTTTCTTCTGGGTTCTTCACCTTCGCGGGTTAGAATTGCTTCACGGATTTCCTCGTCCTGTTTTCTCCGTTTTGAGTTTGGCTATGTTGCCGCTTTTTCTTCCGAATATCCGCTGAATTTTGAGGATTTTTCAACTGGCTTTTCTTCTGTTGATGCCAAGCCTGCCACAGAATTTTCTTTGTATGATGAACAAGGTGCCAAACTTGTTGTCGCAGCAAGGATAGGGCGGTCGGCTGCTTTTCGTCAGCATGTTTTAAGGGCATATAATAATCAGTGTTGCATATGCAATGGCTCTCTGGTTGATTTGCTTGATGTTTATGAAACAGAGGCCGCACATATTGTTCCCAAAAGGGTTTCCGGGTCCGACGATATTAGAAACGGACTTGGGCTTTGTCGCAAACATCATTGGGCATTTGACAGGGGAATGTTCGGGATCGATGACGATTACCGCGTGACTGTTCCAGATAAAATTTCTTCCATCAGGGAAAATTCTTCTCTGGTGGTCTACAAAGGGGCTGTGATTCGGTGTCCTCACGAAGTCAATTTGGCCCCACATCTTTCCGCTTTAGGCTGGCATAGGAAAAACGTTCTTCCTGTGTCTCATTAGTATCTATGCAAAAAACATCATCACAACCTGACCCCACCGTTGTTCTCTATCATGCCGATTGCGCCGATGGGTTTGGGGCGGCGTGGGCGTTGTGGAAAACATATCCGGATGCGCGCTACCTTCCCGTCAAGCATGGCGAGCCTCCTCCGGCGGGATTGGACAAGGCGCATGTGGTGATGGTGGACTTCAGTTACAAGCGGGACGTGATTGAACAACTGGCCGCGTCCACGGTCAGTCTCTTCATCCTGGATCACCACATCACGGCGCAAGCCGCGCTGGCGGATCTGCCCTACGCGCATTTTGACATGACGAAAAGCGGGGCGGTACTGGCGTGGGAATGGGCGCATCGGGAGCCGCCGCCTTGGTTGCTGCGGTACATTCAGGACAAGGATTTGTGGGAGTGGCGGTTGCCGGGGAGTCGTGAAATCAGCGCGGCGCTGGCCTCGTATCCGTTTGACTTTCAGGTGTGGGATGGCTTGACGCAGGACGTGCTGGAAACCGAAGGGCGGGCGATTCTCCGACGGGAACTTGGCTTGGTTGAAAGAATTGTCGCGGAATCCGTCCTGGTGAATTTTGCGGGGGAAACCGTGCCTGCGGTATACAGTCAGGTGATGATCAGTCAAATCGGCGAACGCCTGTGTGCGGGATTTCCGTTTTGCGTCATGTGGCACGAACGAAACGGACGCCGGTATTTTAGCTTGCGCTCGCGTCGCGGGACCACCGATGTCTCCGCCATTGCCACCCGATACGGGGGCGGGGGGCATGTGAATGCGGCGGGCTTTTCATTTCCCGTTCAATCGGACACGTCAGATATTGTCAATCCCTTTCGCGGATACGTCGTGCCCTGATGCCTCTGAACGCCACCTGCCGAAGTGTGCTTCCATGATTCCATTGCGTGACGATAATCCTGCGGACATCACCCCCGTTGTGACAGTCGGGTTAATTGTCACCTGCGTGCTGGTCTTCCTGTACCAGGCGATGCTGATGGTGCAGGACGGCGAAGCCTTTGTGTATCAGTACGGGGCCATTCCCGCGATCGTATTTGCGTACGCCGAACTCCCCGTTGAATTTGGCGCGGTGACGCCCTATGGCAGCTTGATCACCAGCATGTTTCTGCACGGCGGCTGGATGCACCTGATCGGCAATATGCTGTATCTGTGGATTTTCGGAAACAACATTGAAGACGTCATGGGCCATGGACGCTTTCTCGTCTTTTACGGCCTGTGCGGGATTGTGGCGGCCTTGAGTCACGCAGCCACCGATCCGCTGTCCGTCGTTCCCATGGTCGGGGCCAGTGGCGCCATCTCTGGGATTCTGGGCGCCTATCTTCTGCTCTACCCGCGCGCCAGGGTGCTGGTGCTCATCCCGCTGGGGTTTTTCAGTCAAATGATTTACGTCCCGGCCGCCATCGTGCTGGGCCTGTGGTTTGTGGTCCAGGTGGTGAGCGGCGGCATAAGCTTCGGCGCGGAAGGGGGCGGCGTCGCGTTTTTTGCCCATATTGGTGGGTTCCTTGCGGGCATCGCGCTGATCGGGTTCTTTAAGCATCCGCATATCAAGTTTTTCAATCCTCCCCATTCACACACATGAGCGGACGGGCACGTCATGCGCGCACGAGGCAAAGCGGATCACGGCCGTCCATGGAAAATTTGTCAACGGGATGGCTCACGCCAACGGGATTGAATCCCTGACCGGCACTGGCGCACCCGTCGAAATCTCAAGAAAAACCAGGACTGCCTGCGGCCCCTCCCGCGCGAATTGGGTGCGGGCAAACAGGGCGCGCATGCCTCAACCGACAGATTGGCGAACGGTGATCGGGTCCAAAGAATCAGCGGCCTGTGCGGCGTTAATCACGGCTGCGGTGGTGTGGGGCGGCTCGATTGTGGCCCAGAAAGTGGCCTTGGGCGCCTTCTCCGCCGTGGAAGTGTCGGTGTTTCGCGGGATGGGCGCGTTGTGCATTCTGATTCCTCTGTGGTGGTGGCGGGACCGGTCCCGCACGAGTGTGACCGTCCGTGATCTCGGCGTGCTTGCGGCTCTGGGGCTTGCCGTTGTCGGCAATCACCTGCTGATGTTGTACGGGCTTCAGGACATCGGGGCCGGGGCCGCTGGCGTGATTATCGGGGCCAGCCCGGCCATAACCGCCTTTCTGTCCTCCCTGATTCTGCGCGATATGCCGTTTCGCCGTGTATGGGTTGGGTGCGCGGTGTCGTTTATCGGGGTGGCCCTCGTCTCGGGCGGCCATGCGACAACGATGGGCGGAACGGCTCCCCTGCTCGGCGGCTGGCTCATCGTCCTGTCGCTGATCAGCTGGGCCCTCTACACCATCGGAAGCCGTTGGGTGATGGAGCGACTGTCGCCGCTGACGGTGAACTGGACGACGCTCGGCATTTCCCTCCTCGTGCAAGCGCCGATGCTCTGGATGGATCCCAAAGTGCTGGAGGCGGGGGTCGGGAGTATCCCGTCTTCCGGGTGGGTGGCTCTGGTGTATGTCATCGTCTTTGCCACCGCGCTGGGTCAGCAGGCCTGGCTCTACGGGGTGGCCGGTATCGGCCCGTCCCGCGCCGGGGTGTTTACCAATTTGATTCCCGTGTCCGCTCTGCTCCTTTCCTTTGTCATTCTTGGTGAATCGCTGGACGTGATCACCGTCCTTGGCATTGGATGTGTTCTGGGCGGTGTCTGGCTGGTCAACCGATCTTCTGGCCACTGACGCGCCGGATTGGGGTTGCTCAAAACGTTCGCTGATGGGATGATAGCGAGACGACGAAACACGGGGCCTGTTGTCAGTGAGTCACGTTTTGCGGAGAGGAGAGAGCGTTGCGATCAAAGATAGAAGAGCGCATTGCGGATGTGACGTCGGCCAACGAGGAATTTTATCATGCCTTTGAAAGTCTGGATATTGGCAAGATGGACCGGATCTGGGCGCAACGGGAATATGTGACGTGCGTGCATCCGGGCTGGAGTATCAAGGACGGGTGGCCGAAGGTTCGGGATTCATGGGTCGTGATTTTCAATAACGTGTTTTCCATGAGTTTTTCACTGACGAATATACAGGTTCAAGTTGCCGATGAGGTGGCATGGGTGACATGTACAGAAAATATTACGAGTCGGCATGGGGACGCCACACAAAACAGCCGGGTGGTGGCGACCAATCTGTATGAGCGGATGGAGGGAATCTGGAAAATTATCCACCATCACGGCTCGCCGTTGATGGAGTAGCGGAGGGTATGCCGTGACGGCGGTCAGTGCGCGAGCGTGTTCTTCCACTCTTCCACGGTCGTGTCGCGTTCCGCCATGGTCATGCCGTTATATTTCCTGAACAGATTCCTGCCGCCTGTTTTGCGCCGCCAGGCCACAAAGTCGGTAAAATGGTCTTTGCAGACAATGCCCGTTCCCGCCGGGGCATAACACTGGTTCGTACAGCCTTCAATCATACAGTGTTGCGTCATCATGCCGTTGACTCCTCCAGGATGGTCTGCATGGCAGTATGCGCAACGGTCATGCAAAATTGCAATGGCAAGTCGAACCTTGCATTCCCGCCAACCGTCTGGTTATTGTGGCCGACTGGTTGCGAAGGGGTGATCCCCCGTTCTGAACGCATTGGAAAGGAGAGTGACTTGTGCCAACGGCGAAAGAAGTGTTTGAGAGTGTAAAAAAAGCGGCTCTGGCGGCAACAGGGCTGGATGAAAGCGCCTTGCAAATTGATTATGAGGCGCTGGAGAAGAAGATCGTCTCGATGCTGGGCGACCGAAGTGTCGCGATGGTTCATATCAATCGCCACCTGCCGGAAGGCTATGAAGATCAGGGACACTTCAACGTCATCGTGGTGACCAAGGGCAACGTGGTGTATGACATGGTGATCGGCGACTCCTATTTTCGCCATGATATTTTCGCCGCTACCGACCTGAACAAAATTCAAACCATTGACGGCATCTATAAGAACACCGAAAAGCGCGAAGAAATTCCCTTTCTTAGTGTGCGGCTCCAACACGGCGACGAAGCGCATGTTCTCCTGGGCCTGGATGATGACCAGCGTGCAACGGCTCTGGCAATTGGCGCACGACTGTCGCTGGCGCGCCATCCGGAATAAGCGCTGTGCTTCTTCATGACAGGCGAACGCGCTCCTAATCGGGAAACACCAGCCTGGATTCTCACCGAAGGCGGGAATCCAGTCCTGTCCTATCCGTCAGCCGGGAAACCCGTCCCCTTCACCCGTCAGCCGGGAAACCCTCCCCGCCGTCATTCTCACCGAAGGTGGGAATCCAGTCCTGTTTTTGTCGCTGCCTTTCTCCCGTCATTCTCGCCAGCAGGCGGGAATCCAGAATGCGGTCTAGGACTAGATTCCCGTGGGGGCCACGAGAATGACGGCGGGGAGAGGCCGATGGCCATTCCCGCGGTGTCTTTCCCCTCCGTCATTCTCGGGGCATCCCCGGGAATCCAGGCCCTCCTTCTCTCACGTCTTTTCTTCCGCCGTCATTCTCGGGCCTTGCCCGGGAATCCAGTCCTTCATTGCGAACACCAACATGGATTCCCGCCTTCGGCGAGAATGACGGACGGGGAAAGCGGGGGATGGTGGCTACCGATGTTGAGGCCGGCTATCAGCATGAATACGGCACAGGGAATGACGGTATATATTCTCAAAAAGAGGCATTTTTGAGAATATAGAGGTTGGAATGTATCATTACTTCTCAAAAACAACAATTTTTGAGAAGATAGCGTGGGGAAGGACGGGGAGAAAGATAGCCTGGATTCCCACCTTCGGTGAGAATGACGGAGGGGGAGGCCAATGGTCATTCCCGCGTGTGTCTTTCTTTTTCCGTCATTCTCGGGGCATCCCCGGGAATCCAGGTTTTCAGAGGGAAACACCAGCCTGGATTCCCGAGCAGGGCTCGAGAATGACGGAGGGGGAAGGACAGGGAAGGATGGGAAAGGATGGGGAGAAAGATAGCCTGGATTCCCGCCTTCGGCGAGAATGACGGAGGGGGAAGGACGGGGAAAACAACAGCGCACGTTATGCGTTTCCTCTCCTCCGTCATTCGATGGCGCTTGGGGGAGGCCGCCCTCGCGACCCACTTACTTTTTGCGCAGAGATTGTGGAGTGAGCAGAATGCGGAGAGGCGGAACGTTAACCCGTCGTATAAAACGGCAGCGCCCGTACGATGGCGGGCTGGCGGTGGCCATTGATTTCCACGTCGAGGGCGGTGCCTGGAGCGGAAAAGTCCCGAAGCGGAAATCCCAGTGCGATGACGGCGTTCAGGGTTGGGGAATGACCTGCACTGCTGACCCAGCCGATCTCGCGGTCCCCGCTGAACAGTTTTGCCTGGGCCGGGGGAATCCCGTTCTCTTGTGAATCCATGACCAGTCCCACCAGTCGCCGCTTGATGTTGCCGTAGGTGTCCATGCGCGCGACGACTTCCTGCCCGGGGTAACACCCCTTGCTCAAGCTGAAGGCTTTGCCTTCGAGGTTGGCCTCGGGAGGCACAATCCGGTCATTCAAGTCCGGTCCCAGTTTGGGGATGCCGGCTTCAATGCGCAGGGATTCCCGCGCCTGTGTTCCAATGGCCATGCGGTCAACACCCTGTCCGGCCTCCCACACCTGTTGCCACACCTGTTCCATCACTTCATTGGGCGCCAGAATTTCCAGGTCACACTCGCCGGTTTCCTGTGTGCCGGCAATCAGGATTGACTGCCCGTTCAGGTCGTGGGTCAGGAATGTCCCCGTGGTCAGGGCGGCGGCGTCCACGCCCAACGATTGCCGAAGCAGCTCTGGAGCTTTCGGGCCGCTGATCAGAAGAATGCCCCAGGTTTCTCCGCAATGTTTCATTTTGGCTTTGGTGCCGTAGAGCAGAAACTTTTTCAGCGTCTGGGACGTGACGTCTCCCACTTCGCCCACGTCTTCCACCAACAGGGACTCCTCAAGCCGGTAGACTCGAAAGCAGCTTAGCATTTTGCCCTTGTTGGACATGAAACTGGAATACAGCCACTGTCCGGGCTGGAGGGGCAGAATGTCGTTGCTGATAATGCTTTGGAGCCAGGCGATACGGTCGTCCCCGGTGATTTGCAGCAGGCCGCGGGGCGAGAGATCGGCCATCCCCGCGCTGGTGCGAACCGCGTGATGTTCCGCAACGGGGTCGCCATAGTGAGTCGGCATTTCCCATTCTCCGACCGGGTCAAAGCGTGCGCCCAGTTGTTGATGGACGCGATGCAGGATGGACTGTTTCATGCCGTGCGGTTCAGGATCACTTCTTCGAGCAGGGACAGGGTGCGCGCCGAAAATTCGTTGCGGGAGACAATTTTGTCAATGCCCAGCGCTTTGGCCTGACGCCATGTGTCCACTTCTTCATGATTGGCAAACGCCAGGACCGGGATGCGTTGGCAGGCCGGATCGTCTTTGACTGCCTTCAACGCATCGGCGGCATCGAACCCGGGGTCATTCATGTTCAGCACAATGGCCACCGGCGCCAGGGTCGTGGCCTGGTCAGTGATGGCTTTGGAAGAGGCAATGCGCTTGAGTGCATAGCCGGCTGGTCGAAACGCGTCGCGAATTTTTGTATAGAAAAAAATATCGGTCACACCCACGAGTACGGTTTTGCTGTCTTCCATGCGCAAAGCCTTTCCTGAACACGCGAACCGACATGCCCTGTTTAATTCATCGAGCTGATCAGCCGCATCATGGTTTTTCTGGCGGGCGCGTAATCTGGGTTGAGCGTCACAGCGGTTTTGTACGATTCAATGGCGCGCAGCCAGTCGCCTTTTCGTTCATACACGCGCCCGAGATTCATGTGCGGGAAGGCCGGGCTTTCATACCGTTTGGCTTTGGCGGCGCGCTCGAACCAGGGAATGGCTTCATCCAGCTGATTCATTTCAATCAGATAGGCCCCGATGTCATTGTACGGATTCCCGAAATCCGGGTCGGTCCGGATGGCCCGGTGGCATTCTTCAATGGCTTCGTCCAATTGCCCCATAAAGCTGTAGGTCCATCCGAGGAACGTATGGGCCTCGGCGGTGGGAAAAGCGTCAATGGAGTTCCGGTATAATTTAACGGCTTCATCCAGCCGGCCTTTCATCTGATATTCATAGGCCTGCTGGAAAAAATCCCACGCCGTCAGCTTGTCCGCGTTCTGCCCCTCGCCCTGTTGTAGAAAATCCTGCTGATTCATCGAACCCCCGCCTCGCCTCTATTCGCCCTTGAATTTCCGGTGAACAAGGTGTGCCGCGCGCTGTCCCGACAACAGCATCGCCCCAAACGCCGGTCCCATCCGTGGAGAGCCGTCAACGGCCGCCACGGCTAATCCGGTGACAAAACAATTCGGATACACTTCACGGGTCTGTTCTACAACCATGGCCTCGGAGCGTGCAACCCACATGGCGCCGTTGCCGGGGACCGTGGCCACGCGCCCGCGTTTGTTGAGCAGCCCGACAATGACGGCATCGTGACCGGTGGCATCCACCACGATTTTCGACTCAAGCGCGATGGGATCAACGTGGATCATCTCATGTCCCGCCATCTCCACCGTGGTGTTATTGACGACGACGCCTTCCAGCGCGCCCTCGCTTCGAAGAATCAGATCCACCACTCTGGTCAGGTTGAGGACTTTGACTCCCGCTTCATACGCCGAGGAGATGAGGCGGGCGGTGGCATGAGGCGGATCCACAATTCTCATGCCGGCACATTCCTGAACGGGTTTGCACGGGACCCCCATGCGCTCAAGGATGTCGTGGGCTGGTTCGCAGACGACGGCTTTGTTCATCAGGTACCCGCCGGACCAGAACCCGCCGCCGAGGGCAAGCCCCTGTTCAATCAGCAGGGTGCGAACCCCCTGCGCCGCCAGGTCGCGGGCGCAGACGAGACCCGATGGTCCGCCTCCCACCACGATCACGTCGCACTCAATGAGTTGATCAAACTCTTGATAGAATTCGCGCGCAATGTGGCGTGTTACGTCTCGTTCACGAAGCGGCGCGAGATGGAAATTGTCCATGACTCACACTCCTGCAGTCGGCGACGGGCTGTCGCGCCGCGCGTAAATTTCCCCGCCCGTTTTTCGAAATTCGTCGGCCTTTTCCTTCAGCCCCGTTGTCAGGGCTTCCTCTGTCTCCATCTGTTTTTGAGCGGCATACTCGCGCACGTCCTGCGTAATGCTCATGGAACAGAAGTGCGGCCCGCACATGGAGCAGAAATGCGCGCCCTTGGCGGCCTGGTCAGGAAGCGTGGCATCGTGAAAATCGCGGGCTGTCTCGGGATCCAGCGAGAGATGAAACTGATCCTCCCACCGGAACTCGAACCGGGCCTGCGACAGGGCGTTGTCGCGGCGTTGCGCGCCCGGGTGCCCTTTGGCCAGGTCCGCGGCATGTGCGGCGATTTTGTAGGCGATGACGCCCACCTTCACGTCTTCCTTCGTCGGCAGGCCCAGGTGTTCCTTGGGCGTGACGTAACACAGCATGGCGCAGCCGTACCATCCGATCATAGCGGCCCCGATGCCCGACGTAATATGGTCGTATCCCGGCGCAATGTCCGTGGTGAGGGGGCCCAGCGTATAGAACGGCGCCTCGTGACACACCTTCAATTGCCGTTCCATGTTTTCATGGATCAGATGCATCGGCACGTGGCCCGGTCCCTCGATCATGACTTGCACGTCGTGCTTCCAGGCGACCGTGGTGAGTTCGCCCAGCGTGTCGAGTTCCGCAAACTGCGCCGCGTCGTTGGCATCCGCAATGGAGCCGGGCCGCAACCCGTCGCCCAGGCTGAAGGACACGTCGTAGGCCTTCATAATCTCGCAAATGTCTTCAAAGTGCGTGTACGTAAAATTTTCCTGATGATGCGCGAGACACCACTTGGCATGAATGGAGCCGCCGCGCGACACAATGCCGGTCATGCGATTGGCGGTGAGGGGCACGTAGGCCAGCCTGACGCCGGCATGAATGGTGAAATAATCAACGCCCTGCTCGGCCTGCTCAATCAGCGTGTCCCGGTAAATGTCCCACGTCAGGTCTTCGGCTTTCCCGCCGACTTTTTCCAACGCCTGATAAATCGGGACGGTGCCGATGGGGACGGGTGAGTTACGGATAATCCATTCCCGCGTTTCATGAATGTTCCTGCCGGTGGACAGATCCATGACGGTATCAGACCCCCACCGGATGGCCCAGATCATTTTTTCGACTTCTTCGTCAATGGACGACGCGACGGAGGAATTGCCGATGTTGGCGTTGATCTTCACCAGAAAATTGCGGCCGATAATCATGGGCTCGATTTCCGGATGGTTGATATTGGACGGAATGATGGCCCGACCGCACGCGACTTCGTCACGAACAAATTCCGGCGTGACCGTGTGCGGCAGGGCCGCGCCCCAAGCCTGCCCGGGATGTTGTTCCACGCCGAAGGACGTGGGCGTTCCCTTGCCGTTCGACGCGCCATTCGACGCGTTCCCCGCATCCTGCCGTGCCTGTGTTTCCCTGATAGCGATACATTCCATCTCCGGGGTGATGATGCCACGACGGGCATAATGCATTTGCGTGACGTTCGCCCCTGATTTGGCCCGCAAGGGTTTGCGAACCTGGTGAAAGCGCAGTGAGGCCAGCGCCGGATCATCGGCCCGCGCACGTCCATATTCGGACGAGACATCCGGCAGGATTTCGACGTCTTGCCGACCCAGAATCCAGTCACGCCGGACCGGAGGAAGGCCCTGTCGAATGTTAATGTCCTGTGAAGGGTCGGTATAGGGTCCGGACGTGTCGTACACCAGAATTGAGGAGCCGGGGGATGCGCCATTGCCTTTCTGGTCATGCTGCGATGACCCGAGAGAAATTTCGCGCATGGGCACGGCTACGTCGTGTTGTATTCCCTTGACATACACCTTTGTTGAGGCCGGAAGCGGGGTCGTGCTCATCGTCGCTGCGGGGGCACGCCCGTTCTGCGCCTCATGTCCGTCGGAAGAAGGATGTTGAGGGAGTTCGGTGGGGGTCATACGGAAATCCTTTCCTATAAAAAAAGCCGCTCTCCAGATTCTGGAAGCGGCCGTACAAAATGGGAACTCTTCCCGTATATCCGCTTCCCTACGCTGGAATTACCCAGATCAGGTGGTAAGGGTTGTCTCCGAACGAAGACTCTCAGCCGTCTGGCTCCCCCAGCTGTCAGTCAATCCCCAAATTCTACGCCGTGAGGTTTTGCTTGTCAATCAGCTTGAAAAATGGCCTGACTCGTGTGACGTCATTCTTGCCAATCGTTGCTTAAAACACTGGATTGCTTCACGGCATAGCGAGCGGGATTCTTTTGCTTTTCCAGTATGCCTTCATCAACAAGGCGCTTCAGCCAATGCTTGGCTTGTGGAGGGGAAATCTGAAGAATGGCAGCCACCTCGGTATCCTTCCGTGGGGTGTCCAACATCTGTTGCACGACCTCACGTACAGTGGCAAACAAAATATCTGACAGGTTTTGGGCTGGCGATGTTTCCGATAGGGCATCAACTTGCATAGGTGAAGGCTTGAGTGGCTGCTCTGGTAACCTCAATGGCATATCTTCCCTGACGGTCTCGGGTAATGGTTTGGCCGGAATGCTCTCCGTAACCACCACACCTTGGCCAGGGAATGACATTGCCGTCTGCATGGGAGCGTCGTCCGGGGAACTTGGTGTCTCGGCATGAACGACTGCCGCAAAATCATCGCTATCCTGGGGGTTTGGCCACGCTCGTGCACCTTTTTGTCGAAGAGCGTGAAGCCCTTTGCTGGGCATACCCGTTGAGCGAACATACACAGGAACCAGACGCAATTTGTCCAGTTGTTCAACGACGCCCGACCATGTTCCGCCCTGGTTGAGATCAGACTGTGCCACCAATGCGGCATCTGCCAGCGCGTAGATGACTTTGTTCCGTTGCATGGCATTGCCTACATTGAACCCTGCGTTCGGATCGTATGGTGAAATTAACACCAGTTTTCCGTCAAGCAACTGATTGCGGTGCTCGCGGTTCATGGCCGTTCTCTCAAGATCATGACTCATCACGCCAACAACCCTGCCGTCAGATTCAAGCGTGCCACGCATTGCCGCCTGATCAATGCCTTTGGCGCCCCCGGATATCAACGTTGTGCCTGCTTTGGCGCTACGATGACCAATATCCATGGTGTACTCAATCAATGCATCGTCAACATGGCGCGACCCTACCACGGCCAACCCCCCGGTTTGAAGAAGGGCACTGTCACCGCAACCATACAACACGGCAGGTGCATGTTCCCGCAGGCGCGCCGCCAAGCGTTTGGGATAGTCTTCATCAGCATGGCTCATAACCCAAATGGCACGTGCTTGCCAACGCTCAATGACTTGGCTCAACAAAAATCCACGTCCCAGCAATTGTTGTAGCCGTGTCTCCTTAATGACAAGGCGACAATCGTGAAGCAGTTTTGTGGCGTCTGGCGCTAACAAGTCGGCTGGCTGATTGTGTATTGCTCGCAGGTGGCGGACAAGTTGCTTGTACTCGGCAAGAGAAAGCAGATCGGGGGGCGGTGCGGTGCGTCCGACAATCAACGGTGCCGTCAGTAGCAGGATGGCTGTGGTATTTGGAGAAATTGAATGGATCATTGCCGGCTTCCTGTATCTGCCAGTGCCAGCGGCCATACCTCACCGCTACCGTTGTGACGCAATAACCACGCAGACACGGTCAACGTCCAGCCCGAGTCTACCATATCGTCAATCAAAAGTACGGGGCCGGGTGGCATGGATTGTCTGTTGATCTCAAATACGCCATCGAGATTGAGTGCCTGCTGTGTGCTGTTCGCCATGATTTTCTGTTCGGGCCGTTCAGTGATTGTTGTGAGTACCTCATGAAACGGCAAGTCCAATTCTGTGGCCAATCGCCGTGCAAAATTTTCTACCAGATCGAAGCGGCGCGATGGTACACATGTGACCCAGGTCGGGACAGGTTGTGGATTCCATTGCTGAACCATATTCACACAAGCCGCAACCAGATCGTCGGCAAAATGACCATCGTGATATTTGCCTTGCCTGACAAGATCGCCCCAACCGACATCGCCCCACTTGCAAAGTGCTTTGCCGGGTTGTGCCTGGTGGCAAGGAGCAATCGAACCGTTGACACCGTACTGCGGCATCCTGCTTGGCCATTTCTTGCGTGGCGCGATGGGCAGATGTGCGCGCTTTAAGAAGGCAATGGCCTTTTCAACCAACATCGGGGCCACGGTTGTCGATAACGGCGGCAACGCTGGTGGGGTGACCACGCCGGAGTCTCCATCAAGCGCATCAATCAGAAAACTCATGTGTTGCCCAAATGGAAGAGCCGCATACTGTTGCATCTGTTGTTGTTCATCGTAGCGGAGCGAGGTTAACCTTTCGGCGCGTTGCCAAAAACCTTCCTGTAGTTCGGTTGCCGTGAGTTGCCACTGGCGGCCCTGCTTGGCGATAGGGGCTGGTGATTCAAGAGAGAGCAGTGTGATGGTGTGCGCTATGCGACCTTTTTTGAGATTGACCTTCTCCAGCAGTTCTGCGACCGACAATCCCGCAGGCTTCTCCTCCAATGCCTTGATCACGGCTGCGACTTCTTCTCGGGTTGGGAATGCATTCTTGATAAACCAGTTTGTGATATCAGTGTCTTCTTCGCCACTCAACAACACACCATACGCGTCGTCCAATGCACGTCCCGCACGCCCCACCTGCTGGTAGTAGGCAACAACCGAACCTGGCACCTGATAATGGATAACGAATGCGAGGTCTGGCTTGTCGTATCCCATCCCAAGAGCTGTTGTCGCAACCAGTGCTTTAACCTGGTTGCCAAGAAGGGCTTGTTCCAGCTCTTCCCTTCTGTCGCCTGTTCGGCCCGTATAGGCTTCAACATTGAACCCTTGAGTTTTCAACCAGTCGGCAACTTGATTTGCGTCATGGATTGTCAGTGCGTAGATAATGCCATGACCATCCAGCGTTGCGAGTTGTCCTGCCAACCAAGCCAGGCGCTGCGCTTGGTTTGGCATGCAGATGGTTTGCAGGGTCAGCGACCTACGGTTGAGGTCGCCGCGCGATACCTCCAGGCTGGGACCCAAAACATTTTTTAGGTCATCTATCACTCGTGTGTTGGCCGTGGCGGTTGTGGCCAAGAGTCGCATGTTGCGCGGCAATGTCTTCACAATGCGCTCAAGTCGTCGGTAATCTGGCCTGAAATCGTGCCCCCAGTCCGAAATACAATGTGCTTCATCAATGACCAACATCGAAATCCGGTCTGCTACGCTGGCCAGGACTTGCGCGTTGAAGGAGTCGCTTGCCAGGCGTTCTGGCGAGATCAAGAGGATGTCAACTGCATCCTGTTTCAGGTCAGCCTCAACATTGTCCCACTGTTCAAGGTTGGCCGAGTTGATTGTGCGAGCACGAATACCCATGCGTTCTGCGGCAATGAGTTGATTGCGCATCAAGGCCAGCAATGGCGAGATCAACAAGGCGGGGCCGTTACCTGCTTCACGCAGCAGTTTGGTCGCAATAAAATAGACGAAGCTCTTGCCCCAACCCGTTTTCTGTACGACCAGGAGACGGCCACGCCCCTCAACGAGTTGGCGAATCGCATCTTCCTGCCCATTACGAAAGTTCGCGTCAGGAGATCCCGAACCGATACGGAGCAATTCCAGCGCACGTTGATGGTCATACGTCATGTTCAGTTGTTCCAAGCATTCATCGTTGTGTATCAATGTGCATGTTGTTGATAGACGACACAGCAAAACTTACTTCCGGCAACCTTCCAAGAAACATACACACGATTGCAAAGTGCCCAATTGCCTAATGGAGATAGATTATACTGCAAACCCCTCGCATCAAAAGAGCGACAGTCCAAGGCTTTCTTGAGAATATCACGCCCTCCGCTTTCCGTTCCCCACGTTTTGCCAGACTTTTGCCCAGCCTTCCGTATTTCTGCTATATTAGGTTAGAACCGTCCATCGGTGATAGTCTCTTCCGTGGCAAGGTGCGGGAGCAGGGAAAGATGAGTCAACAGGCTGAAGAGGTGCATACGTGAATACCGTTGAAACCAAAGCCTTACCCATCACTGATTACGCGTCGGTCTCCGATGAGGAGCTTTTTGCGCGGATCGTGGTCGCTAAACAATCGCTGGGCGACCGGGTGCTTGTTCTGGGGCATAATTATCAGCGGGATGATGTCATCGTGCATGCCGATCTCCGGGGGGATTCGTTATTGCTGTCCAGACTGGCGGCGGAGCGGTCGCAGTATCCGTCTGTCGTGTTTTGCGGCGTGCACTTTATGGCGGAAACGGCCGACATTGTGAGCCGCTCCAGTCAAACCGTGATTTTGCCGGATTTGGCCGCCGGGTGTTCCATGGCGGATATGGCGGCTATTGAGCAGGTGGATCAATGCTGGGAAGAGCTGGGGCGGGTGCTGCGCGTGGAAGAGGAGGTCATGCCGGCGGTGTACGTGAACTCGGCCGCGGTCCTCAAAGCCTTTTGCGGTGAGCATGGGGGGATTACCTGTACTTCATCCAATGCCAAAGCCGTCATGGAATGGTGCTGGGCCAGGCGGGAAAAAATTCTGTTCTTTCCGGACGAACATCTTGGGCGCAATGTGGCCAATCGCATGGGGATTCCGCGGGAACGGATGATCGTCTGGGATCCCTTTCTGCCGTATGGGGGCAACACCAAAGACGCGATCCGGCAGGCCACGTTGATTTTATGGAAGGGCCATTGCAGCGTCCATCAGATGTTTCAGCCCGCGCACGTCGAATACTTTCGAAAAACCTATCCGGGGATTCAGATCATCGTGCATCCCGAATGTCATGAAAACGTCGTCAATCAGGCCGATGTTGTGGGGTCCACCGAGACGATTATCCGCACGGTGAAACAGGCGCCGCCGGGGACCCTGTGGGCCGTCGGGACGGAGTTGAATCTGGTCAACCGTCTGAAACATGAAGAAACAGACAAGCAGGTGTTTTTTCTTTCCTCCACGGTCTGCCGCTGCGCGACCATGTTTCGTATTGATGCCGCCCATCTGTGCTGGAGCCTGGAAAATCTCGCGCGCGGATGTGTGGTGAATCAAATTTCCGTGCCGGATGATGACAAGGTCCTGGCCCGGATTGCGATTGACCGCATGATGGCGGTCAGCTGACCGGCATGGCGTTGTCTCGTCTCGCGGACTCTCCCTCCCGTCTTTCTGCGCACGACCGTTTGACAGATGGATTATAAATCAACGCTCAACCTGCCCCGAACGGCCTTCCCCATGAAGGGGAATCTGCCGGCGCGCGAGCCGGGATTTGTGTCACGATGGACGGAGCAACGGCTCTACCAACGCATGCAGGAATCCCGCGCGGGGAAACCGCTGTATGTTCTTCATGATGGTCCGCCTTACGCCAACGGCCACATTCACATTGGCCACGCGCTCAATAAAATTCTCAAAGACATCATCGTGAAGTCCCGAACCATGGAAGGCATGCAGGCGCCCTACGTGCCCGGGTGGGATTGCCATGGCTTGCCCATTGAACACCAGGTCACGAAGCAGCTTGGCGGAAAGAAACAGGACATGAGCGTCATGGAATTGCGTCGGCTGTGCCGCGAGTATGCCGACAGGTTTTACCGCATCCAGCGAGAGGAGTTTCAGCGGCTGGGCGTCCTGGGTGAGTGGGACCATCCCTACCTCACGATGGATAAGGCGTATGAAGCGACCATCATCCGTGAGTTCGGAAAGTTTGTGGAGCAAGGCGGGGTGTATAAAGGGCTGAAGCCGGTGTTGTGGTGCACGCAGGATCAGACCGCCCTGGCCGAAGCCGAGGTCGAATACGCGGACCATACCTCTCCCGCTGTCTATGTGAAATTTCCATTCACGGCGGACTCGCGGAAACGGCTTGGCCCGGGGATTCCCGAAGACGTGGAGCGGGTCTCTCTTGTCATTTGGACAACCACACCGTGGACGCTGCCGGCCAATCAGGCGGTCGCGATTCATCCTGAATTGGATTATGCGTTTGTACGCATTGAGAATGAAGTCCTGGTCATTGCAGAGAAGCTGGTCGAGACGGTGTGCAAAGCCTGTAATTTGAAAGATCCTGAAATCCTTGCTCGGAAAAAAGGCCATGACGGCTTTGAGGCTCTTCAATGTCAACGGCCCTTCAATGGCGGACTGTCACCTGTTCTGCTTGGTGACTTTGTGACGCTGGAACAGGGGACGGGGTGCGTGCATATTGCGCCGGGTCATGGCATGGAGGACTATCTTCTGGCGTTGCAATATAACGGGGCCAGGCATGGACAGGTGCTCACGGAACGACTGCAGGTTGTTGTGCCGGTTGATGAGCGCGGATGTTTTACCAATGAAGTTCAAGAGTTTGCCGGGCAGCATGTTTTCAAGGCCGATCCGGAGATTGTGAAACAGTTGGAACAGCGCGGCGCGCTGGTCGGTCAGGGCCAGCTGGTGCATTCCTATCCGCATTGCTGGCGTTGCAAAAAGCCCGTGATTTTCCGGGCCACGCAACAATGGTTCGTGTCCATGGACACCGGCCGGTTGCGAGAACGCGCGCTTGAGGAAATTGACCGTGTGCAATGGATTCCGGAACGGGGGCGCGATCGCATCCACGGCATGGTGGCGAATCGCCCCGACTGGTGTTTGTCACGTCAGCGCATTTGGGGAACGCCGATTCCGGGATTTATCTGCGAGAAATGTCAAAGCCCGTTGATGGACTCCGGAGTCATTGGTCATATTGCCGACCTGGTGAGTGAACATGGCGCGGACGTGTGGTTTGAGCGGTCGGCGCATGAACTCGTGCCTCCGGGGACGGCCTGCGCGACGTGCGGGGCAACGGAGTGGCAGAAAGAACGGGATATTCTGGACGTCTGGTTTGAGTCCGGCGTGAGTCATGCCGCCGTGGTGAAACAACACGGTGAAGACTGGTGGCCGGCGAGTTTGTGCCTGGAAGGGTCGGACCAGCATCGCGGATGGTTCCACAGCGCCCTCCTGTCGTCCGTGACCACGGACGGGCGCGCGCCCTATCGGGCCGTGCTCACCCACGGGTTCGTCATGGATAGTCACGGCAAAAAGATGTCCAAGTCGGCTGGCAACGTGGTGGCGCCCCAGGATGTGATCAAACAGTACGGCGCGGACATTCTTCGCTTGTGGGTCGCGGCCCAGGATTATCAGGAAGACCTTCGCATTTCGCCGCAAATCGTCGAGCAACTGGTCGAAGCCTACCGGAAAATCCGGAATACCTGCCGGTATTTACTCGGCAACATTTATGACTTCGATCCTGAAAATCCGGCTCATCAAACAGCCATTGAAGACTTGCCGGAACTGGACCGCTGGGCGCTCATGCGATTCAACAACGTCATTCGCCATGCGCGGAACGGCTATGAAACATTTAATTTTCGGCAAATCGTGCACGAGCTGGACTACTTTTGTTCCGTGGATATGAGCGCCACTTATCTGGATATTCTGAAAGACCGGCTCTACACCTTTCCCAAAGACTCGCCTGAACGACGTGGATCGCAAATGGTCCTGTTCCGCGTCGTGACGGGCCTGGCCCGGCTCATGGCCCCCATTTTGAGTTTTACGGCGGAAGACGTGTGGGACGTTCTGCCGTCGGGACGGAACACGGCATCGTCAATGCGCGACTCGGTTCACCTCTCGACCTTTCCAGAGCCTGTCAGTCTGGACAATCAGGAAACGCTGGAGACTCGCTGGAAACAATTACTGGACATTCGCTCTCTGGTGTTGGGGACGCTTGAACGTCGGCGACAGGACAAAACCATCGGTTCCTCTCTGGAAGCCAAAGTGACGGTCACTGTTCAGACGCGGGAACAATTCGATCTGCTACGTTCGTATGAAGAGGATTTGCCGGCCCTGTTCATCGTGTCGCAGGTGACGCTGGGTTTTGATGAGAATGGGGGGGGGCTGGACGCGCACAAAGCATCAACCGAATCCCGTGGTATCCTGACCAGGGTCGAAAGAGCCGAGGGGCAAAAATGCGAGCGATGCTGGAAGTATCGCCCCTCTGTCGGAGACGACTCGCGGCATCCCACCTTGTGCAATCGCTGCATTGAGGTTGTGACATGAATGAAAGCTGTCGTCGGTCCGGCGTGCTGATTGGCATGGCGCTCATCATTGTGGTCATGGATCAGGTCACGAAGCGTCTGGTGATGCAGACCATGCACTTGCATGATTCGATTCCCGTGATCTCCGGGTTTTTCAACCTGACGTATATTCGAAATCCCGGCGCGGCGTTCGGCATCTTTGCCACGACCAACAGCACGTTCCGGCTCATCTTTTTTGTCGGGACGTCCATCTTTGCCCTGGGGCTGCTGTGGACGATTTTTTACCGTATGCATCCGGATGACTGGTGGGGTCAACTGACCGTCTCTGGCATTGTCGGAGGGGCGATTGGAAATTTGATTGACCGGTTGCGATACGGCGAAGTCGTGGATTTCCTCGACTTTCATGTGGCTGGCTGGCACTGGCCGGCTTTTAATGTGGCGGACAGCGCCATCAGTGTCGGTGTCGTCTCCCTGCTGATCATTTTTGCGCTGGAGAAGAAGCGGGACGGGGCATCGTCCGCGTCCATGCCACGGGACTCCAACCCCTGATCGGGAGATGGTTCACATCTCTCGACGCCAGGCGTCGCGCGCGCCGTGCGTGCTGTCCGCCGGGCTGAAGGCCGTCGCCTCCGGTAAACCCTTACACGCCCTTTCCCGCTGGTTCTCTCCGGCATTGCGCGATGTGCTCCGACAGCATGGCCGCCACCTTCCCAAGATCAAAGGGCCAGGCGTAGGTCAGGGTCACGTCCGGGTGGCGCGCGCGCAGTTCGGTCATCTCTTCGGGAATCTCATATTCCGAGTGCGAGCCGCCGGGCGTGAACATGGTGGAGATGACGGTAATCTCTTTCGCGCCGTCCGCGATTTGTCGTTCAATCGCCTCGGCAAGCGTGGGTGTGCAAAATTCGTTATAGGCCGTGGAAAAATGCGCGTCCCGCAGGAGAGGCTTGAGGTGCGCGGCCAGCCGTTCAAGGCCGGCCTGATACGGGTCGGTGTCCGGTGTGCGGGGCCACAGTCGGATTTTCTGGTCAAACTCTCGCTCTTCTTCGCCCATCGGCACACCCGCGGCCCGTCGTTGCCCTTCCAGACGTTTAAGCTGTGTCACAAGCTCCGAAGGACAGCCTTTGGGAATGCCGCCATGCCCAACGAGGACCACGCCCGTGGTTGAATCAGTCATGTTGTCGTCTCCTTAACAATTGTGAAGCGGGTAGGCAACCCGTCCCCAGACATCAGAATCAGGATTGTTCTCGATGTCGGTACGCATAATTTCCACTATCACTGGTACAAGTTTGGCCATGATTTCGCTACCGTCCTTAAGCTGGTCACGGCCCTTGCCTTTGGCAAACGTTGTGCCACCGTGGAGAATCTGATTGCGGAGCGTGTAGAGTCGTCTTAAAACTTCTTCAAGGACGGTACGAGCATCACGCTTTTCAAAGGAATTGAATACCCGTTGATTGTCTTTGTTGAATTGTGCTTTCTCCCACGGCTCGTCATTCTGTTCATCCCGAACCCATTGCCAGTATGGCTCATATACATATTCATTTTGAATCAGTTTTCGGACCGCGTTGGAGAAAAATTTCTCGTCGAATAAAATGTTTTTCATGTTTTCTTCGTGATCTCTGAGCAAAATTTCTGCCAGAAATTTTCGAACCTTATTGCGTTCTGTGTCGGTCAGAATCTCGAGATCTTTATGCCACAGTTCAGCCCCGTAGGCCGCATTGAAGGCAATCCAGAGAAAGATGAATCGTTCATCGTCGGAATCAACCGTCTGGCTCAGCTTCAGCCAGCTGTCTGCGCGCCGAAGCCGGTCTTTGTTGTGGTTGCTGTTTTGAGTCATGGCCCCTCCCTTCATCGTTGACGCTAAATTTTCAAACTTCCGACAGCCCGTTCTCATGATGATTTTACCACATCGGAATGTTTGGATACGGCGTGAGGTACGCCTGATCCCGCAGGTGCGGGATATCCAGTGCCTGCGCATAATGTCTGATCAGTGTGACGGGGGTATTCAGCGGCACAAGCCCCCGATGATAGTCGTGCATCACGTTGTGGAGGTCGCGACGGGCCATGGGGCTTAAGGTGTTTTTGAAATAACCGGTCAGGTGTTGGAGCACATTCATGTGTTTGTGTCTGGTGGTCTTGACGGCCAGGGCTTCCATAAACAGCCGGCCGTATGCCTGCGTCAACTGTCGGGGGGGAACCCGTCCGGCATCAGCCACGCATGCCCCGAGTTGTTGGTAATGGCGTCGACTGTGTGCCAGTACGAGATATTTGTGGGCCGCATGAAAGGCCACCAGCGCCCTGCGAGTGAGGCGTGCTCCGAGGATGTGGGATTGCCATCGGTGATAGCCAGACACGCGCTCGAGAAAATGTTCCCGAATGCTCCGGTCCCGCAGTCGTTCTTCTTCTTCAATGGGAATCAAAGGGAACGTTTTTTGGAACGCGGCGGCAAACAGGCCTTGCCCCTTCCCAAGAAGCTGTCCGTCTCGAGCATACACACGCACGCGCCGCATTCCGCAACTGGGTGAATCCTTTTTGAACACGTATCCGGCAAAATGCAAAACCTGCAAGTCGCGCAACCGTTGTCGGGTGTAACGAAGCATCCGCGCCGTCTGATCTTTTTGTGAACGAATGGTGATCAAACGCGGTGTCGCCGCGTCGCCGACCAGGCGCATCGCTTCTCGCGGGATCCCGAACCCGGCTTCCACTTCGGGACAAATTGGCACCCACTCCATGTGTTGCCCAAGCACGTCCGCAAGAAACGGCTCGCGTTTATGGCCGCCGTCGTACCGAACCGGATCACCCAGCAGGCATTGGCTGATGCCCACGCGAACGGGACGACCAGACGCGGGGGATGTCCCGGAAGCGATCACGCGCGGAGAAGAGGGCCGTGCTCGTGCTGTCATCAGAGACCTTGCGTTGTGCCGGCGCACGCGTGCCGCATCCCTGTTCCTGATCCGTTGCGTGATCGCCCAGGGGAGACGGGCGAGGATGGCATCATGTCGCGCCAGCCGTGTCGGTGTCCCGGCATCATGAGTGGCGCTTGCCGGGGTGGGTCAATGCCTTCTCGTTTGTCTTCAGCAGGCTGTCTTCGCTGACGCGAATGATCTCCACTGTGTTGACCGTGGCAAAGGCTTTGACCAGCAGGGTGACGGGTGTCCCGACTTCTCCCCGTATCATGGCGACGACTTCCCGGTACGTTTTGCCTTTGAGAGACCGGCCATCAACGGCCAGAATCTCCTGCCCGTGCGTCAGTCCGGCTTTGACGGCCGGCCCCATGGGGTGCGTGGCCCGGATAAACAGACCGGCGGGGCCTCCGACGCGTTCGGCGGTCAGATGCAGAGCGACGCCGATGATGCCCGGCGGCGGGATCATGGAGTCCGACTGATCGCCGTGAGGATTCCTCTGTTGCGGCGCTCCGCTCTGCGCCGGGGTCGCGAAGGAGGTCAACGACAGCAGTCCGCGCGCGGCGTCCATGGCCGCCGCAATGTCGGGCAATTGACTCATCGGCACAATTTCAAGATAGCGCACAACGTTGTCCTCATCGGCGACTATGACGGCTCGCTGCAAAATGTGACGCCCGGGATGCAGTAAGCCCGTTTTGTTTCCAAAGTCGAAGCGGGGGGTGTCCGACAGAAAGGTGATGTTGGCAATGCCGGCTTTGTCCGCGAAGGCCGCCTGATCTTCGTGGGTGTTGGTGCTGATGGTGACGATCTCAAGGTTCCGATCCTCCCCCTTCTTGTGTTCGCTGAATTGGTGGGTCTGTTCGTCGCAAACCGGGGTGTTGAGTTGCGGGACAATGCTGAAAATCCTGACGCGCCCTTTCAGGTCGCCAAGCGCAACGACGGCGTTGTGCGCGCCGACCAGGGTGGCGTCGGGAAGAGGCTGTCCACGGGAAATGTTCGCCGGCATCGCCCACGTCGTGGTGTTCAGAAGCATGAGCAGGCACAGACCGGAAACGGTGCGCGTGGCACGTCTGACATGCGAAGCGCGTAATGACGTGAGTGACATCATGACCATGTCCTTTCGTTCATGTTAAAAAAAACCGCCATTCCTATGTTGGAAAATTATCCAGAAGGCTTAGCGGTATGTGTGGCTCGCCTCAAAGCTGGTCCGATGTTACGCTCTAAAATTGCCCGCGACAAAATGTCGCCAGCCATGAAATCTGAACCGGAGTTCAAAGATTTGTTTGCTCTGTTCACACTGGCCGATGATGACTGTTGGCGACAACAGGGAAAAACCAAGGATACACTTTTGGCAAAGGGTGACACCAAGGATACTCTTGATGCTGATTTTCGAAAAGAAATTTCCAGCGACATGGCAGAAGCCAGCAGGAAATGTGAGTCGCTGGCGATCGGTTGATAACCCTGTCCCCGGCTTCTGAACCCGGTCATTGTTTCAGCTTCCGCAGAATGGGGCCGAAGGGATACGACAGTACGTTTTGACGAACGAACAATCCTGCCAACTTCCAATCCCGTGCATTGTCAGCAATCGGCACACCATGCTACACTGCTCCGGCGTGGGCGATTAGCTCAGTGGGAGAGCGCTTCCCTCACACGGAAGAGGTCACTGGTTCGATACCAGTATCGCCCACCACTTCACCGAGGCTCCGCGTCATCGTTTGGATTACACTTGAGGTTGCTCCCCCTTCATCCGCCATTGCAAACCTTTTGGCGTGTTTCCCGTCTGGTTGCCGAAGACGGCGGACGGCGAATGCTTGTCCTGTGTCTGGCTCTGGCGGTCGGGCTTGCGGCATGCGGGACCGCACCGTCTCGCCCTGATTCCCCGTTCCCTCCCTCGGCCAGCGACCTGGAACTGCTGGGCGCCACGCACCTGTGCGATGCAAAAGACGACATTGTGCAACGCTGGCTGGGCGCGGACTATCGCACGGTTCCCTGGGGCTCCGGAGAACAACTGCAACGCGTGATACCGCGCGCCCGGTCCGACTACCACCGTTTGTATTTTTTCAATGATGAACAGATACTGGTGGGCGCCGTGTTTCAATTCGGTCCCGGCCTGCACCTCTCCCCCTATCCCGTGCTGCGGGAAACCCTGTCCGAACTCGTCCCGGCCTCCACGTTTTATCTGGACCCCACCCAGCTCCTCTCCGAAAACAAGGCTCGCGCCAAATCCGCCATGCTGTACCGCACCGGTGATACATTCACCACGACCCAGTATCTGGTGCTTGAACGTGACGGTCGCCCGCTGTTGCTCGTGGCCTCGGTCGTGATTGATCCTTACGAACAGCTGTTGTCGAGTTATCACGAAAATTTTCTGCCCGGTCTCAAACGCAGCCAGCCCGCGCATTCGTCGGGCGACCCCGCACCCGACGTCACCCCGGGCGAAGACTTTCTGGGCACACAGCAATTTGCGCGGGGGGAAGCGGCACTCTTCGGGTCTTGCGGACCCGCGCAACCGCACATCGCCGGTGACGCCTATCGGCGATCCATACAGCATGGCCTCAACGACAAGACACGTTTTGCCGAAGCCCACCATCGGCTGGGCCTGGCACTCCGCGACCAGGGCCTGTTGGCCGACGCGCAACACATACTGGAGAAAGCCCAGTCGCTGCGTCCTTATGCTCCGGAGATCATCAACAGTCTCGGCCGCGTGTTGGCCGAACAACGGCAATGGACTCGCGCCAGACAATTATTTGAACGGGCCATTGTCCTGCGCCCGAATTTTGCCGAAGCCCGGTTTAATCTGGGAGAAAGCCTGGAACAGCACGATCCACGACGGGCTATTGAAGAATACGAAACCTATATCGCGCTCGTCGAAGGGATACCAGGGGAAACCAAACGGGTCCTACTCGTGAAGGAGCGCGTGAAACGGTTAAGAGGTGAATAAGACTTGTGAAATTTTACGCCGTCCGAAACGGGCGCAGGCCCGGCATCTACACCACCTGGCCCGCGTGTGAAGCCCAGGTCAGGGGGTTCCCCCTGGCTGGCTACAAATCATTTTCGACGCGAGAAGAGGCCGAAGCCTTTCTGGCTGGCGCCCGCCCCACGGTCACGCCAGGGCCTTCACCAGCCACATGCCGAAGCATGAATGCCGTGCAGGTCTGGGTGGATGGATCCTGTCTGCAACATGGGGAAGGGCCTCTGCTATTTGGCTGGGCCTACGTCATCCTCGATGGAGAGCGGGAACTCCGTCGCGGCAAGGGACACGCCGTTCCCGCTGCTGCGCGACAGCATCGCAATGTGGCGGCGGAAATTCAGGCGGTGCTGCACGCTCTGACGTGGTGCCGAAAACACGGCATTGCAGCAGCCACGATCTATTTTGACTACCAGGGGTTAGCCAGTTGGGTGCAGGGCGAATGGAAAACCAGAACGCATTTTACGCAGTCATATGCGGCAAAGGTCCGCGCCATGGACATGCAGCTCACGTGGCACAAAGTGCGGGCGCATTCTGGAGAAAAGTACAATGAACTGGTGGATCAACTGGCGAAAGAGGCCGCCCACTCCGCGAAGCGCGGGTGACGGGTCACGACGGGCCGATGAAGAGTGAGGGTGTCAGGGGGAAGGGAGCGCCGTCGTGATCGTTACAATGTGCCTTCGCCCTTCAGATACCGGCGAAAGCGACCCATCAATTCTTCGCCGAGCACACCCACATCCGGCTTGACCTTCATATAGTCACGAATTTCCGCCAGACGGTGTTCGGCCTGCTCATTGCCTTTCAGACGTTTGACTTTCACCAGCGCGTCCTCAAAGGCATCAAAGGTCAATTCCTGATACCCAAAACTTCTGATCCGCTTCACGGCCTTCATCATGGCTTCATTCCGAAAGATGGTCAGGTGCGCGGAATCAATCTCCTGCAACCCGAGTTTTCTGGCTCTCCGCTCCGCCGCTTTGCGGATCCCGCTTCGCACAAAATCGGGTGAGGTCAGCAACCGTTTCCAGGCTTCATCCGACCAGGCCACGCTCCGTTGCGGCGCGTCCCATAATTGCACAAGCGTCTGTTCATCAATCGTGGTCAGCCCCGATTCCCGCGCCAGGTCTTCCGCGTCGCGCTTCAGCATGTCCGTCACAAAGTCCAGCGCAATGGGCGGCGAATGTTTGATTTTTTCCTGCAGTCTCGCCTTCGCGCCATCGGTCCATTCCATGGGCGCGACGGCGCCGTCGGCCTGATCCCCCATGGCTTCGACTTTTTCAAACAATTCCACGTTGACTTCCAGATGTCCCCGTTCCCGCGCCACCTCTTCCGTAATGTTTTGGATCATCGCCCGCATAAACTCGGGTACGCCTTCCAGCCGTTTGCGCGCCTCCGCCGTCCACGGCAACTTGCCCTGCGCGATCTGATCGGCCGCGTCGGCCATCCCGGCCTGTCCGCCCATACTCCCCATCATCTGACGCTTAAACTGGTCAAGCAACGCCCCGGTAATCTCGCTTTTTCCCAATTCGTGCGCTTTCTTTTCCGCCAGGCGTTTCACCATCCCGCGCAAAAACACGGGCGCGCGCTCAAGCCGTTCACGCGCATCGGCGGTCCAGGTCGGAGCCGTGACGGTGGTGTCCGGTTCACTCATACGGGCTTTTCTTCAGACTTCACGGGGTTCAACAGTTCTTTCATCTCTTTCCCGGCCTTGAAAAACGGCATCTGTTTTTCAGGAACGGACACGGTCTCCCCGGTTTTTGGATTGCGACCGTCTTTGGTGCGTCGAATGCGCAGGCGGAAACTTCCGAAGCCGCGAATCTCTGTTTTGTCGCCGCGTTTCAAGGCGTGACGGATGGAATCAAAAATACCATTCACCACCTTTTCGGCATCGCGACGACTCAACGTTGTGGCTTTTGCCGTCACCTTCTCAATCAGGTGTGCTTTGGTCATGACCTCTCCTTGATTCAATGACCTTGCGCCCTGTGCTCTGCGCCCCGCACATGCGCATGGTGTTCGTCTTTCTAAAACGCCATCAAATACATGAGGCGCATTCCTGTTTGTATGGGCCATGCGGGCGCGTCCCCGAACAGGGACCCGGCCAGCCAATCACGGAATGAAACTTGCCGAGGGGTCTCGACGACCAAAGGCACACCTTTCACCCCACTCATCTCGGCCGCAAGTTTGACCGCCGCTTTCAGATCGCCAAGCTCATCAACAAGGAGCGCGTCTTTGGCTTGCTGTCCGGTCAACACGCGTCCGTCCGCCAATCCTTCCACGTCGGCGATGTCGAGCGACCGGCCGTCGGCCACGGCCTCGATAAACTGACGATGGGCGTCATCCATCACCGACTGCAACAATTGACGATCATCGTCCACCATCGTGCGAAACGGGGAGCCGATGTCTTTATACCGTCCGCTTTTAATGACGAAATTCTTGACGCCGATTTTGTCCATCAGCTCTTCAAAATTGGCCAATTGCATAATCACGCCGATACTGCCCGTCAGCGTCCCGGGGTTGGCAAGAATACGATCCGACGCCACCGCAATGTAATACCCCCCCGAGGCCGCCACCGACCCCATGGACACCACAACCGTTTTCTGCTTTTCCTGCCGTACACGTTTGACGGCACGGTAAATCTCTTGAGAGGGCGCCACCCCACCGCCGGGCGAATCAATCCGAAGCACGATGGCTTTGACGAGCGGGGCATCGCCATACGCTTCTATCTCATCCACCGTTGTTCGGGAATCAAGAATGGGGCCTTCAATCCTGATGAGCGCGATCCGCTCTTTTCCAATCAGGGCAAGGTCCGGCAACAGGGCTTTCCCCAGCACGGTCAGGACCAACACGCTCACGACCGTCCAGAAAATCCGTCGCCACCACCGGGAGAACATGCTCCGGAAAGATGTGTCTTCTTCCATGTATTCCGCGAAACGAACGTCGTTTACGCGCCTTCTGACGAGGGCGGGATTCCCTTATCCTTGACGATCCGGCCGAGACTCTGATCAATGTCGCTCTGGACACGCGGCGGAGGCGGTGCCGGATCCTGATGCACCGATTCCTGCGTCTCGTCCTTCACGCTCAATGCGATTTTCCGCTCGTTACCATCCACTTTGACAATCCTGACGGGAATCTGCCCGCCGATTTCAAAGCGTTCTTCGAGCGTCTCCTGGCCATCCGCCGCACCGATTTCGCTGACGTGGATCAAGCCCTCCACATCATCTTCGAGTCTGACAAACACCCCAAAATCGGCGACCTTGGACACCTCGCCTGTCACCATGGCCCCCACCAGATAACGGGAGGGAATGTCCGATTCCCACGGATCGGCGGTCAACTGTTTGTACCCCAGGGACAATCGCTCTTTTTCTTTATCAATGCACAAAATGATCGCACTCACGCGTTGGCCCTTCTTAAACAATTCCAACGGGTGTTTGATGTGCTTGGTCCATGACATATCCGAAATATGAATCAGCCCGTCAATCCCTTCATCCAACCCCACAAAAGCCCCAAAATCCGTGACGCTTTTCACTTTGCCTTCGATCTGCGTGCCTGCCGGATAGCGGGACTGAATGATGTCCCAGGGATTGGGCACGGTCTGTTTCATGCCAAGAGAAATCTTTCGGCCCTGCTGGTCCACGTACAGGACCTGGGCTTCAATGGCATCGCCCACCGCCACCACCCGTGACGGATGACGGACTTCATTGGTCCAGGACATTTCCGAAACGTGGACGAGACCTTCCACACCCGGCTCCAGTTCCACAAACGCGCCATAATCCGCAAGACTCACGACCTTGCCATTGACGCGCGAAGCTTCCGGATACCTGGACGCAATGTTCATCCATGGATCGGCGTTCTTTTGTTTGAGCCCCAGAGAAATTCGTCCCGTCTCGCGCGCATACTTGAGCACCAGCACATCCGCCCGATCACCCACGGAAAAAATATCCGACGGATGGCCCACGCGCCCCCAGGACATATCGGTAATGTGCAACAGGCCGTCAATGCCTCCCAAATCCAAAAACGCGCCGTAGTCGGTGATATTTTTCACCGTTCCCTGCATCAATTGACCTTCGGTGAGGGTCGCCAACGTGCGTTGCCGCCGTTTATCCCGCGTTTCCTCCAGCAAGACACGACGGGAAATGACGATGTTGCCGCGCCGATGATTGATTTTAATGATTTTGAAAGAGAAGGTGGCGCCCACCAATCCGTCCAGGTCGCGAACGGGTGTCAGATCAATTTGCGACCCGGGCAAAAACGCCTTGACCCCGATATCAACCATCATCCCGCCTTTGATGCGCGCAATGACTTTCCCTTCGACCTCTTTCTCCTCCTGATGAGACACCTCAAGCGCCTCCCACACTTTCATCTTGTCCGCTTTTTCCTTGGACAGGAGCAAATTCCCTTCCGAATCTTCACGTTGCTCAATATACACCTTGATATAGTCACCCACGGTCAACGTGCTAAGATCGTCCGAAAGGAACTGATTCATCGAAATAAAGCCTTCGGATTTATAACCAATATCCACAATCACTTTATCTTTTTGAATGGCGACCACCCGGCCTTCCGTGATCGTGCCTTCCTCAAAATTCTTAAACGTCTCTTCGTACATGGCCTCCAGGGTCCCACGGTCCAGTTCTTCTCCGGTGTTTGCTATCGTGCTCATGGTGAATTCCTACCCTTTGCTTGCTTCACAGCAACCGTCGTGACAGAGATCAAGCCGCGATCAACGTGGAGAGGCTCAATCCACGGGTTCATGTTAGCGGTACGACCGAACGATCCACGCCGCGCAATTCGGCAATCCGCGCCATCACTGTTTGACTAATGCGTTGGTATAATGCTTTCCCCTTGTCCTGTCGGCACTCCTCGCGAAAATCCATAGGCTCGCCAAACAGCACTTCCACCGGATGCAACCGGAGCCGGGTGGCGCCCATGGGCAGGACATCATACGTCCCACGGAGATAGACCGGCACCACGGGACATTGCGCGGCGGCCACCAGCAATCCGATCCCGGGTCTGCCAGGTTGCAACGCGCCGTTCGGCGTGCGGGTCCCTTCCGGAAAAATCACGACCGTCTTGCCGGCCTTGAGCATGTCCACGGCATCCCGGAACGCTTTGTGACCCCAGCGATCATGTTTCAACGGAACCCATCCCAGCGACCGAAGAAAGCGATTCACGAGAGGATGCGGAAACAAATTGGCCCGCCCGAGATAGAAGAGGCGGCGCCTGATCCCGCATCCCAGCAACGGAATATCGGCATAACTCGCATGATTCACCGCCAACAGCACACCGCCGGATACCGGAACGCGTTCAACCCCTCGCGTGCGATACCGCAAAAACAGGCTGCTAAGCACGCGGCACAGGATCCACAGGATGCCATACACCACCGTACTCACGAGCAACCCGGAATCCACTCCATCATGTTCTCGACCACCTGGTCAACCGTCAACGACGAGGAATCAATCACCACCGCATCGTCAGCCGGTTTCAACGGAGCGGTTTGGCGCGATTGATCATTGGTGTCTCGCTCCTGAATGTGCCGCCGAATCTCGCGTTGCGGTTTGGGGTAGCCGGCGCGCGCCGTCTCGTGATACCGGCGTGCCGCTCGCGTGTCGAGATCAGCCTCAAGAAAAAATTTCGCGTCAGCGGCAGGAAACACTCTGGTGCCCATGTCGCGGCCTTCCACCACAATGCCTCCCGCCCGGCCATGCCATTGCTGAATCGGCAACAACCATTGGCGCACATGCGGAAGCATCGCCACGGTGGACGCCAATTGACTCATGGCGGGAGAACGCAATTGCGACGTGACGTCCTCATTGTTGATCACAATCCGCGTCACCCCCCTTTCAAGCGACACGCGCATATCCATGGATGCCAGCAGGGTCTCCATCGCGACGGTATCCGAACAGGCGATCCCCGCGCGCTGCACAACCCACGCAATCGCCCGATAGAGAGCACCCGTATCAAAATAGGCATAGCCCACCGCGAGGCCAGGGCGGACGCCGTCGTACTTTTCCCCGCACCGGCAGGACCGTCAATCGTGATGACCAAGCCTGGCCTTTGGGCGGAATTCGTCACCGTTCTCCAAACCTGATCTTTACAGGATTCAGTTTGAAAGTGTCAATAATTCCAACAGGTTGTCATGAAAGTCCGGGAAGGACGTCGCGATGCAGTCGGTGTCAAGAATCGTGGTCGGCGCGTCTCCGGTCAGGGCCGCGATCGCCAACGCCATGGCCACTCGATGGTCTCCATGGCTCGTACAGGTCCCGCCCGTGATTGACGCGCCTCCCTGCAACACAAACCCGTCCGGGGTTTCCCGAACGGGCACGTTGAGCTTGTGCAACTCCGTGGCCATCGCATGAATCCGGTCGGTTTCCTTCACGCGCAACTCTTCGGCTCCCGTGACCACGGTTTCGCCTTCGGCCACCGCCGCGGCCACGCAGAAAATCGGAAATTCGTCAATCATGGCGGGAACGTGTGAGGCTTCAATGACAATGCCCCGCAGGGGAGCCGCACGGACCGCCAGATCGCCGACTGGCTCTCCGGCTTCTTCGCGCCGGTTCACAATCCGGATGTCGGCGCCCATTCTGCCGAGAATGTCCAGGATCCCGGTTCGGGCCGGGTTGAGTCCGATATGCATGATCCGCACGTCAGACCCCGGAACCAGTGAGGCGCCAACAATAAAAAAAGCCGCGGCGGACAGGTCGCCAGGCATGACCCAATCTTTGGCGGCGTAGGCGGGACGGCCCGGCAGGATGAGGTTCCGTCCGTTCGCGACAAGCGGAATCCCAAGATACCGAAACATCCGCTCGGTATGATCCCGGGAAGGCAGGGGTTCGGAAAACCGCGTCTCCCCCTCGGCAAAGAGACCGGCGAACAGCACCGCCGATTTGACCTGGGCGCTCGACACCGGAGCACGATAGTCAATGCCTTTTAACGCCCCTCCATGAATCGCCAACGGAGCCAGCGCACCCCCCTGTCTCCCCTGAATCGTCGCACCCATCATGCGCAAGGGTGTCACGATGCGCCCCATGGGACGGCTGCGTAGCGAGTCGTCGCCCGTCAGAATGGAACAAAACTGTTGACCGGCGAGCGCCCCGGCCAACAGACGAAGGCCCGTCCCGGAATTGCCGCAATCCAGCACACTGGCAGGCTCGCGCCACCCCGCTAACCCCTGGCCCGCCACGCGGACCTTATCCGTGTCGACCTGGATGGGAACGCCCAACGCTTGAAGCGCGCGGAGCGTCATGAGGCAATCGTCTCCGCGACAATAGCCTGTAATCGTGGATGAGCCGTCGGCCAGGGCGCTTAAAATCAACGCCCGGTGGGTCATGGATTTGTCCCCCGGCACCCGAATCGTCCCGCGCAAGGGGCCGTGCGGCGTGATCGTGAGCATGCTCACGGCAACCGCCGCCGCGCGTCACGCGCCTTCGTGATTTCGCGCTCCAGTCCCGGCTTGTCCTGCTCGTCAATCAACACTTTGAAGCGTTGCAGGTGTTGCGTAAACGCTTCAATCATGCGGAGAAGATTCTCGCGGTTCTCAAGACAAATATCCCTCCACATTTCCGGGGAGCTGGCGGCAATGCGCGTGGTATCGCGCAATCCGCGTCCGGCATAATCCAGCAGATTCCTGTCCCCCGTGGTCTGTGTTTGCAGATCCGTCAAGGCGTTGATGAGCGCGAAGGCCGCCACGTGAGGCAGGTGACTCACCGCTCCTAAAATCCAGTCATGCACAAAAGGATCAATCGTCTGGACGACGGCGCCGGCAGCTTCCCATAATTGCCGAACCACGGCCAGAGCCCCGGGATCCGTCTTCGACGTCGGCGTGAGCAGGCACAAGGCTCCGCTGAACAGATCCGGGGAGCCTGCGGCGGCCCCTGACGCTTCCTTTCCGGCGACCGGGTGGGCGCCCACAAAATGCACGCCATCGGGGACCAGCGATTCCGCCCGTTCAACCAGGGCGCCTTTGACGCTTCCCACGTCGCTCACAATCGTTCCGGGTTTCAGGACCCGCTTCCACTCCGTAAGATGCGCCGCATAACTGTCCACGGGCGTGGCAAGGATGACCAAATCCGCGTCCGGTATCGCCGCGATCGAATCACATTCATACGCATCAATGGCCCCGCATTGCACCGCAAGCGCCAGATTGTCCGCGCTCCGGCCCACGCCGACCACGCGATCGGCCAACCCGTGACGCTTCAGGATCATCCCAAGGGATCCCCCGATCAATCCGACTCCAATAATCGTGACCTGTTTGAAATGGACGGTCATGGCGGGAGGTGAAAATAGCGGTGCGTGGAAATGCCGATCCACGATGGCAGGCTACACCGTTCTGCCCACGGCCTGCGCGAGAACCTTCAAGTCTTTCATCAATGTCTCAAACCGATGCGGTTTGAGGGATTCCTCACCATCGCACAAGGCACATTCCGGATTGGAATGAACCTCAATCAGAAGCCCGTCGGCGCCCGCCGCCACGGCGGCTTTGGCCATCGGCGCCACCAGGTTCCATTTGCCGGTCGCATGACTCGGATCCACAATCACGGGCAAATGGGACAGGGCTTTCAGCGTGGGCACCGCCGACAGGTCTAACACATTGCGATACTGGGTTTCAAAGGTTCGGATGCCGCGTTCACACAGCATCACATGCTGATTGCCGCGAGACATGATGTATTCAGCCGACAACAACCATTCTTTGATCGTGGCGGACAGCCCGCGCTTTAATAACACCGGCTTGTCATAGGCCCCGACTTCTTTGAGCAATTCAAAATTCTGCATGTTCCGCGCACCGATCTGAATGATGTCGGCTTTTTCCAAAAAGACGTCCGTATCACGGGGGTCCAGAATTTCGCTCACCACGGGCAGGCCCGTCTGCTTCTTCGCTTCCACCAGAAAATCCAGGCCTTCGCGCCCCAGTCCCTGAAACGAATAGGGCGAGGTGCGCGGTTTATACGCGCCGCCTCGAAGAATCGCGCCCCCGGCGGCCTTGACGGCATGCGCAATCCCGACGGTCACTTCCAGTTTCTCCACGGCGCAGGGGCCGGCCATGACGGTGATGCGATTCCCGCCAATCGCAATCCCGTCCACCATGATCACGGAGTCGTGTGGTTGAAACTCACGGCTGACCAGTTTCCAGGGGGCCAGAATGGGCGTCACGCTTTCCACGCCGGGAAAGACACTCAACGGCTGATTATCCAACAGGCGCTCGTCGCCAATCACCCCGATAATGGTGCGCTCTTCGCCACGGGACATTTGCGATTTCAGTCCCAATTCCCGAAGCCGGTCGGCGACGTGATCAATGTCCTGTTCCGTCGCGCCGGGTTTGAACACGATAATCATGAGGGCATCCCCTGGGTCTCGAGAACGGGCACGTTGTCCATCACCTTGGTCAGGGCCATGAGAAAGCGGCGGTTGTCGTCGGGCCGTCCGATGGTCACGCGCAACATGGAACCGTGAATATGCCGAACGATGATCCCTTCGCGCAACAGATGGTCGAACATGTCACGGCCGTCCCGCCGCGTGTCAAAATAGAGAAAATTCGCCTGACTGGGCAGGGGGGCGAACCCCAAACCGCGAAGACCGTTTTCCACCACGGCCATTTCCGTTTCATTTAACGTCCAACTGGCGGCGACATGCGCTTCATCGTCCAGCGCCGCACAGGCCGCGCGTTGCGCCAGGGTGCTGGTGTTGAACGGATTGCGAACACGATGGAGATAATCGGCGATCTCCGGCGTCGTGATCCCGTAGCCGATTCGCAACCCCGCCAAGCCATAAATTTTGGAAAACGTCCGCAACACCACCACGGGTCGGTTGCGCCGAACATAGTCGACAGGATTGGGATAGCGCGGATCCCGCACGTATTCGGCATAGGCTTCATCAAACACCACAATCACATCATCAGGGACGGCGTGCATGAACGCCGTGACGTCGTCTTGCGTCACGATGGTGCCCGTGGGATTGTTGGGGTTGCAGACAAACAGCAACCGCGTGCGAGCGGTGACGGCCGCGGCCATCGCGGGGAGATCATGACGCCATGCTTTCAGCGGGACTTCCACGCAGACTCCCTGCCCGCCGGTCACGGCAAGCTTATACATGACGAAGGTCTGATCGGCCATCACGGCCTCATCCCCAGGGGTCATGAACGCTTTCACCAGCAGACCGATGATTTCATCGGACCCGTTGCCCACGACCATATGATTGACGGGCAGTTTCCACCGTTCCGCCAACGCGCGGGTGAGTACGTGCGCCCCGCCGTCAGGATAGCGGTGCAGGGTGTCGTCGACGTCGTGCAACGCGCCCATGGCCTTGGGCGAGGGGCCAAGAGGATTTTCATTGGAGGCGAGTTTCACGGCCCCGCGAATACCCAGTTCCCGCTCGACCTCTTCAAGGGGTTTCCCGGGAGCATACGGGACTAATCGGGCAATGGCGGGATGAATGTGGATAGACACGTCGTCCTAGGCATGCATGGGATACGAACCGAGAACCTTCACAAACAAACACCGACTCTTCAGTTCCTCCAGTGTTTGACGGACGCGCGCCTCGCTACCATGGCCTTCAATATCCACAAAAAAGAGATATTCCCAGGCCTTGCGACGCGAGGGTCTCGACTCGATTTTGGTCAGACTGATGCCGTGCGAGGCAAAGGGACGGAGCAAGTCGTAGAGTGCGCCAGCCTTATCTTTCACCGACAGCATGATGGAGGTCTTGTCGCGTCCCGTGGCTTCGGACGCATGCCGACACAACACCAGAAATCTCGTGACATTGTTCAGATGATCTTCAATGTGCGATTGCAGAATGTGCATAAGATACGTGGTGGCAGCCGATTCCGAAGCAATGGCCGCCGCATCGGTCTCCATCGCGCACCGCCCCGCCGCATCCGCGGTGCTGTTGGTGGGCACCACACGGACAGCGGGCAGGTTGGCGCCCAACCAGTTTCGACACTGCGCCAGAGCTTGCGAATGCGAATACACCGTTTTGATGTCCTCAATGTTCGCGTTGCGTGACATCAAGTGATGAGACACCTCCTGCATCACCTCCCCGTAGATCAGCAGGCTGGAATCAATAAACATATCCAGGGTGTAATTCACGACACCCTCCGTCGAGTTTTCCACCGGCACCACCCCGTACAGCGCGTGCCCGCGTTCCACGGCATCAAACACTTCCTTGATGCCGCCAAACGACACATACTTCGCCGATGCGCCGAATTTTCCCATGGCCGCCGCGTGGGTGAACGTGGACTCCGGCCCCAGATACGCCACGGTTTGCGTGCCTTCCAACGACAGCGAGGCGGACATGATTTCCCGATACACCGGCCAAATCGCCGCGTTGGGAAACGGGCCGGGATTCGCCTTCGTCAACCGCTCCACAATGGCAGCTTCACGCCCCTGAGTATGGAGCAGACCCTGCGGGTCAGCCTGCCGCTTCGCCTTCCCAATCGTCACGACGTGATGAGACCGCTCATTAAGCAGCCGCAGAATCTCATCGTCCAGCCGGTCAATTTCCTTGCGGGAGTCGTCTATGTGCGGGGACGTCGACATGCCTCAAACCTGCGGGTTGATAAACAGGATTGAGCATACGCAGAAGGCTAAACCTTTGCAAGAAAAGGGGCGTTCAGGCTAGTCTTTCCCTGGTGCGGGTATCAAACTGGATTTATCTGTCTGCTATTCCGATATAGATTATGCTGTGAGCGGTGTTATCTAACCCGAACTTCCTATTCAGGAGAATCTTACTATGAAAGCAATACAGGCCAACCCACTACCCGTTGCTCGTGTGTTCGACCGCGAATTTGTCATCCCTGATTTTCAACGCCCCTATTCATGGGGCGAGGAAGAATGTGAGCAGTTGTGGGAGGATATTTCATCTTTCCTTTCTGACATAAACGATAGCAAGGAGACGTATTTTTTGGGCAGTATTGTGGTTTATCCATACGAGGAAAACGACAAGGTGTGGGGAGTTATTGACGGCCAGCAAAGACTCACCACACTGTTAATGCTCATCAGGGCACTGTTTGCAAAAGCAGGGACGAAAACAATTTTAGAGAAAAAGCTTTACAAAGCAGATCCCAATACTGGCGATGTCATACGTAACGCGCCACGTTTGGAGTCCAAAGTTCTGGCGGGAGATGGGCAGAACGACTACAAGGATTTCCAAAAGATTATGAAGTTGGATTTTTCCGACATGCCAGCTAAGAATCCGTTCAGATTAAATTATGAAATTCTGCGTAAAAAATTGGAGCCGTGGTGGGAAGAGAAGACCCCCGAACAGCGAGATAAAGCCATAACTGCGTTTCAAAACAACATTGTTATGCTCCCCATTGAGTGTAATTCGTTGGATGATGCACTGAAACTGTTTCAAATCATCAACAACCGTGGAATGCGACTCAACGATTCCGACATTTTCAAGGCGGATATTTATGGAATGTCCCCTAAAGAACACAGAGAAAATTTCATCAAACGATGGAGTGATCTTGACGACCACGAGACACTTTTCCGAATTCACATGCACATTCTACGGGCCGAAGGTGACGACACCGGGAAAGAGACAGCGTTGCGTCCATATATCAAAAAATATTTTGCGAGGTCTAATGCGCCAACAAAAGATTGGGATTCTGTCGTATGCAGTTTGGAAAATTATCACTTGATACACACAAACCGCACCACATGGTCCGATGAATCCGCGAAAGACGATGCAACGATATTCTGGAAAATTTTAGAACAGTACCCAAATATTTATTGGTGTTACCCCCTGTACGTCTTTCTGCTGAAGCACGGCAAACGTGAAAACGATGATTTTTCTCTCGCGAAAGAAAAGCAGAAAGAGTACATCGAGCTACTGAAAAATACCGTTCGATACTTTTACATCAAAGGCGTGGTCTACAACACTGCCAATTCCGTTAAAGACACGACGTATAAAGCTTGCGCCGCAATCGCCCATGATCGCGACTATGCCGCAGAGTATCGGAAAAACATTGACGCAAAAAAAGATCTTGACGCTTTCGACAAAAAATTGACGAACACCGATTATGGTCGGTGCGAGAAAGGGCTGGTGTGGCTCTGTTCTTCACTGAATAGCAACCAGAATCGTTCCGAGTATGCCAAAATGATTGAACAATGCCAGACCGAGCATATTTTGCCATGGAAATGGAATAATTATGACAAGTGGTGTGACACATCACACCAGCGAGATATTGGAAAAATTGGCAATCTCATTCCACTGGAGTGGAAGCTCAATATTCAGGCAAGCAATGAATTTTTTAAGCGTAAGCAGACAAAATACGAAGACTCAAAAATTCAGGATGCCCTCGATTTGTCAAAGAAAGACCCCAAATATTGGTATCCAGAAGATGTCAAACAAAGACAGGAGACATCGTTGCATCGCCTTGAGAAATTTTTCAAAGCTATTCAAGCTTAACGTCACATTACAATGTAACGAATTGCTGTAGCTCTTTGTCTCACCGTTGCCAAGCGACCAATGTCTCATTGGTCGTGAAATCATTTGCAGCACAATGAACCCGCCTCATCAGGATTCTGCCACCAACCATCTCTGCCTGGTGGATGGTTCCAGTTTCATCTTCCGGGCGTTCCACGCCGTGCCGTTGCTGACTCGGCCGGACGGGACGCCGGTGAACGCCGTGCTGGGGTTTACCAACATGCTGCTCAAGCTGTTGGACGACCTGCAGGCCACGCATCTGGCCGTGATTTTTGATTCGGCCCGGCGGTCGTTTCGGAACGAGCTTTCGCCCGATTACAAAGCCCATCGCCCCGATCCGCCCGATGAACTGATTCCCCAATTTTCTCTGGTTCGAGACGCCACGCGCGCGTTCAATGTGGAATGTCTTGAAAAGCCCGGCTTTGAAGCGGATGACCTGATTGCCACGTATGCGCGGCAGGCGCAAAGCGAAGGGGTCGCCGTGACCATTGTGTCGTCGGATAAAGACATGATGCAGTTGGTGACCGACCGCATCAGCATGTTTGATGCCGTCAAAAACCGAAAAATCGGCCCGGCGGAAGTCAAAGAAAAATTCGGCGTCGGGCCGGACAAAGTGGTGGACGTGCAAGCCTTGGCGGGGGATCCCACGGATAACGTACCAGGGGTCCCCGGCATTGGCATCAAAACCGCCGCCCTGCTGATTCAGGACTATGGCGACCTGGATACCCTGCTGGCGCGCGCATCCGAAATCAAACAACCGAAGCGGCGCCAAAGCCTCATTGAGTTTGCCGAGCAGGCCCGACTCTCGCGGGAGCTGGTTCGGTTACGGGATGACGTGCCCATGGACCTGACAGTGGCCCAGTTGCAGCGCCACAATCCCGACCCGGAACCGTTGCTTGAATTCCTCAACGCACAAGGCTTCAAATCGGTCGCGGCCAAAATCAAGAGCCGGCTGGCGGCCTCCGGGGAAGGCAGGCCCGACACCACAGAAGGCCCGCCAACCGCCACATGCTATGAACTGGTGCAATCCCTCGCGGTTCTGCAAGACTGGGTAACCCGTGCGCGTTACGCCGGCACCGTCGCCATTGATACCGAAACCACGTCGGTGGATGAACAGCGAGCGGAACTGGTCGGCATCTCGCTATGCGTGAAGCCCGGCCATGCGTGCTACATTCCCCTCGCACACCGTTCCCCTGAACCGGCGTCCGCACTGGATTTCTCGGCGTCGTCGGATGCGGCGCAGACCTCTCAACGGAACGAACCGCCCGAACAAATTCCACTCGGCAACGCGCTCGATCTGCTGCGCCCGCTTTTCGCCGACCCATCGGTGCTGAAGATCGGTCATAACCTGAAATACGACATGGCGGTCCTGCGGCGATACGACATCGCCATCTCACCGGTCGACGACACCATGTTGCTGTCCTACGTCTTGGACGGCGGCAGCCACGGCCACAGCATGGATGAATTAGCCAAACAGCATTTGGGACACCGGACGATCACGTTCAAAGACGTGGCCGGAACGGGAAAATCACAAATCACCTTTGATCTGGTCCCGCTGGATACAGCCCTGGCCTATGCCGCCGAGGACGCCGACGTCACGTTCCAGTTGCACCAATGCCTCAAACCCCGCCTGCTGGCCGAACGAATGGTGACGCCCTACGAGACATTGGAACGACCCCTCATGGCCGTCCTGGTGGACATGGAAACCGCGGGCATCAAAGTTGATCGCGCAAAACTGGAAGCGCTGAGCCGGGAGTTCGCGGAACGGCAGGACGCATTGGAGCAAACCATTCACCGGCAAGCCGGTCATGAATTTAACATCGGCTCACCCAAACAGCTCGGCGAGGTCCTGTTTGACGAAATGCGGCTGGAGGGCGGACAAAAAGGCAAGTCTGGCGCCTACGCCACGGGAGCCGACGTGCTGGAATCGCTGGCCGCCGAAGGACACGACCTGCCGGCCAACGTGCTGGAGTGGCGGCAGCTCGACAAATTGAAAAGCACCTACACCGACGCGCTGGTCGAGCAGATCAATCCGCGAACGGGGCGCGTGCATACCTCGTATGCCATGGCCGCCGCGTCGACCGGCCGCCTGTCTTCGACGCATCCCAATCTCCAGAATATTCCCATCCGCACGGCAGACGGCCGAAAAATCCGCCACGCCTTTGTGGCACGGCCCAGGTGCATTCTGCTGTCGCTGGATTACTCCCAGATTGAACTTCGCCTGCTCGCACAGATTGCCGACATCGCCGTCTTGAAACAGGCGTTCCGCGAAGGCCAGGACATTCATGCCCTGACCGCCAGCCAGATTTTTGGCGTCGCGCCAGACGCGCTGGATCCGGCGATGCGGCGGCAGGCCAAGGCCATTAATTTCGGCATTATCTACGGGATCAGCGCCTTTGGACTTAGTCGGCAACTTGGCATTACCAACGAAGAGGCCGCGGCGTACATGAAAGCCTATTTTGAACGATACCCGGGCATCCGTGAATACATGGCCCGCACCAAACAATTCTGCCGCGAACATGGATACGTGGAAACACTCTTTGGCCGGCGGTGCCACGTCCCCGGCATCCATGACAAACAGGCCGCGCGACGCAACTTTGCCGAACGCGCGTCCATCAATGCCCCGATTCAGGGAACCGCCGCCGACATTCTGAAACGCGCCATGATTCACGTGCCGCCGGCCCTGGCACGACACAACCTTCGGACAAAAGCCAACATGCTGTTGACCGTCCACGACGAACTGCTGTTTGAAGTTGAAGAAGACGCCGTGGAGCAAACGGGCGAGGTGGTTCGGGAAGTCATGGAATCCGCTTCGCTTCCCGCGCGGCAACTGTCGGTGCCCCTGACCGTCGAAATCGGACACGGCCATTCATGGAACGAGGCGCATTGAGGTCGGGGGGGGTTATTGCCCGAACTCGTGAATCACCTTCAGGAAATCAGCGCCGTACCGTCCCATTTTGACCTGTCCCACGCCTGAAATGCCCGCCATTCCCTCCACATCGCGGGGACGTTGCTTCGCCATCTCAATCAGCGTGGAGTTGTGAAAAATCACATAGGACGGCACATGCTGCGCGCGCGCCAGCCCAAGGCGCACAGTCCGCAACGCCTCAAACAGTGCCACGTCCGCCTCGTCAGGCAACTGACTTACAGCAACCGGCTTCTTTTTCCTTGAAGTTTTGGCGGCGGGCCTTGCCGACTCCGTGTGCCGCAGTTTGCGCAGCAACACCGTGTCGCCGTCACGCAACACCGCCCCGCCCTTGTCCGTCAGGCGCAGCCCACCGTATCCATCCGGATCGGGAACCAACAACCCAGCGGCCACCAGTTGACGCATGATGCCGCGCCACTCCACGGCACTACATTCCACACCCGTACCGTAGACCTTCGCGCGATGGTGCCCAAACCGACTGATGCGCTCGTTCTCTTTGCCAAGTAGCACGTCTATCAAATAATTGACCCCGAACTGCTGTCCGGTTTGGGAAACGCACGACAGCGCTTTGTGCGCGGCCACGGTGCCGTCCCAGGTTTCTGGAGCATCAAGGCAATTGTCACAGTTGCCGCACGGCCCCTCATACGACTCGCCAAAATAGCCGAGCATCGCCCGCCGCCGACAGTCCGCGGACTCGCAAAGCCCCAGTAGCGCATTGATCTTGCCACGCTCCACGCGCTTGAACTCCTCGTCGGCCTCCGAACGCTGAAGCATCTGAATCAGCAGCATCACATCCTGAAGCCCGTAACTCATCCACGCGCTCGCGGGCAGGCCGTCCCGTCCGGCGCGACCGGTCTCCTGATAGTAGGACTCAATGTTCTTGGGCAGGCTCAAATGCGCCACAAAGCGGACATCGGGCTTGTCAATGCCCATGCCAAACGCGATGGTCGCCACCACGATCACGCTCTCCTCGCTCACAAAGAGGTTGTGACTGCGCTCCCGCTCCGCCTTCGGGAGACCCGCATGATACGGCACGGCGCGCAGCCCTTTCCCGCACAGCCACTTTGCCGTGTCATCCACGTTGCGGCGCGACAGACAATAGACAATCCCCGAATCCCCGCTGTGTTTTTCATTGATAAAATCCAGCATCGCCTGCCTCCCGCCCGCCGTTTCACTGATGGTGTAGCGGATGTTGGGACGGTCAAAACCGGCAATATGTTCGTCCGCCTCGCGAAGGTCCAGTCTCTCGACAATCTCCCGGCGCGTCATTTCGTCAGCGGTGGCGGTCAGCGCCACGCGCGGCACACCGGCAAAGCGCTCTCCCAGAACGGACAGCCGCAGATACTCTGGACGAAAATCGTGCCCCCAGCGCGATACACAATGCGCCTCGTCAATGGCAAACAGCGCAATGGGAATCTTGTCCAGCAGGGCCAGCATCGGCTCCGCCAGCAGCCCCTCCGGCGCCAGGTAGAGCAAATCCAGATCGCCGTTGAGCAAGCGGTGTTCCACGCGCCGTCTGTCGGGATACGACAGGCTGGAGTTCAACGACGCCGCCCGGACGCCGTATTGCCGCAACGCGTCAACCTGATCCTTCATCAGCGCGATGAGCGGAGACACCACCACGCCCGTGCCCTCGCGCACCAGTGACGGAATCTGATAACACAAGGACTTGCCGCCACCCGTTGGCATGATGGCAATGGCGTCCCCGCCTTCAATGAGGGTTTGGATCACCTCTCCCTGATGAGGATGAAACCGGCTCAACCCAAACGTGCCGCGCAACACATCAAATGCCCGTTCCCGGCCGCCGGAAGGTGCGCGATCTGTTTGTGTTTCCTTTGACATTATGCTACGCATCGCGCCCACACACCAAGAAACTATTCCGCTTTTACGAACAAACCATAACCGTCCCAGCGCTTCAAGGCAAAATAGCGATACGCATATTGCGTGTTTTTGTAACTTATCACAAACACCGTGCGCTACACCCTCAAGGACGCCGATCGTTAAAATCAGACAAGGCCACTCGTGAGACAAGTCGCATTGAGACAGCGCATGATTCGTGCATAAAGCCGACACGTCTCACCGGTTGTCACGCGTCCATTTCGCCGTGCGTGGTGTGATTTTAGTACCATAAGATTCAAGGGGGAGACATGGAAATTCTTTTTGTAATCTGTGTCATGTTGGTTTGTGCTTATCTGTGGTTTCAATCACAAAAAACCAAGCAGTTTGATCGTCACTGGAAGGCCGCCCAACGAGGCAAAGCAGAATCCCAGCATAATATTGGTGTGTGTTATTACAACGGTGTGCATGTTACTCGTGACTACGGCGAAGCCGTTAAGTGGTGGCGTCTAGCCGCAGACCAAGGTCTTGCAGATGCCCAATATAATCTCGGTTTGGCGTATAGTAAAGGTGAGGGAGTTCCGCAGGACATAGTTGATTCGATTCAGTGGATGCAGCGGGCTGCTGCTCAAGGATATACACCAGCCATGCAAATCATGGATATGCTGGCAAACGAACAAAACGACACAGGTCTGATTAGGGCAACTCGATGGACATAACCTCAATCTCATACATAGGTCGTTGAGTTCAGTGGAGGCTCCTGCAAGGCTTTTAACTTTCGAGGAGAGCTGACGATGAAACGTTTGATCCTTATGCTAACCGCCGTTGCTTCGCTGGTCTTAACTGGTTGCGGCAGTATTGAGGCAAGAACACGCAACCTGTGCGTTTGGGATGCAACGCAAGGCGGCAACCTTACCGGCAATCCCGGCTCTTGTTATCGCAATGGCAATCGAACCGGCCACTGGGTATTGCGTTATGCGGATGGCGATATTCAGAAAGGTCCGATGTTGAATGGCAAGAGGAACGGCCACTGGGTATTGCGTTTTGCGGATGGCGGTGTTGGTGAAGGCCCGATGGTGAATGACAAGAGGAACGGCCACTGGGTATTGCGTTCTGCGGATGGTGATATTCAGGAAGGCCCGTATGTGAATGGCAGGAAGAACGGTGACTGGGTATTGCATTCTGCGGATGGCACTGTTTGGGAAGGCCCGTATGTGAATGACAGGAAGAACGGCCACTGGGTATTGCATTTTGCGGATGGCGGTGTTGAGGAAGGCCCGGTGGTGAATGACAAGAAGAACGGCCACTGGGTATTGCATTTTGCGGATGGTGGTATTCAGGAAGGCCCGTATGTGAATGACAAGAAGAACGGCCACTGGGTATTGCGTTTTGCGGATGGTGATATTCAGGAAGGCCCGTATGTGCATGGCAACCTATGGGGTGAGTGGGTGTTCCGTCGTTCCGACGGTACGGTTGAGGATGTGAAGTATGTCAATGGCAAGATCATCAGCAGCACCACACGCCCATAGTCTACCTTCCCCCCACCCCCTCCTGTACACTCTCTTCCCATGAAGATTGCCACGTGGAACGTGAACTCCATCAGGTCCCGGTTGCCGCATGTTACGGCATATCTGAAAGAAAGCAACCCGGATGTCCTCTTGCTCCAGGAATTGAAAACCCTGGAAGAACAGTTTCCCAAAACCGAGATTGAAGACGCCGGCTATCACGTCGCGGTGGTCGGACAGAAAACCTTCAACGGGGTGGGGATTCTCGCGAAACAACCCATTGAGGTTGAACAGCGCGCGTTGCCCGGCGATGCCGCCGACGAACAGGCCCGGTACATCGAAGCCATTGTGGGAGGCGTTCGAGTTGCCTCAATCTATTTGCCCAACGGCAACCCGATTGAGACGGAAAAATTTACCTACAAGCTCGCGTGGATGGATCGCCTGATTGCCCATGTTCGCACCCTGCTCGCCTATGAGGAACCGTGTGTGTTGGGCGGCGATTATAATGTGTGTCCCACGGATGACGACGTGTACGACCCCAACGGGTTCGCCGGCGACGCGCTCTGTCATCCGGAGACCCGGTCCCGGTTTCGCGCCATGTGTTACCTGGGGCTCACCGATGCCATTCATGTCCAGCATCCGCAATCGGGCGTGTACACCTTCTGGGATTATCAGGCCGGACGCTGGAACAAGGATCACGGTTTACGCATTGACCACTTGCTCTTGTCTCCGCAAGCGGCCGACCGGCTCATGGCCTCCGGAGTTGACAAAGGCCCGCGCGGGAAAGAGAAACCTTCAGACCATACCCCCGTGTGGTGTGAGTTGGCGGATGGGTAGGGGAGTGCGCAAAGCAGGGACGGGAAGGCGGTTACAGGCGAAGACCAAGATCCGCCGACTGGGCGACAACAGCGCCGGCATCCTGCATGGCCCCCAGCGCCCGGTCTGACTCGCCGAATTCCACGTCGAGACCGCGAACGCCGTCTCTGATGACCACGACGCGAAAGCCCCTTCGGCGGGCCTCCAAGACCGTTTGCTTCACGCCATAGTCAGTGGCAAGACCGATCACGTACAGGGTTTGCGCTCCCAAATCTTCAAGGCGTTCGTCCAGCGTCGTGCCGTCAAAACCGGAAGAGGGGTCCTGTGTGGCATGGGTTCCACCGGACACAATGAACGTGCCGGGCGGCATATTCAAATCCGGATGAAACTGGGCGCCGAATGATCCCTGCACGCAATGCGACGGGCACGGACCGCCCTGTTCCTGAAACGAACAGTGATTGGATGGATGCCAGTCCCGCGTCTCGACTATGCCATACCCCTGGCTGGCAAACATGTGAATCCATGCATTGGCAACGGGAATGACGTGATCCCCTTCGGGAACCGGCAGGGACCCGCCCGGGCAAAAATCATTTTGCAGATGAACCAGCAGCAACACAGACTGTCGGTCAGGGGAAGACGCGGCCGTCTGACGCTTCGTCGCAGGACCGGAGGGCGCTTTCGCGAGCTTCATGGGAACGATGGCCCGGCATCGGCGCGAGGCAGAACGGACTTCGCGTCACACGAGATCGTTCGGCATGGCCCCGTCACGCAGCGACGGGCGCCCGGTCCCGCTTTCACGCCACAATCTCCGTGCCAATGCCTTTGTCCGTGAACAGCTCAAGCAGAATGGCATGCGCGACCCGGCCGTCAATAATATGGGCTTTGTGCACACCGGCTTCAATGCCCATTAAACAGGCCCGCACTTTGGGCAGCATGCCTTCACGAATCGTGCCTTTTCGCGCCATTCGTTCGACGTCTTTTCCGGACAAGGTGGACACATGACGATTGCTGGCGTCCCGGATGCCTTTCACATCGGTGAGCATCAGCAGCTTTTCCGCTTTCAACGCACTCGCCATGGCGCCGGCCACGAGGTCGGCATTGATATTGTGAGGCCGTCCCTGCGTATCAACCCCGATGGGCGCAATGACCGGAATAAAATTCTCCTGCTGCAAGGTGGTGACCAAGTGCGGATTGACGGTATCAACCTCGCCCACGAAGCCATACGCTTCATCGGCGAGACCGTGGGTAGCCGGATGCAACCCCCGTGACCAGGCTTTCGCAGAAAACGGTTTGCACATGATAAACCCGTCGTCCTGCCCGGTGATCCCGATGGCTTTCCCTCCATGCTGATTGAGTAACGTCACGATTTCCTTGTTGATCGTTCCACCCAGGACCATCTGCACCACGCCCATGGTCGCGTGATCCGTGATCCGAACGCCGCGTTGAAAGGTCGGCTGCATGCCCAACCGGACCAGCATGTGATCAATTTGCGGCCCGCCTCCATGAACGATCACGGGATTGAGTCCGACGTATTTCAGCAACACCACGTCTTTGGCAAACCCGTCTTTCAGGGCCTCCTGCGTCATGGCCTTCCCGCCGTATTTGATCACGACGGTCTTCCCCGCAAACGTCCGAATGTAGGGCAAGGCCTCGACGAGGATGTCGGCTCGCTTACTCAGTCGGTTCATGGTTATTCCCGGAAGTCGACCGTGCGTTTCGCGTTCCGCCGCGCACGACGGGACAGGCACGACATGTCGTTACAGAATGTACCGGCTCAAATCCTGATCCTTCACGATCTCCTTCAAATGATCCCTGACATAGGATGCGTCAATGACGACCGTTTTCTCTTTCAGCTCCTGCGCTTCAAAGGAGACATCTTCGAGCAACCGCTCCACAATCGTAAATAACCGGCGCGCGCCGATATTTTCCGTTTGGTCATTGACCTCGACAGCCGTGGCCGCGATTTCCTCAATGCCATCAGGGGTGCACTCAAGCGTAATGCCTTCGGTGGCCAGCAACGCCTGATATTGCTTCACCAGGGCGTTGCGGGGTTCCGTCAAAATGCGCACCAGATCACTTTTGGTCAAGGGCTCCAATTCGACGCGAATCGGGAATCGCCCCTGCAGTTCGGGAATCAAATCCGCCGGTTTGACCGCGTGAAACGCCCCGGCGGCAATAAAAAGAATATGGTCGGTCTTCACCAGACCGTACTTCGTGTTGATGGTTGACCCTTCGACAATCGGCAGCAGATCGCGTTGCACGCCTTCCCGCGACACGTCAGGTCCCATATGCTTTTCGCGACTGGCGATTTTATCAATCTCATCCAAAAAGACGATGCCGGATTGCTCAACCCGTTCAATGGCGTCGCGGATCACCTCGTCCATGTCAATCAGTTTGTGCGACTCTTCCTGGGTAAAATACTTCAAGGCATCGGGAATTTTCATGACGCGATTTTTTTTATTCCCCTGCGCCAACCCGCCCAACATGTCGCGAAGATGATGTTCGAGTTCTTCCATCCCTCCCACATTGGAAATAATGCCCATCGGTACACCGCGTTCCTTGACTTCCATGTCCACCGTTCGGGTATCGAGTCGGCCTTCCCGCAACTGCTTGCGGAGTTTTTGGCGCGTGCCATGGTCTCCCGGCTCACCGGGCTGCGTCGCGGTTCCAGGTTCGGCTCCCTCCTTCACACCCGGGCGCAACGACGGATTCGACGGAAGCAGCAAATCGAGTACATGCTCTTCGGCCAGCTCTTCGGCCTTCCCTTCGACTCGCTTCAGGGAGGCGCTCTTCACCATCGTGACTGACTGTTCGGTGAGGTCCCGAATGATGGACTCCACGTCACGCCCGACATACCCGACTTCGGTAAATTTTGACGCCTCGACTTTAATGAACGGAGCATCGGCCATTTTGGCCAGACGTCTGGAAATTTCCGTTTTTCCCACGCCCGTGGGCCCGATCATGATGATATTTTTCGGGAAAATTTCTTCACGCAATTCCGGGCTGAGCTGCTGACGACGCCAGCGATTCCGTAGCGCAATGGCCACCATCCGTTTGGCGTCCCGTTGTCCAATCACATGGCGGTCGAGCACGGCAACAATTTCGCGTGGAGACAGACTGTCAATGCTCACCATGTCCGCCCTTGCGACTGTTGCCGCCGTTTCAGATGCGGGAGCCTGATTCATGATGAAGCCTTCAATTCTTCGAGTACGATTTCATGATTCGTATAAATATCAATGCCAGCCGCAATGTGCATCGCATGTTCGACAATGTCCGGTGAGGCAAGGGATGTATGCGCCATCAACGCGCGCGCCGCGGCCAGCGCGTACGGGCCGCCGGATCCGATCGCGAGTAGACCGTCCTCCGGTTCCACGACATCCCCGGTCCCGGAAATGACAAACGAACACTCCAGATCCGCGACGGCCAACAACGCTTCGAGGCGGCGCAGGACGCGATCCGTCCGCCACTCCTTCGCCAGCTCGACCGCGGCCCTGGTCAGATTGCCCTTGTATTCTTCCAGCTTCACGTCGAATTTTTCAAACAGGGTAAAGGCGTCCGCGGTGGCTCCCGCAAACCCCGCGAGCACGCGCCTCTGATACAAGCGGCGGACTTTGCGGGCGTTGGCCTTCATCACCGTCGTGCCCACCGTCACTTGACCGTCCGATCCCATGGCGACTATCCCATGACGACGAACGGAAAGAATCGTGGTGGAACGAATGGTCATGACGGTTTCCTGGTGACGCCGGAGCGTGCCGGCGTGCCATGGCCAGCCCGCGGATGCGCCTGATCGTACACCTCCATCACCCGATCCATGGCCAGATGCGTGTATTGCTGTGTGGTGCTCAATGACGCATGCCCCAGTATTTCCTGGATCACGCGGAGATCGGCGCCTGCATCCAGTAAATGCGTCGCACAGGAATGCCGTAAGGTATGCGGCGTGACGGCCCCGCTCTCCAGCCGGGCGGCATAACGCCGCACGATGCGTTCCACGCTGCGCGCGGACAACCGGCCGCCGCGATTATTTTGAAATACCGGCCCGTCAGCCAGCGGCACGGGAAGCGACGAGGCGGCTTGGACACCCCCGGCATCAGACTGGCCGGACCGCCACGGCGTCATCGCCAGATAGTCGCGGAGCGCCTCCACCGCGACACGCCCGACGGGCACCAGGCGTTCTTTGCGGCCTTTGCCTTGCAACCGCACCATGCCTTCATCGAGACTCAAATTGTTCCAGTTCATGCCCACCAGCTCGCCCACCCGCGCCCCCGTGGAATAGAGGGTTTCCAAAATCGCCTGATCCCTGCGGAAAGATGTGCCATCGGCGGACTCGGGAGACTCCATCAATCGCTCGGCCTCCTCCTTCGTCATGACGCGGGGCAAGTGGCACCCCTGTCGCGGCGTCCGAACCTGTGCGACCGGATTGTCGGGCACCTGGCCCCGCTGATGCAAAAACTTGAAGAGAGACCGCAACGCGGACAGCTTCCTGGCCTGCGATGATTTTTTGTCCTTTCGACCGGACAACCATACCAGAAACCGTCGAATGAGCGACGCGTCAATCCGGAGCGGATCCGGAACCGCGTCGCTCATGTCCGTTTTGAGAAACGTCACAAATTGTCGCAGGTCCGATCGATACCCGCGAATCGTTTCCCGCGAGGATCCGCGTTCAACCTCAAGACAGGTCAGGAAAGCGCGAATTGCTTCTTCCATGCCTGACACTCCTCCATGGCCCGTTGGTGGATCATGCGACGCCGGTGCTCCTTGTCCCGAATCTTTTCGGGCAGAGGCGGGAACAATCCAAAGTTGGTGTTCATGGGCTGGAAATGCCGGGGGTCACTCGTCGTAATATAATGCACCAGCGCCCCGTGTGCCGTCGCAAGCGGCGGGGTCACCAATGGCAGATCGGCCAACGCCCGGCCAGCATTGATGCCCGCCAGACCGCCCGTTGCAGCCGATTCGACGTACCCCTCCACGCCCACGATGCACCCCGCCAGAAATGTGGTCCCACGCATTTTCAATTGCAGCGTCTTCCGCAATAACGCGGGGGAGTTCACAAAGGTATTCCGATGCACACTCCCAAACCGGAGAAACTCGGCCCGTTCAAGACCGGGAATCATCCGAAACACGCGCTTTTGCTCCGAGTAGGTCAGCTTGGTCTGGAACCCCACCATGTTATAACACGAACCATGGAGATTTTCCGCGCGTAATTGCAGGACCGCATACGGCGGCCGGTCGGCGCGCGGATCCACCAACCCGACGGGTTTCATCGGACCAAATGTCAAAGTCTGCTTCCCGCGATCGGCCATCACCTCAACGGGGATACACCCTTCAAAATACGGTGCCTGTTCAAAATCCTTGGCCTGCACTCGATCCGCCGACTTCAACGCCTCGTAAAAGTCCGAATACGTACCCGCATCCATCGGACAATTGAGATAATCGGGGCCGCCTTTATCATAGCGGGACGCACGAAACACTTTGTCCATGTCAATGGAGTCGGCATCAATGACCGGGGAAATCGCGTCAAAAAACGCCAGGTTCTCTTTGTGCGTGAGCGCGGCCAGCGCCTGCGCCATGCTGCGTGAGGTCAAGGGCCCCGTGGCCACGATACAGACTGCGTCGGTCGGAATCTCCTGAATTTCTTCCCGAATGATCCGAATGTTCGGATGGGCTTCCAACGTGTGGGTGATGGTGGAGGCGAAGATGTCTCGATCCACCGCCAGTGCCATCCCGGCCGGCACACGGGCTTCTTCGGCCACACGAATGACCAGTGAATTCAACAGCCGCATCTCGGCTTTCAAAATGCCGGGTGCGCTGTTGGGGTCCGCAGATCCCAGCGAATTCGAGCACACAATTTCCGCCAGATGATCGGTCTTGTGGGCCGCCGTTCCCTGTACGGGCCGCATCTCATAGAGCGTGACCTTCGCGCCGCACTCCGCCGCCTGCCAGGCCGCCTCCGACCCCGCCAGCCCGCCGCCAATGACCACCACGTCATCGCGCATCATGGTTGGGAATTGAAGGACATCAGCCGCTCGGCGGCCTCAACGTTTTCTGCGGCTATCTCGACTGGGATAGTCGGCAGTGAAGAAGGTTGCGTCGCCATTGTCTCCACCCACCGTCCGCAACGCGATTGATAGATATTGCTCAGCATTGGAGTCATACGGGGTGCGTTAACATCGCCCGCATAGTCGGACGCGGCATTGAGCATCGCATAGGCATTTTCCCCAAGTTCCTTCGCGTATTTGGTTCCCAGATTCTCCAGGTGAGTGCCGAGATGTGGCCAACCTCTTGCATGCAAGGGCGTCTTTGGCATCGTCTCGGGGACCTTCAGATTAAGGATTTCCAGCGAGCCGGCGACGAACTGATTGACGGGAACGTGCAAATTGACAAGCCGTGCAAGTCGGCTCTTAGCTTTTGCAAAATCGAAGCGAGTATGCCCGGAGGAAAGAGCTTTCGCAATCATGTCGACCAAATTGACACCCTTATGGTGAGTCGCTTTGAGGGTGAGACTTTGCTCGCCAAAGATGATGCCGTTCTTGCAGATCCAACGGCAGATGCCGATGGTGAATTGCAACGCCATGGTCCGGTTGTAA